>DATENC010000018.1:0-105138 GCA_035275265.1 Burkholderiales bacterium | reverse complement strand
CCTGGACACCTGCGTGAAGGAGATCGACGCCATCGCTGCGGCGGCAATGAAAGTGCGCAAGGACGTGATCGTGCTATGCCACGGTGGCCCGATCGCCTCGCCCCAGGACGCCGACTACATTCTCAAGCGCACCAAAAATTGTCACGGCTTTTACGGGGCCAGCAGCATGGAGCGACTGCCGACCGAAGTCGCGCTCACCGACCAGACAAAGAAATTCAAGGCGATCAAGTTCTAGGACTGGTTGAACTCAGCTAGAGGGGAAGACATGGTGAACGTGTATCGAAGCGCGGTGATTGACGCGCCGGCCGACAAGGTCTGGGCGCTGGTGCGGGACTTCAACGGACTGCCGAAATGGCACCCTGCGATCGGGAAATCGGAGATCGAGGGCGGACTGCCGGGAGACCGCGTTGGTTGCGTGCGCCGCTTCACCCTCAAGGAAGACGGGGGATTGCTGCGCGAGAAGCTACTGACGCTGTCGGACTCCGGGCGCACGCTGACCTACAACATCCTCGTGTCGCCGATGCCGGTGGCAAACTACGTGGCGACCATGCGCGTGACCCCGATCACGGTGGGCAACCAGTCCTTTGCCGAGTGGTGGGCCGAGTTCGACGTCACCTCAGGACCGGAGCACGTCCAGGTGAAGGATATCGGCGACAACGTCTTCGTCGTTGGATTTGCCGCTATGAATCGCAAACTCGCGAAGAAATAGGGAGACACCATGGCCACGAAAATCTGCACCAGCGCCGTGATCGACGCCCCGATCGAGGTGGTCTGGGCCAAGGTACGCGACTTCAACAATATGCCCCAGTGGCATCCGAAGTTTTCCCGCAGCCATATCGAAGGCGGCGCGCTGAGCGACGAGGTCGGCTGTGTGCGCAATTTCGATATCGCCGGTGGCGGCGGCACGATCCGCGAGCGGCTGCTGGCGCTCTCGGACACCGAGTATTACTTCAGGTACTGCATCCTCACTTCGCCACTACCGGTGAAGGACTACGTCGCACAGCTCACCCTTTACCCGATTACCATGGGCAACAAAACTTTCGGCATCTGGATCGCCGAGTGCGAGGTCACCAACGGCGATGAGGCGGGTCTGATCGACGCGGTCGGAAACGGCACCTTTGGCAAGGCCTTCGAGGTTTTGAACCAATATTTCGCCAGGTAGGTCCAAGGCGTGCAGATACCGGGCTTCCAGTTCCGGTTCGGCGTGCGCAGGCGTCGAATCAATAGGATATTGAAAACTCAACGCTTGCTGCTTCCCAAGTCACGATCAAGCGGCCCCATTGGCGGATTCGAATACGTAGCCCCATTGGCACATTTAAAAATGTAACAAGCGGATGTAGCCTGATCGCGTTTTTGACTTCCAAATGCCCGGAGCAAAAGCTGGAAATCTTTTGAAAACCTGGAGGACTTATGCGTTATCTCAAACCGATCATTATCCTTGCTACAGTATTCTGCGCTGCATTGCCCTTGTCGGGAGCTCACGCCAATGGCCTCTATCTAGGCGCCGGCGTTGGTGAGGCCGGCATCGAGGATAGCCCGGGCAATCCCGGAGGCGTCCCATTCGACGAATCGGACGTGGCCTGGAAGGCGTACCTCGGCTATCGCTTCGATCTGTTGCCGATCGTGAGCCTCTCCGCTGAAGGGGGTTATCGCGACCTCGGTAAGCCGAACACGGCGGGGGCCGAGTACAACGTCAAGGGATTCGACTATGGCGCGCTCGTCGGCCTCGGCCTCGGTCCGATCGAGCTGTTCGCGCGCGCCGGCGGCATGGAATACGACCTCGACAAAACAGTTGTGGGCGTAACGCGCAGTTTCGACGGTTCCGCCCCGGTGTTCGGAGCCGGTGTCAGATTCAACTTGCTCGGTGCGGGCGTGCGCGCCGAGTACGAGCAAATCGACATCGACGAACTGGACAAGGTCGAGATGATTTCAGTGAGCGTGTTTTATCAGTGGTAAGTTTGTTCTATCAACTCTGATCACCCGCTTGCCGGCCGTCATGGCCGGCAGCGGACTCCAGAGAAATTCATTCGGTCGCGGAAACATTCCCACCAGAAGCAAGGCGCCAGCCCCACCACCTGCGGGATTGCCTTGTCACCAAACAAGCGCTAACGCACAGCGTTTCACTTGATCCTTCCAGGAAACTGTTAGTGCTGTGCTGCGACCGAAAGCAGCACTGACCCAATTGCCATACCGGGCAGTTCTCTTGATGTGTGTCGCCGCGGCGTTCCTAGGGTGTACGCCGCCGTGGGAAGCTATCAGAAGCCGGGTCCAGGGAAGTCGTGACGCCGAGGCTTACGGCAAGTACCGGAATGACCTGGCGCGATCCAACATCGAACTGGAAAAAGCGGGTCAGGCACCCGTGTCAATTCTGAATCGTGAAGAATGGTTCAAGGCCGAAGCGGCGAAAAAGGAAGCGGCTGGTAACGAATAGTGTCTGTTTGTTGTTTCAATTCTCGACATAGCGGGAAGGAGAGAAGTATGACCAATTTTTCAGCCAGATTGTTTTTCATACTCTGCGTGATGACTAGCGTCGTTGCATGCACGAGTCCGGCCGTGGCCATCACCGACCGTGCCATGGATTCCCGCGAGGTCAATGCATATAACGAGTACCTCAGAGACGCCGGGCGAATCAACATCGAGCGCGAACAGGCCGGTTTGGCCCCTGCCCCGATTCTTAGTCGGGAGGAATGGGCTGGCAAGAAATGCAAAGCCTAGTGGAGGTAGGCGCTGTCATAGCTGCGGTTGGGCCTGCACAGGCGGACACAAAAATTTCCCTTCAGAAACATTCAGACAAGCGTGACCCCGACTCGATCAGCGGGATGAATCAGAAAAAGGAAGGCATTCATCGCGCTATGTGAACGATCGTGTCACGATCCGGAAGAGTGCAATAACCCATCGCTGGAAAACCAATACCGTTGCATACACACTGTATGCAAATGTAGGGCGTTAGCTGGTATGGTGCTGGTGGGGAGCGCCAGATGTCGAACGGTCCTTAGCTTGTAGGACAAGTTCCGACAGGATTCGCAGGAAATGCGGATTCATATTCATCCTGGCAAACATCATGAACAACAGCAGACACAGTTCTGCAATTCCGATACCGGAACTCGCCCCGGCGGGCAAAGTGCATCTGCACGACCGGCTCGCCGCTCGAGTTCCGCGTCTTGCATTTGCGGCAGCCATTGTTGCGGCTGTCTACTATGCCGGCGCAAGAATCGGTTTTGCGCTGACCTTCGAGCCCCATCCGATCTCAGTTCTGTGGCCACCGAACGCTCTGCTTTTTGCTGCGATGCTGCTCGTTCCTGCACGCTTCTGGTGGCTGATCGTGCTGGCGGCATTGCCGGCTCATCTCGTCGCGGAACTGCAAAGCGGCGTGCCCATGCCAATGGTGCTCGGCTGGTTCGCGAGCAACTGCAGCGAGGCATTGATCGCCGCTGCAGGTGTCCGTTGGCTTGTGCGGGAACCGCTGCAACTCGATTCGTTTCGGCACGTAGGCGTCTTCCTGCTCTGCGGAGTTTTGCTCGCGCCGCTGCTGTCCTCTTTTCTGGATGTCGCGCTGGTTACGCTAATCGGCTGGAGACAGGCCGATTTCTGGGAACTGGTCAGGCTGCGTTTCTTTTCCAATGCACTCGCCACGCTGATTATCGTTCCGCTGATCCTGACTTGGGCGAATAGCAGTTGGGAGGCGTTACACAAGGTCTCTTTCGGCCGTCGTATCGAAACAGGCGCGCTCTTTCTGGGTCTGCTCGCGACTTGCGTGTTCATTTTCGAACAGGAAACCGCTTCAACAAACATGCCGGCGCTGCTGTACGCGCCGCTGCCTTTCCTGTTGTGGGCGGCGGTACGCCTCGGCTCACGGGGAATCAGCACCTCGCTGTTTGCGGTGGCCATCCTGGTGATCTGGGGCGCCCTGCACGGGCAAGGTCCTTTCGCCGCCGGGACCGCGGAAGAAAATGCGCGTTCGGTGCAATTGTTCTTGATTACCGTGGCCGTTCCACTGTTGCTTTTGGCGGCGGTCATGGAGGAACGCAAGAAAACCCAGGACGCTTTGCAGATCTCCGAAGAGCGTGCGCTCAAGGTTTTTCGGGCAGGCCCCGATCCGATGATTATCGTTCGACTATCGGACGGCGAGATCATAGATGTCAATGATCGATGGGAGTCCACGTTCGGATATTCCCGGTCCGAGGCGACAGGACGTTCCACCGCCGAAATTGGCATTTACGCAAACCAGGAAGACCGGCAGGTCTATCTCGGGCTTTCGGCCAAAGAATACATCAGGAATTTCGAAGTCGATCTGGTTGACCGTAACGGCGACGTCCACCACACCATTCTTTCCGGAGATCGCGTGGAGGTCGCCGGTACCAAGTGCCTGATTACGGTCATCCGTGATGTGACCCTTCAGAAACGCACGGAACGGGAAGCGGAGGAGCAACGCCTGGAACTGATGCACCTGAGCCGGGTGGTCATGCTTGGAGAACTCTCCGGCGCCCTCGCCCATGAACTCAACCAGCCGTTGACGGCCATCCTCAGCAATGCACAGGCGGCTCAGCGTCTGCTCGCCCGAGACGGAATCAATGCACAGGATCTGCGCGAAATCCTCCAGGACATCGTAAGCGAAGACAGGCGCGCGGGAGAAGTCATCCGCAGGTTGCGCGCCTTGTTCAAGAAAAGCGAAACGCAGTTCCAGACAGTGAATGCCAACGACCTGATCAACGAAGCGTTGACGCTGGCGCATGGCCATCTGACCACGCGCAGCATTCATGTTGTCACCGAGTTTTCCGAGCATCCAGTCGTTACGCGCGCAGACCGGGTTCAGTTGCAGCAGGTCCTGCTCAATCTCGTCGTCAACGCCTGCGAGGCCATGGATACGCCTGGGTCGACGCGTGTATTGACGATCAGGACTGCGCCTTCGGCGGACAGTTACGTGCAGATACTCGTCGTCGATGGCGGACCCGGCATTGCGGCCGAGCAGATGGAAAAACTGTTCGATCCCTTCGTTACCACCAAGCCGCAGGGTCTGGGGCTGGGGCTGTCGATTTCCCGTTCGATTGTCGCAGCGCATGGAGGTCAACTGCTGGTTCGGAACAATCCGGATCGCGGTGCAACTTTCCGCCTGATGCTGCCCGCTTACACCGGAGTATGAACATGATTAGGGAAGAAACGGTATTCGTGGTAGATGACGATCCGGGGGTTCTCAAAGCACTGACGCGCCTGCTGCGGTCCTCGGGTTATGCCGTCGCGCCTTTTTCTTCGCCGCTGGCCTTCCTCGACCGGCACGACCCTGCGGTGTCCGGCTGCCTGGTTCTGGACGTCGCCATGCCAGGCCTCAATGGACTGGAACTGCAACAAAGACTTGCGCAAAAGGGCAACTGTTGCGCCATCGTGTTCATCAGCGGCCACGGCGACGTTCCAAAAAGCGTGCAGGCGATGAAGGCCGGAGCCGTGGATTTCCTCACAAAACCCTTCAGCGACGTCGAGTTGCTCGAAGCAGTCGATATCGCGATCGGGAAGAGCCGCGCGGCGCGACAGGTGGACCACGAGCGAAAACTGATGCAGCAGCGCTTTACGTCGCTGACCTCGCGCGAACGCGAGGTGTTCGAACACGTAATTTCCGGGCAGCTCAACAAACTCATCGCCACCGACCTCGGGACCGTGGAAAAGACCGTCAAGGTTCATCGTGCTCGCGTCATGCACAAGATGGGCGCAGCCACGTTTGCCGATCTGGTACGGATGGCGGAGCGGATGGGCATCAGGCCGGCGCGGCCGTCGCCCCATCTCTGAATCAGGCCTGCCTTTACGGCCCGACAGCGAACATTCCCGCCACCCACGGCACGTAGTTCCTATTGGACCAAGGTCCAATTAACCTGCCGTTCTCTATGACTTAAAGTAAGCCGCGATCAGGTACCGTGCCAGAGTCCTGCGCTGTCGATGCGACCATGTTCCGGATTTATCGGTTTCGTCCGTCTGCTTGCGCGAAAATCGGAATTCAGAGAAGAGCAATGAAATTCACAGGTGGAACTGCCATGGTGACGGCAAAGCGTGCCGGAGCGGCAATCACGACAGGCATGCTTTTCTGCCTCGCAGCTGCGACGGCTATGGCGCAGCAGCCGGAACAATGGCCGCGGTTCGAACTGACGCCTTTTGCCGGCTATCAGAGCGGCGAAGAATTCAGCGACCAAACGACCGGCGCCAGGCTGAAACTGGAGAGCACCCAAAGCGTCGGCCTGATCCTCGACATGACCGTCGCGCCCGACACACAGTTCGAAATCTATTACAGCAAGGCAGAATCCTCGCTCTCTCCCGAAGGCGGCGGTCCCGTATCCACGGACATCAAGATCGAATACCTGCATGTCGGCGCAATATACGCATTCAACCGCGGTCGTGTCCGGCCGTTCTTCGGCGGCACCGCGGGCGCTACCCGCCTTACCCCAGATGCACCGGGACTGAACAACGACACCAACTTCTCGGTGGGCCTCGCCGGAGGCGTCAAGCTGTTCCTGACGAAACATGTCGGTCTTCGCCTCGAAGCGCGCGTCTTCGCCACGCAGGTGGACAGCGAAAGCGCGGCCTTCTGCACCAACGGCAGTTGCAGGATTTTCTATGACGGAGACTTTCTCTGGCAGTACACCGCTAACGCCGGCATCGTGATCGGTTTCTAGAACACTAGGGGATACCGCCAGGCGATGACGTGCGCATGGATCAGCCGCTTGGCGGGTCCGAACACATCAGCCACCCACGCCCGGATCGTCGATATCCGGCCTTATTGGACCTTGGTCCAATTTCCCGGACGGCTCCAGACTGGTGCAATGAGCCCCCATGATCGCGCTCCAAGTCGCCGTCGTCGATGACGAAGAACCCGTCCGCAAAGCGCTCGGGCGTCTTTTGCGCGCCTCGGGTCTGGACGCGCAGTGTTTTCCTTCTGGACAGGCGTTCCTCGATTCGATCGAAACCACACACCCCGATTGCCTCGTACTCGATCTGCATATGCCCGGGCTGAGCGGCCTGCAGGTGCTTGAGCAACTTCGGTCCCGTCGTCCTCCGCTGCCCACCATTGTGATCACCGGTCACGACGAACCCCAAAATGAGGTTCGCTGCCTTGCGGTGGGCGCTGTCGCCTACATGCGCAAGCCTCTGGACGACCAACAATTGCTGCATACCATCGACCAGGCGGTGCACGGTCAAGACAGGCCGCCGGAATGATTGCCAGAGTTTCATGCGTAGGCGGAACGGGCCGGATATCTACCGTATCGACAAATACACCGACCATGACCCAGCCAAATGTGCTCTGCCAGCTTTACGTTTTTGGCCTTCCTTGCCAACGGCACTATCGACACCCAATGCGGGTGCACGCGCAGGCCGCCATCGGGGGGTGCTAAATGGCTGAACCAAGCGACGCGGTGAGCCTGGGCGCAGTGTTCACGCTCTTCTTCGTCATGCTCGGGCCGCTCAAGATCCTCGGTCCATTCGCCAAGCAGACGCATGAAATGGAAGCAGGCGCGATGCGCAAGCTCGCCTTCCAATCGTTCGCGCTTGCGATCGTCGCCCTGCTGGTGGGCGGCTTCTTCGGCCGCTCGCTTGCGGACAATTGGCACATCTCGACACCGGCTCTGCTGCTCGCGGCCGGCATCATCTTCGCGCTGGTGGGGCTCAATCTGGTCTTCGAGCAGTATGAGCGCCCACAAGAATCGCCAGCGCCGCTGCCGGCGGCGCCGATCGCGGCAGTCATGCGCATCACCTTTCCGACCATCGTCACGCCGTACGGGATCGCGGCGCTCATCCTCCTGCTCGTCCATAGTCCCGATGCAGCGCGCACGCAAGGGCTCCTCGGCATACTGGCGCTGGTCATGGTGCTAAACCTCCTGGCCATGCTGTTCGCGCGCTGGATCATGCGCGGGGTGGGCATCCTCACGTTGCAGGTTCTCGGTGCGGTGCTGGGCGTGCTGCAGGTTGCGCTCGCGATCGACATTATTCTGCGCGCGCTGCGCTCTATCGGAGCTGTCCATGGCTGAGGGCACGCCCAAGGATCTGGTCAGGCCCGCGCGGATCACCGAAACGCCGGTTCCGCGGTTGCCGCATTTCGACCCGACGGACTCGGGCAAGGCATCGGTACAGCTTTCGGAGCACCGCACGAAACTATCCACCCACCGCACCGGGCTCTCCGAGCACCGTACCCAACTCTCGGAGCATCGCACCGACCTGTCGATGTACCGCACGGACCTCTCGACCGAGCGCACCGAGATGTCGATGCGCCGCACCGGCATGTCGTTCCAGCGCACGCGCATGAGCGCCGACCGCACGCTGATGTCGGTGATCAGGACTGCGCTGTCGCTCATCGGCTTCGGCTTCACCATCTTCCAGTTCTTCGCCAAGATGCAGGAAGCCAACGTCCTCGCCGGTGCGCACGCGCCGCGCAACTTCGGCATCGCGCTCGTCGCGCTCGGCATCGGCATGCTCGTGCTCGGCATCGTCTACCACCTGCAATTCATGCGCGCGCTGCGCAAGACGCGTGTGGAGATGGCCGCGGAAGGCCTGATTCACGGCGAGAGCCCATTCCCGCCTTCGCTTACCTTGATCACCGCGCTGATCCTGCTCGCGATCGGCGTCGTGGCAATCGTCAACATGCTCTTTTGAGGAGATCGGCATGGCAAAAGGCACTAAGAACAGCAAGCAGCCCAACATCCTGGTCATCTGGGGCGATGACATCGGGCAATCAAACCTGAGCTGCTACACGCACGGGCTGATGGGCTACCAGACGAAGAACATCGACCGCATAGCCAAAGAGGGGATGCTGTTCACGGACAGCTACGGAGAGCAATCCTGCACCGCCGGGCGCTCGTCGTTCATCACGGGCCAGAGCGTACTGCGCACCGGCCTGTCCAAGGTCGGCATTCCCGGGGCGCCGGTCGGCATGCACGAGAAGATCGTCACCGTCGCCGCGCTGCTGAAGGATCAGGGCTACGCCACGGGCCAGTTCGGCAAAAACCACCTCGGCGATCTGAACCACATGCTGCCGACCAACCATGGCTTCGATGAGTTCTTCGGCAACCTGTACCACCTCAACGCCGAGGAAGAGCCGGAAATGCCCGACTACCCGAAGGATCCGCGGTTCAAGGAGCAGTTCGGGCCGCGCGGTGTCATCCACTCCTGGAGCACCGACCAGGACGACAAGACCGTGCAGGAGCGCTGGGGTAAGGTCGGCAAGCAGAAGATCAAGGACACCGGCCCGCTCACGAAGAAGCGCATGGAAACCTGCGACGACGAGTTCGTCGAGGCCGCGACCGACTTCATCAAGCGGCAGGAGAAGGCGGGCAAGCCGTGGTTCGTGTGGCTCAACTTCACGCACATGCACCTCTTCACGCATACGAAGAAGTCGAGCCTCGGGCAGGCCGGCCATTGGCAGTCCCCATACCACGACACGATGATCGACCACGACAAGAACGTGGGGCAGATGCTGGACCTGCTCGACGAGCTCGGCATCGCCGAGGACACCTTCGTCCAGTACTCCACCGACAACGGCCCGCACCGCAACACCTGGCCCGACGGCGGCATGACGCCGTTCAGGAGCGAAAAGAACACCAACTGGGAAGGCGCCTTCCGCATTCCGCTGCTCGCGCGCTGGCCGGGGAAGATCAAGGCCAGTTCGATCTGCAACGAGATTGTGCAGCACCACGACTGGCTGCCGACCTTTCTCGACATGGCGGGCGTCCCGGACGTGGTGGACAAGCTGAAGAAGGGCTACAAGGCGATCGGCCGGACGTACAAGAACCACATCGACGGCTACAGCCTGCTTCCCTACCTGACCGGCAAAGCGAAGGAAGGTCCGCGAAAGGCCTTCTTCTACATCAGCGACGACGGCGACATCCTCGCGATGCGGTATGAAAACATGAAGATCGTGTTCATGGAGCAGCGCTGCCAAGGCACGCTGCAGGTGTGGGCGGAGCCGTTCACGCGGCTGCGCGTGCCCAAGTTGTACAACCTGCGCACAGATCCATACGAGTTCGCCGACGTCACCTCGAACACTTATTACGACTGGTTCCTCTACCACGGGTACTTCCTGATGCTGGCGCAGATCGGGGCGGGCAAGTTCGCCGAGACCTTCAAGGAATTCCCGCCGATCCAGAAGCCGAACACCTTCACGATCGACGATGCGATCGCGAAGATGCGCGAATCCGCCGGCTCGAGCTGAACATGCTGGCCTCTGGAACGAAGGCGCGGCGCAATCGGCGATCGTCGATTTCGTCGCGCGCTTGACCAGGCAAGGCACCTGCAACACTTCGGAGAACTCCAAATGCTTCTTCGCACCATAACAGCAACCCTCCTTGCGATCGCAGCCGGCGCGGCGTTCGCGCAAGACAGCGACGAGGAGCTGCAGAAGAAGCTTGCCAACCCGGTGGCGGACCTGATCTCGGTGCCGTTCCAGCTCACCACCAATCTCAACGTCGGACCGCTCGACAAGCCTCAACACATCCTCAACGTCCAGCCGGTCTATCCGACGAAGCTGAACGCGCAATGGTCGCTGATCCACCGGGCGATCGTGCCGCTGATGTCGATGCCGGCGTTTACGCCGGGCCAGGACCGCGAGAACGGCGTGGGCGACCTCGTCTACGAGGGTTTCTTCTCGCCCGCGACGAAGCCGGGCGAATTGATCTGGGGTGCGGGGCCGATCGTTCAGCTGAAGACGGCCACCGACGACCGCCTGGGCAGCGGCAAGTACGCCGCCGGCCCGGCGGTGGTTGCGCTCGAACAGTTCGGTAAATGGTCCGTCGGCGGCCTGGTCACGCAGCTCTGGTCCTTCGCCGGTGACAACGACCGCGCCGACATCAGCCAGTTCCAGCTGCAGCCGCTGGTGAGCTATCGGCTGTCGGGGCGCAACACTGTCGGCTACCTCGGCACCCTCACCGCGAACTGGAAGGAGGACCGCTCCAGCCAACGCTGGACCGTCCCGCTGGGACTGAGCTATTCCGTCCTCACCCGGCCTGCCGGGATGAGCCCGGTCAACTTCATCTTCGGCGGCGGCCACAACGTAATTCGCCCGGACGACGCCGGCGACTGGTTCCTGCGCTTCCAGGTGAACTTGATATTTCCGAAGTGATAACGAAGGCGCAGCCATGAAGCGAAGAGACTTCATTCAACTGAATGCGGCTGCGGCCGCTCTCAGCGCCATAGGATGGACACAGATCGCCGGCGCGCAACCGGTCGGGAAGCCCAACATCCTGTTCATCCTCGTCGACAACCTGGGCTACGGCGAGCTGGGCGTGTACGGCGGCGGAGCGACGCGCGGCGCGCCGACGGCGCGCATCGACAAGCTCGCGGCCGAAGGTATGCGCCTCACCAACATGAACATGGAGCCGCAGTGCACACCGAGCCGCTCGAGTCTGCTGACCGGACGCTATGCGATCCGCTCGGGCACGCACTCGGTTGCGTTCGGCGGCGTGGCGGACGGCCTCACGAGCTGGGAGCTAACGATAGCCGAATCGTTGTCCGCAGCCGGCTATGCGACGGCGCTGTACGGCAAGTGGCATCTCGGTAGCGAGGACGGGCGGCTGCCGAACGACCAGGGTTTCGACGAGTGGTACGGAATTCCCCGCACCACTGACGAGGTGCTTTGGCCCGGCTCTCCGGGATACTCCGACAAGATCATGCCGCCCGAGCAGTTGATGGAAGGACGCAAGGGACAGAAGAGCCGCGAGCTAAGAGTGTACGACCTGGAGCAGCGCCGGCTGATCGACGCCGAGATCACAGAGCGCTCCATCGCCTTCATGGAGCGCCACGTGAGGACGAAGAAGCCGTTCTTCATGCTCGCCATGCTCACGCAGCCGCACCTGCCGACGCTGCCTAATCCGGCCTTTGCCGGTAAGACAGGCAATGGCGACTGGGCCGACATGCTGGCCGAGATGGACCACAACGTCGGGCAGATGCTCGACGCGGTGGAACGGCTGGGCATCCGCGACGACACCATCGTGATTTTCGCGAGCGACAACGGTCCCGAGTACGTGAGGCCTTGGGACGGATGGTCCGGCCCTTGGCGTGGCCAATATTTCACGGCACTGGAAGGCGGAATCCGCGTGCCCTTCATGATCCGCTGGCCGGGCAAGGTACCAGCGGGCCGGGTCAGCGATGAGATCGTGCATGGCGCGGATCTTTTCCCGACGCTCGCGCGCATCGCCGGCGCAGACGTGCCGAAAGACCGTGCCATCGACGGCGTGGACCAGTCGGAGCTCTTCACCGGCAAGACCGACAAGTCGGCGCGCGAAGGCATCCTCATCTGGTGCGCCGACCGCCTGCAGGCGGTGAAATGGCGCAATTACAAGCTGCACTTCTACCAGCAGGACACCATGCTCTCGCCGCCGGTAAAGCTCGGCGTGCCCATGTTGTTCAACCTGTACACCAATCCGAAGGAAGAAACCGACAAGATCGCGCACGACAGTTGGGTTGTCGGGCCGATGCTCAAGATGGCGGCCGCTTTCGAAGCGAGCGTGAAGAAGTACCCCCTGATCAAGATGGGCACTCCGGAGCCCTACACACCGAAGAATTGATATAGAGCAAGGACAGCCACGATGGCCCACGACTACGAGTTCAAAGGCGGTTTCCCGACTGCGAAGACCGTGAAAAAAGCCTACGACGATGCGGATCTCAATAGCGCGATCCAGGCCTACAAGTTTTTCTATCCAACAGTGTCCGTCGCGGCGTGTTGGGACGGCAATGCGCGCGCCGGTATGCGCCCGAATACCGTGGCCATGCTGATGATGGGCAGCCCGGCGCAGATCGTGATGACGCCAAACTCGGACACGCCCTATGCAGGCGTGAACGTGGATGTTACGGACGGACCCGTGGTGGTCGAGGTGCCGCCCGGCGCTCTGATGTGCGTGGTGAACGACATGCACCAGCGCTACGTCATGGACCTCGGCGTGCCAGGACCGGACGGCGGCAAGGGCGGCAAGCACTTGATCCTGCCTCCCGGATACAAGGGGAGCGTTCCCGATGGCTATTACACCGGAACCTGCACCACGAATCACGCGCTCCTGCTGATCCGTGCGATTCCGCCCGAAGGCGACACGGAAGCCGCAATCGCCGCGCTGAAGACGGTGCAGGTCTATCCGCTGGGGCGGCCCGGAGAGCTCGAATGGACCGCCATCGGCGAGCGGTTCGCGGACCTGACTCCGGGGCCGTGGGAGAACAACATCGGCTACTGGAAGCGGCTGCACCGCACGATCGACGAGGAGCCGCCTTACGAAGCGTACCGCATGAACTACGGTGAGCTGGCCGGACTCGGCATCGAGAAGGGTAAGCCATTCAAGCCCGACGCGCGCATGAAGAAGATCCTGGAGAAGGCGGCGAAGACAGCCAACGCGCAGATGCGCGTGCAGTCCTTCTCCGACCGGCGTGCTGACCGCGTGGCATGGAAGGATCGCAAGTGGGAATGGGCCACCCTGCGACCCGAGAACGGCACCTTCGACATGCCCGCATACAAGGACCTGGACGCGCGCGCCAAATGGTTTTTTCAGGCGCAGATCGAATCGCCCGCCATGTTCCGCCGCACCGCCGCCGCAGGCTCACTTTACTGGCTCGGCACCCGCGACAAGACTGGTGCTTACCTCGATGGCGCCAAAACCTACAAGCTGAAGGTGCCGCTGCCCGTTCCGGCCAAGCTCTTCTGGTCGGTAACGGTCTACGACCCGGAAACGCGCAGCGAGATCCAGACGAAACAGAAGAAGGCCGCTTTACGTTCGCTCTACGAGCTAAAGGATGCGATCGGTTCGAGCGTGGACCTCTACTTCGGGCCGAAGGCACCGAAAGGCCAGGAAAGCCGCTGGATCCAGACCCTGCCGAAGAAAGGCTGGTTCGTCTATTTCCGCATCTACGGACCGGAGAAGCCGGCGTTCGACGGCAACTGGAAGCCGGGTGACTTTGAAAAAATGAAATGAGGAGAGTGTGATGGCCAGGAAATTCAAAGGCAAGACCAAGCTCGACATCCGCGATTCCAAGTCTGACTGGGACGCGTTCCTCGACACGAAGGCGCCCAAGAGCGCGCCGAACGTGCTGGTCATCCTCTATGACGACACAGGCCAGGCGGCGTGGTCGCCGTATGGCGGGCGCATCAACATGCCGACGCTCGATCGCCTCGCGAAGAATGGCCTCACCTATACACAGTGGCACACCACTGCGGTGTGCTCGCCGACACGCTCCACGTTGCTCACTGGCCGCAACCATCACCAGAACGGCTGCGGCTCGATTTCGGAATCGGCAGTGGGATTCCCAGGCTACAGCGGGCACATCCCAAAGGAATGCGCCACGATGGCGAAGGTGCTGCGCGAGGCGGGCTGGAGCACGCTCTGGGTCGGCAAGAACCACAATGTGCCGGTCGATGCGTTCGACATCGGCGGCTCCAAGAGCGCGTGGCCGCTCGGCCTCGGCTACGACCGCTTCTACGGCTTCATCGGCGGCGAAACCAACCAGTGGTTTCCGGAGCTGATCGAGGACAACCACTACGTCGAACAGCCCTCGCGGCCCGAGGACGGCTACCACTTCTCGAAGGACATCGCCGACAAGGCGATCGGCTTCCTCCGCGACTCGAAGCAGACGCGGCCCGAGAAGCCCTGGTACCTGTGGTACTGCCCCGGCGCCAACCACGCGCCCCACCACGCGCCGAAGGACTACATCGAGAAGTACAAGGGCAAATTCGACGACGGCTACGAGGCCTACCGCGAGTGGGTGCTGGCGCGAATGATCGAGCGCGGCATTCTGCCCAAGGACACCGAGCTCACGGCGCTTAACCCGATGGCCAAGGGCACGTTCGCCGAGAGCGACCGCGTGAAGCCCTGGAACAGCCTGTCGGCGGACGAGAAGAAGCTCTTCAGCCGCATGGCGGAGGTGTACGCCGCGTTCTCGGAGTACACCGACGTGCAGGTCGGCCGCGTGATCGACTACCTGGAGGAATCGGGGCAGCTCGACAACACGCTGATCCTCTATGCCGCCGACAACGGCGCCTCGGGCGAAGGCAGCCCGGTCGGATCGGTCAACGAGAACCTTTTCTTCAATGGTTTTCCGGACGACCTGAAGCAGAACCTGTCGATGATCGACAAGCTCGGCTCGCCCGATACCTACAACCACTATCCGACCGGCTGGGCGGTAGCGTTCTCGACGCCGTACCGGATGTTCAAGCGCTATTCGGGCTACTCGGGCGGCACCTGCGACCCGCTGGTGATCCACTGGCCGAAAGGCATCAAGGCGAAGGGCGAGCTGCGCCACCAGTACCACCACTGCACCGACATCGTGCCGACGATCCTCGATTGCTGCGGCGTGAAGATGCCGGATGTGGTGGACGGCGTGAAGCAGTGGCCGCTGCCGGGCGTGTCGATGCGCTACAGCTTCGACAAGGCCAAGGCGCCGACGAAGAAGCAGACGCAGTACTACGAGATGATCGGCACGCGCGGCATCTGGCACAAGGGATGGAAGGCTGCGGCGGAGCACGGGCCGGTGCCGCTCGACCTCGGCCATTTCGACAAGGACCGGTGGCAGCTGTTTCACACCGACGCCGACCGCTCCGAGGCGCACGACCTTGCGGCGAAGTATCCGAAGAAGGTCAAGGAACTCGTCGCGCTGTGGCTCAAGGAAGCGAAGAAGTACAACGTGCTGCCGTTGATGGACCTGGGCATCCACGAGCTCCACGCGCTCGAGTACAAGGCGGCGACGCCGGCGAGCGGGCGGTACATCTATTACCCCGGGACGACGGAGATTCCGGAGGCGTCCGCGGCGCGCACGCTCGGTGTGTCGTTCAAGATCCTCGCCGAAGTGGAGTTCGCCGCCGACACGCAGGGCGTCATCGTCGCGCAGGGCTCGCGCTTCGGCGGCTACACGCTGTTCGTCAAGGACGGCCAGCTCACCTTCGTCTACAACTTCCTCGGCATCCCGCCCGAGCAGCGCCTTTCGTGCACCGCGCCGAAGTCCGGAAAGCACATCGTCGGCGTGGAGTTCGCCAAGAAATCGATGGGGAAGAGCATGGAGGCGCTCGGCAAGATGACGCTGTACGTAGACGACAAGCCGGCCGGCAGCGCCGACTTTCGCACGCAGAGCGGGCACTACGCGATCTGCGGCGAGGGTCTATGCGTTGGATACGACAGCGCCGACCCCGTGTCCAGGGAGTACACGACGAAGTTCGCATTCTCCGGCGGCAGGATCGTCAAGGTCGTCTACGACATCGGCAAGGACGTCTACGTAGACGTGGAGCGCAGGTTTGCGGCGGTCTTGGCTCGCGACTGAAAGAGTGAATTGAGGGACTACCTATGAAAATAGTTACGACACAGCCCGTCATATGAAGGCCGCTCAGTTGCAACGTTGGATCAGGGAGCCGTTGCTCCACTTCGCGATAGGCGGCGCGGTGCTTTTCGCCGTCTACTCATGGCTCAATCCGGCCGAGCCCGGATCGGGTGCCGCTTCCAGACAGGTGAGCATCGGCGTAGGCGAGGTCAAATGGCTCGCCACGACGTGGCAGCGCCAGTGGGGCCGCGAGCCGACGCCCGAAGAGATGCGCGAATTGGTATCCAATCTCCTGAAGGAGGAGCTGCTGTCGCGCGAGGCGCGCGAGATGCGGCTCGACGAGAACGACACGATCGTGCGCCGGCGCCTGGCGCAGAAACTCGAGTTTGTGCTGCAGGATACTGCGCGCTTGAGCGAGCCCTCCGAGGAGGAATTGCGGCGCTTCTACGAGGCTTCGCCGGCAGGCTTCCTCACCGAGGCGCGCGTGTCCTTCAGCCAGGTCTACTTCAGCCGTGAGCAGCGCAGGGACGCGGCGAAGGACGCCGTCGCGGCGCTTCCAAAGCTGACGGGCGCCTCGCCGGCCGACGTGGCGCAAATGGGGGACCGCTTGATGGTCGAAGCAGAGTTCCGCGACGCCGATCGGCAGGCGGTGGCGGGCGCCTTCGGCCCCGAGTTCGCGCGCGCGGTATTCGAGTTGCAGCCGGGCGCATGGCACGGGCCGCTCGAATCCGGCTACGGCCTGCATCTCGTGCGGGTCGCGGCTGCGCAGCCCGGGCGGCGGCGCGACTTCGCCGAGGTGCGGCCGATGGTCCTCGAGCGCTGGCGTGAGCAGCAGCTACGCGAGGCCGAAGCACGCTTCTTCGAGCGCCTGATGGCGAAGTACGAGGTGCTGATCGACGACAGCGTGAAGGCTGTGGTCGGGGAACTCAACCTGGTGCGGCGAATATGAAACACTTTCTTCTGCTCGCGGCATTCCTGTGGAGCGGACTGGTGGTGGCGCACGAGGTGCGCCCTTCGTACCTCGAGCTGCACGAGACGACTTCCGGCGAGTTCAACGTGCTGTGGAAGACGCCGATGCAGGACGAAGCGCGGCTCGCGCTCGAGCCGGTCTTCTCCGGCGAAGTGGCATCGGTCGCACCCAAGGTCTCGCGCCGCGTGCCGGGCGCGGCGATCCAGACCTGGGTTGTGCGCAGTCCACTGCTGCGCGGCCAGTCAGTGCGCATCGACGGTCTGGAAGGCACGATGACCGACGCGCTGGTGCGCATCGATTTCGCAGATGGCAGCGCGTGGACACAGCGGCTCACCCCGGCGCGGCCGGCAGCCCTCATCCCGGTGAAGGATGCCCCCTTCGCGGTGGCGAGCACCTATCTCAAGCTCGGCATCGAGCACATCCTCACGGGCGTCGATCACCTGCTGTTCGTGCTTGGGCTTCTCATCCTGGCGCGCGAGCGCTGGCGCCTGCTCGTCACGGTGACCGCGTTCACGCTCGCCCACAGCATCACGCTCGCGCTCGCCGCGCTCGGCGCCGTGCATGTGCCGCAGCAGCCGGTGGAAGCGGTCATCGCGCTGTCCATCGCTTTCGTCGCGGTGGAGATCGTGCGCAGCCGGCAGGGCAAGGCGGGCCTCGCCGCGCGCTCGCCGTGGATCGTGGCGTTCGCGTTCGGCCTGCTGCACGGATTCGGCTTCGCCGGCGCGCTGAGCGAAGTGGGGCTGCCGCCCGGCCATATCCCGCTCGCGCTGCTGTTCTTCAACCTCGGCGTGGAAGCCGGGCAGCTGCTGTTCATCGCGGCAGTGCTGGGTTCCGCGTGGCTGATCCACCGCGTGCGGGCGCAGCCGCCGCGCTGGCTCAAGCTGGCTCCGCCTTACTGCATAGGCAGCATTGCAATGTTCTGGGTATTCCAACGTGTCGGCTCATTCTGAAGGGAGTCTCAAAATGAAATTACTGCTTCGCGTCTCTGCGGCGCTGATCGCGGCTGCCGCCGTCTCGGCCGGTGCCGTCGACAACGATATCGGCGAGCTGAACAAGGAGAAGGCGGAAGCCGTGCACAAGCGGCCGTCGAACTATTCGCCCTACGCCGGCCGCGACTTCCCGGCGCGCCCCTTCTTCGGCGACACACACCTGCACACTTCCTTCTCGATGGACGCTGGCGCGTTCGGCGCGCGCGTCGGGCCGCGCGATGCGTACCGCTTCGCACGGGGCGAGGAGATCACGGCTTCCTCCGGCCAGCCGGTGAAGCTGTCGAGGCCACTCGACTTCCTGGTGGTGGCAGACCACTCGGACAACATGGGGATGATCGCCGACCTTTTCGCGGGCAAGCCCGAGCTGCTGGCGAATCCCACCGGCCGCAAGTGGTACGACCTGATCCAGTCCGGCAAAGGCGGCGAGGCGGCGATCGATATCATCGTCCAGTTTTCGCAGGGCACGTTTCCCAAGGAGATGATGTACTTTCCGGGCACGCGCGGCTACAAGGGCGCTTGGCAGGAAACCATCGCGGCGGCGGAGAAATACAACGAGCCGGGCCGCTTCACGGCCTTCATCGGCTACGAGTGGACCTCCAACACCGGTGGCAACAACCTGCACCGCAACGTGATTTTCCGCGACAACGCAGACAAGGCGAGTCAGGTCGAGCCGTTCACCGTCTATCCGCCGTTAGGCAGCGACAATCCGCGCGAGCTGTGGAAGTGGATGACCGCCTACGAGCAGAAGACCGGCGGCAGCGTGCTTGCTATCGCACACAACGGCAATCTGAGCAGCGGTCGCATGTTCCCGATCATTGAGTCCTTCACCGGCAAGCCGGTGGACGGCGAGTACGTCGAGCAACGCGCCAAGTGGGAGCGGCTCTACGAGGTGACACAGACCAAGGGGACCGGCGAGGCGCACCCCGCGCTCTCGCCGAACGACGAGTTCGCCGCCTTCGAGATCTGGGACAAAGGCAACCTCGACGGCAGCGTGGCAAAGACGAAGGACATGCTGGAGTTCGAGTACGCGCGCTCGGCATACAAGAACGGGCTCAAGCTCGAGCAGGAGCTCGGCACCAATCCCTACAAATTCGGCCTGGTCGGTTCGAGCGACGCGCATACCGGCCTAACGGCGATGGAGGAGGACAACTTTTTCGGCAAGACCACGCCGCAGGAACCGAGTCCGCACCGCCTGACGGCGACCTTCATCAACAACGCCAAGACCGGCGTCAAGGTCATGGATTGGGAGGTCGGCGCATCGGGCTATGCCGCTGTCTGGGCGAACGAGAATACGCGCGCTTCCATCTGGGACGCCATGCAGCGCAAGGAAACCTATGCCACCACCGGCCCGCGGATGGTGGTGCGTTTCTTCGGCGGCTGGGACTTCGCGGCGAGCGATGCGCACGACCGCTATCCGGCGCGCATCGGCTACGGCAAGGGCGTACCTATGGGCGGCGACCTGTCCGAGGCGCCGAAGGGCAAGGCGCCGGCCTTCCTCGTCGCGGCGCTCAAGGACCCGATCGGCGCCAACCTCGACCGCTACCAGATCGTGAAAGGCTGGCTCGACAAGAGCGGCAAGCTGCAGGAGAAGGTGTACGACGTCGCTTGGTCGGGCGACCGCAAGCCGGACACGAAGACCGGCAAGGTCGCGTCGGTGGGTAGCACCGTGGATGTGGCGAATGCCACCTGGACTAATACCATCGGCGCGCCCGAGCTGATCGCGGTGTGGCGCGACCCGGACTTCGATGCCGGCCAGCCGGCGTTCTATTACGGGCGGGTGATCGAGATTCCGACGCCGCGCTGGACCGCCTACGACGTCAAGCGCTTCGGCAACAAGCCGCTTCCGGGCACTGCCATGACCATCACCGAGCGGGCGTACACTTCGCCAATTTGGTACACGCCGAGGAAGTGAGAGGAGAGGCGCTTGCTTCCTGGAACGACGGCATTGCGAAGACCTGGGCGGCGGAGTCGGCACGCCCGGACCAACGCAACTGCGTATACACGCGTCTTGAATCGCCCGTCGTGGCAAGGCGGCGGGCGCAGTAACTGACCAGCTATCTCTAAGCGATCCAAATGGGAAGAGCCTCGTCCAGAAAGCAGCAGAAACACTCCCACGGGACCGAGCTGCCGGCGCCTGCGCCGCAAGCGCGCTGGCCTTGGAAGCCTGTCCTTTGGGTAATCACAACCGTCGTATTGATGGCGGGCATCGGTTTCGGCACAGCCGAATTCCTCGCGCACCGCGCGCCTGCGAAGCCAGTGATCGTAGCGGGCGACGGCGTGCGCGGCCCGAAAGGAATGATGTGGGTGCCGGGCGGCAAATTCCTGATGGGCAGCGATCATAAGCTCGCGCAGAAGAACGAACGCCCCGCGCATCCGGTGCGTGTGTCCGGCTTCTGGATGGACGCGACGCACGTCACCAACGCCCAGTTCGCGCAGTTCGTAAAGGCGGCCGGGTACATAACAACCGCCGAACGCAAGCCCGACTGGGAAACCATCAAGGTGCAGGCTGCGCCAGGTACGCCGAAACCTCCCGACTCCGTGCTGATAGCCGGCGCGATGGTATTCGCTGGAACGGACCGTCCGGTGAGGCTTGACGACTGGTCGCAGTGGTGGCGGTTCGTTGCCGGCGCGGATTGGAAGCATCCACTGGGGCCCGGAAGCGGCATCGAAGGCAGGGAAGATCACCCGGTGGTGCAGGTGTCCTACGAAGATGCATTGGCCTATGCCAAGTGGGAGGGTAAGCGCCTGCCGACCGAGGCCGAATGGGAATTCGCCGCCCGCGGCGGACTGGAGCAGGCGACCTATGTGTGGGGCGAGGAATTTGCGCCCAATGGCAAGCGGATGGCGAATACATTCGACGGGCAATTCCCGGTCGTCAATCCCAAGGCGGGCGGGGCTGTGGGCACGACCGCCGTGCGTACGTTTCCCGCGAACGGGTACGGCCTTTACGACATGACCGGTAACGCCTGGCAGTGGGTCGCGGATCAGTATCGCGCGGACTACTTTCAGCAACGCGCAAAGAGCGCCTTGGTCGAGAACCCTCTGGGGCCGTCCGACAGCTACGATCCGGACGACCGGAGCGCGCCGCCCAATGCGCCCAAGCGCGTCACTCGCGGCGGTTCGTTCCTTTGCGCAGTCAACTATTGCCTGAGCTACCGGCCGAGTGCGCGGCGCGGCAACGACCCGTTCAACCCGATGTCGCACATCGGTTTCAGACTTGTAATGACGCAGCAGGAGTGGGAGCAAAGCAAGACCAAGACAGCGGCGCGCTGAGTGATGCATGCCGCAGCAGAAAACCCATGAAACCCGGAGGGAGCACAACCATGAAAGAAATACTCGGAAAAGCACTCGCAGTCCTCGTGCTTTGCGCGTTTGCGGCCACGGCCCAAGCGCAAGTCAAGAAGCCCAACATCGTCATCATCTGGGGCGACGACATCGGCCAATCCAACATCAGCGCCTACTCGCACGGCCTGATGGGCTACCGGACGCCCAACATCGACCGTGTCGCGAAGGAAGGCATCATGTTCACCGACTACTACGCCGAGCAGAGCTGCACCGCCGGCCGCGCGTCGTTCATCACCGGCCAGTCCGGCCTGCGCACCGGCATGACCAAGGTCGGTCTGCCCGGCGCCACGCTCGGGCTGCGCCCGGAGGATCCGACCATCGCCACCCTGCTCAAGGCGCAGGGCTACGCCACGGGCCAGTTCGGCAAGAATCACCTGGGCGACCGCAACGAGTTCCTGCCCACGGTGCACGGCTTCGACGAGTTCTACGGCAACCTCTACCACCTGAACGCGGAGGAAGAGCCGGAGCTGCCCGACTATCCCAAGGCGCCAGGGTTTCGCGAGAAGTTCGGCCCGCGCGGCGTGATGGACTGCAAGGCCTCGGACAAGGACGACACCACCGTAGACCCGCGCTTCGGCAAGGTCGGCCGGCAGGTGTGCAAGGACACGGGTCCGCTGACCAAGGCGCGGATGGTGCATATCGACGACGACATCGCCAACCGGGCGGTGGACTTCATCCAGCGCCAGCACAAGGCCGGCAAGCCGATCTTCGTCTGGGTGAACTTCACCCACATGCATCTCCGGACCCACACCAAGCCGGAGAGCCTCGGCCAGTCGGGGCGCTGGCAGAGCCCATATCACGACACCATGATCGACCACGACAAGAACGTCGGCACGGTGCTCACGGCGCTCGACGACCTCGGCATCTCCGACGACACCTTCGTCATGTACTCCACCGACAACGGCCCGCACATGAACACCTGGCCGGACGCGGGCATGACGCCTTTCCGCAGCGAAAAGAACACCAACTGGGAAGGCGCCTACCGGGTGCCGGCGATGGTGCGCTGGCCGGGCCGGATCAAGCCGGGGCAGGTCTCCAACGAGATGGTCGCCCATCACGACTGGCTGCCGACGCTTGCAGCCATCGCGGGCGACACTGAGATGAAGAGCAAGTTGCTCAAGGGCCACAAGGCCGGCGCAATGACCTACAAGGTCTACCTCGACGGCGACAACCTGGTGCCCTACCTGACCGGGCAGGCCCCCAAGAGCCCGCGGGAGTCATTCATGTACATCAACGACGACCAGCAGGTGGTCGCCATGCGCTACGAAAACTGGAAGATGGTGTTCATGGAGCAGCGTGTCCCGGGCACGCTGCGCATCTGGGCGGAGCCGTTCGTCAGCTTGCGGTTGCCGAAGATCTTCAATCTCCGGACCGACCCCTACGAGCGCGCGGACATCACGTCGAACACCTATTACGACTGGGTGGTTGATCACGCCTACATGTTCGTTCCGGCGCAGGCGATCGTGGGCCAGTTCCTGGCGACCTTCAAGGAGTACCCGCAGCGGCAAAAGGCGGCCAGCTTCAACCTGGACGAGGTCATGGAGAAGCTGAGGGAAAACCACGGCAAGTAGCATCGGACGGTTCCTAAGCACGTCAAGGAGTTTCCGCCCAGCCAGAAGGTAGGCAGCTTCTCGCTCGACCACGTGATGCAATCGCTCCAGCAGTCTGGCCGCAACTGATGTACAGAGGAGAAAACCATGATGGTGTTTTTCAGACGAACGGTCCTTGGCAATCTCATTCCGCTGCTCTTCCTGCTGGGCGCTTGCGCAAGCCAGCCTCCGGTGGTCAGCCAAAGCGCTGTCTCGGTGACCGAAGCAACGGTGAGCGCGATCGATCATTCCCAAAGGCGTGTGACTCTGAAGGAGAAAGACGGGTCGGAATCCACGGTGGAGGTGGATGAGGCCGTCAAGAATCTCGATCAGGTGCAAGTGGGTGACGTGGTGCGGATCACGCAAACCCAGACGGCAGCGTGGCAACTGCGGAAATCTGGCGAGGCCATCCCCAGCGTATCGGTCCAGGATTCTGCGGCAGTGGCCAAGCCAGGAGAAAAGCCGGCGATGCAGCAAGGACGCACCGTGAACGTCACGGCGACGATCACTGCGATCGACCGCGCAAAGGAAACCGTGACGCTGCGTGGCCCCGAAGGGGATTTGCAGACGATCAAGGTGGCTGATCCGAATAACTTGAAAAAAGTGGCGGTCGGCGACCTCGTTGATATCAGCTACACCCAGTCAATCGCGATTGCCGTGGTGCCCGCGAAGAAAAAATAGATCTGCGAAGATGACAGAGACCCCACTGCCCTCCCGGAACGACGGCATTGCGAAGGCTATATGGATCCCGGGGGGCAGCTTCACGATGGGATCGAACGATCACTATCCCGAAGAAGCGCCCGCGCACAAGGTTACGGTCGGCGCATTCTGGATGGATGCGCACACGGTGACCAATCGCGAGTTCAAGAAATTCGTCGATGAGACCGGGTACGTCACGCTGGCGGAACGTCCGGCCAATCCCGATGACTACCCCGGCGCCAAACCGGAGATGCTGGTGCCCTCCTCCGTCATGTTCAAGAAATCGTCCGGCCCCGTGGACCTGAGCAACCATTACAACTGGTGGATCTATGTAGCGGGCGCCGACTGGAAGCACCCGCGCGGACCGGCAAGCTCGCTACAAGGATTGTGGAGCCATCCCGTGGTACATGTCGCATTCGAGGACGCCGAAGCTTATGCGAAATGGGCGGGCAAGGATTTGCCGACTGAAGCCGAGTGGGAATTCGCCGCACGCGGCGGACTGGAAGGCGCGGAGTTTTCCTGGGGCGATGAATATATGCCCGGCGGCAAGCCCAGGGCGAACAACTGGCAGGGCGAGTTCCCTTGGCAGAATCTTCTCGAAGACGGTTACGAATGGACCGCGCCCGTCGGTTCATTTCCGGCGAATGGATATGGCCTGCACGACATGGCAGGCAACGTGTGGCAATGGACAACCGACTGGTACCAGGATCACGGCAAGATCAAGAGTCCCTGCTGCACGATGGAAAATCCCCGCGGCGCTGAACGCGAGGCCAGTCTCGATCCGCGCACGCCCGGCATACAGATCCCGAGGAAAGTGATGAAGGGCGGCTCGTATCTGTGCGCGCCGAATTATTGCCGTCGCTATAGACCCGCGGCCCGCATGGCACAAACCATCGACACCTCGACCTGCCATCTGGGATTCCGCTGCATCGTTCGCGTCAAGGGAGCCGACTGACATGGAAGAATGGCTGTACATGATCGCCGGCGTCGTCGCGCTGGCCATCGAGCTGGTCGCGATCCTGGTAGTCGCCTACGGCTCGGTGCTGGCGTTGATCGCCGTGATCCGGCTGGTAGCCAGGCCCGCGAGCAACGCCGATAAGCGGCAGGTCTGGATGAGCTACGCACAATGGCTCATCACCGGCCTCACGTTCCAGCTGGCTGGCCGACATCGGGAGTACCACCGTCGCGCCAACGTGGGATCAGATCGGAAGAGTGGCGGCGATCGCCGCGATTCGCACTCTGCTTACTTTTTTTCTCGATCGCGATATCGAGGAAATCCGCTCTCGGGATGAAGCGAGCCGGCATACCCGAACAACCCGGAGCATTGATAGGGGCTTTTCGGAGCCAAGTCCATAAACGAGACACCCTCACCCGATCGCGTTCCCTGAGGAGATCTCCTGCTACCAGGCAAGCGAACAACATGCGCACCATAACCGGGATGGTCGCTGCCGTCGTCGCCTCAGCTTTGTCGCTCGGCTGCGCGCACGGCCCGATGCTGAAGTACAACCTGGACTTGCCGGCGCAGACAATGAATGTACTCAACGCGGCCGAAGTCCAGGATGGACGCCCGCGCTTCCGCGAGATCTTCTGCTCGACCCTGCGGGAACATCCCGATCGCAAACGGCGCGAATGCGAAGAGCTGCTGCATCGTCTTGGAGACGAGGCCCCCGCGCCGGACCGGCCGGCGACGCCGGCCGGTCACGATACGCGTCTGCATCTGGTCTTCGTCCCGGGAATGTTCAACGATTGCGCCAGGACCGTCGCGTTGCCCTTCGAAACCGCAGTGCCGCGCCTGCGCATCTTGGGATACCAGGCCGAGATCCTGCCCGTCAGCGGACGCTCCAGCAGTTCCTTCAACGCGGCACGAATCGCCGAGTTCGTATCTCAGCTCCCTGCTGTCGATCGGCGCCTGGTGCTGGTGGGGCATTCGAAGGGCGCGGTGGACATTCTCGAGTTCATGGTCGTGTATCCCGACCTGGCCTCGCGGGTCGTCGCGGTGGTGAGCGTGGCGGGCGCCATCAATGGATCGCCATTGGCGGATGCGGCTGGCGACTTGTACCAACGCTCGGTTAAAGATACCGCTCTCCCCGGATGCGCGCCCGGGGATGGCGGCGCTTTCACCAGCCTGCACCCTGCGCAGCGACTCAACTGGCTCGTTGCGAATCCCCTTCCACAGAGCGCGAGGTACTTCTCTCTGGTTGCCTTCACGCGCTCGGACGAGGTGTCCGGACCATTGCAGCCGTTTGCCGCGGCCCTTGCCGAGATCGATCCGCGTAACGACGGTCAGCTCCTGTTCTACGATCAGGTCATACCGGGCGCCACCCTGCTGGGTTACGCGAACGCCGACCACTGGGGTGTAGCCGTTCCGATCGAGGAGAAGCGTCCGCTGCTCGCTGCGCTGGTGACCGGTTACAACCGGTTCCCGCGCGATTTGCTCGTTGAGGCCATCGTGCTTTACACGGCGGAGCAGTTGGCCACGCAGCGGAATGCTCCGTGAGTCCATATCCATTCCGATGGGAACTCTGGGCGGGGGTGCTGGCGCTGTCGTTCGCGTGGGGCTGCACGCCCCCGTTGCTGAAGTATCGGACCGACGTGCCGGCGCTGCAATTGTCCGTCGTGGGGCAGCCCGCGGTAAACGATGGACGTGTGCGCTTCCGCGAGATTTTTTGCGACATGCTTGCTTCTTCGCCGGAGGCGGACGCGGCGCGCTGCGATGTGGCCCTTCCGCGATTACCAGATGAGCCGCCGCCGCGTGCCGATCCATCGCCGTTGCCGGCGCCCGATCCGCGATTGCATATCCTGTTCATACCGGGCGCCTTCGGCGAGTGTTTCAAGGACGCCGTGCCGTTCTCGGCGGCCATCCCGCACTTGTCTACGCTCGGCTACAGTGTCCGCGTAGTGGGAGCAAGTGGCCGGTCCAGCAGTACGCATAACGCAGCACAGATTGCCGAAGCAGTCGGCGCAGAAACGATTGCCCCCGGGGAAAAGCTGGTGCTCGTCGGATATTCAAAGGGCGTGCCGGACATCTTCGAGTTCCTCGCAGGCTATCCAGAGCTTGTTCCGCGCGTAGATGCGGTGGTGAGCATAGCCGGCGCGGTGAACGGTACACCAATCGCCGATGCCTATGCGAGCGTGTACGCGATGGTTTCCGGTATCGACCTGAGGAATTGCTCGGCCGGCGACGGCGGTGTCGTGGACAGTTTGACCCGCGGCGAGCGCCTGCCCTGGCTGGCCAAGCACAGACTGCCTTCAGGAATTCGGTATTTTTCCCTGGGGTCGTTCGTGCGTCCCGAAGAGACGGCTCGCTTGCTGAATTTCACCAAGGGCAAGTTGTCGCGCGCCGAACCGCTAAATGACGGCCAGACCATCTTTTACGACCAGTTGATTCCAGGCAGCACGCTGCTGGGCTATGCCAACGGCGACCATTGGGCCATCGTGCTGCCCCTCCAGGACAAATGGACCTACTGGGGCGCAAACGATGCAGGCACGCGGTATCCGCGCGATCCGCTGTTCGAAGCCGTCGTCCTCTACGTTAACGAAGCTTTGCAGTGAGAGCGAAACCCCTCTCGGACGGCCAAAAGCAAACATCGCGCATGGGCAGGAGCTCTCGCACAATTCGGCAGTTACTTGGCCCGACGCATGGTTGATCGAACCGTTTCCAAATCCGGCATAATGCGGTTTGCCTGCTATCTACTAGAATGAATCGCAGCGAATCGTTGACGTGAAAATCTCTCACCACTCGCGCAGATCTGTTGCCTGGGTACTCGCCGGCGCATTGCTGTTTGGACAAGCGGTCGCCATCTCACAAGCCTGCATTACACCCGCGGCGACGCCTGCAATGGCATTCAGCGATGACATGGCAGACATGGATTGTGCCAAGAAGGGCAATCCCAATGCTTGTCTGCAGCAATGTACCGCCAGCGACCAAAACACCAGCAATGGTCAGGTTGGCGTTGCCGAAATACCGCGGATCGTGGTGCTTATGGTTACCACGGCATTTAATTCCACCGCCCCGCTATCTGAATCTGTAGTTAACCTCGCACATTCGTCTGGGCCACCTCCGTCGATTCGCTTCTGTAGTTTCCAGCTTTAGCCCCCGCACGCACTGAATCTGCCGCGCAAGCGGCCGTTCGTGTTTCTTTTGCGGAGGCGCCATGAAATCTCTGAGTTTACTGGCGGGGTCCATCCCTGCCGAAGACACCGCGTCCGGGCGGATCATCGTCGGACATTCGAATCCATCCTCCATTGCGTCGGGGACGGAGGGTTCGACATGAAGGCGAAAACGCTCTATCTCACTTTGGCCGTTGCAAGCTTTCTTGGTGCGACCGGCTATGGGCTCTACTGGGCTGGCATGACGCATGGCCAAAGGATGTCCCGCTCACCTTCAGTCACAGCGCCCGGTGCCACCGAGGCGCACGCCAATGGCAAAAAGATTCTCTATTGGCACGATCCGATGTATCCGCAACAGAGGTTCGACAAGCCCGGTAAGTCACCCTTCATGGACATGGAACTGGTGCCCGTTTACGCGGATGACGGAGGGGACAAGACCACTGTAAGGATCAACCCCGTGATGCAGCAGAACCTGGGTGTGCGCACAGCGGAAGTAACGCTTGGCACGCTGACACAAGTGATCGAGGCAACCGGTACCGTCGCGTACAACGAGCGCGAGGTAGCATTGGTCCAAGTGCGCAGCAACGGCATCGTCGAGAAACTCCATGTGCACGCGACGCTCGACACTGTGCACAAAGGTCAGCCCCTGGCGGAAGTCCGGCTTGTTGAATCCAACGGCTCAGCCCATGCGCGACGAACGTTGGTTGCTCCGGCAAGTGGTGTGGTCACGGAAATCGGTGCGCGCGAAGGCATGACGGTCATGGCTGGGGCGACGCTGTTCCGCATCAATGGACTGCGTACCGTCTGGCTCCATGCCGAGGTTCCCGAAAACACGGTGGCCCAAGTGCGCCCGAACGGGCCGGTCGAGATACGCATTCCGGCGCTACCGGACATTGCTTTCAACGGCCGCGTGAACGCCATCCTTCCGGAGGTCGCGCCGGCGACCCGAACACGTAAGGTACGCATCGAGGTTGCCAATTCCGAGGATCGATTGGTGCCCGGCATGTTCGCCACTATCAGCTTCGTTCATGCGGCAAAGGAACAGACGTTACTTGTGCCCAGTGAGGCTTTGATCCGAACGGGCACCCGCAACGTCATCATTGTCGATGAGGGCAAGGGTAACTTCCGCTCGCAGAATGTGCAGCCCGGTCTGGAGTCCGGCGAACGGACCGAGATTCTCTCGGGTCTTTCCGTCGGCGAGCGTGTCGTCACCTCAGGACAATTTCTGATCGATTCGGAAGCGAGCCTGAAGGGAACGACAACGCGCATGGACGCTTCGACACATCGTGGAGAGGGAAAAGTCGAACGTATCGACAAAAACGAAGTCACGCTTTCGCACGGCCCGATCCCGTCGCTGAAATGGGGGCCGATGACCATGGGGTTCCGGCTGCCTTCGACAGGTTTTCCGAAGAACCTTGCAGTCGGCGACACCGTCACGTTTGAAATTCGCGAGACCGGGGATGGCATGTTCGAGATTACCTCCATCTCAGCCGTTGCCCCTGCGCCCGCTCAATCGGTGACGGGCGAAAACAAAGGCAATCCGAGTGGCGCGAAGGAGCCGAAGAAATGATCGCCGGACTCATCCGCTGGTCTATCGCCAACCGCTTCCTAGTGCTGCTCGCCACGCTGATGGTAACGGCCTGGGGCGTCTGGTCGTTGTCCAGGACGCCGCTCGACGCAATCCCCGATCTGTCGGACGTGCAGGTCATCATCCGCACCACGTATGCGGGCCAGGCACCGCAGATCGTCGAGAACCAGATCACCTATCCACTCACGACGACCATGCTCTCGGTACCCGGGGCGAAGACGGTACGCGGCTATTCGTTCTTCGGCGATTCCTTCGTTTACATTCTGTTCAACGATGGCAGCGACCCGTACTGGGCGCGCTCGCGGGTGCTCGAATACCTGAACCAGGTTCAGTCGCGTCTGCCGCCGCAAGCGAGAACCGCCCTCGGGCCGGATGCTACCGGCGTCGGCTGGGTCTACGAATACGCTCTGGTGGACCGCAGCGGCAAGATGGACCTATCGCAACTGCGCGCGCTGCAGGACTGGTTTCTCAAGTATGAACTGAAGGCCGTCCCGAACGTTTCGGAAGTGGCGAGTATTGGCGGCATGGTGCGGCAGTACCAGATCGTGCTCGACCCGGACAAGCTGCGCGCTTACAACATCCCGCATGGCAAGGTGATCGAAGCGGTACAAAAGGCCAACAAGGAAACTGGCGGCTCGGTTCTGGAAATGGGTGAAGCCGAATACATGGTACGTGCTTCGGGTTATCTCCAATCTCTCGAAGACTTCCGCAAAATTCCGCTGAAGTCTACCGATGCGGGCCTCTCGGTGCGGCTGGGTGACGTGGCGCGTATTCAAATAGGCCCGGAAATGCGGCGCGGCATCGCGGAACTCAACGGTGAAGGCGAAGTCGCCGGCGGCGTCATCGTGATGCGTTCAGGCAAGAATGCGTTGGAGACCATCGACGCAGTAAAGAACAAACTGGAACAACTGCGGCCCGGCCTTCCGCCGGGGGTCGAGATCATACCGACTTACGACCGTTCAAGCCTGATCAAGCGTGCAGTGAAGAACCTCGCGGAGAAGCTGATCGAAGAGTTCATCGTCGTCGGCCTTGTTTGTATCATTTTCCTGTTTCACTTTCGCTCCGCCTTGGTAGCGATCGTCTCCTTGCCCCTGGGTATCCTGGTCGCCTTCACCGTCATGGTCTACCAGGGCGTGAACGCCAACATCATGTCGCTGGGGGGGATTGCAATCGCCGTCGGCGCCATGGTCGATGCGGCCGTGGTAATGATCGAGAATGCCCACAAGCACATCGAGGCATGGAACCACGCGCACCCCGACGGGACCTTAAAGGGAGAGGAACACTGGCAGGTGATCGGCGATGCCGCGGCTGAAGTTGGGCCGGCGCTGTTTTTCTCGCTTTTGATCATCGTGCTGTCGTTCATCCCGGTGTTCACGCTGGAGGCACAAGAGGGCCGCCTGTTCTCACCGCTCGCGTTTACCAAGACCTACGCCATGGCTGCGGCGGCGGGCCTCGCGGTGACATTGATCCCGGTGTTGATGGGTTACCTGATCCGCGGACGCATCCCGGCGGAACAGAAAAACCCGCTCAACCGCTTCCTGATCGCGCTGTACCGGCCGATCCTCGACACCGTACTGCGTTTCCCAAAAATCACCGTTGTCGCCGCTGCCTTGGTGGTCGTCGCCACGTTCTGGCCGGCCGGAAAACTGGGCGGTGAGTTCATGCCGCCCCTGGATGAAGGTGACCTGCTCTACATGCCTTCGGCGCTACCGGGTATTTCTGCGGGCAAGGTGTCGGAGTTGCTGCAGCAGACCGACCGGTTGATCAAGACGGTACCGGAGGTGGCAAGTGTGTTCGGCAAGGCCGGCCGCGCGGAGACCGCGACCGACCCGGCGCCGCTGGAAATGTTCGAAACGACCATCCAGTTCAAGCCCCGCGATCAGTGGCGGCCGGGCATGACGACGGACAAGCTGGTAGCGGAATTGGACCGCATCGTAAACGTGCCGGGACTCTCGAACATCTGGGTGCCGCCGATCCGCAATCGTATCGACATGCTGGCCACGGGCATCAAAAGTCCCGTGGGCGTAAAGGTGGCGGGAATGAGCTTGGCGGAGATCGACCGCATCACTGCCGAGGTCGAGCGTGTCGTAAAGCGAGTGCCCGGCGTCTCGTCTGCGCTCGCGGAACGACTCACCGGTGGCCGCTACGTGGACGTCAAGATCGATCGCGATGCCGCCGCCCGCTACGGCATGAATATCGACGATGTGCACAGCATCATCTCCGCGGCGATCGGGGGTGACAGCATCGGGGAAGTAGTCGAGGGGCTGCAACGCTTCCCCATCAACGTGCGCTATCCGCGCGAGGTGCGCGATTCGGTCGAGAAATTGCGTCAGTTGTCGATCCTGACGGAACGCGGAGCACAGATCCGGCTCGGCGATGTGGCGACGATCCAGATCAACGACGGCCCGCCCATGCTGAAAAGCGAGAACGCCCGACTATCGGGCTGGGTGTATATCGATATTCGGGGGCGTGATCTCAGCTCCGCAGTGCGCGACATGCAAGACGCAGTGACGCAACAAGTACGGTTACCCGCTGGCTATTCGATCTCCTGGTCCGGCCAGTTCGAGTTCCTGGAACGTGCAACGGCAAAACTGAAAATCGTCGTGCCGGGCACACTGCTCATCATCTTCGTGCTGCTGTACCTGACCTTTCAGCGATTCGATGAGGCCTTCATGATCATGGCCACGCTGCCGTTCGCGCTCGCGGGTGGCATCTGGCTACTGTGGTTACTTGGGCACAATGTCTCCGTGGCCAGCGCGGTGGGTTTCATCGCGCTCGCCGGCGTGGCGGCGGAATTCGGCGTGATCATGCTGCTGTATCTGAAGCACGCCTGGCATGCGCGTCTGACCAGGGACAAAGTCAGCGAGGCCGATCTGCTCGACGCCATCCGTGAAGGAGCGGTGCTGCGCGTGCGTCCCAAGGCCATGACTGTGGCGGTGATAATCGCCGGCCTGCTACCGATCATGTACGGCACCGGGACCGGCTCCGAGGTCATGCAGCGCATCGCCGCACCGATGGTGGGCGGCATGATCACCGCCCCATTGCTGTCGATGATCGTGGTGCCTGCCGTATACCTGCTCTTGCGTCGGCCACGCCGAAAGCTGGTGTTGCAGGAGCCATAACCGAATCACCAAATGCCGTTGCGCCTGCGCGCAAAGGCTATGCTGAACGTCCGCTTCGGGTCGTGAGCCGACGGGTCGTCAATCGGCCAAAAGCGGCCATTCGCAACCCTGCTCGGACGGCGCGAGAAACGGAGAGAAAATTTAAACCGGCTTGATGCGGGACAGGCACCAACCCCGCGATGATGAGGAGAAGGCCGCCCAAAAAGACGGCCGGGCCGTCACTACTGTTTCACCGCCAGTAATGAGATGCTCTTTACCCCAAATTTCTTGCTGGCGCCACGCGCGTTGTCTGAGATGAACTGGTAAGTCGGATTGTCCTGGACTTTGACAACCTTCATGCCTGCCGCTGCGATCTGGCCGCGATAGGTGTCCTGCTGAGCGGCTCCTCCAATACAGGCGGCCCATAGCGTCGAGTTGCACACAATGGTTTCGGGGAGCTGAACCTCAGTGACAATGTCGGAGATCGCAAATCGTCCACCGGATTTGAGTAGGCGTGCCGCCTCGCTGAACACCTTTCCCTTGTCAGTCGCAAGATTGATCACGCCATTGCTGATCACGACGTCGATCGACGCCGCGGGGGCCGGGACATTCTCGATGTAGCCTTTCACATATGTCACGTTCTTGATGCCATCGCGGTCGCGCAGACGTTCCGCCTTGGCGCGCTGTTCATCGGTCATGTCGACGCCGATGACTTTCCCGCGCTGGCCCACCTTTAGCGCCGCGATGAATGTGTCCATGCCCGAACCGCTACCCAGATCGAGGACAGTTTCGGCTTCCTTGAGATCAGCAAAGTGGAAATAATAGCCGACACCAGCGAACGACTGGATCGCCTCTTTCGGGATGCGATCGAGATCGGCAGGCGCGTAGCCGAGGCGCTCGGCCATGGCTCGGCCCATCTCGAAGTGGAACTCACCATACGGATTTTCCGCGACGCTTCGGTACATCGCCTTGACCTTGGACTCGAGATCCTTCGGATCGAAAGTGACTGGGGTAGCCATGATGTTCCTCCTTGAAAAGAATGAGAACTGGTCTCAGGCGAGGCAGAACCGCTCGCGTGGTCATCGCGTTATCTCGTGCCGCCGACTGATGGGTTAGGCACGTCCTCGGATCGGAACGGCTGCAGCAGCATCCGATCCAGTCTCAGCTCGCCCGGTGAGCGGAATTGCGCGATGCCGATGGTCATGGCCTCGTGTCCGGCCCGTGGCTGGGCACGATAAGTGCCGAATAGCCGGTCCCACCACGGCAAACTGAATCCAAAGTTACTATTCGTCTCGCGCGAGTCGATTGAGTGGTGTACACGGTGCATGTCCGGGGTAACGACCACCCAGCGCAATACCCGGTCGATGGCTGCCGGGATGTGCACGTTGCCGTGATTGAACATCGACGAGGCATTGAGCAGGATCTCAAATATCAGCACGGCCACCGCTGGCGGACCCAGCGCGAGGATGACGGCAACCCTGATCAGTATCGACAACCCGATTTCGATGGGATGGAAACGTGAACCCGTGGTTACATCGAAATCCAAGTCTGCATGGTGCACCCGGTGCAATCGCCAGAACAGCGGGACGGCGTGGAACATCAGATGCTGAAGGTAGATCGCCAAATCCAGCGCCAGCACCGAGAGCGGGATTACAAGAAGATGCGGTACGGCAAACAGGTTGAACAGACCCATGCCCCGCTCCGCGGCCAGTACGGCCACACCGATGGCTGCGACGGGGAGAGCCGCACGCACCAATACGACGTTGAGCACCGTCAGGGTGAGGTTGTGGGTCCAACGCAGCCCCTTGCTCGCCCGCAACACGCGGCGCGGGGCTGCCAGTTCCCACGCTGCTATGATTGCGAAGATGCCAAGGAAAACGCCCAGTCTCACCGTTGGCTCGTGACGCAAGAGGAAAGTTTCCATATTTAACGGTTCAGGAGTTTGTGGTTCGGCTGGCCTTGAGATTGAATGTATTGTATTATTCAATAGAGTTATTGAATAGAACTCACCATACGCGGATTCCACGGAATGTCAAACAAGACCGTCAAGACTGATTTGTTCGAACAATTCGCCCGCATCGGCAAGGCACTGGCGAGCGGGAAGCGGCTGCAGATTCTGGAGTTCCTTGCCCAAGGCGAGCGTAACGTCGAGACGTTGGCACAGCTGACCGACCAGTCCATTGCCAGCACCTCCCAGCACTTACAGCAGTTGCGCCAAGCCGGACTGGTGTCCGCCAGCAAGGAGGGTTTGTACGTGTTCTACCGGCTCGCCGGTGACAGCATCGTGCGGCTATTGGCGGCGTTGCACGCGGTTGGTCAGGAACATTTGGCCGAGGTCGATAGACTGGTGAGGCTTTACTACGACAGCAAGGACGGCTTGGAGCCCGTACCCGCCAAAGAGCTGCTGCAACGGGTCAAGAAAGGTCTGGTGACGGTCCTCGATGTGCGTCCCCCTGAGGAATACGCTGCGGGCCACATTCCAGGCGCGATCAACATGCCCGTCTCCGCGATCAGGAAGCGTCTGAACGAGATTCCGAAAGGGCAGGAAATCGTGGCTTACTGCCGAGGACCCTACTGTCTGATGGCGTTCGAGGCCGTCGTGGAATTGCGCAAGAAGGGACGCAGCGCCCGCCGTCTGGAAGATGGTTTCCCCGAGTGGCGGAGCGCCGGCTTGCCAGTCGAGATCGCCTCACCTGCAGGCTAGAGTCAACACTCCCACCTTCGTTGTTATGAGCTCGCTAGAGCTGAAGGTCCCGCCTCCGGCCGTGGCGCTCCTTCTCGGCCTTCTCATGTGGCTCGCGTCCTCGCTGGTCGCGCCGGTCGAAGTGCCTTTTGGCCCTCGCGTTGGTATTGCCCTTGTCATTGCTTCCGTTGGCTTGGTTGTGGGCGTCGCAAGCATAGTTTCTTTCAGACGTGCAAAAACCACGATCAATCCAACCAAGCCCACTGCTACTTCGTCTCTGGTCACCAACGGGATGTTTCGCTTCACGCGCAATCCCATGTACCTGAGCCTTCTGCTGTACTTGGTTGCGTGGTCCGTGTACTTGTCAAACTGGTTGGCCTTGCTCTTCGTGCCGGTGTTCGTGCTCTACATGAACGAATTCCAAATCAAGCCCGAGGAACGGGCGTTGTCCTCGCTCTTTGATCGGGAGTACGCTGCATACAAGGGGAGAGTTCGCCGGTGGCTGTGAGCTACCGCCTTGCCGGTGGGTGCCGCTCGCATCGAACGTTAGGATCAAGGGCGAAGAGCTCGAATTGCGATTGGCGCGAATGTCCGCTTTGGGTCTTGGATTCAACCAGTGGACGCAACGGATTGGCGGAATCGCTCAGCGGGTGTTTCATAGTTTAAGGTCTTCCTGGGGCGCTCATTTAGCTTCCTGGCCACCGCATTGAGTTTGGCTTGCGAGTAAACAGACAGGTCATTCCCCTTGGGGAAATACTGCCGCAAGAGCCCGTTCGTATTCTCATTCGTCCCACGCTGCCAAGGACTATGAGGGTCGCAGAAGTAGACCTTGATGTCCGTCGCTAAGGTAAATCGCTTGTGGGCGGCCATCTCTTTACCTCGATCCCACGTCAGTGATTTGTAGAGTTCCTGCGGCAATTTGCGCGCATTTTTGATCAAGGCATTGATGACCGTTCTCGGTATCTGTGCCAGCAACCTTCACCAGCATCACATGGCGTGTATGGCGCTCAACGAGGGTCGCAATCTGGCTGTTGCGATTGCCGAATAGGAGATCACCTTCCCAGTGACCCGGCAATGCCCGATCTTCGGTCGTGGCCGGACGCTCACTGATCGATACCACGCCAGTGATTGTGCCGTGATTGGCGGTTTTCTGGGTGTGGTGGCGCGAACGGCGCATGACTCGTGTGCGCCTCAAATGCTGCAACAACTCCTTCTTCAAGGCACCACGAGCCTGGATGAAGAGACTACGATAAATGGTCTCGTGCGACACTTGGTGGGTCTCGTCGTCCGGGTAAGTACGCTTGAGCCATCCAGCAATCTGCTCCGGCGACCACAGCGACTGGAGCTTACCCGCCACGAGGCTGGCCAAGCTTCGATTCTTAACCAGCTTACACGTCTTGGGGCGCTGCGCTCTGTCCCACGCCGCCTCATCCGCCTGACTCGCCCGATAGCACTGCTGGCCACCGTTGCGTTGGATTTCACGGCTGATGGTGGATGGCGCCCGCCCGAGTAGGGACGCTATCGACCGGATCGAGTGACCTGCGGCTACCGCGCGCGATATTTCTTCTCGTTCGGCTAATGTCAGCGCCAATCTCGAGCGATGTCGTTGGGCGGGACGTATCCCACCCGTTTGCACCAGAATGCCCTCACCGACGAGTGGTTTCGATCAAACAGCTGGGCAATCTGCTGGAGAGAATCGCCCTTCTGCCAGCGCTCCCACATGAGCGCCTTCTGGCTTTCCGTGTAATAGATCCGTGGCCGTTGCCTCATCTGCAACACTCCTCCTGCTTACGCAGTTTCTAGTGTGTTGCGTCCACCGGTTGAATCCAAGGTCGTGAGCCGACGTGCGGCAATCGACGCCTTGGCGTCAGGTCTTAGACTTGGCTAACGGCCGCTCTTATGAAAATCGGCCTGTTGGCGGCCGACTTTTGCTGGTGGACCGGGTCGATGTTAGACTTTACGGCGAAATGAAGCGTTTGCTTTTCATTTTTCTTCTTTGCCTTTTTCCACTGCAAGTCTCTCTCGCAGCGGTGGCGGAGTATTGCGGTCACGAGCCCGCCGAGGCGCAGGTCTCTCATCCGGGGCATCATGAGCACGAGCATCAGAAAACACCGGAAAAAGCGCCTGATCCGTTCCCCCAGGCAGACTTGGATTGTGCTCATCATTGGTCCCCTGTGCTGGTTCCGTCCTTTACGATGACCGGCAATGTCGATTTCTACCGGTCCTATTGTCCCGACCAACCCTCGGACTTTCAGTCCGCGGTGCTCGATCCTACCGAACGCCCTCCTTTGCGTGCTCGCGCCTAAACGCGCGAGGTGAAAATTCGGCTCCGTAAGGGCCAGCATTGCGCAGGGCGTCCGTCTGCCCCGTGCCTCCCCTCCGCGCATTTCGCGCCTTCGATCATTGCGACCATGCGCCGCCGAAGGCTCAGAGCCACACGCTTGAGGGCAATCCATGATGGACAAGACCGATACGCGACCGATTCTTGCGGGCGCAGCAGTGCTGGGGTTTCTTCTGTTCGCAGACGCTGCTCTTCCTGCAGGGACGCAACCACCACCCATACCAGCAGCGAGGACTGTAGCCGATCAATCGTTGCTCGCTTCCGAGGAACCGATTGGGGAGATAACGCTCAATCGCGCGCAGGCTCTTGCGCTCGCCCACAACGCTGAGTTGGTGTCGTTCGCCAGAGGATTCGGCGCCAGCGAAGCCGCCGTCGTGCAAGCCGGAGCATTGCCGAACCCTGTGCTTGGAGCTGCGGGCGAGAATCTGGGCAACAATCGAGTCAAGGAAGACGGCGATCGGGCAACCGTGATTCAGCTCGAGCAATTGATCGAACTCGGCGGAAAGCGGGCTGCCCGCCTCAAACTCGCAGAAACTGGCCGCGATCTCACCGCTTGGGATTACCAGTCGAAACGGGCTGATGTGATCCTGCAGGTTTCTATCGCCTTCATCGACGTACTTGCGGGACAGCAACGACTATTGATGGCCGAAGAGGTCCTTTCGCTTGCCCGCGCGTTCGCCGATTCGGTATCGAAGCGCGTTGCTGCCGGAAAGGTATCCCCCGTAGAGGAAACAAAGGCGCGCCTGTCGCTGTATTCAGCGGACGTCGAACTGGAACAGGCCAAGCGTGAACTCGCCGCCGTCCGCCAACGTCTGTCCTCGCTCTGGAACAATCCCGTGCCGCGTTTCGAGACGGCTGTCGGCGACCTTGAGCAGATCATATCCTTGCCGAGCCGTGAGCAGCTTTTTGGCCGGGCGCGTGCAAACCCTGACCTCGCACGCTGGGGAGCCGAAATCGCGCAGAGGGATGCCGCAGTAGAGGTGGCGAAAGCCAGAGGGGTGCCCGACCTGACTCTAACCGGCGGCGTCTCGCGTTTCAGCCAGTTCAACGATACCGCTTACACCATCGGCATCTCGATCCCGATCCCGTTGTTCGATCGCAACCGCGGCGGAATTCTCGAGGCCGTTCGTCTGCTGGACAAGACAGTCGACCAGAAGCGCGCAGCGGAAAACAGGGTGCATACCGAAATCAACAATGCCGAACAACGTCTCGCCGCCATTCGAATCGGGATCGAGACACTCAGGACCAGCATCCTTCCGGGCGCGCAAAGCGCGCTCGACGCCACCCGGAAAGGCTACGAACTGGGCAAGTTCGGATTCATCGACGTCATCGATGCCCAACGTACCTTGTCCCTGGTGCGCTCCCAGTATCTCGGCGCACTGGCGACCTACCACCGCGGCGTGCGCGAAATCGAACGTCTGATCGGCGATGAACTCGACAGGGAAATGTCTGCGATCACGAAAAAGCAAGCAGGAGATCAGAAATGAACCGCAGAAACGTCATCGTCACTGGCGGCATTGTGGCTGTCGGTATCGTTATCGGCATTTTCCTCACTATGGGCGGTAAGTCGTCCGTTAATACTTCCGCCGACAGTCATGCAGCCAAAGAAATTGCACAAGAGGGTGGCGGGAACACGGGGACCAAAACACAGGAAGGCGAGTCAGAGAGTATCAAGGGACCACACGGTGGCCGCCTGCTAACCCAGGGAAGCTTCGCCATCGAAGTGACCATCCACGAACAGGGAGGGCCGCCCGAGTTCCGTGTCTACGCTTACGAGGCCGGCAAGCCGAGCAACCCGGGCGAAGTCAGCTTGCAAATTCAGCTCGAGCGGCTGGGTGCGCCGCCAGAGACAATAAATTTTCAGGCGAAGCAGGATTTCCTAAGTAGCGACCGCGAGATCGTGGAGCCGCACTCGTTCGCGGTTCGGGTGATGGCGCAACGCAAGGGACAGGCGTATCGCTGGAATTACGAGCAAAGCGAGGGCCGCGTGCGAATTGACGACGCCGCAGCTCAGAGTGCCGGTATCCGCATCGACACCGCCGGCCCGGCGAAGATCCAATCCACCCTGCAGCTTTCCGGTGAGATTCAGTTCAACCAGGATCGCCTTGCCCACGTCGTGCCACGTCTCGACGGCGTGGTAATCAAGTCGGCGAAGAGCCTGGGTGACCAGGTCAGGGAGGGTGAACTGCTGGCGGTATTGGAGAGCCGGATGCTCGCCGACCTGAAGACTGAGCACCTCGCCACCCAGACGCGGCTCGATCTGGCCACCACCACTTTCGAGCGTGAGAAGCGCCTGTGGGAGGAAAGAATCTCCGCCGAGCAGGATTATCTGGCCAGCCGCCAGGCGCTGGCGGAGGCGCAGATCACGCACAGAAACGTGCAACAGAAACTGCTCGCGCTAGGTCTCGACCACACCGCGATCATGCGCGGCGGCGCGGACGGTCTCACCCGCTACGAAGTACGCGCACCGATCGACGGCGTTGTGATCGAGAAACATCTTTCGATCGGCGAGGCCGTGAAGGAAGACGCGAGCATCTTTACCATCGCCGATCTTTCCACGGTGTGGGCCGAGATGATCATTTATCCCAAGGATCTCGACAGCGTGAAGATCGGACAGAAAGTTACGGTCCGCGCTACTGGCCTCGACGCGGAGGCGGCCGGGCGCGTGTCCTACGTGGGCTCGCTGGTCGGCGAACAGACCCGCTCCGCCAAGGCACGCGTCACGTTGCAAAACCCGAACCGTAGCTGGCGCCCCGGTCTTTTCGTAACGGTGGAGCTTGTGCAAAGCGAGGCCGAGGTACCCGTTGCCGTTGCGGTCGAGGCGATTCAGACGTATCGCGACGGGAAGGTGGTGTTCGTGCGTTTCGGCGAGTTCTTCGAAGCCCGCCCCGTGGAGCCGGGACGTACCGACGGGCAGTGGATCGAAGTCGTCAACGGCGTTTCTCCAGGAACAAAGTACGCGGCAAGCAACAGCTTTGTGCTCAAGGCCGAACTGGGTAAGAGCAGTGCAAGCCACGATCACTGAGCAGGTCGCGCAGGTCGTGTATAGCGACACCGACGAGCACGACGAAGACGCGGTCTAACAAGGAAGAAAAATGCTCGAACGAATTCTGCGTTTCTCGATTCAGCAGCGCTGGCTGGTCCTGCTCATGGTACTCGGCATGGCCGCGCTGGGCGTGTACAACTATCAGCGATTGCCGATCGACGCGGTACCGGACATCACCAACGTCCAGGTGCAGATCAACACCGAGGCCCCCGGCTATTCACCGCTCGAGGCAGAGCAACGCGTTAGCTTCCCGATCGAGACGGCGATGGCCGGGTTGCCGAACCTGGAAGAGACGCGCTCGCTGTCGCGCTACGGCCTGTCTCAGGTCACGGTCATCTTTCAGGACGGCACGGACATCTATTTCGCCCGGCAACTCATCAACGAGCGCATCCAGGAGGCACGCGGTCAACTGCCGCCCGGCGTGGAGCCCGAGATGGGCCCGATCGCCACCGGCCTGGGGGAGATATTCATGTGGACGATCGAACCCAAAGATGGCGCGATCAAGCCGGACGGCACCGAATACACATCGACCGACTTGCGCACGATCCAGGACTGGATCGTGCGGCCGCAATTGCGCAATGTTGCGGGCGTCACCGAAATCAACACCATCGGCGGTTACCTGAAGCAGTTTCACGTCACGCCCGATCCCGCCAAGCTGATCGGCTACGGTTTGAGTTTCCACGACGTGCTGGAGGCCCTCGCCCGCAACAATGCCAATGTCGGCGCGGGCTATATCGAGAAAAGCGGGGAGCAGTATTTGGTCCGCGCTCCCGGCCAGGTTACGACGCTCGACGAGATTCGCGACATCGTGATCCGCACCGCCGCGGAGGTGCCGATTCGTGTCAGGGACATCGCAGAAGTCCTATTGGGCAAGGAGCTTCGCACCGGTGCCGCCACGGAGAACGGCAAGGAAGTCGTGTTGGGCACCGTGTTCATGCTCATGGGCGAGAACAGCCGCACCGTTTCGCAGCGCGTGGCCGCCAAACTGGAGGAAGTGAACCGCTCGCTGCCGGAGGGAGTGACGGCGAAGACTGTGTACGACCGGACCGCGCTGGTGAACCGGACCATCGAGACGGTTTCGAAAAACCTGCTGGAAGGCGCGGCGCTAGTGATCGCGGTACTGCTTGCCATGCTGGGCAACTGGCGTGCCGCGCTGCTTACCGCGGCGGTGATCCCGCTGTCCATGCTATTCCTGGTCACCGGCATGGTGCAGAACAGGGTCAGCGCCAACCTGATGAGCCTGGGCGCGCTCGACTTCGGTTTGATCGTGGACGGTGCGGTAATCATCGTCGAGAACTGCCTGCGCCGGCTAGCGCTCGAGCAGCATCGCCTCGGACGATTGCTCGAACGCAGTGAACGTTTTCAGAGTGTTTTCGAAGCTACGCGCGAAGTATTCAAGCCAAGCCTGGTCAGCGTGATCGTGGTGGCGCTGGTGAACATCCCGATCTTTACCCTGACCGGCGTCGAAGGAAAAATGTTCCACCCGATGGCCTTCACGGTGGTCGTGGCGCTGTTGGGCGCGCTGATCCTCTCGGTGACGTTCGTGCCGGCGGCGGTGGCAATCTTCGTTACCGGCAAGGTCGAAGAGAAGGAGAACCGGATCATGAAATGGGCGCGCAGCTCATACCGGCCTGCGCTGGACTTCGTCCTGCGCAACCGGATGCCTACGGTGACCGCTGCGATCGTCATCGTTGCACTGAGTGCGTTGCTTGCCACCCGCATGGGGGCCGAATTCGTGCCCAGCCTGAACGAGGGCGATATCGCCCTGCATGCGATACGCATCCCCGGCACCAGCCTCACCCAGTCTGTCGAGATGCAGAAGGCACTGGAGAAGCGCATCATGGCTTTTCCGGAAGTGGACAAGATTTTCGCAAAGATCGGCACGCCGGAGATCGCCACCGACCCGATGCCACCCAGCGTCGCGGATAACTTCGTGATGCTCAAGCCCCAATCCGAGTGGCCTGACCCGAAGCGGACCAAGGACGAGCTCGTCAACGCAATGCAGGCTGCTCTGGAGCAGATCCCCGGCAACAACTACGAGTTTACCCAGCCGATACAGATGCGTTTCAATGAACTCATTTCGGGGGTGCGCAGTGACGTGGCGGTGAAAGTGTTCGGGGATGACCTGGATGTGTTGCTCAAAAACGGCGAGGAAATTGCCGAAGTGCTGGAGAAGGTCCCGGGTGCTGCGGACGTAAAGGTGGAACAGATCAGCGGCCTGCCGGTACTTACCGTGAAGATAGATCGGCCGAAGGTCTCGCGTTACGGCCTCAACGTCGCCGACGTGCAGGAAGTCATCGAAGTGGCCGTCGGCGGCAAGGAGGCCGGACAAGTGTTCGAAGGCGACCGGCGTTTCGAACTGCTGGTTCGCCTGCCGGAGCGCCTGCGCCAGGATATGGAAGCGCTAAAGCGGTTGCCGATTCCACTGCCAGCCAACGGCGGGAGTACGGAAGGTGGCGACGCCCGAACCAATTACGTAACACTCGGGGAGGTCGCACAGTTCGAAGTGGCGCCCGGTCCCAATCAGATCAGCCGGGAAGACGGCAAGCGCCGCGCAGTGGTGACCGCCAACGTGCGCGGACGGGACTTGGGATCTTTCGTTGCCGAAGCGCAGAATCGCATCGGCGCAGAGATCAAGCTGCCAGAGGGTTATTGGCTTGCGTATGGCGGCACCTTTGAGCAGCTCGCCTCCGCCGCCAAGAGACTGCAGGTGGTGGTGCCGCTCTCGCTGCTGCTCATCTTCGGGTTGTTGTTCATGACCTTTGGTTCGGCCAAGGACGCGGCGTTGGTGTTCAGCGGCGTCCCGCTCGCGCTCACCGGCGGTGTCGCGGCCCTCTGGTTACGCGACATACCGCTCTCCATCTCTGCCGGCATCGGGTTCATCACGCTTTCGGGCGTGGCGGTACTCACCGGTCTGGTGATCGTGTCGTGCATCCGCGACTTGCGGGCCCAGGACATGGGAATTCATGAAGCCATCGTGGAAGGCACATTGACGCGGCTGCGACCGGTGCTGATGATCGCGCTGGTGGCAAGCTTGGGTTTCCTCCCCATGGCACTGAACTCCGGGACCGGCGCCGAAGTGCAGAGGCCGCTCGCTACGGTGGTCATCGGAGGAATACTGTCGTCGACGCTGTTGACTCTACTGGTACTTCCAGTGCTCTACAGACTGTTCCACCGGGAAGTCTGTGTGTCAAGGTGAGTACTCTCGGTGCTAACCGTCCAGCCTCTCGCGCGGTCGGTCGCCCTTGTCAATCGCCTGAATGTCCGCTATCGGTCGTAGCGCACCTGTCAGTCAGGCAGCCAAAGTCCGGTGCTAGGCAAAGTTCCGTTCCTGGCGCAAAATGCGCTACGGCGGGTCGCGAAAATATGACAAACACCTTTTCTATCTCGCACTGCGGCGTCAGCCCGACAAGCGATTTGTTATCAGCACGCGAAGGCCGAAACATATGAACCACAAAAACTAATAAAGAGGGGTAGTCATGGTTACGAAGCTTTCGGCCGAGTTTCTCGGGACTTTCTGGCTTGTTTTAGGAGGCTGCGGCAGTGCCGTGCTCGCGGCAGCTTTCCCTGGAGTGGGGATCGGATTGCTCGGAGTTTCGTTGGCGTTTGGTCTCACCGTGCTAACCGCCGCATATGCGCTCGGCCCTATTTCGGGCGGTCACTTCAACCCCGCGGTATCAGTTGGCCTGTGGGCGGGCGGACGCTTCCCTGCGGCGCATGTGCTGCCATACGTCGGGGCGCAAGTCGTGGGCGCCATCGTGGGCGCAGGCGTGCTGTACCTCATCGCGAGCGGAAAAGCGGATTTCAGCCTTGCCGACGGTTTGGCCTCGAACGGTTATGCAGAGCATTCCCCCGGAAAATACTCGATGGTGGCTGCAGTGATAACCGAGTTAGTCATGACGTTCATGTTCGTCATCGTCATTTTGGGCACCACGCATCAGCGTGCGCCGGTAGGGTTCGCCGGTCTGGCGATCGGGCTCGCCCTTACGCTGATCCACTTGATCAGCATCCCGGTGACCAATACCTCGGTGAATCCGGCACGTAGTACTGGACCGGCCATCTTCGTCGGCGGGTGGGCGTTGCAGCAACTGTGGCTGTTCTGGGTCGCTCCCGTTGTAGGTGCTGTAGTTGCGGGCTTCACCTATAAAGCGGTATTCGAAGGCGAACGAGCCGAGCCGCCCATCACTGGTCGTGTTGGTGTCTGAGGTTGTCGCTTGGAAACGCTGTAGGCGACCCTATCCGCATACGGTTTGGTTGTCCTGCTTGCAGCCGCGCCTGAGTCAAACATCGAAGTAGGTAGCAACCAGCAATCCAGCTGTCCTTGCCGAAAACGCAAAGCAAGGGCGCGACTTGCGTCGCGCTTCTTGTTTCTGGTTCGGCGCTCCGGCCGATATAGCCCCGTTAGACTGAAAGCTGAGATCTATTGGCCTTTGGTCCAATTGTTGCCAGCCGTCATATCTGAAAACCTTCCGACGAATCGCGTTGAACAATTTCAAGCAGGAGCTGCCGACATGCATGCCTTCCGCTCACTCGTCTCGGTATTGACTTTGAGCATGATTCTGTCCGTCTGCGCCCACGCACAGACGTCCCACCACGAAACGCTCGCCAAACTGCCGCTGAAGGATGGCTTCCTTGCCCCGGAAGACAGCGCGACACTCATGGACGAATTGCTGTTCCAGCGCGCGGTGCAGACTTATCTCTGGGCGCTTCCGGCGCTCAACATGTACGGGATGAAGGAAGGTTCGGAGAAGACTTTCGGCAAGGGCTACCACGTCCTTCCGATCTTCAAGGACCGGCTGAACGCGAAGACGCTGATCACCACACCGAACTCCGACGTGATCTACGCGCTCGGTTATTTGGACCTGAAGAAAGACGGCATGATGGTGATCGAAGTACCTCCGGGCTTGCAGGGCATTCTCGATGATTTCTGGCAAAGGCCGATCTGCTCGGAGCGCAAGATCGAAGGACGCATCTGGTGCGGCGACGTCGGCCTGCCGGGTCCGGACAAGGGCAAGGGCGGCAAGTATCTGATCATTCCGCCGGACTACCATGGCGATGTGCCGAGAGAGTTTATTGCCTATCGCTCGCGCACCTATGGCGTGTTCGTGTTCTGGCGCGGCTTTTTCAAGAACCCGCGACAACTCGGCGAGCCCGTCGCACTCATTGAAAAGACGCGCATCTATCCACTGGGCGGCAAGAAGGAGGCCAAGCCCATGGAATTCCCGAACGCCTCGGTGGTGCCGGCCAACATGCTCTATCCCACCGACGGCAGCGCGTTCGACATGCTCGCCCGCTTTATCGAACATGAACATGTCGATCCCAAAGACTTCGAAATGCGCGGCATCGCGGCATCGCTCGGAATCGTGAAAGGCAAGCCGTTCAAGCCGGACGACAAGATGAAAGCGATCCTGGATCTCGCGGCCGCGACGGCATCACGCATCGGACACACTTTGCCCTACGAAGCACCGCGCTACTACAAGGACCGCCAATGGCTCAATCCGTTTCCGGGCGGCAGCGCCGACTTTACGGACAAGAACTTTAACCAGGTTGACCTGCGAACAGCGTTCTTCACCTACGCCTACTCCACCAGTCCCGGCATGGCAGCGGACATGGTCAACGTCGGCGCCAAGTATCCGAATGCCTTCAGGGATGCCGATGGCGATTTTCTGCATGGGGCAAAGAATTACAAGCTGAACCTGCCCAAGAATATTCCGGCGAAGCTGTTCTGGTCGATCACCGTTTACGATCCCGAGACCGGCTCGGGCCTCGACAACGGCCAGCCTTTTCCTTCGCTCAATGCCATGGACAAGCCGGCGAAGAATGCGGACGGTTCGACGGACATCTACTTCGGACCGGACTCTCCGGGCAACGGAAAAAACTGGCTGCGAACCGTACCGGACAAGGGATTCTTCGTATGCCTGCGGCTGTATGGGCCGACCAAGCCGTTCTTCGACAAGAAGTGGAAACCCGGTGATCTGGAGAAATTGAACTAACGATCCGCGCACGTAATCCAGGCGGCGCCGTCGGGAAATTCAATGCAGCACGCATCCCGCACATCTGGGCTAAAGTCAGTCGCGGTCGCTCGTCGCGCGCTGTCGGCAATCGTAATCATGGTCGCCTCTCCACTCGCCGCAGCCATGATGACGATCGACGTACTGCCCAACATGGTAGCCGCCGGCGTCGGCACCACAACCGCGTATTCAGGCGCCGACGAGTACATCGGGGGCATCGTTCCCGCCATGCGCTACCAGTTCAAGGACAGCAACCGCTTCATCGAATGGTACGGCCCGATGGGCGACATGAACCTGCTCGACTCGCCGACCTGGCAGATCGGTCCGGTCCTGGGCCTGCGTTTTGGCCGCTCCAATGTGAAGGATGAAGTCATAGCTAAACTGCCGGAGGTGGACAGCACCTTGGAAGGCGGTTTGATGGTGAGCTGGACTAAGACCAACACGCAAGGCATCCCATGGCGGCTGCGTCTGGGTGCGACTGCGATGACGGATCTCGGGAATACCTACGACGGACTGAATGCTGGCGGTTTCGCCAGCTTCTGGCTGCCGCTGAGCCGCAAAGTATTTCTTGGACTCGGTGGTGGCGTGTCGTACGGCAGCGCCAACTACAACCAGACGTTTTACGGCGTCACGCCCGCAGGTTCGGCCGCCAGCGGTCTGCCAGTCTTCTCTCCCGGCGGCGGCTTGCGACAGTGGTATGCATGGCCGGCCGTTATTTTTCAACTCAGTCCACAGTGGTACGCAGGCACCGGTCTTTTCTATCAGCGCATTGCAGGCGATCCCGGCGACAGCCCGATCGTCACGCAGCGCGGCGACCGCAATCAGTTGACCGGTGGCGTGGGGATCGGATACGTCTGGAGATAGCCGCTCTGCAAAGTAGTATCTGTTGCGACCGGAATCCCGTTGAAGCGGGGCATGCAATCCATCATTGGACCAAAGTCCAATATCAGACCCGCAAGCGATCTGACAAAGTTTCCTCAGGCTCGATGAGATTCGGCTGCGCCACCGCGTCACTGAAAAGGATCCTGATTCAAACATGAAGCTCGTGGGGATTTCCAAACTCGTAGAATTTTCGCTGTTCTGCGTTCTGCTGTTCTGCGGCGTTCCGGCAGCATGGAGTGCCGACGTTCTGCCGTCCTGGAACGAAGGTCCGACCCGGCAGGCCATTTTCGATTTCGTGGCGCAAGTTACCCGGGAAGACGGAACGGATTTCGTCCCGCCCGCCGAACGCATCGCTGTCTTCGATAACGACGGCACGCTCTGGGCCGAACAAACGATTTATTTTCAGTTCGCATTTGTGTTCGACCGGATTCGGGCGCTGGCGCCGAAGCATCCCGAATGGAAAACGCGGCAGCCTTACAAGGCCGTCATCGAAGGCGACATGAAGGCCCTGACTGCCTCGGGAAAAAACGGCCTGGTCCAACTCATGGCCGCAACGCATGCAGGCATGACCACGGATGAATTCTCCGCAATCGTCTCCGACTGGTTTGCCAGCGCGCGGCATCCGAAGACCAAACGCGCCTATACCGAGATGGTCTATCGGCCGATGCTGGAATTGCTCGACTATCTCAGGGAAAACGGCTTCAAAACCTACATCGTTTCGGGTGGGGGCGTCGAGTTCATGCGCGTATTCGCGGAGCGTGTGTATGACATACCACCGGAGCAGGTGATCGGCAGCATGGGAGGACTCAAATTCTCGTTCAAGGACGGCACGCCCATACTGACCAAGGAGGCCAAAGTCGACCATGTCGATGATGGTCCCGGCAAGCCGGTCGGAATCCAGAAATTCATCGGTCGCCGTCCCGTGTTCGCCTTCGGCAACTCCGACGGCGACCTGCAGATGTTGCAATGGACCGCCGCCGGCAGCGGAGCCCGTTTCGCGGGACTGGTCCATCACACCGACGCCGAGCGCGAGTGGGCCTATGACCGCAAGTCGAAAATCGGAACTTTGAACAAGGCGCTGGACGAAGCCAATGCCAAGGGCTGGACGGTCGTGGACATGAAGCGCGACTGGAACCGCGTGTTTGCAAACGATCAATAGCGATGTCGACATCCGCCGGAGAACCGGGGAACAGAAATTTCCGAATGCGATCCAGATAGCGGCATGGAACCCCGCACCGTCGGCGCTCGCCGATCTCGTGTAGGACTCCGAGCGATCTCCACAAAACCATTTCGACATCGCCAATGGCGGCGCCACCGCGCGCGAGAATGCTGTCCCTGAATGAGGTAGAGTCATGGGTATGTGGGCGCCATAGAGCCGGCGGACGAGCCAGTAAAAATTCGAATGACCCCGCACACCCCGCTGATGGCTCTCTTTGGTGCTATCGCCCTGCCTGTCATCCTGATAGGCCTGTACTGGCCGATCGCCCTCCACGCTGCCGATACCGCGGACGCAAACGCGAACACTCCGCTGCAGCCGGGCTATCTGGTTAAAAAGATCGAATCCCGCTATTCGGACGCATTCGACAAAGGTCTGCCGCCCACTCCAAGTCCGGAAAACGGCGGCGATCTCGGCGAACTCGATCGCCAGGCCGTTTCGGATTCAAAGGAACCGGACAAGAAGCGAGAGATCGTGATCGTTCCGATCCCGTCCCTCAATCCGACGCTCGGATGGGGTCTAGCAGTGCCCTTGATGGCCATCTACAAACCCGCGTCGGAGAGTCGTGATTCGCCGCCTTGGACGACCGGCATTGCCGGGTCGTACAGCGAGAACGGGACCTGGGCCGCCGCGGCTTTTCACAAGATGAATCTGAAAAATGACACCTGGCGGATGCTGATGGCCGCCGGGTACGCCGATGTCAACTACGATTTCTTCGGAGTCGGCAGCGAGGCGGGCGACACGAATCAGTCGATACCGCTTAACCAGCAAGTGACAGGCGGATTGTTCGAGGTACTGCGCGAGACGTTCACGGACTGGTATGTTGGATTGCGGCTGCTCTATGGCCGCACGGATGTCAGGTTGGACACGGACCTTCCGCAACTGCCGCCCGGTTCTCCCCCGCTGCCGGAGATCCTTCTTTCATCGAAGCTGGCCGCCGTGGGACTGCGCGTCCAGTACGATTCGCGCGACAACCAGTTCTATCCGACCGAGGGGTCGCTATTCGACGTCAAGGTGGACCAGTTCACCGATACGCTTGGAAGCGACTTCAACTACACCTCGAATTCGCTTGCATACAATCGCTATCTCGGACTCGGTGATCGCCAAGTTCTGGCGTTGCGCGGCATCACGGCATTCAGCTCGGGAGACGCACCGTTCTTCGCGCTCGCCCGTATCGGCGGCACCGACCTTCGCGGCTATATCTCCGGACAGTACATTGACCGCATGATGTTCGCAGTCCAGGGAGAATACAGGCGCGGCCTGACGGAACGATTCGGCGTCGTCGTCTTTGCCGGGGTCGGCGAAGTCGCACCCGATGTGGGCGATCTGAACAGCGACAATCTGCTGCCGAGCGTGGGCGCCGGGATTCGTTACCGGATCAGCAAGCAGCATCCCATCAATTTCCGGGTCGATATTGCTCGCGGCAAGGACGACACTGCGATCTATGTCGGCGTCGGCGAGGCGTTCTGACGCTCTAGCGCTGTTCCAGACGCGCGCGCACCAGGCCGATGTGTGTCCGCAACGTGTACAGCATGTGCGCGAAGCCGACCGGCACCCTCATATGATTGGCTCTGAATTCGAGCTTTTCCAGGGACGCCTGAAGATCTTCCGCCGGCGCCCCAGGTGCGCGCGCCTCGAGGTCGGCTTCCAGGAACTTTAGTTCGCCGTAGAGGTTGAAAATACGGCGGCGCATTCCCCATCCGTAGATCGCCTGCAGCAACCGCACCGTCGGATAGGCTACGCCGAGGATAGGAATGAGCAGCAACAGCAAGCGAGCAACGAAGACCGCCAGCCAGAACGGCAGATAGCGCTGCAGGAACGGCGGACCCGTTTGGTAGAACCGCTGCGCCTGTTCGCTCAACGGCAAGTCGATCGGCTCGGCGGCAGGGAACTGGCCGGCTTTCTGGAAAATTCCCGGCTTGGAGTGGAGTTGCATGGCAGCATCGAGCAGCAGGTACTGGATTGCGGGATGGAGATCGTTGCGCACTACCAGACTGCATTTTGGGGCGACCAACACGACATCAGTGGGTGGCCGGTCCTTTGCGAGGTCCGCAACACCCTGCGGTACGACCAGCTTGTTCAAGTACGGACGCAAAGCGATGTGCGCATCCGCTCTCCGAAAGGAAATCGCATTGATGCGCTCGGAAGCAAGCAGTTGGCGCACCACCGTGTATTCCCACGGTGCCACCATGACCGCCATATCGATCTCGCCACGAAGCAGTGCCTCGCCAGTATTCTGTGCGGTCAGGTCGAGCATCTGGGTGCCGGTCACGTCCAGACCCACCGCAGTTATCAGGTCGGAGGCGAGCTGGTGCGTTCCGCTGCCCTCGGGGCCGATGGATACGCGCCGTCCGGCGAGCATGTGCCTGGATGCAAGCGGCAGATCGCCGCGGACAAAAAACCATACCGGCTCGTAGAAAACCGTGCCGAGAGAGACCAGTTCGGGTGCCTTTTCTGCATGGGCGATTCCGCCCTGCACGAACGCTACGCTCACGCCGGAACTTGCGTCGCCCAGCGCACGGACATTGTCCACTGCACCGTTGGTCGCTACCAGTTCCAGCGTGACGCCGTGACGGGCAAGCAGGGCGCGGTAACGTTCGCCGAACTCGGCATAGGCGCTACCCGGCGCACCGGTGGCCATCATTACAGTGCGCGGGGGCGCGGGACTGAGCACGGCAAGCAGCGCAGCGAAAGCAACGACGAATGCGAATACACTGATCGCCGGCAGCAGAAACGGCGATCTCAACGATACTCGGGCGGGCCTTTTCGGCGTCGTCTGATTCATGATCCGGGCACTTCCTTTGATTGCCTCGATTGCCGGTCTTCGAGAACTATCGAGAATTTACTTCAACTCCATGTCGGGTGGGCTCTTACCTTGCGATTTTGTGCCGGGTGAAATGATCGTGATCGCATCGGCCGGCAGTTTGAGGACGTTGCCGATGATATCCGTCAAACGCCTGGCGACCGCGCCGGGACCCAGAGGCACGACGACCGGATTCGTCAAAGTGCCGGATACTTGCACTGGCACCGCCAGTACCGAGCCGCCGAATATCTTGTTCAACAGCGGTATGTGCTCAAGGACATAGTTAGCCGTCTGCAGCGGCGCGACCAATACATCGAAGGACAGCTTGTCCGTGTCGGTATCAATCCGGCCCGACGCCACGATCTGGACCACGGGTGCGTCGAGCGTCATCTCTTCAAACCGAAGGACTTTCCCCTCCCGTGCGCCGCGGACGCTCATGGTCCGGTAAGGTAGTCCGGTCAATCCCAATTCGAGTTTCTCTCCGCGCACGGCTTCGGTCACGTTGAGCAGCTCGAACACTCTTTGCAGCGGAGCGGCTTTCTGCAGATGGCCGTCGCGGGCGGTAACCGAAAAAGTCCCATCGAGGTTCTCCTTCAGCGAACCCAGTGCACCCTGGGACGTGAATTGCGCGTCCAGATCCACCTGACCGCTTGCCTGAATATGTTCTCCAGTGAGGCAATCAATGGATCCTGCGAGTGGCGCGTCGCGCGCCCGCAAAGTGGCGATGACCCGCAAGTCGTCGGTTCCCCCGGTGGCGGTTCCGGATAGATTGATTCCGCATACCGTTGCGTTGGTGATGCCCAGATCGACCTTCGCATCCGCCAATTTTGCGTCGGCGATCAATCCGTCGATTTCGAGCGAGTCCCGTTTGAACTTCTGGACGTTCACCGCGACGCGTCCCTCGAACGGAACTTTCGACAGATCGAATGCAACTGGTTCATGTTCGTCCGCCGTTTCCGTGGCCTTGGCGAATTGGGGCATTACAATTCGGTCTGAGCGCAGTTCGGCATCGACGACGAACTTGTGGTCGCGGCGCTCGATGGTGCCGGTAAGCGCGATTCGGTTCTCGCCGCTGGACACGTCGGCTTGTTTGACCACGACTTTGCCGTTGTCCGCCTCGAGTGCGAATTTCTCCACCTCGATGGGGGTCGGCCATCCTCGCGCGACGCTGATGCCGGAACCCTCAAGATGCCCTCGCGCCGTCGCCTCTGCGATCCTGGCAAGGTCTACTTTCACGGCAAGGTCGCCCCTGAGTTCGCCAATCGCGTACGCCGGGGCAACGAAGACTTGCGGCAGCGTCTTTCCGGACAGTCGTCCCTTGAACCAGCCTTCTGCGTTTCCGTACGCAAGTTTTCCGCCGAAGCTGGCATCGGAATCCAAATCCTTCACCGTGACTTTGTCGATTTCCAGAATCCTTGCAACGCGCCGGCCTTCGACCCCGAGCACCGGTCCTCCCGCAATGCTAAATCGCCCTTTGACGTGGACATCGTCCACACCCCTCACCTTGGCGACCACGTCGGCGACTTCAATCGGTGCGCGCACCTGTAGCGCGCGTGGAGTTTGGGTGGCGTTGTAGATCCAGGCAACCGCCTCGGCGCCCAGCTTCCCGCTAGCGATGACATCCAGATCGGTTGGTCGTTCGCGATAGTTGGGAACGTGCCCGGACACGCTCAATGCAGCATCCACGAACGCGACGCCAACGCCCTTCATCTCGACCTCGCGTTGGGAGATCTCGACGACGCCGCCGTCGAGTTTGAGCTCCGGACCGATATCCGGCGCGAGAACCACCAGGCCGCGCGGCGTTGCGATGGTGCTGAACAGCAGGTCTTCCAGGTTTTGGAACGATCCTCGCGCCTGCGAGCCCGACAACTCGATCTTGCCCGAAACACTTCTTATTGCGGCCAGCGCTTTGGCAAGATCCGGATAGGAAGCGGCCCAGCGAAACAGTTCCGCCGTCAACAGTGCAGCGCGTTCGTGACGGACGTTGAATCGATGGGGCGGCTTCAAACCGAAGGAAGCATCAAGCCCCGTAAAACTCGAATCGCCGATATGACCATCCAGTGCGTGCAAAGATACCTGGTCGCCGGTGTAGCCGGCCTGGCCCTTCGATAGCCGGACGGGCATTGGCACTGCACGGTGGCGCGCGACCAGATTCATCTCCTGGACATCGACCCGCAGCCGCGGCTCTTTGAGGCTGCCCTCCATCGCGAGACGGACAATTGCCGTGCCTTTGACCTGCTCCAGATCATTCAGCCGTGATCGGAATTTGCTGGCGGGCAGCATCTGCTTCGCCAGGACCAGGGCTTCCGAAAGTTCGAGCGTCGCCTCGGTCTCGGCATTCAGCACAATGGGCTCGGTCAGAAGATCTGCTACGAGACGCGCGTTGCGAACAACCGATTGTCCCAAGCGGGCCGTCAGGCCCCGTACGCGCAGTACACCGCGATCGATCGAGACGCGGCAATCGACATCACGGATGCGGATGCCCTTGCGCGTGAAGTCGATGCCGACGCCTTCGAGCGCGGCTTCGACCTGCAATCGATCGAGGCGCAGCAACTCCGAGCGCGCATCGGCATGGCTGCCGATTCGCAGTGCGCTGATATTTCCGCCGTCGATTTCGAAGGGCGGCTGCGCGATCCAGGGAATTTCCGGCGCGATGTCCCGAGCGGCGGCCAAAAGCTCGTCGACGTCCACACCCATCGCCTCTCCTTCCAGCACATAAGCGCCGCTTTCACTGCGCGCCAACTTTCCGCTCAGCAGCAGGTGTGGCGAGCGCAGGTAAAGTCGATGCAAATTCGCTTCCAGCGCGTGGCCTTTGGATTGGAATCCCGCAGCGACGGTCACCCCGGAAAACACGTGCAAGTTGGTCCCGCGCCGCAGCGTGACTTCTGCCGCGGACGCGATTAGATCGGCGCTCAGGTTGCGCAGCCCCTGCATGCGCCAGTCGAACCGACCGATGATCACCGTGTCCACGTTCGACGAGTCGGGTGCCAATCCCAGCAGACTGTACAGGCCATTCGTTTGCAGGCCGACGACGTTGGCACGTCCCGTTCCGCCAAGATCAGCGCCCGAGAGCGTGAATGCGAGTGCTAGTTTTTCCCACAGATTCGACGTGCAGGCAAACTCCACGTCGATGCTGCGTTCAGAAACACCGACGCTCGCGTTCACTGCCTGCAAAATCAACGGCGCGCGGTCGCCGACCAGCACCTGCACGCGAGCATCTTCCATCGTCGCTTGCAGGTTCGGCACCGCTCCGGTGACTTGCCCGATAACTTGTCGGAGCCGCAGCTCGGCAGTTTCCAGGGAAAGCGGCTCGGTGCCTGGTTCGGTGACCGGCAGGCGTATCGTAATGCGCGCGCCCCTGATGTTCACCACCCGCGGTTGAACGCGGCCTGACAGAAGCGCCCAAAAATCGATTGTGACCGCGGCGGTCTCGGCCTGGATTTCGGCCACACCCGGCACCGAGTACTTCGGGCGAGAGATCACTACACCTGGAAGCGGAAAGTAGTCGAGTTGGAGGCGGTCGAGTTCCAGGATGTCGCCGGTCGCGCGCGACACCAGACCGGCGATTTCGCTTTTTACCGCGGCTTCATTGATCCACAGCGGGGCGGACAGCACGACGCAAATGACCGCTACGACCAGCGCGGAAAAAACAAATCCAGCCCAGAGCAATACACGCTTCAAATGCAGCATGCCGATACGTGTTTTCTCACCCGTGGGCTCGGCTCGAACGCACGGGTCGGCAGAATCGCGGGGAAACCTGTTCCCGGGAGGACACGAATGCTTCGCGCAAGCGCCGCCACGCGCCAGTCACGTTGCAGCACATGCCACGGCTAGAATTGCGCTCCGAACGACAAGATGGACACCCGGTCCGCACTGTCAGTGGGATTGAAGACATACAGTCCGAACGTCATCTTGCCAGATATGATCTGGACGAAGCCGCCACGCTGGATATCGAGATCGCTGCTGTAGACGCGCGTGCGCTGGCCGACGAGGCCGAAGCGCAACCACTCCAGGGGGGTGAAGCCGAGTTCGCTCCATGCATAGGTGTAGCTGTCCTCACTGTTCGAGAAATCATGCAGGTACTCGGCTTCGATGTAAAAGTCGGCGATACCATACGCCAGGCTTGCCTCGAACCCCGGCGCGACACCCTGCGTGGCACCGAACACCGCGCCCAGAATGGGCGTCAGCTCGTAGGTGAGCTTGTCGCCACCCGAAAACGTCCAGCCGGCGAATAGTGAGCCGGTATCCAACGCCTCGTAGTTGTAGCGCGCCTCGAGATGCAGCGACCCGCGATCGGCCGTGCCAACAACAAGCAGGAAACTGTCCTGATCGGGAGGGAAATAATACATGCCGGTCGCGGAAAAGGCCCAGCCTGGCGCCTGCGCGGACGAAGTGGGCGACGATGCGTCCACGCTGTCCGGTGCGGCGTACGCCAGTGCCGGCACGAGCAGCGCAGTCGCGACCGCAGCACTGGTCCAGCACATGCTCACTCCGCCAATCCCTCGAGTGCCATGGTGGAGCCTATCAGAATCATACCGATCGCAACCATGACGAGCCCGGATCGCCAGGGGACTCCGCCGGAATGGCGCCCGAGCATGTAGCCGGCCACGAACAGCGTCACAACGGCGACCGCATTGGAGACGCGCATCGCCAAAGCGGTTTCCTGGAACAACAGGAACGGAACCACGACCGGAAAGGTCGTAAGGACGACGAGCAGGAACACGCCAACTGCACCGACGTAATCGTCCCAGCCCAGGCGCCCGCGGGCGGGTGGCTCGGGCAGCGCAGCAAGTCGCTGGCGCACCTCCTCCAGACCTTGGGCACTGATGACGGTACCCAGGCGCCCGGGCATAGCTTCCGCAATGATCGCGTGGGCCTCTTGCGGGTGCGCAGCACTGCGGACACGGCGCATCAGCGTGAAGTTGCGTGTCCGTTCGGTCAGCGTCTGGACGAGGTACATGACCCCATCGACCAACCCCCACGCGAGATTGCAGCCGAGCGCGGCAAACATCATGGTGCGGATTTCCTCGCGCGCGGCGGTCGCCGCGCTCAGCGCGCCGGTGAACGTCAGCGCCATGATCAGGCCGAAGATAATCTCTGACACGCGGTGGACCGGATCCAATACCCGCGCGCGCTTCTGTTCTTCCAATTGCAACATCCCACCTCCCTTATCTGTTACGCCCGTCCCGTACCACGACGCGGGTTAGCATGCTAGCCGGAGTTCATACCTCCGGCAGGAAGTAGAACATGAGCGCGATGATCAAATAGACGGTGATGAGCTGCACACCCTTGTACCAGTTGGAACGCCCATCGCCGCAAACCACCGCGCCGATCAGCACCGCCAGAAAGAGCGCGCCGACTTCGGCACGCCCGAAGGATAGTTCGAGTGGTTGCGGCGCGATGAAATAACTGGCCAGCACCAGCATTGGCGCGACGAACAGTGCGATCTGGATCGAGCTGCCGAGTGCAATGCCGATCGTCATGTCCATCCGGTTCTTTCGCCCCATCACGATCGCCGAGAGACTCTCGGCTGCGCCACCGACAATCGCCACGAACACAATGCCGATGAACACCTGCGACATGCCGAGCGCGGTCCCGGTGCCTTCCGCCGCACCCACCAGGATCTCGCTCATCCACGCCGCCAGCACGGAGGCGCCCACGAGGGTTCCCACGGCCCGCGGCACGCTCCAGTGTTTTCCTTCATGTTCGTTGCCGCCGTGGCCACCCTTGGCCGCGAAGGCGCCCGGATGGGTCTTCAACATGAACACGAGGTAGAGCGCATAGGCTATGAGCAGCACGACAGCCAATCCCACGTTCAACAGCGTTTCCTGGCGGATCGTTTCCTCGGGCGCGAAGAAACGGCTGAAGGCGCTCGGCACGGCGAGACTCACGACCGCGATCAACATCATCGAACTATAGACGCGTGCTGCCGCCGGGTTGTAGTCCTGGTCGCGGTAGCGTAAGCCGCCGAGCAGAAACGCGATGCCGAGCGCAAGCAGGATGTTCGCCAGGATTGCGCCGATAAGCGAGGCCCGCACCATGTCGAGCAATCCCGCCTTGAGCGCCACGAAAGCGATGATGAGCTCCGGCGCATTACCGAACGTTGCGTTGAGCAATCCGCCGACGGCGTCGCCGGTGCGCGTGGCGATCTGCTCCGTCGCCCGCACGATGAGGGTCGCGATCGGCACGATCGCAGCCGCTGCCGAGAAAAATACCCACGGCGCCGGCAATCCGGCGTGCTCGAGCGCGAGCGTGACCGGTATGAAAACGAACAGCCAGTTGATGGACGGCTTGATCCACATCGAAATGCCCTTTGTCGTTTCAGGGACGTGGGAGTTCATGGGTCAGTTCGTTCACTCCTTGCGGTCGCCACGCTCCTGTTCCTGCCTGCGGGCTTCGTCGTCGGACATGGTGGTTTCCTTGCTTTGATCCGTGAACCACGGACGCACCGTCTTGGTTTGCCAATTGAAAAAGATGGCCAGGACACGGAAAAGAAAGGTCGCGCCGATCGCGATCAACGCGGACTCGGGCGCGGGCAGCTTCGTGAAGGCCGTCAGGCTCGCGAACAGGCTGCTACCGAGCACCGCGGCCAGCACGTAGAACTGGCCCGGTTTGAGCATAAGCGGTTCGACGCGCACGATGATATCGCGCAGAAGTCCGCCGCCGACCGCGTTGATGGTGCCGATCATGATCGCCCCCGGAATGCTTATGTTCGCGATCAGCGCCTTCTGCACACCGACCACCGCGTACGCGCCCAGCCCGAGGGCATCGATGTAGGCGATCGCCTTCTGAAAGCGCTCGATGAATCCGCCGATTACCAGGCCCGCCAGGCAGGCCAGGACAACCACGACCAGATAGCGGCCGTCGGCGACGACCGCCGGGAGGCCTTGCGGAATAAACACGCCGTCGCGGATCAAGCCGCCGCCGACCCCGGTTACGAATGCCATGATGAACAGGCCGACGAAATCGTAGTTACGGCGAATCGCCGCCAGCGCTCCGGTGAGCGCGAAGAAGAACACCGCGCCCAGGTCGAAGATAACCGGGAGCTCGAACATCCCCCGCAGCGGATGTGCATCCAGCAGCCCGTGCCACAGCGAGTCAAGCCATGCGGTATTCAATCGGTCGCGATCCGAATACGTTGTATCTCAGGGGCGCGGGAAGTCGTAATTTACGATGAAGCGAAAATCCGTGATGTCCGGATCGCCGCCGCCACGCTGGGCGACATGGGCAAGACGCACCCGGAACGACATGCCCCGCAACGGCCCGGACTTGTCCGGATTCCATTGCAAATTGAGATCGACCTCGTCTTCGTTGAAGTTGGGGGCTGCGACCCCGGAGCCGTGAACCCAAAGCGCATAGGCGCTGGCGCCTTTAAACCCAAGGCCGGCCAAATCATATGCCGCCTTGAGCATGACCGCCGACTCGCCGGCACGGAAGAAGTCTTGCACCTGCACGCTCGTGTAGCCCGGATAGCCGCTCCATGGATTGCGCATGGCGGCTCCGTCCGCGGTATCCGTGTAGGCCAGGGTCAACACCGCTGCGCCCAGACCAAGGTCACCTTTGACTCCCCACTGGTGGGTGGAAAAAGCCGTTCCCGTGAGCAGATTGTCGCCTGTGCTTTGCTGGTCCGAAAACTGCGCGGAGAGCGATAATTTCCGGGGGGTCAGAGCGTACTTCGCTTCCGTATAGAAAATATTGATTATGTCGGGCGAATAGTAGTTGGCCGCGCCGATCGAATAATCTTTCTGTTTGAAATTGGCGCCTGCAACGTAAACGCCGCGCTCCACGGTGGCGCCCGCGTCGACGGACATCGAGACGAATTCATCGGAATTCCGTTCCTTGATCTTCGAAATGTAGCCGCCGCCATACCGCCACTCGGGAGCACCGTCTTTTCCGCCGGTTTTTCCGTAGAGGGTCACCCCCTCGAAGGTATTCGGCGTCATCCGGGCGTCGTTCTTGTTGATGTACGGGGTGTTGTATTCCTTGCGCCCGAAGGCACCGAAAAGTCGATCGCTGAACTTCACCTCACCATAAATCTGGCCGAGCACGGTGTAGCCTTCCTGCCCGGGCGCCAACAGCAATGTGCCGTCGCGGTCATCCGGTGCGTACAGCGGCTGCGACGTATAGGCAGTCGCGCCAACACGGAATACATCGGCCAGATAACCGGATGTGTAGGTAACCGAACCCCCGATCGCCCAGGCCTCGCTAATACTGTCGTCGTACTTGTCGCGGTAGAGATAAAAGGTCCGTGCCTGCGCGCTGATCCTGGAATCATCGAAAAACGGCGACTTCTTTTCCGGCTCTACCGGGACCAGAGGTTGTCCGGGTTGCGGGTTGGCCAGTTCGACCTCGTCCATGGGCGTCTGTCCCTGTTCAACCGATTCGGCGGGTGGCTGCTGGCCCGCGGCCTGGGACGCAACGCCTACCAGCAAGAAGAGGCTCACCGTCGCGATCGGCCACACAGCCGCAACACGCGGCAGATGCGGAGCAGTCCGCACTTCAACATGTTTGTATGAGGTCATGGCAATACTCCTTTGTCTTGGATCGGCATTTCGGCTCGCCAATAATCCGAACCGGTTTTACTTTCCAATCCACATCAGCGCCACGAGTACCGGTCCCCATGCCGTCAGCAGAATGTTGCCGATGGCATAGGGCACGGTGTAGCCGAGCGCGGGAACACTGCTACGCGCTTCGTCCTGCACTGCGCGCAGGGCCGCCGTGATCGTCCCGGCTCCAGCGCAGGCGCCCAGCACGACGAGGGGTTCCATCTTCAACACGTAGCGCCCGAAGAGGATGCCCAGAGTGTGAGGAATCAGGGCTGCCGCCAGGCCCACGAAGACCAGGCTGATACCGGTTTTCTGCAGCCCGGCGATGAAACTGGGTCCCGCGCTCAGGCCGACCACGCCGATGAAGGTGCACAGTCCGACGGTATCGAAGACCCATATTGCCGGCTCGGGGATGCGGCCGAAGAACGGGTACACCGAACGCAGCCATCCGAATACCAGCCCCATGATCAGGGCGCCACCGCTGGCGGTGAGCGTGAGCGGGATGCCGGCAACGGTGACCGAGAGCAGGCCGAACAGCCCGCCGAGGACGATCCCGGTGCCGACGAACAGCATGTCGGTAGACGTGGTGGGACGATCGGCATATCCAATATCCTTCGCCGCGCGCGCGACCTCGGGCTTGGCGCCGATCAGGCACAGCACGTCTCCCCGGTCGATGAGCGTGCTGGTAGCGATCGGGATCTCCTGCCCGGCCCGCATGATACGTTGGAGAAATACCCCACGAGCGCTCTCGAGCCGCGCGAGGTCCGCCAAGGTTCTGCCTACCAGGGACCGTTGCGTGACCACTACATCCAGCGTTTCGATCGGAATTTCGAGCAGCGCCTTGTCGTCCACTTCCGGACCGACCGCGGCACCGCGCTCGATGTGCGCCTCTTGCCGGGCCATAACCGCGACCACGTCGTCCTTGCGAACGACCGTGTCCGGCGTCGGCTCGATGATCTCGCCTCCACGATGGATTCGCACGATGAACACCCTGAGGTCTTCGGGCAGCGCTTCCAGTTGCGCCACGGTCCTGTCTACAAGGTTTGGGTTGGTCACGCGGTACGCACGGACGTCGAACAACTTCGCGGCCGAGACGACGCCGAGGCCCAGCTCGGCAGCACCCGCGATCGCCGCCTGCATACGCTCACCCTCTGCCCGCAGGTTGATCCTCATCAGCTTCGGCCCGATGGTAGGCAGGAACCAGACGAGACTGGCGGTGCCGACCAGGTAGGTCACGGCATAGGCGACCGGAATGTTGTTCACCAGCGCGGCCTTTTCCTCGTCCGGAATCGCCAGGCGCTGGATCGCCTCGCCGGCGGTGCCGATCACCGTGGATTCGGAGAAGGCGCCAGCCAGGAGCCCGGCAGCCGTCCCCACGTCGTAGCCGAGAAGCGTTGCGAACCCGAACGCCGTGAGCAGGCACGCTACGCACAGGACGACCGTGAGTGCCACCTGGGGAAGCGCATCGCGCTTCAGTCCGCGGAAGAATTGCGGACCCACCTTGTATCCGGTCGTGAACAGAAACAGCGCAAAGAAGATCGACTTCACGACCGACGGTACCTTGATATCGAGCTGACCGATCAGGACTCCCGCCAGCAAGGTACCGACGACGATCCCGAGGCTGAAGCTGCCGAACTTGACGCGGCCAATCAGGAAACCTATGGCAAGGGTCAGGAAGATCGCCAGCTCGGGATTGGTCCGCAGTGCATTTACAAAGAAGTCCACGTTTCCCCGATCTTCATGCAGTGGTGGCCAATCGAACGTTTGAGTTCGGCGGCTGCGGCAGGCAGGCCGATGGAACGATGGCTAGTTGTGTCCAATCAATGGTTGGCGATCCAATGCGTTGCAGCCTCAACTTGTCCTGCCGGAAAGTCCCGATCTCGGCAGAAACAAAGTGTGATGCCAGGTGTTCTCGAGGGTGTGTTCGATCATGACCTCTTCCGTTTTGCGGAAGGCGCCTTCCCGGTCTTGGCCGGTTTGACGGTTTTGCCCGCGGCCTCATAGGCCTCCCGGTACCCGCGCGCGATAGTGCGCACCGCCCGGCCGATGTCGTCGTAGACATGATCTTCGAGGTTCGCGAAGGATATGCGCGCCGACCAGTCCGGCGCGCCGAAGCCGCTGCCGTTGAGCAGCACGATGCCGTGCTCCTCGGCCAGGCGGAACACGATGTCGAGCGGATGCACGTTCTTCTTCATCCACTTGACGATGTCCTCGCCCAGGTTCTTGCGCGCCCAGAACTCGAAGTCGATCAGCCCGTAGTAGAAGTCGTGCAGCTCGTTCGGCGGCACCTCGAGGCCCAGGCCTTCCAGCGTCGCCTTCACCCGCTTCTTGACGATGCCGAGGCAGGCTTTCTGGTAGTCCTTCTTTTCGTCCATCAGCTCGTAGGTCGAGAACAGCGTCATCATCACCTGTTGCGGCAGCGACAGGCCCGCGGTGTGGTTCAGCGCAACGTCGCGGCTGTCCGCGACGATGCGGTCGATGAACGCGATCTTGCGCGGCTCGAGCGTGAGCGAACCGTAGCGTTTGTCCAGCTTCTTCTTGATCGACTCGGGGTGCTTGGCGATCATGCGGTCGAAGATGTTGTCCTCGTGCACCGCGACCGTGCCGAGGCGCCAGCCGGTGCAGCCGAAGTACTTGCTGTACGAGTAAACGCCGATGGTGTTGTACGGATACGCCCCCATCAGGGAGCGGAAGCCCGGCACGAAAGTGCCGTAGACGTCGTCGGTCAGCAGGATGAGATCCGGGCGCTTCTTCAGCACCTCGCCGATCTTCTTGATGGTCTCGGGCGAGATCGCCACCGCGTACGGGTTGCCCGGATTGACGACGAAGAACGCCTTGACCTTCGGGTTGAGGAGCTTCTTCAGCTCCTCGTCCGGGTACTGCCAGCGGTTTTCCTGCTTGGCGTGCACCTCGACGAACTTGAGGTCGTAGTCCTCGAGATGCGCCATCTCGAGGTAGGGCGTGAAAATCGGCACGCCCATCGCGATGGTGTCGCCCGGGTTGAGGAGGCGGTTGCTCTTCAGCGACTTGAAGATGTAGCACATGGCGGCGGTGCCGCCCTCGACCGCGTAGAGCTTGAACGTTCCCTTCGGCCGCGGCTCGCCGCACATCGCCCACTGCAGGTACTCGCGCACGATCTGCTCGTTGTGCACCAGCATGCGGTCGGGCACCGGGTAGTGGTCGCCGATGATGGAATCGGTCAGCTCGCCCACGAACTTGTCCGCGTCGAAGCCGAACTTCTTCACCGTCCACGGCACCATCCGCTGCAGGAACTCGGCGCCCGGCATGGCGCGCTGCTTGTCCAGCCACGCGGCGAGCCGGGCGGCGCTGCCCGCCGCCTTCGGCATGCCGGCGACGCCCGGCGGCAGGTCGAACACGCGCTGGCTCTCGGTGACCGCGAACTGCCCGAGGAGGAAGAAGGCCGAGCGCGGCTCGGTCGCCACCCAGTTGGGATTGCCGCGGCCGGCATTCAGGTACGACAGATCGGATTCCGCCGCGGCCTTGGTCGCCACCTTGGCGAGGAAGTCCTTGATCTCGAACGGCCCCAGCTTCTCGTACTGTTTGAGGTCCAAGCTCATTGCTTTCTCCCTATATGGTTTTTGAGTCCGGAAATGCGCGCTTCACGACATCAGCATAATGATGACCATGCCCCAGATCGTGAGCAGCGTGTTGCCCACGGCGTAGGTGACCGTGTAGCCGAGCGCCGGGATCTGGCTTTTCGCCTGGTCGCAGACCAGCCCGAGCGATGCCGTCGTCGTGCGCGACCCGGAGACGATGCCGAGCGTGAGCGCGTCGTGGAAGCGGAACACGTACTTGGCCATGAACATGCCGAGTACCAAAGGAACGGTGGTGGCGAGCGCGCCCCAGAGGAACAGGCCGACGCCTTGCGTCTTCAGGCCATTGACGAATCCCGGGCCGGCGGAAATCCCGACGATGGCGATGAAGATGTTGAGGCCAACCGAGTTCATGAACCAGACGGTGGGCGTCGGGATGCGCCCGAAGGACGGGCGCACCGAGCGCAGCCAGCCGCCGATGATCCCGGCGATGAGTGCCCCCCCGGCGGTGGACAGCGTCAGGGGCACACCGCTTATCTTGAAGACCAGCGCGCCGATCAGCGCGCCGATCACGATCGCCGCACCAACGAACGCCATGTCGGTCATGTCGGTCGGGCGGTCCGCTACGCCCAGGAGCTTAATGGCGGCGGCGACATCCTGCGTGCGCCCGACCAGGGTAAACAGGTCGCCGCGCTGGACCGTGGTATTTGCCAGAATCGGGATGTCGGTGGCAGTCGCGCCGCGCGTAATCTTGCGCAGGAAGACGCCGCGTGCGGCGGGAAGCTGGGCCAGCTCGGCAATCGTCTTGCCGTCGACCTCCTTGTTGCTCACGAGGACGTCGACGCCCTCAACAGGTACGGCCAACAGTTCCCTGTCTTCCACTTCTTCCGCGTTCTGCAGCGCCCTCACGAGTACTTCTCGTTCGCCCGCGACCGCGACCACATCACCTTCCTTGAGGACGGTGTCCGCTGTTGCATCGATGATCTGGCCGTCGCGGCGCATGCGCTGGACAAAGATGCGCGCATCGCCGACAAGAGCCTCGGCCTCGGCGACGCGCAGGCCGGCCGCCTGCCCGCCGGAACGCACCTTGTACGCGCGCAGAACCCAACGCTGCCAGGCGGAGCCGGCGCCGCCGACGTCCTTCCTGCCGCCGCCGAACTTCTCTTGGTAGTCCTTGCAGGCCGCGACGAGATCGATGCCGAGCAGCTTAGGGCCGAGGACGGCGATGACGATCGCCGAGCCCATCGTGCCGAACATGTAGGTCACCGCGTAGGCGATCGGCATTGAGTCGATCAGCGCCTTCGCTTCCTCGGCGCTCTGGCCCAACCGGTTGATGGCGTCGGTCGACAAGCCCATCGCCGCGGAAATCGTCTGCGACCCCGAATAGAGGCCGGCGGCGTAGCCCAGGTCGTAGCCGGCGATCTTCGCGATCACGACGCAGACCGCCAGGCTGAACACGCACTGCACCGCTGAGAATATCGCCTGCGGCACGCCGTCCTTGGCGATGCCGCGCACGAACTGCGGCCCGACGCCGTAACCGACGGCGAACAGGAACATCAGGAACGCGAACGCCTTGAGCGGCTGGTTGATCGTGATGCCGATCTGCCCGATCACCACACCGGCGATCAGGGTCGCGGTGACCGCTCCCAGGCCGATGCCCTTGTAGGTGAACTTGCCAAAGTAGTAGCCGAAGGCGAGCGAGAGAAAGATCGCGATTTCCGGGTACTGCTTCAGCGTCGCAAAGAACCAATCAATCATGATTTACTCCCTTTTGTTGGCTCCGTTGAGCCGGTTGTTTGGTTGGTCACCGGTACACCTTGGGACTGAAAGAATGAATGCTTGCGTGATCCCTTACCCTTTCAATTCATCTTGACTTTGACTTTGCTTTGGTCGGCACCGACGATGCCGGCTTGGTCTTTCCGCCCGCATGCTTCGCGTCGATGGCCGACAGCTTGATCAGCTTTAGGCCGCGCGTGGCGTTGTAGCCGTGGATTTCCTTGACGTCGAGCTTGCGCATGAACCCGATCGTATCGGCCGCAATCACCTGTCCGGGCACCATGATCGGGAATCCGGGCGGGTACGGGATCACGAAATTGGCGGACACCATTTCCGGGCCGCTCTTCAGCCGCTCGTCGATTTTCGGGTTCATGAGCGGCAGGTACTCACAGTCGTCCTCTTCATAGGCGGCGAAAAACGCGCCGCGCATGTCGCCCTCGAGGGTAACGCTGTCCGGGTCCTCACGATAACCGTCGTGGAAGCGGCTGAAGTTCGGCAGGTCGGGCACATCCGTCATCAGGCTCTTGACCCGAGCTGCGAAGGCTGCACGCTCGGATTCTCCGCCCTCGCCAAGCCGGGCCTCGATTTCCTGCGAGATTTCGAGCAATACCTTGATAAGGAGCGCGACGTCGCTGCGGGTGTTGTTGATGTTGCTCTGCAGGAGCACGCTGTTGCGCGAGGTCTTGTTGAGCTGGATGTTGTACTTCGACGCCAACAGACCCTTGAACGAGGTGCCGTCGAGCCCAGCCGTGCCGCACACCAGCGTCATACGCGTGGGGTCCAGGAAGAATTCGTCCTCCTGCACCGACTTGAGCGCAGTGAGCCAGGTGCTGCCCGGCGTGAGGAAGTCCTTGAAACCAGATGCACGGAATTCGGCCGGGATCATTGCGTCCGCTCCGAGCACCTTGAAGTATTTCGAAATGACCGGGTGTTCGGCCACTTCCCGCCGGATGGCCAGCGAAACTTCGATCGCGCGCATGACGAGCTCGTAGCCCTCCAGCTCCATCTGGCGACGGGCAACATCCAGCGACGCGATGATCTGCGCGCTCGGCGACGTCGACGCGTGTATGAATACGGCCTCCCGGAAGGCCGAGACATGCTTGTTGTAGTCCTCGTCCCGAACCGCAACGATGGAGCCCTGGCGCAGACAGGACATCGACTTGTGTACCGAATCGGTCTCGTACACGCGGATGCGGATCTTGCGTGGATCGGGAACCAGGCGCCGCTTGAGCAGGCGCTCGTCTTTCGGATCGAGATCCTCGCCGAGTTCGGCGGCTTGCGCTTCATACGCTTTGAGCGCAGCGGGGCTGGCGCGCCATTCCTCGAGGGCAGCCGCAGCGCCCAGGCCGGTACGCGGGCGCAGGAACGGCGACCAGCGCGCGAACCCGAACCAGGCCTCGTCCCACAGGAAAAGCAGGTCCGGCTTGATCGCCAGGCATTCCTCCATCACCCGCAGCGTGTTGTACACGTGCCCGTCGAACGTGCAGTTGGTGAGCGTCAGCATCTTCACGCGATCGAGCCGTCCCTCAGCCTTCAGATTGAGCAGCGCCTGCTTGATGGTGCGCAGCGGCACTGCGCCGTACATCGAGTATTCGGTCATCGGGAAGGCTTCGACGTAAAAGGGCTGGGAGCCCGACAACACCATGCCGTAGTGATGCGATTTGTGGCAATTGCGGTCGGCGATTACGATGTCGCCCGGCGCGGTCACCGCCTGGTAGACCATCTTGTTGGACGTGGAGGTGCCGTTGGTAACGAAGAACACGTGGTCCGCGCCGACGGCACGGGCAAACTTCTCCTGAGCGACTTTGATGTTCCCAGTCGGCTCGAGCATGCTGTCCAGGCCGCCCGTCGTGGCGGAGGACTCGGCCAGGAATAGATTCTGGCCGTAGAACTCGCCCATGTCGTGAATCCAGTTCGACTTGATGATCGACTTGCCGCGCGCGATCGGCAGCGCGTGGAACGTGGCAATCGGGCGGGCGGCGTAGCGCTTCAGGTTGTCGAAATGCGGCGTGGAAAAGCGATCTGCGACGCCTTCGATGATGTTCAGGTGCACTTCCATCAGTTCCTCGACCTCGTAGAACACGCGACGAATCATCGAGGCGGCTGGATCCCCGGCCAGTTTCTCGACTTGCCGATCAGTCAGCAGATAGATGTCGAGCTCGGGGCGTATGCGCTTGATGGCGCGTGCCAGCGTGATTCCGACTTCGCGCGGCGCCAGCGAGGTGGTATCGAGCTGCTGGAAAGTGCTGAGGAAGTCGCGCAGCAGCGGCACGTCGTGCTGTGACGGAATCGGGATGCCGTCGTAGATGACCACGGCCTCGATCTTGCCGTTCAGCACCGTGCCGAGAATGGCGTCCTCGAAGCTGCCGACCAGCACCGGCTCGTAGATCATTGCGTCCTCGACGCGCCGCAGGCGGCGGATCTCGTTGGCGATCTGAAGCAGATTGGCGGCCGGCGCCGCGGTAACGAACAGCGTTTCGAAATACGGACGCCGGGCCTCACCGCCGTCGGGAGCGAGCGGCAGGCGATCGGCCACAGCGCTCGCCGATTCGTCGGCCGTGTCCCACTGGCTGGTGTCGTTGCGATAAGTGCCGGACAGTAGTGCGCCGCTGAGCCGGCGCACCAGTCGCGCCACACCCATGGCGTCGTCGTCGGTGATGCGCTCGGCCAATGCCTTCATCAGCCGCAATCCGGGATAGGCAAAGAAGTCTTCCAACGCGCGCACTTCCGCAAGCGCTGCTTCCACCGCGGCGCGCTCCCCGCCGGACTTGCCGCTACGCGCGTTCGCGGTCCAGGCTTGGGCCCTGGCATTCAACTCGCGCCAACGATCCAGTCGTGCCGACGAGCTGGAGAAGAAGTGATCCAGTTTCGCAGTGCTTGGGTTTGGGGGTGGCATGACGTTTGTCCTTATTTCCTGGAGCCAGTTTACCGGCTACGCAATAGAGTTCTTGCGCCACTGCTAACTTGAGGCCTACCTTTAGGGCAGCCCTTCTCTGCTACGGTGCTTCCGCTTCACTCCTTGATCATTTTCATCGCCAGGCCCTCGGTGTAGCGCACCACGACGATGTCCCCTGATTTGATCTCTGCGAATCGCTTGACCTCATCATCCACGGTCAGCTTCACGCGATTGCCCTCAGGTCCGGTGAGCACGACCGTCCGGGCCGAATAATCGATCTCCTCCACACGTGCCTGGAGTTGCCTGACATTCACGATGACGCCGCCCGGCGTGGCTCCCTTTTCGGCGAGCTGCACTTCGGTATGCTCGACCGCGTCGGGCTGTCCGCCCGTGGGACTGATATACACCGCGACGGACTCGAGATAGCGCACACGGAACTTCGCCCCTGGATACACCTGATCCAGATTCTGGGCCTCCGGGGGGACAAAAATTGTTGCCCGCTCGCCGCTGGGCGTCTCGATAATGACCGTACGACCTACGTAATTTACTGCGCGTACCGTCACAACCGTCTCCACCGCCCCGGCCAAGACCGCGCCGGGCTTGTCGGCCTGGGCGGACGCAACTGCCGGTAGCGTCAGAACCGCTGCCAGCGTGGCCGCAACAAACTCGCTTCTTGTCCTCATTGTTTCTCTCCCTTGTTGTCGGACGGACCTTCAATGACCTTCAATCTGGGGCGACAACCGTCCCCGCGGCCATCTTTCCGCGAAAGATCAGGACCTAGGGTAGCGCCGGGAACAGCACCGGCGATATTGGACTTTGGTCTCATACGGCGTCACCGTAGCGTACTTGGAGTCATGAAAGAAATCTGGAAAGGAATATAGATATTCCGGTACGTTAGGCAAGACCCGCTCGACCACTGCAACACGATTGAAACATCCGGACGCCTCAAGCAATTCGAAAACCTAGGTCATGGGCGTTCGCGCTGTACGTTTGGGGTCCGATGGACGTTCTTGCTCCGGGTTCGTCAGTAGGCATATCCCATCTTCAGATAGAAACCATAGTTCGAGTCCTTGCCCGCCGCGTATTCGAGGTTCAGGACGATTCCTTCCTTCGGCTTGAGAGCGTATTGGACCCCGCCGCCGCCAGCCGGGTACTGGTTCTCGCTATCGGAACAGCTCCGTTCCCCGCCATACGTGCAGGCGATTCCAAGGAATACCGAGACGGTCCACTTTTGAGCAAACCTGTACCGCTCCTCGATCTCGATTTGGGACATGTTATTGCCGTTGTACTGGCCAATCTTGTAGCCGCGAAGCTGAACCGGGGCTTTCACCTGGGTCGGCGCGTCATCGGTGAAATGGTTCAGTTGACGCACAGCCAGCACGTTGCCCTTTCCGTGCGGCATGTAGTACCGAAAATCACCGCGGATGACGTCGAAATCATTTTGGCCACCCAGCGATTCCCGATACGCGATATTGTTAACGTTAAGCAACCAACCTTGCGTGGGCGAATTCTCGTTGTCGCGCGAGTCGTATTGGGCCACGAGACCCACCCCGCCCGACTTGTATGGGGCGACCCCCAAGACGTCGAGCACCATGTCGTCGAAGGCCGTCTCACCGCTGATGCCGAAGTTCTGGTAGAGGCCCTGCGCGCCAATGAACCAGTTGCCGTGTATGCGGTACGTGTAACGAGCGATGATTCCCTTGACCTCCGCGTTGGATTGCAACGGAACTCCAGTGCCGAGGTAATCGCTGTAGTCGTTCTTGACGTAGCCATACATCATCCCAGCGATGACCCGCTGCCGGTCTTCATCGAAGGAGGTTCTGGCCTGAACTCCGGCCACGATCGAGTCGGTAGTGGTGTACTGACCCATCACGGCGAATATGGAGGGCCGAGACTTCTCGTCGAAATAATGCATGTAGCCAGCGAGTGCGCCCGCCGAAGTCCCGAGCTTCGGGTTTGACTGGAATATAGGCATGAGAAGCCATGGAGACTTTTCGAGTTTCGTGATGGGATTCTCTTCCGTTGACGCCGTAGTGCCTATCGGCTCAGTCTGCGCCGACGCCCCCGAGCAGACCATCGCAAGCGCAGCGCAGGATGCAATCACAACGCGAACTGCACGTCGAGACAGCGCATGCCTATCGTGAAGTGCCAATCTTTGTCGCCTCATGTCCCTCCAACCTGCTCTGCCGCTTCTCCGGTCGGCGCGGCAAGAACGACGCTGCCGACGCCGCGGCGATCGGACCCTGCTGGCGGCAGGCGATGAAGTGGATCTTAACTCTATGCTGGGTAGACGCCCAAAGGTATCGATTCACTACGACCTTTGCAACAGACTGTGCTCGAGCCCCCACTTTCAGAACACAAGACGACGCAATCGCGCGATACTCGGTGATCCGCTCATGATGGCAGTGAGCTCCGACTTTGCTGCGTCAGTTAGACGAAGCGAGGGACGATCCATGTCCAATCTAACGTGATTTATACGTACGTGCTGACGTGCAACATTGGAAAGTCGATCTTCCAGTCATTCCAAATCCATATCTAAAATACTGACGGAAAATTCATTTTCCTGGGTACCGGCATAACAAAAAAGACAAATCTGAAGATTGCATTGTGATTGCGTTCGGAATAACTTCCCGCAACGCCGATCCGGCTGCCGAACGCGCACAGTTTTCCGAATCGAACTCTGCACAGGCAGCGTGCTGCAAGGTATCACTGCGGCGTTGCGTCGGCACAGCACGCCGACGACGGGTGCATTGAAATTCTGTACGGAGGAACCTGAATGGATTCTCGCCACAACCTTAGGCGACATCGCACTGTGCTGTCGCTCGCCTTCGCCCTGATGGCCGGGGTGGTCGCCTGCGGGGAAAAGGGCCATCTGCCAGAGTCGTTGCCGTCGGGTGCCTCGCACGCGTTCGATGGTTCGTGGACCGCCTCTGGCACGCGGCATACGCTCCATCTCGGCGGCGACCGTCAGGCATCGATCATCAGTGTGAGCGGATCCATGCTGCTGACTGGTGATTCCAGACCCGGCGTGGGCTTCCGCGCGGAGGCCATCGCGTTCGTTGATGACGGCCTGGTTGGACGTGCGGTGTGGACCGACGAGCGGGGCGAGCAGGTCTTCAGCGAGTTGAAAGGGGAAAAGGTCATCACGGGCAATCGGATCACCGGCACCATCACCGGCGGCACAGGTCGTTACGACGGCGCTGCTGGCGAATACGGTTTCCAGTGGCAGTACGTAGTGGAAGCGGAGCAAGGCACGATCCAGGGCCGGGCCATTGGCCTGAAGGGCCGGATCCGCCGCGGCGGGAGCGAGATCCAGTCGGAAACCGGAGGAAAGCAGCCATGACCGCGGCCCGGATCAATCTGAGCCTGATCGTGAGACAGATCGCGGTGTTCGCGCTGGTTCTATGCATCTGGTTCGCGCCCACGCCCGCGGGCCTTACGAGTCCCGCCTGGCATCTCTTCGCCATCTTCGCCGGTGCGATCGTCTCCGTGCTCCTGGGTGCGTTCCCGCTCCTCACCGCGTCGGTGCTGGCGGTGGCTGCGGTGGTACTCACCGGTGTCCTCGACATGGGCAAAGCGTTCGCGGGATTCGCCAATCCGAGCGTGCTGCTCGTCGTCGTGGCCTTTCTCGTCGCGCAGGCGGTGGTGAAATCCGGGCTGGGACGGCGCATCAGCCTGCTCATCGTGAGCGCTTTCGGCGGGTCGCCGCTCGGTCTCGCCTATAGCGTGGTCCTCACCGATGCGGTCATCGCGCCCGCCTTCCCCAGCAACACCGCGCGCGGCGGCGTGTTGTTCCCGGTCGTGCTCTCGCTTGCGCAGAGCGCCGGGTCTAGGCCAGACGATGCGGAGGGACGCCGCCTCGGCGGGTACCTCATGTTCTGCGGCATGGCGAGCCTCGCCATCTCCTCGGCCCTCTGGCTGACGGCCACGTCGGTCAATCCGATCGGGGCTCAGATCGCGGCGCAGTTCGGGGTGGACATCGGATTTGGACGATGGCTGATCGCCGCGTCGGTACCGACCATCGTCTCGATGGTGCTTCTCCCCATCGTGGTTCGATTCCTGTTTTCACCGGGTGTCAGCGAGACCCCCGACGCACCGCGCGCCGCGCGCGCCGAGCTTGCAGCGATGGGTTCGATGACCCGGGAAGAGCTCATCACTGCCGCCGCGTTCGCGGTGATGGTGACAGGGTGGATCCTGGCCGGCTCGCTCGGACTCAGCGTCACCGCCGTGGCATTCGGCGGCTTGGGCGTCCTGCTCGCGACCAGCGTCCTCACTCTCGACGACATTTCCAAACAGGGCGACACCCTCGCCACCTTTGTCTGGCTCGCAGTGCTCTTCGCCCTGAGCGGTCAGCTGAACGAGCTCGGCTTCATGGGGTACGCCGGAGAGCGGCTGGCGTCGGGCCTCGAAGGGTTGCCGTGGATGGTGGTGTATGTGGCCCTGCTCGTGCTGTACGTGCTATTGCACTATCTGTTCGTGAGTCAGAGCTCTCAGGTGCTCGCGCTCCTCGCAGTTTTTCTCACCGTCGGGATCCACGAGGGTGTCCCCGCCCCCTTGATGTGTTTCGCCCTTCTGTTCGCAAGCAGCTATTTCTCGGTGATTACGCCGCAGGGCGGCAGCCAGAACATCATCTTCGCGGCGAGCGGTTACCTCACCCAAAGCGAGCTGTACCGGATGGGACTGCTGACCACCATCTTCTTTCTTACGGTCTTCCTGCTGCTCGGGACGCCTTGGCTCCTCTTCATCGCCCGCTAACGACCGGCTCAGAACCTTAAAGATAGCGCTCAGCCTGTGCCACGAGGTCTTCTTTGGGTGGGAGTTCACTCCGGGGACAGCGCACTATGGCTATTGCGCCACGCAGGTTCTCGCCCAGGGACAGTTCTGCCAAGGCCAGGTCGTTGACCGGTCCCGTCGAAGCGTCGTCCACCTTGAAACCCATTCGGCTGATGCGCACTGGGGTATGGGTGAGCGTCAGGTGCTGGTCGGGATTTGAGAATACATCGTCGATCTGTCCGATGTACCCATCGAGCGTCGCGAGGCTCGACTTGGTTTCGATGTAGTCTTCGACGGTTTCCTTAAGCTCGCGCTCGACCGCCTTCATCTGCCCGCTGATGGTGGCCGGGTCCTTGACGATCCCTTCCATGCCGTCGCGGGCGAGGTTCAGCAGGCGCATTCGCGCGGCGAGGAACGCTTTGTGCTCCTGCAGCGCGGTCGCCTTCGTGTCCAGCGCGATGATTCGAGCCAGCGCGACTTGCGCGAGTCGCTGGATGATGCGTTTTCCGATGTCCAAACGAGTGGCGGCAAGCGTGACGGCAGGCGCGATGATCCGGTGCTCCGAGAAACTCACGGTGACCTGGGCGACATCGTGCTTCAGCGTGTCGCCCTCAAGTTGCGGGGCGAACACGCTACGCTCTTCCTTCTTCATGCCGAGCAGCGCGTAGGCCTCCTGCACCTGCGCGTTGGCGGAATTGTCGAAGAACGCGCGCAGTTCCCGGCTGCGCCCGAGGCACGCCGGCACGTCGTCTGCCCTTGCAAAGAAGGCGTTCAGGCGCGGATCGTCGCTCCATGCCGCGCGTGCAAGGAGGACGGGCTCCAGCGGTTCCCGCGCGATCGCGCGCAGGTGCGCGATGGTCTTGCGGACACATCCTTCGAGCTTGTCACGATAACGGGCATTGAGACGCACACGCGGCTCGACCGTGTCGACCACCGCCTCGATTGTATCGGCGATCAACTGTCGGTCAGCCTCGTCGTCGAGGCTGGACTGCCCTCCACCGAACAGGGCCGCCGCGACGCGCTCGAAAAATGCGGACTGCGCCAAGCTTCTTATACCTCGGTGACTACCAGTCCATCGCCGGCACCCATGCGCGCAACTCCCGGCCCTCGTAGTTTCGGCCGTGGATGCGCTTGGCCAGCGCTTCGGCCTGGGCGCGCGTCATCTCCATTTCGATGACCGCCGAGGGCGTGCCGCTTTCCTTGACCAGCTTGATTTTCTCCGCCGGCGCGAACGCGCCGAGCGCCTCGCGAATCCCCTCCTCGGAGACGGCGTCGGGAAGGTTTGCGATTACGATTCGCATCTGTCGATTCTCCATTCGAAACGGTAACGGGTTAGCGTCCAGCGTAAGGGCGGATTGTCGAGACCGGTAAAAGCTCGAGGGCGGGCGCGCGGACCGGAGCGCGATTGGATTTTTGGAGTGTGCAGCATCAATAGCGCTCGTCGACGAGCTTGAAACGATATTTCGTTTCCTTGTAGCCGCCAGCCTTTTGTCGCTTGGGCAGCTTCACCTTCTCCCGGGGTGCTTGCTTGTAAGGAATCCTGCCCAGAAGATGCGCGATGATGTTGAGGCGTGCGCGCCTCTTGTCGTCAGACTTCGCCACGTACCACGGCGCAAAATCTGTGTCGGTGGCGGCAAACATTTCATCGCGCGCCCTGGAATAGTCGAACCAGCGATTGTAGGACTTGAGATCCATTGGGGAGAGTTTCCAGATCTTGCGGCCATCGTTGATTCGTTCCTCGAGCCTGCGGGTCTGCTCCTCCGGGCTGACTTCCAACCAGTACTTGAGAAGGATGATTCCAGACTCCACCATTAACTTCTCGACCAGCGGCACCGTCTGCAGGAATTTCCGCACCTGCGCCTCGTCGCTAAAACCCATGACCCGCTCCACGCCGGCGCGGTTGTACCAGCTTCGATCGAAGATGGCGATCTCACCCGCCGCCGGAAAGTGTTGCATGTAGCGCTGCACGTACATCTGGCTTTTCTCGCGATCGCTCGGTGCCGGCAATGCCACGACGCGAAACACGCGCGGGCTGACGCGCTCGGTGATCGCCTTTATTGTGCCGCCCTTGCCCGCGCCGTCGCGGCCTTCGAACACGACGCAGACCTTGAGACCCTTGTGCACTACCCACTCCTGGAGCTTGACCAGCTCGGTGTGAAGCCGGGCGAGCTCCTTGTCGTAGTCCTTCCGCTTCAGCTTCTCATTCGGCGCCGAGCGGGCGCGCTTCGCTGCCTTCCCGGTTGCGGTTTTGGAGTTGCCTTTTTTCGATTTCATGATTCGACCTCCGTCCTGTTATTCGGCGCCGCCGACACCGGGATCGGAGGCGGCAGACACCTTGGGTTCATCGAGCCGGTTCGAAGCCCCGAGCTGTTCGTATCTCTCGACCGCCACTTCAAGGTTGAGGAACTTTCGTTCCTGGCCCAACTTGGAATTCTGCACCACCTTAAGCGATTGTACGACGGGCGGCTAGTCGAGAACCGATCTCCTGCGGCGCGCGTCGAAGAGGTAGATGCGCAGCCATGACTCTCGGGATGGAGGAGCTCGCGCTGCCGGCCAATGCGGCTTGCGTAAGATGAGCTACACTGCGCGCAACCACAAAGAGGAGGAACACCGATGAGCCCGCATATCTTCGCTGTCTTCATCACGCTTGCCCTGCTCGCAGGTTGCGCCACCCCGCAGAAACCCGCCGGGCGGGTGGAGGACGTCGTCGAAGCGCGTCTGATGGTCACCGCCATCGACTTGCCTCAACGCCTGGTTACGCTGAAGGACGTGAAAGGCGAGGAAATTGTCGTCACGGCGGGAGAGGACGTGAAGAACCTGGCACAGGTGAGAGTTGGTGACGAGGTGGTCGTCTCCTATACCGAAGCGCTGGCATGGCAGGTGAAACCCGCAGGCAAAGGTGCGCCCGGGGTCAGGACAGACGAAGGGGTTACCACTGCGAAGCCTGGCGAAAAACCTGCCGGAAAGGCCGGCCAGTCGGTGACGCTGACCGCCACCATTACGGCGATCGACCTCGCCAAGGGTACCGTGACCCTGACCGGGCCCGAGGGGAATTCGCGCACGTTCAAGGCCCACGATCCGGCGAATCTGAAAAAGGTTCAGGTGGGCGATCTTGTCGACATCACCTACAGCGAGGCGCTCGCGATCGCGGTACGGCCCGTCAACAAGAAGTAGACGGAGGGCCCGGTGGCCGTTCTCCCAAACGAGCATTCACCGCATTCCGACGAGCATGCCGGATGGATTCAGAGCGGGAAAGGTATACCCGAAAAACTGCCGCCGACGATGTTTTTCTCGATCAGTACTACGCTCAACCCCTTGCGCAGGAATTCCGCAGCCGCACTGACACCACTGAATCCTCCCCCGACGATGAGCACATCGCACTTGATTGCCTTCGTGAGAGGCAGACAGTACTTGTGCTCCTTGATCATCCAGGTGGTGATCCACCAGTTCTGATTGACCATCCTCACGTATGCGGGCGGCACGCGGCTGGTTTTGCGCGTGGCTCTTCATCAGAAAACGACTTTCAGAACGCGGCCGAGCAATTCTTCGAGTGAGATCATGGTCAGCGTCAACGGTAGCAGGGGCACAAGCGTGAGCGCGGCGAGTTGAAGGAAGGTTTCCTTGGCGAAGGGCACCGATCTCATGCCGCGCACGATTTCGAAGCTGTTGCCGAGGTCGGCCAGCGACTGGATATCGGGGTTGCCTAGCAGCGGCTCGGCTGGCGCATCGGCGCCGCGTATCCATTTCCGATCGAAGTCATGCACGTAGCGCTGTGCGAACGACCCATACTCGCGCAAGCCCACGCGCTTTGCGCGAGCCAGGACCGGGATGAAAACCAATAGCGGCCCAAGCACGGCGAACAGCGCCACGGCAACCATGGCGACGATTTCCACTTTGAACTGCGGCAGTTTCGCCCCGACGAAGAAAATCTGATTGGCGATCGTTCCCGCCAGCAGGGCGCCCTGGGCCAGAAGCAAGGGGGCAAACGCGGTACTCACATTCGCAAGAAACCCCAGGCCACCGCAGCGGTCCGGATGGATAGGCACGAGTTTCAGCTCAATGCGAGACACCTGCCACAGGAAGCGCGCCCACACGAACAATCGGAAGTACCAGCGCAGCAGAATGAACTGGAACAATGGCAGGCTGATGCAGCCGAACCACAAGCCGGCCAGCGACGGTTGCGGTTTCCCGTGCCCAGTTCCACCGCCGTACCAACTCGCCACGTCCACAGCGGCGTGCGTGCGCCAGATGATCATCACACCGACCCCGTACACAAAAGCGATCATGACCACTTCCGCCACAACGGAATTGCGCAGGCGCATGGCTGAAGTGAAAGCCGCGTCGAACTTCGTCTTCGCCGTGTCCGCAATCAGGCCGCGTTCCATGAACTGCCGGATCAGCGGACGCATGCGTTTGTGGACGACGAGTTCCGCCACCAGCAGCAGCGGCAGCGCGATCAGGAACCGCACATGCACATCCACGTCGTAGAGGAACGGCATCGCCACGCCGCCGCCCCACCCACGGCCCTCCGCTAGGGACAGAATCAGCAATGGCAACCACGCGAAAAGCGAGATGACAACGATGCGTCGGCGCAGCAATTCCAGTGTGCTGCCGGAAAGATGCGCGCGCCGGAAAATCTGATACAACGGTCCGCCCAGGACCAGCGAGAAATCGTATGGCTCTGCGGTCAGTTCCCCGGCCGGCGTCGAACTTTCAGCTTTCATCCTCGGACACGTTTGTCATTGCGTTCGCAATCATGGTGTCACGGGGACTACCTGGCTGCAAGCTAGTGTCCTGTTCCGCCAATTCGTACCGTCACCGTGCCACTGCTTTGTCGTTGCGTATCCAGGACTCGAGCAGCGTGTAAGTCACGGCCAGCAGCACGGGGCCAATGAACAAACCGACCACCCCGAAACCGATCAGGCCGCCGATGACCCCGGCAATGATCAGCAACAACGGCAGATCCACGCCGCGGCGAATCAATACCGGCCGCAGAATGTTATCCAGCGCGCCTACCAGCACTGTCCACACGAGAAGCGCGATTGCCCAGCCGACACTTCCCGACCAGTAAAGCCAGATTACTGCAGGAAGGAGTACCGGTATCGGCCCGAGTTGAGCGACGCCGAGCACGAACATGACGGCGAGCAGCAAGCCTGCGCGCGGAACACCGCTCACCCACAGGCCCAAACCCGCGAGCAATGACTGGACCAGGGCAGTAACGATCACCCCGAGCGCCACGCCGCGAACAGCCTGTCCTGCGAGACGGACCGCTCGTTCCCCCTCTTCCCGCCCGATGCGATGAGCGAACGACAACACACCTTTCGCAGCTATTTCGCCATGTGAATAGAGGATAGCGGCGATGATGATTGTAAGAATGAAATGCACGATCATCATCCCGAGCCCGCCGGTGATAGAGAAAACCCAGGCCGCCGCCGAACGGGCGTGTGGACGGACAGTTTCGATGATTGCCTCGGGGCCACCGGCAGTGAGTTCGCGCCACCGTGCTGCAACTCGCTCACCCACCCAGGGCAACCGCTCGATCCATTCCGGAGGAGGTGGAAGTCCGTGGGCGAAAAATGCTTTTGCCAGTTCGACTCCCTCGACCGCCGCATCCAGCAGAACGCCGATGGCGAGCCAGAACGGCACGATGAAGATCGCCAGCATCACTCCCGTCATCACTGCCGTTGCGAGCAATCGTCGGCCACCCACGACGCTCTGGATCCGGAGCATGAGCGGCCACGTCGCCACGACGATCGTTGCGGACCAGAGTAACGCGCCCAGAAACGGCAGCAGTGTCCAGAGGCTCCCCGCAATCAATACGCCGATGATCAGCACTACCAGCGTAATTCGCGTGAGATCGTATGGTGGTCGAGAATCGATGAATCTCTCCTTATTGCTTATGCAATGAAAACGAAGGTATGGTCCAGTCCGCTGCGTTGCCTGCACGGGCTGCTCGTCGCGACTCGGAACAGTTTCAGGTAAGCTGCCAGCATCGTCAACCGAGGCCAGCCGAACGTCATGTCTCATACCTTTGCCCGCTTACGAGATAGTGCCGCGGGCATTCTTCTGGTCACGCTGCTGTTGAGCCATGCCGCGCACTGCGCAGAACCGCAGGTACCGCCCCTCAATGACCCGCCCACCGGACTGCGTCTGACCGGAAAGCTGGTGTGGGCTGATCTGGTCACGCCGGATCCGGACGCGGCCCGGCGCTTCTACGGGGAACTGTTCGGCTGGACCTTCACTTCCGTCGGCAGCGGTAAGGGCGCATATGCGCTGGCTCACCTTGACGGCACCGCGATCGCGGGGATCGTTGGCCGCGCCAACGACGCCGGAGAGCGCAGCCGGTCGCGCTGGATTCCCTTCATGTCAGTCCGCGACGTGTCGGCGACCGAGCGCGCCGTGTCGCATGCGGGCGGCAAAGCCCTCGTCGCCACGCGAACTATCCCCGCGCGCGGCACGCTGGCATTGTTCGCGGACCCCGAGGGCGCCGTGTTCGGCGCGCTAGACTCGACTAGCGGCGACCCGGGCGACTACCTGCCCGAGGCCGGCGACTGGATCTGGGCGCAACTGCTCAGCCGCGACGCCGACAAGGCCGCCGGCTTCTACGCCGGGCTCGCGGGTTACGTGCAGGTGGAGACCGAATCGTCCGCCAGCTCCCGCAGGCTATTGCTCACCCGCGACGGGTATGCGCGCGCGAGCATCTTGCAGATCCCTTCCGGCCACGACGATCTGCGTCCCGACTGGCTGCTCTACGTGCGCGTAGCGGATGTACGCAAGGCCTCCGCCAGCGCGGAGCGGCTGGGCGCACGCGTACTGGTCGCGGTCAACCCGGAACTGTTTCAGGGCCGGGTGGCGGTGATAGCCGACCCGGGCGGAGCGCCTGTGGGCCTTCTGCAATGGGAGGAAGAATGAGCCGCCGGCGATTGTGCGCAATGCTGCTGGTTGCGTGCTGCGCGATGCTGGCGAGTGGTTGCGCCAGCGACGGCAGCAGCAGTGTCCATGGTTCGGTGTACTACGGCGTGGGGTGGCACGACCCCTATTACTACGGTGGTGGCTGGTACGGCGGTGCCGTCGTCGTTCCAGATCCACCGAACCGGCCGGATCGGCCTGATACGGGGCCCAGACCCACGCCCTTGCCATCCTCCGCGCGCCCCGCGTCGAGGCCCTCCATCCCCGCAACGCCGCGGCCATCCGGAGGCGGACGGCGCCGCTGAGTTCGACTGGCTGTGTAATTAGAGTGGTTCGGGACGGACCGATTCAACTTGCGTAGTTGCCGCCGAGTGCCAGGTGCAGGTTCACGCGCTGGACGAAGCGCTCGGCCTGCACGCGCACCAGTTGCGTGCGTGAGCTGTAGACCCTCAATTGGTCGTTGAGGACTGCGCGCAGGTCTGCAGTGCCGACCCGATACCTGATTTCCGACAGCGCCAGTGCGCGCTGATTCTGTGCAACCAGCTGCTCGAGAATCGTCTGCCGGTCGGTCAGGTTCGATTCATTGGAGAGCGTAGATTCCACTTCGTTGAAGGCGTTGAGCCCCGTGGCTGCATACTCCGCCACGGCGCGCTTCTGCTCGGCGGTGCGCAATTCGACCTGACCTTTGAGGGCACCGCCGGTAAAGAGCGGGAGCGAGACCATCGCACCCCCCGACAGGGTCGGATTGTCGCGGTCCTGCAGCACGAAAAGGTCACTGGTAATCGACGCCAGTCCCGCGGTGAGGCTGATGCGCGGTAATCGCGCGGTCTTTGCTTCCTGCACGCGGTCAAATGCCGCGGCCACGCGACGTTCGGCGGCCACTATGTCCGGACGGCGCTCGAGCAGCTCCGAGGGAACGCCTGCCGTAATTGGTGCGGGAAGTGGCGGCAGCACGTCGGCGGCCTCCAGCGCTGCGGCCGGATAGCGTCCGGCCAGCGCTTCCAGCGAGCGCAGCGCCTGCTCGCGCGCAAGATCGAGCTTGCGCAGTCCATCGCGGTAGTTCTGGACATTAGCCTGGGCCAGCACCACATCCAGTTCGTCTCCATTGCCTACCCGGCGACGCACTTGCGCCAGTTCGACGAGGCGCTCGGCTACCGCAAGCATGTCGCGCGCAAGCTGCCGCTGCAACGCACTTTCCGCCGCAACAAACCAGCCCTTCGCCACCAGCGCCGCCATCGACTGCCGAGCGTAGGTGTAATCGGCCTCGACAGAGGCAAGCTGACCCGACGCGGCGCGCTGGCCGTAGCGCACGCGGCCCCAGAGATCAAGTTCCCAGGAGGCGCTCAGCACCGCACCGTTCAGCCCCGAACCATCGCCGCTCAGGTCACCACCGCCGCGCGCCAGGAGGTTCACCGCCGGAGTGAGCGCGCCGCCCGCGATCTTGAGGGAAGCCCGGGCTTGATCGACGTGAGTGGCGGCAATGCGCAGGTTCACGTTGCGCGCGAGCGCCTCGTCGACGAGCGCCTCGAGCCGCGGCTCGTTGAAGCTTCTCAGCCAGCCATCGGCCACCGCACCCGGTGCATCCCGTAGCGCGCTCCATTGCTGCGGCGGCACCGCTTCACGCAAAGCGTCCTTTCCGAGCGCCTCGCGATCCGGCGGAGACTTCAACGCGCAACCAGCGGCGACCAGCAACAGTGCCGCGGCGCAAGCGTGCATCACGACGATGGGAAAGTTACGCATGGTCGATGCGCATTCAGTGCATCTTGAGGATCAGCCAGTCGAGCTTCGTCCCCACCCGCATGATGACCTTGCGGATGATGTGGATCATGCCCAGCGATTCCGTGTACACCGCGCCATTGCCCACAGCGCCGGCAGCCAGGAACAGGCCCTTGTCCTCCACCTCCAGCTTCACGGCAATCCGCCCCGGCGGCACGTGCGCCGCCGTGACGGTCGGAATCGCCCCGGACAGGGGCAACTGGCCCTGGCCGGTCGCCCAGATGATGGAATCGACCTTGCACTTGATGATCTTGTTCGGATACGTCTTGAGCGCAATCTCCGCGTGGTTTCCCGGTTCTATCGCACGAAGCTCATTCTGGCTATAGAGGGCGATCACCCACTGTTCGGTTTCGACAAAACTCATGACCGGCAACCCGGCAAACTGCGAAGCGGTGGACCCGGGTCGAAGCTGGACATTGATCGCATAGCCTTCGGCTGGCGCGTACACCGTGGACTCGTCGATTTTCCATTTGGCATCGGCAAGCTGGGCCTCCACGGTGGCCACCTGGGCATTGGCCATGGCGATCTGCGCCTTCGCGGCAGCCACGGAAGCCTGGTCTCCTTGCGACTGCGCAGAAAGCTTCTGCACCACTTGTGCCTCGGAGGCTCGGGCGCTCTCGAACTGCGCCTGGAGATCCTTGAGGTCGGCCTCGGCCCGTTCGAGATCGAACAGACTGCCCGCGCCGGCAGTGACGAGTTCGCGATACTGATCGACCCGCCTGCGCGCGAGCCCTGCCTTGGCGGCGATCGCATTGACCTGACCGCCGGCGGCCTTCAGGCTCTCGCGCAACTCGCGCACCCCGGCGGAACTCTCGGACAGCCTTGCAGTGGCCTCGTTAAGTTTGGATCGTGCCTGTACCAGTTGCGCCTCGAGCGCAGCGGCTTCGTTCAGGAATGGCGTGGGGTCGATCCTGAACAGCACTTCGCCCTTCTTGACCAGGCGGTTGGGCTGCACCGGCACTTCGATCACCCGGCCGGTGACCCGGGGCACGATCTGCACGACGTAGTTGATGACGCGCACGTCGTGCGAGGACGGCGCCACGATGTTGAGCAGCAGTATGAGAAGGGTAAGCCCGATCACCGGCAACGTAATGACGATGACCTGGCTGACGATGTTCCATGGCAGCCACTTGAATTTGAAGAAGATCAGCCAGACGAAAAACGAATAGATCAGCAGCAGGATGATTTCCATCAGGACGGCCTTCCGCGGAAGTCTTCTGCTTGCGCGATCTGCGCCTCGAGTTCGGCGATTTTCTGTTCCAGCAGGCGCATTTCCGACGCGACCATGGGTTTGGGCTCAGCCGTCTTCGTCTGGGCCGGCGGCGGTCCGTGTTCCGGTTCAACTTCATCCGTTCCGTACGCGAGCTTGTACATCACCGGCTTCGAGTATGCCCACAACCACGCGAGCGGCCACAACATGCCCCCGAAGAACAGCGAGAGCAGGCACAGTGTGTGGATTGCCTTGGCCTGCGGGTGTTTTTTCTTCTCTGCGATTTTCTCCGGCAGGATATGAACCAGCCAGAACACGGCGATTCCCACGATCGGCACGACTACCAGCACGGCCCAACTGAGGGCGTTGGCCATCATATCTTCGAGTTCGGGAGGAAGCAGCGAAGCCCGGGCAACTGCCGGAAAGACCGCGAACGCAACGGCCATGACGCGGCTGGAAAAAGACTGTAAGCCGGCGCCGGCGGCAAGGATTCTCATGGTTCGTCTTCCGGTTGTGGCGGGCATCATGCGGGCGGATATTGTGCACCGGTACGCTAATGGCGCGGATTCTACGCCCGGAAAGTATTTGACCGGTGTGCGTTCGAGACTAACACACCGGCGCAGACACCGTTCTTCAACTGGGCGTGGAAGCTGGCAAATTCCTGTTTCAACGAGTCATGCGGACGCAGTGTTGGAACCGTACGCTGCCCGATTTGGCCGCAGTACGGTATTGGCCTTTGGTCCAATTGTTGACGATCTTGGGTTTCTCGGAAACTCTCTTGGATCACGCTTCCCGTCGCGGGGTATGAGCTTGGAGAATTGGTATGACCTGAACAATGGACACAATGAACAGAAGGGCGAACTGCGCCACCACTATCACCACCGCACCGACATCGTGCCCACGATCCTGAACTGCTGCGGAGTTAAGATGCCGACTGTGGTTGAGGGCGTAAAGCAGGCTCCGCTGCCCGGGGTCCCGCCACGTCATTTGGACCACAGTTGCGGGCATCCGGGCTCGCCTTGAGATCCGAAAAACCAAATCGGAGGAAACCATGACAAGAATGCTCAAAGGAATCTGCCTTGCTGCCCTGACTGTGGCGATTCAGCCCGCTTTCGCCGAACAGAGCGGCCCGTGGGAGAAATGGAATCTCAGCCTCGGCGGATTTGCCGCAACTCTTGGCACCGACGTGCGTATCGGCTCGCCGGGCGTCGGTGCCGAAATCGACCTCGAAGAAACCCTGGGCCTGGAGAGTTCCCAGACGGTGTTCCGAATCGATGCCGCCTATCGGTTTGGCTCAAGCCGCAGGCATCGCCTCGATTTCACCTGGTTCGACCTTTCCCGTGAGGCCACCAGGACCCTGGGCCGGGATATCAATGTTGACGGCACGATTTATCCGGTCGGGACGACGGTGGACAGCGTATACGACATGGCCTTCTACAACGTGCGCTACAGCTATTCCTTTCTCCAAGACGATCGCGTTGACTTAGCCGGAACGGTCGGCCTTCACGTTACCGACTTGGGATTGGCGGTCAGTGCGACAGGCATAGGCACAGCAGGCGACGCTGTCACCGCGCCATTACCCCTGATTGGCGTACGGCTTGACGTGGCGCTGACCGAAAAGTGGTATATGCGATCGTCGCTCGAACTCATGTATGTCGAGCTCAACGATTCCAAGGGCCAGATCAGCGACATGCTCCTGGCCGCCGAGTATCGCGCCTGGAAAAATTTCGCTTTTGGCGCCGGACTGAATGCGGTGCGCATGTCGCTCGAGGTAGACGAGGAATCCCCGGGGCTAAATTTCGAAGGCGACTTCAACAGCGACTTTGTGGGACTGCTCCTCTACGGGAAACTGATGTTTTGAGCACTTTCTTGTCGGCACCCACTGTGAAGCAATCCATTTTTTTAACGTCAAAAGGAAAACCCGATCATGAAATCAATCCTGTTGTCAGTCATCGGAATTTTGTCATTCGTCCTTGCGCCGCCTGTTATCGCGCAGGAGAAAGCCGGCGCAATCGCCGCTGGCGCAATGGAAGCCATCGTGACAGTGGTTGAAGTCGATCACGCAAAGCGGACAGTTATCGTGCGCGGCCCGCAAGGCCGCGAAGAATCCATCAACGTACCGCCGGAAGCGCAGAACCTGGATCAGGTCCAGCCCGGCTCGCGCTTCAAGGTGCGTTACCTGCAATCTGTCGCCGTTTCGATCAAGAAGGGTGGCGCGGCATCCAGTTCAGCCGGCCGCAAGGTCACGCTTGCACCAAAGGGCGACGTGCCTGGCGGCATGGTGGTGAACATGCTCCAGATTGCGGGCGTGGTGGAGAAGATCGACTATGGCAGCCGACTGGTTTCCGTGCGCGGACCAGAGGGAAGACTGCTCAGCTTTACGGCAGGCGACGAAGTGCAGGACCTGGAGCAATTCCAGAGCGGCGATGTCATTTCGGTCGAATACACCGAATCGCTGGCGATGCGCATGATCAAGGAGTGACAGGCATGATGGGCAGCGACCTTTCTACTGCAGGTACATCGACCAAATGAATGCTTTGAAGGCAATGGCTGGCAGGCTTGCAGTCGTAGCGGCACTTGTGGCGCCTGTCACGTTTGCCTCCAGTGCCATTGCGGCAGAAAACAGTGAGCAGTCATGGGAGTTCGAATTCACCCCCTACCTGTTCGCTCCGGGCCTGGAGGGCACTACGGGAGTGCTGGGCGTCACGGCCGACGTCCAGGTCCCATTCGAAGAGTTGTTCGACAATGTCGACAGCTTTTTCATGGCAACCTTCGAAGCACGCCGCGGCAAATGGCTGTTCCTTTTCGACGCCATGTCCTTTCACCTCTCGGGGGTGGGGACCAAATCGTGGCAAGGCCCCCTCGGCATCGGCAGCGCGACAGGCCAGCTCGATCTGCTGGTAAGGCAGAAAATTTACCAGTCGTCCGCCGGTTACCGTGTCTTCGACGGTGAAACAAAACTCGACGTCATCGGAGGGGCCCGTTATACGGACCTCGACACCGATCTCAACCTCGTAACGACGACGGGTGGCTTGCTGCCCGGCGGCACGCGCAGCCTCAGCACAGGCAAGAACTGGTGGGATCCTATTATTGGTGCACGCATTACCGTTCCCTTCGCGGAGCATTGGTCCATGTTCGGTTACATCGATGCCGGTGGCTTCGGCGTAGGTTCGGACTTCACATACCAGGCGATCGCCGGGGCCAACTGGCAATTCGGCAAGAGGTTTTCGGCGAAGGCGGGCTATCGTTACTTCTATCAGGATTTCGAGGACGGCGGCTTCGTCTGGGACATGTCGATGAAGGGGCCTTTTCTCGGACTCGGGATCCGATTTTAGGACGCGAAAACGACTATTAAGGATCCATAAGTGCTTGCTCCCAACGCAGCGCATTGCGCTCCATCGAGGATATCTCCCCTCGATGGAGCTGCATGGCTGCTCGCACTCGCGGCGTTGGGGACCCCCGGCGCGGCGTTTGCCTTTGTCTACCCGGAGCACCGTGACATAGCGGTCGGCGCGGTGGAAAAGCTCGATCCGGAGCGCAGAGCGGAATTCGACGTGCTCTGGCACGAGTCCCGCATCACGCAGGAAAAACGCCTTTGCGAGCAAGCGGCGGACCCAGCGCAGGGTGTTGCGCCTTCATGCATCGACTGGGCTGCCCTTGCGGCAATCGCGGGAGACCATTCTTGCTCGAGCCAGGACTTGACCGCGACCGTCCTCGAGTCGCGCTGGATCCTCTCGGTCGCAGATGTCGCAGCCCAGCTCAAGCTCGATCTGTCGCGCATCGATGTACTCCCGCCCACCGAGCAAGTCCCGGGCGGCAAAGACCCGATCAAGGATTTCCAGCGCCGCATGCAATCCGAGGGGGCCCGGGCTGCACGGCTCAACGCGTTGCGGACTGCGGATAACCGGCTCCAGCGCGCCGATCCTCAGTATGCGACCCGGGCCGGCTCCAACAACGCTCACTTCCTGCTGCCCCGCGCATCCACCGGCACGACCGCGCGGGAATATGCGCTTCTCGCAATGAAGGTGGGTTCAGAAATCAGCGCGATGGGTGTGTACGCGTGGTATCACCTGAGCGCCATGCAGAAGGCCACGCGGCTCGCCAATGAGCAGCTTGCGCCAGATGCGCGCAAGGCGCTGACGCGCGCCATGCTGTTCGACGAAGCCTTTGCGTTGCACTTTCTCGAGGACATGTTCGCGGCTGGCCACGTGGCGGGGACGTGGGGCGACACCTCGCAACGCAAGGGCACGCACGATTTCTACAACGAAGCCGGGCTCGAAGCGTTTCCGTGGAAGGGCAGCAGCGAGTCGATGGTATTGATGGGCGATGCCCATATGCGTCCTGAGGACGTGGAGCGCGCCTCCGGGGCTGTTCGTACCAGTCTCGAACAACTGCTCGATACGGCGGCGGGCCGGTCGCGGGACACCAAACTGCCTCACACACCAGCGGCGCCCGTCCAACCCGACGCGTTCGATGTGTGCAAGAACAACAACCTCGTCGCGCGGTCGGAGCCACCTCCCGCGGAGCCGGAAGCCTACTGGAGTGCCTTTGCAGCCGATCTGCGCGAAGTCTTGCGGCCGACGCCGGTACCGGGCCTCGGGCCTGGTCTCGGTGCCATGCCGCGATCTCGAAGCGAAGTGGGGCCGTTTGTCGGTCTGTCCGGGGTGATCGACGGGCGCTGGATGGATGGAGGATTCACCCCATCGCAGGGCGGCGGCTTCATCGGTGGTGTCGAACTGGCCGGCCGGGTTGGCTTGGGTCTCGACGGCGTGATGGGCGACGCGGGCGACGGCCTTGTGTTCTTCTCGCTCGGGATCCGTGGCGATTCCGCTTCGACGAACTCCATCTCCGACTCTGCGTCGGCGCAACAAGCTGGAAACCTGAGCGCCGCGATCCCTGCACGCACGGGTGTCGCGACGCGACTGCGGATGCCCTTTTATCTGATACCCGGCGACCTCGTTTTCCTCTCCCCGCTCTATTTCATTTCGCCGGAGCGATACCAGGGGATGGCAGTCGTTGCGGGGAATGGTGGATTGATTCCGTGGCAGTCGGGATTGGCGACCAAGATCGGGCGCTTTCAGTTTGTGCTCGGCCGCGAACTGGGAATCACTTTCTACGGCCACATCGGCGAGGATCGCGTCCTTGCGCCGAGCGTTGTCCCGGGCGGCCCTCTCCGAGTAGTGGACTACGATTCGATCTTGTTCGACTTGCCAATTCTGGAGTACCGTCCGTACCGGTCGTTTGCCAGCAACCAGAGCTCGAGCGTGATCTTCCAGCTCTTCACCGCTGCCGACGTTCCACAATCTGCAAGCGTCGTTGCGCCGGCCGGATCTCCTACGCCCGACCTCGATACCATCTGGTCTGTCGGACTTCGACTCGTGTTCGATTGGCGTTATTACCCGTGACCGGACGACACATCGCCAGCGTGCTTTCCGCCTAGGAAAGCACAGCCAACCCTTGCTACCCCTTCCCCCTCGAGGGGGCCATCAAACCCAGCGTTTTCCAACCTTTTTCCGGAGACCTAGATGAAAAGATTGTTGCTTTCGTTCCTCGCTCTCGCCTTGTCCCTGTGGCTGCCAGGCACTTGCGGTGCGCAGCAGATCCAGAACACGCTCAAGAAAATCCAGGAAACCAAATCCATCAAGCTGGGCTATCTGGCCGAGTCGCTCCCGTTCTCCTTTGCCGACGAGCAAAAGAACCCGGCGGGATACTCCGTCGAGCTGTGCCAAAAAGTGGCAGCCGGGATCGAGCAGCAATTGGGGCTCAAAGATCTGGAGGTCAAATGGGTTCCCATCACATTGGTCAATCGCTTCGAGATGGTGACCAACGGCACCATCGATCTGGAGTGCGGCATCTCGACCATCACCGTCTCGCGCCAGAAAATCGTCGATTTCAGTCTCATGACCTGGCTGGACGGCGGCAATTTCATGGTCAAAGCCGGCCAGCCCCGCGGCGGTCTCGCCGACCTGGCCGGCAAGAAAATAGCTGTGATCGTCGGCACGACCACAGACAGAGCACTGTCCGACGCGCTCAAGAAGGACGCCATCAAGGCCGAGATCGTGCTGGTCAAGGAGCATCTTGAGGGCCTGAACGCCGTCGCACAGGGAAAAGCGGACGCGTATGCCGCCGATCAAACCGTCCTCATCGGGCTTGCGCTCGTCGTCCGGGATCAATTGCAGTTGACGCTCTCAGAGCAGAATTTTTCCTACGAGCCTTATGGATTGACCCTCCGGCGCAACGATGCGGACTTCAAACAAGCCGTGAACCAGGTGCTGGCGCGCCTTTATCGTACGGGACAGATAATCGACATCTACGATCGGTGGTTCGGCAAGCTAGGCAAGCCCACATCACTGCTGAAGGCAATGTTTGCGATCAACGGAATACCCGAGTAAGGGCCTTGCTCCACGCGCGCCGCGGCAAGCGCGCGAGGCAGAATTTCCAGTTCTCAACGATGTCGGGATTTCCGGCTCACGAATCAAGGAGAGACAAGCCATGAAGCACGACAGCGGCATCACCATTCACTTCACCGACGGAACATCGCTGGGATTCGAATTTCCGAAGCAGGCGGACAATAAATACGCCCGCCAGATCATGACAAGGGAAATCCTTTCGGAACGCTTGCTTATGGTCGAGTCCGACGGCGCGCTGTACTTCGTACCCTTTGACAATATCCGCTACATCTCGGCTTTTCCGGCAGCCGGAGACGTACCGAAGAATACAATCCGCGGCGCAACGCTGCGCGAGTGAGGTGCCAGCCGTCGCGCCAGCCTATCGACCCGATGGGGGAGCTGCAGAAGCGAATCCGAGATGTCGAAGGCACGCGCGTCGTTAATCGTTCTGGCCGTCATCGTCGCCGGCGGAGCGGCGATCGCCTACCGACTGCTTTCGCATCCTTCTCTGGCGCCTTATGCATCACTCGAGATGAGGCCAGTGCCGCTCCCGAGCGGCGGACTTCGTGCACGCTACTTTGGAGTGACGACGATCCAGATCGACGACGGCGAGACGGCCGTAATGACCGATGGGTTCTTCTCGCGCCCCGGCCCCATGCAGTTTTTCTTCAGCAAGATCGCGCCCGATCCCGCACGGATCGACACGGCGTTGAAAAGGGGCGCGGTGTCGAAGCTCGCCGCCATACTGGTGGCTCACTCGCATTACGATCATTCCATGGATTCCGCGGCTGTGGCCGAGCGCACCGGGGCATTGCTGGTGGGCTCGGCATCCACCGCCAACATTGGCCGGGGTCACGGCCTCGCGAACGACCGGATCCGCATCGTCAAGCACGGCGATACCCTGAAATTCGGTCGCTTCACGATCGAGATCTTTGAGTCGCCGCACTCACCGAATCCGCTGTATACGGGCGAAATCACCGAGCCGCTGCGGCCGCCGGTCAAGGGTAGCGCTTACAAGGAAGGCGGCAACTACGCGTTCCTGCTGCGCCACGACCTGGGGACGATCCTGATCCAGGCCAGTGCGAACTTCGCGCCCGGCCTCTTCAGAAACGTGAGGGCGGATGCCGTCTTCCTCGGCATCGCCCCGCTCGGAAAGCAAACCGAGATATTCGTACGCGACTACTGGCGGGAAGTGGTGAAGACCACGGGTGCGAAGCTTATCATCCCGATCCACTGGGACGATTTCATGCGCCCGCTCGACGGGGGATTGCTCCCGATGCCTTTGTTGATGGATGACTTCGAGCGCGGCATGCAGATGTTGCTCAAGCTAGCCGAGGCGGACGGCGTGACCGTGCGCTTCATGCCGCCGTTCGAGGCGTTTAATGCCGTCGAACCCGGCCAATGAAGCAACAGATGTTGGGACGCCCGAAGGTTCGATTGCGCCGGCGGGAAAGTTCGCAGGTCGGCGCCGATAGTCAGAGAAAGCGGTTCGGCCGCAGGAACATTCCCAGCAGCAACGCGCCTTCCGGTGCCGTTGCGACGTGCGTACTGCCCTTCGGCCGCCAGACATATTCTCCGACCGTGACCTCGCCCTCGTCGTCCACCAGACGTCCTTTGATCACGTAGGTCTGTTCCACGTCGGCGTGTTCGTGCAGCGGCAACACTGCGCCCGGTGCCATGCGCGTGAGCGACGTCAGCAAACCGGTGTCCTTGTCTTCCAGCAGCACTTTGATCTCCACTCCGGGAAAGGCCGTTTTTTTCCACGGCAGAGCGTCCGTCTTGACATAGCGTGACGAAAGCGGCTTCAACTTGCTTTCGTCTTTCCAGTCGGGCGTGCGTGCGCTCACGATCATCCTCCTTGGGTAGTGTCCTGTTCCGCAAATTCGTGGCTGAAAACCCGGCGAGAACCGGCGCCATACTAGACTTGCGTCAGCAACGGCTTTCGGGAAAAAAATGCTGCAAGATTATCGACAACCAGTTGGCCCATCGCAGTGCGTGTCGCCACCGTGCCGCTCGAGACATGCGGCTGCAGCACGACATTGTCGAGCTTGATGAGGGCTTCGGGAACCTTCGGTTCGGCCTCGAACACATCGAGCCCCGCGCCACCGAGGCGGCCGCCGACCAGCGCATCGACCAGCGCGGGTTCATCCACCGTGGAGCCGCGCGAAACGTTGATGAGATATCCGTCCTTGCCGAGAGCCTCAATGACTTCGCGGCTGACGATGCGCTCGGTCTCCTTGCCGCCCGGGCAGGACAGCACCAGTATCTTGACGGCGCCCGCAAGGTCCAGCGCCTTGTCGTAGTAGTCGTAAGTCAGGTCAGGCTGGCGATGACGGCTGTGATATCCGATCTTCATCCCGAATGCTTCCGCACGCCGGGCGATGGCCTTGCCGATGCGGCCCAGGCCGATGATACCGATGCGATTGCCGGACACCTTCTGAGCCAGCGGCGCATGGCCCTTGAGCCAGTTCCCGTCACGGACGAATTTATCGTTGAAGACGGTGCGCCGCATGGTGCCGAGGATCAGCGCCCACGCGTTGTCGGCAACGCACTCCGTAAGCACATCCGGGGTATTGGTCACGGCAATCCCGAGTTTGCGCGCAGCCGCCACGTCAATGCCGTCCACGCCGACACCGAAACAGGAAATGATCTTCAGTTTCGGCAGGCGGTTCATCAACTCCACGCTCATGCCCACGTGGCCGGCGGTCGCTGCGGCCTGCACGCGATCGGCGAGGCCGGCGATGAAGGCGTCCTTGTCGGCCGCTTCGTAATGGCGATGCACAGTATAGGCCGCATCCAGTTGTGCCATGGTGGCGGGAAATAGCGGGCAGATCAAAAGAAGATCGGGTTTCATGAGTTGCGCATTTCCTTAGTGGACAAGAGTCTTCAACATGGTCCCGCGATCTGTGCCTGTTTTGACGGACACGACGACATCGCAGAACTTGCACTGCGGACGCATGCTTTTCGGAATCAATTGAAGTCGTGAAATATACCCGTCTATAATGTTCCGTGCACGGTTGTCGTTCCATCCCGCCTCCCACCGCTACGCAGCGGGCTTGTCATGGTTCTGTCTCTTAAGCCGTAGTCACTCATCCGAACAGGGGTCACGATTATCATGAGTACACTTCGAATCCCGCTTGTTGCAGCGGTCCTGCTCACCGCGCTGTGCGGCTGCGCCACCACCGAACTGACCAATACCTGGAAGGACCCGCAGTACCACGGCGGACCGGTGAAGAAAATCATGGTGGTCGGCATTTCCAACCAGGCGGGCGTACGGCGTACTTTCGAGGACACGTTCGCGGAAATCCTCAGGGCCAACGGCGCGGAGGCGGTGCCGAGCTACACCGTAGTCCCGGAAGACGGCCAGATGCCGGAAGACAAACTGCGCGCCGCGGTCAAGCAGTCCGGTGCAGACGCCGTTCTGATCACGCGCATGGTGGAGAGGCAGACCGACACGACGGTTACACCCTCCGCGCTTGGTGCGTATCGCCGCACTAGCATGTCCGGCTATTACGGTGGCGCCTGGATGGGTTACTACGAACCGGTGGCTGTACAGGAGTTCCACTACGTCGTTTCAGAAACCACGCTGTTTGCGGCGGAGCATCCGGAGCCGGTATGGTCCGGCATGACCCGGAGCGAGGAGTCAAACAACATCCGCGCCGCTACCGAGGGCTTCGCCAAGCCGGTCATCGCGGCGATGAAGAAAGAGGGCCTGATCCGTGGCGAGAGCGCGGGCGGCTCGAAGTATTGAGCGAGCGCGCCGGCGGCGCGCCCGGAATGCGTTTCTATCCTTCAAGCGCGGTGCGTCAACTCGCCAACGTGTCCTAGCCGGCTCCTCTCGCCGACGCAATCATCACTCCTGTTGGACTATGGTGAACGTGCCGCGTGCAAATGGCTTTGCGCACGACCCGTACGCGACCGAAATCGTGACCTGGCAGGAATTGCCAGGGTCGCACTCGGTGCCAGTCTTGATGGCAATCTGAGTTTCGGTCTCGTGCATCAGCGACTTCACCAGCCGCGACGGCGTGTAGCACAAGTAGTAAGGGCCCCTCTCGACGTCGAGACCGTCGAGCGTGACTTTCTGGATACCTCCTGGCGCCACGCTGGGTGATGCAAAACTGATGGTGACTGCATTCTGCGAGGCGGTCGTGAACTGCCACGTCTTTGACACCGGCACGCCATTGACGGATCCCGAGAATGCCAATTGATAGGTCGTCGATGGCACCAACGGCGCAAGAGGGATCAGCGCTGCAGCGTGCGCCGGCGTTTCCGCGTCCACGTCATGAGTGAGTAGTTTCACATCGAGCGCGCGCCGAGGACTGGATGGCGTTAGCTCGTACAATTCGAATGCGGTCAACGCGAACGCATGGCGTGCGTCAACCTGAATCGACACCGGGTAGCCGACCAGCGTGGGGCCTGGCAACGGGTTGGGCTCTTCCTCCGTCGGGTTGAAATCGACGGGAACCCCCGTCTGGCCATCCGCCGGATACACCGTCAACACCGTGGGCGAAGAGGCTGGAGGAAGCACCTCCGCGCCGAAGTCGACCGTGACGTTCAATTCCTCGGCACCTTGATGCGCCTTCAAGGTCACCCCCGGTCCTGCGTGCACGAAGTCGTTCGAGAGGATGATGAAGCGGTGATATATCGCCATCACGAGCGCGTCTACAGCATCGGCCGGGTGCACCGAGGACTGGCGCGCAACCACCTCACCGGCCTCGGCATAGTCGTAGTGCGCAGCGTCGATGCGGTCGAATGGACTGTTCCCCGTGTAATAGGGATTCGTATTCTTATCCTCGTAATGTCCCATCTGGTTCGCGCTGTCGAGATAACTCGTGTGCGACTGCGCCGCCCTCAGAAGCCTGGGCTCGGCCGCGACCGGAGCCACTCCCGCTAACGTGCGGTGGTAGTTGACGCGCTCCAATACCGGGACCTGCAAGGGGTCAAGCTGAATTTGCGATCCGTTAACGCGCCGAGTCGTGGCCTGCTGGCCGGCATTTCCCGATCCAGGCGAGCGAACCGCGGCTCCGTCAGCAGGAGCGCCGCCACTCGACTGCGGCCCCACTCCTCCTTTGCGACTGGTGGTACTACCCGGGTGGCGAATCGCCGCTTTGGCAGGGCTCTTCGAAGTTTCTGTCGGGAAGATGGTCTTCCAATCGTCTTTCATGCTCACGACGGTCCAGCCCTTGGCCTGCGCTTCGTCGAGGCCCTTGTCCAAGCGGCCGATGCTTGACTGGCGGTCGTAGGCCCATTCGCGCTGGGCGTCGGTGTGATGGACGATACCCGCGAAGCGCGGTCCGTCACCCGCAGCAGTCCACTGAAGCATCTGCAAGTCACCATCGGAGTTGCCGAAGGCGAGGAGCGGACGCCGGCCGACATGCTTCTGGATACCCACAGGTTTGCCCGCCTTGTCGTCGATGAAGTCGATTTCAGGCAGCTTCACGAGCACGGGTTTGCCATCGCGCATTTCGAACTTCAGTTTGCCGCTGCTGCCAATGACCTGCTCGGGTGGGATGCCATAGACCTGCTCCGAAAACACGCGCATGAACTCGACACCTCCACCGGAGACAATGAACGTCTTGAAGCCATTGGCTCGCAAATAGGCAAGAAGCTCGAGCATCGGCTGATAGACCATTTCCGAATAAAGCCGCCCGGTCTTGGGATGCTTCGCGGTGGTGATCCAGTCGCGCACTGTCTTCTCGAACTCTTCGGTCGTCATGCCTGCGTGCGTGGCCATGACGATCTGTAAAATAGCAGGCTCGCCGCCTGTGAGCGCGCTCTTGAGGTCGCCCTTGAGCAGGGAGGCGAACGGCTCTTTCTCCTTCCATTCCGGGTGCTGCGGCGCAAGCGCCTTCACGCGCTCAATGGCGAACAGGAATTGGAAATACAGCGGCTGCTCGGCCCAGAGTGTGCCGTCATTGTCGAAGGTGGCGATGCGCCCCGCGGGCGGGACAAAGTCGAGCGAACCCTCCTTGGTTACTTTTTCAACGAACGCGACAACGGCCTTCTTCGGTGCGGTGTCATTCCACGAAGGCAGCGGGTCTTGTGCAAATGCGGGAAGCGCCAGCGTGAAGGCGAGAGATGCAATGGTCGCATTCAATTTCATCGCGTTTTGCGCAAATCAGAGAAAACTGTCCCGCCGCCTTTCGACGGCGGGCACGGTGGTTAGGAATCGAGTTACTTGCTGGGCCTCGACGCTTCGAGTTTCTTCATGACCTCGTCCAAGGCTTTCTTCATGCTCAACGTGTCTGCGCCCTGGCTCGGTGGGTATTCCATCAGGCTCTTCAGGTGCGCAGCGATGAACGGCGCGGACGAGTTCAGCGCCCATAGCTTGGAAGCAAAAAACCGGCGAGATGCGGTGCCCCACTCGTGCGACTCCTGGTCCATCTTTTCCAGCGGGTCCATCAGCAAGTTGAAGAGATATGGGATGCTGGTGTAGGTCTTCGGATTGAACCAACTTCCTTCCTTCTTCATGCCGATGTGCATCTTCCACGCGTCCACGCGCAAGGCCATGAGGTCGGTCTCGTCGTAGTAGAAAATCTCGCGGCGGGCGGATTTCTCGCTCGCGCCGGTCCAATGGGCGAGATTGTTGTAGCCGTCAAGGTGGACCTTGAAGGTCGTGTCGCCCATTTTCTTGCCGGAGAGCAACTCTTTTTTGAGGTCGGGCAGGCCGGCCGCTGCCGCGAGGGTAGCAAAGAGGTCTTCGTGGTTCTGGATGCCGTTGGAGACGCTGCCCGGCTTGATCTTCCCGGGCCACTTGACCAGCAGCGGCACGCGCACACCGCCTTCCCACGTGGTGCCTTTTTCGCCGCGGAAGGGCGCATAACCGCCGTCCGGCCAGAGCATCAGCTCGTTGCCGTTGTCGGTGGTGTAGAGCACGATGGTGTCGTCGGCGACGCCGAGGTCCTCGAGCTTCTTGAGGAGCACGCCCACTTGCTCGTCATGCTCGATCATCTTGGCGCGGACCACGTCTTCCTCGGCGCGACCTTCATCCACCGCCATCTGGATGTATTTTTTCGGCGAGTGCGAATGGATATGGATCGCCGTGGTGTTGAACCAGAGGAAGAACGGCTTATCCTTCGGCACGCCGTCCATCCACTTTAGGGTATGGCTGAGCACCTCGGCGTCGAAGGTCTCCATGCGCTTGCGCGTCAGCGGCCCGGTGTTCTCGACTTTCTGTTTGCCCATGCGGCCAAACTTGGGGTCGGTCGCCGGGTCATCCACGTTCGTGGCCCAGGCGTGCAGCACCCCGCGCGGCCCCATCCGCTTCAGGTATTCGGGGTTCTTCTGCCCCGGATAGTCAAGTTCTTCAGGTTCTTCTTCCGCGTTGAGGTGGTAGAGGTTGCCAAACCATTCGTCAAAACCGTGCACGGTCGGCAGGAATTCGTTGCGGTCGCCGAGATGGTTCTTGCCGAACTGACCGGTCGCATAGCCCTGCGTTTTGAGGACTTCGGCCAGCGTCGGATCCGATTTCTGAATCCCGCGCGTCGAGCCGGGAATGCCGATGGTCGTCATGCCGGTGCGGAGGGGCAATTGCCCCGTGATGAACGCGGCGCGGCCGGCGGTGCAACTTGGCTGGCCATAGTGATCGGTGAAGAGCATGCCCTCCTTGGCGATGCGGTCGATGCTGGGCGTGCGCCCCATCATGCCCTGCGTGTAAGCGCCGACATTCCAGGTGCCGATGTCGTCCCCGAAGATGACGAGGATATTGGGCTTCTTCTGCGCTGCCACAGGGAGTGAGAACAACAGTAGAACCACCGTAACCAACCAACCGCCCCGTCGTAATATTTTCTTCATGGTTTTCCTTTCAGATCAAAAGCTGCCTCACACGGATTGCGTTGCACCTAGCCAAGACTAGTGCCGGAGCGGCGCGCAGGATATTGGACTTTGGTCCCATAAGATGGCCTGGCGCCTCGCGGAGCCGTTTTCTCTCGAAGGAAGCGCATCTGGCCCTACGACGCCCACACTGGCAACGAACCCGGGTTCGCGCGACGCAGTCGCCGATCGTATAGCAGCGCAGAGAGCCCACCGCCCCCTCGCCCGATTTCTCCTGCTCTTGGCTCGTCAAGGTCGTCTGGGTTGTCCGATGCCTGAGACCAAGTCACGACCTCCTGCTGCACGCCAGGTTAGAACGGCAGGGAGGTAAACAGTCGATACCCGGTGACACCTTCACCGTTTCGTACCGCGAGTCCAATGCGGTCCACTTCGATGCCGAAAATGGAGAACGGCCGGCGCGTGAGCACGCTGATCGCAAATTCGAACTCTTCGCCGATCGAATTGTCTGCGTCGCTGAATTCGGCGAAACGCAAATGGCGAAAGTAGTGGTAATAGGCCGGGGTCAGAGAGATTATGATATTGCGTTCGAACAATTCGGCGCCGGTTGGCACGACGATGTCCATGCCGATTGCGAGATAGCTGAGAGGGTGACTCGACTCGTTGTGCACAGAGTACCCCGCCAGGCTCAGCCGATTGACCAGAGCGAATTCGACCCCTTTGTCTTCGCCCAGCACAAATCGGCTGCGTAACCCCGCATCGTAGATCCACGCATGCTCGGCGCCGTCGAGTTCCCAGCCGGCTCCGGCGGAGACATAGGGCTTGAGTCGCCAGCGCGAGGTAATCTGCTTCTCCAGTTCGAGGCCGGGCATGAAGCTCATCGTGCTCAATCCATCCGGCAGACCCTGGTTGAAAATGTCGTCGAAGTGATAGTCGTAGAAACCAACCGATACAGGCAATGTGACCCGCAAACCCCAGCGGTCTTCTTCGGGCACCCGTAACGTGTAGCTCAGCGGCAATTGCACTACCGCAACGGTGCGGTCCCCGGAGGTATACACGCCGGTGCCGAAAGTGGCGGCGTAGTACCAGTTGACCAGTTCCCCCCGATCCTGGACGAAGCGCGGTTGCGCCTGTTGCGCATGCACAGATGGCGCCGTAAGCATGCTGGCCAGAAACCACACGGACAGGGCACGCGTCGAAGACCGCAAGAGGGGACAACTACGGCAACGGCGCATTTCGCGCAAGTATTTGCGCATTCGCATGCTACTCGCGGCCGGAATTCGTCGTCGCGAAAGCACCCGCGCGCTGAGGTGAGTTGCCGCTCTCCATCAACCTGATGCGCACCAGGCTGATATGGTGGCGCACGGTGTAGAGCAGTTGTGCAAACATCGTCGGCACCCTGAGATGATTGGCACGGTCCTCGATTCCATCGAGCCGTCCAATGAGATCCTCGACGCCTGCCTCCGGCGCGCGCGCTTCCATTTCAGCTTCGAGAAATTTCAGCTCGCCGTAGAGCCGGAAAATCCGGCGCCGCACGCCCCAGGCATACAGGACCGGCACCAGGCGCATGACGGGATAGAGCACGCCCACCACCGGTATCAGGATCAGCAGCAGCCGCCCGGCGAGGACAGCCAGCCAGAACGGCAAGTAGCGCTGCAGGAATGGCGGCCCCGACCTGTAAAACTCCATCGCGTCGTCCGACAGCGGCACGTCGACGACTTCCGGCGCGGGGAAGCCGCCAGCCCGATGAAGGACAGCCGGGACGGAATGGATTTTCTGCGCCGCGTCCAGAAGCAGGTACTGAATTGCCGGATGCAGATCCTTCCGCACCACCAAGCTGGTGCGGGCAGCGAGCATCACCACATCGGTTGGCGGTCTGATGGTCGCCAGATCTGCTACACCTGCCGGCAGCATCAGCTTGGTCAGGTACGGATACAACGCGAGGTAGGCGTCGATCTGAGGGAAGCTGGCAAGTTCGATATCCGGCTCGGCGAGCAAACGTTGTACCGCCTGCGATTCCCATGAGGCGAGCATGAAGGCCGCGTCAATCTCCTTGCGCAACAAGGTGTCGGCGGCCTGTCGGCTGGTGAGCGGCAGAAGTTGCGCGAACTCGGTGTCGATCTTGTTGCGCCAAAGCAACTCGAGGACCAGGGCCCGCGTGCCGCTTTCCGGTGGACCGATCGAGACGCGTTTGCCGCGCAGGATTTTCAGACGGCGGTCGAACTTCCCTCCCCGGTGGAAAATCCATAGCGGCTCGTAGAACAACGTTCCGAGCGAAACCAATTCCGGGGACACACTTCCGGTAGTCAGACCGCCTTGCACCAGGCCGACGCTTACACCGGACTGCTCGACCTTCAGGCGCTTGAGGTTTTCCTGCGCCCCGGCGGAAGGGAGCAGTTTCAGTTCCACGCCGGAGCGGGCAAGCAGCTCACGATAGCGCAAACCGAATTCATGGTAGTCGCTGCCTTCCGCACCGGTGCTCATCACCACGATGCGCGGCGGCACTGGGCCGAGCAGCTTGATGGTGAGCGCAAACGCTAGTACCACTACGATACCCAGGCCGACAAAGGACAGCAGCACCGTCCGGCTGACGCCCCTGTACGACTTGCCGAATTTCATGGCTGGGCAATTCCCATCAGAGTTGCGATTCGATCGGCAGCCAGGACATGAACCACACGCCGAGGCGCCGCCAGACGCCGGCCTGGGGCTCAGTGTCGTAGTGCACTTCCTGCCCGTTCTCTTGCTCGATCCATTCGATCTTCCGCGTGGATTTACCCGCCCCTTCCGGCGGAACGAATGCGAGCCGGTAAGTGGCCCCGGAGATGGCCGCCATGAGGTCCGCAGCCCCCTGCGCCGCCAGTTCCGGAGTCTCAAACACTAGCCCGATTTCCGTATTGAGCGACACTGAGCGCGGATCGAGATTGAGCGAACCGACAAACAGCACTTCGCGATCGAAAATGAAAACCTTGGCATGCAGGCTTGCGCGCGACGAGCCGCCCAGGCCCGGACCGGAACCGCTGCGCGTCTTCTGTTCACCGGGACGTCGCGCGGTGGCCTTGACCTCGTACAGTTCGACGCCCGACTCCAGCAGTGCGCGGCGGTAACGGCTGTATCCGGCGTGTACGGCGGAAACATCGGTGGCCGCCAATGAATTTGTCAGTACCAACACCCGCACGCCGCGTTCGCGCATGCGCTTGAAGTAAGCGACTCCTGCGTCGCCCGGAACGAAATACGGTGAAATGATCAGCAGCTCTTTCTGCGTCATATCGGTGATTTTTGCGAGCTGCGGCAACAGGTGCGTGCTCTGGTCCTTCGGTGACTGCGTGATTTTCGCCGGATCGTCGTACAGCGCCTCGGCCTTGCCCCAGAAAAACACCAGGGCCCCGGTCCGCAGTTGCTGAGCAAGGTCGCTGTTACGCAACGCCTCCGCGTAGGCGCCTGCCCGCTGCGATTCCTCGTAATCGGCCAGCGCCGCGCGCGCGCGGTTCACGTCTTTCTCCGATACCCGTTTCGAAGCCAGGGCCGCGATGGGAATCGCCGCCGGGTTGTTCCAGTAAAGGTCGAAGGAATTGGACACCTGCTTCACCACCGGACCGATAGCCAGGACGTCCATGTCGGCGAAATCCAGGTCCGACGCGGCTTCGAAATATTCGTCGCCGATGTTGCGCCCGCCGACGATGGTGACCTGGCCGTCCGCGGTGAACGACTTGTTGTGCATGCGCCGGTTCACGCGCCCGAAGTCGATCAACGCGCCCAACATCCGAGCGCTGCGCGACGCAATGGGATTGAACAAGCGCACCTCGATATTGGGACTGCCGTCGATCAGCAGCAGGTGCGCATCGTTTGGCGCCGTACCGAGGTCGTCTATCAGCAGGCGCACCCGGACGCCCCGCTCCGCGGCGCGGACCAGGTAATCCAGAAGCACGCGACCCGTGCTGTCGGCGCGCCAGATGTAGTACTGGACATCGAGGCTGCGTTCGGCGGTTTCCGCTAGCGCCAGCCTTGCAAGGAACGCATCCTGGCCGCGCGAGAGTGGATAGGCGCCGGACAATTCCGGATGTAATCCTGCCAGTGGGCCGACAGCGCGACCGAGGCGAGTGTCAGCGGTTTCTTTCAGCGTATGAGACTCCTCGCGCGGGATATCGGCGGGCAGCGACGCGCAAGCAGCGAGAACCAAGTTTGCAAACAGAATGCCAACTTCAGCAATCCGCCGCAATGGCAAGATATCCAGCCGCCGTAGTCGCATCGCTACTGCGGCTCGACTTTCCACTCGCCGTCGGGTTGTTTGCAAAGCGTCAGAACAACGCGGTTGTCGTGCCCGCGTGCCGAATTCGCCACTTCGAGATCCCGGCAGGACTGCCCCGCGCGCTCGAAGCTCGCGCGAGGAGTCAGATCGCCGTGCGCCCCGGTTTTCGGATTTTCCCAGCGCACCGTGTTTCCTTCTGGCGTCCGGTCAAGCGTCCGGAAGACAGCGGTCCTGAGCATATCCTTGTCTTCGTCGGTCATGTACCGAACCGGCAGATCGCGTGTCGAGAAAATGTTGACCGCCAGAGCCGTTCCCGGCAACAACGCAGCAATCGTGGTCAAGACACGAGGGTTAAAAGTTTTTGCATTCATTCTTCCACCTGCCTTGTCGAAGGGATCTGTGGAGAAAAACCGGTCCATTGCTTCCTCTCCGCCCCACCGCTCGGGGTTGGTAGCCGCATCGAGTCTGGCTCAATCCGCGCTTACGATCAATTGGCCAAAACTGCTGGAGCCCCTATGAGGGGTCAGAGGGTCGCGGAGAGTTGGTTTCTTTCACCCACTTCTTCATGTCCCATGGGTGGTACAGGGTCCAGATATAGTCCGTTGTCGAATTCTCGCGGAGGTGATGAATGTTCTGATTCTCTGCCTCGTCGATGAACTGTTCGAATATTTCCAGACTCGGAAACTCGACCACGATCAACTGGCGGCGCTTGGTGTCGCCGTGCATCTCGCGCAGCGGACCAGTGCCGGCGCTCACCACTTTTCCGCCCAGGCCGAAAATGATCCTGCCGGCCTTGACGCTGTAATCGCGGTACTCGTTCTCCTTGCCGGGGATCAGATTGAAGAGGTTCAGCGCATAGATCATGGCAGCGTCCGGCAATGATGGGGTTGAGGGAGTCGCGTCTGTCAATAGCAATAGAGATCCATTTGAATTTATTATGTATTAGGCGCGATGACAAGCGGACAGTTACATTTCCAGCTAAACGATTCAGGCCGTAGGAATATCTTTTGCCTCTGTCCGATGGCTCACAGCACTACGCCCCCGCAAATCTCCGCCTTCGGACGTTGTCTGACGCCTTCAGGCTTCGTAAAAGGTGATCGAATCGGTGGAGGTTTTCACGCATTGTTCACGCCTTTCCGCTTTGTCTTGCCGTGGCCGTACAGGATTCGATCTCCTCGGCACCGTTCCTCTTGAATCAACGGTAACTGCTCCAGGTCCCTTCGCAGTGCCTCGGCTATCAGGCCGATGGTTTGGCCATCCCTGATACTCGGGATCTCTCGTGCCAGTGACTCGAACTGATCGGCGCGTAATGCGATCGCCTGTAACCGGAATACTTCCCCCACAGCAGTCGGCGAACCACCGGCGAGCGATGCGTGCGCTCCCGGGCTGAATCGCCCGGAGTTCCCGCCGGTGAGCGAGGGCGGCATCTTACTTTTCCCATCTTCGCCCATGCCGGCCATACTGTGCGGATATACAGGTAGTCTACCACCACCAACCGCGCACTCAGCAGACACGCCATGCTAGGATTTTCTTCCGTTTCAGCATGGGAAAAAGCGATGGCGAGACTGCTGGCATCCGTAGGAACGATTCGCCAGGTCATGAATCAAGTGGACCGCCCTCGTCCAGCGTGACGGAAAGGAACTAGCCCAACCCCAAGGAGAAAGCGCGTTCGCTACAGACGCTGCGTTTACCGTTAAAGAAGCGGTTCACGAATTCATTGGGACGATCTTGCGGGTACGCATCTAGCCCCAGAACCCGTCGAATGGCGTTGCCCAGTGCCCGTACTTTCCTTCGTTCGCCCAGTGTGGCAGTCCCTGGCCCGTGCACCAGCTAATGGGGGCGGCGAGCAGAATCCAGCATGAAGCGGACGCCTTGCGTGAAGCCATCTGTTGCTAATTTGCCGCATCTGCCTGTCACCACGTTTCTAAGACGCTTGAGGTCGCGTACCGCGTCCGCATAGCCCGCTTGGTTTTCGCGTGTCGGCGGGTTACTCAGGAGCGCCATCATCAGCATGCCAGCCGCGTATCCGATTTCCTCCGCCGCCTTGTCCAGTCTCAAGTCCATAAGGGCTTGGACTTCGCGTGCAGTTAATCCGGGGTTTGGCTCGTTCATGATCAACTCCTCTCTAAAATGTCATCCACTCCCCCTAATGAGTGTGTGTGTACCGTGACGCTTAGAGTTAAGACAGCATCCGAGGATCCGAAGCAGCCAGCATGAGCCGACTGGATCATCGCTGTATCCGGTCATTAGCCAGGCATCCCCTGCCTTTCCCAGCGGTCGAACACCATCCGTTAGCGACCCGAGTGAACACGCCAAGAACGGAGGATCGGAGTTGATGGAGCCGTTGAAGGATCTAGCTAACGTTTCGATTGTTCCCGGCTTCCGCATCTACAAAGATCGGAACCGCCCTGGCCGATCCATGAAACTTTGCCAACCGGTGTCCATTCCTGTAGGTTGCCTTCAGGAAAGGAAATGCCATGCGCATCATCACGAATCGGATCATCGCTCGCAGTTTCATACTTGCATTCTTGGTTGCCACTACAGGATGTGGTGGGGGCGGAGACGACTCTAATCCAACCGGGGAGCTCGCAATCAATACGCCAGCGACGGGATTTACGACCACCGCGCCGAGTGTCGTTGTCAGCGGAATAGCCGACATGGCCAACAGCCTCGACCCTCTGGTGGACGCAGAGATCACATGGAGCACTTCTGCGGGCAATTTTGGTGTGGCCAACAGGAGTAGTTTTACGATATTTCCTTTGGGGATTCCTGCCTATTCTTGGGATGCCCAAGTGCCGTTGGCGTTCGGCGATAACACGATTGACGTCAAATTTCTGGGTGATAGTCAATCCATAATCGTGACGCGTTTTGCGCAAGTGAACGTATTTGGCGCCGTCAGTCTGGCCACCACGGCCGCAGCCGTATCCGGGGTCACGGTGTCGCTTGCTCTCTCTCCGCCTTCCGGCGGCGCCAATCGGCGGGTAACGGATCAAAGTGGAGGTTACATGTTTGTCGGGGTGCGAGCGGGAAACTACACGGTCTCCCCTGAAGCACCTCCTCGGCCCCAATCCCCCTTTTGTTTTACCTACAATCCCCCGAATACAACGATAGATATTCAAGATACCGACACCGCCGACAAACAAGTGGATTTCATTGCCACCCCGCAGTCTCCGTGTTACAGCATCAGCGGCCGGATTGTGGCCAGCAATAACCCCACATTTGGAATGCCAGATATTCCTGTGCGGCTAACTGATTTGCTTGGAACTACCCTTACGCGAGTGACCAACGCATCGGGAATCTATACGTTCGATCAATTAACGCCCGGCACCTACACGGTTTCACCATCGGGCTTCGCGAACTTCAATCCCACTTCGACGACGGCAACCATTACGAATACCAACATTGTCCTGCCGAACATCGCAAGACTCTTCTGAATAAGCTGGGACGTGTGATTGGAGCGGGATCACGGCAATGCAATGCCCTCCATGAGCAACGCCGCGTCGCCGCGCAACCTTCTAGTGCTTCGCGATTTCCATGACCTTGCTGGCTGATGCCACGGCGGCTTCCACGCGAATCGCCGCGACGGCCGGCCGCCTGGAGAAAGGCCGGGAGCTGGCGGATTTTCTGCGCGGGCTGGAACCGGACGAGATTGCCATCGCCGTCGCT
>DATENC010000017.1:0-276627 GCA_035275265.1 Burkholderiales bacterium | reverse complement strand
CGGCGCCAAAGTTCACATTGGGCAGCAGCAGCGCGCGCGCCTGCGGCAGCCGCTCCTGGGCCGCGATGTACTGCGCCTTGGCCGAGGCATACACCGCGTCTTGCAGCGTCGCATCCCGGTACACCGCGAGCAGGTCGGCGGATAGCGCCGGGCCGGCCGCAAGCAATGCCGCGACCAGAATCGAAATCCGTATCATCCAATCCCCCCCTTTTTTTTCATGCTGATTACTTTCGCCGGCTGTTCACCGTTGCTCTGGTCCCGGCTGCGGGGCGCGAGTCCGTTGCTAATCATATCGAGATGTTGTTCCAGGTATCTGTCCGCATCGATGTGCTTGCTGTCGCAAAAGTCGAACGAATGCCGCCACAGCAGAAGGTACACCATGGGTGCGAGAATCAGCCGCGTGGCGTAATTGGCATCCATTGACCTGAATTCGCCGCTTTTCATCCCGGTTTCCAGAACGCTTTGCATCAACCGATGGCCGCGGCTGATGACCTCGTCATAGTAAAATTTTCCGATCTCGGGAAAGTTCCGGCACTCCGAGAACATCAGTTTCGGAATGCCCCCAAGCTTGGTGTTCCCCACGGACTCCCACCAGGCAAACACGATCTGCCTCATCAATTCGTGGGCCGGGCCCTGATTTTCTTCGAGCAGGCGCTCGCCGCGTTCGATCAACGGGACGATACCCGAGCGGATGACCGCCTTGAACAGCTCTTCCTTGCTCGAGAAATACAGATAGAGGGTGCCTTTGCTGACCCCGGCCCTGGCCGCCACATCGTCCAGCCGTGTCGCGGCATAACCACGTTCGACGAACAGGTCGAGCGCGGCGGCCATGAGTTCAGCTGGCCGCGCCTCCTTGCGGCGGGTCCAGCGGCGATCTTGTCTAACCTGTGGATTCATCATTCTTGCATAAATGACTGAGGGGTCAGTAATATACACGCGTCGGTCAAATGTTCAACCTCTTTTATCTCACTTCGTTGGCCGTTTCGGCATTCGCATCACCGAAGCGTCGATCCCGCGCCTATAATTTTCCAACTTGCAGGTCGTCTGGCATACATAAGGCTCAGGGATCGCTTCGGGACACAGTCATGACTTCAGTCAGGACACCGGCGGTTGCCGGCGCCTTCTATCCGGGCGCCGCGACCGCACTGGAGGCGCAGGTTACTGCGCTGCTGGCCGCCGCGACGACACGCAGGCAACGACGACCCAAGGCGCTCATTGCACCTCACGCCGGCTATCTCTATTCGGGTCCGGTGGCGGCGAACGCTTACGCGCTGCTGGCGCCCTTTCGTAACGACTATTCCCGCGTCGTAATGCTCGGCCCTGCCCACCGTGTGCACGTGCGCGGACTGGCGCTGCCCGCAGCCGATGCCTTTGCCACGCCGCTTGGCGAAATCGCGCTGGATCGTGAAGCGATCGCTGGCGTCCGGCATCTGCCGCAAGTTTGCATCAGCGACGACGTGCACGCACACGAACATTCGCTGGAGGTGCACCTACCCTTCCTGCAGCACGCGCTTGCCGGATTCACGCTGGTGCCGCTTGCAGTTGGCGAGGCCACTGCCGAACAGGTTGCCGAAGTCCTCGGCCTGCTTTGGGGCAATGACCGAACGCTGATCGTCGTCAGCTCCGACCTTTCGCATTACCTGCCCTATGCGCAGGCACGAATGATTGACGAGCATACCGCACGCATGGTCCTGGACATGGCACCCAAGCTCAACCATGAGCAGGCCTGTGGAGCAACACCGGTAAATGGACTCTTGCTGGAAGCCCGTGACCGCGGACTGCACCCGGAACTGCTGGACCTGCGTAACTCCGGAGATACCGCCGGCGACAAGAGCAGGGTGGTGGGATATGCCTCGTTCGCGTTTTACGGCCAGCCGCCCGCTCGGGAAACGCAAGACGACGAACACGACCGCGCGGACGGCCGGGTACTCGTTTCAATCGCACGCTCCGCGATCGCCAGCAGCTTTGGAATCCGCGCAGCCGTCCAGGAAGACGCACCGTTCCTGCACCGTCCGGGAGCATCGTTCGTGACCCTGACAAGCGGCAACCGGCTGCGTGGCTGCATCGGGAGCGTGCAGGCGCATCGCACGCTGGTCGAGGACGTGAAGGCGAATGCCCGGGCCGCGGCGTTCCATGACCCCCGTTTTGCGCCGCTTGCATTTGACGAATTGCCCACGACGAAAATCGAGGTGTCGCTGCTGTCGGCGCTCTTGCCGCTCGCCTTTCGCAACGAAGAACATGCGCTCGAGCAATTGCGGCCCGGTGAGGATGGCGTCGTGCTTGAATTCAAGCACCATCGCAGCACTTTTCTTCCGCAGGTGTGGGCAACCCTGCCTTCGCCTGCGGCGTTCCTCAACGAACTCAAGCGCAAAGCCGGCCTGCCGCTGGACTTCTGGGATGACGGTATCCGGCTGTTCCGCTATAGCGTATCCAAGTGGGCCGAGTCGGAGAAATGTCTTTGAATTCGCGGGAAGCCAGGCCTTATCAGGGACGCTGGTGGCACATGCTCGACGATGGCCGGCTCCAATGCGACCTGTGCCCGCGCGACTGCCGGCTGCACGAAGGCCAGCGTGGTGCCTGCTTCGTTCGCCAGCGCCAAGACGATCGCATGGTGCTAACAACCTACGGCCGCTCATCCGGGTTCTGCATCGATCCAATCGAAAAGAAGCCGCTCAATCACTTCTATCCCGGATCGGCTGTGCTTTCATTCGGCACCGCGGGCTGCAACCTTGCGTGCAAGTTCTGCCAGAACTGGGACATTTCCAAATCGCGCGACATGGATCGCCTGATGGATTCGGCCGGCGCCGACGACATCGCCGTAGCGGCAGAACGCTCCGGCAGCCGAAGCGTTGCGTTCACTTACAACGACCCGGTGATTTTTGCGGAGTACGCCATGGACGTGGCCGATGCCTGCCATGCGCGCGGAATCCAGACCGTCGCGGTGACCGCGGGCTATATGCACGATCAGCCACGCAAAGAGTTTTACGCGAAGATGGACGCGGCAAACGTGGACCTGAAGGGATTTACCGACGAGTTCTACGTCAAGCTGACCGGCTCGAAACTGCAGCCGGTGCTCGACACGCTCAAGTATCTGCGCCACGAAACCGAGGTCTGGTTGGAGATCACAACGCTGCTGATCCCGACCAAGAACGACTCGGACGAGGAACTCGGCCTGCTTTCGAAATGGGTGGCTAGTGAACTGGGCACCGACGTCCCCCTGCACTTCACCGCGTTTCACCCGGACTACAAGCTCGTCGACTTGCCACCGACGCCGCCTGCCACTCTCACGCGCGCGCGCCAGATCGCCATCGGCGAGGGATTGCAGCATGTATACACCGGCAATGTGCACGACTTGGAAGGCGGCACTACGTTCTGTAACGGATGCGGTACCGCGTTGATTATCCGCGACTGGCACCGCATCCTGACTTACCGCCTCGATCCAAAGGGCAAATGTCTGTGTTGCGGAATTGCAGCGGTCGGACGCTTCGAGAAATTCACCAAGAGTTTTGGGCAGCGCCGGATTCCCATTTCGATCCGGGCCTGACCCCATCCAACGGAACCTCTCCTCCGTAATCGGGCGGAGAGGGTGGCAAGGCCCTGGTTGCTCCTAGTTGTTGGCGCACAGTTCCCTCTCTACGCAAGTGGAGAGGGCGGGGGGTGAGGTGACTTCAAAGCCGCGACTACTTCCGCCTCGGAGACTTGTTCGAAGCGCCGGTAAAACTGTCCCACCGAGTGGAAATTATCGGGCGCACCCAGGCAAACCATCTCGTCGCAGTAGCGCGACACTTCTTCAATCGTATCCGGTGGCGCGATCGGTACGGCGCAGGTCAATTTGGCCGGATTGCGCGCGCGCAATGCGTGCAGCGCGGCGATCATCGTGGCGCCGGTGGCAAGTCCGTCGTCCACCACGATGACGATTCGGCCCTGAGGGTCCGTCGGCGGGCGGATTGCGGTATAGGCGATGCGCCGGGCCCTGAGCGCTTCGATCTGCGCTCGCGTCTCCTGCTCCAGATACGCTGCGTCGGCGCCAGCGCTGTAAGCGTGGGCGGCCACATGTGACCAACCGGTTTCGTCCACGGCACCGATTGCGTACTCCGGAACACCGGGTGCACCGAGCTTGCGTGCCAGCGCCACATCCACTTCGCCCACAATTTTCCCGGCGATCACGCGCGCCATTGGTACCGCGCCGCGCGGAATGCCTAGCACGAGCGGATTCAGGCCGCGATATTTTCCGAGTTCCGAAGAAAGCCGGATCGCGGCATCGTGGCGATCATCGAACATGGAAAAAGTACTATGGAAGAACTGACGCGTTGACTTTCTCAGCGTGCGCTCTGGCCTGCCGGGAGATGAAACGCTCCGCTGCCTGCACGGTGTTGGCGATCAGCATGGTGACGGTCATCGGGCCGACGCCGCCAGGTACCGGCGTGATGAATGCGGCCCTTTGCCGCGCGCCTTCGAAGTCGACGTCACCAACGAGTTTGCCATTTGGCAACCGGTTGATGCCAACGTCGATAACCGTGGACCCCGGCTTGATCATGTCGGCGGTGATCATTCTTGGTTTGCCGGTGGCTACCACCAGTATGTCCGCAAGCGACGTGAATTGTTTCAGATCGCGGGTCTTGGAGGTACAGATGCAGACCGTCGCGCTGCGCGCCAGAAGCATCAGCGCCACCGGTTTGCCGATGATGTTGCTGCGGCCGACCACTACCGCATTACTCCCTTCGATCGGAATTCTGTAGTAATCCAGCAACGCCATTACGCCGTAAGGCGTACACGGCGGGAACACCGCGCCCCCGGAGACCAGGCCTCCCAAATTGTAAAGATGGAATCCGTCTGCGTCTTTTTCCGCAGAAATTATCTCCAGCACCCTGCCGTTGTCGAAGTTGGGTGGCAACGGAAGCTGGACCAGGATGCCGTGGATCTTCGGATCGCGGTTCAGTGCCTCGATCTTGGTCAGCACTGCCTCCTGCGCAACGTTCAACGGAAACTGATGCACTTCGGAATATACCCCGACCTCGCCGCAGGCCTTGACCTTGTTGCGCACGTATACCTGGGAAGCCGGGTTGTCGCCCACGATTATTACCGCCAGCCCCGGAGTCACGCCGCGCGCCTTGAGCGCTTCTGTGCGTTGCTGCCACTGCGCGCGGATCGCTTTCGAAACCGCAACGCCATCAATGAGGGTCGCTGTCATGGGGAAATCCTGTGATACGTGACGAGTGAGGAGCGACGAGTCAAAATCCCGATCATCATCAGCAATCGCCCTGTTCAGTACCCACGTTCTGCTCCCCCTTGGATTCCATTGCGCACTCGGCAAAGAGTCCGGCATTCATTCCCTTGTCACTTGTCACTTGTCACTTGTCACTGGCCACTCTCTCTATCTCCGCGAGAGTCGAGAAGAACACCGGGCCCCGGCCCATGTCCGCTTCGCGCTGGCTCACCAGCGCGTTTACGTTGACCCCGCCACGCTGTCTGGATCCCTGCAATTGCTTCTGCGCGCCGATCACTCCGGGGAGCAACCCATCGACAATGAGCGCATGGCCGAATACTTCACCGCGGTCGTTGTACAGGCGGCAGTAGTCGCCGTTGGCGATTCGCCGCGCTTTGGCGTCCGCCGCGCTGACCTCGAAGGTAGGGCGCGCCATCATTTCCTGAAGCCGCGGCACGTGCTGGAAACTCGCGCCGATGAAATAGTGCGTCGCCGCGCTGATTACCTGCAGCGGATACCGGCCGTTCGCCGCAGCGCTGGACAACCCTTCAGCTTCGTCGATGTGAGCGGGCAACGGATCGACGCCGAGATTCTGGAGGGTTTCGGAATAGATTTCGATTTTTCCTGAAGGGGTCGGCCACTTGCCGCTGTTCACGCCCCATCTGCGCGGAGAATCCGTGTTGGCACGCGCCCAGCCGTTGCGCTGCAGTTGCTCGAAACTCACACCCTCGAATAATGGGTTGACTTCGGGGTCGATCAGCTCGCGGATCATGTCTTCGTCCGACTGCCTGAAGCACGGTTCGTCATAGCCCATAGCGCGCGCCAGCCGGCGAAACATCTCCTGGTTGTCCAGGCTCTCGCCCTGTTTCTCGATTGCCTGCTCGGACAGGCTGAAGTAGTAGTTGCCGTACGCCGCAAGCAGATCCACGTGCTCGAGCGCGGTGTCGGCGGGCAGCACGATATCGGCGTAGGCTGTGGTATCGCTCCAGAAAGTGTCGTGCACCACGGTGAACAGGTCTTCGCGCGCCAGACCCTTGCGCGCCGCGATCGTGTCGGGCACGCAGTTGGCGGGATCGGCATTCCAGCAGAACAGCGCCTTGATCGGGGGACTCAGGTCCGGATCGTTTAGCGCGTTGCCAAGCTGGATCATGTTGATGGTGCGTGGCTTGCGCCCGGCCAGCAGATCGGTGCGTTGCAGTTTGCGCAGATCCACCCGGCGCATCTCGCCTCCGGTGGACATGCATACGCCGCCCTTGCCGCGCATCGCCCCGGTGATTACCGGCAGCAGTTTGATCGCCTTGGTCATCATCCCGCCGTTGTCGTGACGCTGTATGCCCCAGTTCAGGCGGATGAAGGACTGTTTCGTGCCGCCGTAGATCAGCGCCAGCTTCTCAACGTCCGCCGCCGCTATCCCGGTGATCGCCTCCACCCGATCGAGCGGATAGTCTGGCAAGCGTTCCTCGAGCAGTTTTTCCCAGCCCAGGGTGTGGCGGCGCAGGAAATCAAGGTCGTGCAGTCCGCGATCGACGATGATTTTCATCATGCCCAGCGCCAAAGCTGCGTCGGTGCCGGGCCGGGGCTGTATGTGCCAGTCGGCGAACGCGGTGGTGCGCGTTACGCGCGGATCGATGGCGATTATTTTCGCGCCATTGGCGCGCGCCGCGTTGACAAAGGGCATCGCGTGCACACCGGTGGACACCAGATTGGTACCCCACAGGATCACGACGTCCATCTGTGGCAGGTCTTCGATGTTGGCATCGCCCACCCGCCCGAAGGTATGCATTTCCGCTGCGGCGCCGGCGGCAGTGCAAATGGTGCGTTCCAGCCGTGCCGCGCCCATCTTGTTGAAGAAGCGTTCGCCCATGCCGAGAAAACCTAGAATACCCAGCGTGCCCGAGTACGAGAAAGGCTGGACGGATTCAGCGCCACTCTCGGCGATGACTGACTTGAGCCTGGCCGCGACCTCGGTGAACGCCTCATCCCAGGTGATGCGTTGGAACTTCGCCCCGGGCCCTTTGGATCCGACCCTGCGGTGCGGGTAAAGCACGCGCTGGTCGTTGTAAACCAGATCGAGGTAGTGATTGACCTTGTTGCAAAGGTATCCGCGCGTCACCGGGTGGGTCTGGTCACCTTCAACCCTGATCGCGCGGCCCGACTCTGTGTCCACTGTGACGCGCATCAGGCAAGCGTCCGGGCAGTCGTGTGGGCAGGCCACTCGCGCCACGCGCAGTCTGTTCTGTACCAGTTCCCTCGCGACACCCATTGGAACCTCGCTCGAATCGGGATTGTGCGATATTGTACCTCTGCGCACCGCCGTACCGCGGCCGACCATTACAGAACAATTCAGGGGAAATTTGGCAGCATAGTCCAGCAAAGTGCGACCGCGTCCAGACATTCGATCTAACGGACTGAAATCGCCGGACTGGTTCAGGATTTAGGTCCGTCCAGACTCGTCTAATCTTTGCGTGTAGCCAAACGCGTAGCTACGCTTCGATGTTTCTCGCAAGTCGTCGTCTTGTCGGGATTTCCCTCTTGCGAGGTATTGCATGGCCCCATCTCTAACTCGGCCGAACGATCGGTCGAAGGCAAACAGCAGGCCGCGACGTCTGCTATGACTCAGGGAGGTGAGTCGTCCAAGGGTTAGCAAGGAGTGCAGACGTCGCGGCCTTGTACTATGAGAAATGTTTGGAGTGCGCAAGTTCAACTCGATGACTGAGCAGCGATGATCCAGTCGGCCCATATCGGGCCTGGCTCGTTGCTCCGCAATTTAGAGTTGACCCCCTTATCGCTGGAGTTGTAACACGACCGAAATGGTAAAAATCGTTGACGCGTGCGGAAGGAATCTGCCAGCGGATGCCCTCTATGCGTTTGAAGTCGTCGGGACACCTATCCGCCGCGTGGTAAAGAAAGGAAAGTTCGGGCACTAGGCGTTGGTTAGCGCGTGACAACCCAGCTACGGATTTCGTAGTTGAAGGTCCAAATTCGCGTAGGCGCTGGCAAACCGTGGCACAAAATTTGAAGCTTCCTTTTGCTGGCCAAATATTGTTCTGCATCTATCTGCGCCGCGCTCAAGGTGTCCTTCCTTAACGTTGGTTTCCCTTCTACATAAAGAACATATGCGAACTCAAGCTGCGATTCCGCGCTTTCGCTCATGCTGTTGCCTCTGATCCCGTTGGCTCTACAAATTCATGGAACATTCGAGAACGCTATGCCGTTATTCATGTCCTCTCTGTGCGGTGTCCGACATAAGGCCAGAGGGAATACAAGCGATGCTCTTGACATATGTTATGCATCGCACATACATGTGTTAGGTATCGCACATAAAAATATAGTCTGGTTCCCACCTTGAAGCGGCAACGCAACGCGGGTATGTTTGCCAATACGTGCATGAAATTCACACCGAGAACCGGACTGTCTTGTGAAACTACTCAAGATCAGGTTCACTCACTGGCGAGATCAGCGCGCTGCTCCCCGCACGCCCGCGTCGCAGAGAAAGCTTGACTACTTGGCCACCCGCGTGGGCGTGCTGTCCCGTGAAGCGGCAGATCTTGAGGCACGGCTGACTCAAGCAGACAACGCTGGACTGCGGCAGTCAATTGCCAGAATAAACGCTGACCTGCAGAACGTTGAGGGGCAGCGCACGTTGCTGCTTTATGAAGAATTGGCCGAACGGAAGGTTGCGCATGATGCAGCACGCAAGCACAAGAAAGTCGGCACCTTTACCAGATTCTCGACGACTCCGGCACCCATGTCATAAGAGTTGTGGACGAGGGCGGCAATGATCTGCCCGACAAGGCCGTCTATGCCTATGAACTCGTGGAGATTGATTCGCCGATGCCCGCGACGATGAAACGTGGTCGGACGTCAGAGAGGTCGTCTGCTTCCTGATCGGCTTTCGGTGCATTTTGCTTGAAGGAGAGCCATGATCTCCGATTTCCATTCCCTCCAGAACGAAGCAGTGCGCGAAAGCCTGGACCGTTATCGCGTCTTGTTCGACATGAGTCCCGTTGCCGTCTATTCCATTGATCGCTCGGGCGTGATTAAGGAGTTCAATCGCGTCGCCGCGGAATTGTGGGGCCGCGAACCCGTGTTAGGAGACACCGACGAGCGGTTTTGTGGCTCGTATAAATTGTACCGGCCGGACGGAACGTACATGCCGCACGCGCAGTGCCCAATGGCACAAGTTGTGAACGGCGAGATTGAGGAGGCACGTGACGGAGAAGTGCACATCGAGCGGCCTGACGGTTCCCGGATTACCGTGATCGTGAATATCCGCCCGTTGAAAAGCGCAAACGGAGAGATCATCGGCGCGATCAACTGCTTTTACGACATCACCGAGCGTTTCCGCAAAGAGCGCGAACAGGAACAGTACGCTGATGCCTTGGCAGATCTGAACAGCCGCAAGGACCAATTCCTGGCGATGCTCAGTCACGAACTTCGTAACCCGCTCTTACCCATCGTCAATGCAGTACAAATTCTGAAGAAAAAGGACAACCAAGGTTCTGTACAAGACCATGCCCGCGACATCATTGAACGCCAAGTCACGCAACTGATCCGTCTGGTGGACGACCTGATGGATGCAGCGCGCGTTAGTTCGGGCAGAGTGCATCTACAACTTGAGAAAATCGCCGTCAATGGTGCTGTGGAGCGGGCAGTAGACACCATTCGTCATCTGATCGACCAACGCCGGCATGAACTTACGGTGTCGCTACCGCCTCCACCCATCTGGCTGCACGTTGATGGATCACGGCTGGAACAGATTATCGTGAACCTGCTCGGCAACGCCGCCAAGTACACCGAAGACGGTGGCCATATTTGGTTAAGCGTGGAGCAAAAGGATGAAGAGTGCGTATTGCGCGTGCGAGATACAGGGGTCGGTATCTCACCCGAACTTCTACCCAGAGTCTTCGATCTGTTCACACAAGCAGAGCGCTCGCTGGACCGGTCACAAGGCGGCTTGGGTATTGGTCTAGCGCTCGTGCAACAGTTGGTGTCGTTGCATGGTGGGCGTATAGATGTTCATAGCACGTTGGGACAAGGTAGTGAATTCGTCGTGACTCTGCCGGTGGCGCCTTCTTTGGGGGCGCAGCCAGATTCGGTCTTTTCCAAAACCACGTCAACAATCCGACCGTTGCGGGTGCTCATAGTCGATGACAATGTGGACATGGTAGAGAGTATGGCAATGTTACTGAACACGTTAGGGCATGACGTTCGGAAAGCCTACGACGGTTCGGCCTCGCTTGAAGCGGCGCTTGATTTCCGACCGCACGTAGCGCTGTTGGATATCGGCTTGCCCGGGCTCGACGGTTATCAGGTGGCGACACGAATACGCGAGCAACCAGCATTGCGGGACGTTGTGCTCGTCGCTATGAGTGGATATGGGCATGATCTAGTCCGACGGCGTTCGCCTGGAGCCGAGTTTAATCATCATTTGACCAAGCCGGCTGATTTCAAGAAATTGACAGAGATCCTGGCGACCGTTTCGTAGATGCGGCTGCGTTGAGGGATTGTGCTACGCAAGCGCTGCAGCTTCCCCGATCTACATTGCCAAGGAAAAGGACCCACGTTATCCACAGGAATCTGTACCTGTGCTTCTTCACGTGAAACTTTTCCCCTTCATCGTTATCGGAGCGTCAGGCGGCGGAGTCGCCAGTGGGGTGGTATCCGGCGCCGCGGGCGGCTTCGTTTGAATCCCGGATCTGCGGCAGCAAGGAGTTTCACCGGCTCCAGGTGACCGGACGCAACGGTAAGAAGCTAGATACCGAGTCGTGGGAATGCTCGGGCTGTTCCGTGATATTTCGCAGCTGACGGCACTTCACCAAGTCCCGATAAGCCTGTGCCGCCCGAATCCCCAGGTCGCCGAAGTCCTACGCATCGAGCAGGAGTTCTGGCGACAAGCTCACGAAATTTATTTCTCTTCTCCCGATCGAATGCGATGCCGCCAGTCCATTGCCAGGGGAACAGCGGCTGGAACAACTTGCGTGCTGGGTACAGCACCCGGAGCGTTTGCCGAATGTGTTTCATCGCATCGTGTAGCTAGCGGTGTAACTAGCCTCAGTGAATCGCATAGAATACTCAATAAATTCAGGTTGATTACACTCGCTGTTAAACAATTCAGGGGAGTTTATGCAGCACTTCCGCGCGTTTCTGGCGCTGACGTTCGCCATCAGTCTTACCTTTACGTCGACCGCCGAAGCAAGGCTTACGAGGTTGGAAATCAGCAAACGAGAAATCGTCGGCGACGGCATGACGTTCGGAACCGCCGGCGCCTACGAAAAACTCACCGGCCGCGTCTGGTTTGAGGCCGACCCTGTTCTCGAGCGCAACGCGGCAGTGTTCGACATCGACCGCGCGCCGCTCAACGGGAAGGGCGCCGTGGAATTCTCCGCGGACATGGTAATTCTCAAGCCCGTCGACATGGCAAAGGGCGCCAATACGCTGTTCTTCGAAGTGAATAACCGCGGCCGCAAGATTTCCTTCGGACGCATGCACGACACCGCATCGGACGCCAACATGAACAACCCGATAGCGGCGCGGGATTTCGGCAACGGGTTCCTGATGAAACGCGGTTACGTCCTTGCATGGGTCGGCTGGGGCGCGGATATCGCGCCCGGTGACAACCGCCTGACAGTGGACTTCCCGATTGCGCAAGAGAATGGCAAACCGATAGCCGAACGCATCCTCACCGAATTCTCCGACCGCAATTTCAATGGTGGCAAACCCACGTCTCTGCCGCTGTCCGGCAGCCCTGCGTTCAAGTCCTTCCCAGCCGTTTCCACGATCAAAAAGGAAGCGCAGGCGGAACTGTACGTGATCGCCAGCGATTCGCCGCGACCCAGTGGACCCGGTATTCCTCGCGGAGAACCGCTGAGCGACGACGAGTGGGCGTTTGCCGATTGCCCGGACGGCTGGCCCGGCAAACCAAGCGTCGAACATATCTGCCTGAAGAGCGGGTTCCGCAACGACCGCAACTACCACTTGCTGTATCGCGCCACCACCTCGCCGGTGATGGGACTTGGCTATCTGACCAGCCGGGATTTCGTTTCGTTCCTGAAGAACGACGAGAAGGACAGCGCGGGCAATCCGAACCCCGTGTTCGGCATCAAGACCACGTTGTGCCAGGGTATTTCCTCGTCGGGAATGTACCTGCGCGACTATCTCTACCACGGCTTCAACGTCGACGAGAAGGAACGCAGGGTGTGCGACGGCATGCACATTCATGTCGCCGGGGTCCAAAAACTGTTTTTGAATTACCGTTTTGCGCAACCCAATCCGTTCACCCAGCAGCACCGCGAGCGCTACGTTCCGGACACCAACTTCCCGCGCCAGTATGCGGTGCGCATCAACCCGTCCACCAATAGCCCGGACGGCATTCTCAAGCGCCCGCTGACCGACCCGAAGATCATTCACACCGATACGTCGAACGAGTTCTGGCAGTTCCGCGCCTCGCTCACGGGCGCAAGTGAAGGCGGGACCATGGATTTCAACGAATCGTCGCGGGTGCGCCGATACCTGCTCTCCAGTCTGCAGCACGGCAGCTTCAAACCCGACGCGGCGCACCGCGGCATCGGTAACCGTCAGTGCGAGCAGCTCAGCAACCCGGTGCATCCCGGTCCATTGTTGCGCGCGTTGGTGGTAGCACTGGACGACTGGGTGAAGAAGAATACGGCGCCGCCGGTCAGCGGCGTGCCCAGAATCGCAGATGGCACGCTGGTGCATGCTTCTGAACTGAAGTTGCCGAAGATGCCGGGGCTGACTTACGAAGGCCTTTATAACGGTTCCGGCGACCGCAATTTTGGCCCGCGGGTACACGGCAATTCCGGCGTGATCGACCTGTTGATCCCCGAGACCGTGGCAACACACAAGATCCTGGTGCCGCAGGTGGATGCAATCGGCAACGACATTGCCGGAATCCGCCATCCGTTCGTCGAGGCACCGGTCGCCACTCTGCTGGGCTGGAACACTCGCACCGCGGAATTCGGCGGTCCGGACCTGTGCGACCTGCTCGGCTCGATGATTTCGCTGCCAAAGACCAGGGCCGAGGCGCAGTCCAGAGGCGATCCGCGTCCCTCGCTCGAGGAACTCTACGGTACGCACGATGGCTATGTGCGCAAAGTCGCCGAAGCCGCAAGAAAACTACAGGACCAGCGGCTGATGCTGCCCGAAGACGTGGAACTGGTGATTCGGGAGGCCGAGGCCGGCGACGTGCTGCGATAGGGGCGTCTGGACCACGTGCCAAATTCCCGCGCACGTTGCCGTGCTTTGAACCGGTCCCACACAGTGCGGTCCCATCGGCATACTGGATAATGGCGCGATGCCGACCGACAATCCGAGGTCTCCGTTTCGCCGACTGCTACGTTGGATGCTGTGGACGGCGGGTTCGCTGCTCCTGATCGGCGTACTGGGTTTTGCATACGTCACATTCATCGGCATAACGGTCGATGCCTCGCGACTGCGGGGGCGTGTCGCCACGGTCTTCTCTGATGCCCTCGGGCGCGAGGTGCGCTTCGAAGGCCCGATGGAGCTCGAGGTCTCGGCGCGGCCCAAGCTGCGCGTCGGCGGACTACACATCGCCAACGCTCCGGGTTTTGGCGGAGGCGATTTTGCCAGCCTCGGCGAAGCGCGCCTCGCCCTCGACCTCTGGCCGCTGCTGCAAAGGCGCCTGCAGATCGAGGAAGTTACCGGAAGCCAGGTTCGCGTGCGCCTGCAGACAAGCGCTGATGGCGTCAACAACTGGACTTTCTTGCGGGCGCGGCGCGGTGCGCAACAGCGCACAACGGCGCCCGGGACATCCGCCGCCGTAAACGCCGACCGCGCACTCGCTCTGCTCGACATCCAGCAGGTCACGCTCGAGAATTTGAACGTGGAGTATGTAGGCCCACTTGGAAGGAGCCACTACTTCGATCTGCACAAACTTTCCGCGCAGTCGCCTTCGGGGCGTCCGCTCAAGGTCACGCTGAACGGCGCCGTCGAGAAGAAATTCCCCTACCGGCTCGACTTTACCGGCGGTGTGCCCGCGGATCTGTCCGATCCCGCCAAACCCTGGCCGGTCGAAATGACGCTCACTTTCCTGAGTTCGACGCTGACCGTGAATGGCAGTATGTCCGGGCGCAGCGGCCAGATCGGGTTCGGTCTCGGCACCGAGAACCTGCTCGAGTTCGAGCGGTTGTTCCAGACCAAACTTCCTTCCGTCGGCGCAAGCGGCATTGCCGGCACTCTCGCCTTCGAACCAGGGAAAGTTTCGCTCAAGCAGCTTGGCGCCGCGATGGGCGGCACCGCGCTGATCGGCGACCTGGATTTCGACTATTCGGCAGCTAAACCAAGGGTCAGCGGCGCGCTCACGGTGCCGGTTCTGGATCTGCGCCCCTTTCTGGTCGACCGGCCGACCGAACAAATACCGGTTGCACCCCCACGAAGCCTAACCGAGGTCTATCGAGAATTGTCGAAGGCAAGTTTCACTTTGACTGAGCTCACGCGCGCGGACGCTGACATCACACTGCGCGTCGGGCAATGGGTGAGCCTGCCCGGCGACGTCAGCGATGTTTCGCTACGCGTGAAAATCGAAAATGGAACCCTGCAGACGCCGATGCAGGCCACTGTCACCGGAGTCCGGCTGCAGGGCGATGCGCATGTGGACGCCACCGCCTCGCCGCCCACTTTCCGTCTCGCGCTCGGCACCCGTGACTCGGATCTCGGCGGTCTTGCCGAACTGCTGGCGGGCGTGCGTGGCGTGGAAGGCAAGCTCGGCCGTTTCGATCTGCGGCTCTCTGCCCGCGGTGACCAGGTGAGCGAACTGGTGCGCAGCCTCGACGTGCGGCTCGACATCGAGCGCGGCCGCCTTTCCTATGGAAACCTCGAGGGCGGACGGCCGGTGGAATTCACGCTGGAGAAGCTCGCGGTTGCGCTGCCAGCCGGGAAGACACTCAAAGGAGAAATGCAGGGTTCGTTGCTGGGCAATCCCGTGACTGCGCAACTGCGCAGCGGAGCGCTGGAGCCGCTGATGCTGGCGGATCGCGTGCCAATTGATTTCGGCGCGCGTTCTGGCGGCGTGCGCGCGCGAATCCACGGCGTACTCCAGTTGCCCGAAGAGAACCGTGGGCCCGAGTTGAGCTTCGAGGTCTCCGCGCCTCGCGCAGCCGAGGTGGCAAGCTGGTTTGGCCTACGGCCGGGTGCCGAGGCGCGCGCGGCGCTCTCGGGCAAGGCCGCATTGCGAAGCAGCGAGTGGAGCGTTAGGGATTTTTCCATGCGTCTCGGGCGTACCACGCTCACAGCAGACCTCGTGCATACCGGCATCGGCGCGCGGCCGCTGCTGAAAGTGAGACTTGCTGCCGAACAAATAGACGTGGCAGAGCTGGAATCTCTGCTGCCGAAGACACAGAAACAAAAATCGTCCGGTCCGGTGCTGAGTATCCCAATCCTGCCCCAGGGCATCGACTTGTCCGACGCCGATGTGGAAGTACGCCTGAAGCGTTTTGCCGGCAGCCCACTCGATGTGCGCGACGTTTCCTTCGACGGACGCATCCGCGACGGTTACATGCACCCATCACCGTTCGCGGTCAACGTCGCCGAAACGGCATTGCGTGGAGCCATCCTGCTCGACCTGCGTGGCGATGAACCGAACGCAGGAGTGTGGCTGTTTGCGAACGATGTCAACGTTGGAAATCTGTTGCGCAAGCTCAACCTCGCTCGCAACATCGACGCCACCTTCGATTTGATACAGATCTACCTCGCCAGCCGTTCCACCCGGCTCGGGGATTTGATTGCGCGCGCCGACCTGAGCGGCGATTTTGGCGGCGGCCGCATCACACTACGAGATCCGGACACCCGCGCCGAGGCGCGCATCGCGCTCGAAAGCGGACTGTTGCGCGCCGCACCTGGCGACAAGGTGCGCCTCGATCTCAAGGGAGCGATCGACGACATCCCGGTCGCGATCGGCGTGGAAACCGCTTCCGCGCAGGATCTGGTAAATCCGAAACTGCCCGTGCCGTTCAAGCTCAGCACGGAAGTGGCCGAAACCAGGATGGAACTCTCCGGCGCCATCGCGCGCCCACTTGAAAACCGGGAGGTGGCACTCGCGCTCGAGGTCCATGGACCGCGCTTTGACACTCTCAGCAAGCTGGCGCGCGCCTCACTGCCACCGTGGGGACCATGGTCCGCCGTCGGAAAATTCCGCATGACCGCGGGAGGGTACGAAGTGGACGACCTGGTGCTGCAAATCCGGGATAGTGCGCTTCATGGCAAAGGCCGGTTCCAGACCGGTACGGGGCGTCCCCGCATCGAGATTGCGCTGGCCGCACCAAACGTCCAGCTCGATGATTTCAAATTCGACGGCTGGTCTCCGTTCGAACGGAAGCCCGCGGAAGAAGACGACGCGACACTTAGCGCTGAGGAGATCCGCGCCAAAGCGGCCCTGGCAAGCAAACAGGCACAGGAACTTCTCAGTCCCGCGATGCTGCGCCGACAGGACGCCTATCTGACGGTACAGGTGGACCAGGTACTAGCCGGCACGGACAAGCTTGGCAGCGGCAGACTGGTGGCGAAGCTTGAAAACGGCCGCGCCGACATCGACCCGCTTGAACTCAACATCCCGGGTGGCTCGGCGAAGCTGTCGCTCGGCTACGAACCCACCGAGCAGGACGTAAAGGTCTATACCCGCATCGTAGCGGACAAGTTCGACTACGGAATTCTCGCGCGGCGCGTCAAACCGGATGCCGACTTGCACGGCATATTCAGCTTGAAAGTGGACGTGACCTCGCGTGCCCGCTATCTCGCGGACATACTCAGGCACGGCAGCGGGCGCATCGACTTCGCGGTTTGGCCGGAGAATATGCAGGCCGGGATTTTCGACATGTGGGCGGTTAATGTCCTGGTCGCGCTGGTAACCGTGGTGGATCCGGGCAAGGCATCCAAGGTCAACTGCGCGATCGGCCGTTTCGAACTCAATGACGGCAAACTGGCTTCGCAGACCCTCTTACTCGATACCGGCCGCATGCGCGTGACCGGCAAGGGTTCGGCAGACTTCGGTACCGAAGCGATCAACCTCCGTATGCGCCCGCAGGCAAAGACCGCGCAGTTCTTAAGCCTCGCGACACCGATCCAGGTCAGCGGAACGTTCACGAACTTCAAGATAGGCGTTTCTCCTGGAGACATCATCGAAACGGCCGGCAGGCTAGCAACTTCGATAATCTGGGTGCCGCTGCAGAAACTTTTCGGCAAGAAGATCCCGCAGGGCGGCGCCGACGTGTGCGGCGAGTCGCTTTAAGCGGCGGCGCTCCCGCTCGGGACAGAGCAGGTTCGAACCATCGTGTGCTCGGCTGCGATCCAGCTCAGAGCTTTCCCACGCATTGCCCGCGCGCCGAGCACGCGGCTACTGGGCCTTTGCGGATTGCCCGGCGGGCGTGCCCACGCTCGCGCTGGAGGCGGAGTGAATCGGGTAGGTCGGGCGGGGTGACTTGTCCAAGTAAAACGGCATCATTTGCGGCACCATTTCGGCCAACGTTTCCATGCGCTTGGCTGGTGCCGGATGGGTGGAAAGGAAATCGAAACGCGAGCTGCCGTCTCCCCCACCGACCTTGCCCATCTTGTCCCACAGCGTCACCGCAGCATGCGGGTCAAAGCCCGCCTTTGCAGCCAATTCCAGTCCGATGCGGTCCGCTTCCGATTCCGCACCGCGGCTGTTCGGCAATTCCAGCGCCACCACTGCAGCGAGCTGCGCCCCGGTCAGCGCGAGGCCGCCATACTGGCTGCTCTGCGTCGTGGCGGCAAGTACACCCAAACCGGCTTCCATCGCCATGGCCCGCGACATCCGCTCCGCGGTATGCTTTGCAAGCGCGTGTGAAATCTCGTGTCCGAGCACCTGCGCGAGTTCGTCGTCGGTCGCCTTGAGCTGATCGATCAAGCCGGTATAGATCGCCATCTTGCCGCCGGCCATGGCCCATGCGTTCACAGTCTTCGGATCGTCGATGACTTTGATGCTCCATTCCCAGTCCTTGGTCTCCGGCCGGAATTTGATCGCTTGCGCGACCAGTAGCCCTGTAATGCGCTCGATCCGGGCCGTTTCCGCCGGATCGTTGTTGATTTTCCCGCTCTTTTCGAGTGGCTGCAGCATGGCCACGTAGGCTTCCTTCGATGCCGCAATAGCGCTGTCTTCCGAAACCAGCATCAATTGGCTCCGGCCGGTAATCGGGTTGGTCTGGCAGGCGGCGAGTGCAAGCACCAGTGCCAGCGAAGCGATCAGGGATGTCTTCATGGGTTTCCGTCCTTTGCCGGTTGGTCCGAGTTCCGCGAATTGCGGATGCTCCATTCGTCCATATTGGATAGGTTACGCCATCCCGATCTGTGCGTTAACACACCCAAGACCGGCTATTTCGGATGCGTGAAAAAGCCGGCACCAGGGCCGGCTTCGCGCACCTGGCGTGGCCCGCTCAGGCGTATAGCCGGCTGTGCCGCGGCACCTTTGCCATCAAATACTCCATCTGGTCCTGAAGGATGCGGCGGTTCTGCAGGATCAGGTGCTCATAACGGTTGGGCACATACGGGGTGTACAGCAGCGGCATGTCGGACGACTCCGGAGTGCGCCCGCCTTTGCGGATGTTACAGCCGCGGCAGGCGGTCACCACGTTCATCCAGCGATCCCTGCCTCCGAGATAAACCGGTACCACGTGGTCGCGCGACAGATCGCGCTCCTTGTACTGGCCGCCGCAATAGGCGCACATGTGGCGGTCGCGGAAAAACAACGACGTATTGGACAGGTGCGGCTCGGCGTGGTGGTCCTTGACGAAGTCAACCGCGCCTTTGATGGCGATGATGCTGTGGGTCGACAGCTGGGAACGCGCGCCGGTCAACCGCGATATGCCGCCGTGGTAGGTCGCGACTACCTCGCCGTACGACCACGCCACCATTCGACGTGCATAGTAGGAGATGGCCTCTTCGACCATCAGCCACCGGCCGGGGGTGCCAGCCATATCCACTGCAAGAATCAGGGCCAACTCCGCTCTCCTGGACAATCCCAAGCTCTGACTTGTGGTCAGGCTTCGGTATTAGAGCCGGATTCCGGACGCAACTCGTAATCGGAAGGCCGGAAACGCGGCGTTTTCAGGAGTATAGGCAGATCAAACGCAGTTTGGAAGCATCTACCCGGCCTAAACGCCCGTTTATGGGGCTTATTCTCGGGGCCGTTGCGTTGCTGGAGCCGCGAGCGCCACTTTTTGAATCGTAATGGCGTTAACCGGGCACACCGTCTCGCACCGACCGCAACGAATGCACTGGCTTTGGTCGATCCACAGCCGGTTGTAATAGAGCGAGTCGGTCTCGCCCTTTTCGACTTTCTTATAGCCGAGGATCCGTCCCTCGTCGTCCCGCCGCAGCGATGCAATCTCGACTATGCAGCCTTCCACAGGCTTTACCTTCAGGCATTCGTCGCACAGCACGCAATCCCGGTCCACGATCTCAAACTTGTAGTGGCACAGGTAGCAGCGCGAGGCCTCTTCCTTCGCCACCGGGATGGCGAATCCGGTTTCAACTTCCGCCTCGAGCCCTCTTTCCGGTACGGCAACCCTGGGCATCGGATGGATTGGAATGACATTCATCTCCGCGGTGCGTCCGGTCGTGCGGCCGCCCGGCACCTTCGAGCGGAACGCGGCGCCGATATGTACGAACTGCTTCATGCGCGGCGCGTCCGTCAACCATTCGTCCACAGCACGCGCGCACTCCTTGGCATGCCCAATCGCCTGGATCAGTGTGGTCGCGCCGAGCGCAAAATCGCCTGCAACGAAAATATTGCGTTGTGCGGTCTGGTGGGCGGTACCGCTCGCCAGCCAACCGTCGCGCGCCACAAGCTTCGGGGCAAGTGCCGCATCGATCCATCGCGATTGCGGAAACTGCCCCGTCGCAAGGATCACGGCGTCGGCGCCGATCTCGAATTCGGTGCCGGGAATCTCGACCGGCGCACGCCGGCCGTCGCTGCCTGGTTTCCCCTGCCGGGTACGCACGAAACGTGCGCCAATCACCTTGCCCTGGTGGCCGAGAAAGCTTAGCGGGGCGCAATTCGTTTCCAGATGCCCCCCTTCCTCAAGCAGTTCCTCAAGTTCTCCCGGCAACACCATCATGTCCTCGCGCGCCCTGCGGTAAACGACACCGACTTGCGCACCGAGCCGCAGCGCGGTACGCGCGCAGTCCATGGCGGTGTAGCCGCCGCCGATCACGACGACTCGCCCGCCGATATCGCGCCGCCCAAACTCGTTCACCTGTAGCAGGAATGAAAGCCCGTGCTCGATGCCTTGCAGGTCCCTGCCGGGCAGATCGAGCACGTTGGGTCGCAACGTTCCAGCAGCCAGTACCACCGCATCGAAATCTTCGGAAAGCTGGGCCAACTTGACGTCGGTACCGACCGCGACTCCACAACGGATGGTTACGCCGGTGGCGGCGATCTGGTGGATTTCGCGATCGATGATTTCGCGCGGCAGCCGGAACGCCGGAATTCCCTGGTTGAGCATTCCGCCCGGCGTCCGGTGCTTCTCGAATACGATCACTCCATGCCCGGAGCGCGCGAGTTCGCGCGCCGCGGTGAGCCCCGCCACGCCGGCGCCGACTACCGCGACCCTCTTTCCAGTGACTGGAAATCGAGGCTCGAGAACGACCGGTGCACTGGAACTGAAGTCGGCGGCCGAACGTTTGGAAAAGCAGATCGCTACCGGCTCACCATTGCCTTCCCAGCCGTGTCGGCAGGCGTCCTCGCACGGCCGCGAGCACACCCGGCCAAGCACTGCGGGAAAGACGTTATCGCGCAGGTTGATCTCGTAGGCTTCCGCGAACCGCCCGTGGTAGATGGCCTCGAGATAACCGGGGATGTCGGTGCCCGCCGGACACGCCGACTGGCACGGGATGTTCTTTGCCAGCCAATGCAGATCCTGATTTGCGGTACTGGTACCAGCCGGGATTGACAGCGCCGTCGCTGACTTGAATTGAGATGGCATGACCGTGCCTGCGTGACTCTCGTAACTATCGCATGAACCAAGGACCGTGCCCTAATCCCCGACAGTCACGATAATCACATCGTCGCACCTAAAACAACCCCACCACTTTCCCGTCCGGCGTGAGGTCGATCTTCGTCGCAGAAGGCACCTTTGGCAGGCCCGGCATGGTCATGATGTCGCCGCAGACCATGACCACGAATTCCGCACCAGCCGCGAGCCGCACTTCGCGGATGTTGATGGTGTGGCCCGAGGGCGCGCCGCGTGCGGAGGCATCGGTCGAGAACGAGTACTGGGTCTTGGCGATGCACACCGGGTAATGGCCGTAGCCGTCGTCCTGAAGCTTTTGGATCTGCGCTTTCACCTTGGCATCCGCACTGATATCCGCCGCGCCATAGATTTTTGTCGCGACCGCCTTCACTTTGTCCCAGAGTGTGGCGGAATCTTCGTAGACAAAGTGGAAGCCGGACCTCTTCTTCCCGATGATGTCCACCACAGTGCGCGCCAGATCTTCCGCACCCGCGCCGCCGTTGGCCCAGTGCTTTGCGAGCACTACCGGAGTGTCCTGTGCGCCGATCTTTTGCTTGAGCAGATCGACTTCGGCGTCAGTGTCGTCGGTGAAATGGTTGATCGACACTACGCAAGGCAAGCCGAAATGGTTGCGCACGTTGTCAACGTGGCGCGAGAGGTTGGCAACGCCTTTCTCCAGCGCCGTGAGGTTCTCCTTTTTGAGCTCTTTGAGGTCCGCGCCGCCGTGGTACTTGAGCGCGCGGATAGTGGCAACGATCACACACGCGTCCGGGCGCAGGCCAGACTTGCGGCACTTGATGTCGACGAACTTTTCCGCACCGAGGTCGGCCCCGAACCCAGCCTCGGTGACCACGTAGTCGGCGAGCTTCAACCCTGCGCGAGTGGCGATCACCGAGTTGCAGCCGTGCGCGATGTTGGCAAACGGGCCTCCATGGATGATCGCGGGATTGTTTTCCAGCGTCTGCACCAGGTTGGGTTTCAATGCGTCCTTTAACAGTACGGTCATCGCGCCGTGCGCATTCAGATCTCGCGCGCGCACTGGTTTTTGTTCGCGGGTGTAGCCCACGACAATATTGCCCAGCCGTTCCTTTAGATCCGCGAGTGACTGCGACAGGCAGAAGATCGCCATCACTTCCGAGGCCACCACGATGTCGAAACCGTCCTGGCGCGGGTAGCCGTTGGCGGGACCGCCGAGCGACACGACGATGTCGCGCAGCGCCCGGTCGTTCATGTCCAGCACCCGCTTCCATGTAATTCGGCGCACGTCCACTCCGAGTTCGTTGCCGTGATGGATGTGGTTGTCGAGCAACGCCGCCAGAAGATTGTTGGCCAGCTGGATGGCGTTGAAATCACCGGTGAAGTGCAGATTGATGTCTTCCATCGGCACCACCTGCGCATATCCGCCACCGGCAGCCCCCCCTTTCATGCCGAACACGGGACCAAGGCTGGGTTCACGCAATGCGATCAGCGCTTTCTTGCCGATGCGGTTGAGTGCGTCGCCCAGTCCGACGGTAGTAGTGGTCTTGCCTTCGCCTGCCGGCGTGGGGCTGATGGCAGTCACCAGGATCAGCTTGCCATCGGGCCGATCTTTCAGGCTTTCGAGATACTCGAGCGAGATCTTCGCCTTGAAGTGCCCGTAAGGTTCGAGATTTTCCTCTCGGATTCCCAGTCTTTCCAAGGCAAGCCCGGCGATGCGCTTGAGCTTCGCCTGCTGGGCAATTTCAATATCGGAAAGCACTGTGACCTCTTGTAATTTTTCTAGCCAGGAGAACAAAACAAAAAAAGCGGCAGAGAAATCTGCCGCTCCCAGCGGAAATTCCGGTTTTTATCTCGATGGTCCAGTATGCCCGTCGTCGGGGTTGATCAAGGTGGTGCCCCCTGGACCGTATCCGATGAGCTGCAGAATCACCTCTTCGTCCTTGGACCCGTCGTAGTGGTGCCCGCCCGCCGGGTGTTTCATGAAGCCCCCCGCCTTGACGGGGACGGTCTTGGTCGGATCGAAGGTGTCTCCGGTGCCCGTCCACCAGGTCCCCTTCAAAACGACGGCATAGCGGTCGTCGGGATGGAAATGCGGGCGCGACATGATCCCGGGCGGAAACTTCACGCGGACGACGTACACGCCCGCCTTTGTCGGGTCGCCTGAAATCACCGCAAACTTGACGCCGTTGTAGCCGGGAAGCTCTTTCCATTGAACGTCTTCCGGCTGCACGCGCAGGAAGCCCTCCGGATCGGAGTCGGCGCGTAGCAACGCCGTCGGGACAAGCGCCGCACCCAGCAACAGGGTTACGGCGGCGAATTTTCGGATCGTGGTCACATTGTTCTCCCTGAAGAAATCTGGCGTGAAGTTTACCTCATGGCATCGAGCGTCAGGTGCGCCAGCGAGCGCACCCCCAAGACCAGGGCGGATTCATCGACGAAGAACCGCGGTGAATGGTTCGGGGCCGACTGTTTGCGGTCCGTGCCCCGCGGCGTAATGCCGAGGAAATAGAAGAAGCCCGGAATCCTCTGCTGGTAATAAGAGAAGTCTTCGTAGCCGGTGATCTTCTGGCCGACGAAGACCTTGTCGGCGCCCGCCACGCGCCGCAGAGTCGGCACCATGCGCTCGGTCAACGGTATGTCGTTCACCGTGACCGGATAGGCGTTGTCGAAATGCACCTGCGCACTTGCGCCTCCGCTCCGGGCAATCATCTCCACCGTATTACGGATGCGTGAATGTATGTCCGCACGCATGTCCTCGTTGAAAGTGCGCACAGTACCCAGCATCTCCACCGTATCCGGAATGATGTTGTCCCTCACGCCGCCTTTGATCGCGCCGATACTGACCACCGCTGGCTCCAGACTTACGTCCACCTGGCGGCTGACGATAGTTTGCAGCCCGAGCACGATCTGCGATGAAATGACGATCGGGTCGACTCCGCGCCATGGTAGCGCGCCGTGGGTCTGACGCCCCGTCACCGTCACCCGGATGCGATCGGAACTGGCCATCGCCGGGCCTGGCCGATAGGCAATCGTGCCGGCCTCGACCCCTGCGAATACGTGCAGCCCGAAAATCACGTCGGGCTTCGGGTTTTCCAGCACGCCCTGCCTGATCATCAGCGCAGCGCCGCCTTCCTCGCCCGGTGGCGGGCCTTCTTCGGCAGGCTGGAAGATGAATTTGATGCTGCCGGCTAGTAGCCGCTTCATGCCCGCCAGCAATTCGGCCACACCCATCAGAATCGCGACGTGGCAGTCGTGCCCGCAAGCGTGCATGACGCCGACTTCCTGGCCGTTGAAGTTGGCGCGGCTCTTGGAAGCGAACGGCACATCCACTTCCTCCGTTACCGGAAGTGCGTCCATGTCCGCGCGCAACGCGATCACCGGCCCCCCACGGCCGGTATCCAACAACCCGACTACGCCGGTGTGTGCTACCCCGGTCTGTACCTTCAGTCCAAGCGCTTGCAAATGCCCCGCCACAACACCAGCGGTGCGGACCTCGCGATTGGAGAGTTCCGGGTGCTGGTGCAAATCCCGGCGCCAGGCAATGACCTTGGATTCGAGAGCGGCAGCGCGGCGATCGAGGTCGGCAAAATGTACTTCCGGATCATTCATTGCGTAGCGGTATTCTTCAGCAACGAAGCTACATTTCCTCAAGAAAAATCAATTCGCTCGCGCCGTCGTATGCAATGCCGACTGCGGCAACCCCGGCAACGCGGCGTTATGGATGTTCCAGGACAGTGTGATGCGAGGCCGATCACCGAGATACGGATTGACACTGTGCACTAATTCGCTGGGGAAGATCAGCATCGATCCCGGTTTCATGTCCGGAACCAACAGATTGGTCATTCGGCCCGGTTGGTTCATACAGCAGGCAGCGATCCGTGGATCCGCGAAACACAGCTTTGCCGCATTCGGGTCTTCGGCGGAGAAATCCCCCGGATCCAGGAGGTAGACGATACTCGCGATCGTTCTCAGGTGGCTATGCGGCATGCAGTAGTCTCCCCTGCGGTATACGCTCGCCCAACACTGGTCGACCACCGCGGTGGTGACGTTCAACGCTTTCTTGAATAGTTCAATCGCCCGGGCGTGAACAAGATCCGCTTCAACGCATCCCCACCGATCCGGATGCCGCACTTTCATGCCGCAACCGCCCTTGAAAATCCAGTCGCGGTAGCGCGGATCCTGCTCCATCGCCAGGATTCTCGTCACCAGGCGCTCATGGTAGCTCGGATAATCCGCGAAATCCGCGATCCGCATTCTGGGTTCGTCGAGGCGCGCGAGTTCCTGGCCCTTCGGCCATACCCGTACGTCGCGGGCCCCCATCCGCACGAACTCCGTTGTCATGAGCTCGCTCGGGTCAGGTTCCTTCAAGCCGGGCAAGAACCGCGTCGGCAACGGTCATCCTGCCCTCGCCCAGCGCGCTCAAGGCTTCACGAACTTGAGGGTCATGCGATCGCTTTCGCCGATCGCCAGGTATTTTTCGCGGTCCTTGTCGCCAAGGCGCAGTGTCGGCGGGAGCGTCCACACCCCGGAAGGGTGGTCCTTGGTATCTTTCGGATTGGCGTTGATTTCGGTTTTGTTCTCGAGCTTGAAGCCGGCCTTTTGTGCGGTCTCGATGACCCACGTTTCGGTCATATAGCCGCTCTCGATCTGTTTTTCGAACGGCGTGTCTGGTTTGGCGCGATGGTCCTTAACGCCCAGGATTCCTCCAGGCTTGAGCGCATCGTAGAAGCCCTTGAACATCGCATCCGCGGTGCCGGCCTTGGCCCAGTTGTGTACATTGCGGAACGTCAGCACCATGTCGGCGCTCCCTGCGGGGGCAACCCGGATCGCATTCGGTGTGAGAACCGACAGCTGCACCTTGCCGTAAAGATCGGCGTCGCCCGCGAGCTTGGCGCGAAAGTTCCTGTCATTGGTACGCTGGCCATCCGAGGATTGCTCGGTCAACTGGAAAACGGCCGTGTAGTACGTCCCGCCACGCATGACCGGCGCGAGAATCTCGGTATACCACCCCGCGCCCGGGGTTATCTCCACAACTGTCATGTCTGGTTTCAATCCGAAAAACAAAAGCGTTTCCTTGGGATGTCGGTATTTGTCGCGCGCCTTGTTGGCGTCCGAGCGATGGCTGCCGGTCATTGCCCGATCGATCAATGTCTCGGCATCCTGAGCCTGCGCCGGTAACACCAGCGCGCCGGCGGCCAGCACCGGTAGCAACAGGACACGGAAAATAGATTGCAACGTCCGCTTCATTGAAATCTCCTCCTTCGTTTTGGTAGCTGTTTGCCGCCTAGCGGCGATTGTTCTGACGATATTCGAAATCCTGCCGCTGCATCTGAAGATGCAGATCACGCCCCCGCTGGTCGCGTTCGAACGCCAGCGACGATCTCGGCAACGACGGGGCCACTTCCTGCCGGTGCGCACTCGACCGCTGGGACCCGAGGAGTCGCCGCCACTGAGCATCCTGAAATTGTTCGACCCGCTGCCGTTCCGCGGCGTTGTGCTGCTCCCGTTCCAGCTTTGCAGCGGGCAGTTCGGCGCGGTAACTAGGCTCGCCAACGGGAGCGGGCGGAACGTCCTCGAGCATCTTGCGCAGGAGGTTTGCGCGCTCTATCTGGTCAGCGGGCTCATCAGCCGGAACCGGCTGGGCAATGGCCAGAAGGAGCAATGCGATCCGGGAGAATTTCACTATTTTTTGACTGACGCAGACCGACCAAAGTTTACAAGCGGGTCCCGGAACCGTCCATTCGCGCTCTCGACCTCTGGCTACAAAGTCGGCAACTTGCGGAGTTTGCCAATACGAGGCTTCGGACGTCCATGCCAGAAGACATGTTGTTATATTTCAGGAAACTCAATTGCTTATTTGATGTCTTCTATTGAGACTTATTGCGCGGCGTCAATTAGATAACAATATCGTGCGCCTAACTGGTAAAATATGGTGTAGAAATAACGTCATATGAAATCTTTTAACGATATTTGCGATGCCGCAAGATGATAGAGGACCAACATCATGAAAAACGTGCTCGAAACGGTATTGAACTGGTTCCACATCGATGAACGCAGGGAACTCGAGGCTTACTTGGCCCGTGCCGTGAATGCGTCGGATGTCGATCGCCTGTTGCGCCAATGGGAGAGCAAGGACAAGTCCTCCTTTCTTCCGTAAGGCCTCCTCCCCGCTTTTCAACGAGTGAGATTCAGCCGGCGCAAAGTCATCACGCTTGCCCTTCAAGGCGGTGGAGCGCTCGGCGCGCTGACCTGGGGCGTGCTGGATCGGCTGCTCGACGAACCGAAACTCAAGATCGAAGCGATCAGTGGCACCAGCGCTGGCGCGATCAATGCCGCGGCCCTGGCGTCCGGCTATGCAAACGGCGGTCGCGAAGGTGCCCGAAAATGTCTGGACGCTTTCTGGAGTTCGGTAGGCACGGCGTCCTACTCGATAGGCTCGTCTACAGGGGTGCATACGGCCCTGTTGCCAAACCCCCAGAAACTCCTGCTGGGTCTCACCCGTTATTTCTCCCCCTATCAGCTCAACCCGTTCGATATCAATCCGCTACGCGACATCGTCGCCAGGGTAGTGGATTTCGATGCCGTGCAAAGCCGCCGTGCAATCAGGCTGTTTGTGGGTGCCACACATGTTCGCAGCGGCACATTGCGGTTGTTCGTGAACCGGGAACTGACATCCGATGCGCTGCTGGCATCCGCCTGCCTGCCCACCCTGCATCATGCGATCGAAATCGACGGCGAGCCGTATTGGGACGGTGGTTACTCTGGAAACCCGGCGGTCTATCCGCTCGTCTATCGCTGCAAGACGCCCAGCATACTGGTGGTGATGCTGCAGCCTCTGACGCGCCAAGATCCTCCAACCAGCGCAGACGCAATTCGCAGCCGCCTGACCGAGTTCCAGTTCAATTCCCCGTTTCTCCGCGAGATGCGCAGCATCGCGCTTGCCAAGCAGGCGATCGACACGCAATGGCTGTCGATCGGGCGGCTGGAGCGCCGCTTCCGAAAACTGGACTTCCATCTGATCGAAACGGACGATTTGCTCACGCGCATGAGCCTTGAAAAGGCGGCCAACGCCGATCTCAGCTTCATATTGAAACTCAAGGAAGAGGGACGAACCCGGGCAGGGACGTGGCTCGAAAAGCATTTCGACCAGGTCGGCGGGCAGTCTTCCATCGACCTGATTAAATTGTTCGGCTAGAAAAACTCCGTCGTGTGCTGATCGTAAGGCCGGGCAGGCGCATTGCCTGAGTTTCCGCAACAACCTCGACCGCCTTCACACCGAAAGGAAGTTGCGCACATTGTCCCTTTCCATGCTGGCCCCGGCGCCGCTCAAGACGATTTCTCCGCGGCGCAGAATCACGTAGTTGTCGGCCAGTTCGCGCGCGAAGTCGTAGTATTGCTCCACCAGCAGGATGGCCATCTCCCGGCGGTCGGAGAGTGACCGGATCACGCGTTCGATGTCCTTGATAATCGACGGCTGGATGCCTTCGGTCGGCTCGTCGAGGATCAGTACTTTCGGCTTCATCGCCAACGCCCGGCCGATCGCCAGTTGCTGCTGTTGGCCGCCGGACAGATCGCCGCCGCGGCGATTCTTCATCGTCTTCAACACCGGAAACATTTCGTAAATCTCGCCAGGTATATGCTTCGCGGCGCCATTCGTGTGGGTGGCCAGCCCCATCATGAGGTTTTCCTCCACGGTGAGCCGCGGAAATATTTCGCGCCCTTGCGGAACGTAGCCCATACCCAGTCGGACGCGCGCGTAGGGCGCCAGTCCGCTCACCTCCTGTCCGTCAAGCACGATGCTCCCGCTTGCAACCCGCAACACACCCATCAGGCACTTCAGCAACGTTGTCTTGCCTACGCCGTTGCGCCCCAGCAGTGCGGTCACCGCCCCCGCGTGCACGTCGAAGCTAACGCTGCGCAGCGTCTGGCTGCTGCCGTAGAACTGATTCAGTTTCTCAACCTTTAACATGCTCTTAGAAAGCGTGGGACGCAGAGGCCACAGAGAAAATCCGGAGAGCACAGAGAAGAGCAACGGACAGAGGAGGAACCATACGTGTGGCCCGCGCTTTCGACCTTACGTTCCAACTTTTTCATTCTTTGCGCCCTCTGTTTTTAATTCTGCGTACCCCTCAAGGGGGTATTGTGAAGAAATCCTCTGCGTCAACGATCTTCCTCGGAACACGCGGAGACTAACGACCCAAGTACACCTCGATGACGCGCTCGTCGTTCTTCACGGCGTCCATCGTGCCTTCGGCGAGCACGGCACCTTCGTGCAGCACGGTGACGACGCTGGCGATGGAGCCGATGAACTCCATGTCATGCTCGACTACCACCACTGAGCGCTCGCCCGCCAGCGACTTGAACAATTCCGCGGTGCGCTCGGTTTCCTCGTCGGTCATGCCGGCAACAGGTTCATCGAGCAGCAGTAGTCGCGGTTCCTGCATGAGCAGCATGCCGATTTCCAGCCACTGCTTCTGACCGTGGGACAACAGTCCTGCGAGGCGATCGGCTTCATTCCGCAGCTTAATCAGTCCAAGGGTTTTGGAGATGCGGTCCAGTTGTTCCCCGTTCAGCCGTGCGCGCAGACTCGCCCAGACACGCTTGTCGGTCTTCATCGCCAGTTCGAGATTCTCGAACACCGTATGGTTCTCGAACACGGTCGGTTTCTGGAACTTGCGGCCGATGCCTGCGTGCGCGATCTCCGGTTCGGTAAGACGCGTCAGATCGATGGTCTGTCCGAAGAACGCGGAGCCTTCGTCGGGCCTGGTCTTGCCGGTGATCACGTCCATCATCGTGGTCTTGCCCGCGCCATTCGGACCGATCACGCAGCGCAGCTCGCCGGCCTCGACGGTCAGCGTGAGCTTGTTGAGCGCCTTGAAGCCATCGAAGCTCACCGTGATGTCGTCGAGATAGAGAATCGGGCCGTGGGTGGTGTCTACCCCGCCTTGCAGAAAATGGCTTAGTCCAGAAGTACTGCCACTGACGCTGACTTCTTCGGATGTCGTGTTCACGTGCGTTTCCAACTAACCGGGCTCAGGAGACCAATGACTCCCTTGGGCATGAATAGGGTCACCAGGATGAAAAGCAAACCGAGGAAAAACAGCCAATACTCGGGAAAGGTCTGGGTGAAGAAGCTCTTCGCGCCGTTCACCACCCCCGCACCCAGGAGCGGCCCGATCAGGGTGCCGCGGCCGCCGACCGCGACCCACACCGCGATCTCGATCGAATTGGCCGGAGACATTTCGCTCGGATTGATGATGCCCACCTGCGGCACGTACAGTGCACCGGCGACGCCACACAGCACCGCCGAAAGCGTCCACACGAACAGTTTGTAGCCGAGCGGGTTGTAGCCGGAGAACATCAGCCGGCCTTCCGAGTCACGGATGGCGGTCAGGACGCGGCCAACTTTCGAGCGGATCAGGAAGCGCGTCAGAAGGACCACACCGATCAAGGCCAGCGCGGTGAGCGCGAAGATCACGGCACGCGTCGAAGGCGCGGTGATCGGAAATCCCAGCACGCGCTTGAAATCGGTGAAACCGTTGTTGCCGCCGAACCCGGTGTCGTTGCGGAAAAACAGCAGCATGAAGGCGAACGTCATCGCCTGTGTAATGATGGAGAAGTACACGCCCTTGATGCGCGAGCGGAAGGCGAAGTAGCCGAACACCAGCGCCAGCAGACCGGGCGCCAGGATCACCAACGTGGCGCTCCAGAGAAAGTGTTCCGACCCGGTCCAGAACCACGGAAAGGCTTTCCAATCCAAAAACACCATGAAGTCCGGCAATTCCGACTGGTACTGCCCCTCGCGGCCGATCTGGCGCATAAGGTACATGCCGAATGCGTAACCGCCGAGCGCGAAGAACACGCCGTGGCCGAGCGAGAGAATGCCGGTATAACCCCAGATCAGGTTCATCGCCATGGCGACGATGCAATAACACATGATCTTGCCGGCCAGCGTAATGGTGTACGCCGACACGTGCAGCGGACTATCCGGCGCCGGCAGCAGGTAAAGCAGTGGCAGCACCAGCAGCGTGACCAGCGCAAAGGCCCCTATTGCCGCCCAGCCAGCCCTGCTGAACAGCGGTTCGCTGCGCGGGACGAATCGCATTTCCAGTTTTTCAAGCTTCAACGGCGCGCCCTTTCAGTGAGAACAGCCCCTGTGGGCGCTTCTGGATAAAGGCGATGATCAGGACCAGGACCAGGATCTTTGTGAGCACCGCCCCGATGTGCGGCTCCAGAAATTTCGAAAGCACGCCCAGGCCGAGCGCCGCATAAACGGTGCCGGCAAGCTGGCCGACACCGCCGAGCACGACGACCATGAATGAATCGATGATGTAGCTCTGTCCGAGGTCGGGGCCGACATTGCCGATCTGCGACAGCGCGCAGCCTGCGAGCCCGGCTACGCCCGAACCCAGCCCGAACGCCAGCAGGTCCACGCGCGCGGTGGGCACGCCCATGCAGGAAGCCATGGTGCGGTTCTGCGTCACACCACGGACGAACAGACCGAGCCGTGTGCGCGACAGCATCAGCCACATCAACAACAGCACGAACATCGAGAAGGCGATGATGACGATGCGGTTGTACGGCAGCACCATGTTGGTGAGTTCCACCCCGCCCGACATCCACGAGGGGTTGGCCACTTCCACGTTCTGAGCGCCGAAGATCTGTCGCACCAACTGGATCAGAAACAGACTGATGCCCCAGGTGGCGAGCAACGTTTCCAGCGGCCGCCCGTAAAGCCAGCGGATCACGCTGCGCTCCAGCGCCATGCCGACCAGCGCAGAGGCAGCAAATGCCACCGGGATGGCGGCGACCAGATACCATTCGAACAGCCCGGGCGCATAGGATTTGAACAACTGCTGCGTGACGAAGGTCGCATAGGCGCCGATCATCAGCATCTCGCCGTGCGCCATGTTGATGACGCCAAGCAAGCCGTAGGTAATCGCCAGTCCCAGCGCCACCAACAGGAGAATGCTGCCGAGCGACAGCCCGGTGAACAGGCGAGCGAGGTAGTCGCTGATCAGCAGCCGGTTCTGTATCGACCCAATAGACTGTTCCGCCGCCGCGCGCACTTTTTCGTCTGGCTCGATGAAGCTTCCGGAGGCGTCTTTTTCCAATAACGCCAGCAGCCGCGTCCTGACCTGCGCCTGATTGCTCTCGGCCAGCGTCCTTACTGCGTTCAGCCGGATTCCGGGATCGCCGTTTTTCAGGTCCAGCGCAGCCTTGGTCTGTTGCAACGATTGCCTGATTCCAACATCGCTCTCCCTTGCGATCGCCTTCTCGATCAGTGGCAGCAATGCAGTCTGGCTGGTTGCTTCGATCGCCTTCGCCGACGCAAGCCGCACCGCGCGATCGGGCGACAGCAGCTTGAGCGCGCCGATGGCGGTGTCGAGCGCCCCGCGAATTCTGTTGTTGACGACGATGCCTTCCAGCCCTTCGGGCGCAGGTTCGATCGGCGCCATGGTGGCCGCTTCGAAAACCTTGTCGTCCCGGACGACCACCACGCGGCCGGAGGGTGTGACGTTGACCTGGCCATCCTGCATGGCCTGTAACAGCGCGAGCGCGGCTTCCTCGCCGGACGCGACCAGCGCATTGATGGCCTCGAGCTTGGCGCCTACGTCCTCGGCGCCCAGCCCAGCAACGACCTGCTCGTCGAACGCGCGCGCCGTGGCGGCGCAGGCGAACGCTGCAACGAATGCAAGAACAAGCAATACCGGTTTCAAGCGCGTTTTCCTTGTGTCGCGCGAACGGGAATCAAAAAAAGGGCCCGCGGCCAATCACTGGCTATCCGCAGGCCCTTCCCTGATGCTGTTTCCGGCTCCGCGGGATGCGCGGAGGGAGAACGCGCTAACCGCGGGTCGGTCGATACGATTACAACCCCTGCCTGCTTTCATTGCCCGTGATAAATGGACTCCACGGCTGCGCGCGGATCGGACCCTTGGTCTTCCACACAACGTTGAACTGACCGTCGCCCGTGACTTCACCGATCATGACCGGCTTGTGCAGGTGATGGTTTGTCTTGTCCATCGTCAGTGTAAATCCGGACGGCGCCTTGAAAGTCTGGCCGGCCATGGCCACGCGAACCTTGTCGACGTCGATGGCGCCCGCCTTCTTCACCGCCTGCGCCCACATGTGGATTCCGACGTATGTGGCTTCCATCGGATCGTTCGTCACTACGGTGTCGAGGTTCGGCAGCTTGTTCTTCTTGGCCCAATCCTTGTACATCTTGATGAACGCCGTGTTTTGCGGGTTCTTCACCGACATGAAGTAGTTCCACGCGGCCAGGTGGCCGAGCAGGGGTTTGGTGTCGATACCGCGCAGTTCCTCTTCGCCGACCGAGAACGCCACCACCGGCACGTCAGTGGCTTTCAGCCCGGCATTGCCCAGTTCCTTGTAAAAAGGCACATTGGAGTCACCGTTGATAGTGGAGATCACGGCGGTCTTGCCACCGGCGGAAAACTTCTTGATGTTGGCGACGATCGTCTGGTAGTCGCTGTGCCCAAACGGCGTGTACACCTCCTCGATATCCGCCTCGGCCACGCCTTTTGCCTTGAGGAACGCGCGCAAGATCTTGTTGGTAGTACGCGGATAAACATAGTCGGTGCCGAGCAGGAACCAGCGTTTGGCGACGCCGCCTTCTTCGCCCATCAGGTACTCGACCGCGGGAATGGCCTGCTGATTGGGTGCCGCGCCGGTATAGAACACGTTCTGGGAAAGCTCCTCACCTTCATACTGCACCGGGTAGAACAACAGGCTATTCAGTTCTTCGAACACTGGCAGGACGGACTTGCGAGACACGGAGGTCCAGCAGCCGAACACCACGGCCACCTTGTCCTGGGTGATCAACTGGCGCGCCTTCTCGGCGAACAGCGGCCAATTCGACGCCGGGTCGACCACCACCGGCTCGAGTTTCTTGCCAAGCAGACCGCCCTTGGCATTGATCTCCTCGATCGCCATCAGCGCCGTGTTCTTTAGCGCCGTTTCCGAAATCGCCATGGTCCCCGAGAGCGAGTGCAGGATGCCGACCTTGATGGTGTCGGCGGCCATCGCCGTTGCCGACATCGCAGAGAACGCGATTACGATCAACGACTTCAATAAGTGTCTGCGATTCATGTAACTCCCCTGAAAGATGTTGATTAGTGACCTGGCGTCCGCGGATCCCGGACCACCGGACGGTGCGCCTCTGGCTGCGGCAATTCGGTTCGTCTTGCGACGAGCAGGTTTTGAGATTGCGCGTGACTGTTCTGCAACAACCGTGCCGATACTTCGCCGTAGAAACGAATGCCGTTGCCTTTCATGTGCTTGCCACGCCGCGATGCGCACAAAGGCATGCTTTTGGAGGAACTCGGTCACGCAAGCGAGCCGCTGCACGCACCGGGTTTGTGCGGTGTCGGACGCCAATGCACTGGAATGTCCGGGGATTTGCACCGCGCCCTCCCCGCGTGCGCGAGTCGGGGCCGTGGCTCGGTTCCGGTGCCGGCAAAACAAAACCGGGTGGCACAATTACTTTGTCATGGCTAGAATAAAACCAACCCCCCCAATTCGCGCGACGGTGTGCGGGCAACGCTGGTTACGGCTGATAACGGAGGAGACATGACACGCAAACTTCCAACTCTATTCGTCGCAGGCGCTTTCGCGCTTTCCGTGATTCAGACATCGTCCTTGTCGCTGGCGGACGAACGCGGCAGCCTCGAAGCGATACACGAGGACGCCAAACTGGAGGTCGGCGAGGAGCACAACATCAACACGCTGCCCGCGGCCGGGCCGCATCGTCTTTATGTGGTCGAGCCTATCTTCCCGGTTTTCAGCCGCTCCAAGGTCTGGGTGGTTGATGGCGACAAATTGAAGATCATCGGAATGTTCGGCGCCGGCGCCGCCGGCAACCTGGCGATCGCGCCCGATCACTCCAGGCTTTACTACGCGGATACCTATTGGGCGCGTGGCGATCGCGGCGAGCGCACGGACGTCGTCACCGCCTGGGATGCGCAAAGCCTGAAGCCGGTCGGCGAGGCAATCCTGGAAAAAGGACGTTTCCTGGTAGTGACCAAACGGAACAACATGGATGTCTCGTCCGATGGACGCTATGTCTACTCCTACAACATGTCGCCCTCCACCGCCATCAGCGTGGTGGAAACGGCCGACATGTCGTACAAGGGAGAAATCGAGACCCCCGGCTGCGCGCTGGTGTTTCCGTCCGCGCCCGGCCGCTTTTCCTCGGTGTGCGCTGACGGAACCCTGCTTACCGTCAACCACGACGACGAGCTCGCGGCCACCAGCAACCGTAGCGCAGCGTTCTTCGATGCCGAAAACGATCCCGTGTACGAGCATGCTGCGTTCGACAAGCAGGCGAACAAGGTTCACTTCCTGACCTACGAGGGTAAGATCATTACGGCTGACCTCACACCGGATGAACCCGCTTTCGAGAAACCCTGGAGCCTGCTCAGCGCGGACGACAGGAAAAACAAGTGGCGTCCCGGCGGCTGGATGCCGGTCAGTTACAGTGCCGCAACCCAGCGCCTGTACGTGCTCATGCATCGGGGTCTCAAGTGGACCCACAAGCAGGCCGGCGAGGAGGTCTGGGTTTACAACATGAAGACCCGGAAGCGTGTGCAGCGGATCAAACTCGGTGCTGCCCACGCCCATACGCTCAAGGTAACCAACGACGAGAAGCCGATCCTGTTCACGCTCACCGAGACCGCCGCCCTTTATGCCTGGGATCCCAAAACCGGAAAGAACCGCGGCAAGCTCGAAGGGCTGGGACTTTCGCCCTATGTGCTGATGGCGGACGGTGACTGAAACCCGATGATCGATCCAGTCATACACTATGTGTTTGTCTGCCTGCTGGCACTGGTGTTTCTTCATGGCGGTGCGGTCAAACTGGGGGCGCGCGACGAATTTCAGGGCGTGGTCAGCAGCTATCGCCTGCTGCCCTCGGCGATGGTGCCGGCCTTTGCGGCGCTGCTGCCGTTGGCGGAGCTTGCCGCCGGCATCGGAGTGGCGCTACCAGCGACGCGGCCTCTCGGTGCCGCGCTCGCGTTTGCACTGCTGTTGATGTTCGCAATGGCGATGGCGATCAACCTGGCGCGCGGCCGCACCGAGATCGACTGCGGTTGCTTCAAGTCGGGATTCAGGCAGACCATAAGCGGGTGGCTGGTGGGCCGGAATTTGGTGCTGGCCGGCGGCGCGGCACTGTTGTGGTTGCCGATAGGTGCGCGGACCACCGGGAGCTTTGACGTGTTCCTGGTGGTCGCGGCCAGCCTGATGCTATTCCTCGGTTACTACTCGGTTGGAGTGCTCACCCGCAAGCCGGTGACCCGCTACGACACCGGCTTCCGCAAGCCAATGGCTTCGAGGAATTGAATGAGCTACGACGCTTTGATGATTTCCAATGTGCTGCTTTGGATCGTGGTGCTCGCGCTCGGCCTGATGGTGTTCGGCCTGATCCGCCAGGTGGGCGTACTGCATGAGCGCGTCGCGCCGATGGGTGCGCTGATGACCGACCGCGGGCCCGAAGTGGGCGACATGGCGCCCAAAATTTCGGTCAATGATCTGCATGGCAAACTGGTGGATCTGGGTGGGCCGCATCCATCCGGGCTGTCGCGCCTGCTGCTGTTCGTCTCGCCGACCTGCCCGGTGTGCAAGAAACTGCTCCCGATCGCCAAGTCCTTCGCTGGCGGCGAGAAGCTGGATGTCGCGCTGGTGGGCGACGGCGATCTCGCGGAGCAGCTGCAAATGATAGAGAGCCACGGGCTACAACGGGTCACGTATCTGAACTCGCCGCAGGTCGGCATGGCGTTCCAGGTCGGCAAGCTCCCATACGCCATCCTCATTGACGAAGAGGGCGTGATCCGTGCCAAGGGCCTCGTGAACAGCCGCGAGCATCTGGAAAGCCTGGCGATCGCAAAGGAGACCGGGTATGGCTCGATCCAGGCCTACCTGAAGGCCAAGGGTTATGTCGCGAAGGGCAAGGAAGTCGCGGAAAGCACCTGAACGCAATATCGGAATAGACGAGCTGCGAGGAGGCACCAAATGTCATCCAGGAAAAACGTCTTCGGTTTCTTCGATAACTCGATCGAGCGGCTGGCCCGCACGTCGGCACAGAGACTGTCCCGGCGCAGCTTTCTCGCCACGCTCGGCGGCGTGCTGGTCGGTGCGGCAGCCGTGCCGCTGCTGCCCGTAAGCCGCAAGGCGCATGCTGCCGAAGCCCACGGCGCCTTCAAGACTTTTACTCAAAATGCGCAGACCAAGGACCCGACAGCATGCAACTACTGGCGCTACTGCTCCAGCGACGGCTACCTGTGCGCGTGTTGCGGCGGCGGTCCGGCTACCTGCCCACCGGGTTCCGAACCCTCCCCGTCTTCGTGGATCGGGAGTTGCCTGAACCCGGACGACGGCAAGATGTACCTGATCGCCTACCGCGATTGCTGTGGCAAGGATGCTTGCGCGCAGTGTCCGTGCCTCGCCACCGATGGCGAAATGCCGGTGTACCGGCCGCAGCTCAACAATGACATCGTCTGGTGCTATGGCGCAAGCAGCATGGTGTATCACTGCTCGAGCGGCGCAATCATTGGCCTCGCCAACTGATCACTTGATCCGGCACAGATTCAGCGCGAGCGCCGGCGTCCTGCCGGCGTTTGTGTTTGTGGCACTCCTGTTCGCCACAGCGCGCGCCGAAGAGACGGTGCCTGCCGATGCGCTTGCGCGAGAGCGCGGCACGCGCGTCATCCGCATTCTCGGCGAGGCGCAGGACTACGCCCGCAATTGCCAGGGGTGTCATGGCCACAGAGGCATATCGGTCCCCGAAGTACCGGCGCTGAAAGACCGCGTCGGATATTTCGTTCACACCGAGGAAGGCCGACGCTACATTGTGCAAGTGCCGGGCGTGGCCACCAACGTGTTGGACGACAAACGTCTCGCCGCGATGCTGAACTGGGTACTGCGCACTTATAGCGCAAAGCAACTCCCCGCCGACTTCAGACCTTACACCGCGGACGAAGTCGGCGAACTTCGCAAGCACCCGCTGAAGCAGACCATCCCGGTGCGCGAGTCCGTCGTGCAAGGCCTGCTGGCCGCCGGCGTGGTGAGCGATCCGGCGCTGATCGCCTACCGGGCGTTCGCCAAAGTGCCTTGAACTCATGAATTGTTCCCGCCGCAGGTTCGTCGGCGCGGCGACGGCATTGCTGGCCGGCAGGTCTTGGGGGGCATGCGCGCCCGCCCCGCGCATGCGTGCCGACCAGAAACTCCGGTCGCTGCCCGATCTGCCGCTGGATCGCTCGCCGTCGTGGGGTGCGCGCGGCGCGCTGATTGCGGCACGAAGCAATGTTGACGTTGGCGGTAACCCGGTGCGCGTCATGTCCTACGGCGGCGGACTTCCCGGCCCAGTGCTGCGGCTGCAACCCGGCGAAACGCTGAACCTGAAGTTCGAGAACCGGCTCGACGAAGCCACCAACCTGCATTTCCACGGCTTGTACGTCTCGCCTTCCGGCCGCGCCGACAATATCTGGGTGGTGCCGCCGCCCGGCGGCGGCTTCGAGTACGAACTGCAGGTCGCGGCGCAGGAAGCCGGGGTGCACTGGATCCATCCCCACGTCCACGGCCACACGGCGAAGCAGTTGTTCGCCGGTCTGGCCATGCCGGTGGTCGTGCAAGGCGAAATCGATCGCGACAGCGAACTGGCACAGGCCGAGGACCACGTGCTGGTACTTAAAGACTTCGGCATCGAAAACTGCGAGGTCGCGTCGCACACGCCGACGGACTGGATTTTCGGCAAGGAAGGTGCGTGGCTTCTGGTCAACGGCCAAGTGCGGCCCGCGCTCCGCGCCGGGAAAGCCCTGTTGCGCCTGCGACTGGTGAACGCGTCCAACTCGCGCTTCTGGCGGATCGCACTCGACAGTGGCGAAGCGCTGCATCTGATCGCGCTGGACGGACGTTTTCTCAGTCAACGCGTGGAAGTCGAGGAACTGCTGCTGGTGCCCGCCGCGCGCGCCGAAGTGCTGGTGGTGCTAGCGGATGAGCGCCCGCGCAGGCTGCTCTACCGCAACTACCCGCGCGTGGGCCGCAACGCCACCGCGGAGCAGCCGATTCTCACACTGCTTCCGCCCGCTTCACCGCAACCGGTTGCGCTGCCCGGCAGGCTTGTGACCCTGGAGCGCTTCGACGAGCGGTTGGCGGATGGTCACCGCGAAGTCAGATTTTCGCCGATGCTGATCAACGGCAAGCCGTTTCACCATCAGCATCAAGGCGGCCATGTCGCACCGACCTTCGAGGTGCGCGCCGGTGCGCACGAAATCTGGACGGTCCATAACGACGATGTGATGAACCACCCCTTTCATTTGCACACCTGGCATTTCGACATCCTGTCGGTCAACGGCCGGCCGCCGGCGATAGCGGCGATCCGCGACATGCTCAACCTGAGCCCCGGGGACGCGGCGCGGATCGGCATCCACTTCGCCGACTTCAGTGGCCGCACGATGTTCCACTGCCATATCGCCGAACATGCCGACCGGGGCATGATGGCGGTGCTCGACGTGCATTGACCGGGCCCACCCTCCGGGGCCGCCTGCCCCACTTGCGTCCCCGCTTCTATTACTGTATATAACCACAGTATAGGAGGATTCTGATGGACGATCTGACCCCCCGCCAAGCCGAGATACTGCAACTGATTGCCGATTTCGTGCAAAGCACCGGCTTCCCTCCCACCCGCGCCGAAATCGCCAAGAGCCTCGGTTTCCGTTCCGCGAACGCCGCCGAGGATCATCTCAAAGCTTTGGAAAAAAAAGGCTTTATTGAATTGTTTGCCGGCGCCTCGCGCGGCATCCGGCTCAAGGAAGGACTGGGCCTGCCGATCATCGGCCGGGTCGCGGCAGGCAGCCCAATCCTCGCCGAAGCGCATGTCCAGGGACGCTACCAGGTCGACCCGCTGCTGTTCAGCCCACGCGCGGATTACCTGTTGAAAGTGCGCGGAATGAGCATGCGCGATGCCGGCATCCTCGAAGGCGACCTGCTGGCGGTGCACCACACCCAAGAGGTGCGCTCCGGCCAGATCGTGGTGGCGCGCCTGCACGACGAAGTCACGGTGAAACGCTTCAAGCGCCAGGGCAACCAGGTGCAACTGCTGCCCGAGAACCCGGACTTCAAACCCATATATGTAGACCTGAAGCGCGATCCGCTGGCGATCGAAGGACTGGCGGTCGGGCTGATCAGGAATGGCAAGACATTCTGAAAAAGAAGGGCCTCGGCCCTCGGTGTAATGCGGTGAGTTCGCACAGGTGCAGGTGATGACATCTCTCAACCGCATCAATCAGGAGGCAATCATGGAAGCAGCAAAGACTATCGAGATTCTCAAGGCCTTAGCCGAAGGCATTGATCCTGGCACTGGCGAGCAATTTCCTGCCGGCAGCCCCTATCAACATCCGGACACCGTGCGCGCGCTCTTCGCCGCAATTCGCGGGCTGGAGAATTCCGCGCCGCGCTCGGCAAAAGCAGACGCGCCGCAGAAATCCGCCCCCGAAAATGCCGGACGCCCCTGGTCCCAGGAAGAAGACTCGCGCCTTGGCCAGGCCTATGACTCCGGTAAATCCGTCGAAGAGCTCGCCCAAGTGCACAAGAGAAGCAAATGGGCGATCGAATCCCGGCTGGCACGCATGGGCAAGATCCCTGCTCCGCCGCCCTTCGTGCCGCGTTCTTCGCCGGGAAATACGGCGAGCGAGCCGGCTGCCCGGCATCAGTAAGAACGCTTACCGCAGAGGCCATAGAGGTACAGAGAAAAATCGAAAAGTACTGATTTTTTCTTTGCGTTCCTTTACGGCCCTTGCACCTTTGCGTTGAGGTTTGGATTTTCACCAGCCACTTGTCACTGATTCAATGTCTTCCCCCCTTCAAACGCTGCTGCAAAACCCCACCGTCTGGCGCGGCGACGAGCAGGCGCGCGTTCAGCTTCCCAGCATCCCCACCGGGTTTGCCGAACTCGACCGCGAGTTGCCCGGCGGCGGTTGGCCGCGGGGCGTGGTGAGTGAACTGCTCACCGAACGTAACGGCATCGGCGAGTTGTCGCTGTTCGTGCCTGCGCTGGCGAACCTGTCGCGCGAGGACGGCTGGCTGTTGCTGATCGCCCCGCCCTGGATTCCCTACGCGCCGGCGCTGGTTGCGCGCGGCATCCGGCTCTCGAAGCTGGTCGTGGTCGACACGCGCTCGGACAAAGACACGCTGTGGGCGGCGGAGCAAGGTCTGCGTGCCGGCAACTGCTCCGCAGTGTTGGCATGGCCCGCCGCGATCAACGAGCGCAGCCTACGCCGGCTGCAGCTCGCCGCCGAAGAAGGCGGAAGTTTCGGGGCGATCTTCGGTGCGGCAGCGCGCGCCGCACCTTCCTCTCCCGCGCCACTGCGCATGCAGCTCGGTACGCGGCAGAACCGGCTTGCGGTGCGCATCATCAAGCGCCGCGGCAGTGGCCGGATGCCGACTTTGCTGCTCGACGTCGAGCGCAATGCAGTCGCGCCGATGCCCGCTTCCCGATTCCGGCAACCGTTTGCACATGCCGGTGCGTAACGTTTCCACATTTCGCACCGTCCTCATCCGCCATGCTGTGGGCCGCCGTCCATCTTCCCGATTTGTCGCTGCAATTGCGGCTGCGCGGGACAGTCGCGCCGGGCCCGGTGCTGATACAGGACGAGGGCCATCGCCCACGCGTGCTGTCGTGCAACGACGCGGCGACGGGGCTGGGCATCCGGCCCGGCATGCCGGTATCGGCGGCGTTCGCGCTCGCCGCCGGGCTGCATCTTTTCACTCGCGACCCGAAAAAAGAAACGACAGCGCTTAAGGGCGTGGCGCTATGGGCGGGACAGTTCACGCCTATGGTGAGCATCGCCTCCGGCAACGAAGTACTGCTAGAAATCGGCGGCTGCCTCAGGCTGTTCGGCGGATTGCGCCAGCTTGGCGGGCGCATCCGCGCCAAACTCCGGGAGCTGGGCTATCACGCTGTGGTTGCCGTCGCGCCCACCGCCACCGGTGCGCTGCTGCTTTCCCGCGCCGGCATCGCCACTTGCGTCGGCGACCGTCACGAATTGCGGCGCGCACTGGCGCCGCTGCGGCTGCGGCTCCTCGACCAGTCCGCGGACACCGTCGCCACGCTCGCGGGAATGGGCGTGCATACCATCAGAGATTATCTGGCCCTTCCGCGCGACGGGCTGGCGCACCGCTTCGGCCAGCGGCTGCTCGACGAAGTGGACCGCGCGCTCGGACACCTTCCCGATCCGCGCCCGCCTTTCATCCCGCCCGCGCGTTATGCGGCCGCGCTCGAGCTGCCCGCACCGGTGCAGGAAACCGAGCCGCTGCTGTTCGCCGCCAAGCGCTTGATCCTCGAACTCGCCGGCTATCTCGCGATGAAGCAGGCCGGTGTGATGCAACTGCGATTCGATCTCGAGCACACGGACCGCAGTGTTACCCGTGTCGCTGTCGGACTGTCGGCACCGAACCGCGATGCCGGTCATCTGATCATGCTGCTGCGCGAGAAGCTCGCTACCGTCGAGCTGCCCGCCCCGGTCGAAACCATCCGGCTCATCGCCGCGGAAACCCGACCGCTCGCTTCACATAACCGGTCGCTGTTTGCGGACCAGCGCCCAACCGCAGAAGACCGCTGGCGCGTCATCGAGCACCTGCGCGCACGCCTCGGCGCCGATGCGATATACGGTCTGGGCATGTTCCCCGACCACCGTCCGGAGTTCGCGCTGCGTCGTGTGCCCGCGGGAAAAGCACGGGACGGTGATTGCGATCTTTACCGCCCGTTGTGGCTGCTCACCCAGCCGAAGCCGCTGAAAGCGGACGACCTGCTTCCCCAATCAGACGGACCGCTCACTTTGCTCGACGGGCCGGAGCGCATCGAATCCGGCTGGTGGGACGATTTCGACATGACGCGCGACTACTTCGTCGCGCGCGATGATTCGGGAGTCAAGCTATGGATCTTCAGGGAACGAAACGATCAGAAGAACTGGTTCCTGCACGGCATATTCAATTGAGCACTCATGAAGGTGTTCGCGGGCTCTTTGCAAAGGCCACCATTCTTCCATGCCGCAGCCTTACGCCGAACTGCACTGTCTTTCCAATTTCACCTTTTTGCGCGGCGCATCGCACGCGCGGGAACTGGTTGAGACCGCGGCCAGCCTGGGCTATGCAGCCCTGGCGATCACCGACGAGTGCTCGCTTGCCGGTGTCGTGCGCGCACATTCAGCAGCCAAAAATCATCAGGACGCATTCAAGCTGATCATCGGCGCCGAGTTCCGGCTCGAGGACGGCCTGCGCTTCGTGCTGCTGGCAACAAACCGTGAAGGCTACGGCAATCTCTCCGCGTTGATCACCCGCGGCAGGAGAAACGCGGCAAAAGGCGAATACCGCCTCTTGCGCGACGATCTCGACAAAGGACTGGAACACTGCCTTGCGCTCTGGTTGCCGCCGGTACAACCACAACCTGAAGACGCTTGTTGGTTTGCGGAGCGTTTCCCCGGCCGCACCTGGATCGCCGTCGAACTGCTTGCCCGGGGCGGCGACTGGGACAGGCTCGAAATCCTGCAGGGGCTGGGCAGGCAGACAGGACTGCCACTGACTGCCTGTGGCGACGTGCACATGCACGTGCGCGGCCGCCGCGCGCTGCAGGACACGTTGACCGCAATCCGGCTCGGTATGCCGGTGGCCCATGTCGGCCGTGCGCTGCTGCCGAGCGGGGAACGTCACCTGCGCCGGCGCGAGACGCTGGAGCGCATCTATCCGCGGGAACTGCTCGCAGAAACGATGCGCATCGCGGGGATGTGCAATTTTTCCCTCGAAGAATTGCGCTATGAGTATCCGGAAGAAATCGTCCCTGTGAACAAGACACCGGCGCAGCACTTGCGGGAACTGACCGAAGCCGGCCTGGAGAAACGCTACCCCGGCGGCGTGCCGGGAACGGTACGTACCCAAGCCGAAAAAGAACTCGATCTCATTGCGGAACTGCGTTACGAGCCCTTCTTTTTGACCGTCCACGATGTGGTCAATTACGCCCGGCAACAGCGGATTCTCTGCCAGGGCCGCGGCTCAGCCGCCAATTCGGTGGTCTGTTATGCGCTCGGGATTACCGAGGTCGATCCGAGCCGAACCAGGCTGTTGTTTGGGCGATTCCTCTCCAAGGAGCGCAACGAACCGCCGGACATCGACGTGGATTTCGAGCACGAGCGCCGCGAGGAAGTGATCCAGTACATCTATCGTAAATACGGCAGGGATCGCGCCGCGCTGGCCGCGACGGTGATCAGTTATCGCACCCGCAGCGCCTTCCGCGACGTGGGCAAGGCGCTGGGTCTGGACCTCGCCCAGTTAAACCGGATTTCCAGCAGCTTCGTCTGGTGGGATCGTCCGGATGAAAGAGCGGCCCGGCTGCGGGAAGCCGGCTTCGATCCTCACTCGCCCGTAATCCACAAGCTGATCGCATTGACCGGCGCGCTTGCAGGCTTCCCCCGTCATCTGTCGCAACATGTCGGCGGCTTCGTGATTTCCCGTGGGCCACTGTCGCGGCTGGTGCCGACCGAGAATGCCGCGATGCCCGGCGACCCGTCCCGATATACCGACGATGGGGTCAGGCCTCCCTCAAAGAATGTTGCCGGCGAGTCTGCCGCTTGTTCGGATCCGTTGCGCACCAATATCCAGTGGGACAAAGACGATCTCGAGGAGCTTGGCCTGTTGAAAGTGGATGTTCTGGCACTGGGCATGTTGACTGCGATCCGGTTTGCGCTGGATATGGTCAATCGCAGACACAGTACTTCGCTTTCCATGGCGGACATCCTGGCCACCGAAAGTGGCGATAAAGGCAAAGCGGTGTACGGCATGCTTTGCAAGGCGGACAGCATCGGCGTGTTCCAGGTTGAATCACGCGCGCAGATGTCGATGCTGCCGCGGCTGCGGCCTGAATGTTTTTACGACCTGGTGATCGAAGTGGCTATCGTGCGGCCCGGCCCGATCCAGGGCGGCATGGTCCACCCTTATCTGAACAACCGTAAGAAAGATCCGGGGAAAATCGCGTATCCGTCACCTGAACTCCAGAAAGTCCTGGAACGTACCTTGGGCGTGCCGATCTTCCAGGAACAAGTGATGGAGATCGCCATGGTTGCCGCTGGATTTTCGGCGGGCAAAGCCGATCAGTTGCGGCGCGCGATGGCGGCTTGGAAAAGAAAAGGCGGGCTGGAACCCTTCAAGGACGAGCTCGTCAACGGCATGCGCAAGAAAGGTTATGACGAGAAATTCGCGCTACAGATCTTCGAGCAGATAAAGGGCTTCGGTGAATACGGTTTTCCGGAATCCCATTCGGCCAGTTTCGCTCTGCTGGTGTATGTCTCCGCGTGGCTCAAATGCTATGAGCCTGCCGCATTCACCTGCGCACTGCTTAACAGCCAGCCGATGGGTTTCTACTCGCCGTCGCAACTGGTGCAGGACGCGCAGCGTCACGGCATCGAAGTGCGGCCGGTGGATGTTCTCGTGAGCAGTTGGGACTGCTGCCTCGAAGGGACGAGGGACGAGGGGCGAGGGACGAGTGCTGCGTGCTGCGTGCTGCGAAATGATGCGAATCAAAATTCTTTTCTCGCCCCTCACCCCTCGCCCCTCGACCCTGATTCTTCACCCCTCACCCCTGATAGCCAACCGGCCATCAGATTGGGCCTGCGCATGATTTCCGGCTTCTCGCAGGAAGCCTCGGAGCGGCTCATCGGAGCGAGAGCCGAGTTGTGTACTTCGCTTTCCCCTCACCCCTCCGTCGACGACCTCGCGCTGCGCGCGAAACTCAATCGCCGCGACCTGCGGCTCCTCGCCGAAGCCGGCGCGCTGGCATCGCTGGCCGGACATCGTCGCAATGCGGCGTGGCTGATTGCCGGGATCGAGCAGCGTCCGCCGCTGCTCGATCCCGCTACGATCGTCGAATCCGCAGTCGATCTGCCCGCACCCACCGAAGGCCAAGACATCGTTGCCGACTACGCCAGCCTGGGGCTGACGCTGCGCCGCCATCCACTGGCGCTGCTGCGCCCGAAACTCGTGCGCCTGCATATGATCACTGCACAGGAGTTGTTGCACACGCCGACGGGAAAACCGGTGCGCGTCGCCGGACTGGTCACCTGCCGGCAGCGGCCCGGCACCGCGAGCGGAGTCATATTCATCACCCTCGAGGACGAGACCGGCCAGATCAACGTGGTGGTGTGGAGCGGCGTGGCGGAAAAACAGCGCCGTCCACTGTTGGCCGCCAGGCTGCTTGGCGTGCACGGGGTGCTGGAACGCGAAGGCGCAGTAACCCACCTGATCGCAGTAAAACTGGTGGACTATTCGGCTCTGCTCGGCAACCTCGTCACCCACTCTCGCGATTTCCATTGACTTCAGGACCGTTGCGGTTTTTGACTTTCCTTGAGCCGCCGTACCCCTATGGTTAAATACGCGCGAACCATGGAGAACAAATTGAAATTCGACTTCGACACGCCGATAGACCGCCGCGGTACCGGCAGTACAAAGTGGGACAAATACAAAGGCCGGGACGTGATTCCGCTTTGGGTGGCGGACATGGACTTCGCCTGCGCGCCGGCCGTGGTCGAAGCATTGCATCACCGGATCGATCATCCGATCTACGGGTATTCCGATCCGCCCGCTGAACTTGCCAGCACGATCGCCGCTTACCTGCGCCGCGAATACCGCTGGAAGATCGAACCGGACTGGATCATCTGGCTTCCGGGACTGGTGGTCGGGCTCAATGTGGTGTGCCGCGCATTCGGTGACCCGAGCGATGACGTCCTTACCGCCACACCGGTCTACCACCCGTTCCTTTCCGCGCCGGTGAATTCGGCGCGCAACGTGGTACGTGTGCCTCTGTCGGAAGATAACGGTGTCTGGCGTTGGGACATCGCGGCGCTAGAGTGCGCCATCACACCGAAATCGCAATTACTTCTTCTCTGCAATCCACACAATCCGGTCGGCCGCGTATTTTCGCGTGACGAACTGCAGGCGATCGCCGATGTGTGCGAACGCCATGACCTCACGCTCTGTTCCGACGAAATCCACAGTGGCCTGATCCTCGATCCGGACAAGCCCCATGTTCCCGTTGCGACGCTGAGCGAAAGCATAGCGAGTCGTACCGTTACGTTGATCTCGGCGAGCAAGACCTTCAATCTGCCCGCGCTCGGTTGCGCCTGCGCCATCGCGTCGAATCCAGAAATGCGCTCAAGAATCAGGAAAGCGATGGCGGGAATCGTCCACCATGTCGGCATGCTGGGATACATCGCGACGTTGGCTGCCCACCGCGACGGGAAGGAATGGCAGCTCGCGCTGCTCGACTACCTGCGCGGCAATCGCGACCTCGTGGAGCGGGAAATCGGCCGCATTCCGGCGCTGCGCGTCTGGCATGCGGAGGCAACCTATCTGTCGTGGATCGATGCGCGCGCGCTACCGATCAACAACGCAGCAGAGTTTCTCGTAGAGGCCGGCGTCGGCCTCTACGATGGCGCACTGTTCGGTGCGCCGGGCTTTCTGCGTCTCAATTTCGCCTGCCCACGCTCGCTGCTAGTACAGGCGCTCGAACGCATCTCCCGCGCTCTAGCCCATCTTTGATCTTTAGCGAACACCGCAAACGCTGTTGATCTCGCATTCACGCTGCTAGAAGAACCCCGTCAGGGTAAGCCGGAAAGTGCGCGGCTCGACCGGATGGAAGTGAATATCGTCGAAACCCGGCGAGCCGTCGCTGCAAGAATTGGCCGGGTCGTTTGCCAGGCTGGAACAGTAGAAATACTCGATGTCGCTGTCCTCGCGGTCGAACAGATTGAACACGTCCAGATGCAGACGCCACTTCGGGTCGATCTTATATCCCATGCGCAGGCTGGTGGTTTGCGTCGAGCTCGACCTCACCGAATCGTCCTCGGTGAGAGGGCGCGGCCCGAAGTAGCGGTATTGCAGCATTCCATACCACGGCCCGAGGGAGTCCATGGTAACTCCGAAGGAGGCGACTTTCTCGATGGAACCAGGGATATGGTCGCCAGCAGGGTCTTCATCGGTGAAGCGCGCGCGCGATACGCTCAAATCAAAGTCCACCAGCAACCATGGCTTGGGGCGGTAGTGGTTGGTCCACTCCACGCCCGTGCGTTTGCTCGGCCGGCTCGGTTCGGTGGTCCCGGCATCACCGACGAACAGCAGTTCCGAATCCAGCTTCAGTTCCCACAACGACAGCGAGGATTCCAGGTTGGGAATGATCTCGGTGCGCACGCCGATTTCCACGCCGGTGGAACGCACCAGCGGATCCACCGGATCTGCCGGCGTGAGCAACAACGGGTCAGTGGGATCGAGCGTGATGGTGGTGCCGCGGGCGTCATTACTGTGGAAACCCCGCCCCGCGTTGAAGAAGTATTCGGTCTTCGCCCACGGGCCGAAAATCAGACTCAGCTTAGGTGAGACGATCGAATCGTCGACCTTGCCGGAGTTCTGCGGGATGTTGCTGTCCACGTCGAAGGTGTAGTGGTCACCACGCAAGCCAAGAATCGAACGGAACTTCTCAGTTACGTGGAGCGTTTCCTCGGCATAAATACCGACGCTGGTCTCCACGACCTTGTCTTCCCGGGTGGTGCCGATGCGCTGGCGCGCCACGTTATGGTAGAGAGCGACGGGATCGATGTCATCACGGCGCGCCTGCAAACCGATTTTGAAGATACTGTCCATGCCCGCGAGCTTGTTGTAGAACTCCACCCGCGGGTGCAGGCCGAGAACCGTACGTTCCTCCGCCTGCTCGAACTGATCGCCATTGATCGGATCGTCATGGAAGAACGTGAAGTTCGAGAACAGATTCAGCTTGGAGCGGATGGCATAGGCGTCGAACATCACGCGGCCGCGGCCGAAGTCATGATGCTGCTCATAGGACAGGGAATAGCGCGAGGTCTCGCCGCCGTCAGTCGGGTCGATCGCGCCGAAACGCCCGATGTCGCCCCTGTCGACAGCGCGTCGCGGAATCTGGTCGGTGGAATCCCAGTCGGCCTTGTAGGCCATGGCGGTTACGGAAAAACCGTCTGTATTGTCGCCACGGCTGTAACGCAGGGCAGTGTTGAACTTCTTGAAATTCTCCGGGTTCTCCCAGGGACCGTCCTGGCCCATCAGCTCAAGACCGTAAAGCAGAGTTCCGCCGCCGAAACTCGGCGATCCCGCCAGCAGTGCGCGCTTGTAGGCGTGCTCGCCGATGGTCACCGAGCCGATGGTATGCGGAAGTGAATTTGCATAGTGGATGCTGGCCGCTCCCGCCGCGCTGAAGTCGGCGACTTCAGCGTAGTAAGGACCTTTGCGATAGTCGATGCCCGAAACCAGTTCCGGGATCAGGAAGTTCAGATCGGCATAACCCTGTCCGTGCGCATGGGTCGGCATGTTCACCGGCATGCCGGCGACGTCGATTGCGAAATCAGTACCGTGATCGAGATTGAAGCCGCGCAGGAAATACTGGTTGGCTTTGCCATCGCCGCTGTGCTGGGTGATGATCACTCCGGGAACGTATTCCAGCAGTTCGCCCGGACGAAGCGCCGGCCGGGTTTCGACCCTGCGCGCGGTGACTGAACCTTCGCCCGCCGAATCTGAGGTTCCCACTCCGATCTGATAGGTGCCGACTACTTCGACTTCGGGCGCCTGGATATCGCCTTTTTCCTGCGCTAGCGCAGTGGCACTGTGCGTTGCGACAGCCGAGAACGCCGTCAAAAGTAAGAACTGGAGAATCGTTGCTCTGCCCGTTCTTTTTCTTGTTGCTGCCTTCATTTTTTCTTGTCTCCCCTTGGACCAAGGCTCCGTCCATTTCAAGATTGTTATGTAAGTGCTTGGTTTATTATCAAATAGGAAGTAAGTTAATTATTTCGTTCTTCTTAATCTAGTGGCCATCAAAAGAAAAGTAAAGTTTTTCCAGCAACCGCCCATAGGCGATCGCGCATAGCGCCTTTCCTACGATTTTTAGGTAACATCTCACGAGTCACAATCTCGGGAAGCTGCGATGGACCGATTCACGATTTCGCTGAACGAAGACCTAGCACGGCAGTTCGACGAACTGATCCAGAAAAAGGGCTACCAGAATCGTTCGGAAGCTGTGCGCGACATGCTCAGGAACGAACTCGAATCGGCGCGGCTGGAACGCCAGGAGTCGCCCTACTGCGTGGCTTCGCTTTCGTATGTCTACAACCACCACGCCCGCGATCTGACCGAGCGGCTCACGAATCTTCAGCACGAGCATCATGAATTGGTGATGTCGGCGATGCACGTACACCTCGACCACGACAATTGCCTGGAGACGGTAATACTGCGCGGCGCGACCGGCGAAGTGAGCAAGTTCGCCAATCAGTTGATGGCCGAGCGAGAGGTCCGTCATGGGCGGCTCAATATGGTGCCCGTGGAAATGGACGAACATCGCCACACACATGGGCACCAGTATCACGTGCACACCCGCCCGCGCACTTGAGTCCCGCCGCGCAAGCGCTCGCGTGAAGCCGGCGGCGCTCTGGCCGAAAGCGACAGTGCACTCTATTTCAACCTGGAATCCTGTCCGACGTATCTCTGATCGAAAGGAAGCTGGATGGCATCAAGACCGCTTTTGTTCACGCCGATATCACTGCGGGGGGCCACGCTCAAGAACCGCGTGATCATCTCGCCGATGTGCCAGTACTCGGCCATCGATGGATTGGCCGGCGACTGGCACTTCGCCCACCTAGCCAAGTTCGCGCTCGGCGGCGCCGCTCTGGTCTTCACCGAAGCAGCGGCCGTCGAAGCCAACGGCCGCATTACCCACGGCGATCTCGGCATCTGGTCTGATGCTCACATCGCACCGTTGAAACGCATCACGGACTTCATGAAGTCGCAGGGTACGGTGCCGGCGATGCAGCTCGCGCACGCGGGGCGCAAGGCGTCCATGCAGCGCCCCTGGGACGGCAATGGCCCGATCAACGAGACCGACCGGGCACGCGGCGAAGATGTGTGGCCGGTGATCGCACCCAGCCCCCTTCCGATGGACAGCGGCTGGCTCACGCCGCACGAGCTCACGGTGAACGAGATTCGCGAGGTGCAAGATTCCTGGAAGAAAGCGGCATTGCGCACGCTGGCAGCAGGGTTCGAGGTGCTCGAGATGCACTCTGCGCACGGCTATCTCGGCCACGAGTTTCTCTCCCCGCTATCCAACAAACGCACCGATAAGTACGGCGGGGACCTCAAGGGCCGCATGCGTTTCGCTCTGGAACTGGCGGAAATCCTGCGCGCTGCCTGGCCGCAGGACAAACCACTGTTCGTGCGTGTGTCCTCGGTGGACGGCATCGAAGGCGGCTGGACGCTGGACGATACTGTGGCGCTTGCTAAGGAACTCAAGGCGCGCGGCGTGGATGTGCTCGACTGCTCCTCTGGCGGGTTGATGGGTTCGGCCACCGCAGCGCGGGTCAAACGCAGCCCCGGCTTCCAGGTCCCGTTCGCGGAGCGCGTCAGGCAAGAAGCCGGCATGACGACCATGGCGGTCGGCCTGATACTCGATCCGCATCAAGCGGAGCAGGTACTGAAATCGGGACAGGCCGATCTGATCGCAGTGGGACGGCAAGCCTTGTACAACCCGAACTGGGCGCTACACGCGGAAGTTGCGCTGGGCGTGGAAGGAGAGTACGCATCGTGGCCGGTGCAGTATGGATGGTGGCTGGACAAGCGGCAGCACATACTGACTCCCGAGGCGAAGGAAAAAGCGACAGCGTGACGACGGGAATTGCGATTGGTCCGGCACTAGCGACGAGCCAGCGTCGTTTTCAGACGGCGACTACTTCCATTTCAGGGTCGATACGCTTGACCAGGCTTTCTATACCGGCGAGTGTCCCGGAAATGGAACTGGGGCAAGTACCGCACGCGCCCTGGTAGTGGACTTTCAGCGTGCTGCCTTCCAGTCCGATCACATGGAGGTCGCCTCCATCGCCTTGCAGGTAAGGCCGCACTTCTTCGTCCAGCAATTCATTGATCTGGTCGAGCTTGAGCTTGTCGGTCTCCGACAGCTCCGCCCCACCTTCGCCCTTCGCCAGCCAGGCGGCGGCCTGGGCATATTCCTCGGATGCTTTTTCTGCAGCCGGCGCTTCGCGGATCGGTGCGGCAACCTGCCGCAACAACTCCTGCCAGTCGGCCTCGCCGTCCTGAGTCACGGTGATCCAGTTATCGACGTAAAAAACATTGGTAACGTGAGGGATCGCGAACAGCTTGGAGGCAAGTTCGTCGCGCTGCGCCTGTTCCGCATTTTCGAAAGAACGCGCCAGACCACTGGTCAGCGGCTCCTTTAGAACGAACTTGCGTGCGTTGGGATTCGGCGTGTGTTCGAGATCTGCGATTTTTGGCATTGGTTCAGCTTGCCGCGGCAACCGGGTCCTGGTCACCCTCGGTGGAAACAACGGACTCGGAATGCAGTGCCGCGTGAAGGGTGTGCCACGGCAGGATCGCACATTTCACCCGCGACGGCAGATCCCGCACACCTGCAAAAACCGTGAGCCTGCCGAGGTGGTTTGGCGCGCCACCGATGTCGAGTTTGCCGGTGGCCATGTCGCGGAATTCCCGGACCAGTTGCTCGGCCTCCACGACGGTCTTGCCTTTTACGTTGGTGGTCATCATCGACGATGAGGCCTTGCAGATCGCACAGCCTTCGCCTTCGAAAGCAATGTTCTCGACGCGCTCGTCGTCAAGTTTCAGCGACACCCAGATGTGATCGCCGCACAGCGGATTCAGTCCCTCAGCCTTGTGGCTCGCATCGGCGAGCTTGCCCCAGTTGCGCGGCTTCTTGTTGTGATCCAAGATTACTTCCTGATAGAGCTGGTTGGATTCCATTTGCCTAGCCGAAGATTTTCTGCACTCTGCGAATGCCCTCCACGAGGACATCCACCTCGGCAAAGGTGTTGTAAAGATAGAACGACGCGCGCGCCGTCGCCGGGATGCCGAAGCGCTGCATGACCGGTTGCGCGCAGTGATGGCCGGTACGCACGGCCACGCCATCTTCGTTCAGGATGGTGCCTACATCGTGGGGATGTACGCCCTGAAGGGTAAATGACAAAACGGCGGCCTTGTTCCTCGCGGTTCCCACGATGCGTGCACCCTTGAGTTGCGTAAACGCCTCGGTCGCGTACGTGAGCAGATCGTGCTCATGCGCGGCAATCCTGTCCAACCCGACGCTTTCCAGGTACTCCACTGCAGCGCCCAGTCCGATGGCGGCAGCGATCGGCGGTGTTCCGGCTTCGAACTTGTGGGGGATAGCGTTGTATGTCGTTTTCTCGAACGACACCGACAGGATCATGTCGCCGCCGCCCTCGAAGGGTTTCATTTTCTCCAGGAGTTGTGCTTTGCCGTAGAGAATGCCAATACCGGTCGGTCCGCACATCTTATGGCCTGAAAAGGCGTAGAAATCGCAATCCAGGTCCTGCACATCCACCTTCATGTGCGGAACGGCCTGTGCCCCATCCACCAGGACCGGCACGCCATGGCGGTGCGCGGTAGCGATCATGTCCTTGACCGGGTTGATGGTCCCCAGCGCGTTGGAGACATGGGCAATGGCCACGAACTTGGTACAGGAATTGAATATCTTCGCGTAATCATCGAGCAGCAGTTCGCCGGCGTCGTTGCATGGGATCACGCGCAGCTTCGCACCCTTCTCCTCGCACAGCATTTGCCAAGGCACGATATTGGAATGGTGCTCGAGCTGGGAAACGATGACCTCGTCGCCGGCGCTCAGGAATGCCCGCCCGTATCCCTGCATCACCAGGTTTACCGAACTAGTGGTACCGCGGGTGTACACAACTTCGCGCTCTTCCTTCGCGTTTATGAAACGCCGGATCTTGCGCCGCGCACCTTCGTATTCCGCAGTTGCCTTCTCTGAAAGTGCGTGAACCGCGCGGTGGATGTTTGCGTGCTCGCTAGTCTGATAGCGCACCAGCCGATCGATGACCTGCTTCGGCATCTGGCTGCTCGCCGCGTTGTCGAGATAAGCGAGCGGCCTGCCATTGATTTCGAGATTCAAGATCGGAAAGTCCGCACGAATGCGATTCACGTCGAGCGCGCCGGCCGGCTTTACCGCCTGTATTGCGGTGCTTGCTGCAGAATTCATGGTCAGGACTTGATCCGGGTCTGTTCGAGAACGTGCGTTCCCAGCCGTTCCACAAGGGATTTCACCGGGATGCGTTCGATGATCTCTGCGGCAAATGCATAGGTCAGCAGATTGCGCGCTATCGCGTCCGACAGCCCGCGGCTCTTCAGATAAAACAACTCTTCGGCTTCGATCTGGCCAACGGTGGCGCCGTGCGCGCACTTGACGTCGTCGGCAAAGATCTCCAGTTGCGGCTTGGTATCCACGTGCGCCTTGTCGGATAGCAACAGGTTGCGCGATTGCTGTGCCGCATCGGTCTGCTGCGCGCCTTGTCGCACTAGAATCTTGCCGTTGAATACCGCATGTGCGCCACCGCCGACCACAGACTTGTGCACTTGGCGGCTACGTCCATGTGCACGCGCATGGTCGATCAGGCTGCTGGTGTCAGCCAACTGGCGCCCGCCGATCAGCGCCAGGCCATCGATCGAGAAATCGGTTCCCTCGCCCGCCTGCATCACGTGGAAATTGTGGCGGGAAATGCGCGCACCCAATGCGACCGACCAGTTGGAGTAACGGCCGTTGCGCGCAACCTGTACCGAAGTCCTGGCGATGTGAAAAGCAGCTTGACCCTCTCGCTGCAACTTGACGTGCGCAACATGAGCATTCTCGCCGACGGCAATTTCGGTTACCGCATCGATAAAGTAACCTCCGGTGGCCAACCCTACGAAGTCCTCGATCAGCGTGCACTGCGCTCCGGGTTCCGCGAGCACCAGGACCCTCGGATAGGCGGCGCCATCGTTATGAGTAGCGATGAACAACAGATGAATCGGTGCGATACCGTTGCGGTCGCGTCCGATGTGGATCAGTGCGCCGTCGTGCAGAAAAGCCGTATTCACCGCCGCGAACGCGTCCTGCCCTGTCGTCGCAAGCGTACCGAGGCTGGACTCGACCAGCCGCCCATGCGTCGCAAGCGCATCAGGAAGATTGGCGACGAGGACGCCATCTGCAGGCACGATGCTTGACAGCGCCGGCACAAAATGGCCATCCACAAAAGTCAGCCGCGTCGTCGCTTCCGGAATCTCGAAGCGCCTGAGTTCGGCCGCCGAAACCTCGCCCGGCTGCGGCGATGGCCGGTACAGGGCCTTGTACAGCGGTGACAGGTCGGTGAAGCGCCAGTCTTCGTCGCGCGTGGTCGGCACGGTGAGCGCATTGGCGCGCTCCACCGCCTGTGCACGCAGCACCTTCAACCACCCTGCGCGAGCCTCCGGCACCATGTCGCGACCGCGTAACAGGCTGTCGAGGTAGTCGTTGCGGGTTTCGGCAATCATGCGATTACACTCACGCCGCCTCCTTCGTCACCCAATCGTATCCACGGGCTTCGAGCTCGAGCGCAAGCGACTTGTCGCCGGTTCTGATGATCCGACCGCCTTCCATCACGTGCACGTAATCCGGCACAATGTAGTTGAGCATGCGTTGGTAGTGCGTCACCAACACGATGCCGTTGTCGGAGGTGTGCAGCTTGTTGATGCCGTTCGCCACTACCCGCAAGGCGTCGATATCCAGGCCCGAGTCAGTCTCGTCCAGCACCGCGAGCTTCGGTTCCAGAAGCGCCATCTGCAGGATCTCGTTGCGTTTCTTCTCGCCGCCGGAAAAACCGGCGTTCAGGCTGCGCCCGAGGAACGACGGATCGATATCCAGCATTTTCATTTTTCCGCGCACGAGGTCGTCGAACTCCAGCGGATCCAGTTCTTCCTTCCCGCGCGTACCCTGCACAGTGTTGTACGCCAGGCGCAGAAAAGCGCTGTTGGTGACACCTGGCACCTCGATCGGATACTGAAAGCCGAGGAACAGACCAGCCCGGGCGCGCTCTTCCGGCGCCAATTCAAGCAGGTTCCTGCCTTCGAACAAGACTTCGCCGCCGGTCACTTCATAGGATGGATGCCCGCTAAGAACTTTGGCCAACGTACTCTTACCAGAGCCGTTCGGGCCCATGATCGCGTGGACTTCGGCCGCACGCACAGTCAGATCGATTCCCTTGAGGATGTTGTGATCAGCGATTCTTGCGGAAAGGCCGCGGACCTCCAGCAGCACGGACGCATTTTCCCTGATCATCCGACGCTTCCTTCGAGCTTGAGTCCGAGGAGCTTGGTGGCCTCTACCGCGAACTCCATCGGCAGTTGCACGAATACATCTTGCACAAAACCGTTGATGATCATCGATACCGCTTCCTCGTTACCGATTCCGCGGCTGGCGAAATAGAAGAGTTGGTCCTCGCCGATTTTCGAGGTCGAGGCTTCGTGCTCCACTTTCGCCGAGTTGTTGTTGACCTGGATGTACGGAAATGTGTTCGCGCCGCAGCGGTCGCCGATCAGCATCGAGTCGCATTGCGAGAAGTTGCGCGCGCCCTCTGCCCTGGCGCCGACTTTCACCAGGCCGCGGTAGCTGTTGTTCGAAACCCCGGCGGAAATACCCTTGGAGATGATCTTGCTGCGGGTATTCCGGCCGATGTGGATCATCTTGGTGCCGGTGTCGGCCTGTTGGTGGTGGTTCGTCAACGCCACCGAATAGAATTCGCCCACCGAGTTGTCGCCCAGCAGCACACAGGACGGATACTTCCAGGTGATTGCCGAACCGGTCTCGACCTGGGTCCAGGAAATCTTCGAGTTCGTTCCCTTGCACAGACCGCGTTTGGTGACGAAATTGTAGATTCCACCTTTGCCGTTCTCGTCTCCCGCGTACCAGTTCTGCACTGTCGAATACTTGATCTCGGCATCATCCAGCGCCACCAGCTCCACGACCGCCGCGTGCAGTTGGTTGGTGTCGAATTTCGGCGCGGTACAGCCTTCGAGGTAGGACACGTAGGCGCCCTCCTCCGCGATGATCAGCGTGCGTTCGAACTGGCCCGACTGCTCGGTATTGATACGGAAATATGTGGACAGATCCATCGGGCAACGCACGCCCCTGGGGATGTAACAGAACGAGCCGTCGGTAAACACCGCGGAATTGAGTGCGGCGTAGAAATTGTCACCGGTCGGCACCACGGATCCGAGGTACTTCTTGACCAGCTCTGGATGGTCTCTAACCGCCTCGGAAAAGGAACAGAAGATTACGCCGACTTCGGCCAGTTTTTTCTTGTAGGTGGTTGCAACGGACACGCTGTCGAAGATCACGTCCACCGCTACGCCGGCGAGCGTCTTGCGCTCGTGCATCGGCACGCCCAGCTTTTCAAAGGTGCGCAGCAGCTCCGGGTCCACTTCGTCCATGGACGCGAGTTTTTTCGGTCTTGGCGCGGAAAAATAGCTGATGTCCTGAAAGTCGATTTTCGGGTACTTCACGTTCGGCCAGGTCGGTTCCTGCATCGTCAACCAGTGGCGGTATGCATTCAGGCGGAATTCAAGCAGCCATTCTGGCTCGCCTTTCTTCGCCGATATCAGGCGGATGACGTCCTCGTTCAGACCCTTTGCCACGGTATCCGACTCGATATCGGAAACGAACCCGTGCTTGTAGGGCTGATTGACCAGATTCTGGATAACTGCGCTCACAAGACGCCTTCGATGGAATTTTCTTTAGGCGATGCTGAAGCTCTCGCCGCAGCCGCACATCGCCTTCGCCTTCGGGTTCTCGACCTTGAAGGACTCGTTCATTCCCTCCCGCGCGTAGTCGAGCACTGCGCCGTCCACAAACTCCAGGCTGTCCTTGTCCACCACCACCGTGACGTCTTGGGACTTGAACAACCGGTCATCGGCGTTGACTTCCTGCGCGTAGTCGAAGGTATAGGCAAAGCCCGAGCAACCGACTTTCCTCACGCCAAAGCGAAGGCCTACGCCGCCTCTCTTTGCCAGCGCGCCGCGAATATGTTTCGCCGCGTTTTCCGTGACAGTAATTGCCATGATCAATTCACCTTTTGCTGATTGTCAGATTCAAACGGCGATTGCCGCGAGGCGCCGCAGCCGGATGAGCACCGCTGACAAAGCCTGCAGAAAATCCTCGACCTGCCTTGCCGTGTTGTGCACGCCGAAACTCACCCGCACCGCACCGCGCGCCAGTTCGGGTGCCACGCCCATCGCCAGCAGCGTCGCACTGGGTTCCGTGCTGGTGCTGGAGCAGGCGGCGCCACTCGCCACCGCGAAGCCGGCCTTGTCGAGCTCGATTACCAGGGTCTCGCCGTCGATATTGGGGACGGCGAAGTACGTGGTATTCGGAATGCGCGGCGCGCCCCGGCCAAAAATCACCGCACCCAATTCCAATACGCCTTGATCCGCGCGGTCGCGCAACGCCCGCAAATGACCTGAGATGTGATCCATTCGCTCTTGCGCGAGTTCACACGCGGCGCCGAACCCGACAATCGCCGGCACGTTCTCGGTCCCCGAGCGAAGTCCCATTTCATGGCCGCCGCCGTGGATGATCGGTTTCAACTCCAGGCGCTTGTCCACCACCAGCGCGCCGGCGCCTTTCGGACCGTAGATCTTGTGCGCCGAAATCGTCATCGCGTGCACGCCCAGCGCTTCGAAATCCACCGGTATCTTGCCCACCGCCTGCACCGCGTCGGTATGCATCCAGGCGCGCTTCTCGCGCGCCTTCGCGGCAATCTCCGCAACCGGCTGAATCACACCGGTCTCGTTGTTGGCAAGCATGACCGACACCATGCCGGTGGCGTCGGTGAGCGCCGCGTCCACATCGGCCAGATCGACCAACCCGTTGGGCCGTACCGCAAGCTTGCGTAGCTTCCAACCGTGACGCGCCAGATCCTGTCCAGGCTTCGCCACGCACGGATGCTCGATGCCGCTGACGACAACCTGAGTGGGCTTGAGGTACGCAGCCGCACCGTTAACGAACAGATTGTTAGCTTCGGTTCCGCCCGACACGAAGACCACCTGCGAGGCCTGGACGTTCACGAGTCTTGCGACCTGCTCACGGGCTCGATTCACTGCCTTGCGCGCTCGAGTGCCGAATTCGTGGCGGCTGGAGGCGTTGCCGTACTCCTCTTTATGAAAAGGCAGCATGGCCTCGAGCACGCGCTCGTCCGGAGCCGTGGTGGAGTTGTGGTCGAAATAGACGTGCATCGTGTTCACGTCAGACTGGTGCCGGTTCTTTCGGTTTCGCGAGATTCTGGCGGTTGTCGTGCATCTGCATGACCGCCACATCGGAGGACCTCTTCGTTTGCTTCGCCACGAGCTCGGATAGTTTCACCGCGCCGAGGTAGTCGAAGATTTGTTTGTTGAGGTCGGTCCACAGATCGTGGGTGATGCACTTCTGCTCATCCTTGCAGTTTTCCTTGCCCCCGCACTGGGTGGCATCGATGGGTTCGTCCACCGCGACGATGATGTCGGCCACGGATATCTCGCGGGTCGGCCGCGCCAGGTTGTAACCGCCGCCAGGACCGCGCACGCTGGAAACCAATCCCTTCCGGCGCAGCTTGCCGAAGAGCTGTTCGAGGTAAGACAACGAAATTTTCTGTCTGTCGCTGATGTTCGCCAGCGTCACCGGACCTTCTCCGTTGCGCATCGCCAGATCCATCATGGCGGTTACTGCAAAACGCCCCTTGGTCGTGAGTCGCATGGTTACCTCTTCTCAATAATTCATGAAAACAATCGCTTATAAATCCTACTAATGTAGTCAAGTATACTCAAATCCGAGTATCTTAGTCAACAATTCTATTCAGGTAGGAAGGGTCGAACTTATCAGCCGTGGCCCGAGCGTCTTCGACCTTGCAACCCATGCGGACAAGCTGCTCCAGGATGTATTCGATACGCTTATCTGCGGACACGCTGTGATCGATCAGTCCGTGGATCGCCTTTACCATCGGGTCGTTCATGTCCGGGCCGATCCCATAAGCAGAAAACCCCATCTTTTCAGCAGTCTGTTCGCGGGCAGTCATGGATTCGTCGTCCAGGATCCGCGCCGGGATACCAACCGCGGTCGCACGCGCCGGCACATCCTTCACCACCACCGCATTCGAGCCGACTTTGGCCCCATCGCCTATCGTGACCGGGCCAAGGATCTTGGCGCCTGCGCCAACCACCACACCGTTGCCGAGGGTGGGATGGCGCTTGCCCTTGTTCCACGAGGTACCCCCGAGCGTAACCCCGTGATAGAGCGTGCAATCGTCCCCAATCAGCGCGGTTTCGCCGATCACCACGCCCATGCCGTGATCGATGAAAAAGCGCCTTCCGATGGTCGCGCCGGGATGAATTTCAATGCCCGTCAGCCAGCGACCGATGTGAGAAACGAAACGCGCCAGCCACTTCAGCCCCACGCCCCACAGTCGATTTGAAAGCCGATGGAACTGTAAGGCATGAAAACCCGGATAGCAGGTGATGACCTCCCAAGCCGAACGCGCGGCCGGATCTCGTTCGAATACCACGCATATCTCTTCACGAATTCGCCTGAACATAGAGGAAACCTTCGAAGTTTCAGGTATTTTCGTAATTATGACTGTTTTAGTCAACTATTCGTTCTTGGCGCGGATGCGTTCTCGAACCGCACGCAGAAACCCGCGAAGAATGTTTACTTCCTCCTTCTCCAGGCGCGAACGGGCGAACAGCCTGCGCATGCGCTGCATCAGGCGTTTCGGATTTTGAGGATCGAGAAATCCGCTGACGTGGAAGACGTCTTCAAGCTGGCGATAGAAACCCTCGGCTTCATCGTGGGTCGCCACCTCTGAATTTCCTTGCGTAGTTATCGCAACCCCGCCTGCATCCATGCTCATCTCGTACGCAAATACCTGCACCGCCTGCGCCAGATTCAGCGAGGCATAGGCGGGATTAGCCGAGATTGCGGCAATCAAGTGGCACTTGTTTACGTCATGAACGGTAAGCCCGGTCCGTTCAGGGCCGAAGACCAACGCCACTTCGCTCTGTGTAGCCTCCTGCATTAGGCGTTTGCAGGCCTCGCGGCAGTCCACGACTTCGTGCGTAAGGTCACGATGACGCGAGGTCGAAGCCACCGCCAGAACCGTCCCTGCGAGTGCGATTTCGAGGCTGTCGCAAACAACGGCCTCCCGAAGCACATCGAGCGCACCGGAAGCAAACGCTTCCGCATCGGCATGGGGAAAGCACTTCGGTTTGACGAGGACAAGGCGCGACAATCCCATTGTCTTCATCGCGCGAGCGGCGGCTCCAATGTTGCCGGGGTGACTGGTTTCGCAAAGCACGACCCGCACTCGGTCAAGTGCGGTTGGGGTCATCATCGAATAGAATTGCGGCTTCGTTCTTTGCCAACGCCCCACTCTTCATGCATCCGATGCTCAACATCGCGGTGAAAGCCGCGCGCCGTGCCGGTAGCATCATTAGCCGCGCATCGCAGAATCTTGACGTTCTGACCATCAAGCACAAGAGCCTTAACGACCTGGTCTCCGAAGTGGATCGCGCATCTGAAGAAGCGATCATCGACGTAATCAAGAGCGCGTATCCGGAGCACGCGATTCTAGCAGAGGAAAGCGGCGCTTCCGGCGAATCGGAATACGTGTGGATCATCGACCCGCTCGACGGCACCACGAACTTCCTGCATGGTTTTCCACAGTATTGCGTTTCCATCGGCTTGTTGCACAAGGGCGTGCCGATGCAGGGCGTGATTTTCGATCCGACCCGCAACGACCTCTACACCGCCTCGCGCGGCCGCGGCGCATATCTAAACGACAAGCGGCTGCGGGTATCCAGGCGCGATAAGCTTATCGACGGATTGATCGGCACCGGCTTTCCGTTCCGAATGTTCGAATACCTGGACGCCTACAACGCGATGCTCAGGGACATGATGACCAAGTGCGCCGGAGTGCGCCGCCCGGGTGCGGCAGCTCTTGACTTGGCCGCCGTCGCGGCAGGGCATTTCGACGGCTTCTGGGAAATTGGGCTCTCTCCGTGGGACATGGCGGCGGGAGTACTCATGATCACCGAGTCCGGCGGACTGGTCGGCGACTTCGAGGGTAACGACAAATTCATGGAGCGCGGGCAGATCGTCGCCGGTAGCCCAAAAATCTTCAGCCAGATGCTTCACGTGCTCCAGCCGCATCTGACTGCAAAAATGAAAAGCTGAAAACGGTACTACGCCTCACTGTTTCGAGCTGTCCGGTTTATCCATCGTCAAAACCAATTCCCGAATCGCGCCGACCAACTCCTGAATATCGAAGGGCTTTCTCAGAATCCGCGCTACGCCAAGCTGGATCGGAACGCGAAGATAGTCGAACCCGGTGGCCGAAAGGGCGCCCGAGATAGCAATGATTTTGACGTCCGGAAAGTCCCTGCGCAGTTCCGCGATCGTCTCGATGCCGTCCTGTTCTGGCATCAATATGTCCGTCACGACGACCTCGGCCATTTTCTCGCGCAGCAGCCCCATTCCTTCGTGGCCGTTTGCGGCGACCGCTACGTGGAAGCCTTCGGCTTCCAGAGCCAACTGAATTAGAGTTCTGACATCCTCGTTGTCATCGATGACCAGCACGTTATTTGTCATGAGGCGCGGGCCAAGGCTAAGCGACTGCTATGCGCGGGAAGAACAGCGTCACACTGGTGCCGCTGCCCGGAGAGCTATTGATATCGATGTATCCGTTCGATTGCTTCATGAATCCATAGACCTGTGACAGCCCGAGGCCTGTGCCGTAACCCGTTTCCTTTGTGGTGAAATACGGGTCGAAAACTTTGGAGACGACTTCCGGGGTCATGCCGGTCCCGTTGTCCCGGACAATGATTGACACATATTCGCCCGGAGGCACGCGGTTGCCGTTTGCCATGGTGCTTTTGTCGATGCAGACATTCCCGCTTTCGATTGTGAGCGTTCCGCCGCGCGGCATGGCTTCTTGGCCATTAGTGGTAAGACTTAGCATCGCGGCTCGGAGCCTATCAGGATCGGCAGATATTCCCCACACTCCATCGCCGAGCACGGTTTCGACGGCGATGGCGCCCGTCCCGGTCGCCTCCCGCAACTGGACCGCTATGCCCGCGATAAAGTGATTCGCGTCCACGGCTCTCGGCTCTAGCGGTAGCCGGCCGGAAAACGCCAGCAGCCGCAGCATGAGGCTCGAGGCCCGGTTTGAATTGCGCGCCAGCATGTCAACCAGGCCCGTAACTTCGGCCTCGGCCGAAGGCAGACGCCGGCGCAATATCTCCACGGCGTTTTGTATCACCTGCAGAGCATTGTTGACGTCGTGCGCGACTTCGCCACTCAAATGAGCCAACGCCTCGAGACGCCTCGATTGCTCGAGCGCACCAGGAAGTTCACGCACTCCACGAACTTCGAATCCCTTCCAATTCTGGCGACTGGCGGCGGGAGGCTGATTTTTTTCCGGCATGGGGTGCGTGATTTTCAAGCGCCGAGCACAACCGGATGGGCCCCACTCAAGGCTCTACGGATGGACAGTGTTAAAGAAACGGGTCGGAAGTGTATGGCTTTTGCGGTATATCGGCAACGTTGGCTTCCGCATCGACGGGATCAACCACGGCGAGCATCCCGCATCTGGACCCGAGCGTTGTGTAAACGGCGTCTAACTGAAGCGGTGCGGTCGCTGGACTGGATGCGCAAACATGCTGGTACCTGGCTTTCGTTTTTGCCAAGACCCCAACACTTTGATTTAGAGTGCTCGTCGCGCAGATAGTTTGTTCGGCGCGCGCAGCTAAAAGAGGCCGTCAAATCAGCACATTAAGTCACAGCCCTGTGATGCAGCAATATCTTCGCATCAAGGCGCAACATCCCGACAAGTTGCTGTTCTACCGGATGGGCGATTTCTACGAGTTGTTCTTCGAAGACGCCATCCGAGCGGCGAAACTAATGGACATCACACTGACCCAGCGTGGTGCTTCCGCAGGCGAACCGATCAAGATGGCCGGCGTGCCCTTCCACGCAGTCGAGCAGTATCTCGCCAAGCTGGTGAAGCTCGGCGAGTCAGTCGCAATCTGCGAGCAGATCGGCGACCCGAACACCGCGAAGGGTCCGGTCGAACGACAGGTTACACGGATCGTCACGCCGGGGACGCTCACTGACGCGGCGTTACTGGACGAGAAGCGCGACAACTTGTTGCTCGCCCTCAAGCCTCAGGGAAGTCTCTTGGGGTTGGCCTGGATGTCCCTGGCAAGTGGACGCTTCACAGTCGAAGAAACGGCGCACGAAAATCTCTCATCGGAACTTCAGCGACTGCAGCCCGCAGAAATCCTCGCCCCGGACGACTTTAGCGATGCGACGCTCAACGGCACGAGCATCGCGGTGAAGCGACTTGCAGCCTGGCAGTTCGACAGCGACGCGGCAATGCGGACGCTGACCCGCCATTTCGAGACCCGCGATCTGTCAGGTTTCGGTGCAGACGAACTCGGCCCAGCTCTGGGTGCCGCCGGCGCGCTGTTCGAGTATGCCCGCGCCACTCAGGGAACCTCCATTGCACACGTGCGCACACTGTCGGTCGAACTTGACTCGGCATACGTGCGCATGGACGCCACCACCCGCCGCAATCTCGAACTCTCCGAAACGCTGCGCGGCGAACCTGCTCCCACCCTCCTGTCGCTGCTGGATACCTGTGCGACTGGAATGGGGTCGCGTTGGCTGCGTCACGCGCTTCATCATCCTCTGCGCGACCGGCAGATCGTCAAGGCGCGCCTGGACGCGGTGGCTACGCTACGCGGCCAAAGTAACGACATGCCCTGTCAAAAATTGCGCGAGGCATTGCGTCCGATCGTGGACGTGGAACGAATTACCGCACGCGTCGCGCTCCGAAATGCCCGGCCGCGCGATCTCTCGGGATTGCGCGAAACCCTGAAGTTGCTTCCGGATCTAAACGACCGCCTCGCGACACACGCAAGCCCGCGACTTGCAGCACTATCGATTGATCTTGCACCGCTACCCGAGCTCGTGGACCTTCTCACCCGCGCGATCCTGCCTGAACCCGCATCGGTTCTGCGTGAAGGGGGGGTGATCAACGACGGATTCGACGCCGAACTCGATGAACTGCGCGGGATTCAAAATCACTGCGGCGAATTCCTGATCGCGCTGGAAGTACGCGAGCGTGAGCGCACAGGCATCGCCAATCTCAAAGTCGAATACAACCGTGTGCACGGCTTTTTCATCGAGGTCACGAATGCGAATACCAAGAAGGTGCCGGACGACTACCGCCGCAGGCAGACGCTAAAGAATGCGGAGCGTTACATCACGCCGGAGTTGAAGACCTTCGAGGACAAGGCGCTCTCAGCCCAGGACAGAGCTCTCGCACGAGAAAAGTATCTATACGAAAAGCTGCTCGACGACTTGTCGCCACACCTGCCGCGCTTGCAGCAACTGGCCGCCGCGTTAGCGGAACTGGATGCGTTGGCAGCACTCGCGGAACGCGCGGCGATGCTCAATTACTCGGCGCCCGAGTTCACAGACGATGAATCGATCGACATCGAGGCCGGCCGCCATCCGGTGGTGGAGAAGCAGATCGATCGGTTCATCGCCAACGACACCAGAATCGACTCCGGCCGCAGATTGCTGTTGATTACCGGCCCCAATATGGGAGGCAAGTCAACTTACATGCGGCAAATCGCGCTGATCGTCTTGCTTGCTCACGCCGGCTCGTTCGTGCCGGCAAAGCGCGCAATTATCGGCCCGGTGGACCGGATTTTTACCCGCATCGGCGCTTCCGACGACTTAGCCGGCGGCCGTTCGACGTTCATGGTGGAAATGACTGAGGCAGCCAACATCCTCCACAACGCCACCGGCAAAAGCCTGGTTTTGATGGACGAAGTCGGCCGCGGCACTTCGACTTTCGACGGGATGGCGCTGGCGGTCGCCATCGCCCGCCATCTGGTGGAGGCGAGCCGAAGCTACACGCTGTTCGCCACTCACTACTTCGAACTGACCCGGCTCGCGGAGGAATATTCTCAGGTTGCCAACGTTCACCTCGACGCGGTCGAGCACAAGGACAAGATCGTTTTTCTGCACGCGCTGGAGGAAGGTCCCGCTTCACAGAGTTATGGCATCCAGGTTGCGCAACTTGCGGGCGTACCCGCCGGCGTGGTACGCACCGCGAAGAGACATCTGGCAAAACTGGAAGAAGAAGCGGCGAGCCGCAGCCCACAGGGAGATCTATTTTCCACAACCAAGAAGCCGGAAGCGCCGTCCCACCCCGCCCTTGAAGCGTTGCGCGAATCCGATCCGGAAACGCTTAGCCCGCGCGAAGCGCTGGACTTCATCTACCGGCTGCGCAAGCTGATCGACTAAGTTGCGTGCGGGTGCCCCGCTTTACCCAGCGTCAGCATCCCACCTTTCGACGAAGATCCCAAACCTTGCAGCAGGGTCGCATCTATGGTGTCATGTCACGACCGCATTGGGGGACTACGATCCAAGGGGCCCTCCATCATTCACTGCGGCGTTCACGCACCCGTGCCGACCAAAATAAGGAGCGCGGGTTCGTTAAAAAACAATCATGGGAAGGAGAATTCAGCATGAAAGTATCCATTGTCGCGGGAGTTGTTGCGACTGCCTTTGCACTCTCAACGACCGCCGCACTGGCACAAGTCAGCGAGAAGCCGTTTCAGGAAAAATGGGCACCCACCAAATGGGGCAAAGACGACGCTGCGGGGTCGTCCAACCATACCAAGAATCCGGCAAACGTTGCGCGCGCCATCAGCATGATCAAGCAAAACAAGTCCGTGACCTTGGGCAAGTACTATCACCGCGAGATTCCCGCAGTCGGGGAACGGGGCTGGAAAATGGTCCTGCCGGGTACCCCGCACGCTGGACCCTTCGGCAAGAACGCCATGATTTATCACGATGAGTTCGTCGCGACCGAAATCGGCCAGATCAGCACGCAATTCGACGGCCCAGGCCACATCGGGGTGAATACTTCGAAAGGAATGTTCATGTACAACGGCCGCATGTACCCGGAGTCCTATGAGCGGGGAGGCGGCGGGCGGGCGGTGGGCATGGGGCCGAACGGCGTCGAGAACGTTGGAGAAAATGGCTTCATCTGCCGGGGTATCGTGCTTGATGCAGCCGGCTACCGCGGCGTGGAGCGCCTGCCCATTCCGACCAAGCCCGGTGATATCGGGATCGTTACGGTCGATGACGTCAAGGCGATCATCAAGAAGCAAGGCATTGCCGAACCGCAACCCGGCGATTGCGTGTTTCTCCATACCGGCCACGGGAATATCTGGGGCAACAGCGTGTACAAGAAGATGACATCCGCGCAACACGCCAAGGCGCGCGACGACTTCGGTGCCGGCGAGCCGGGGTTCGGCATCAGCGCCTGCGAATACATGGCGTCACGCGATATTGCCCTGATGGGTGGCGACACGTCGTCTAACGATGCACAGCCTTCCGGTGAATTCGGTGGCGACTATGCCGTTCATTGCCACACGGAGATGCAGGTCCGCCGCGGAATCTGGAACCTGGAAAACATGGACCTGAAACCGCTTGTCGACGCCAAGGTCTACGAGTTCGCGTTCATCTGGGCGCCGCTCAAGATCATCGGCGGCACGGGCTCACCGGGTAATCCGATCGCGATCTATTGATCGGCCCGCAACGATAAGGCAAATTGTGCGGGCGGCGACGCAAAGTCGCGGCCCGTATTGTTTTGACCCCTTGGTACGTCGTACCACTAGTTACGCGCCAGGTTCGCGGACCAGCTTCCGCATGTCGATCAATGCCTGCTTCTCATTGAAGAATGCCAGACTGTAAATCTCGCGAATGTTGCCTTTCTGATCGATGAGATACACGCGTGCGGGATGATCCAGTTCGCCCTTGGGAAGCAGTTTGGTCCATTCGTCGTACGCTTTCAGCACCGGTTTCGTCTTCTCCGGCGTCTCGCGCAGGAAACGCCAACCGGAGGGATCGGCGCCGAATTTCTGCGCGTATTCCGCCAGGACCTTGGCCGAATCGGTTTCGGGGTCCACCGTCACCGACACCAGGTTTGCCTGCCGCCCAAAAAGCCCCGCTTCCTTGAGCCCGGTTTGCAGGGCGGACATTTGGCGGCTGATAAGCGGACAGACCCCCGGACAAGTTGTGAAGACGAAGGCAACCAGCACGACCCGCCCACGATAGTCGGACAGACGGACGGTGCTTCCTTTCGTGTCGCGCAACGCGAAATCCGGCGCGCGACCAATGACGGACAGATTCGGATTAGCGGAAACTACCGGCTCAGGCGTGCCCGCTGCAAATAGCGAGGGCGCCACGCCCAATGACAGGCTGAGGACAACATATGCAAATTGCCGAACCATTGCCACTCCGGGATCAGTTGAGCAGCATATCGTGCGGACGTGCCGGGCCGTCCGGCGCCTTGGCAAAATCGATCTTGAAGTTGGGATCGAGTTTCATGCGGCCATCGTGCCCGATCTGGACCAACTGCATAGAGTAGCGTGGCGAGTAGTCGATGCTGCTGATCGCCGAGTTGGTGAAGTAAAGCCGCCTGCCGTCGAAGGTCACGTGCATCATGTTCGGCTGTACCACGCCCTGGATGGTGTCATGCAGTTTGATGTGCTCCGGATCGGAAACATCCCAGGCTTGGATCTCGCTGCCGACGAAGCAACTCACATACAGGAACTTGTCGTCCGGGGATTGGCGTAGATCTGCCGGACTGCAGCCTGGCCCTGTATCGGCTGCCTTCTTGTAACTAAAATTGCCGTCGTCCTCCATCTTGAACATCCAAATGGAATTTCCGGCGCTGCTGATGTTATAGCCGTATTTCGCGCCAGGCTTGAGCATCCAGCGTGCGGCCAACATCACCGCGTCCGGCGCCACAAGCGTCTGCACGATCTTGCGTTCCTTCAGATCCCATACCAGCAACGTGTTGGGATTGGCCCATGTACTGGGATCCCACTTGGCCATCGGCGTCATCCAGGTCTTCTGCGGAAACCAGGCCGAGGTAATCATGCGGTTGAACTCGGGCTTGATGACCGTTTCGTAGGGATGATTGGTGGCCGCATGGCTAGCGATGTAGCGCCCGTCGTTGGTGAATTCCGCCAAGCCGCCCGGACCAGTACCGTCAGGACCCGAGGCCATGCTTACCAGGATGCGCCCCGGTATTGCGTAAGGCGTGTGCGGTCCGCTCAGTCCGGTGAGCTTGGGAACGTTTTCGATGATCTTGATGAGTTTCGGGTTCATCGGATCGGTCGCCACATCGAATATGAAGAAGCGGTCAGAATTGAGTGACGCCGCCCACAGCTTGGTGCGATCGTCGGTATAGCCGATGTGGTGCGCTTCGTTGCCCTTCGAACCCACCGGGATTTTCTTCAGAATCTTGCCGTAGGTCGCAGACGCCAGATTCACGTCGATCACCGCCAGGAAGTCTTCACCCTGGCCGGGCGTGGCCGGAAGCGCCCACAGATACATGACCGTCTCCGGCTTCGAAAGCGCCTTGATGTAGGGCGAGATGCAGGTTTCGGCGGTCAAATGGCTGGCCGGGAATGCCGTTGCCAGTGCGCAGACCAGCGCTATCGCGCGCGGAAGTTTTCTGAATTCCGGTTTCATGGATTGATCCTCCCTCAGAGATTGTTCGGAAAAAACCCTGCGAAAATTTACCCAGACCTGCTTGAAAGGGCTAGTGAAAATTCACGATACATCTGGTTGCCGGCGGCGGAGAGGTCCCCGGGATCAGTGCGAGGCGTCCTTAAACCGGAGGACGTTGAATGTGGTTACAGGCTTGAGAAACCCCTTGAGAGTGAGTTCTCCAATCGGCTCGACTTCGATCAAGTCTTCCACGGTCGCCACCACCCGTCGCGAAACCAGCACTTGATCTGGCTTGGCCTCACCGCACAATCTTGCGGCAAGGTTGGTGACTGTACCGATAGCGCCGTAGTCCCAACGTCCTTCGAATCCGATTGCCCCGATGGTAGCGTAACCCTGCGCCAAACCCACGCCGAAACCCAAGTCGTAACCCGACTTTCGCCACTTGTCGGTCAACGCGCCTACCCGTTCCCGCATCGCCAGTGCCATGCGCAATGCGCGCTCGGCCGGATTAGGAACCGGCAATGGGTCATTGAAAAAGATCATGATGCCGTCGCCGGTGAAACGCTCGAGCGTACCCTCGTGGGCGAGAATCAGTGTACCCATGGCGGCGTGGTACTCGCGCAATACGCTCATCACCTCCTCGGGATCTGCGGTCTCGGCAAACTGCGTGAAACCGCGGAGATCCAGAAATACGACCGCAACTTCCCGGCGGTGCGTCTTGAGTGGATCTTCAGCTCCACCCGCCACGATGAGGTCCGCCAGATGCGGCGAGAAGAAGCGCTTCAGCCGGCCCAAACGCTCGAGTTGCCCAACCTGGTCGTGCACCCGCTGCTCGAGGTTCCGGTTCCATTCCGTTAACTTGGCGGACTGCTCCTGCACAGTGTCGTAGAGTTCCTTGATACGAAGCAGTGAGCGCACCCGCGCCAGGAGCTCCGCCTGATTGATAGGTTTGGTGAGAAAATCGTCGGCTCCGGCATCCAGGCCTTTGATCCGCTCCTCGGTGGGATCGAGCGCCGTCACCATCACCACTGGAAGTATTGCAGTCCCGGCGTTCGCACGAATTTTCCGGCACACCTCGTACCCGCTCATATCCGGCATGACGACATCCAGCAGGACCAGATCCGGATTCTGGTCCGCGACCTGCTGCAGTGCTTCGCCACCCGACGTCGCCGTTACCACCGAATAGCCCTTGACGCCAAGCAAATCCACCAGGAATTTGACGTTCCTGGGCGTGTCATCAACGACGAGGATCTTTGCCGGATTCACGGCGACTTGCCCGCCTTACGCGGGCGCTTCAGTAACTCCTTGACCGCTGCAACGAATTCCTTCACGTTGATTGGCTTGGACTGGTAGGCGTCGAAGCCAGCGCTTGTCACCATCTGACGGTCCTGAGGCATCACCGAAGCGGTCACGGCCATGACGGGGATGCCTCGCGTCGCCGGATCGGCACGCAGCGCACCGAGCGCCTCGATTCCATTCATTCCGGGCAGATGAATGTCCATGAGTATTAGGGCCGGAGCGAGTGCCCCGGCCATGCGCAGTCCCTCTTCGGCGTTCTCGCTCTCAGCTGTTTTGTAACCCTGGAACTGCAGAACATCCCGCATCAGTTTCCGGTTCTTTTCGTTGTCTTCGATCATGAGGATCAGTTCGTCGGCCATGTTTTCTCCAGCAGTGTGAACGTAAACGTCGATCCTTTTCCCAACTCGCTGGCCACTCGGATACGGCCGCCGTGCAACTCGACAAATTTCCTGGCCAACGTGAGTCCCAGCCCTGTCCCTTCCTGCTTCCGGGTCCGGTCCGACCCAACCTGCCGGAATTCCTCGAAGACCGCTTCCTGATCCGCAGGCGCAATCCCGATTCCCGTATCACTCACCGCAATCTCGACCCCGGCATCGACGGGTGTCGCGCTTATCCCGATGCGCCCTCCTTGCGGCGTGAATTTCACTGCATTCGACAGCAGGTTCAGGAGGATCTGCCGCACCTTGCGCTCGTCTCCCGCGAACTCCCCGATGCTCGCATCGAGTTCGAGTTCCAGCGCGATACCCTGCCGCGTCGCCCGCTCCCTGATCAGCGTGAGCGAGTTCTCGATCGTCAACGGCAGATCGAAGCGCGTAATCTCCAGTTCCATCCGCCCAGCTTCCACCTTCGAAAGATCCAGGACGTCGTTGATCAGCGAGTGGAGATGGCGGCCCGAGGCGTGGATGTCCTCCACGTACTCGGCCTGCTTGTCATTGAGTTCCCCGAACATGCGCTCCTTCAGGACCTCGGAAAAACCTATGATCGCGTTCAGCGGCGTCCTCAACTCATGCGACATGCTGGCGAGAAACGCGGATTTGTGGCGGTTCGCGGCCTCCAACTCGCCGTAAAGTCGTCCGAGTTCTTCGCTCATCCGGTTCAGATGAGCGGCCAGCGCGCCGAGTTCATCACGGTTGGGCACTTCGACTCTGGTGTAGAAATCGCCCGCTTCGATCGCCCGCAGGCGCTCATCCATGGCCTTGACCGGGTCGATCAGCGACCGGGAGATCGCGTAACCGAGGCCGAGTGCGAGCAGGACGCTGCCCACCTGAAAGCCGAAAACGATGTTTTGCGACGTCAGGTACGCCTCGTGACTGGTCTCGACGCTGGCGACCATCTCCGACTCCGCCTTGTTCACGAGTTCATTGGTGAGCCGCTCGAGGCGATCGGCGAGCGGGCCAGCCTCCTTGTGCTGAATGCGCTGTCCCTCGGCAATCTTGCCTGAACGGATCAATTCGATGACATGCGTTACGACCCGGATAAACTGCTCGTAATCTTCACGCACGCGCGCAAGAAGCTCTGCCTCGTCCTTGGCCACAAATTGCAGGCGGTCCAGGTCATAACCAAATTGGTTGAGCTGGCGCAGCGTCGCTTCGAGCGAACGTTCATCGGAAATGGAAAGGGAGGACGCGACACTGTAGAGCTGGCCTGTCGTGTCATGCTGCAACTGACGATACGCCGCGATCTTGCGATGTAGGGTCACAAGATCCTCGGCGCGCTGGTTTACGCCCCTCAGCGACTGGAGGCCCACGGCCCCGACCGCAATGAGCAGGACCACGATCACAAGGAAGGCCGCAAGTAGCTTGGCATGGACGGGCAGCGGCACGCGGGCAACCATGCGTGGAAGCCGCTCGGACAGCGGTATCCGGGCCACCAGCCGGGAAAGCCACTCGATCATCGGCCCGTTCTTTCGCGAAGCAGGGAGCGGATGTCCTGGAGCATTTCCTCTGGATCAAAACGTACCCCCATGTATTGAACGCGCAGCGTCCCTCCCTGATCGATGATCGAGGTGAGGAAGGTGTGATCGATTTCTTCGTCAGCCTGTTTCTTGTAGTACACACCGTAGCGATGAGCCACATCGCTGATTTGCGTCGGATCGCCGGTGAGGAAGGCCCAGCTGCTTAGGTCGGCACTATACGCATGCGCGTAGCGTTTCAGCACCTCCGGAGTATCGGCCAGTGGATCCACGGAAATCGCAGTGAAGTAGACTCTGGCTCCGGAGTCAGCGCCAAGACGCCGCTGGATGGAAATCAATTTGGCTGTAAGCAGCGGGCACGTGCTTCCGCAGCCCGTGAAGATGAAGGTCGTCACAACCACTTTGCCACGCAGTTCCTTGAGCGCAAGGCGTTTTCCGTCTTGATTGGTGAGCGTGAAGGCGGGAGCGGGGCCGAGCTTCGACAACTGCGGGCGATCGTCCTGGTTGCCCAATACGACTGCGCCCCAGCCGGCTACAACCAGTGTGAGCGCGGCCGTTGCAACGAACCGGGAGGCATTCAGACTGGCCGCATTCAAGCTTTCAGTTCTTTCTTCAGTTCGTTGAGAAACCGCCAGTCGGTGCCCTGCGCGATGAGTTTCTGCGGACTCGTCTTGATCATCCCTGCCTCGTGCAGGCGCACCCCGAAGAATCGCAGGCTATCGTCCACATCGTAAGTGCGCCAGCGGTTGTAGGAGAGAGACTTCACGACTTCCAGCGCTACCTCGTACCGCGACTCGTAACCCCTTTCGACCATGTGGCGTGCGGTACGCTCGGGCTCCCGCACGCAGATGTCCGTGGCCTTGAGAATCGCCCGAACTGCGCGCTTGGTCGCGATAGGATTCTTCGCTACAAATTCCTTCCGTGCAGTAATCATGCAGCAGTAGTATTGGGCCCATGGCCGGTCCTGGGTCGTGTCGACGATGACACGCCCGATTTTCCTGGCGCGCAGGTCCTGTGGTTGTGGCGGAAACGCCAGGAATGCGTCGACCTTTCCATCGACGAAGGACTGCATCATGCCGTCGAAGGTCTTCGCGTCGACCCAGATGATGTCCTTGCGCGGATCCATCCCAACGTACGCCACCATCGCGGCGACATAATAGTATTCCACCGCTTCCATCGAGCTGACAGCAACGCGCTTACCCTTGAGGTCCCGGATAGCCCGCACTCGTTCGTTGGCAAAAAGCTCGTAGCAGCCGCCGTGCAGTCCAGCCAGCGCAACGATTGGCTTGCCCGCATCGAGGGACGGAAGCAGAAGCGGCGGAGCATGTGGAGAAATGTCCGCGCGGTTGTCCAAGAGCAGATCGGGGTTTCCGGTCTGCTCCACGCTGACATACTCGACCTCCGAAAATCCTTCCAGCCGAAGCAGCTCTTCGGCGAGATACTCCGGCGCCAGGCAGATGGCCGGGACCTTGACGAGCCGGATCTTCTTCGTTTCAGGAGGCGGCTCGGCCGAAACCAATCGCGGCAACCCCAGCAGCGCTGCGGCACCCACAGTCGATATACCAGCAAGAAAATCGCGTCGATTGAAGCTTCGATTCTGTGAGTCAATCATTTCATCCCCTCCTTCGATGCAAGCAACACGTCACGGAGACGTCTAAGCTTTGAGTTCCTTCTTCAGCTCATTCAAGAACCGCCAATTCGACCCTCTGGCGACGATCTGCTGTGGCGTGGATTTGATCAGCCCCGCCTCATGCAAGCGTAGAGCGTGGAAGCGCAGAGAGTCCTCAGCACTCGCTTCGCGCCAGCGGGTGTACGGCAGACTCTTGAGCACTTCCAATCCGATCTCGTAGCGCGGCTCGTAACCCTTCGCAACCAGATAGCGCGCTACCCGTTCCGGCTCAGTAGCACAGATATCGGTAGCTTTCAGGAGGGCGCGCAACGCACGCTTGGTGGCGATCGGGTACTTTACGACGAAGTCCGTGGGCATCGAGGCCATGCAGCAGAAGTACTGGGACCAGGGCCGGTCCAATGTCGTGTTAACGATGGCTGCTCCGAATTTTCTCGCGCGCAACTCCTGGGGCTGCGGCGGAAAACCCAGAAACGCGTCCGCCTTCCCTTCGACAAACAGCCGCATCGTCTCGCTGAGCTTCTGTGACGGGAGCCATTTGACATCCTTCGACGGATCCATGCCTACATAGCTCAGGATGCTGGCGAGCCAGAGCTGGTCAACCGTGCCCATGCCAATCACCGCGATAGTCTTGCCCTTCAGATCCCCGATCCTGCGCACGCGCTCGTTTGCGAACAACTCCCAGCAACCGACGTGCAGGCCGGCGAGCACGACAAAGGGGTTGCCCGCATCGATCGCCACGACGGCGCTCGGCGGTCCGAACACCGCCAAGTCCACACCGCCACTTGCGACGAGTGTCGCATACGTGTTGTCTGGTGGAACCTTGACGTATTGCACGTCAGTGAAGCCTTCCAGGCGTAACAGTTCCTCGGCGACCATCTGTGGGGCATAGCAGATGAACGGACCTTGGGCGATCCTGAATCTGGTGGTCTCAGGAGGCGGCTCGGCCCCCGCGGTGCACGGAAGGCCGAGCAAAGTTGCAGCGCCAAGCATCGAAGTGCCCGCCAAGAACTCTCTGCGGCTGAATCCATGTAGGGTTGACTTGTTCATCGTGATGCCTCCTCAGTAAGAACTACCCCCCAACCTTCTCCCGCAATCGGGCGAGAAACGTTGGGGGCGTTGCTCATGCTCTAAGCTCTTTCTTCAATTCGTTGAGAAACCGCCAATTGGACCCTCTGGCGACGATCTGCTGTGGCGTTGATTTGATCAGCCCCGCCTCGTGCAAGCGTAGAGCATGGAAGCGCAGGGAGTCCTCGGCGCTCGCTTCGCGCCAGCGGTTGTACGGCAGACTCTTGAGCACTTCCAATCCGATCTCGTAACGCGGCTCGTAACCCTTCGCAACCAGGTAACGCGCCGCCCTCTCCGGCTCCTGCGCACAGATGTCTGCTGCCTTCAAGAAGGCGCGCAGGGCCCGTTTGGTGGCGTTGGGATACTCATTAGCGAAGCCGCGACGCGCCGCGACGATGCAGCAGAAGTACTGGGACCAGGGTCGGTCCAGTGTCGTGTTGACGATGACGTGTCCGATCTTCTTTGCGCGCACTTCCTGAGGCTGTGGGGGAAATCCGAGGAAAGCGTCGACCTTGCCTTCCACGAACATGCGCATCGACTCGGCGCGCGTCCCGCTGGTAATCCACTCGATGTCGGTTCGGGGATCCATGCCTACGTATGCCATGATGCTGGACATGAAGACATGATCATCATCCCCGATCGCGCTGACGGCGACGCGCTGGTCCTTCAGATCCAGGACCGACTGGATGCGCTGATTTCCGAACAATTCGTAACAACCGGCATGGACACCGGCAATCAATACAACAGGCTCGCCCGCATCGATCCGGAGAATCAGCCCCGGAACGGTCTGCATCGTAAAATCCGCCCGGCCCGCGGCGAGGAGGCTGCTCGCCTGGCCACCTGGATATTTGACGTATTCAACTTCGGCGAATCCCTCCAAGTGCAGTAACTCTTCCGCCAGTTGTTGCGGCGCCAAACAAATGGACTCAGATTGAACGATACGAATTTTCGTGGTCTCGGGAGGCGGCTCGGCGATAGCCGTACGCGGAAGCCCGAGCAATGTTGTGGCGCCAAGCATCGAGGCGCCCGCCAGGAACTCTCTGCGGCTGACCCCGTGTAGCGTGGACTCATTCATACTGATCCCTCCTCGGCAATTATTGCCCTCACCCCAACCCTGCCCCGCAAGCGGCCGGAGGGAGTGGGCTGGCTCACGCCTTGAGTTCTTTCTTCAACTCGTTGAAAAACCGCCAATCCGTGCCTTGGGCGATGATCTTCTGCAGGCTCGCCTTGATCATCCCAGCTTCGTGCAAGCGCAGCGCGAGGAAGCGCAGCGTGTCTTCCGGATTCGCCAGCCACTGCCCGCCGCCATCATTCGGTAATAGAGATCCGCGCATCCTCGATGTCGAGGTAATATTCACCCCACTGATTGCGCCATTTCGTGTAAGCCTCGGGCGCGTCGCTGCACTGGTCCCACCATTCCCGGGTATAGCAGTAGGGAATAAACGTCGAAAGGGCGTTCGATGCGCATTGCTTCGGGTTCTCATCGTAGTTGCCGCCGTGCCACCCCTTGCAGGATTCGAGGACCGATACGTACAGACTTCTACTCACGCCTTCAACTCTCTCTTCAATTCATTCAGAAACCGCCAATCCGTCCCCTGAGCGATGATCTTTTGCGGGCTCGACTTGATCATCCCCGCTTCGTGAAGGCGCAACGCGTAGAAACGCATCGCGTCTTCGGGGTCGTATTCCCGCCACTTGTCGTACGGAATCTCCTTCATTGTTTGTAGCGCGTACTCGTAGTTGTACCCCTTTGCGGCGATCAACCTTGCAGCCCTTTCCGGATCGGTTGCACACAAATTGGTCGCCTTTAGAATTGCACGCAGTGCGCGCTTGGTCGCAACCGGTTGCTTACGGACGAACTCGCGATGTCCGGCAACCGTGCAACAGAAGTACTGCGCCCACGGGCGATCTGTCCCGCTGCTCACGACCACGTGGCCGATCTTCTTCGCCCGCAATTCCTGCGGAAGGGGCGGAAAGCCCATCAATGCATCAATTTTCTTCTCGGCCAGCAGCGTTATCGATTCGATCGGCGACCGCGTAACGAATTTGATGTCCCGGTCGGGATTCAGGCCCACGTAGGAGGCCATGCTCGCAAGGAAAATATGGTGGGGCGATCCCAACTCGGGTATTGCGACCGTTTTCCCCTTGAGGTCGCTGATGGTGTGCACGCGATCGGTTCCGAACAGTTCGAAGCAACCGACATGGACGCCGGCGAGGAGCAGGAGCGGGTTTCCCACGTCCACTTGTATAATGAACGGCGCGACAAATGCCATGCTGATGTCGATTTCACCCGCGCCGAACGCTTTGTACATCGCTCCTGACTCGACCTTGACGTATTGGACATCGGCAAATCCCTCGGCACGCAGGAGTTCCTCTGCGACGTACTGAGGCGCGACACAGATACCAGGGATCTGGGCCAACCGGATCCTCGTGGTCTCGGGCAGCGGTTCTGCGGCCGCTTGCCTCGGATCGAGCCCGAAAAGTCCCGCCGAGCCTGCTACGGCGGCCAGACCCTTTACGAACTCCCGCCGGTTCCAAGGTTTCACACCCCTGGGTTCGACATCGATACTTCGATCACTAGGGAAAACACTGAAATCGTTCATAACGGTATTCACCTCGGGGGAAAGCATGCGGCTGCAAGGAAACCCAATTGCCGGGCCATGACGGCAAGAGGTGCCGCATGCCGAAAGAACTTGTTAATTAGACGGGGGTATACGGGAAGCGCACTGCCGCAATTGGCGCACCGGTTCCTGCCAGGCGGAAAATCCCTGGCAGCAAGGTTTGCCGAGACGGCTTCCCGCGTTGACTGAGCGGGCGACCCATGCTGACCTCCCTCCCCGATCAGGACTGACGGGTGGACGTTCGCTACACTACTCCGCGAATACCCGAGTCGCAATGCGCCGCGTGCCAGTGATTCCAGACTGCCGCTGATAGCCGCGTTTCAGCGGTCGACGAGAGAGGTCTGCTTCCCTACGGCGCTCTCGCGTTCGCGAGCGATGGCTTGCGCGAGCTGGTAGACCGCCATCGCATAGTTCTTGCTGCGGTTGTAGCGGGTAATGACGTAGAAGTTATTGAGCGCCAGCCAGTATTCCGGACCTTGCGCCACGTCGAGGGCGAAAAGCCCCGCTTCGAGATCGGGTGGAAGCTCTTCGATTGGTTCCACACCCTTGAGTTGCATCTGCTGCAACGTCAGCTTCGGCTTCAGGCCGGCTTCAAGGACTTCCTGGAACTGCGTGCCGCTGATCCTCGCCGGTACCGTTACCGGCTGTTCCCAGACCCAGCCGAAATACCACAGATAGTTGGCCACGCTGCCGATCACATCAGCGATGCTGTCCCAAAGATCGATTTTGCCATCGCCGTCGAAATCCACTGCGAACTTGCGGTAGCTGGTGGGAATGAACTGCGGCATCCCCATCGCACCGGCAAACGACCCCTTCACGCTCAGCGGATCGAGGGCATTTTCGCGAGCGAGCAGCAGAAACTGCTCCAATTCGCCGCGGAAGAAGGTCGCGCGTTCGGTCATCTCGAAGCCCAGGGTATAAAGCGCATCGATGACACGGAAAGACCCGAGCCGTCGCCCATAAATGGTCTCCACGCCGATGATCGCGACGACGATCTCCTCGGGCACGCCATAGACATCTCGCGCGCGCGCCAGGACGTCGGCGTGCTGCTGCCAGAATTCGAGGCCGCCGCTGATGCGGGTGGGCGTGACGAATATGCTTCTGAACTCGTGCCAGGGTTTCGCAGTGGCCGGAGCGCCAATCGCCTTGACCACGCCCTCGTGGGCCTTGATCTGCCCGAACACCCGGCGTAGAGCCGCCTCGTCGAACTGGTTCTGACTGACCATCTGGACAATGAACTCTTCGACTTCGGGTTTGAGCTGGACCTTGCCCGGAGCCTGCGCGAGTGTGGGAATCGCCGCACCGGCCAGAACAAACGCAATCGCAATCACCAGTTGGGTTATTCGCATTGCCTTACCTCACTACCTGGTCGATTGCCACCGTGACTCCCTTTGCACCTGGGCTGATCTTGGCACTCGCACCTTCGAGATCGCCCGCTGCCGGCTTGGCGCCGCCCGACTTCGAAACCCGCGCGCCGACGATGACTTCGGTGAATGCCGACAACTTCATCTCCGGCATCATCGCCATCGAATCGTCGAGCGAGAAATTGTACGGCAGATCCTTCACCTGAATTTTCACGATCGCGAGCGGCATACGTGGGCCCTGCGCGGCGCGCGCGTACACGAATACGGTATCCTCCGGTGCCGCCCGGGCACGCAACGCAGCGTCGAGCGTTACAGTGCCGCTGACTCGCCCCGCCGCGGGCGCCTCGACGGTCTTCTTGCCTGTTGACAGCGCGCGTGCCTCGGCGATCCCGGCTGTGAGCGCCTGCGCAAACTCACCGCTCACTTTAGGATGCTTCAGCAACGCTTCCCAGTATCGGATCGCGGCCTCGTAGTCCTTGCGTTCGAAAGCGGCGCTGCCGGAGAGTGCCAGTACCTTGTCGTTGTCCGGTTCGAGCTTGAGTGCACGATCGAGCAATCTGGTCGGCTCACCTGCAAGTTGACGTCCGCTCCTCAGGGCCAACACTTCGGCCAGATCCGCGAGCAGGTCCGCATTTCCGGGCCTGAGCGCCACCGCCTTCCTGAGCGCATCGGCCGCTTCATCGAAGCGATCCAACGCGCGATAGGCCCGGCCGAGCATCATCCAACCCTCGGCATCGTTCGGCTTCTCCTGCATGCGTGCCGCCAGTTTTTCAGTCATCTCCTGGAAGCGTTCAGCGGTCATGGAAGACACATCGCCTGCAGCGTGCGGTGTGACGTCAAGCCCCTCGGGTGTACCGACTTGCAGATACAGCAGCACGGCAGCAATTGGGATCAGCAAACCCACCGCGATCGGTGCTGCGCGACCACGCCGCACACCCGACGCACCTTCGGTGGGCCTCGCCGCTTCCTCCAGCACGCGGCGCTCGAGGTCGGCTTTCGCCTGGTCGAACTGTGTGTCTCCCAACACCCCAGACTTCAGATCGTTCTCGAGTTCGGCAAACTGGTCGCGATAGATCTCGAAATTTGCGTTTTCACGTGCGCCGCCTGTTCCAGCCCCGCCCTTGAGCAGCGGTCGCAGCACGATTGCAACCGCCAAAAGCAGCAGAACGACCGTGCTAATGGCGAAGGCGATCATCGAGTCCCGCCCTTCTGCCCGGCGCGAAGAAGCGCGTCCGCGCGGGCACGTTGTTCGGACGTAAGTTCACCTTCCGTCAGGCGTGCGCGCCGTCGGCGCAAGTAGAATCCCAGTCCAAGTGCGCCGGCGGCCAATAGCACGAAGGGCCCACCCCACAGCAATACCGTGTTGGACTTTAGCGGCGGTCTGTAGAGCACGAAGTCACCATAGCGCGCCACCATGTAGTCGCGGATTTCGGCGTCGCTCTTGCCCGCTTTCATCTGGCTGCGTACCTGGTTCTTCAGATCGATCGCCAGTTCGGCATGGGAATCTGCCAGCGATTGGTTCTGGCATACCAAGCAGCGCAATTCGGCGGTCAGGCGCATGACCCGTTGCTCAAGCACCGGATCATCGGCTGCCGGCGCAGCCTCATTCGAATACGCCGGCATTGCAAGCGCCAACAACAGCACCGCGGTGATGCGCGTCATCCCTGCAACCGCCTTACCAGTGGCAGAATTTTTTGTTCCAGCACTTTCGGCGTCACCGGTCCGACCTGCTTGAAACGGATGACTCCGTCCTTGTCAATGACGTAGGTTTCCGGCACGCCGTAAACCCCATAGTCAATGCTCACGATACCATCGGCATCCATCGCGGACAGTGTGTACGGATTGCCATGCCTGGCCAGCCATTTCAATGCGTCATCACGCGCATCCTTGTAATTCAAACCGTAAATAGGAACCACGCTTTGCTTCGACAGATCCACGAGCAGCGGATGTTCCTGCAAGCACGGCACACACCACGAGGCCCAGACGTTGAGAATCCATACCTGGCCCTTGAGATCGCCGGGGGCAAGAGTCTTGCCGGGATCCTGCAACAGGGCGAGTTGGAATGGCGGCGCCGGCTTGTCGATCAGCGGCGAAGGCACTTCGCGCGGGTCCAGCTTCAGACCGACTGCAAGAAAGACCGAAAGAACCAGAAAGATTCCGAGAGGAAGCAGAAAGCGATTCATTGAGAAACCAGTGGCCGGTGACTGACAAACCGAAGGACGCCGCTACGACGTCACGGCAACCGCGCCCGTCGATAGTTCCCGCTCGGTCTTTCGCGCCAGCCGGTAGCGCTTGTCGCTGATCGCAAGAATGCCGCCCAACGCCATCAGAAAAGCACCGCCCCAGATCCAGTCGATGAATGGCTTGTGGTAAATGCGCACGACCCAGGCATTGTTGCCGACCGGTTCGCCGAGCGATACGTAAAGGTCACGGGTGAATCCGGTATCGATTGCTGCCTCGGTCATCGGCATCTGCTGCACATGGTAGAAACGCTTTTCGGGGAACATCGTGCGCACGCTCTTGCCGTTCTTAAGAACTGAAACCAGGCCGCGGGTAGCCTCGTAATTCGGCCCGGGCACCTGCACGAGGCCGTCGAGCCGGAACGTGTATCCGCCGACTTCCACGGTGTCTCCGGTTTGCATGCGCACGTCTTTCTCGACCTCGTAGCCTTTCACCAGCGTGACCCCGGTAATGAGCACGGCCACTCCCGCGTGTGCCAGCAGCATCCCGTAATAGCCGCGTGGCAGGCCCCTCAATTGCGCGCCCGTGCCGAGGCCGTTAGCCACGCGCAGTTGGGATATACGCTGCCAAAGGTTAACGAAGCCGGAGAGCCCGACCCATAGCGCCAGCAGCAGACCGAATGCGATCATCGGTGTCCACTTGCCCATCGTGAACGGAAGCAGCAGTGCGGTGACGAGCGCGACCACGAGCGCCCACTTGAGGCGATGCGCAAGATCGGGCAGCTCCGCCTGCTTCCATTTCGCCAGTGGACCCACCCCCATCAGGAAGATCGCCGGCGCCATCAGAGGAACAAACACCGAATCAAAGTAAGGTGGTCCGACCGAAATCTTGCCCAATCCGAGGGCATCGAGGAACAGCGGATAGAGCGTGCCGAGCAGCACGGACGCGGCCGCCACGATCAGCAGCAAATTGTTGGCCAACAGCGCGGATTCGCGCGAAACGAACCCGAACTTGCCACCGAGACCGACTCTGGGGGCTCGCCAAGCGAACAGCGCGAGCGACCCTCCGATAACCACCACGAGAAAGCCGAGGATGAAAACGCCGCGTGCTGGATCGGTAGCAAAGGCGTGCACTGACGTGAGCACTCCGGAACGCACCAGGAACGTGCCCAGCAGAGACAGCGAGAAAGTCACGATCGCCAGCAGCACGGTCCAGACCTTGAAGCCGCCGCGCTTCTCAGTGACAGCAAGCGAGTGTATGAGCGCTGTTCCCAGCAGCCACGGCATGAAGGATGCGTTCTCCACCGGGTCCCAGAACCACCAGCCGCCCCACCCGAGTTCGTAGTACGCCCAACCGCTTCCCAACGCGATGCCAATCGTCAGGAACACCCATGCCATCGTGGTCCAGGGACGCGACCAGCGTGCCCAAGTCGCGTCGAGCTGGCCCCCGAGCAACGCTGCGACTGCAAAAGCGAAGGCGACCGAGAAGCCGACATAACCCATGTATAACATAGGAGGGTGAATCACCATGCCGGGATCCTGAAGCAGTGGATTCAGGTCGCGCCCGTCGGGTGCGGCAGGCAGCAGGCGTTCGAACGGGTTGGAGGTAAACAGCATGAACAGCAGGAAGCCGACCGATATCAGCGCCATCACGCCGAGGATTCGCGACACCATTTCAGCAGGCAGATGGCGGCTGAAAAGGGTCACCGCAACCATCCACACCGTGAGCATCAGCACCCAAAGCAATAACGAGCCTTCGTGGCTTCCCCAAGTCGCTGCGAAGCGGTAGTACCACGGCAGGCTGGAATTGGAATTATTGACGACATTGAGAACCGAAAAATCGTTGTTGACGAACGAATACGCCAGGCATCCGAATGCAATGACGACAAATACGAACTGCCCTTGCGCTGCAGGGCGGGCCACGTTCATCCAGGTCACGTCACCTCGCGCCGCGCCGACGATCGGCAACACACCTTGCACGAGGGCTATGCACAGCGCGATGATCAGTGCGAATTGTCCGAGTTCTGGAATCATAATCTCGTGAGGGGAGAGGGGTGAAGGGTGAGGGGTGAGTCGAAAAGCGAACGCATCGCGTCTGAGGTTGTCCCTCGTTCCTCGCCCCTCGTCCCTCGTCCCTGCGTTTTCATTTTTTCTCCACCAGCGTCTTCTTCGATTCCTGCATCGCCTTGTGCGCGCGCTCGACTGCGTCGGCCGCTTCGGGTGGCATGTAGTTCTCGTCGTGTTTCGCCAGCACTTCGGACGCGCTGAAAACACCGTCTGCGCCGAGCTTGCCCTGGGCAACGACGCCTTTGCCTTCCTTGAATAAATCCGGAAGGATCCCGGTGAACAGCACGGGTACGCTCTTCGCGGTATCCGTGACCACAAAACGCACCGTCAAGCCGTCAGGTTGGCGCCGTACGCTGCCCTGTTCCACCAGACCACCGATTCGAAAGCTCCTGCCTTGCGGGGCTTCGTGAGCGGCTACCTGGGTGGGCGTGAAGAAGAACACCAGATTGCTCTGGAACGCCTGGAGAACGAGCGCCACCGCAACTGCCAGTGCGGCAAGGCCGGCGGCGATCAATCCAATACGCTTGTGGCGGGGCTTCATGAACGATCAATCGGGTTCGGACCCTGCCATACGACCCCCGCGGGCCCGCAGAGTTCGGCCACGACGGATCAATGTCACGATTTCCACAGCTATTACGATCGCGGCGACGCAGTACGAGCCCCAGACGTACAGGCCATAACCACCCATGCCGAAAAATTCGGCCGCGCTTCCCCAATGCATCTCAATCCCCTCTCAATTCGCGGACCCACGCGGAATTGCGTTCGCGTTCCAAAATTATGTTCCGTACACGCATCAGCGTGGCCGCAATCGAATAAGCCCAGAACGCGAAGACCATTACGAGCATACCGATCAGCATGGTGGCTGCCATACTGGGGGCACGACTGATACTCACCGATGCGCCCTGGTGCAGCGTGTTCCACCACTGCACGGAGAAATAGATGATCGGAATGTTGACAACACCCACTAACGACAATACCGCGGAGGCTTTGTCGGCCCGCCGAGGATCGTCGATTGCCGCGGTGAGCGACATATAACCGATATATAGAAACAGCAGGATCAGTTCTGAAGTCAGCCGGGCATCCCACACCCACCAAGTGCCCCAAGTGGGCTTGCCCCACAACGAGCCAGTCCATAGCGCGATGAAGGTCATCAATGCGCCGGTGGGCGCCAGCGCGTGCGCCATCATCGACGACAGCCGTGTATTGAACGCCAATCCGATTCCAGCCCAGAACGCCATTACCACATAGATGAACATTGACATCCACGCCGCCGGCACGTGAATGAAGATGATCCGGTAGGATTCCCCCTGCTGAAAATCGGTGGGCGCGACGAAAAAAGCGATGTAAAGGCCGGCCACCCCAAGAACCGCGGCCGGCACCATGAACCACGGCACCATTTTTCCGGCCACGGGATAGAAAGTCTGCGGAGAAGAGTACTTGAACCAGTTAATCGCCATGTTTCTATTCCAGAGATATGCGCAGAGCAATCGCGGTTGCCCACGGCGCGAATGTCAGCGTGATCATCAGCATCGCTCCCAGCAGAGACAGATGCCCTGCCGCGCCGGTACCGGTCGCGGTAGCGACCACCGCACCGGCGCCGAATATAAGCACCGGCACATACAACGGCAACACCAACAGGGAAGTCAGAGCCGATCCGCCGCGCACTCCCAGGGTTAACGCGGCTCCCACCGCGCCGATCAGCGACAACACCGGCGTGCCGATCAGCAGCGAAATCAATAGCGTCGCCAAGGTGTCGGCACGCAGATCGAACTGCAAACCCAACACCGGCGCGATCAGCACCAGCGGCATACCTGTCGTCACCCAATGTGCCGCGACTTTCGCCATCACCACCACCACCAGCGGCTGCGGCGTCAGCACAAGTTGTTCGAGCGTGCCGTCGGCGTAGTCCGTACCGAACATGCGCGCCAGCGACAGCATCGCGGCCAGCAGCGCCGCGACCCAGACCACCCCCGGCGCGATCTCGCGCAGCGTGTCCGGCTCAGGTCCAACCCCCAGCGGAAACAGGCTGACCACGATGACAAAAAAGAAAAATGTGGTTAGGACATCGCTCCGATGCCGCAACGCGATCAATAGATCGCGCGCCACCACCGCACGGCAACCCGCAATCAAGGATACCCTCAACTAGTGCGCTCCCAACTCGAGCGTGCGCATTGCCGCGCCGGGAAGTTCGACTTCCTGATGGGTGGTAAACATCACCATGCCGCCGCGCTGCAAGTGCTTCGTAATCGTCCTCGCCAGCCGCTCCACCGAGGCCGCGTCCAGTGCAATGAAGGGCTCATCGAGGATCCAGAGCGGCTTGTGCGTGGAAAACCACAGCCGCGCAAGCGCTGCCCGCCGCTTCTGTCCCTGCGACAGCAGCTTTACCGGAAGGTCGGCGATCGAAGCCAATCCCTGTTCGGCGAGTGCCGCACGTAACGCCGGCTCATCGGCGCCCAGACCCGCCAGCACCAGCGCGTAACGCAAGTTCTCCACGGGCGTGAGATCGTCCTTCAGGCCGTTGGAATGCCCGAGGAACAAGAATTCGCGAAGATAGTCCTCGCCGAGCGCACGGATATTTCCATCGTTCCACGTGACCCTGCCCGATTCGGCCGGCGACAGCCCTGCCACGATTCTCAGCAGACTGGTCTTGCCGGACCCATTCTCACCCCGCACGCGCAGCGCCTGGTGCGCTTCGAGCCGGAAGGACAGGTCACAGAAAAGCCGTCGATTGCCACGGACGCACTCGATCTGACTGGCTTCGAGCATGGAGATGCGGAACTTCCGCAGTTTGCGGGCGCGCCATTATAGCCGGGGAAGCGGGTGATTGAGCAATTCCGGGATTCAGCGATCAAGTGATTGGGCAATGGGCAACTGCAGATAGACAAATCACCGAATCACTCGATCACCTAATCGCCGCAGCGCATGCCCGGCGCATGCTTTCACCGCCGGGCGCTTCCGGATTCACCCACTCGAACCGGACCTCCGCATCCGGCGTGCGATAGACCTCGGTAATCTGGCCGCGCGCCATGTTGTCGCGGTAGAGCGTAGTTTCGACGTTGGCACGACCGCCGGCACTGCACCGGTAGCGAGTCAGGCGAGTCGCCGACAGATAGGGCTTGGCCGGGGGCCGGGTGACCTGCACCTCCGGAAAATCCCAGAGCAGCAAGACCTCGATGAAATCGCCTTCCTGTTTCAGGCTGTCCTTATCGTAATAAGTCGAGGATTCGTAGTCGGAAGCGATCTCGACCCAGTCTGACGCCTCGAGAGCGCAGGGGCTCAGGGCAAGCAGGAATGCGAAAACTTTTGCGAATGACATGGACTCCAAGCTTGCTAGTGATTGGAATGCGTCAATTCAACGTTCTTCGTGGTGATAGAGCGTGCCGTTCGTTTCCCTGTTCGGCACGCGGTGGGCTTTCCGCAGGATTTTACGCTGCCCGGAAGTCCGACGAAGTGGCCCATAAAAGCGCGGGAGTTCGCACTAATTTGACCTTCACTGACGCTTTACGTCTTCGTTTCGCGCCGACCTTTCGTCAGCCTGGTTTGTCAGGTATTTGACACTTACCGTTTCCGTTTGGAAACAGAGTGCTTACCAATCAAGGTCCAAGTGTCACTTTTTCGACACCCCGCAATGGCACGGGCATTGCGGAATACAGGGTGCGCCGGGGTATTCCGGAGAGATCGGGAGGCACTGCCGCCTATAGGCACGTGGCTGCGGAATAGCCCCGAGCGCACCTTATCTTCCGAGCAACTTTGTCAGGGGGATCCAATGAAGCGATCACATTTCGATTCCGTCGCATCAATTATTCTTGAGAACGCCCGGTTGGCGTTCGAATATCCCGGGAACCTCGTGCTTACCGATTTCGCGAGGCTGAAGAAAGCGATCAAGCGAGCCTACTACGGCACGATGCGCGGCGTTTGATCAAACGCCACATGCAAAATAGCGGCCCGGCCTTTCTTCGCGCAGCGAGGGATCGCCCTACGGGCGTACCAAAACGCGTGCGTTTTGGTCGAACCGGTGGGTTCGTCCAGCCACCCTTCCATACAAACAAAAGAGCCCCACGACGGGGCTCATCTGTTTATGGCGGAGAGGGTGGGATTCGAACCCACGTGACGGATTTTGTCCGTCCATCTGATTTCGAGTCAGCGCCGTTATGGCCACTTCGGTACCTCTCCGAACTCGAATCGTGCGGGACGTGATATTTTAACAGCGATGCGACCCTTAGCGAATGCGCGCCGCACTTTTTACCGGCGGCGGAAGCGAAAAATCTCGTTCTATTCCAGACGCAAACCGTGGTCCGCACATAAACTTGCCACCGCGGCGCTGCTTCTCGTTGTGCCTTTCTGTGACCCGGGAGTCCTGATCGAGAGGCCGGTGTTGCCATTCGGCGCAACCGATGAACTGGTGGCGCTGGTCCGCAACAGTCCGACTACACGCTTCCTCGGCGCCGACGGCAAGTTCAGCGGCATCGAGCAAGACCTGCTCGAGATGTTCGCGAAGGATCTCGGCGTGCGCCTGCGTGTCATCGAAAGATCGAACTTCGCCGATATTCTTCCTTCACTTCACCGCAATTTTGCGCATCTTGCCGCCGCCGGCCTGAACACCACCGACGCACAGCGCAGCCGACTTATTTCCGGACCTGCCTATCTGTCGGTGCAGAAGGTCGTCGCATACAACACCGAAGGCCCTCGGCCGCACAGCGTCTTCGAGCTGGCAGGAAAACGCGTCGCTGTAGTCGCCGGGTCGAGCAGCGCGGACCAACTCAGGCTCGAACGCGCCAATGTCCCGGATTTGCTTTGGGATGAAGTGCCCGTGGCCGACAGCATGGCCTTGCTGGACCAGTTGTCGGATGGCGAATACGATTTCGTGGTCACCGATTCGAACATCCTCGAACTCGCGCAGAATTTCTCGCCCAACATCGGCAGAGCCTTCACCCTGGGCGGGCCCGAGACGCTGGCCTGGGCGCTGCCAAATGACGCCGACCCCATATTGGTCAACCAGGTACACGATTTCTTCAAACGCATCAATGCCAACGGCTCGTTGCGCATCCTGCTGGACCGGTACTACGGACATATCGAACGCTTGAATCAGGCCGATGTGTTCGCCTTCCTGCAGCGCCGCACTTCAGTACTGCCGCAATACCGGGACGCTTTCCAGGAGGCGCAGGAGTTGACCGGGATCGACTGGCGGCTCCTCGCCGCATTATCCTTCCAGGAATCGCACTGGGACCCGCTCGCAACCAGTCCGACGGGCGTGCGCGGTCTCATGATGCTTACCTCGGGAACCGCCGACCGCATGGGTGTGACCAACCGGCTTGATCCCCACGAGTGCATCATCGCCGGCGCACGCTATCTGAAGATCCTCAAAGACGCGCTACCCGTGCGTATCGACGAACCGGATCGCACCTGGATGGCGCTGGCGGCGTACAACGTGGGTTACGGGCACCTGGAAGATGCACGGATTCTGGCCCAGCGGCACGGGTTGAATCAGGACTCCTGGTTCGACCTTCGCAAAATGCTGCCGCTGCTTGCACGCTCGGACTACTACACGACAGTCAAGCGCGGCTACGCCCGGGGCGGCGAGCCGGTCGTTCTCACCGAGAACATCCGTAACTACTACGACATTCTGGTGCGCTACGAAGATCCCTACCGGCCGCTGTTCGCGACGGTCACAGCGGAAGCAGACGCCGAGCGGTGATTCCTCAGAGGGGCCGGATAATTGCGAGGCCCCCCATGTATGGACACAACGCCTCGGGAATGGTGATGCTGCCATCCCTGTTCTGATAGTTCTCCAGTATCGCGACCAGCGTTCGCCCTACTGCGAGGCCCGATCCGTTCAGCGTGTGGACGAACTCGTTCTTGCCCTTCTCCCCCTTGAAGCGAGCGTGCATGCGCCGCGCCTGAAATGCCTCGAAATTGCTGCAGGATGAGATTTCCCTGTACGCATTCTGTCCCGGCAGCCAGACCTCGATATCGTAGGTCTTCGCAGCCGCGAATCCTAAATCCCCGGTGCAAAGTGTCACGGTCCGAAACGGCAATTCCAGGCGATTCAAGATCGTTTCCGCATGCGCAGTCAGGTCCTCTAGTGCCAGGTAGGACCGCTCGGGATGAACGATCTGCACCAGTTCGACCTTGTCGAACTGGTGCTGGCGGATCATGCCGCGGGTGTCTTTCCCGTAGGAACCCGCCTCGGAACGGAAACACGGCGTATGACAGACAAATTTCATCGGCAGCACCTCCGCCGGGAGGATTTGATCGCGCACGATGTTGGTGACCGGCACTTCCGCGGTCGGGATCAGGTAAAACTTGCTCCCATCGACCCGCGGCACCGCGAACAAGTCGTCCTCGAACTTCGGCAACTGTCCTGTGCCGCGCATGCTGTCCGCGTTCACCAGGTATGGCACATATGCTTCCGTGTAGCCGTGCTCACCGGTGTGGATGTCGAGCATGAACTGAGCAATTGCACGATGCAGTCGCGCCAGCGGCCCTTTCATCAGCGTAAAGCGCGCGCCACTGATTTTGGCCGCGGCGTCGAAATCCAGCATGCCCAGGCCCGCACCGACGTCCACGTGATCCTTTGCCGGAAAATCGAAACGGCGCGGCTCGCCCACCCGCCGCACTTCTTCGTTTTCCTCCGAGGACTTGCCCACCGGCACGCTCTCGTCCGGCAGATTGGGAATGCCGAGCAGCATGTCGTTGAGTTTCGCCTGAATCGCCTCTAGTTCCGCCTCTATGCGTTTCAACTCGTCGCCGACCGCGGCCATTTCGGCAATCAGTGCAGAAGTATCCCCTCCCTTTCGCTTGAGCTCGCCGATCTTGTTCGAAGACGCGTTGCGTTTGGCCTGCAGTTCCTGGGTGCGTACCTGCGCGTGTTTGCGCTGCTCCTCAACGGTACGGAATGCTGCAACGTCGATCGTGGCGCCGCGGGTCGCGAGCCGTGCCGCCACCGCATCGAGATCGTATCTGACCAGTTGAATGTCGAGCATCTAAACCCCGGACCCTTCTGCAAGCCTAATCAATTTTTTTGTTCGCCTTCGAATCCAGGTCGCGCAGTTGCGCGAGTTTTTCGGCGAGTTTGCTTTCCAGGCCCCGCGATGTCGGCTGGTAAAAACGTACCCCCTCGAGCCCGTCCGGCAGATAGGTCTCACCTGCTGCATACGCGTCTGCCTCGTCGTGCGCATAGCGGTAGGTCCGGCCGTAACCAAGTTCCTTCATGAGCTTTGTGGGAGCATTGCGCAGGTGCTCCGGCACCGGACGCGATTGGTCTGACTGGATATGGGCGCGCGCAGAATTATACGCAACGTAAGCGGCATTCGATTTCGGCGCGCAGGCAAGGTAGATCGCCGCTTCGGCGAGCGCAAGCTCGCCTTCCGGTGTACCCAGCCTTTCGTAGGTCTCGCATGCATCCAGTGCCAGCCGAAGCGCCCTCGGATCGGCTAGCCCGATGTCTTCGACCGCCATGCGCACAAGGCGGCGTCCCAGATATAGGGGATCTGCTCCGCCGTCGAGCATGCGCGTGAGCCAGTACAGCGCCGCATCCGGCGAAGAGCCGCGCACCGACTTGTGAAGCGCCGAGATCTGGTCGTAGAAAGCATCGCCGCCCTTGTCGAAGCGGCGAAGATTCTGCGCCAGCGTGTCCTGCACGAACGCGTCGTCCACAGAGGTGATATTTCGCGATACGGCGGCATTGCCAAGTGCTTCGATCATGTTAAGCAGGCGGCGCACATCGCCGTCGGCCGCAGCGATGATGATTTCCTGCGCCTTCCCGGAAAATGACAGGCCCCCATAGATCTTCTGAACCGTGCGCCGGAACACCACCGCCAAGTCGTCTTCGCCGATCGGTTTGAGCACATACACGGCGGCCCGCGACAGCAGCGCCCCATTGACTTCGAAGGATGGATTTTCCGTCGTGGCCCCGATGAAAGTCACCAAGCCGCGCTCGACGAAAGGCAGAAAGGCGTCCTGCTGCGCCTTGTTGAAGCGATGCACTTCGTCGACGAACAGGATGGTCGCGCGTCCGGATTGCTGCAGTACGTTCTCAGCCCGGGACACCGCGTCTCGAATGTCCTTCACGCCCGAGAGCACCGCAGACAGCGCCAGAAATTCGGCGTCGAACGCCCTTGCCATCAGCCGCGCCAGCGTAGTCTTGCCTACTCCCGGTGGGCCCCACAGGATCATCGAGTGCAGCTTGCCGGATTCGTAAGCGACCCGTAGCGGCTTGCCCGGCCCCAGCAAATGCGCCTGGCCGACCACTTCCTCGAGCGTCTGCGGACGCATCAGGTCGGCGAGCGGCGCTGCCGGCTGCCTGGCTTCGAACAAATCGGTCATATCACCTCATCCCCGCCTTCTCCCCACTACGCGCGGAGAAGGAGCTTGGCCTTGGCAACATTAGCACCATAGTGATCGCGCCTCTCGTCTCCCTCTCCGCCCGCTGGCGGGGGGAGAGGGCCGGGGTGAGGTGGGTGGTTTCTACTCCGTGACGACGTCGGCGCCTTCGGGGATGGTGAAGGTGTAGGTATCGCCGGTCGTGACAGGATTGCGCTCGAGCCTGGACAATCTGATCGTGGTCTTCTGTCCGAAGTGGTCGTAGAGCTCCATGACTTCGAGCGTGGTACTGTTGAAACCCATTCGCACCTTATCGAACAGGCTTTCCTCATCGTACGGCCTGACTTCCAGCCAGTCCAATTTGCCCTTTTTCCCAAGCGCGTTCAGCGAGAAATACTTTTCGATGTCGTCCGCGCCGGCCAACAGCGCCGCGGGGCTGCTGCCGAGGGCTTTGTCGAGTTTTCGCTGCGTCACCTGATTCAGGTCCTTGTCGTAGACCCACAGTTTTTCGCCATCGCCGACGATCAGTTGCTCGTAGGGCTTGCTGTAAGTCCAGCGAAATTTCCCGGGTCGCTGAAACTGAACCGTGCCGCTCGCCTGCTGGGAGACCTGTCCGCTCGCGTCCGCCACGGTCTGAGCAAAGACTGCACGCGCCGAGCGCGTCTGTTGGATGAAATCGCGCAGTCTTTCGATTGGACCGGCATGCGCCGGAAAGGCGAGCAGCCCACTGAAAAGAAGTGCGATTACAGGGAGTCCCCGCTTCATCAGAATTGCCTCGTCCTCTGCAAATTGCTGATCCGTCCCCCGACCAAGGTAAGCTCCGTGGTGAATGGGTTGGAAAGCGTCGGGTAGTAGTAGAAGGTTTTCACGATCAGGTTGTTGTAGCCGTAAGGATCTACCACCCCTCGCCCATGACGGCCGTGCCGACCGTGCAAATTATCGATCGGTCGGCCGCGCCGGAATGGCACCAATACCTGTACCGTGGTTCCTTCAGTGGTCTCGAAATCGGGCGGGCCGGCACGCTGCAACAGTTCGCCTTCGCTCATTCCACGGCGCAGCATGATGTATATACCGAAGTCCAATCCACGAGGCGTAGGGTCGGGCTCCGCGGGTTCAGCGGCGATAGCGGTGTAAACGGGCTGTGGCGCCGGCTTCGGCGGATACTCCTTCGCAACATCAATCGCCGTGGCGCTGCCGGAAAAACGTAAGGCCACCGCCTTCGCCCTTGCATTTGCAGGCGGCGTATCGCCATAGTGCACGATGCCATTTCGATCCACCCATTTGTAGACGTCGGCAGTTGCCACGGGCGGCATTGCCAACAATGCAGCCATCATGATTAAGAGTTTTTGCATGCCCCCTCCTCCGCCCAGCGCTTCATGCTTCCGTTCTCGACGGCACAAGCACTTCCCGGTTGCCGTTGGGCAACATTGTAGAAACCATCCCGGCGCGCTCCATTTGCTCGATCAGCCGCGCTGCCCTGTTATAACCGATACGCAAGTGCCGCTGCACGAGTGAAATGGACGCCCGCCGCGACTTGAGAACGATTTCCACGGCCTGGTCGTAGAGGGGATCCGCTTCGCCTTCCAACGCGCCGGTCGTGACGCCATCTTCAGCATCGGCCTCCTCACCTTCCAGAACGTCGTCGATGTACTGTGGTTGACCACGCGATTTCAGGTACTCCACCACTTTGTGCACCTCTTGATCGGCAACGAACGCGCCATGCACCCGCTGCGGATAACCGGTGCCTGGCGGCAGATACAGCATGTCGCCCTGCCCCAGGAGCTGTTCCGCGCCCATCTGGTCAAGAATGGTCCGCGAGTCGACCTTGCTCGAGACCTGGAACGCGACCCGAGTCGGAATATTCGCCTTGATCAATCCGGTGATGACATCCACCGACGGCCGCTGGGTCGCGAGAATAAGATGCACGCCGGCTGCGCGGGCCTTCTGCGCCAATCGCGCAATCAGTTCCTCGACTTGTTTGCCCACGACCATCATCAGGTCAGCGAGTTCATCGATGACCACTACGACCAGGGGAAGTTCCGTGAGCGGCTCGGGATTCTCCGGCGTGATTGTGAACGGATTGGTCAGCGGCTTGCCGGCCTTCTCCGCTTCCTTGATCCTCTGGTTGAATCCCGACAGGTTTCGCACACCCAGCGTTGACATCAGTTTGTAGCGGCGGTCCATTTCACCAACGCACCAGTTGAGCGCCTGCGCGGCCTGTTTCATATCGGTGACCACCGGCGCAAGCAAATGCGGAATACCCTCGTACACCGACAGCTCGAGCATTTTCGGGTCCACCAGGATCAACCGCACGTCTTTCGCCGGCGCCTTGTACACCAGGGACAGGATCATGGCATTGAGCGCTACCGACTTGCCCGACCCTGTGGTGCCCGCCACCAGCAGGTGCGGCATTCTGGCCAGGTCCGCGACGATCGGGTTGCCGGCGATGTCCTTGCCCAGCGCCAGCGTGAGCACAGAACCCATCTCCGCATACACCTTCGAACTGAGGATTTCCGAGAGCCGCACCACCTGCCGTTTCGGGTTCGGGATCTCCAGCCCCATGCAGGACTTGCCGGGAATGGTCTCGACCACACGCACGCTTACCACCGATAGCGCGCGCGCGAGGTCCTTCACCAAATTGATGATCTGGCTGCCCTTCACACCGACCGCCGGTTCGATTTCGTAACGCGTGATTACCGGACCCGGTTGTGCGGCCACCACGCTGACCTCGATGCCGAAGTCGCCAAGTTTCTTCTCGATCAGTCTTGAGGTGTACTCCAACGTCTCGGCTGACAGCAATTCGAGGTCGCTGGTAGGCTCATCGAGCAAGTGCAAAGGGGGCAACGGAGAATCCGGCAGGTCTTCGAACAACGGCTTCTGCTTCTCCTTGATGACGCGATCGGACTTGGCGATCGCTGTACGCGCCGGCTCGATGCGGATCGGTTCGTGTTCCTCGAAGCGCTTGCGCTCGACTTCCACCAGTTCTTCGCGCTCGGCCACGGCCTGCTCGCCGGCTTTGATGTCCTGTCGGGTCTGCCAGCGCTCGACCAAGATCGTGTAAGTGCCTTCGATCGTCGCGCCGAGCTTCTCGATCAAGGCCACCCAGGACATGCCGGTACAAAGGGACAATCCCACGCCACACAGCACCAGCAGCAGCAGAGTACTACCGGTAAACCCGAATCCCTGCGAGAACAAACCGCTGACTCGCTCGCCGAGCATGCCGCCCGGCCCTTGCGGCAACGACACCTTCAGACTGTAAAGGCGCAGCGACTCGAGCGCACTGCTGGCGGTGATAAGGAGCAGGAAACCGCAGCACGCAACGGCCACAGAGCGACGGTCGACGTCCGGTACGTCGAGTCGGCGATAGCCCCAGACGACCGCGGCGAGCAGGAAGAAAACCCACCACCACGCCGATAGGCCGAATATGGAAAGCAGGATGTCGGCCATAGACGCGCCGGCCTTGCCGCCGGCGTTGGCCACCAGCGAGCCGGTGCCTTGGTGCGACCAACCCGGGTCCGACTTGCTGTAGGTGAAGAGGATAAGAACCAAGTATAGCGCCGCGCCAACCAGGAGCAGCCACCAGGATTCCCGCAACAATGCGGCGATCTTCGGAGGCAGCGGCTTACGGGGTGTTTTTTGTGCTGCGGATTTGGACGCGGAAAGTGTGCGCAAGCAAATTACCTTTTCAGTTTCAAAGAATTATATCCCAGCGTCGCGCACTCAACGAACTCCATTTTCCTTGCGTGGACACAAACTTCGCGCGACTGCTACAGTCTTGCTTTTTTTAGCTTTACCCCGATTTAACACTGCCATGGCCGAAACAACAAAGCACTGCAGATTGCTCATTCTTGGTTCCGGTCCGGCCGGTTACACCGCTGCGATCTATGCGGCCCGTGCAAACCTCAAACCCGTTCTTGTCACCGGTCTTGCTCAGGGCGGGCAACTCATGACCACCACCGACGTGGACAATTGGCCCGCCGACGTCATGGGCGTGCAGGGACCGGAACTCATGGAGCGCTTCCAGAAACACGCGGAGCGCTTCAACACCCAAATCATCTTCGACCACATCCACTCGGTGAAGTTGGGCCAACGGCCATTTCAGCTGGTCGGCGACCAAGCCACTTATACCTGCGATGCGCTGATCATTGCCACCGGCGCTTCGGCGAAGTATCTCGGGCTGCCCTCCGAGCAAGCTTACATGGGCAAGGGCGTATCGGCCTGCGCAACCTGCGACGGCTTTTTCTACAAGGGGCAGGATGTGGCCGTGATCGGTGGCGGTAATACCGCAGTCGAGGAAGCGCTGTACCTGTCCAATATCGCGAAGTCGGTGACTGTGGTCCACCGTCGCGACAAGTTCCGCGCCGAAGCAATCCTGATCGACCGACTCATGGGGAAGACCCGATCAGGCAATGTCAAGGTTGAATGGAACCATACGCTGGACGAGGTGCTTGGCGACAAGAAAGGAGTTAACGGCGTACGTCTCAAGGCCACCCAAGGCGACAAGACCAGGGAGTTGCCTTTGCATGGTGTGTTCATCGCCATCGGCCACACCCCGAACACGCAGATCTTCCAAGGGCAGGTCGAGATGGTGAACGGCTACATCGTCGCCAGGAACGGCAACGAGGGGAATGCCACCGCGACCAGCGTTCCCGGTGTTTTCGCGGCCGGCGACGTGCAGGATCATGTCTATCGCCAGGCCGTCACCAGCGCCGGCAGCGGCTGTATGGCCGCGCTCGACGCCGAGAAGTATCTCGAAGAACTGGGACACTAAAGGCCATTAGCCACAGGGGATTCTTCACAATACCCCCTTGAGGGGTACACAGAGAGCACAGAGGCAAAACAAGAAAAGACAATTGGAGTTACAAGCCAAGAGAATATTCGTAAGACGTTACCGCCAACTTTTGCTGTGATGGATCATCAGCCAATGAAAACTTTTAGCCCCCCACATTTCTTTGCTCTTGCCTTTCCTCTGTGTTCTCTGTGACCTCTGTGGCAGAAATAGGTTTTGAAATCAAATGGCCAAGCGTCCAGTCAAACCGGAACCACCGGCCGAGGAACCCGCGAACGACAAGGCGTTGCTGCGCGAGGCGCTGAAGGACGTCGCGCCGATTCCCGACCCCGGCAAAGCCACGTTGCGCCGTCAGCCCCCCAGACCGGTTCCGGTGCAGCGGCTACGCGACAACGAACAGGTCCTGCAGGACAGCCTTTCCGATCAGATTCCGTTCGAAGTTGGTCTCGAGACCGGTGACGAGCTGGTATTCCTGCGCGACGGGCTGTCGAACATGGTCCTGCGCAAGCTACGCCGCGGCCATTGGGTAACCCAGGATCAACTCGACCTGCACGGACTACGCAGCGACGAAGCGCGTCAGTTGCTGGTGGCGTTCCTAAACGAAGCTCTCGCAAAAGGATGGCGCTGCGTGCGCGTTGTGCACGGCAAAGGGCTGCGTTCGGAGAATCGCGAACCAGTATTGAAAAGAAAAGTGGGCAACTGGCTCGCGCAACGCGACGAAGTGCTGGCTTTCGTGCAGGCCCGCCCCGAGGACGGCGGGAGTGGTGCGGTGGTTGTTCTGCTGAAAGGGAAGAGCAGAAATAGGGGCGAGGGACGAGGGACGAGGGGCGAGGGGTGAAACGTCAAAGAGAGCACCGATCAAAAAAATGCTGAGCCGCCCCAAGGCCGCTCAACTTTTCACACCAAGATAAATCGAGCCTGGCCCCTTTAATCTTTACGACGCAGCGGATGCTCGACAGATGCAACGAACTGGGAGCAAGCGCCGGCGCAACGGCCAAGCGTGTGGCGTATGAACGTGCGCTCGAGGCGCGCGATCAGGCGGACTCGGAGATGCGCGATCTGCTAAAGCCATCGCCGGTGCTGAGGGTGCTACATAGAGCCATGACGAAGCCGCCGAAACGCAAGGCCCGATCTGAACGGCTTGGCGGGCCAGTTCATTTTTCGAGCTAGCTACGACAGCACGTCGGCCAAAGCGCCATGAAAGGACTAATTGATCACATGCCTCCATGGGGAAGCGCTGACTGAGCGCGCAACCCACTCCAACTATGGGTACATTTTTGATTCAATTGTGTAGCCAATATATGTGAGGAAGGAGGCGACCAGCGCTAGTATTGTTGTCAACCCTACATACATAAGCATATCTTTGATGCGCTCGATCAATGCGGTCCTTCGCTTCAGGTCTTCGCACGAGTTTATTGCAATGTTGACAACTAGATTGATGTCCGCTTCAAGATCCTCCGATAAAATCTCACTCAATCTAAAGTTATCAGCGATAGCTTCGCGAATCTCGAGGTAAATTTTCTCACCGTAAACCTCTCTTGCGGCGTTCAATCTGTTGATGGCCCCACGCTCACTTTTTTCAACGTAAATGCTCTTCCAAATATCAGCCGCATAACCACCGGGACCAACAGTGCGGCCGATTCGATGGTATTTATAGAGGTCGTCAAAAGACCAGTGACAAATTTGCGCCCACTCTCTGTCGGAATCTGATTGGGTTACTTCACCGACTCCGTAAAGCAAGCTTCCAAGCGCTGCTATACCTAAGATGATCGCCAGCCAGCGGAGCGCGATCAGCAAGAACGCCACCAATATTGATTTCATCTAGATCCGCCGAGCACTCGCGTGCCTACGTTAGATCGTCGATGTGGGCCTTGAACGACTCTGGCGATTGGTCTTGAAGAACATAGCCACCATCGGCAAGCCGAGTCCGAATGATGTACTCGAAGCGTCCAGACATGTGGCCACGGACTTCCGCTGACGCATTCATAAATCCTTCCATCGCCGCAGCACGAATCAACGCTGCAACCTCCCGGGACTTGCGATTCTCGTCCGGCAGCCACCATGAAAAGATAAAGGCCGTCGCATTGGGAACAGCGCCTTCCTTGAAGACGACAGTGCTACTCGGAAATTTTTCGCTGATTACGTTGGCGAAGTACTCGCGTGCTGCGTTGAGGTCGAGCGGCATGGTCATCTCCTATAACAGGCCCGCCAGCGTAGCGGTTTTCTGAGCTTAGGCAACCCGTTGCTGCCGGTCCGCGGCCTTTGAACTGTGTTCGGAACACACTTCGCGTCGTGGCAGGTTGAACTCGGAATTGCGTCAGGTTTGCTGGACCACTCCTAGCAATTAAATTTTGCTCACCTTGATTTCTTTTCGACTTGCTAGTTGAATCATAGTCACGCCACATGCAAGCGCGCCAATACCGAACCAAAAATAGGTATATGCGCCCCAATAGTCTTCAGCAATAGCACATTTACCAACGCCCACGATCGCCGCCAGCACAGCAAATACAGTAACTGTCGACGCGACATGTTTTTTGTGTGTTGGCGCGATGTAGGTTGCGAGGAAAACAACCGCCGCACCCATAGCCCCATCGCTCAACGTGACGACCATGCCACCTCCCACAAGAGAATCCGGGCCAAGGTAGCTAGACCAAGTTGTAGGAATATAACTCGACAACGAAAATCTATTGATGGAAAACACCACCACGCGGACGACTAGCGCGCCCGCAATAGATGCGGGAAGAAGGGCCACCCATCTGAGGCCGTTGACCAGACCACTATCGTCGCCACGGGTATGCACACCCTGCCCCACTCATCGAAATCACTGGCGCGCTGGTCCGGCTGGAACGGTAGGCGGCAATGCTCAAACTTTCGACCCAGTCAGCTTCTTAAGTTCAGCGCCGAAGTCCCACACGGTTTGCTCAAGCGAGTTAGTCATTTTTCCCAGTGTGGCAAAAAAGTCTTGGTATTCTTCCGCATCCATTTGCCGATGGTACTGAAACGCCTTTTCGACCTTGGCCCTAAATTGCCGAACGGTGGAAGACAAGATCAGGGCCAGTGACACAAGCGAGGCAGGAAGGGAATGCAATTCGATGCCATCGAGGTAATGTTCCATGGCACGGAGGTTGGGCATATCGAAGGGCAAGCCATCCGAGGCAGCGGTATATACCGCATCCCGGCTGACGAGCTTGCCTGCGATAAATCGCTGCAACTTGAGGCAGTTCTTGGCCAGTTCATGAAAAGTTTCGGCGGTTCGCAGATAGTCTTGGCGTCTCTCCTCAGCCAGAGCTTCCATCGTATTTTGTTGTTGCTTCTTTGCTTGATAGACAGCGACCCCGACTGCCAAGAATATCGCGAGTATGGAGCCCCAAGCCTGAACCCATGCGGCACATTCCCCTCGGGTTAAGTCCAATGGTAAGTATAGGCACGTTCCCATATGTTGCAGCCCATTGACTAACTATGCATCACGCGCAGATTTCTTTTTTGCGCTCGCAGCACCTAGGCCGGGCGCTGCTGATGGACAAATAAAATCCCATAACGAACTTGCCCGCCGAGTATATTCCAATTTCTGCGGAGGCTAAATTGTGCTGAAGAAGCTATGGGCTGATCCCGTATGGAGCGCGGTTATTGCTGGCGTGATTCTCGCCGCTGTCGCGGGGATTGGATCGTATTTCCTGGATTGGTGGCCCGGCATTGGAAAGCTTCTACAAAAGGGCTATGACTTCTCGTTGTTATCAACGTCCGTTCCAAACTGGTTGCTCGGCCTTTTGGCGTTACTGTCGGTGCCCGCCGTTCTGATAGCGGGTGTAGTAATTTGGGTAAAAGTCTCCCCGCAAAAAGAAGTCGGTCCAGATTGGCATTCATACACGGAGGACGAGTATTTTGGTTTGCGGTGGCGTTGGCGTTATGGGAGCGACGGCGACATTTACGATCTATGCACTTTCTGCCCTCACTGCGATTATCAAATCGGGGCACAAGACGCAAGGGCCTATAGCGTAGTTGACCGCGTTAGGTTTCATTGCGACAGTTGTGGCCGCCATCTTGGCGAGTTCGATGAATCACCGTTATCTCTGGAGAGCAAGGTAAAGCGTTCGGTCCAACAGAAACTGCGAAATGGGACATGGGCCAACCGAATATAACTTACCCGTTGTAACGGTTACTTTGACGCGAGCCAGTACATCAGCGCCACAACTCCACCCGCCATAGATCCAAAGACAAACGTGGCCCGCACAAGAAGCAAAGAACTTTTCTTCCACATCGTCTGATGGAAATGCTTTGCGGCATCACTGTTAGTGCTCCTCTGTAGTGCTCTGTAGTGACTGTAGTGACTGTAGCTCTGAAGAATGAAGTACATGGTTGTCCTCTCGAAATACTATCGATCCGCCGAACCGGAATTCATGCGCGCCTCCCCGTACGCGGACCGGAGTTCTCGGCCTCCTCGACAATCTTTCGGAAGGGATGTGGAATGGACTTTTCTGGTTCCTTAGCCGCGTTACGCAAGTAATCGGTGATGCTCTTGCGCAGTCTAGGGGCCCACTCCGGCTCACGAATATCGTAGATGATTACTCGGAGATGTCTCAGGTCGAAGGGTACATCGCCAACTTCAGAGGCAGTGAAGACGACTGGCTTGCGTGCTGCATGGGCTAGACCAAGTTCATAGAAGACATTCGGATTCTTTCCCGACAAATCCGCCAGCAATAGCTTTGACTTCTCTATCTGCTCCCAAATCTGCTCGACTACACTGCCCGTAGTGAATAGCTCATCGGCGCGCACTGGTTCGAATCCCGCCTCCTTAATGGCGGGCATATAGATCTCTTGGTAGTAGCGATCAAACCAGTCACCGAAAGGCATCATTACAAAGCAAGTATCCAGGAACTCACGAACACGGGGTTCCTTGGATATTGTCGGACTTGGTACCTTTTCAGGTGGAGTTGTAGAAATTGTTGTATCCGATCCCACTTGGTCCACGACAGGGGTCGGCGTAAAAGCCCGTAGATATTTCAGGTTTTCCAGAAAAATCTTCGCGAATTGATCTACGCGATCGCGCGGGATATTGAACTCACGTGTGAGTGTATTGAGGAAAAACTCATCCTCCGGTATGCGCTTTCCGCGGTAGAATTTCTCTACTGCGTCGAAATCCTTAACCGTTCGGAAAGCGCGCATGAGCGCATCCGACCTCTGTGTTGGCGAACTTGGGGCAACAACGTCCTGCCCCAGTTGCGTTAACGCAATTGTCGCGGTAGCCCCCGTGCCACTGACTAAGCCGTACTGATTTGCTGAACGAAGAAGATCGCCGAATCTCCAATCTGAAGCCAAGCGAAAGCCGACCGCGCTCGCGAGAGCTTCCGCCGGCATGGGATTGCCCGCGTTCTTCTCTTCAATTGCTTTAGCGAGCCCGATTGCATCCTCAAGCGTGTTCTTTGGAAAAGTCCATGGCGTGCCTTTGCCAGTAGTCAACACCTCTACTGCTCTTGTCGGCTTCTTTTTTCTTTTAGGTCTCTTTCGCTTATGGACCTTTTTAGGAACATCAGCCTTTGGCTTCGTAATTTCCTTATCCTCTGCCATTCTAGAAACTCCTATAGATAACTTGGGCCGTAACTCCTGATCAACAACAGAGCGTCGCCACCAACGATCATAGTACGCCGTCATTCCTCCCGCGTCAGGCCGGCCCTGCCCGCAAGACCCCGCCCAGCTCGGTATACTGTGTATTTATCCAGCCATACAGCGGGCCATGTGCATTACCATCCGTATCCCCGGCCGAATCGCCAAGTACATCGTGAATTTGGGTTTCTACGACGGACATTCCATCCCGGTCGCCAAAAGGTCGCGGAAGATCAAGTGGTTCAAATGGGAGCGGAAGCGGGGCGAGGTTGGCGCACGCCTATGGCCGCCCGGCGGATGGGTGGATCGCGACACAATCAAGGCAAACAAGTGGTGGCGGCTGAACCCTAGACCCGTGGTAATCCCATGCATAGGTTTTCAGGTGCGCACCCATACCCAAGGCTGGACGGACGATTCATGGTTCTATCCAGAGGGCGACCGAGCGATACAGGGCGCATTGGTAACGCGGGAAGGGGGGCAGCGCGTTTACATGGTGACCGAGCGGAACGAGCAATACGGAACGAAGTTGTAGCCTCACCTCGTTGGCTATATTGTTACCGCCGTGAAAGGGTGATTCTAAAAACTCGTAGTGGCGATATCTGCTAGCCAAACTGAATGTGGGGTAAAACGTGGGGTGAACAGAGCGCCGCCTTTATTACGCCTCTCGCCTCACCGCCCGTCACTTGTCACTTGTCACTCGTCACTCGTCACTCGTCACGCGTCACCGCTCTTATACCGCCGCTTCGTCGGTCTCCCCTGTGCGGATCCGGATAACCTGCTCAACTGTGGTGACGAAGATCTTGCCATCGCCGATCTTGCCGGTGCGGGCCGATTTGACGATGGCCTCGATCGCCTGGTCCGCAAGTTTGTCTGCCACCACCACCTCGACTTTCACCTTGGGCAGGAAGTCCACCACGTACTCCGCACCGCGATAGAGTTCGGTATGGCCCTTCTGCCGGCCGAAACCCTTGACCTCTGTTACGGTCAGCCCGGTGACCCCGATCTCCGACAGCGCCTCGCGCACCTCGTCCAGCTTGAATGGCTTCACCACCGCTTCGATTTTTTTCATGACCACCCCCCTTTAAAATCCGGACCCGCGCGCCGGCTCATGGACGGCAAGTATAGACTTCAATTGACGAATTCGGGAAGGCGCCGGCCCTGGCCGATTACAAGCCGCCCCGGTATTTGTTGGTGATCGGGAATCGCCAGTCCTTGCCGAAGCCGCGCGGAGTAATGCGGATGCCGATCGGCGCCTGGCGACGTTTGTACTCGCTGAGGTGAACCAGTTTCACCACCCGTTCGACGTCCGCGCGCTTGAAGCCCCCGGCAATGATTTCGGCGACGCTCATGTCCTGCTCGACGTAGCGCTCGACGATCGCATCAAGCACATCGTATGGCGGGAGGCTGTCCTGATCCACCTGGCCTGCGCGCAATTCCGCGCTCGGCGGCCGGCTAATCACGCGTTCCGGAATAACCGGGGAGAGAGTATTGCGATAGCGACACAGCCGGTAAACGTATTTCTTGGTGATGTCCTTGAGCACCGCGAACCCGCCAGCCATGTCGCCATACAGCGTAGCGTAGCCGGTACTCATCTCACTCTTGTTGCCCGTGGTCAGAACGATCGGACCGAACTTGTTCGACAGCGCCATCAGCAGGGTTCCGCGAATGCGCGACTGCAGGTTCTCCTCGGTGGTGTCGAACGGACGATCTGCGAACGCCGGCTTGAGCGCGTTCATGTACGCGTCGAACACAGGCTTGATGGTGATCTCGCTGTACCGCACGCCAAGTGCCTTGACCATCGCCCGCGAGTCTTCGACGCTCATGTCCGCGGTAAATTGCGAAGGCATCATGACCGCGTGCACCTTGTCGGGGCCGAGCGCATCCGCAGCGATGCACAGCGTGAGCGCCGAGTCGATACCCCCCGAGAGTCCAAGCAGCGCGCCCGGGAAGGCGTTCTTGCCGAGATAATCACGTACGCCAAGGCATAGCGCCTTGTAAATGCTCTCGTCGATCGAGGGCTCCGGCACGATCTCTCCCGGAACCGGGCGAGTGCCTTCGATGTCAACGAAGGCGAGATGTTCCTGGAATGCCGGCGACTGATGAGTAAGCTTGCCGCGCGCGTCCATGACGAAGGACGCGCCGTCGAAAACCAGCTCGTCCTGTCCGCCCACCAGATTGCAGAACACTACCGGCATGCCGGTTTCGGCGCTGCGCTCGCGCACGACTTCGTAGCGGGTCTTGAGCTTGTTGATGTGAAAAGGCGAGGCGTTGAGTACCAACAGCACCTGCGCCCCGGCTGCCCGCGCCAGCTTCGGCGCTTCCGGTTCCCAGATGTCCGCGCAGATGTTGATGCCGACGTTGACGCCGTCCACGTTCGGCGACACGCGGGCTATGCTCGCGCCTTCCGCACCCCACACGTCTTCGCAGATATTCACTCCCACGCGCACACCCTCGATATCGACGACGCAGGCCTTGGCATCAGACTCGAAGTAGCGTTCCTCGTCGAATACCGTGTAGTTGGGCAAATCCTGCTTGTGATAGGTGGCAATTATGCGTCCATCCTGCAGGACCGAGGCGGCGTTATAGCGCTTGCCGTCCACGCGGTGCGGATGCCCCACGATTACGCTGATGTCGCGGACTTTGGAGGTCATGTCGGCCAACGCGCGCTCGCAAGCGGCGCAGAAATCATCGCGCAGAAGCAAATCCTCCGGCGGATATCCGCACAGGGAGAGCTCCGGGGTAAGGAGGAGGTTGGCGCCGCCCGCTTTCGCGCGGTCGGCATGGTCGAGGATTTTTCGCGCGTTGCCGGAGAGATCTCCGACGGTGCAGTTGATCTGGCCAATCGCTATGCGCATGGCTGCTACTATAGCATTCGGTCATTTGCAAAATGAAAACGCGCAACGGCGTCCAGATTCTCGATTCGCTCGCGACGGTCGCTGCATCCGATTGGGACGCGCTGGCCGACGGCCATGCCCTGCTCTCCCACGCTTTTCTGCACGCGCTGCACGAGACCGGCTGTGCCGGCGCCGGCAGCGGTTGGGCACCGTGCTACCTGACACTTTGGAAAAGCGGCGCGCTCTCCGGCGCTATGCCGCTATACCTCAAGTCCCATTCGTACGGCGAGTATGTTTTCGACTGGGCATGGGCCGACGCCTACCAGCGCCACGGGCTCACCTACTATCCGAAACTCTTGTGCGCGGTGCCGTTTACGCCGGTCAACGGCCCGCGATTGCTGGCGTCTTCGGAATCGGATCGAGAGCTTCTCGCCAAGGCGGCGCTGGCATTTGCGCACGACAGCGGGCTGTCATCGCTGCACTGCCTGTTTCCACGCGCGTCAGATGCTGCGGTCCTCGAGTCGGCCGGGATGATGCTCCGCACTACGGTGCAGTTCCACTGGTGCAACCAGGGCTTCGCCGACTTCGATGATTTCGTTTCGCGAATGAACCACGAGAAGCGCAAGAAGATCAGGCAGGAGCGGCGCCGCGTTCGCGACGCCGGAATAAGCTTTCGTTGGATCCGCGGCGCCGAGGCCAGTAACGAAGAGTGGCGTTTCTTCGTCGATTGCTACAACCGCACCTACCGCAGCCACCACTCCACACCCTACCTGAACCTCGAATTTTTCCTGAGGCTAGCCGCAGCGATGCCCGAGAACCTGCTTCTGATACTTGGTTACCGTGACTCCCGGCCGGTGGCCGCCGCATTCAACATCATCAGCCCGAAGGCACTCTACGGCCGTTACTGGGGAGCGACGGAATTTCACTCCGGACTGCATTTCGAAACCTGCTACTACCAGGCCATCGAATTCTGCATCGCCAACGGGATAGCGGTATTCGAGGGCGGCGCTCAGGGCGAACACAAGCTCGCACGCGGTCTGCTGCCAGTGCGCACGGTGTCGGCACATTGGCTCGCACGGCCCGAGTTCGCCGACGCGGTAGCCAGGTTCCTGCAAAGAGAAACGCGTGGGGTCGAGCACTATGTCGATGAGCTCGCCGAGCACAGCCCGTTCAAGCAAACCCACCCGACTGGCGTCTAGTCCCCGCAATATTGGATACACTACCGTCACTACCATCCGCACCCGCCATGTCCGATCTGCACCCACCCACCCGCCGTATCACCTTCAAAATTCCGGGTTTTGCATTGCTGTGTCTTGGCATGGCAATGCCGTTGCCACCCGCGCATTGCGCGCCGACGGAACTCGAAGTTACGGAACACACGCCTGGAGACGGTGCCGAAGTTCGGCGTGGCTGGTTCGCAACCATCCGCTACACGGGTTGGGTTTACGATGAACAGGCCGAGAATCTGAAGGGCGCGCAATTCATCAACTCGGACGACAAAGGCAGGCCGGTCACGTTCGTCTACGGCTACAAACGTGCGCTCCCCGGAATCGAGAAGGGCATGGAGGGCATGAAGGTCGGCGCGCGCCGCACGCTCATCATTCCGCCCAAACTGGGTTTCGCCAGTTCCAGGCAAATCCCGCCCGACGGCATGCCGCGCGATGCCGCGCTGGTAATTGACCTGGAGTTGCTCGATGTCGTGCCGCAGTCCAACGTCAACCGGCCAGACGAGTAGCCCGCGCAAGGAATCAACAGGAGACCAACGAAAATGATCGGCGAGCCAGTCATGCTAACCATCCGGCAAAACATCGAGCGGCCGGCGAAAGCAGTGCTGAAGTCGTTCGACGGCATGCCCACCGGTTTCGTAACCGATGCCTACAACGGCAAGGGTTGCCTGAATTTCGATATCAAGCCGCTCATGCCGGCGATGACGTTCCACGGGCCCGCGATCACTGCTTTCTGCGGGCCGATGGACAACCTGGCAGCGATGGCGATACTCGATTTCGCGAAGAAAGGGGACGTCATCGTGATCGCGACCAGCGGCGACGATACTGCGGCAACCATTGGAGATCTGTGGGCCTTCTGGGCAAAGAAAATCGGCGTGGCAGCGATCGTGTGCGATGGTCTTGTCCGCGACGTAGCTGGGTTGCTAAAGGTCGGCATCCCGGTATTCACGCGCGGCATCAAGCCGAATTCGGCGTTCAAGCACGGCCCGGGAGAAGTCAACATGGGCGTGACCTGCGGCGGCGTTGCGATCGGGCCCGGGGACATCATCGTCGGCGACCGCGACGGCGTGGTAGCCGTACCCTTGGCGGTGGCGGAACAAGTCGCGACGCAACTCGAGGTGGTGAAGAAGAAGGAGGCTGAAGCCGAAGCCAGGGTGAAAAGCGGCGAGAAGCTCAAGTTCTGGGATCCTGCCGCTATCGGCAGCCGTGTTCGCTACATTGACTAGAACACTTGGTTTTTGATTATTACAACCGTCTCTCTGCGAAAAAGCAGAGCATCTACCGGCAGAGCGACGCGATCATCGCGATCCGGCTGCCGGATCCGCAGCCGTTGCGCCTGGCCGCGCAATCGCTTGTCGGCGCGCTGAAATCCGAGGACCGCGGCGCGGTGCAATCACTTTCACAGCAGATCGCCGACGGCATCATCGCACAGCTCGAAGTGCCGCCGCTGCGCATTCAGGTGCTGACGGTGCGACCGAGCGACGACTGGGGAGAACTGCACGGATTGTATCTTCCTGAAGAAGACGGCAAGGCCGCGAAAATCCAGCTATGGATGCGCACGGCGAAGCACAAGCGCGTGGTCGCGTACAAGAGCTTCCTGCGCACACTTCTGCACGAACTCTGCCATCACTTCGACTATGAGCTTTACAGGTTTTCCGAGACTTTCCACACACAGGGCTTCTACAGCCGCGAGTCCAGCCTGCTGCACCAACTTGCACCGCCGGCGGGCGAGCCCGGCAAGGTACCCTAAGCGATGGTCTATTTCGGCATTCTGGCGGCACTTGTGACCGTTGGCATCGCAGTGTACTTTTGGTACAAGATGCGCGAGAGTATCGTCCCGAGCGACAGCCCGGATTCACCGTTCGCGAAGAAATCGCGAGGCGGGCCCGACAACTCGCTGGAAGAGTTCGTCACCGCCTACCGCCAAGGCAAAGTCGCAGTCGTGGGTGCAGCGGCACCTGCCCCGACGGTGGCGGCCGCAACGGCTGCCCCCGCGGTAACTGTGCCGATCAGGCGAGACCATTTTCTCAGCGGCGCGGCAAAGCTGGCGTTTTTGATTTGCAAGGCCGGTCTTAAGGATCACCACATATTTGCCCACGTGCAGCTGGCCACTCTTTCGACAACAGGGGTCAGTGAAGCAGCGCTTGCACGGGCAAGCATCGACCTGCTGGTCTGCAATGCGGAAATGTCCCCGGTGGCGGCCATCGACGTAATCGGTCCCGACGGGCGCGCAACGGATACGCTTAAAGTCGACTATCTGCGCTCGCTCGGCATCCGCTACCTGCGCTTGTCCGCCAAAACACTGCCCAAGCCAGAAGAAATTCGCGCACTGCTATACCGGATGTAGAAAAGGCCGCGATGATCGCGGCCTTTTTCGGTTTGATGGAGCCCTTGGTCCCTTCCGGCAGGCAGGTGGCAGTATTCTCCTTTCCTAACGCACCACCGCCTGTTCGGCGTCTTTGGCCTTGGCTGCAGCTTTTGCATCAACCGCGGCACTCTCATCGGCCGGGCAAAACTGATCGAGAGCCTCGTTGTGGCACCAGTGGGCGTTGAAGCCGTCGTTCTTCTTCACGCACTCGAAGATGAACTTGCCCATCTCGTCGGTCCATGCGCAGTTCTGGCGTTTGAGGAAGAAGCGCTCACGCGCGTTCGTGGCCCCGTCGGCAAGACTCGGACCGCTATATATGCCAGCCAGGAGCAGGGCCAGCATCCTGATTACAAATCGTTGTTTCATAATGATTCCTTAACAAATTAGGAGCGGAGCCCAAGGGTCCCGGGCGCAGGAACGCTGGATTCACCGGAGGGCCGGAATTACGCCTGCAAACTGCTTGCGCGGCGACCTGAACGTGCTGATTTTAGGGTAAATCCGTTACGGCAGGTTAAACACCAACGACGACTTCGCGCGCTACGGCGCGCGCTTCCAGTTCCAGTTCGAGCCCGATCACCGGCGGCCGCCCGTAGTGCCAGCGCACGCCATGCGGTATCGCCCCGGTGGCTTTCGCAGCCAGCGCGGCCATTGCTCCCGGGATCTCTTCCACAGCGTACAACTCCACATGGGTCGTGTCGTGCCAATCGAACCCAAGCTCCGCGAGCCTTCTCGTCACCGCCGACATCACATGCACAAGCTTGGTTTGCATTCCCACCGGAGAAACGTCGCCCAGCGCGATAATACTGGTGCCCGGTCCGCGTTCAGTCATTCCCGACATTGTGAATGTGCCAACGTTTCGATCCGAAGCCACCGTGTAGGAGAAAGCATGGAGTGACGGCTCCTGGGGTGCGTTCAATGCCGGCGAGACATTGGTGCGCGAGATCGGATTCATTCCCTGATAAAGCAGATCCCAGGTATTCAGCCGCGCCACGTAGGGCGCGTTGAACTCGGAAAATTCCTCTGAACTCAATTGCCGCGGCAACCGCAATTGCAAACAGCACAGCGCCTGCATTGGCCGGCCCAGCGACTTGAGGTGGCCTTCCACCAGCGCATAGCCCTGTTTCAGCGGCAACCAGCGGGCGAGCACCGCATGCACTACTTCATACCCCGTTTCCGCGACTGCGCCGCCCGCGAATACCGGACCGCCAGGCAGGAAACGGTAACCGCTGCCTGGCCGGGAAATCATAGCCGGTGCCTGCGCACGTACGCGGGAAATCGCCAGTAGCGGACTAACCGCTGCCAAGGCCAGAAAACTGCGTCGCGACTGCATCGATTTGACGATCAATTCCGCCCTCCTCGCGTGTGTTTCGCACGTTTGACGACCCGGCGCGCAGCGGGTTTTTTCCGCTTGCGCGGTTGCGCCGACTTCCTGGCAGCTTTTTTTACTTTTTTGAGCATACGTTCGGCAGTAAACAGGTCCTGATCGAGGATACCCGCCGCCCTTGCGATCGCGATTCGGGCCTCCGCCTTGCCCACATCCGGGTGAATGCGGATCAACTCGCTGATCGCTTCGGCGATTGCTTTGCGTGCATTGTCTTTCAGATGCGCATCCTTGGCCCGATCCAGCGCTTTCATCAGCGCGTCGATGACCGGCTTGGCTAGCGCTTCGAAGGCCACGTGTTACCCGGCGGCAAACTTGAAATCGAGGATCAGGTAACGGCGGCCGACCAAATCCTTGGTCATGCTCTGTCTCTCGCCGTCGAACTCGGCCTCGATGGTGTAGCGTCCACCAGCCGGCGGATTGATGTAGAAGTAAGGGCCTTCGGACACGGCTTCCAGGATCGCCTCCCCTTTGACGTCGCGCAGCGTGACCTTCACACCGGAAACGCCGTCCACTTCCCCGTGGACCTCGAAGATCAACTGGATCGGATATTTGGGAGCGACTTTGACCATAGCCTTGCGCTGTGGCTCATCCACTCCCCCGCTCACATAACTGCTGCCCCCTTGCTTGTGCACCTTCGGTGGCTCGACTTCATCCGCATGCAGCGTCAACGCGCCCAGCGCAATCAGCAAGCCCGCCGCAACGCAATGGAACGTCTTCATCCGCTCACCTTTTCTCAACTCGCTGTGCGTCCGAGAATAGCACACGCACCCATCGCTACCACGCGTTGTGTTGTTGGGACCCTTCGCTCTGACGGCTCCCGATCCTTGCGAGCAACCACTTTGCATCGCCGTCCTTTGCGCCCTTTGCGTCAACTCCTATCACCGGTCGGGTGACCGGCCTTCGTTATTCCGCGTCGGGTTGATTCGACGGCATGGCCCTCCTGAAAGATTCGAGCTTAAGGCACTCGTCGTTGATGCGCATAATCGTCGGAAACGGTGCAAGGTCCACCTTGAAGCGATTGGCGTTTGCAACCTGCGGCACGAGCGAAATATCGGCGAAGCCCGGTTCGTCCCCGTGACAGTAGCGTCCGGTTTCTTTTTCGTCGGCCAGACGTTGCTCCAACGCGGTAAACCCAACGGTCACCCAATGGTGGTACCAGGCATTCTTTTGCGCATCCGTCAGCTTCAGAGTTCCCGTGAGATAGTTGAGCACACGTACGTTGTTGAGCGGATGAATCTCGCAGGCACTGATCAGTGCCAGCGACCGCACGCGGTTCCGGCCCGGAGAATCCTTCGGCAACAATCGCGGCTCGGGAACCTTCTCTTCCAGGTACTGGATGATCGCCAGGGATTGGTACAACAACTGGCCGTCGTGCTCCAGCACCGGCACCAGGTTCTGCGGACTGATCGCTGCGAACTCCGGATCGTATTGCTTGCCCTTGGCCAGATGCACGCTCACCTGATCGTAGTCGAGTCCCTTCATGTTAAGCGCGATGCGCACACGGTAGGACGCCGAGCTCCTGAAGTATCCGTAGAGTTTCATACCTGCCCCTTACAGTTGCGTTGCGGCGCCGATTGTCTGCTTTTGTCACCGAACCGCATTCAAGTCGCGATGTCGCGCGAGCGCGCCGGCGGCGATACACATCTCTTCCGAATCATTGAACACCGGCACCCGCGCGTGTTCCATGAGCGCGAACCAATCGGCCTTTTTTTTCAACGTCCCCATCATCGAGTGCAGGATCGGCACCTTCGCCCCTTTGCAGAGGGCGGCCAGCGCATCCACCACCGCCCCGCCGTCCACCATGAACGGAATCACGTGGATGATCAGGACGGCGTCGAAGTCGCCACGGCCGAACTCGAGAGCGGCGGCAAGAGTGGCCGAAAACCTATCCTCCCTAGCGTCAGCCAAGAGATCGAGTGGATTCGCCACCGAAGCTTCCGGCGGCAGAAATTCCCGCAGTTTGTCAACCATTGCCGCCGGTAGTTCCGGCAACGTCAGGCCTTCGTCCGTCGCCTGATCGGCGGCGAGCACGCCGGGGCCGCCGGAATTCGAGAGCAGCAGGACGCGCCTGCCGATGCCCCGCGGAAAGGCGCCGAACGCCTTGCCTGCAAGCAACAGTCGCCGCAAGGTTTTTACCCGGACGATGCCGTTGTTGTTGCAGAAATCCTCGATTGCCAGTTCGTCCGCGGGCCGCGAGCCGGTATGGCGAAATGCCGCCTCCCGCCCGGATACAGTACGCCCGCCGATGAGCGCCACGACCGGTTTGGTTTTCGCAACTTCGCGCGCAACCTGGGCAAAGCGCGCCGCGTCGCCAAAGGATTCGAGATAGAGCAAGATCGCCTTGCACTTATCTTCGCGACCGAGATGGTCCAGGTACTCGATGACACCGAGGTGCATGCTGTTGCCCACCGACACGACCGCCCCTAGAGGAATGCCGAGCGCGTGGCTAGCCGCAATCGCTTCTTCGATGATCGCTCCCGATTGCGAAATCATCGCCACGCCACCGCCTCTGGGCATATCGGCGAAAAAGGTCGCGGCAAACGGCGCCTTGGGGTCGAGCAGGTTAATTACGCCGGCGCAATTGGGGCCGCCGATGGTCAGACCCTTCTCTGCGGCAACCCTGCGAAGTTCGTCGTCGCGTTTGCGGCCGGTTTCTCCCGCTTCGGCAAAGCCGCCCGGAAGCACAAGTATGCTTTGGTGCCCGGTCTGCGCAGCTTCGCTGACTACGTCGAGAATGCTGTCCGGCTTCAACAGGATAGTGACGAGGTCCACCGGTTCGTCGAGGTCCTTCAGCGAACTCTTGGCCGGGAGGCCGAGTATTTCACCGCCCTTCGGATTTATCGGAACAATGCGCCCCTTGTAGCCGGACGCCAGCAGATTCCGCAGCACCGCTCCACCGGAACTGGTCGGCCGCTCGCCCGCGCCCACCACCGCAATGCTCGCGGGATTCAGAAAACTCCTGATTGCTTCGTTTGCCATTCAGAATTCAATTTATGGCCGTAATGGTACGGAGAGGAAACAGAAACGTGGAGTCTGGTCGCAAACACACTTTGCCTCGAGCGTTTCAAATCATTCACCCGTCTTTCTCTCTGCAATTTCAGATTTTTCTGTCGTAAATTCGGCGCGCAAGCGACGCGCGATCTCGCGAAACGTGTCGCGCCCGCCAAATCCGCCGGCTTTGGTCACCAGCCACAGCGGAGCGCCGTCCAGACGGATGCGCGCATATGGAACTCCCGGCATCAGATCCCCAAGCACCTGTAACGCCGGATTGCCGGTCGCCGTAAGGACGGCGATCGCAGTATCGCCGCCTGTCGCCACCAGTGCCTGCGCGTGGGTGCGCCGGGCGGCATCAATCGCATTCCTTGCCATGTCGGCCGCCACCCGTTGCGAGTCGCCTTCTTTACCCGCGGCGTCGGCCGTGGCCTTCAGGACCAAATTGCGCGCGGCGGGAAATTCCTTTTCCAAAAGCCGTCCATTGGGTGCGGGAAGCATCCGGCTGCCTGGTTCCTGCATCAGCGATTCGATCTGCTCGGCGCTTTGCACTGCACGCGAACCGACTGCGAAAACGATGGTGCCGGTGAGTTTTTTGGGCGCCACGCGCGATATTGTCCTGTCGAAGCATGCGCGCGCCAACGGTTTGGTGATTCCCGCGGAACCGGCTAGGAGTAGATCACCGAGTTGGGCTTGTACCGCGCGTACCGTTGCAGCAAGGTCCGCGTCAGTGGCGCCGTCAGCGATCCAGATCCGGATATTCGAAGCACTGCTGAAATCATTTCCTGGTCCGGCAATTGCAACGCCAAACCCCGGTGCGGCCTCGGCAAAGACCTGCTGCAGCGGCGCAAGCGGTGGCGGCGACAGCGCGTCCCTGGCAAAAGCCGTCTCTGCCAGCGGCACGCCGTTGACGTGGACGATGCCGTTCTTCACGATCCGCCCCTGCGCCGGAAATGCCGATGCGATGACCGCGCTGCGGCGGCCGCTCGCTTCGAGCAATGCCAAGGTCTCGGACGCCACGTTACCGCGCAGCGTGGAATCGATCTTCTTTACGACGATATCGAATGCCTCAGCACCGAGGCGACGCACGATTTCTCGCACCTGGGTTGCCGCCTGCACCGCGTGCAGATGACGGCTGTCGGTATTGACCGAAACCACGCGTGCACCGGCGATCATCGCCGGATCGCATTGCATCGGTGCCGCCACGACCCAGGTTTCGACACCGATCTCGGCGAAGGGGCCGGCGCTGTCCATCGCTCCGGTCAGGTCGTCCGCTACGACGAGTACTCTCGGGTTTTCCGTCATTCAGTTTTCACTTCGGGGCTGCTGGAAAAGCCGAACACGAGCGGTATCGAGACTGTTAACTTTCCCATGCTGCCCAGTGGTCAAATGCTCTTGACTGACGGATCAGGCGGCGACGCGGTCGGCCATCTTGCGGGCGTAGGCTATGGCGGCGTTCATGTTGACGTTGCTCGCCTTGCCGGTCCAAGCGATATCGTGAGCAGTGCCATGGTCTACAGAAGTGCGGCGGATCGGCAGGCCAAGACTCACGTTCACGGTGGTGTCAAAGGCAATCAGTTTGGTCGGGATATGCCCCTGGTCATGGTACTGCGCCACGACCAGGTCGAATTCACCCTTGAGCGCGCGATAGAACACGGTGTCCCCGGAGATGGGTCCCTTGACGTCGATGCCTTCCTTTCTTGCCGCTTCGACCGCGGGCTGGATGCGGTCGATCTCCTCACGACCGAAAATACCGCCCTCCCCGCAATGCGGGTTCAGCCCGGCCACCGCGATGCGCGGGTTGGCGATCCCGAGCTCGCGGAAATGCTGATACCCGGCGCGGATTGTCGCGACCACGCGATCCATCGTCGGTTTTTCTGCGGCATTCTTGAGTGACGTGTGAGTGGTGACATGGACGGCATTCAACTTCTCTCCAGCAAGCAACATGAACGAGGATTTTGCCCCGGTAAGGTGCGCGAGCAGTTCAGTGTGACCATCGAAGTGATGCCCCGCCGCATGCATGGCTGCCTTGTTGAGCGGGGCGGTCACGATTACCGTGATCTTTCCGTCCAGCGCCAAACTGACCGCAGCCTCGACGTAACGGTAAGCCGCCTCGCCGCCGGCCGCGCCGACCTGGCCGTCGTGGATCTTGTCCTGGTCCTTGGTCGGTACATTGGCGACCGGCACCTCGCCGTTTTTCGCGTCCAAACCGTCGACATACTTGAGTCCGGTGCCAAGCAGCTTGTCAGCACGCCGCAGGATGGCCATGTTGCCGATTACGGCGGAGGCCGCGCGCGTCTGCGGATCCATCTCGGCAAGCGCCTTGACGATGATTTCCGGCCCGATACCCGACGGGTCGCCCATGGTGATGCCGATCCTGGACCCCATGTGTTCCTCGTAGTTCTGTCGATTGAGACGGCGAAATTATAGAGCGTTGCTTGAATAGGTCTTTATGGGATTTCCTGGTCCTCGGGAGCCAGCGCAGCTCGCACATCTCCCGCCGTCGCCAGTTCCCCGCCGGCGTTGCCGATGCGCTGTGCCGCTTCTTCCACCCACCGCAGATTGCTCTTGTCCGAGCCTAGCGGCGCATCTTCCAGGCCCACGCGGATGTGCCCGCCTTCCATTACCGCACGAGGAATCAACGGGATCACGTCCACATCCAGACCCGCAATCATCCAGTTTGCGCCGGGTGCCACCTGGTCTAGCAGGTTGAGGTAAGCCGTGACTCCGTAATCCTCGGGCGGGAAGCCGAAAGTGAAACCGCGCGAGAACATGAAACGATAAATCGGGCGCGGGCAACTGCTGCGCCAGTGAAGCGAAGCACCGAGGCGCAAAAATCCGGGTTCGTAAATCGCGTAGGCCGGATGAAAGCCGTAGCGCATCGCCAGATTCAGCCCATGCCGGATGTGGTCCTCGGAATTGAGGTAAACGAAACCGGTTTGGTCCTCGCGCAATTCGTCGTAATGAGCGAAGTTGGTCGATCCCGGATCTACTGCGGCCCACTCGATAAGCCTGCGGCGCGCGAGTTCCTCGACGTGGGCAAAGCGCTGCTGCGGTGTCTGTTCGCCAGCTTGGCCTTTGAGCCCGTTGGTCGGGATAGTCGGATAAACGATCGCATCCACCCTGGTGCGGATACCCTCGATGATTCGCGCGTATACGTCCGGATCTTCGGTCTGCCGCCCGCTCGACTCGTCGTAGGCATGCAGGTGCACGATTGCGGCACCAGCCTTTACACAGGCTATTCCCTGTTCGACGATCTCCTTCACTGTGACCGGAATGCCGGGCTGGCGGCTTTGGGTCCAAGGTCCGTTGAGTGCCACTTCCAGCCAACACCTTTGCGCGACGGCATTCACGCTCTTGTTCTCGTCCGCCGGCAGTATTCAGACTACGGTGACGACCAGTTCGCCCAAACCGTCCACTCCACCGACCATATGATCCCCGCGCTTCACCGCGCCGACTCCCGCCGGCGTGCCGGTGAAAATCAGGTCGCCCGGCTTGAGGAGGTAGTATTCGGAAAGGAAGGCGATGGTGTCCGGCACATTCCAGATCATGTCGGCCAGATCCGCCTGCTGGCGCATTTCGCCATTGACTTTGAGCCAGATGCTTCCGGTCGAATGGTGGCCGTGGCTCGCCACTGGATGGATATGCGTGACCGGGGCCGACTCGTCGAAAGCCTTGCCGAAATCCCATGGTCGGCCCATATCGCGTGCTTTCATCTGCAAATCGCGGCGGGTCATGTCGAGGCCGACCGCATAGCCGTAGACATGATCCAACGCCTTCGCCGCCGCAATGTTGCGCCCCTCGCGCTGAATCGCCACCACCAGTTCGATCTCGTGATGAAGATTCTGGGTACCGGGCGGATAGTGAACCTCCCCGCCGCCGGGCACTACTGCATCCGCCGGTTTGAGGAAGAAAAACGGAGGCTCTTTCTCCGGGTCTTTGCCCATCTCCCGCGCATGCGCGGCGTAGTTTCGGCCCACGCAATAAATGCGGTGCACCGGAAATCGTTCCTTGCGGCCGATGACCGGCACAGACGCGGCCGGCCCGACGTCGAACAGCAGTTGGTTTTCGTTCATGGTGTCAATGAAAGGAAGTTGGATTCGCGCATTCCCGGTGAACGGCCGTGTGCGCCGCGCGCATCGTGCAAGACAGTTGATCAATCCAACGGCCGGCAAGCGTACGCGTGCGGCAATACTCCGCCTTCAGTTGTACGCCTATTTCAATAGCTCCTCTCGGAACAGCCCAAGCGCACGCTGCACAGGCCGGTCGGAATAGCTGAACAGCACGGTGTCGCCTTCCGCATAAAGTGCATAGGCGTGCCAAGGAGGTACGACGAAGGCGTCGCGCGCAGTGTACTCGAAGGTTTCTCCGCTAATCACGACCCGCCCGTCGCCTTCGATTACCGAGAAGACCGTGCCGTCGGTGCTGCGGTAAGGCCGGCCGCTGAAACCCTTGGGCAGCAACTGTATGAACGAACTCATGCTCGGCATCGCCGGTCCCCCGCTTGCGGGATTGACGAACTCCATCTTGTGCCCATGGCAAGCATGTGGCTTGTCCACCCGTGCGAGCTGGTGCAGGCTCTCGCGCGAGCGCGAATACGGGTACGCAAACACAGGCGAGGAGGTGCCCTGCAACCGGAATTCGATCGGGAGGAGATTGTTTCCGTAGCGCAACCATGCATCGCCCTCCGGCCGCACCACTTCCTGCTCATCACGCGGATACTCCTCGGCAAAACCGGCGTCGAGAAATCGCACCAGCGGGATATCGAGCCCGTCCAGCCACACCACCGGCTCGTCAGCGGGGTTGCCATGATCGTGCCAGGTCCACGACGGCGTGATGATGAAATCTCCCGGATGCATGGTGACCCGCTCGCCGTCGACCGCGGTATACGCGCCGGAACCTTCCACGATCAGCCGCAAGGCAGTCTGGGTATGGCGGTGGCTGGGCGCCACTTCGCCTGGAAGAATCAGCTGCCAACCGGCATAAAGAGTATGCGTGATCGAGGACTGACCGGGCAGGCCAGGGTTCTCAAGGATGAGAACCCGGCGCACCGCCTCCTTCGCGGTAATCAGGCTGCCGGATTCCATCAACCAGGGACGTATTTCCCCGTACTTCCACAGCGCCGGCACGCAGGGCGAGGCCGGCTGTTTCGGCACCAGCGCGCTCATCGACTCCCATAGTGGCGTCAGGTGCGCCCGCCCTATCCGCTGGTAGTAAGCGTCCCGCTCCGCACGGGCATTTTTCAACGGCTGTCCCATTGCATTCTCCTAGTGCCTTGTAGATGCCTTTCAGATTTTCGGCAAAGACAAACCGAAATCCCTCTCCACCAACTCGGCTACCCGACCGAGAAAATCGGCACGCATTTCATCGTTGGTGCGGCTCTTCAGTCCCCAGCGCAGGTACGCCTCGTTGTTCTTCGACTTGCTGGCGCCGAAGAAGCCCGGGGTGATTGGCAAATAGCGATTGATTGCATCCTGCACCGCTGTCCTGCCTTCCCCGGTCTGGATCAGTTCCATGCAGAAATCCTTGCCGAACTTGGCGTGGAATTTCTCCTCCGGCATCGTAATGCGCGCCAGATTGCGCAGCGGCTGGAAACTGCAGTGAAGCAGATCCTCCACCTGAAGGATCTCGGCGTAGTCCGCGATTGCCTTTATTACGCAGAATTCCGGCCAGGTCCTGAGCTCGAAATTGAATATGGTCAGCGGTTTCTTCACTTTCGGGTCGAGCATTTCCGCAGGCACGCCGATTTCCTCCGCCAGCCCCCTGAAACGCACATGGTGATGGTACTCCTCCATCGCCACACGGCAGGTGAGCCACTTGGCGTAAGGCGTCGGCGCCAGCGCAATGGCCGGCTCGTCAAACACCTGCGCCCCGTAAAGCTCGTTGACTGCGTGGCTGATGACGATCTTTTTCACTGCCGCCCGGTATTCCTCCGGCTGGTGCGCCAGTTCGGCTGCGGTCTTCACTTCGATGGTTGCTGTCGCTGTCATGAGGCAAACCTCACACGAAGGGTTCGGTATTGAAGAATTCCAGGTCGGTACCCAAGTCGGCCAGTTTTCCAGCGAACTCGCTTTGCATCGTCTTCGCGAGACCATCGAGATCCCATGAAATCCCCGGGTTCATCAGCGTTCGCGCCACTGGTCGCGGCTGGGAGAACAGGAATAGTTCGCGGCCGCGCACGCCAAACAATTGGCCGGTAATCTCATGCGCGTTCGAGCACAGCAATGCGGTGAGGCGTGCAACGTAGTGCGCCGGGATCCTCAGTGCCCTTTCCTTGTACGCCGCCTGCGCGTCGTTGGCAGGCTGGATGGTTTCGGTCACACGGGTTGCGGCGAACGGGGCGATCGCATTGCACGCGACTTTCGAGCGCGCCATGTCCATCGCCACCACGCGCGTCAATCCCACCAGTCCGGCCTTGGCCGACGCATAAGCCGACTGGCCAAAGTTTCCGAAAATCCCCGCACTCGAGACGATGTTGACGATGCGTCCCGGCGCCCGCCCGTTTTTTTGTTGCTCGCGCATCAGCGGCGTCGCTGCTGCCAGCAGCGCGAAGGATGCGGTCAGATTGTTCGCGATCAACTGTTCCCAGTTCTCGCGACCGGCCTTGAAAATAAGGGCATCACGCAGGATCGCCGCATTGTTCACCACGATATCCAGTGCGCCGAAATTTTCCGTCGCGAGCTTCACCGCTTGGTCCGCAGCCCCTGTTGCGGCCATGTCCCGGGTGAATGCCGCCGCCTTGGCTCCAAACTTAGCGGCAACGCTTTCTGCAACGGAGGAATCGGGTTCATTCCCGGAAATGGACACACCGCTGTCGGCAACCAAGACATTCGCACCAAGACGATGCAACTCTTCCACGATAGCCAGACCGATGCCGCGCGCGCCGCCTGTCACGAGCGCAACCCTGCCCTCGAGTGCCTGTCCCCGGTTCATCTCGCCAGCGCCACCGTCGGCACATCAACTGGCGCCGGGAAGAAGGCATCGGCATGAATGTCGCGCACGCCGACCCCCCGCGCCTTTACCAATGCAGTTGCCGCGTCCACCATCGGCGGCGGCCCCGCGAAATAGGTCTTGAAACCGGCGAGGCCGACGAAATCCGCCGCCACAGCATCGGTCACCAGTCCGTATCTGCGCGGTAGGAGCGTGTCCGAGGGTGACGTTGCGCCCGGTTCGGAAAGAACAATATGCGCGCTGAAATGGCGATGGCTCTTCTGCAACTCTCTCAATTCGCGCTCGAAGTAGACGTCGCGCTCGGCGCGCACCCCGAAATACAAATGCACGGGCTGGGAAAATCCGGACGAGAGCGCAGTCTCGACGATAGATCTGACCGGCGCCAGGCCACTGCCGCCGGCAATGCACAGCATTGGCCCCGGGTGCTGCACCCGTAGATATGACGTACCCATCGGCCCGCAAACCTTGACCATATCGCCGACCTTGAGCACCGTGGCGATGCGATGGCTCACCGATCCGCCGGGCATCACACGCACGTGAAACTCGAGCATCGCCTGGTCCGGGCGATTTGCCATCGAATAGTCGCGGCGGACTCCGGGCGCAACCGGCAGTTCGAGTTGCGCATACTGTCCAGCCGAAAACGTGAACGGCCCGCCTGCGACGATTTCCAGCCTCAACCTGAGGGTGTCGTGGGTCAGGTTGGCGATTTCCGCGACCCGGCAACGCATCACCCGTGACGGGTGCACTACAAAGTCCTCGGAATCGAGGCGCCGCACCACCACGTCGCTCCACATCTGCGAGCGGCAGGCGAGAACGATGCCGCGGCTGCGTTCGTCCACGGACAGTGCGTGTTCGGAGTATTCCAGCTCGAGAATATCCCCGGACACCAGCTCGCATTTGCAGGTGCCGCAGTTGCCGGCCTGGCAACTGTATGCAAAGGCTATCCCGTGGGCCAACAACGCACTGAGTACGGTTTCGCCCTCCTCTGCAGGCGCGGACTGATTCAAATCGGCGACGGTAACAGTCAGGCTCACGGCTTATCGAGGCTTGCTTGGCGATTCGGTGCGTTGTGGGCTACCATCCTTCCAAGTATGGGAACCAAACTGTTGGAAGTCAAACAATCGGCCGGCACGCGCAAGGCGGCAAAACCGGCGGGCGTAAGGCGCAAGGCCGCCAGCATGGGCATGCTGCCTGGTTTGATCGGCTACCAGCTTCGACTCGCGCAACGCGCGATCTTTGCCGACTTCGTCGAGACCGTGGACGGCGCGGGAATTTCCCCTGGTCTGTTTGGGATTCTGGTGATCGTTGACGCCAATGCGGGACTCACCCAACAAGCGCTGGCCGATGCCGCGCACCTCGATCGCTCCACAGTGGTGACAGTGCTCGACAAGTTAGAAGACCGTGCGCTGGTGGAGCGCCATGCCGCGGATCGGCGCAGCAACGGGCTGTACTTGACCAGCGACGGCACCAATCTTCTGCGGCTGCTGAAGCGCAAAGTCGCCCAGCACGAACGTCGCGTTGTGCAGAACCTCAGCGCCCGGGAGCGCAAACAGTTGGTCGTGCTGCTTCAGCGCATCCTGCCGGAAAAACGGTAGGTGCCCTTTCTGGGCTGTCGTACTCGCGTCACCCTCGACCAAATCAAGTCACCAAAAGCGACTTTCAGCTTGGTCGCGTCCGTCGTGCCCGGAAACATACCTAAAATCATTGAGTTACAACGAATGCCCTATTGAATTCGTTGCGTTGCAAGTGGCATAGCCCTTGCGGCATAGAGGGTTCAAGTTCATCCGCCAACCACAAATACAAGCGATGGCGGGTTCAGAGATTGAAGAAACCGTATGTCTCGGACTTCAATCAGGGAGGCGTCATGAATCAAGGCAAACGCAGGTGCGTCGGGTATCTTCTGTTCATCGTCATGCTGACGACAACGTCGCCGCTCTTTGCTGCGGCGGCAGCGACAGTGGAGTTCATCTGGGGAACGGCCTATGCGGTTTCGATCTCCGCCGAGAAACGGGACTTGGAAAAGGGTTCACCCGTTCATGTCGGTGATCGGATAGTCAGTGAGACCGCCCGCGTGCAATTGCGCTTCACGGATGGCGGATTCGTATCGCTCTCGCCAAATTCCGAGTTTCGCGTCAATGCCTACTCCTACAGTGGTAAGCCCGACGGCCACGAACGCGTCGCCATGGAATTGATCAGGGGGGGGTTGCGCACAATCAGCGGGCTGATCGGCAAGGCGAATCGATCGAAATACGAAATGAAGACGAACGTGGCGACGATAGGCATTCGCGGCACGGAGTACACGGTGGTTTATGGGAAAAGCGTGTCCGGTACGGTATCCGAAGGAGCCATCGCCGTATGCAACTCCGGCGGGTGTCTGGATGTGATTCATGGACAGTCGTACTACATCGCGGACGAAAATACCAAGCCAGTCTTCATCAGCAAGGCTGCCTTGCTGTCTCCCCGGCAACCGGTCGTTGCCAGCGAGCGTAATCGAGACAAGGCCGCCGAGGAAGAAAATTCCGACGCAAAGTCGTCAGGCGAGAGAAGTTCACGCGACGGCAACGAATCGGCCAGTTTGAAGAACGATTCCGAGCGCGGCAAAGTAGATGCGCCAACAGACGACCGCGATTACGACGCGCTAACTGTTGTGGCGGATGACGACACAGGTGGGCGCGCCAAATCGTTCTCGAAAACAAATCCGGACAACTTGCTGGGACGCAAAGACGCTGCCCTGCAAACACAATCTGACAGTACGTTGATTGCTTTCCCACTGCGAGACTCACCACTTCGTATCGACACTCCACTCGTCATCGTCAATAAGAACGGCCCCGACAACTCGTTCAGTATGGGGGATGTGCGCATCCAACCGGTCGATAGAATTCCCGGCGGCTCTACCAAGAGCAAGGCGAACTAGGCGGTGGTCACGCGCGAGTCGGCGCCTTCCTGACGGTACGGGCGTAGTAGGTTCGCGTTCGAATTTGCGAATCTCGTTTCACCTCACTCCGCGTCCGACACCTTCCCACGCAATCGCTTCACCGCCGCGCGCACGCGCTTCCCCTCCACTCGTCTGCGCCTTGACGATGCCGTCGGCTTGGTTGCGATCCGCAATTTGGGTCTGTGTGCGGCGGCACGAACCAGGTCGTCAAGGCGCGACAACGCGTCGCGCCGATTGGCCTCCTGACTCCGAAATCGCTGCGCGTCGATCACCAGTACGTCCTGATCGCTGACCCGTCTGCCGGCCAGTTTGCGCAGCCGAGTCTTGACCTCTTCAGTCAGTGATCGGCTGGAGCCGATGTGGAAGCGCAGTTCGACTGCGGTAGCGACCTTGTTCACGTTCTGGCCGCCAGGTCCAGACGCGCGAACGAAGCGCAACTCCACTTCATTCTCGTCAACGCGTGAAACTCTGCTGTCCGAATGCATCGATGCGCGTCCGCATTCCAATCCGAAATCGCGTTTCAGGACTCAAGATCATGCGTTGTTTTGCCGCACTGCAACAGCCCGAAACGCCCGTCCGGCGCGGCCTTCGCGGGTTTCAAAAAACAATCGTCCACCCTTGCAATTGACTAGGAGGAGGAATACATTTGCTCCGGGTTTCCCGGCCGCGCGCAGGTCGACACAAGAAGTTAACGAGCAAATAAATGCGCAACGGGGGCAATCTAAAATTCCTGCGTTTACCCAATCCTAGAATTTGAAATCAAGATAACCGGAGAGAGTTATGAATCGATGGACATATTCAGGGGTCGCAAAGACCCTGTCCGCAGCGGCATTCGTGGGGTTCGCTTCCCAGGCCATGACAGCAGATGTCACCTGGGACCGCCTGGCGAACGCCGACAAAGACCCGAACAACTGGCTGATGTACCACCAGTCGTTCAAAGGCTGGCACTATAGCGGGCTTGATCAAGTTAACGCCAGCAACGTCAAGGACCTGCACGTAGCCTGGCTGCACAGCCCGGCCGCCGCCAAGCGCGGTATCCAGTCGTTCCCCCTCGCAGTCGACGGTGTCCTGTACTACACCAGTTCCACGGGCCAGGTGTGGGCCCTCGACGGTTCGGACGGTTCGGTGATCTGGCGCTATCAGGCCAAGATCGACACCGAACGTGCGGAAGGCACTTTCTACAACCCGTACAACCGCGGTCTGGCGATTGCCTACGGTAAAGTTTACATCGGTACCGTAGACGGCCGCATGATCGCGCTCGACTCCAAGACCGGCAAAGTGGTCTGGGACAACATGATCCTCAGCGTCGAAAAAGGCAACAAGGGCTTTACCGGTGCTCCTGTAGTGGTGAAGGACAAGGTGATCATTGGGTCCAACGGCGGGGAACTGTCCGGCTGCTGCGGTCCGATCTTTGCGGTCAATGCACAAACCGGCGAAGTGGCCTGGCAATTCGATACCATCGGAGGCGACGAGCGCTCCCGTGCTTCCTGGGGCAATGATTCGTGGAAGATCGGCGGCGGCGGCGGCTGGATGACCGGTTCGTACGACGCCAAGACCAACAGCGTGTGGTGGGGAACCGCCAACCCGGCGCCTGACTACGATTGGGCCGGAGAGAACTGGAAAACCGAAGGCCCGCGTCCGGGTGAAAACCTGTACAGCTCTTCGGTCGTCGTTCTCGATGCCGACACCGGTGAGCTGAAGTCGTACTTCTCGGAAATGCCGCACGACGCCTGGGACTTCGACAGCGCGCCGGGCGAATTCATGACCTTCGAGAAGGGCGGCAAGCGCTACATGCTGCATCCGAACAAGGGCGGCATCATCTTCGTCTATAACGCCGACCAGCTTGGCAATGGCAACCCGCTGAAGGTGGAAAACGCCTATATGGTTGGTGAGACCTACAACTACATCAAGGGCGTCGATTCGAAGAGCGGCCAATTGATCGGCCGTCGCGAGCTCCCCGAAGGCAAGCACACCAACGTGTGCCCGGCGATTGACGGTGCGATCAGCTGGAATACCGGCGCCTACAACCCTGGTACCGGCCTGTTGTACAAGGTCGTTCAGGAGTGGTGCTTCGACATCGAAGTGGTGAAGGCTGATCGTCCGGCCGACTTCTCCGGACAAGCCTACTTCGGCGCTTCGTGGACCGCTACACACCCGCAAGGCAAGCAGGCTTACGGCCATGTTACCGGCCGCGACCCGCTGTCCGGCAAGATCAAGTGGCGCGTCGAGTTCAAGTATCCGCCGCTCGCTTCGCTGCTGTCCACCAAGGGCAACTTGGTGTTCGTGCCGGGCGCCGATGGGAACTTCCATGCTCTTGATGCCCGCACCGGCAAGGAACTGTGGAGGCATAACAACGGCATCGGCCACCACGGAGGCGTGATCTCCTACATGGCCAAGGGCAAGCAGTACATTGCCGTTGTCGCCGGCTGGGGCAGCCACGTTTCCGGCAACTACGGCCCGCTGTTCGGTCATCCGTTCACCGAGATGCCGACCGACGCCGGTCAACTGATAGTGTTCGGCCTGTAAACCAACAATAATATCCAGTCGTTGATTTCGGGCGAGGGAGCAATCCCTCGCCCATTTAATTTGTCGGGTCTACAGGGAGAGTTTCAAGTGAGGGTCTTACGCATCAGAGAGATTGTTTGCGCGCTCGCAGTCTTCGCCGGGCTTGCTTCGGCACCTGCTGCAGCGAACGATCCCGTCGACATGGCTGCGGCCACGGTCGGTGAAAAGTACCAATTGAATATCAAGAAGCTGTTTGCGACGAAATGCAGCTGGTGCCATCAGGGCTACGGCATGAAGCAGGCTGACGGCCCGAAGCTTGCCGGCACGTCGAAGACAATGGAGCAACTGGTGAAGCATATCAACGAAGGAAAATCGCCCATGCCCGGCTTCAAGAACCAGCTCAGTCAAAATGAAGTTCAGGCACTCGCAGAATACATCAAGACATTACCGGCGAACTGATTGCGCCGATCGCTAGGAGCGATCTCAAGGAAATTCGAAGGGCGGTCTGTCCTGCCCTTTCTGGTCAGTCCGCGCGCCGCAGTTCGAGACGCGCTCCAAAACCTCCATACTTGCCGTTCCCGCGCAGTTGTTTGGCGCCCGATTCCAGTTGCGTGGCAAACGAGATTTCAATACCGCCAGTGCCGGAAGCGCCAAACTTGAACGTCCTGCCGTCAAACGAAGTCTTGGTCAGCATGACTGGTTCGTTGCCGAAGTTCTCGAGATTGGTGAACGCGATCGTCCCGGACCCGTCGGCCGCGATTTCCATTGCCGCCAAGCCGCTCGTCATGCCGATGTACCACGGACCCTTCCAGGTACCCTGCAACGAAGCCAATTGATCTGCGAACGAGGCACCAACCCAGCTGTTCGCCACCAGAACGATCGCCACCAGCCATGTTCTTTTCAATAGCCACTCCAGTCCGTCCGGACGCGAAATCCGGCAAGTTCAACAATTCTAGCAATTCCCGGCGCGCGCCCGTAGCGGTGCCTGGCGTCCGTATAATGCAGCCAGGCGCATTCACTTTCCAATACGATGAATTTCTGCAACAACTGCGGTGCTCGCGTTGAGCGACTCATACCTCCAGGTGATAGCCTCCCCCGCTTCGTTTGCGCCAGTTGCGGAACGATTCATTACGAGAACCCCAAGATCGTGGTGGGTTGCATCCCCGAATGGAAAAAAGGCGTTCTGCTCTGTCGCCGCGCCATTGAACCGCGCCACGGATTGTGGACGGTCCCGGCCGGCTTCATGGAGAACGGGGAAACGACCGCTCAAGGCGCGCAGCGCGAAACCCTCGAAGAGGCGAATGCGCGCGTGGAAATGCTGGGCCTGTACGCGGTGTTCAATATTCCCCACATCAACCAGGTGTACATGCTGTTCCGCGCGCGGCTTCTCGACCTCGATTTCCACGCCGGCGCAGAAACGCTGGAAGCAAGGCTGTTCGAAGAAAGTGAAATCCCCTGGGATACACTGGCCTTCGCTACCGTGCGGCGCACGCTGCAGCACTATTTCCGCGATCGCCAAGCGGGCGAATTTCGTTTCCACATGGGCACTGTAAATCCCATGGAGAAGGGACCCGTTTCCAAAGAAGAATCGGAGAAACAGGACCGGTAGAGATAAGCGGGTTCCTTCGCTGCTAACGGGGTCACACCGCTCTCAGTGCATCGACGATGTTCAGTCGCGCCGCCCGCAACGCGGGCAGGAAACCGCCGAGCAATCCCATCATTAGTGCGAATGCCAGTGCTTTTGCGACGATCCCCGCATCGAGCGTGAAGGTAAACGCAAGCTCGGCGAAGGACTGCCAGTTCATCGTTGAAATGGTGAGGAACTGCATGAACGATGCAAGACCCAGCCCAACGGCGCCGCCGACAAGACCGAGCAACAGCGCTTCCAGTAGAAATACCGCTAGAATGCTGCGGCTCCGGAATCCCAGTGCTCGCAGCGTACCGATCTCCGCCGTTCGATTTGCCACCGACGCGTACATCGTGATCATTGCGCCAATAGTCGCGCCAATCGAGAAAATCACTGACAGCGTAAGCCCGAGATAACCGATAAAATTTGCGAGCACCTGCGATTGCTCGGCGTAGAACACCGTTTCCCGCTTGGCTTCGACCGTGAGCCGCGGGTCGGATTCGAGCCGCGCTTTAAGTGCTTCGAAACGGCCCGCATCCTCGAGACGCAAGACCACCGAAGAGAACACCGGCCGGCGAAAGGCCTGCATCAACTGGTCCGAGTCGCCCCAGATCTCCGAATCGAAACCGCTCCTTCCGGCATCGAACACGCCGACCACTGTCCAGTCGCGCATTGCAAAGCGCAGTTGTTCCCCCGCGCCCGCTCCCTGAAACCGTTCCGCAATGCTGCGCCCGGCTACGATCTCGGACGATCCCCACCGGAACATCCTGCCCTCGATGATGCGAACCTGCGGGCGCAATGCATTGCCTTTGGGTCCGATCCCCCGAATGACAACGTTGGACGGTTTGTCGGATTCGCGCTTGGGCAACGTCACCAGCACGACGGTTTCTTTCGACACCAGCGGCAATCCGTCCGCACCGTACGCCACTTCCGGCTGGCTCTCGACCACCCCCGCCTGCGCGCGATCCACGCCGCTCTGTACCTCTGTACCTGCAGAGCGCCGCGTCACCACCACGTTGTCCCACGATCCGGTTTGGACCAGCGTTTTCCTCAGTCCCTCCTGCAGCATCAACACCGTGGCGAACACAAACACCACGAGTGCCATGCCCCCGGCGGTGAGCGCAGTGGTCAGCTTGCGCGCCATCAGGTTCTTCGCCGTGTACGAAAACGGTATCGCCATGTCTGATCCTGATTCCGCGGTCGGTTGTACGATCAACCGATGTTGCGAAGGCCATCAACGATGCGCACGGTGGCGGCACGGTAGCTTGGCAGCAGCGCCGCAACGGCACCGACTGTTACGGCCGCCACAATCTGCATGGTCACAGTCTGCTGTGAGACATTGAACACCGGGAACAGTGTGCCCATTTTCGCGGCAAACCACTCCGCCACGGGGAACGTGGCAAGCACGCCCGCCGTCGCACCTGCCAACGCTATGACCAGCGACTCACCGAGGATCAGGCTCACGACCCGTATTGGACCGAACCCGAGTGCTTTCATAGTGGCGTATTCCGCCAAACGCTCGCGCGCCGTCATGGCCATGGTATTCGCCATGACCGCCATGATGATGAAGATCACCAGGAACGAAACGACTTCTATGGCGATTACGATTGCCTCTGTCATGGCCACGAATCCAAGTTGAAAAGCCTTCTCGGTCTCGGTCAGCGTTTCGGCAAGCGAATTTCTGAAAGTCCTGTCGATCTCCCTGCCGATCTCGGCGGCCTGGTTGGACTGCTCGATGCCCACGACGTAGACGCCGACTGTGTTCGCGCGGCGCGGCACCGTCTGCTTCAGGGTCTCATTGAGATAGTCCCAGTGGAATAGAAATTGCGAAGTGTCGGTTGCCGCTTCCGCTCCGTCGTAGACCGCCCTCACCACGAACTCCCAGGTGCCGGGAAAAATCGTCCCGCGCAACTGCACCACGTCGCCTATCTTGAAACCGTGGATATCCGCAAGCTTCCGTCCCACGGTGCACCCCTTGCGATCGAGCAGGAACGCTTTCAACTGCTCCGGCGGGATCAGATACTCCGGGTAGAGGTCGAGATACGATTTTGCGTCCACCGCAAACTGCGGAAAAAAGTTTTTCTCCGAAACGTAGATGCCACCGAACCAGTTGGCATGGCTGACGCGGGTCACGCCGCCGATTTGCCGGATCCTGTCCTGGTAGGCGATCGGCAGCGAAAAAACCAGGGAAATCGAATTGCGGGTGATCAGGCGGGTGGTCGACGCGCTCTCGGCGCCGGCGAACCACGCCTCCACCACCGTACGTAGCAACCCGAACGCCAGTATCGCGACGAAAAGGCCCAGCACGGTCAGACCGGTGCGCAGCTTATGCCGCAGCGTGTTTCTCAGCACCAGCTTCGCAAAGTACATATGTCCAAACCTTCACCGCAGCGGAGCAGGGGAAACGCGTGTTCGCCGTCACCTTTTACCGTCATAGTGTCTTCGAGGAGGGTTCGCCGTCGGTGAGTTCACCTTTGTCAAGATGGCGCACCAAGCGCGCGTGCTCTGCGGCGCGCTGGTCGTGCGTGACCATTACGATGGTCTTGCCCATTTCGCGGTTAAGGCGGTCGAGCAAGTTGAGGATGTCGGCAGCGGAGACGCGATCGAGGTCTCCGGTCGGTTCGTCGGCAACTATCAGCAATGGGTCACTGATGATGGCGCGGGCGATGGCGACGCGCTGCTGCTGACCGCCGGAGAGTTCGGAGGGATAGTGATCCATACGGTCGGTGAGCCCGACCATGTCGAGCGCCAGTCCGACGCGCTCTCGCCTCTGCCGGCGCGACAGGCGGGTCAGCAGCATCGGCAGTTCGATGTTCTCGAATGCCGTAAGAACGGGCATCAGGTTGTAGAACTGGAAGATGAAACCGATGTGGGTGGCGCGCCAATCGGCGAGATCCGCTTCCGAAAGTGTGGTGATGTCGAGTCCGGCAACCCGTAATTCCCCACTGTCGGGCTTGTCGATCCCCGCAATCAGATTCAACAACGTGCTCTTGCCAGACCCGGAAGGCCCCATCAAGGCGACGAACTCACCTTCGGGAATATCGAAACTGAGGTCGCTCAGCACCGGAACGATCTGGCCGCCGCGGCGATAGGACTTGGCGATGTGGCGGATCTCGACGATCTTCCCAGTCATTCACTTGCCGGCCGGCTTCACCGCCGCGCCGTCGTGCAGTTTCGCGCTGGGGCGCAGCACCACCTTTTCCCCGGGCTGCGGTCCACTCCTGATTTCGATCAGATCGCCCATCTTCGCACCGGTTTCGACCGGTACTTCGGCCACCTTGCTGTCCCTGACCACGAATACCACGTTGCGGCCGGCCCGGGTTGTCAGCGCAGCCGCGTTCAGCGCAGCCCGTGGCGCGCGCTCGGCGTCGCTGATCGACTGCGACAGGAACGCGACCTTCGCGCTCATCTCCGGAAGGATACGGGCCTCTGCTTCGAGAAAGCGGATCTTGGTCATGACGGTGGCCTTGGAGCGGTCAACCGTTGGCACCGTACGGGCGACCACACCGCGGAACCGGACGTCGGGCAACGCATCGAGTTGGATTTCGACCGGCTGGCCGATTCGCACCCGCGACAGGTTCGACTCCGACACATCGGCTTCGACTTCCAGTGTGCTCATGTCGGCCATCGTCACCACCGCTCCTTTGGCGTCCAGAGCCGAGGAGAAGGGCGTGACGACATCGCCCACGTTGGCCGCCTTGGTGAGTACGACGCCGTCGAACGGCGCCCGTATCAGCGTCTGCTCCACCGCGACATCGGTACCACGCAGGTTGGCCTGTGCAGCGGCGATGCCCGCTTTCAAGCTGGCAATGTTGGCCTTGGCCTTGTCGTGGCGCGCCACCGCAATGTCATGCGAGGCCCGCGAAACGAATCCTTGCGCGAGCAGTTCCTCCGAGCGTTTGAGCGCCGTTTCCGCATCCCGGAGTTCCGAGAGGCCTTGCTCCAGATTCGCGTTGGCAACCTGGAGGTTCGCCGCAGCCTGCTCGCGCGTGGCCTTTACGTCTAGATTTTCCAGTCTGGCGATGATCTCGCCTTCCTTCACGCGACTGCCTTCCTCGACACCCAGCCAAACCAGACGGCCGGTTGCCTTCGATGCGACCGCGGCCTTGCGTTGCGCGACGACATAGCCGGTCGCGTTCAGTTCGGTGTAGGCCTGCGACGGATACGACATCGATACCGACGCTGTTTCGACCGCGACCGGCGCGCGCAGCAGCCAGTTGTAAGAAAACAGCGCAACGATCGCAACCGCAACCACGAGCAACGCCGGAAACATCAGCCGCCGCAGCCGGCCACGCGCGCGCATCGGTACGGCACGCGCCTCGCCGCGATCGATCTTCAACCTCGAGATATCCGGACCGCTCAAGTACTTTCAACCGAGTCAAAAAGTGGCGTCATTATGACGCATAAGCCCCATTTTTCGACCGGGGGTTCGTCCGTACGTGCGATCACAAGCAAGAAAAAAGCAGCGCTTCTGCGCTGCCTTTTCCGGTAAATACCGGCGAGTATCGGCGTTACCAGCTCACTTCGCGGTCAGGTGTTGAAGAGATCTTGTGAATGCTCAAGTCGGCTCCGACGAACTCTTCCTCCGCGTCGAGACGGATTCCCATTGCGGCCTTGAGTCCGCCATAAACGATCAACGCTCCTGCCACCGCTATGCCGATTCCAAGCACGCTACCGATCAACTGCGACATGAAGCTCACTCCGCCCAATCCGCCGAATGCGTGCAGCCCGAAGATGCCGGCTGCGATCCCTCCCCAGGCGCCGCACAAACCGTGCAGCGGCCAGACGCCGAGCACATCGTCTATTTTCCAGCGGTTTTGCGTCACAGTGAACATCACCACAAACAGTACGCCCGCCACCGCGCCGGTCGCCAGTGCTCCGATCGGATGCATCAAGTCCGAGCCGGCGCAAATAGCGACCAGGCCCGCAAGTGGACCGTTGTGAACGAAGCCTGGATCGTTGCGCCCGGCAAAGAGCGCGCCGATGGTGCCGCCCGCCATCGCCATCAGCGAATTCACAGCCACCAGGCCGCTGATCTTGTCGATGGTCTGCGCGGACATGACGTTGAATCCGAACCAGCCAACCGTGAGAACCCACGCGCCGAGTGCGAGAAAAGGAATGCTCGACGGCGGATGCGCGGAGATGCCGCCTTCACGGTTGTAGCGGCCGCGGCGCGCCCCGAGCAAAACAACCGCGACCAGGCCGACCCAACCGCCTACGGCATGCACGACGATCGAACCGGCAAAGTCATGAAACGGAGCACCGAAAGTGGCCTCGAGCCACGCCTGTACGCCGTAGTTGCCGTTCCAGGAGATCCCCTCGAAGAACGGATAAATGAATCCGACCAGCAGGAAAGTGGCCGCTAGTTGCGCATTGAACTTGGCGCGTTCGGCTATGCCTCCCGAGACGATTGCCGGGATGGCGGCAGCAAAAGTTAGCAGGAAAAAGAACTTGACCAGTTGATATCCACTGTCGGCCGCGAGCTTGTCGGCCGCGGCGAAAAAATTCACGCCGTAGGCGAGTGAATAACCGATGAAGAAATACGCCACGGTGGACATGGAGAAATCCGCAAGGATTTTCACCAGCGCATTCACCTGGTTTTTCTTGCGCACGGTGCCGACTTCCAGAAACGCGAACCCGGCGTGCATCGCCAGCACCATCACCGCGCCGAGCAGAATGAACAGCGCGTCACTGCTGATTTTCAGGGCTTCCATGCTTTCCTCCCGTTTTCTTGTAGGTGAAATCGGCCGACTTGAAGCAACCCTTGTTCCCGGAGAATAACTATCTGTATGATAACGACTTTAAAGCCATGATCGATCGCCGACAAGTCCTTTTCGAACTAGGATGGTGCAACTGGGGGAAAACGGGCACCATGCCGGTGCGGTTGCAATCCGGGCGTACGCCGCCAAGCGGCTCGACGGTCTGGCCTGTATTGGAGGCCGCAGACTGGCGGTTTATTGTGCGATGGTTTGGCCATCCCCTAATACTTAGAATCTCCTTGCCAGCGCGGCGCGCGTCAACCGTTACGTACGTTGACGCTTCTGTCGGCGGTGAATAAATTCGTCTCTCTTCCACTTGTCACCAGGAGCGTCGTTGTCTATGGAGATAGTGAACACCTTGCCCTCTCCCAGTAGCTCGAGGATTTTGCCCATTGCTTTCTCTGAATCCAAGATGTTCATGGTCCCCCGTGCGTCCCGGATGTCCATACCGGGTGCGATGCAGCCCGCGAGTGTGGACCACCTGTCATTTTTCGCGCGGTGTATTAGGAATGGGTTCCCGACGCCTTTGCGCCCCGGCACCTCTATGAAACGCAGACATGGCACTTTCGGTATTTTCTTCTGCGGTTCCTGTTCGCCCGATTTCTTGTAATCCTTCTGTATTTGGTACGTTCCCGACGGAAGCGAATCGTAGCCCTTGCTGCGGTTCTCAACCGCAGCGAAGGCTATGCCTTTTACACTCATCTCTCCAAAGACGGCGCCCTCCTTCGTCTTGAGAATTCGGTAATAGTGGATATCAGCCATCTTGCGTCCCTCCGTCTATATCGAGATACTTGAACTGGGGATAATGACAACTGGAAATCCTGCAAAGAAATGCGATACGTGGACGGGGTAAGCCAACCTCGCAGCGGTTGTAGCGTTGTCCGCGCAACAACCCGACCCGCCGTTCAATCGGTCATCGCGGTGGCAACCGCGCATTGGTTCACTCACAAGCAGATTTCGCTTCATATTGTCCTCCCCTTGTTCCCCAACGAATTACGTTGAGCGAGGCAATAGCCCCCTGCCAGGACATATTTGTTCGATATAGGTCATATTCTTGGTGCATACAAGGCCCTTTCGTCCTCACGGCACTCAAGACAAGCAGCAGTTGTAAGCTATCTGTATGTCAGATGCATTTCGTGGCTTGGTCAATGTAAAGTGGTCCGCGATGTGCGTCTAGATCTGTAGTCGACCGCCCTTGGCGCAACGCATTCTTAGCAGCGTACTCTACCCTTGTAGGAGGCAGTCATGGTGAGCACAACAAGTACAATTGCACCTGCATTGCTTTCGTTGTTCCAGAATCCGCTGGATCTCGGGTTCGTTTCCAGGATCCTGGTTGTCGGAGACGGATCCGTCGGCAGAGATCCAGTGACTCCTTTCGACTGGACTCGCATGATTGCTGCTATCCGTGGATATACCCATCGGCTCGGGTCATTCGAAGTCGACCTGGCACATCGTGGTCCCTACGACCGTGTGAGCAGTTCACCCGAGCCCGCATTCAAGTTCCTTAATTTCAGATTCGACGCTTCCGTGAACGGAAAGCGCGTTATCGATAGCTACGATCAGATCTGGCTGTTTGGTTTTGAGCCCGGCAATGGCAAACCTCCGGATGACGCCGAGATCATGAAGCCTGGGCGCAATCCGCTTAGTGATTCAGAGCTCTTTGCACTCTCCTCATGGATGAACGCCGGCGGAGGGGTGTTCGCTACCGGCGATCACTTCTTCATGGGCGCCAGTATGTGCTCGCGAGTTCCTCGTGTTAACAAGATGAGGCGCTGGACGATTGCACAAGGCGTTCCAAACAGCAATATTGGTGACACGTCAGAGCCTTTCAAAAGGGTTGATACCAATAGACCGGAAAAGTACGGAAGCCTGGAACCACCTAACTTTCCTCCGTACTTAGGCAGCAACTTCTGGGACTACTACATCAGGGACGAAGAAAACCAGCAGGATGCAACTCCGCAAGACATCGAGTGGACTCGTTACTTGATGGGTGTGTTACCAGACGACTCCCCTTTCCCTTGGGACTTTGCTGCCTACATGCCGCATCCATTGCTCTGCCATCCGTTGCACGGCCCAATCGATGTCATGCCGGATCACTCTCACGAAGGGATGTGCTTCGGGCCGGATGAGTTCGACACCTCGGATGGCCACTTTCCCGAGTTTGCCGGAATAAAACCCATTCCAGAAGTCGTCGCTTATGGCAAGACGCTGCGTACCCCACCCTACTACTTTGAGATTGGTCTACAGAAAAGGAGACCTCCGTTCCCGATGATCGTTGCCTACGACGGGCAGATGATAACTTTGGGTCGAGTGGTGGTGGATTCCACATGGCATCACTGGTTCGATTACAACTTGGTTGGTCTGAAGGGAGTTAACCTGGATAAAGTCGAACGCTACTTTGTCAACGTCGCAATTTGGTTGGCATCGCCTCGTTGGCGTCAATGGGATCTCTACGGTGAAGTCGTCGCTGCTCATATGGGCTACTACGGTTACCAAACATTTAACCCGAGGGCGTCGGCGTATGCGAACGGACGATCGTTTATCCAGCGATCCGCACGGACACTAGGTCGTTGTTGGATCGTATCCATTCTCACAGAAGACATACTACGAACATTCAATCCCCAGTTGTATACCGGAATCAGAGAGCACTTTCGTTCAGGAGGGATGCCCGGTATTGATAGGGGGGTCTTGTCCTTCGAAACTTTCGAAGCTGCCATTGCTGGAGGCATAGTCAAACAGGTATACGCGCGTCTCGATCCGATACGTGAAGAGTATCGCCATTACGGTAGTTGGCCTGCTACCATTTCGAAGGGCGAGTTAGAAGAAGATCTCAGATTGGGCATCGCTCATGGATTGAATGAGATCTCTCAATCGTATTACCGTGAATTGAGGCGATCATCTGGCCTGATGGATATCGTGCGCGATGCATCACGCAAAGGAAATGAAGAGTTCGAGTCCAAGTATTCACGGGTACTTAATGCGACGAAGAATTAGCTGGAATCGTGGGAGGCTGAGAGCCTCGTGAAAGTGGTGTTGTGTGTGGTGATATTCTCGATAGGGCTTGCTTGGCGGTATTGCAAGTACGCCAACGAGCAACCGCCGCAACAGCGGCTTGAATACGATATGGCGGAAACCAAGGCCTACGTTGATCGGATAGGGCTCTGGCAGGAAAAGAATCCAGTGCCACCCTGGGAATGGCGGCATCGGGAACGCAATTGAGCGTTCCCTTGCGGCCAAGAAGCGGATCTGTCCCGGCTCACGCTCGACTCGCTCCAAAGCAGTCATTGGAATGACATAATTTTACGGTCGCGGTCCTGCCCCATGAGCTTGATCCGTGCTGCCGGTAGGACTCTAATAGCGGACCGGGGGGGCAATGCAGCCTATCAAGCAGTGGCTCGAGGAGCTTGGGTTCGCGCGGTATGCGGAAGTCTTCGCCGAGAATGACGTTGACCTCGAGGCCATGCGCCTGCTCGCTGAAAGGGATCTTGAGAGACTAGGTGTCTCTTTGGGCCATCGCAAGAAACTCCTCAAGGCAATAGCCGAGTTGAACGGGGTCGAGCTACCGGCGCCTACCGACCTACCGATTCACGCAAGTCGCTCTACTCAGCGAGAATCCATCAGTACCGAAAGCGAGCGCCGCCAGCTCACCGTGCTGTTCTGCGATATGGTGGGATTCACCGAAATGGCCAACCGCGTGGATCCCGAAGTTCTGCAAGGCATCATCCGCAACTATGAAGATGCGTGTGCAGTGTGCATCACACGCTACGAAGGCTACGTCTTTCAGCGCCTTGGCGATGGCATCGTCGCCTTCTTTGGTTTCCCGCTGGCCCACGAAGGAGAAGCCGAGCGCGCCATACGCGCGGGACTAGAGATCATCGAGGCGCTGTCCAAGCTCGACATTCCCGAGGCCGGGTATCTCGCGGTGCGCATCGGCATTGCCAGTGGGGTAGTCGTGGTTGCCTCTGCCGAGAAAGGTGCGGTAGGCGAGACGATGAACCTTGCTGCACGGCTACAGGCGGTCGCCTCGCCCGGCAGCATCGTGGTGAGCGAGCGGGTGCACCGACTAGCCAGCGGCGCCTTCGAGTACGAAGACCTGGGTGAACAAGCGCTCAAGGGCATCGCGCGTCCCGCCCGAGCCTATCGCATCTTGGGAGTGAGCCAAGCCACCAGCCGCTTCGAGGCCGCCACGCAGGAAGGGCTTACGCCGCTGGTCGGGCGCGAGCAGGAGATCGGCCTGCTGCTGGAGCGGTGGGCGCTCGCGCAAGACGGCGAAGGACAAGTGGTCCTGCTCTCGGGCGAGCCGGGCATCGGCAAGAGCCGCATCCTTAGCGCGCTGCGCGAGCGGCTGGAGGGCCGAGGTGCGCAGGCGCTGCGGTTCCAGTGCTCGCCCTATTACGCCAACAGCGCCTTTTGGCCCAGCATCGACAACTTCGAGCGAGCGCTGAAGTTCGCGCGTGACGAGACGTCCGAATCGAAGCTCGACAAGCTCGAAGCGTTGATCGTCACGCACTACGGCCGGCCGCTCAGTGACGTGCGCTTCGTCGCCTCGATGCTGTCTATCCCTTGCGAAGAGCGGTACGGGGCGATCTCGATGACCCCGCAGAAGCATAAAGACGAGACGTTGCGTACCTTGGTCGATATCACCCAAGCGGCCGCGCGCAAACAACCCAGCGTGATGCTGTTCGAAGATGCCCACTGGGCTGATCCCACTACCCTCGAAGTGCTCGATCTGGTCATCGACCGGGTGAGGAACATCCCGCTGCTCATCGTGCTCACCCACCGGCCCGAGTTCCAGTCCCGCTGGGCCCAGCACGGCCATGTCACTGGCTTGAACCTGTCCAAGCTTACGCGGGCGCAGAGTGCAGCGATCGTATCCAGGCTCGCCAGCGGCAAGGCACTACCCTCAGTGCTGCTCGAGCAGATCCTGACCAAGACCGACGGGGTGCCGCTGTACGTGGAGGAACTCACCAAGTCGATTCTCGAATCGGGCGAGCTGAAAGACGCGGGCGATCGTTACGAATACACCGGCACCGCCCACACCATCACCATTCCGGCCACGCTGCGAGACTCGCTGATGGCGCGGCTGGATCGCTTCATGCCCGTGAAGGAGATCGCCCAGATCGGGTCGGCGATTGGACGCGAGTTCAGCCACGAGCTGATCGAAGCCGTGGCGCCGAGGGCCAAGAGCGAGCTCGATAGCGCACTCGAGCAACTCACTGACTCGGGGCTGGCGTTCCGAAGAGGCACGCCACCGGATGCCGTCTACACCTTCAAGCACGCGCTGGTGCAGGACGCGGCCTACGACTCGCTGCTCAAGAGCCGCAGGCAGGAGTTGCACAGCAAGATCGCGCGGGTCATCGAGGAGCGCTTCCCCGCCACCAAAGACACCGAGCCCGAGGTGCTGGCCCATCACCTCACTGCTTCAGGCCTCGTCGAGGACGCCATTCCGTTCTGGCAGACCGCTGGCGAGTTGGCGTTGAAACGCATGGCCCTTACCGAGGCCATCTCGCATCTCAACCAGGGTCTGGAACTGGTCTCCACCCTTCCTCGCTCGTCCGAGCGAAATGCCAGTGAACTGGGGCTGCGCACCGTCCTTGGAACAGCGTGGCTGGCGCTCAAAGGCTGGCCGGCGCCGGACGTCTGGACCAGTCTGCATCCCGCACTTGCTTTGGCGAAGTCACTTGAGCGCAACGACGCGCTGCTGCCCATCCTCTGGGGACTGATGTTCAACGTCCTGTCTCAAGGGCGCATAGCCGAGTCCCTGCCGTGGGCGGAGGAGATGCTGGACATCGCGAAGGCAACCGGCGATTCCGACCTGCTGATCACGGGACACACACTTGTGTGCGCCTGCTACTTCTGGATGGGTGAGCTCATCAAGGCGCTCGAGCACGGCGACAAGGTGCTGGCCCTCTACGATCGCGAAAGGCATGGTCACCTTGTGGACATTCTCAACCACGATCCCAAAACGCTGGTCGGTGTCTTCGCGACGCTCCCTACTTGGATGCTGGGCCACCCGGATCGGGCGGTGCGGCGGAGCGATGAAAAGGACGCGCACGCACGACTCCGCGCTCACCCGTTCGACCTCGGCTGGGCGCTGAGTATAGGGGCGGAAGCGTTCGATTTCCGTTGTGAGCCCGAGGCGCTGCGCCGCCGCGTCGAAGAAATGGATCGGCTGGGTCGCGAGAACAACATGCCCGTGTTGTGGGCGCTTCTGGCACCGATTGGATATGGCGTCGCACTCATCCGGGAAGGCAAACCCGCCGAAGGAATTGCCGCGCTCAAGGCCGGCCTGACGGTTTGGGACGCAGGCGGCGGAAAGGCCCGCAGTCCCTACCTCAAAGCGGTTCTCGCCGAGGGCATGGCGCTGACCGGCGACCTGGACGATGCCCTGCAGCTGATCGACGAACAAATCGCACAAGTCGAACGTCCCGGTTGGGAAGAACGCCTTCACTACGCCGAGATCCTGCGCCTCAAGGGCTGGATGCTCTCGCTCAAAGGTGACTTCGAAGGTGCCGATAACAACTATCTCGCCTCGCTCAACTGGGCACGCCATCAACAGGCCAAGTCCTGGGAGCTGCGTACTTCGACCAGTCTCGCTCGCCTGCGGCAGAGCCAGGGCAAACGCAAAGAAGCCTACGACCTCCTCGCGCCGATCTACAACTGGTTTACCGAAGGCTTCGATACGAAGGACTTGAAGGAGGCCAAGGCGTTACTCGAGGAGTTGTCGTAACTCGAAAGGAGCAGGTGTTGTCATCACATGCACACACCGCAAGCTCGCCGCCATCCAACGATGTAGCTAGTCTTGTAGCAAGCAGCACTTCTCTCGCGTTCTACGCCCCTGCAATCGATAGTTCACTGTGAAATATGCAGACCCACTATTTGGTATGCAAATGTAATAAATTCACTATAGGTGATTGTTCTCATGCTGTTTTTTAGCCGATCACCTTGAAGGTCATTCCCAATCCCCAAATACAGGAATATCTTGTTGTCATCTGAAACCCCGTCGATGCTGTCGAGATACGCGATAGACGTGTCCGAATGACGGGGGCCAGACATCAACAAGGGAGGCAATCATGAAACACTCAAGATCAGTCGCATTTGTTCGCGGGCTGCGCGCATTCTTTTTTTCCGCACTGTTAGCTCCCACCGCCAGTTACGCGGACGTCATTTCACATGAGGAGTTCGGCGCAACCTTTTGGGTTTATCCAGCACTATCTTCATCATTTTCGTCGTACGACGCCAATACCGATGTCTTTACATCAACTAACCCGTTCACAGGGGGACCTAGAGGTACCCAAATTTTTTCACTTCCGATTGTTGGTCTTGATTTGCCTTTGGTGGACGACTTGAGGGGGACTTTCTCGCTAACGGCGATAGTGAACGAGACAGGGTTTTTTGGTGGAAGCTACTCGTGGATTGGCGGCAGTGCATCGCTCGGCATTGCTCCCGGTACCGAAATACTGTCGGGAAAGTTAACGAGTTTCGAGTATTTCGAGAGTGTGTTCCAAGGCGTCAGCAGCATTGACGTAATCGATTCGTCGTTTGCGGCTTTCGTGGGTCCGGTTAACAGGTTGCTGATAGAGGAATACAACACTTTTCACGATTGGGGTCACGGTAGCGAGTTTGCACCGTTTAGTACGAGCGTCACACTGCATCAATCTTGGACCACTAGCCCCAGCCTATTTCTCGCTGCGGCGACAATCCCCGAACCCCAAATCTACGCCCTGATACTCACTGGTCTTGGAATGCTGGGTTTTGTGAACAGACGGAAGTGGAAGTTGCAGGAGGGCGTTACTTCGAAATAGACCGATATTGACCATGCTTGCGAGATAGACGACGAAACCGACTATCTAGTGTTGGATCAGTCGAACAATTCAAAGGGAGGCAATCATGAGACATTCGATTCAGGGCGCGTTCTGTTGTGGTCACGGCGTGCGTTTCAAATCATTCAGATTGATTTTCTGCGCCGCGCTGATCGCTCCGCTTATTGGCCCGGCGGGCGCCAACATGATCGTGCTCGATTTCGAGCAGACAGGGTGCTGTACCAGTGCGGACTACTTCGAGAACGGTGTTCGCGTCACCCCAAACTATCACTACGACTTTGTCCCAAGTCTGGGCGGCGTCCCGACTGGGCGCGGCTTCGAGGGCTTCGAAGGAAGTACCTATATAGGGGTGGATAGGTCGGGGGCGTTGGGTGATGCTGTCAATAGTGGTCTTGTCAATCCGGCATTTCCTGCGGCTGCCTATCAGGCTGGCCCAAATGTATGGCCCGCCCTCTGGATAGACGTTGGCGGCCAACCGTTTAGCATTTTGGATTTTTGGGTGACTCGTTCGCCCTGGGAATTGCACTCGTCGAGCGGCGGGCTGCTAACATCAATAGACTTTACATCACCTGGAACCATATCCGTTTCCGGAGCAGAGTGGCAAAACATTGAGTGGGTGCTGTGGGTCGCGCTCCACGATGCAGGTGCGCCAGACATCGGTATAGATCACCTGCGCCTTGATGTGCCGACGTCTATCCCCGAACCCAAGACCTGCGCCCTGATACTCACTAGTCTTGGAGTGCTGGGTCTCGTGATGAACCGGAAGAAGAGGTTGGAAGGCCGCGCTGCCACATAATTCCGCCTCAGGCTACGCATTTCCGGCCGTATGATGAAGTCATTCGACGAAACCCACCGCCTAGTGTTGGATCAGTCGAACAATTCAAAGGGACGCATCATGAAACCGATCATCGGTTACGTTCTATCAATTTGTATTCTGCTTGCAGCAGCAGGCTGCGGGGGTGGTGGCGGTGGGGGCGGCAGCGCGAACCTGTCGATCAGCATCGTCGATGATGTAGATCCGGTGATTCCCGGAGCATTCGTCCTGTACACGATAACGGTTACCAACGCCGGCCCGGACAAGGCGACCAATGTAATGGTGGCAAGTACCCCGCCGGGTGGTGTGGTGATGATCTCGACCCGCGGCTGTGCCGGTGGCCCAAACGGAGTTCCCAGCTGCGCACTAGGCGATATCGCGCCAGGCGGAAGCGCGCAGTTCATCATATCTATGACTGTGGATGCTGGCACCCTCGGCACCATCACACCCAACGTAAGCGTGAGCAGCGCCCAGTTCGACACCGACCAAAGCGCCAACACTGCTTCTCAGGCTACCGCAGTCGTCCCCGGTACCACAGCCGTGGGAATGCAACAGTTCGATATCCGGCGTGACCCACTGCGCCGCGCAGAATCTGCGATGGGAAACATGGTCGCCGACGCAATGCGGCAGATGTACCCTGGTGCAGAGGCGGCCTTTACGAACTCTGGTGGCCTGCGCCAGGATCTGCTGTGCGCCCCCACCGCAGGGGAACCTCCCTGCACAATAACCCATGCTGAGTTGTTCTCGGTACTGCCGTTCGGCAATCTCGGCGTAATTCTGACCCTGACGGGTGCGCAACTTGAGCAGGCGTTCCTGAACGGATTCTCTCCCATTTGCGATGCGAGCAACCTCACGGGGCGTTTCCCGCAGATCTCTGGCATGAGGGTCACATTCACGTGTAACGGTCTGGCCCCCGTCGTGACCGGCATGTGGAAGACACCGAACGACATGGGCGGCCCGCAGATCCCGATTGCCCCGACCGACACCATCCGCTTCGTGACCAACGACTTCATGTACGGAGGTAACGATGGCTATGCCGTGTTTACGCAGGGCACAAATGTCCTGCAGCCCGGAGACGGACTTCTCAGGATCGCAACCGCGTTCGTATCCGCCAACTCACCCGTCGGGGCAGTGGTGGAAGGCAGGATAGTAGGTCCGTAGACCGGGGTCTTCCGAGGACATCGGGCATCTCCGAGCATTGAATGAGAACAGCGGCTGGCGTCCACTGTATTGCACTAGTTTGTGGACCAGCCTACGCCGAGACCCTCACTGGCAAAGGCATTGCCATCGCAGACGGCGACACGTTGCCTTTGCTTGTAGAGGGCAGCAAGCAACACAAGATCCGACTGGCTGGGATGGACGCACCGGAGAGAAAGCAGCGGTTCGGCGTCGCATCCAGGAAACATCTTTCCGACCTCGCGTTTGGCAAGGAAGCAAAGGCGGACCGCTACAAGCAAGACAAGTATCAGCGCTCGATCTGCACTGTGATTGTGGGCGACCAGGACATAGCGTTGGAGCAGCTATGAGTGGCCGTTAAACGAATGCCTATTTAGATATCGAAATAAGAGGAGCGGTTCTGGTTGGGCCTCCGAAGAAGCAGTAGTCGCAAACTTGCGCTCGATTGGCGACAAGCTCAGCAATGGGGAACGGAAGCGCGTCGGAGTACTCTAGGGGAAATTGCCTTCCGTCGGGTGGGAAGAGCTTGTTGAGCGAGTGTCGCCGAAGCATCCGGCATCGTCCGGGCAAGGCCGTGCGATGGATGGTCGACTTGCGGCCAACGATGTGATTTCCAAGAATTGTGTGGCTCCCATCCGACTCGACTCTAACCAACGGCACCATTGCTTGGTGAAACCACTGGACATAGGGATGTGAGCGATCCACGTAGTCCGAGATACTTAGATACTGCTTCTTGTAGAAGATATCTGTACTGCCCGCCCCTAGGGTGCGGTATACCCTAACCTCTATGCTGAGTCGGTCGATCTCTAGAAAAGGTACCACTGTGTTGTCAAATGCAATGCTCAAGCTTCCCAGAGCTGTGGTATCACGCGAAATCAGAATAGCGTTGGTGTCGACGCGACGAACGATCCAATGAACGCGTAGCTCGGGATCTTCCGGCAGGACATCGGGAGGGAGATCGACCTGAAACTCTATGGTTTCGACAATAGCTTCTTCCGCGGCAATGTACGTTGGCCCTTTCAGAGTGCCAGCCCAGAATTGGGGCTTAATTGTAAGCCCCACAAACACCCCCTCTTCGTGGCATTCGAATTCCTCGATGCGGAGTTGCACTAGCGGTCGAGACACACCACTTATGTAGGAACTCTTGATTCCTCTCGGCACGCGTAGGTGTGTTTTGCTGAAACAGTAGCGCCGGCAATGGGGTAGTATGGACCGGACTGGAGGATTCGAAAAGAAAGGTAGGGATCTGGTTGGGCTTGGCGTTCTGCCTTTTCCGGTGCACCGTCAGATTGGAATTGGTTGAATCATCGCACAGAACATTCCACTCATACTGCAGCAGCTCACCCTGATTCTCGACGCTTCTTCGATTTCGCCTCTGTTAGCAGCGCGTTCTTTTGAGACGCGATCCTTGCCACCCGATCCCCAGCTCACGTTATCGACCCCCTAACCCCTTGTCAAATGGCATGCTGGGGGACAGCTACTGGAACAAGTCGCCCTAAGGGCCAATGTCCGGTATGACCGGCTTTTTTCCTACTCGTTTTTCCTGCTGGCACAGCTCGTTATTCCGAAGTTTCAATAGGGGAACAAGCCCCCCCTCCCTCGGGAAATAGGCAGACGTTTGTTTACGCTGGTAAATGGACCCGTAGAACTTAATGGGCGAGACATGCCCTCTGGTCTGTGTCTCGAAGACTCGGAGAACAGTAGATTGGTTGCGGCGTAGCTACGCATTTGGCTACACGCAAAGGTTGGACGGAATTGGACTACAATCCTGAACAAGTCCGGCGATTTCAGTCCTCGACGCTAGACATCTGGATGGCGTCGTACCTTGCCGGACAATAGTGCCGACAACAACGGATGCCAAATACCTTCTCCAAGGGATGCCTTGTTGCCTCCCCAGGTAGCCCAAATTCGATAGATAGGGCATGACGCCGACCTCCACTCTCAACAAAGCCGACCAACCCCGTCAACAGATCGACAAGAGGCTGTCGCTCGATCAATTGCTTGCCGAACTGGTTGCCGACAAATTGGTGCCAAAGGACACCGCCGACAAACTGACGGCGCTACGTCGCAATTTCCGCGGCGGAGACGGGCATCCGCTGGTGACTCTCGCCGACCAGAAGTGGAAGGACCCGCGCAACCCCAAGAAACCGCTGAATCTGGAAGCCCTTACCGAGTGGTTGGCGGACAAGGTGGGTCTGCCCTACCTGCACATCGATCCATTCAAGATCGACTTTGCCGCAGTGACTAAGGTGATGTCGAATGCGTATGCCAGCCGCTTCCGTATTCTTCCGGTCGGCGTCACTTCGACCGAAGCGGTCATCGCCACCTGCGAGCCGTATGTACGCGAGTGGGAAACCGAGCTGGCCCGCATCCTGCGGCTGGAAATCAAGCGCGTGGTGGCCAATCCGGTCGACATCAACACCTATCTCGTCGAGTTCTACAACCTGGCGCGGTCGGTGAAGGGCGCAGGCCAGCAGCACGGCACATCGCTGTCGGACATCACCAACTTCGAGCAACTGGTACAGCTGGGCACCAGCGGCAAGCTCGATGCCAACGACCAGCATATCGTGCGCCTGGTCGACTGGCTGCTTCAGTATGCCTTTGACCAGCGCGCCAGCGATATCCACGTCGAGCCGCGTCGCGATCTGGCCAACGTTCGCTTTCGTATCGACGGCGTATTGCATCAGGTGTATCAGATCCCCACGCCCATCGTCGCCGCGATGACCAGCCGGATAAAGATTCTCGGGCGGATGGACGTTGTGGAAAAACGCCGGCCACAGGACGGCCGCATCAAGACGCGCACGGCGGATGGCGACGAGGTCGAACTGCGTTTGTCCACGATGCCCACCGCGTTTGGCGAGAAGCTGGTGATGCGGATCTTCAACCCGGACGTGCTGGTCAAGAGCTTCAAGGATTTGGGCTTCTCGGACGAGGATCGTGAACGCTGGGGCCAAGTCACGTCTCGTCCTCACGGTATCGTGCTCGTAACCGGACCGACGGGCTCCGGCAAGACCACCACGCTGTATTCGACTCTGAAGCAAGTCGCTTCCCCGGAGGTCAATGTCTGCACCATCGAGGATCCGATCGAAATGGTCGAGCCGCACTTCAACCAGATGCAGGTGCAACACGCAATCGGACTCGACTTTGCCTCCGGGGTACGCACACTCATGCGCCAGGACCCCGACATCATCATGGTCGGGGAGATCCGCGACATGGAAACCGCGGAAATGGCGATCCAGGCCGCACTCACCGGTCATCTGGTGTTTTCCACGTTGCACACCAACGATGCGCCCTCGGCGCTCACCCGCCTGCTCGACATAGGCGTGCCTCCTTATCTGCTTCACACCACCATTCTGGCGGTGATGGCGCAACGGCTGGTACGCACGCTGTGTCCGCTCTGCCGCGAGGCTGCCACTCTCGAGGACAGTACCTGGACCATGCTGATCGCACCGTGGCAATCCGAGAAACCGAAGCAGGTGTACAACGCCAAGGGCTGCCTCGAGTGCAGGATGACCGGCTACGCAGGCAGGGTTGGCATCTACGAGATACTGCGCATGACGGCGGCGCAGCGGCCGCTTATCACGGCTGAAACTGATACTGCGCTGATACGCGAGCAGGCGTACCGCGAAGGCATGAAACCGTTGCGTATTGCCGGGGTGCTGAAAATCGCCGCCGGCGTGACGACGGTGGACGAAGTGCTCAAGGTAACGCCGCCCATAGGGGATGACCGCAGGAAAAAATCTTGACGCCTCGTCTGACCACCAAGAGGAATCTTGGAACTCTCGACATTCATCGGGTGGACGGTCCTCTTGGTCAGGCGGGAAAGAGTGAAATCGCCGGGTTCGTCATCAGTAGGACTTGTTGCCGACATTGATCTGTTCCCACTTGCATGAAAGACACGCTAAAGGTCGGTCTTACCCACACTTTCCGGTTCAAGATTCCCGAGAGCAAGACAGTTCCTTATCTTTATCCGGAGTCGGGCATGTTTCGCGAGATGCCGGCGGTGCTCGCTACCGGATTCATGGTCGGACTGATGGAATGGGCATGCATCGAAGCGCTGCGTCCTCACCTTGACTGGCCTGTGGAACAGACGCTGGGAACGCACGTCAGCTTCTCCCATGAGGCTGCCACCCCGCCGGGGCTGACGGTGACGATAAGCGTACGTCTGGCGAAAATAGAAGGCAGGAAGCTGGAGTTCGATGTCGAAGCGCATGACGGCATCGACAGGATATCCGTGGGTCGGCACGAGCGCTTCGTGATCGATGCAGCGCGTTTCAATGCGAAAGTGCGGGACAAAGCTGCCCGTGTTGCGCAAGATTTCTGAAGCGCGCTTGCGCGCGCCCTTGTCGCGCATCCGTCCACCGGACCTGGCCATCCTCTTCGGCGGCAATCATGAATCCACTGACTGAAGCCCTGCGGGAGTTTGCTGTTCCCTCTCCGTACCGATACACAGCTCGTGTCGCCGGGCTGGCACTGGCGTATTTCCTCGCTGCACGCATCGGGCTTGAGTACGCCGTCATCAATCCGGTTGTTTCCACGATCTGGCCCGCTTCCGGAATTGCTCTGGCTGCAGTGCTCTTGGGCGGCTTGCGGTTTCTGCCCGCGGTATTCCTCGGCGCATTTGCGGTGAACTTTTCGATCCATGGCAACGTGACCGTTTCCGCATTTACCGGACTCGGCAACTCGCTGGAAGCCCTGCTCGGCGCCCTGTTGCTGCATCGTGTTTTCGATTTCGACGTGCGCATGTCCAGACTGCGTGACGTGGTCTGTCTGATCGTCGTGGCGGCGACGATTTCTCCATTGCCGGCAGCACTGCTGGGCCCACTCAGCCTTGCGCTGTTCAGTGGCCTCGCCTGGTCCGAGGTCGCCCACGCCTTCCCGATCTGGTGGATGGGAGACTCGTTGGGCATTGTGGTAGTCGCGCCTTTGATGCTGACCTGGGTGGCCAGGCCCACACTTGACTGGGGCTCACCTCGATTCTGGTACGTGACCGTGCTGCTCACACTTCAGCTCGCCGTGTGCTACGCGGTGTTCGGCGGGCTTCTGATCGACAGTTTCGGATTGAAGCACGTGACTTACTTCATGCTGCCGTTCGCCGTGTGGATTGCGCTTGCCCATGACATACGCTTCACCGCACTCGCCAATGCCGGCCTGTTCGCAATCGCCGTGTGGGGCACCGCGCACGGCACTGGCCCTTTCGCCGGGGTTTCAGTGGTAACCGATCTCGTTCTTCTGCACATATTTCTGGTCGTGTACTCGATCACCACGCTGCTGGTCGCCGCAGTCAACAGCGAACGCAAACGCGCAGTCCACGACGCCGACAGCAATACGCAGCGGTTTCGCAGCCTGTCGGAACTTTCCTCCGACTGGTTTTGGGAACAGGACCAGAATCTGCGATTCACTTCGATTTCCGGGGGCACCAATGATCGGACCGGACTCTCCGAGTTGCAGGCTGTCGGTAAGACCCGATTCGAACTTCCCAACGAATTCGAATCGGAGGAGGTTCGCCGCCGCCACGCTGACGATCTGAATGCAAAACGGCCCTTCCGCGACCTGGTGCTCAAGCGCGTCAGGCCGGACGGCCAGGTGCACTACGCCCTGATCGGTGGCCAGCCGATATTCGACTCACACGGCGCATTCCGGGGTTATCGGGGCGTCGGCCGCGACATTACCGCCCTCAAGCTCGCCGAATTGGCGCTGCGCGAGAACGAAGAGCGCCTGCGGCTTCAGTTCCAGGACATGCCGATAGCCTGCATCATCCTGGACAAATCATTTCGTATCATCGACTGGAATCCTGCCGCGGAGAGGACCTTCGGCTTCGCCAAAGAAGAGGTGATCGGACGGTCGCCCTTCGACCTGATCATTCCCGAGAGCGCCCACCAAGACGTTGCGGGCCGAATCCGCGACCTTCAGCAAGGGAGAACCTCCTCCGACGGGATCAACGAGAATATCACCAAGAGCGGCGAGACGATCATCTGCAAGTGGCACAACACGGCTCTGTCTAATGCCGCCGGAGAGCCCGGAGGATACATGGCGATGGCGGAGGACGTGACCGCCATGATCGGCGCGCAACGCGCCATACGCGACAGCGAAGAGCGTTTCCGTGCATTGACCGAGCTGTCCTCGGACTGGTACTGGGAGCAGGACGAGGAACTACGCTTTTCCTTTCTGTCGAGCACGGTCGGCGACTCTACCGGCGTGCCCGCCGACCACCGCATCGGAATGCGCCGTTGGGAGATACCTGGACTTGAGTTCGACGAGGAGCAACTGCAGGCGCACAAGGAATTGGTGGCGCAGAGAAAACCCTTCCAGGACTTCGTGTACCGGCGCGTCATGCACGACGGCTCGTTCATTTTCGTTTCGGTAACCGGTTCCCCGATACTAGATACCGCTGGCAATTTCAAGGGCTATCGCGGTATCGGCCGCAATGTTTCGGCGCAAAAACTTGCCGAGCAGAAGATCTCCGAATCGCACCAGTACCTCGCCGATCTGCTCGACGCGATGCCGGGTCTCGTGGCGGTAAAGGACGAGAATCATCGCTTCATCGCGGCCAACGACGCAGTGTGCCGCTTCCAGCGACGCAGGCGGGAGGAAATCATCGGCAAGACCGACTACGATCTTTTCCCTCCAGACCAGGCAGAAATATTCCAGCGGACCGACGACGACGCGCTCCGGACCGACAAGGCGCTCGAATACGAGTCCGCCTTCACGGTGGACGGTGACACGCACTGGATGCTTGCCCGCAAGTCGGCCTTGCCACGGGGAGACGGCAGCCGCGTGATTGTGGTGGTCATGACCGACATCACCGACCGGCACCGCGCGGAGGCAGCGCTACGCACCAGCGAGGAACGCTTCCGCCAGCTTGCTGAGATGTCCAACGACTGGTACTGGGAACAGGATGAGGAACTGCGCTTCACTTTAATCGCGGGTGGATCACACAGCGGCGTGACAAGGGAGTTCGCCGACAATATCGGGAAAAAGCGCTGGGAGCTACCGATCACCAACATCACGCCAGAGCAATGGGAAGCGCACAAGCACTTGCTCGCGGAACGGTCGGCCTTTCATGACCTGGGACTGGCGTATCGCATGCCTGACGGAAGCACCATGTACACATCGGTAAGCGGGGCACCGTACTTCGATGCCGACGGGAAATTCCTCGGCTATCGCGGTACAACACTTGACATCACCGCAAGGAAGCTTTCGGAACGGCACATCGCCAGGCTCAAGGACCTGTACACGGCGCTATCGGAAGTCAACAACGCGATTGTCCACGCGCAGGATCGTGGCCAGCTCTTCGACGAAGTCTGCAAAGCAGTGGTCGAACACGGTCGACTTCAATTCGTACGTATCGCCATGCTCGACCCTTCAAGCCAACAGGTTCGCACGGTCGCGCACAGCGGCGACGACCATGGATTATCGGCGCGCTTCTATTTTTCGATGGATCCGAACGTTCCCGAGGGCCGGGCCCCTTCGGCAGACGCGCTGCGCGAAGGCAGGCATTTCATCTGCAACGACATTGTCGAGGACAATGCCGGTATTCTCGGGAGGCAATTGCTGCTTGCGGCGGGCCTGCATTCGCTTGCCACTTTTCCGTTGCCGGTCGCAGGCGCCCCGGCCGGCGCCCTGCACTTGTATGCGACCGAACCGGGGTTCTTCGACGACGAACTGGTCAATCTCATTGACAAGCTCGCTCAGAACGTCTCGTTTGCCCTCAATAACTTTCAGCGCGAGGGCGCGCGCCGCGCTGCGGAGAAAGCGCTGCAGGAAAGCGAGCAGCGCTTCCGAGACATCGCCCAGGCTGCCGGCGAGTTCGTGTGGGAGAACGAGAACACGGGCCGCTTCACGTACCTCTCTCCGAAAGTGGTCGAAGTGCTGGGTTACACCGCCGAAGAACTGGTCGGCCATTCGGCGGTCGAGTTCATGCCCGCGGAGGAGCCGGAGCGCGTGCGGCAGTGGTTTGCCGACAACATGAAGTCCGACCGGTCGTTCCGAGGCCTGGAGCACATGTTCATCACCAAGAACGGGGATACGCTGTGGCTGCATATCAGCGGGGTCGGAACATTTGACGAAATGGGCAACCCGACCGGCCACCGCGGCACAACGCGGGACGTGACCGAAATCAGGAAATCAGAAGCCCGCATCAGCTACCTTGCGACCCGTGATCCGCTGACGGAACTGCCCAACCGCCTCCTGTTCAACGACCGTCTCGCCCATGGGATCATCAACTCGCGCCGCAAAGGCGATTCGCTCGCGGTGCTGTTCATCGACCTGGATCGCTTCAAGAACATCAACGATTCGCTCGGCCACCACGTCGGTGACCTGTTGCTCAAAGAGGTCTCCGCTCAGATGGTTGCCTGCATACGCAAGGGCGATACCTTGTCGCGCCTGGGCGGCGACGAGTTCGTCGTCACCCTCGAGGGCCTGAGCCATGCCGAGGACGCGGCCCACGTTGCGCGCAAAATCATCCGGACGCTTGCCAAGCCGCTAGTTGTCGGCGGGCACATGCTCAACACCAGCTGCAGCATCGGCATCAGCATTTTCCCAAACGATGCGGAAGACGGCCCCGAGTTGATGAAGAATGCGGACACCGCCATGTACCACGCAAAGGAGCGCGGTCGCAATAATTTCCAGTTCTTCTCCCTGGAAATGAACGTGCGTGCCGTCGAGCGCCACCTGCTCGAAACCGAAATGCGGCGCGCGCTGGAATTGGATCAGTTCGTCCTGCACTACCAGCCGCAGGCGGACATGCGTAACGGGAAACTCGTTGGAATGGAGGCGCTGATCCGCTGGCAACACCCCGAGCGCGGCCTGGTGCCGCCATTGAGCTTCATTCCGGTTGCAGAAGAATCGGGGCTGATAGATCTGATAGGACGCTGGGCGCTCAAGACGGCATGCGAGCAGAACCGCGAATGGCAGGTGAGCGGATTGCCGGCCCTGAAGGTGGCGGTCAACATTTCAACCCGCCAGTTCAATGATCCCGGAGGGTTCGCCAACGATGTCACGCGCTTGCTGAATGCGACGGGACTGGATCCGCGTTACCTCGTGCTGGAAATGACCGAGAGCAATCTGTTGAAGAACGTGGACGAGAATGTTGCGGTGCTGCGGCGGTTGGGAAAACTCGGCACTCACCTGGCGGTGGACGACTTCGGCACCGGTTACTCGTCGCTCGCCTACCTCAAGCAGCTGCCGCTCGATACCCTGAAGATCGACCGCACCTTCGTGCGCGATATCGAGACCGATTCGGATGATGCCGCCATCATCGGCGCGATCATTGCAATGGCGCACGGACTTGATGTGCGCGTGACCGCGGAAGGGGTGGAGACCAAAGGGCAGATGGAAGCCCTGCGCAAACTGGGATGCGACGAATTCCAGGGTTATCTGCTGTCGAAGCCACTTCCGGCAGCGGAGTTCGCTGCGCAATTCCTCGCACCGGCAATCAAGAAAGTCCGCAAGCCAACGGCTAGCGCACGAGCGCGCGCATCGCGCGCGCGAGCCCGTCAAGCGTAAGCGGGAACATCCGGTCGGCCATCAACTGCCGGACCATGCCGATCGATTCGTAGTAACCCCAGCGTTCTTCCGGGGTCGGGTTGAGCCATGCCGCATGGTGGTAGACGTCCAGCATCCGCTTCAACCACGCCGCGCCCGCTTCCTCGTTGTTGTGCTCGATGCTGCCGCCCGGGTAGGCGATCTCGTAGGGACTCATGGTCGCATCGCCCACGAAAATCAGCTTATAGTCATGAGCGTACTTGTGCAGCACGTCGAACGTAGGCGTGCGTTCGCTATTGCGCCTGCGATTGTTGCGCCATACCGACTCATACAGGAAGTTATGGAAATAGAAGTACTCCAGGTGTTTGAACTCCGCGCGAGCGGCCGAGAACAGTTCTTCACACACCCTGACGTAGTCCTCCATCGAGCCGCCCACGTCCAGGAACAGCAGCACCTTCACCGAGTTGTGCCGCTCCGGCACCATTTTGATGTCAAGCCAGCCGGCGTTCTTCGCAGTCGAGCGGATGGTATCGTCCAGATCCAATTCGTCGGCTGCGCCCTCACGGGCGAACTTGCGCAGGCGTTTGAGCGCGACCTTGATGTTGCGCGTACCCAGTTCGACCGAGTCGTCGAGATTGCGGTATTCGCGCTGGTCCCACACCTTCACCGCACGGCGATTGCGCGACTCCGCCTGGCCGATGCGGATGCCTTCCGGGTTGTAACCATAGGCGCCGAACGGCGACGTACCGCCGGTGCCGATCCATTTCGAGCCGCCCTGATGGCGGCCTTTCTGCTCCTCGAGGCGCTTCTTCAGCGTCTCCATCAGCTTCTCCCAACCGCCGAGCGATTCGATCAGCTTCTTTTCTTCCTCTGAGAGAAGCAGTTCCGCCTGGCGGCGCAGCCATTCCTCGGGAATTTGCGCCAGCAATCCCTGTGGAGCCGCAGTGATGCCCTTGAAGTAGGCTTCGAAGACGCGGTCGAACTTGTCGTAGTTCGATTCATCCTTCACCAGGCAGGTACGCGAGAGATAGTAGAACTCGTTCAGGCTGCCCGAGGTTACGTGCCGGGCGAGCGCCTCCATCAGCGTCAAGTATTCCTTGACCGAGGCCGGCACCCCGCCTTCCCGCAACTTCAGAAAGAAATCAGTCAGCAAGGAAGTCTTCCCTCGGCACGAATAACGGTTTGCACTGACCTACCTCGCGCGGCGGGACATGAAGACCAGCCGCTCGAAGAGGTGCACATCCTGCTCGTTCTTGAGCAGCGCGCCGGCGAGCGGCGGAATGATCTTGGCCTGATCCTGGCCGCGCAGCGTCTCCGGCGAGATGTCCTCGGCCATCAGCAGCTTCAGCCAGTCGAGCAGTTCGGACGTGGACGGTTTCTTTTTCAGTCCGGGCACCTCGCGGATCTCGAAAAATACCTCCAGCGCCTCACGCAGCAGCGACTTCTTGAGGTTCGGAAAATGCACGTCGACGATGCGCTCCATGATTTCCTTGTCCGGAAACTTGATGTAGTGGAAGAAGCAGCGACGTAGAAAGGCGTCCGGCAGCTCCTTCTCGTTGTTGCTGGTGATGATGATCGCCGGCCGGTGCCTGGCCTTGACGAGCTTCTGAGTTTCGTAGACGTAGAACTCCATGCGGTCGAGCTCGCGCAGCAGGTCATTGGGGAACTCGATATCGGCCTTGTCCACCTCGTCGATCAGCAGCACAGAGGGACGGTCGGACTCGAAGGCATCCCATAGTGGTCCCTTGACAATGTAATTGGCGATGTCGTGCACGCGTCCGTCGCCCAATTGGGAATCGCGGAGGCGCGACACTGCGTCGTACTCGTACAGTCCCTGCTGCGCCTTGGAAGTCGACTTCACGTGCCACTGGTACAACGGCCGCCCGAGCGCCTTCGCCACCTCGATCGCCAGCATGGTCTTGCCGGTGCCCGGCTCGCCCTTGATGAGCAGCGGGCGTTCCAGCGTGACGGCGGCGTTCACCGCCATCATCAGGTCTTCGGTGGCGACATAGGTGTCGGTTCCCTTGAACTTCATCGGTGATCTCGCTTTCGTACGGTTCGTCCTGTGGATTATAGCCGCGCGGGGGCGGTCGTCCTGCGGGCGGCTATAATTGCCGCTGCCGATAACTCATTCCAAGAAAAGTCCAGGAGGACGTATGCCGCAGTTCAATGCCAACCTCTCAATGATGTTCAACGAGGTGGCGTTTTTGGAGCGCTTTGGCGCCGCCGCGAAAGCCGGATTCCGCGGAGTCGAGTTCCTGTTTCCTTACGAATTTCCGGCCGCGCAGATCAAGGAGCAACTCGACAAGCACAAGCTGCAGATGATCCTGTTCAACATGCCGCCCGGCGATTGGGCGGCGGGCGACCGGGGACTGGCCTGCGATCCGTCCAAGGTCGGCCAGTTCCAGGAAAACATCGGCAAGGCAGTCGAATATGCCAGGGCGCTTGGCTGCGGACAGATTCACTGCATGGCCGGGCTCAAGCCGCGCGGCGTCAACGATGAGTCCATGCGCGCGACCTACATCGCCAACCTGCAGTACGCGAGCAGAGAGCTGGCGAAGTACAACATGAAGCTGCTGATCGAGGCCATCAACACTCGCGATATTCCCGGCTTCTACCTGAACTACTCGCGCCAAGCGTTCGACATCATGCACTACGCCGACGTGCCGAATCTGTACTTCCAGTACGACATTTACCACATGCAGATCATGGAAGGCGATCTGGCGCCGACGGTCGAGAAAAACCTGGCGAAGATTGCGCACATGCAGCTCGCCGACACCCCGGGGCGTCACGAGCCGGGTACAGGAGAGATCAATTATCCGTTCCTGTTCGGTTTCTTCGACCGGATCGGCTACAAGGGTTGGATCGGCTGCGAGTATCGGCCGGCGGGCAACACCGAAGCCGGCCTCGGTTGGCTCAAGCCTTATCTTTGACGCCTACACCTAACATAGAGACGCAGAGAACACAGAGAAGTTCGCCATGAATGAACTGCCCTTCGGCACGTATTCAACAGCGTCATCATGGTCGGAAGTTGAACCCGAGTTCGCATTTCCTCTGCGCCTCTGTGTTGAGATTTTGACCTAGCTCCAGGGAGAAAAAAATGAACGTAGGATTCGTCGGTCTGGGCATCATGGGCAAACCCATGGCTGCCAATCTCATGAAGGGCGGACACACGCTGTACCTGTACAGCCGTAGCGGCGTGGCGGCGGAATTGACCGCGGCAGGCGGTAAGGCATGCACGACGGCGAAGGAAGTGGCGCAGAAAGCCGATGTCATCATCACCATGGTTCCGGACACGCCGGACGTGGAGAAAGCGCTGTTCGGGACAGACGGCGTTGCCGAAGGCCTGACCGCCGGAAAAATCGTCGTGGACATGAGCTCGATTTCGCCGATAGACACCAAAATCTTCGCCGAGCGCATTCGCAAAGCCGGCGCAGAGTACGTGGATGCTCCTGTTTCCGGCGGTGAGGTCGGCGCCAAGAACGCCGCGCTCACCATCATGGTCGGGGGAAAAGAAACCGTGTTCGCGAAGGTCAAACCGCTGTTCGAGTTGATCGGCAAGAACATCACCCTGGTTGGGGACATCGGCGCCGGCCAGACCTGCAAGGTCTGCAACCAGATCATCGTCGCGCTCAACATTGAAGCGGTGGCCGAAGCCCTGTTGCTCGCATCGAAAGCCGGCGTGGATCCCGGTAAGGTGCGCCAGGCGCTGATGGGCGGCTTCGCTTCCTCTCGGGTGCTGGAAGTTCACGGCGAGCGCATGATCAAGCGCACTTTCGATCCGGGCTTTCGCATCGAGTTGCACCAGAAGGACCTGAACCTTGCGCTCGCCTCCGGGCGTGCGCTCAAGATGAGCCTGCCCAACACCGCCACCGCGCAGGAACTGTTCAGCGCTTGCCAGGCACAGGGCGGCGGCAAGTGGGATCACTCTGCCATGGTCAAGGCCCTCGAAACTCTGGCTAATCACCCGGTAGCCAAGTAATGCAAGACTCTCACCGCAGAGCCTGCGGAGGAAACCAGGATGCTCGCCAGGAGGAAACGAAACGCGGGAGGCGGCACCTCACATGTTTACGAAAGCATCGTTGATTCTTGTTGCCCCATTGCGTGCTCGGCGGTCGGCGAATAGGAAAGCATGAATCAGGATCCACGCACCTTGCTGAGAGCCATGTTCGATGCCGCGATCGCGGCGGCGCTTCCGGACAAGTCTTTGCCGGCGTATCTGCCAAAGCCACCCAAAGGCCGCACCATCGTCGTCGGCTGCGGAAAGGCGGCGGCGAGTATGGCCAAGGCCGTGGAGGATCACTGGCAGGGCGAAATGTCCGGTCTGGTCGTCACACGTTACGGCCACAACGCGCCCACGCGGAAAATCGAAGTGGCCGAAGCCGCGCACCCTGTCCCGGATCTGGCGGGGCGCGAAGCCGCCGAACGCATTTTGAAGATCGTTCAAGGACTCTCCGCCGATGACCTGGTGTTGTTCCTGGTTTCGGGCGGCGGCTCCGCCCTACTCGCTTTGCCTGCGGCGGGATTGACGCTCAACGATAAGCAGGCGATCAACAAGGCGCTGCTCAAGAGCGGCGCCAATATCGCGGAGATGAACTGCGTACGCAAACACCTATCCGCGGTCAAGGGCGGGCGGCTTGCCGCGGCTTGCGCGCCCGCGAAACTGGTGACGCTCGCGATCTCCGATATTCCGGGAGACGATCCGGCGGTCATTGCCTCCGGTCCCACCGTGGCCGATCCGACCACGTTTGCCGATGCGCTCGCCATCCTCGACAAGTACCGGATCACCGAACCGCTGGCGGTCGTGAATCACCTGAGGGCTGCCAAAGCTGAAACGCCGAAGCCAGGTGACCCGCGCCTTGCCGGGACGGAGTTGCATATGGTCGCGACACCGCAGATGTCCCTCGAAGCGGCCGCGGAAATCGCGCGACGGCATGGCCTCACTCCAGTGATCCTTGGCGACGCGATTGAAGGCGAGTCGCGCGAAGTCGCAATGGTCCACGCAGGCATCGCCCGGCAGGTCAAACGCCATGGGCAGCCGGCCAAGGCGCCGTGCGTACTGCTTAGCGGCGGCGAGACCACGGTGACTGTGCGTGGGAACGGCCGGGGCGGCCGTAACGCGGAGTTCCTGCTCGCACTGGCTGTTGCCCTCAACGGAGAGCGGGGTATTAGCGCACTCGCAGGCGATACCGATGGCGTGGACGGCACTGAAGACAATGCCGGAGCGGTCCTAACGCCCGATTCGCTCACGCATGCGACCGCACGCAATCTGGACGCTAAGGCCATGCTCGCGGATAATGATGGCTACAGTTTTTTCTCAGGTCTCGGCGACTTGATCATCACCGGTCCGACGTTGACCAACGTCAACGACTTCCGCGCAATTTTGATTTTGTGATCACTTCCACAGTATGTATGCGTAATCCTCCGTACCCCACGAGCGCATGTGCGTCCCGCATTTGCTCGCATTCGCGCCGTGGATTACTCACGCCGTATGGGTAAGCCCGAACTTCTTCCATCCGAAACGCTGGAACCGCAGATCCCCAAGGCGGAGCTGATCCAGCGCCTTTCCGCGATCCTTGGGCCAGACTCGCTGCTGCATCAGTACGAGGAACTCAAACCCTTCGAGTGCGACGGCCTCACCGCATACCAGCGTATGCCCCTGTTGGTGGCGCTTCCCGAGCACGAGGACCAGGTGCGCGCGATTCTTCGCATCTGCCACACGGGCCGGGTGCCTGTTGTATTCCGCGGCGCCGGCACCGGCTTATCAGGTGGGGCCCTACCCTACGAGCACGGACTGCTGCTGGTCATGTCGAAGATGAAGAAAATCCTGGGGATCGACGCGCAGGCAAGGGTCGCACGCGTGCAACCGGGCGTTCGCAACGCTGCAATCTCCGAAGAGAGCGCGCCACTCGGCCTGTACTACGCTCCTGACCCGTCCAGTCAGATCGCCTGCTCGATCGGCGGCAACGTCGCCGAGAATTCGGGAGGTGTCCATTGCCTGAAATACGGGCTCACGGTACACAACATCCTCAAGGTACGGTTCGTCACCATCGACGGAGAATTGCTCGAGATCGGCGCGGAAGGGCTCGATTCGCCGGGTTACGATTTACTGGCGCTGATCACCGGGTCGGAAGGCCTGCTGGGCGTAATAACCGAGATCACCGTCAAACTTCTGCCCAGACCCCAGAAAGCGCAGGTGGTGTTGGCAGCGTTCGATGACCTCGGTTCGGCTGCAAAGGCGGTAGCGGACGTCATCGCCGCCGGGATCATCCCCGCCGGCCTGGAGATGATGGACAAGAAAGCCACCGCCGCAGTAGAGCAATTCGTCCATGCCGGCTATCCACTCGATGCGGCGGCCATCCTGCTGTGCGAATCCGACGGCACGGAGGAAGAAGTGGCGGCGGAAATCGGCCGCGTCACGGAGGTGATGCGCAAGGCCGGCGCGACTGAGATCCGCATTTCGCGGGATGAAGCCGACCGGCTGAAACTCTGGGCCGGGCGCAAGGCTGCCTTCCCCGCGGTTGGTCGAATCCTTCCAGACTACTACTGCATGGACGGCACCATTCCACGCAGGCATTTGGCCCATGTGCTTCAGCGCATCGAGGAGTTGTCTGTAACGTTCAACCTGCAGTGCGCCAACGTGTTCCATGCCGGCGACGGCAACCTGCATCCGTTGATCATGTTCGATGCCAACGACGACGACCAGTTGCGGCGCGCCGAGGGCTACGGTGCGGCGATTCTGGAACTGTGCGTCGAGGTTGGCGGCACTATCACCGGTGAGCACGGCGTGGGAATCGAGAAAATCAACCAGATGTGCCTGCAGTTCGGGCCCCGCGAACTGGAGACATTCCATGCAGTGAAGCATGTGTTCGACGAGCACGGCCTGCTTAATCCCGGCAAGGCTGTGCCCACACTGCAGCGCTGTGCCGAATTTGGCGCGATGCACGTGCACCGCGGCAAAGAAAAGTTCCCGGACCTGCCTCGTTTCTGAGTTTCCAAAATCAACATCTCACGCAAAGGCGCAACGAGCGCAAAGGCCGTAAACAGGATCGGGAAACTTGCTGGATTCGGAGCGATGCCGTTCCTCGCCAATTTCTTGCCTCCGACGCGTCAGACGCCAACGGCTCCAACGAAAATTTCTATCAATCCGTCAATCGTGTTGGTCTTACCCTTGCGTTTCTTCGCGTACTTTGCGTCTCTGCGTCGAGACTCAACATGCAGGAAGTAATCCAACAGTTCTCAGAAACCATTCGCAAAGCCGCAACCGAGCACACTCATGTGCGTATCCGGGGCAGCGGCGCCAAGGATTTCTACGGTCTGGCACTGATCGGCGATGTACTCGACACACGCCCATTTACCGGGATCGTCGAGTACGAGTCCACCGAACTGGTACTAACTGCTCGCGCCGGCACGCCGCTCCGGGACGTGGAAGCCGCTCTGACGAAGAACGGGCAGATGCTGCCGTTCGAACCGCCACACTTCGGCGCTGCCGCCACGCTCGGGGGTGCTGTGGCGTGCGGGTTCTCAGGGCCGCGCCGCGCGACCGCGGGGTCGGTGCGAGACTTCGTGCTCGGCGTGCGCATGTTGAACGGCTTGGGCAACGATCTTCGCTTCGGAGGACGGGTGATCAAGAATGTCGCGGGCTATGACTTGCCGAGATTGATGACCGGTTCCTTCGGCACCCTGGGATTGATCACAGAAGTTTCTCTCAAAGTGCTGCCGGTGCCGCAACAGGAATGCACGTTGCTTTTGGAAATGGATGAGGCCGCGGCGATCGATTCAATGAACCGCTGGGCCGGGAAACCGTTGCCCGTGTCGGCATCCTGTCACGTAGACGGTTCGCTCTACCTGCGCCTGGCCGGTGCGGAACCCGCGGTCGAAGCAGCCCAAAAGAAACTCGGCGGCGAAACGGTTGCCGACGGCGCTGTTTTCTGGCGATCGATTCGCGAGCAGACACATCCGTTTTTCGCGCAAGGCGCGCCACTGTGGCGCCTCTCCCTCAAACCCACCGCTGCGCCGCTGGGCCTGGGCCCGCAACTGATCGAATGGAGCGGCGCTCTGCGCTGGATTGCCGCAAATCTCAGTCCATCGCAGACTTTTGAAACCGCTCAAAGGGCCGGGGGCCACGCCACGCTGTTCCGAGGCGGCGACAAGCGGCTGGGCATCCAGCGATTGCCGGCGAATCTGCTGGTAATCCACAAGAAGCTAAAGCGTGCGTTCGACCCGGAAGGCATTCTCAGTCCCGGCCGCATCCACGCTGACTTTTGAGATGAAATTTGCCTTAGTCCGAACTGAATGAAAACAAATCTGGCGGAATTCATCAGAGACACCCCGGAAGGCCAGGAAGCGGACAGCATCCTGCGTGCCTGCGTGCACTGCGGATTCTGCACCGCGACCTGCCCGACCTATCAGTTGCTCGGTGACGAGCTCGACGGCCCGCGCGGCCGCATCTATCTCATCAAGGAGCTGCTGGAAGGCAACGCGTATTCCGTCAAGACGCAACTGCACCTGGATCGTTGCCTCACCTGTCGGGCCTGCGAGACGACCTGCCCCTCCGGGGTGCAGTACGGTCGGCTGGTGGATATTGGCCGTAACATCGTCGAAAAACGCGTAGGCCGGCCTTTCATGGAATCGCTCAAGCGCGCCGCGTTGCGTGCCGTGATTCCAAACCCGGCGCTATTCGGTTCGCTGTTCAGGGTTGGTCAGTTGCTGCGGCCGCTGTTGCCCGACGCACTCAAACGCAAGGTGCCAAAGGCCGTCGCGCGCAATACCGTTTGGCCGGGGCCGCGCAACGCGCGCAGGATGCTGGTCCTGGACGGATGTGTGCAACCGTCGCTGGCGCCCGACATCAATCCGGCAGCGGCGCGTGTGCTGGACCGGCTGGGAATTTCACTGGTGAAAGCCGAAGCAGCGGGCTGCTGCGGCGCCGTGACCTTCCATTTGAACCGTCAGGAGGACGCGCTCGACTACATGCGCCGGAATATCGACGCGTGGTGGCCCCACATCGAAGCCGGGGCGGAGGCGGTGGTCATGACCGCGAGCGGCTGCGGCACGATGGTCAAGGAATACGGACATGTTCTGGCCCGCGACCCGGCTTACGCGGAGAAGGCGAAACGCATATCTGACCTGACCAGGGATCTCAGCGAAGTGGTCTTTGCAGAACGTGAAGAACTCGAAAAGGTCTTAGGTTCATCCCTCTCCTCTTATGGGCGAAGCCCGGTATCCAGCGAAGTCGGGCTCCCCTCTCCCCTCGCTTCTGCGAGCGCAGTAAAGCCGCGCATAGCCTTCCACTCACCGTGTTCGTTGCAACACGGCCTCCAGATCCGCGGCAAAGTGGAAGCGCTGCTCACTACCGCAGGCTTCGATCTGGCAGCAGTACCGGATTCACATTTGTGCTGCGGTTCGGCCGGGACCTATTCCATTCTCCAACCGAAACTGTCGCAGAAACTGCTGAAAGACAAGGTCAATGCGCTTGAGTCGGGAAAACCGGAACTACTTGCGACCGCGAATATCGGCTGCCTCACTCACATCCAGAGCCGTACCGCCCTGCCCGTCAGGCATTGGATTGAGCTGCTGGAGGAGAAACTGAAAAACTAATTTTGTGTTCAGGGCAGCCGTTTACGATATCGTCGTTTTCGTCTGCCAAGGCGGCAAAGGGCAACAGCAGCAACATGGCTGCGAAAATAGTGGGTCTCATGGGCAATTGCCCCCTTTCGGACAGCAGCCAAATACCATTCTGCTCCAAAAAACAACCCGGCAGGAGTCTGGCTACGCATGATTTGCGCTGTCATCTCACCAGACCAATGTATTGAGCGAGTGGGGCCACGATCAGGCTGCAGATTGCCCGAAGAAACCGTTTTTCCCCGGACATTCTGATACCCTTCTCAATGACCCGTTGGCCACACCGTGCCGACAGGCAAATCAATCATAAGAAATCTCAAGGAGGAGAATCAAATGAGCACGCTTTATGGCGCCACGCAGCGCGCCTTCCAGGACCGTTTCGATACACGCCGTCTGGCCGACAAGGTGGAGGCAATCGCTGTTCATTCAGAGGTCGGCGAGATGGACAAGGCGTTCATAGAGAGCCGCGACATGTTTTGGCTCTCGACCATCGATAATGAGGGCCGCCCGACGGTGTCGTACAAGGGTGGCGACTCCGGTTTCGTGCGAGCGCTTGACGCAAAGACCATAGTCTTTCCGCTATATGACGGCAATGGCATGTTCTACTCAGCCGGCAACATTTCCGCGAAGAGCAAGATAGGCATGCTGTTCATGGATTTTGAGCGGCCCAATCGCCTGCGAGTCCAGGGTATTGCCAGCGTAACCGAGAACGATCCCCTGATCGACCAGTTCCACGAGGCGGTGCTCCTCGTTCGCGTCAAGGTTACCGAGGTGTGGCCCAATTGTCCGCGCTACGTGCACCGCTACGACAAAGTGAAGGCCTCGCGCTATGTGCCGCGCGCCAACTGCGAGACGCCGCTGGCCGGATGGAAGCGCATCGACATGCTTCAGGACGATCTGGCAGGCAAGGACAAGGGGCGTGCGCAAAAGGCAGGCGGCCTGGTCACCATCGAGGATTGGTTCGGCAAGGTCGCACAGGGCGATCCCGAGGCCTGAGCAAATGTTGGTCTGTAAGAGTTAGGGTAGCAAGACAAACTGGGCTGCTTCAAGTTGTCGGCAGCTCAGTATGTGAGGCTGACTTTCTAATCCCCTGCGGTTCTGTTGTAAGCACTGTCATCCCCGTTCACCTATCGCCTGCAACACCCGTCGGAAGAATTCGTCGGCATTGTCTGGATTGATCCAACGCACCACCACTACCATGCGGCGCTCGGGTTCGATCCAGGTGAAATTGCCGCCCGCACCGATGGCGAGGTAACTCGACGCCGGCACACTCGGAAATACCCGGCGGTCGTGGTTCAACCAGATCAGATATCCGTAGAAGGGCGCAATCCTGCACGGCGTTCGCATGTGCTTGATCCATTCCGGCGAAATCACTTGCCGGCCGTTTACCTTGCCATCTTCCAGCATCATCTGCCCGATCCGCGCCTGGTCGTGGCTGCCGATCGACACGCCGCCCCCCCAATGCGTGCCGCCGGGGACCGATTGAACCCTGTGTCCCTTGAGAGTGATCCATGCGTTGTCGTATCCCACCCAGCGCCAGTAATCGCTGGCGCCGACGGGCTGCATGATTGCCTCGCGAAACACGTCCGGCAGCGGACGCCCGAACAGATGCAGCAGGGCAAGTGAGAACTGGTTGATGCGCACGTCGTTGTACTCCCAGAATGTCCCGGGAGCCTGAAGCGGCCGCGGATCGCCTTTCTTGCCCGCGGCGGCGGCGCCCAGAAACGATAGGGTGCGGTAACGGTCGGCTTGATCCGGGACGCCGAAGACCGTGCCTTCCCACTCGCTGGTTTGTTGCAACAGGTGCGCCCAGGTCACCTGCGCGTTAGGGCCTTCATCGAACCCGATGCCGGGTATCCGCATGCGAACCGGTTCATCCACGTCGGGCAACAACCCACGGTCGTGGGCAACACCCGCCACAAGCGCAAGATAGGTTTTCGCGATGCTGAAGGTGAGATCCGGTCGATCCGGCTGACCCCACGAGATCAGGGTTTTACCGTTCAGGACGATGGTGCCGGACACCGGGCCTCGTGCATGCACCGGACCGAGAAGCTTGTTCCAGGGTGGCGGATCCTCATGATGGATGCCCCACCTATCGGTGATGTCGCGCGTCCACGGAGTTTCGTGGTCGGTCGCGAATTGCACGGCTTGATCGAGTTTCGCGCTTTGCATGGACGATATTCTAGAGCAGCGGCACTTGTGAATTGCGGCAGGGACGTCGCCTCCGACTTTGCCTGCAAAGGTCCCCGTCGGGGTTGCACAAGAACGAAAACGGGCTCACGCCGACGTGGGCGTCGCGAGCGACGCCGATACGGTATCGCTACAGCGTCCGGAGTTGGGAAACAAGCCGTACCGAACGCAGCATTAGGCACTTCCGGCCGCTCTCGCGCTTCGCCATAATGGCAACACCACAACCGAAGGAGCACAGTCATGGCCAAGGGACAGCAACGCAGCAACAAAGAGAAGAAAAAACCGAAGCAGCCCAAGAAACCGTTCACCCCGACGGTTCCCGGACAGCTCCCCGGCAAGAAATAGTCGCGCACGCGCTGCCGGCGGAGTCAGCGCGTGGCAGCAATGTCCTTGGTTTTAGCGCCGCCCTGGCCCGAACCAGCGTCGCGAAGCTCGGTGTAGCGGCCGTTGGCATACACCAGCGGCGCGCACGCGCCCTGCTCGAAGGCGACGACTTCGCCCACGAAGATCAGGTGGTCGCCGCCCGGAAAGCGGTGAACATTTCGGCAGGTGAAGCTCGCCGCCGTATCGTCCAACAAGGGCATGTCCGCGAGCGTTCTGCGCCAGGCGACGCCGGCGAACTTGTCGCCTCCGGTCATCGCAAAGCGCTCGGAGATTGAAATCTGGTGCGTGCCCAGCACGTTCACCACGAAATGGGAAGACCGTACGAACGCATCGAAGCTCGCAGCGCGTAGCGACAGGCTCCAGAGCACCAGCGGCGGCGAAAGCGATACGGTATTGAAGGAATTCACGGTGATGCCCACCGGGTCGCCGGCAACCGTGCGCGTCGTCACCACGGTAACGCCGGTGACGAACGCGCCCAGCGCGCGGCGCAGCAGCGCCGGATCAATCGGCGGCTGGGTCATGTGCAGACCGGCCGGATGCACCTCATGCTGCCATGGCTTTCGCCGGTTCGACCGCCTCGATCGTCGGCCATATGTGGCGCATGAACTGCTCCAGTTCCCAGATCACTTCGTCCTTGGGTTGCTGGGCGTAATGCCAGATGAGCGTCAGGTATTCGCTCGGGCATTTGGCGAACTCCTCCCGGAACTGCGCGCGTGCCTGATCCAGCGTACCGCCGAGGAACAGGCCTGATTCCTTCATGTTCTGCACCCAGTCGACGTTCGCGGGCAATTGCGGAAAGAACGGCGAATAGAAATTCTTGTAGATGTCGAGGTCGTACTGCGTGAGCTTTCGGTTGAAGTCCTCTGTGCTCTTTGATATGTGGGGCCAACGGACCGTATTCTGGCGCTCTCCGAACTGGTAGCTGCGCCCGTGCTTTGCGGCCTCCTCCTGGTAGACGTGCGCGTACTTCGCCACGCCGTCACCCTTGGAGAAGTGCACGACCGTAAATCCATTGCGTGCGCAATAGCGTACCGACGGCTCGCTGCGGCTTACCGCCACGAAGATCGGCGGATGCGGGTCCTGGTACGGCGCGGGGACGACGCTGAAGCGGCGCAGCACGCCATTTGCATCAACCTCCCCTTCGCCGCCCGCCGCGCGCGCGATCTTGTGCGCTGGGTAGCCGACGATGCCGGTGTCCTGCGGGAACGGCGCCTGGTAGTACTTGCCCTCGAGGCGTACCGAGTCCTCCTTCCAGCACTGCAGCACCATGTTCACCCGCTCCTCGAAGATCTGGCGGTTGCGCTCGTCGTCGCTGCTGCCGTCCGAAAGAGCCGCCCGGGTTTCGGTGAACTGCCCGAGCGTGTTGGTCCAGCGCGATTGGTAACCGCGCGCGAAGCCGACGAAATACCGGCCCCGGGTGATGTGGTCCAGGATCGCGGTTTCCTCCGCCACCCGGATCGGGTCCTGCGTGGCCATCACGTAGCCGAGCGCGCCGATGTGTATCTTCTTGAACTGCGAGGCCCACCACGCATTGAGAATGCCCGGATTGGGTCCGACCTCGTAGCCCTCCGAGTGCAGATGGTGCTCGATGGTACTGGCGCCCCAGACCCCGAGGTCTTCCGCCGCCCGGATGATATCGATCCAGTCGTGCAGTGCGCGGTGGTACGCGTCGCGGTCACGCCCCAGCGGACGGCGGCGCTTGCGATCCTCTTCGTCAGCGGCGGGCATCATGGGGTAGAGCTGGAGTATGACTTTCGGTGGAGCCATGGTTTTTCCTCGGGTGTCCGTTGCAAGGTCACCGCAGTTTAGGTCGGTGCAATCGTCGCCCTCCAATAGTGGTTGGCTATGACGGTCATTGTGCCGGACGATGCCCCCGCCCGCCTACACCCGATGGCGAGGGCATGGCCGGTACCGCCCGAATCTGCGCCTCGAGCATCGCGATGAATCGCTCGGAGGCAATGCTCGGCGTGTGTCGCGGGGAGCGCAATTCGTAGATCTCGGTGGATAGCTCTGGCTCCTCGATCGGGCTGATGGTGAAACGCTGCGAGTCGAACTCGTTGATCAGTGCGATGGTTGGCAGGATCGTCGCCCAGTCTGAATGGGCCACAAATTGCAGCGTGGCGCTCTGCCCGTCGATTTCCAGTGTAGTCACCGGCCGGAAGTCGCCGCGGTTGATGTGATGGTCCAGCGTGTGTCTCAGGAAATGATTGGGCGATGGCAGCACCAGCTTCAGGTTCGCAATCTCGCCCAACCGGCACGGCGCGAAGGGCATGCGCTCGCCATTGCGCGCCGAGACCAGTACGAGCCGGTCGGTTACCAGCAGGCGCAGCGACAATCCAAGGGTCGCAGCCGGGCGGTTGCAGATCGCAAAATCGACCTTGTCGGACAACACCCACTCTGCGAGCGTGCCACTCAGCCCCTCTACGATGCGCACTGAGACATTGGGAAAGGTTGCCGTGTAGCGTGCCAAAACAGGCGCCAGCGGCCCGTGACATATCGAGGGCATGATGCCGGCAGCCATTGCCCCCGCCACCTCACCGCTAAAAGCCTGCATTTCCTCGCCGACCGATTCCAGCCGTCTCAGCAGGTCCTGGCAGATGCCGTAGAAATGCCGCGCCGCCGGTGTCGGGTTCACACCCTGCGCGGAGCGCTCAAACAGTTTCACCTTCAGTTCGTCCTCGATCTGCTGGATGTGGACTGTGAGCGCTGGCTGAGCGATGTGCTCGCGTTCCGCGGCGCGGGTGATGCTTCCGGCCTCGTAGACGGCAACAAACAAACGGATCTTCCGGATGTCGACCATCAGCCGCCCAGGTAGGCGTTGACCAGGCTGTCGTCGGCCAGGAATCCCGCCCACTCGCCCTTGTGCACTTCGTGCGCCACGCGTCCGACGGACAGCACATAGGCTCGATCGGCCACTTCGGCGGCAAGCGCCACGTTTTGCTCCACCAGCAAGATCCCCATGCCGCGCGCGCGCAGCGCGCCGATAGTCCCCATGATCTGCTTTACCATAAGCGGCGACAGCCCGGTGGAGGGCTCGTCCAGGATCAGCAATTGCGGCTGCAACAGCAGGGCACGCCCGAGCGCGACCATCTGCTGCTCCCCGCCGCTCATCAGCTCGACCGGATCGTCGAGACGGTCACGCAGGAAGGGGAACAGCGCCAGCACGTCATCGACCCCGAAGCGTTTCTCGTCTTCGAGCATCACCCGCGCCCCCAAGCCGCCCAGCGTAAGATGCTGGCGTGCGGTCATCGGGCCGAACAAGTGGCGGCCTTCGAGCACCACGCCGATGCCGCGGCGCACGCGCTTGTGTGCCGCAAGCCTCGTAACGTCGGTTTTCCGATGCATGATGCGCCCCGCTCGCGTCGGTATCAGCCCGCAAAGCGCCGCCACCAGTGTACTTTTGCCGGCGCCATTGGCCCCGATCACGGCAACAGTTTCATTGGCCGTCAGACGCAGACTCACTTCCCTCAGAACAGGGGTCTCGCCGTAGCCGGCTTCCAGGTTTTCGACTTCTAGCATCGCGGCGCTCATGCTCCCTAGACGCCCAGATATGCCTGGCGTACCCGCTCGTCCTGCTTGATCTGCGCCATGGCGCCCGAAGCAATGATCGATCCGAAGCACAGCACGTGCACTCGGCTTGCCACCTCCACCAGGTGCATATCGTGCGACACCAGCAGGATGGTGATGCCTTCGCGGTTCAACCGCTGCAGCAACTCGCGCAACTGCGCGATCTCCGTGGTGTTCAGCCCCGAGGATGGCTCGTCGAGCATCAGCAGCCGCGGCTGGCTGACACATGCGCGGGCAAGCTCGACCAGCCGCTGCATGCCCGCCGTCACTTGCCCGGCCGCCCGTTCCATCACGCTGGTCAGGCCAAAGCGCTCGCCGGCCTCGGCGGCCTGCGCATGCATCAGCTCCATCTCCACGCGCGAACGGCGCGAGCGCAGCATGTTGCCCACCACACCGGAGACGAGGTGGCGATAACAGCCGATCATCAGGTTCTCGCGCACGCTCAACTTTCCAAATACCTTCGGCGTCTGGAAAGTGCGCACCAAACCCGCACGGGTGCGTGTCTGCACGGGATCGCGCGTGATGTCGCGCCCGGCGAACCGCACGGTGCCGCGCTGCGGTGGAAGAAAACCGGAAATGATGTTGAACAGCGTGCTTTTCCCCGCTCCATTTGGTCCGATCAGACCGGTGAGAGATCCCGGCGGCACACCGAAATCGACGCCGCGCAGCACGTGCAGGCCGCCGAATCTGTGCGAGACCTCTGCGACTTGCAGCAGCGGGTCGGCCTTTTCCGTCCCGACGATCATTTCGCCGCCCGCGCACGCCACCAGTTGCGGATCGCGCCGCCAAAACCCTCGGGAAGCAGGATCACGGCGGCGATCAGCGCCGCGGCGAACACGAACGCATGAATGTCCCCAAGCCGGCTAAGCCACTGTGGTAGAACCGTGATGAATAGCGCACCCAGCACCGGCCCCCACACGGTGTAGACCCCGCCCAGAACTGCCAGCAGCAAGAAGCTGATCGCACGGTCGATTGCAAAACTGTCCACGCTCACGAAGGTCACGTAGTGGGCGAACAGACTGCCCGCGGCCGAGCCGAGCGCGGCGCTGAGCACGAAGATCTTTACCTTCAGGCTGTGGCTGTCCACGCCGAGCACGGCCGCGGCCTCAGGCGAATCGCGCATTGCTTGCAGGGCAAGCCCGTTGCGCGAATGCAGCAGGTTGTGGTGCAGCACCAGCAGCAAGAAGGCGATCGGCCAGACCAGAAAATAGAAACGAAAAGGCGTGTCGAACGCGAATCCGAAGGGCGCGATCCGCGGGATGCCGCCAATACCCAGCGTGCCCCCGGTGAGCCAATCCCACTCGAGGAACAACACCTGCCCGATGATGCCCAGCGCGAGCGTTGCAAGCGCGAGGAAGTGCCCGGAAAGCCGCAGTACCGGCCAACCGACCAGCGCGGCGATTCCGGTGCTCAATGCAATTCCCGCTGCCATGCCCACCGGGCTGGGCAGCCCCTTGTGCGCGCAGAACCACGCGGTGCAGTAGGCGCCGATGCCGTAGAAAACGCTTTGCGCAAGACTGACGATGCCGCACTGGCCGAGCAGGAATGCGACGCCGAGACCGGCGATGGTGTAGAGGCCCGCGAATACGAACAGATCGACGATGTGGCGCGTGGCGACGAACGGCAGCGCCACCCACACAACGAACGGGATGCCCCAAACCAGCGTGCGTCTCAATGGCGACATTCACCCCCCCTTGCGCAGCCGCCGGCCCAGCAACCCGTTGGGCATGGCGATCATGATCACGATCAGGATCGCCATCGCTATCACGTCCTTGTACCCCGAGGAAACGGTGACGATCGCAAGCGATTCGAGCAAGCCCAGGGTGACGCCGCCGGCGATCGCACCCATCGGATTGGCCAGTCCACCGAGAATCGCGGCGGCGAACCCCTTGAGCGTGAGCAATAGGCCCATGTCGAAATACACCGTCACGAGCGGACCAACCAGAACACCGGCGAGCCCGCCGACCAGTCCACCGAGCACGAACGTCAGCGTGCGCATCAGCGGAACGTTGATGCCGGTGGTGAGCGCGCCTTCGGCGTCCAGCGCGGCAGCCATCATCGACAGACCGAGCGCGGTCTTCGCGAAGAACAGCCGCAGCGCGCCCATAGCCGCGAGGCTAATCGCTATCAGCCACAGCGCATGCGTTCGGATTGCGGCATCGCCAATGACGACGATGCCTTCGCCACCGAGGCCGGGCAGCGGATGCGAATCGCGGCCGACGGCGTACAGGACCAGTGCGGAAACCGCGAAGGCAACGCCCAGTGTGAGCAACAGGTAGCTGTCCTCCGAGCCGCCACGCCGGCGCAATGGACGAATCAGCAGTACTTCCATTAACCAGCCCGCGATCCCGCCGACCGCGACCGCGGCGGCGAATGCCGGCGCCACCGGCCAGCCGAAGCGTTCCAGCAACAGCACCGCGCTGATGCCACCGATCAGCGCGAAGTCGCCCTGCATGGCGTTGATGATGCGTGTGCCACGGAAAATGGATGCAAGCCCCAACCCCACCAATCCGTATACGAAACCGTTGGTCAGGCCGGAAAGAACCGACTGGAAGAGAAGGCTCAGACTCATAGCGAAGATGCGGTCATCGGGCGGCCGACCTGCACACGCGCAGTTCCGCTGCAGCCGCAATACGGCCAACCGCTCTCGCGGCGCACCCCGCCAACTCCGGCCCCTGTTACTTGCCGGCCTTGAAGGGAAGCCGTGTGTAGCGTCCCTTCACCAGTTTCGAATAGGTGTAGCTGTCCAACTCGATTCCGGTCATGTCCGCGGCGGCGAAGTTGTACTGCGCGACTACACCGCGGTAGCGGTTGGCGCGGATCGCGGCGGCGATGGCCTCGCCTCCCGCATCCGGGCCGGCCTTCTCGAGGGCCTGCGCCAGGACGTGCGTCGCGTCCCATCCTGCCGCGTCGTAGGTTTTGGGCAACGTGCCCTTCTCTTTGTGAAAGTAGTCCACGAATTCCTTCTGGTGCGGCAGCGGGTCCTCGGCAACGATGAATTCAGCGAACGTAATATCGTCCGCGAATTCGCCCATGCCCTTCACATATTCGTAAGACGACGAGCCGACAGCAGAAACGATCGGCTGGGTGATACGCATCTGACGGGCGTTGCGAAACGGCACTGGCGAGGTGGCAATCACTCCCACAACATCCGGTTCGGCGGCGCGGACCTTGGCCGCCTGCGTACTCACGTCGGTTGCGCCCACTTCGAATTTTTCTGCGGCAACGATCTCGATGCCGTAGTCCTTGTGAACGTTCTGGATATGGGTCAACACCAGTTGACCGTAGCCGGAGTCATGCAGCAGGCCCAACTTCTTCGCCTTGAGAGCCTTCGCGATGTATTCCAACATGGCGCGCGCATTGAGCACCTGTGGCGGTAGCATGTGGAACAGCGACTTGTAGGTTGCTTCGATCGCAGGGCCGAATCCGGTCATGCACAACTCCGGCATTTGCATGGCGTTGGTCACAGTGGCCACCGCGCCGGTGCTCGCGGTCAGCGAAGGGCCGAGCAACGCGATGACCTTCTCGCCGTGGATCAGCGCTTCGGCCTTGCTCTTGGCGATGTCGGGCTTCGAGCCGTCATCCTCGATGATGATTTGCAGCGGACGGCCGCGGATCCCGCCGCGTTCGTTGATGCGTTTTTCCGCGAGCAGGATGCCGTTGCGCTCAGGACCGCCTAGCCCCGCGCCTGGTCCGGTAAGCGACAGCACGGCACCAACCTTGATCGGCTCGCCCCCCGGTTGTTGCGCCGCCAGATGCCCGGACGACAAGGCGAGCAGCAGCAACGGCCCGCAGAATTTCCACACGAAAATCCTGATCATGGGTGAAGCCTCCTTGAATTGTTGGAATTTTGCTCGGCGGGCCCGCTCCCCGGACGCGGCGCTCCTCCACACCCCCCCGGGCGTAGTATGCCGCAAGCCAGGGGCAATTGCGCCTGCGTAACACCGCATTGCGATCCCGAGATAACTAGTCGATCACGCGCTGAGCGGTGCGCACCGAAACCTAACCGGCGTCGAGGTGTGCCGCATCGGTGTCCCACAACGCTCTGGCACCAAAGCGCTCCAGCAGTGTCGTGCATGCGGGGCCCGCGAGTGCCGCGACCTTGGTTAGCGCATCGGCGATCACGCAACTCGGCGCCGCGACCATCACCGCCCCATTTCCGTTCCACGCCCGGCGTGTGCGCGGATCGAAGATACTGCCGAGCGGCTGCGCGAGGCGCCCCGCGTGCGCGGCATGCGGGGCGGACGTGGCAAGCGCGCCGCAGCGCAGTTCGGCTACTTGCACCAACCCGTCGCGGCGACGCAGATGGATCGGCTGAGGGAAGGGTCCGAAGCGGCGCAGGTCGCCGCCTGCGTTCACCGCGCCCTGGGTGCAGCCCCCCCTTCTCAATTCATGGATCGCCCGGTCGACCGCGAAGCCCTTCGCGATACCACCCAAGTCCAGCAGCATCGGGCGCGCGAGAAAAACGCGGCAATCCGCCATCAGGACGATGTGCTGCCAAGCGCCGCACTGTAACGATGTCTCGGCCGTTCCGGGGAGCAGGCCTTCGCGCACCAGCAGCGGTGCAACGGTGATGTCGAACAAACCATCGCTCGCTTCGGCGACGCGCAACGCGCGCCTCAGCACGGTCCAGGTCCAGGGATGCACCGTCTGCGGCGTTCGTCCCGCTTTACGGTTCAGCCGAGAAAGTTCGCTGTCCGGATCATGGAAACTCATCAGCCGCTCGACGCGCTCGGCAGTGGCCAGGGCGGCGTCGACCGCCTGCTGCACTCTGGCGGCATCGGCGCCCGCGGCGGAAACATGAATCAGCGTCCCCATCGCCGGACGCATGCGCGAGGATTCAGCGCAGGACGGACTGGTGGACGAAAAGCAGTCGCTTGATGCCATCGGTTACATGGCGAACCGAAAGGGTCGCGCCGGTGATGTTGGCGATATCGATACCGACCTGAAGCGGGCTCTCGACCGTCTTGCCGACGAACTGGTCCCGCCACTTCAGCTCGCGCACCTGGTACCCCTGAAGCTCCAGGTACTCGATGATTTGGAACTGGCGCACGCTGCCGTCGGCGTTGATGCCCAGCGCGTAGGTGATCAGTTCATGCTTGCCGATAACCTGGTCGATGAAGAACCATCCGACCATCTTGCCATTGGACATGGCCTGCCAAGCGTGCTGGCGCGCCGCGCGCCCCGCAACCCCAGAGAGTTTGTCGATCTCCTGCATTTGCTCCGGCGTGAGCTGCACCGGCTTCGCTACGTACTCGTTCGCCAGCGGGAAGATCAAAGCTCTCGCCTGTTCCACGCTCATGTACTTGGCGGCAATGCACTGCGGCGAGATGGCAACCAAGGCAACCGGCGCGAGCCAGCGGATATCCAGAGTCACGCGCGGTTCTCCGTTGGTTCGGGTGATGTTTCGCTCACCCGGGTCTGCTTTCGGCCCGAAACGACGTGCCAGGCCAGTAGAGCCGGCACGGTGAGGCCGAGGATCCAGTGTGCCGCGCTGATCACTGGCCGCGCGTTCTCGTCGCCGGCGTAATAAAGCAGATATCCCGTAATTGTCAGCACGAGCATGAAAGCTACCAGTCCGATCCCGAGCAGGATGTTGCGGCGGATGGACCATGCGCGCCGGATGTGCACCGGCAGCAGCGAGCCGTAGATGATTAGCCCCGCCATCGCGGCGGCGCCGTGCAGGCGCAGCATCCAGGGTTCCAGTGGATGGATCTGCGGGCCGTATTCACCGGGCACGGCGCCGAAATAGTGCAACACCAGCCAGAGAATGCCACTCAACGCGAGCGCTGCAGTCGCGCCGTAGACGGCGCCCTGATGCCAGGGGCCGAGGCGGATGGAGTCGACGCGTCTTGCAGCAGGAGTCGTTGTCATGACCATCCAGCCCCAGTCGCCCTGGCAACGCGCGTCCCCGCAATCGTCAGAGCCGACACGAGTCCCGTCAACCGCTTGTTCATGAAATCCTCTCCCTCGCTCGCGCCAACACCAGCGCGAGAATACACGACAGCGCATGATAAAAGATTCAAAGACGCTCGCTGCATCACGGCGAACCTGAACCACCCTGGCTTCGGCAGACTTTGCAGAGTATGGCGCATTCTCCGTCCACAGCAGAAAGCTGGGTGAGCGAATCCCATGATTCTCGCCGGGAGTACGGCCGCCTGACGTAGTTAGTCCGCTCAACTTTTCAACCGGTACCCCGTCCTGAATATCCACACCACCGCGACGAGACAGAGCGCGAAGAATGCGAGTGTTGCCGCGAGACTTATTTCCACGCCAACATCCGAAGCGCCGTAGAAACTCCAGCGGAAACCGCTGATCAGGTAAACGATTGGATTGAACAGGCTCACTGTGCGCCATGTCGGCGGCAGCATATCGATCGAATAGAACGCCCCGCCGAGGAAGGTCAGCGGTGTGATGACCAGCATCGGTATGAACTGCAGTTGCTCGAAGCCTTTCGCCCAGATGCCGGTGATGAAGCCGAACAGGCTGAAAGTCGCCGCGGTAAGCACAAGGAAGGCAATCATCCACAGTGGATGCTCGATCCGGATCGGCACGAACAGCGCCGCAGTCGCGAGGATCACCACGCCGAGCAGGATCGACTTGGTAGCCGCCGCCCCCACGTAGGCGAGCACGATCTCGAGCGCGGACACCGGAGCGGACAGAACTTCGTAGATGGTGCCAGTGAACCGCGGCAGATAGATTCCGAACGCGGCATTGTTGAGGCTCTCAGTAAATAGAGACAGCATGATCAGCCCGGGCACGATGAAAGCACCGTAGGGTACCCCGCCCACCTCGCTCATTCGCGACCCGATCGCGGCGCCGAACACCACGAAGTAGAGCGAGGTGGTAATCACCGGCGTTACCAGACTCTGCCATACGGTACGCTTGAACCGCGACAGCTCGAAGCGGTATATCGCCAGGACACCGTGGCGATTGAAGGACGGAATTTTCGCTGCGGTACTCATGCGCGGTCCTGCACAAGATCGACGAAAATGTCCTCCAGTGAACTTTGCCGGGTCTGCAGGTCCTTGAATCCGATTTCGAGTTCACCCAACCGGCGCAACAGTGCGGGAATGCCCGTGTGCTCTTCGGCTGCGTCGAAGTTGCATTCCAGCTCGTTGCCACCGTCCTTCAGCACTATGTGCCAGTCACCAAGCGCGACGGGAATTCCTGCCAAAGGCTTCAGAAGATGAAGGGTCAGCTGTTTCTTGCCGAGCTTCTCCATGAGCCGGCTCTTTTCCTCGACCAGGATAAGTTCACCCTTGTTGACGACGCCAATGCGGTCGGCCATTTCCTCGGCCTCGTCGATGTAGTGCGTGGTCAGGATGATGGTGACCCCACTGTCGCGAAGCTGCCGCACCAACCCCCACATGTCCCGCCGCAGTTCCACATCCACACCTGCTGTCGGTTCATCAAGAAACAGTATCTGGGGCTCGTGCGCCAGCGCCTTGGCGATCAATACTCGCCGTTTCATGCCGCCCGACAACGTCATGATCTTGTCGTTGCGCTTGTCCCACAGCGACAGCTCGCGCAGCACTTTCTCGAGATGCGCCGGGTTGGGCGGGCATCCGAACAGTCCGCGGCTGAAGCTCACCGTGTTCCACACCGTCTCGAACATGTCGGTGTGTAACTCCTGGGGCACTAGACCGATCTTCGTGCGGCACTCGCGATAGTCGCGCAAGATGTCGTGGCCATCCACCAGCACAGTGCCCGTGGTCGGCGTAACGATTCCGCAAATGATGCTGATCAGGGTCGTCTTTCCGGCACCGTTCGGACCCAGCAGCGCGAAGATCTCCCCCTTGCAGATTTCAAGGTCGACCTTCTTCAGCGCCTCAAGGCCCGAAGCGTAGGTCTTGGTCAGATTCGAAATGGAGACGACCGGCGGCATCGGCGCGAGTTTATCGCAAGTACCGGTCTGGCCCGTCGCCGGATTTCAGGCTCAGCGTGCCAAGAGGCTGCCGCGATGCCAACGTCTCTCACAGGCTCGCGGCAACAAATGACTCAGCGCAGTGTCAAGACTTCTTGGCCGCCTTCCACAGGCCCATCATGCGGCCCTCGGGGTCCGTGAACAACGAGAACGCGCCCATGCCGGGTACTTCCTGCTCTTCCACGTGGATCTTGCCCCCTGCCGCGACCACTTTCTTGCGGTAGGCCGCGAGGTCGTTGACGTTGATATAGAGAGTCATGTTGCCGGGCCACGGGCCTTCGCGTTCAGGCTTGACGATGCCGCCGTTTATACCGCCTTCGTTGCCGGTTTCGACAATGCGGTAATTGATTTCAGGTACATGCTGGATCTTCCAACCGAAAGTTTTTTCGTAGAAGGTCGACACTTTGGCCGGATCCTTCGACATCATTTCCCAATGAACAACAGGGCTACCCATGATTATCTCCTTGGATGAAGGTCTGATGATTTGATGCAGGTCCAACGCTCAAAGTTCGCATGCCCGGCCCGCGCGATTGGAGTATGGAGTCCGGAAAACCGACGTCGCGGGCTCCCACTATCCGCTGGCGATGCTGAGGATGTTGCCGTCCGGGTCCGTGAACCAGGCAATCTTCATGGCTGAAGCGACATGGACATCGCCCTTGAGAGTCATGCCCGGCAGGTCGTAGTGCTCGAAGGTCACGCCCTTGGCCTTGAGCGAACGCGCAATGGTTTCCACGTCATCGCCCACCGTCCACGTAAGCCCCGTGGCTTTGTTGGTTCCGGCGAAATCCGATCGGTAAACGAGTATCGTCGAACTCCCGCTCCTGTAGGCGACCAATTCCTCACCTTGAGTGCCGATCGCTTTCAAGCCGAGCGTCCCTTCGTAGAATTTCCTGGCGATCTTCATGTTCCTGACCGCGATGTTGGCAGCTGCATCCTTGTTTCCCAGCATATCGATCTCCTTGTTTCAGGCCGCTCCTGCTCATCGATTTGTTTTTTTCGGCTGCATGTCCGGATACTTGGCCACGATCTCCTTGATGTCGTCGGAGAAATCGGAAAGCTCCTGCACCTGCCGAACCTCGATCATTTCGTTGTCCGAGGCCGGGCAGCGCTTCGCCCATTCGATCGCCTCGTCCTTCGATTTCACCTGGATCATCCAGTAGCCCCCCAGCACTTCCTTCCCATCTGGAAAGGGCCCGGGTGTCACCTTCGGCTTGCCGCCGGAGAACGAGATGCGCACACCCATCGACGGCGGGTGAAGGCCGTCCAGCGAAACCAGCACGCCCGCCTTCTGCAGGGATTCGTTGTACTTCATCATCGCCGCCACGGCCTTGGCGTCGGGCATCTCGCCTGGCGCCGCCTTCTCGTAACCCCTGGGAATCATGAGCATCATGGTCCTTGCTCCCTATTGGGGAGTCACAACGACCATCCACGCCACGCCGAAGCGGTCGGCGACCATGCCGAAGGCTGGGGAAAAGAAGGTCTTGCCCAAAGGCAGCTGCACCTTCCCGCCGTCAGACAGGGCAGTGAACAGCCGCTTAGCCTCGTGCTCGTCGCGCGCCGTAAGCGAGAGCGAAAAACCCTGGAAGTTCGGCTTTCCCTTGCAGTCGCCATCGGAACCCATCACCGTTGTATCGCCGATGCGGAAGCTCGAATGCATGACCTTGTCTCCAGGCGGGGCCTTGCCGGGCATTGGCTCGGGGTTGTCCTTGTAGTGCATCAGCATCTCCACCTTGGCGCCGAGCGCCTTGCGGTAGAACTCGATGGCCTCCTCGCAGCGGCCCTCGAAGAACAGATAAGGTTGTGCTTGCATTGCGTTTCCTCCTCAGAATCTGAAAAGAACCTGGACAAGTATTGGCAATCGAACCGGGAACTCAGTCCTGCTTCACCGCTTCGACCTGGATACGGAGATGAACTCGGCCGGCGTCGCCCTCGCCGTATTTGCTGTTTTTCATTCCGTATTCGGACCAGTTGAGATCGCCTTCCGCATCGGCCCCACAGACCTCTTTCTTGAGCATGGGATGCGGAATGCACTTGAAGCTGTTGATGGTTAGCTTTACGGGGCGCGTGACCCCTAGCAGCGTAAACTGCCCTTCGACTATTCTTGGAGTATCCCCGGCGAACTTCAGCGTGCCCTTGTACATTGCCGTTGGATATTTTGCGACGTTGAACCAGTCTTCCGAGCGTGCCGCTTCGTCCATCCTGTCCAGCCCAAAATTGATGCTGGTCGCGTCGATCACGATTTCTGCCGTCCCGGTCCCGGCGGCGCGGTCGAGGGAGATCTTGCCGCTGGTCCTGTCGAATTTGCCACGCCAGACCGAGATACCCATGTGCGAGAACTCGAAACTGGGATAGGTGTGATTCGGTTCGATTTCGTACTTGTCGGCCGCGGCAAACGCCGGCTCGGTCACCGCTGCAACAAAGGCGGCGACAATAAGTTTCTCCCTCAACATTCGGTACTGCATGGCTGCTCCTTTCTTACGATTTGGGGACGAGATGCAAGTTGAGGCGGTCTACGGTCTGAGCCCAGCTTTTCGGCATCCCTTCGAGCATTGCGGCCGCCTCAGCGGTGGGGCCGGTGGCAGTGACGCGCAACGTGACTCTGGTCTTGCCGTCTTGCTCGGCAAACTTCACTTCAATGACCTCTTCAAGGCGGGCAAATCCCTGCTCGCCCTCCGCGGTACATGCGATGACCAGGCGCTCGGGTACCTCCAGTTCGCGGAACACGCCGCGCACCCAGAAATCGCGCCCTTCCGGCGAGCGCATGCACACGCGGAAAGCGCCACCCGGACGGGGATCGGTCTCGCAGGACGGCACGGTGAAGTGCTTCGGGCCGAACCAGTGCGCCAAATGCTCCGCACTGGTCCAGGCCGCGAACACGCGGCTGCGCGGCGCATCGAAAACGCGCGTAATGTCGACAGTCCGTTCGTTCTTCATTCGCCTCATCCGCTTCGGCTCACTTCTCGGACAGCGCCTTCAGGTTGGCGAGACCCGCCTCGAAATCCTTGCCGACCATGCTGTCCATGTCGAGAAACACATGCATGATTTTCGCAACGTAGGGAACCGGCCCGTGCATCGCCCACGTCACTTCGGTGAAATCGCCTTTAGGCGCGAGCGTGAACACGACGATGTTGTGGGCCTCGAAGGGCTTCACGAAATCGAGATTGATTGTGACGTTCGAAGGCGGAGCGGTATCCGCGATCTCCATGCGCCCCTTACCGACATTCTTGTCGCCTTCCCACTCGTACACGGCACCCTTGCCGCTTGCCGGGCCGCTGAAGGTCCTTTTCATCGCGGGATCCTTGTTCTCATAGGGCGACCATGTGCCGAAGCTGTGGAGGTCGTTCAGGAACGGAAAGATCTTCTCCGGCGCGGCCTTAATGCTGACGGCGCGCTGCACGCGGAACGTGTCCGGCTTGGTCGCGGCAAAAACGAGAATACCGCCTAGCAACACGACGATGGCGATGGCTATGATCTTGATCATGTCTTCCTCTGTGCAATGTTCAGAAAGCTTCCGAGGCGCTGAAGGCTCCGGCTCCAGCCCTGCTCCTGTCCTTATAGGTACTGGTCGGCGATGACTGCAATCTTCTTCACGGCCTGAGCCTGCAACATCCGCTCGCACGTCGCGTTATAGATGTGCGTCAATGTGACGGTCTCATTCATTTGCTAGCCCTTCGCCAGATAAGTGGCGAACTGGTCGAAGGTCCCTCCCCAGCCTTGCTTCATGCCATCGCGCCCGTCCTCGAAGGTTTTGCGCTCGAGTTCCGTGGCGTTCGTGGGGATCCATCGCACAGTGATCAGCGTCCCGCGGTGCTGATCGGCGAACGTCACCGTGGAGAGAATTTCGCGCGGCCATGCCGGGCTCATGGGGTGGCGCGTGATTGCACCCTTCTCGTCAGAGAAGGACACGACGAAGACAAGCTTTTCCGGCTTCACGATCTCGCGATAGACGAACTTGCCCCACACGTCCTGGCCGTCGGGGGATCGCAAGCAGTAATGCATGACACCGCCCGGGCGAAGATTGACCGTGCAGTGGCTCACCGTGAAACCCTTCGGTCCCCACCATTGCTTCAGGCGCTCGGCCTCCGTCCACGCCTTCCAAACTTTGTCGCGCGGCGCGTCGAAGGTGCGGCTGATGGTGAATTCATCGCTATTTTCGGCCATGCCCCCTCCTTTAAAGATCGACCAGGACCTTGAATCCGCCATAGATCATCCGCTTGGCGTCGAAGGGCATGGCGCCCGGATCCATCATGTCGTCGAGACGTGGGTCCTTCATGACTTCGGCGTTAACGCTATCGCGATGCGAGCGCGACTTGAACACGATCCACGAGAACACCACCGTCTCCCCGGTCTTGCGCTTTACGCTGCGCGGAAAGGACGTGCGCTTTCCGATCTTCACATCGTCGGCGACGCACTCCTTAACCTCGAGGGCGCCATGCTCGCGCCAGACTTTTCCGGCCTTTTGGGCCATGCGGCGGTAGGCCTGCAGGTTCTTTTTCGGGACTGGTATTACAAAACCGTCAACGTAAGCCATGATTCCTCCGTGATAGGTTGGTTAAAAGATGCGGTGAAGATGACCGACGGGCGCTCTTCCACCGCAATTTTTTCCACGATTGCGGAAGCTTTATTCGCCGTGCAGAAAACGCTCGAGCTTGGCGAGGCTGCCGGTCCATCCATACTCGTGCCGGTCGCGTGCAGCGACATCGAATAACTGCTCGTGCAGCATGTTGAACTCAGTGCCGCTGCCAATTGGCTGGAACGTGAGGGTCAACAGCGACACGCGTTCCGGAGTGCTCTTCCACGCCCAGGTGAACACCAGCTTGCGGTTTGGCTGCACTTCGCGATACACGCCGCTGACGTCGTGCTGCTCGCCATCCAGGGTGCTGAAGACGACGTGGAAGCGACCGCCCACCCGAACGTCGATTTCCACCAGGGACACCTTTCCCGCGTCCGGTCCGAACCAGCGGGTCAGCGCTTGCGGGTCGGTCCACGCACGCCAGACTTTCTCGGGCGGCGCGCTGAACCTGCGGCTGAGGGAGAGCGAGGGTTTTTCTTTGAGCTTGTTGTCTTCCATGTTGACAACTCCTCTTGTTGATACAGGTAGCGGGCGAGCGCATCGAGCTTCTCGGTCCAGAATTTCTTGTAGTGCAACAGCCATTCGGCCGCCTCCTGCATGGGTTCCGGCGAAAGCGTGCAGCTCACCACTCGCCCCTCCTTCGAGCGGCTGATCAACCCGGCATCCTCGAGAACGCCAAGATGCTTCATGAAGCCGGGCAACGACATGTTGTGTGGGCTCGAAAGCTCCATCACGGGTAAGCTGCCTTCGCTCAATGACGCCAGCACCTTTCGCCGCGTGGAATCGGAGAGCGCGGCAAACACGGCATCGAGGTCGGCGTCCTCATACTTAACCATACGGTTTAGTATTAAACGGAACGATTGCCGTGTCAAGTAATCCGTTTGGGCTAGGAATTACCCAGAGGTAACAAGCGCTCGCTTGCCAGACTCCACGCAAGCGGTTGTTGTGTTTGACGTTTCGAGATGTAGCAAAAAGGCTGCAACCTCGTTCGCCTCGCGTTACGCCGACCGACCCTTTCCGCGCAGCTTCGCGCGACGCAAGGTGCGGATAGAGGACTCAACGCGGGCCAGCCCGCCGACCGCGGAAACTGAAAATTGACCGGGATTGGTCAGTCCCGCTCAAAGCGTCGGGCTACTTCAGTGCGCGGGGCAGCCAGAGCACGAGCTCCGGCCACACGATAATCACTGCCAAACAAATGAGCTGGATCACCATGAACTGACCCATCCCCCTGTATATGCTGGAAAGGCTCCACTGCGGCATGACATTTCGTAAGTAATACGCCGACATCGCAACCGGCGGACTGAGGAACGCGGTCTGTAGATTTACCGCAACCAAGGCACCGAACCAGGTAAACATTTCCAGTTTGCTCATTCCAAAGTTCAGGTTCTCGATTACCGGCAAGAAAATTGGCAGGAACACCAGAATGATCGTCGGCCATTCGAACGGCCAGCCGAGGACGAAGATCAACGCCATCACCAGCAGCAGCTTGCCGGTATCGGGCAACGGTACGTGCACCAATGCATTGGTAATGAGGTCGGTAGCGCCAAGATTGGTGAAGACTGCACCGAATACGTTGGACGCCACGGCCAAGAGCAGAACCATGCTCGAAGTCATCATCGTCGATATCGCTGCGTTCTTGAGCGTCGTAAACGTCAGCCTTCGATAGAGCAGCGCCAGGAGCGTCGCACCGAACGCGCCGCAGGACGCCGCCTCGGTCGGAGTCGCAAGGCCCGTGAGGATGGTGCCCAAGGTGAAGCTGATCAGTGCCACCAGAGGCACGACGCCGATGAAAAACTCCTTCACCAACTCGACCGGATCGGTCACTCTTTCCGCCTTCGGCACTGGCGGTCCAAGCTTGGGATTCCACGCACTGCGGACCAAGCAATAGATGATGTACATGCCGGCCAAGAGGAAACCGGGGCCGAACGCAGAGGAATACAGGATATTGACCGGGACCCCGATGGTGGGCCCCATGACCACCAGCATCACGCTGGGCGGGATCAGAATGCCGAGGGTTCCACCGGCGGCGATCGCACCGGCCGATAGTTTCGCATCGTAACCGGTTCGCACCATGATCGGTCCGGCCATGATGCCGAGCACAGTCACGGCCGCACCGACGATCCCGGTGGCCATGGCGAAGATCGTCGCGGTCAGTAGAACCGCAAGGTAGAGCGAGCCGCGCAACGGCGCCAGCAGGTTACGCAACGCCAGGAATAGCCGCTCCATCAGTCCGGCCTGTTCCGTCATGTAGCCCATGAAGATGAAGAGCGGCACCGCGGGCAGGATGTCGTCCTTCATCGTGCCCCAGATCTGCAGATAGGCGAGGCCGAAGGTCTGGCCCGAGCCCAAGCCGATCGAGCCGAAAAGCAGGGCGATAAAGAGCAGAGTGAAAGCGATCGGAAAACCGATGAATATGATGCTGATCATCGCCAGCATCATGAGCAGGCCTAGGATTTCCTGCCCGCTCATCGCGCGCTCCGCATTCTCATAGCTCGATCTTTTCGCGATGCATCAGCAGTTCGCCGGTGCGTGCGGCCCAGAACGCCTTCAGGAACTCCGCCACTCCCTGCAGGAAGAGCAACAGCGCCGTCATCGGAACCACGCCACGCAGCGGCCAGATGATCGGTTGCCAGGGAGTCAGGTTCGACCTTTCACCGATCGACCAGGAATAGATCAAGTCGTCCAGCGAGAGGTAAAACAGGATCGCCATCGACGGCAGAAAGAACACGGCATAGGCAATGCAGTCGATCAGGCCTTTCTTGCGATTGGAGAAGCGCTCCCACAACATGTCTGTACGGACATGCGCGCCTTTCAGCAGCGCGTATGCGGAGCCCAGCATGAACAGCGCTCCGTAGGACATGATCGTGACGTCGAGCGCCCACGCCGTCGGGGAGTCCAGGACGTAACGGGAGAACACTTCGATCGTGTTGGATAGAACCAGCGGGACGATCAGCAGCGCGAAGGCATAACCGGTCCACTTGGTGATCCGGTCGATGGTCCGGATGACGCGCAGATAGACGCGTGAAGGCTGGCTCACGTTGCTCGCGTCCGACGCGACCGTATCAGTGGAAGGATGAAGGACCGCGGCTGGAAGGCGAGCCCTTCACAAATGCGCGATTACTTCTCGGGCCAGTAGTAGTTGGCGCCCAGTTCGTAGGGTGCGTAGACCGCGCGCCGGGCAGGCACGATCTTGGAAGCATAGGCGCGCTGCGACGCATAGACTTTCTTGAAAAAAGGGTTCTTCGCCTCTTCTTCCCTGGCGATCTGATCCCATGACACGAGTACTTTGGTCAGGATATCTGGTGGCGTGCGCTCGATCTTTACGCCGTGTTTCTCCCTCATCTCGATCAGCGCTTCTGCGTTCAGCTTGTTCGACAGGGTCTGTGAGCGAAACGTTGCTTCCGACGCGGCGGACTGGATGATCTCGCGCAGGTCCGCGGGCAGTTTGCTCCACACGTCGCCATTGATGAGGAGTTCGAGCACGGTGGCGTTCTCGTGGGTGGACGGCATGTAGAAATACTTCCAGACGGATTGGAAGCCGATCCTCATGTCTTCGGCCGGCCCCACGAATTCGGCGCACTCGATCACCCCGCGCTCGCCGGCTGGGACGATCTCGCCGCCCGGGATGTTGACCGGGGTCATCCCCGATTTGCTGAATACCTCGGCAGTGATCCCGGTTTCTCGGCACTTGCGGCCCTTGAGATCCGCCCAGTTCTTCACCGGCGTCTTGAACCAGCCCAGCACCTGATTGGCGACGGACGTCAGCGGAATGGGGATGACGTTGCGTTTCAGCTCCTTCTGATAGAACTCGCGATACAGCTCGATGCCGCCGGCGTCGTGCAGCCAGCCCATGTAGTCGACCATGTCCATGCCAAACGGCCCGCCGGGCGCCGGCCCGAACAGCGTCGCCGCGCGGTTCTTGCCGACCCAGTAGGCCGCAGCGGTGTGGCCTCCATCGAGAACGCCTTTGTGGACGGCGTCGAGGATTTCGAACGGCGGGACGACGGCACCGGGGGGCAAGGTTTCTATCTGGAGGCGCCCGCCACTGAGCGCTTTGACTCGCTCCGCCCAGAATTTGAAATTCTCGAAGATCAGGCTCGAAGCCGGAAATGCGGCCTGGAAGCGCAACTTCGTCGGCGCTTGCGCAGATGCCGGTTGAGCAGGCGTCAGCGCGAGAAACGAGGCGGCGATCATGACGGCAAACGAGCGTCGTGCTTGCATTGCGGACCTCCCCAGTCTTGGACTAACGGAACTGCTTCACCTCAAACCACCCTGCCGTTCCCTCGTTGGAAGAAAACAGAGCTACGATGGATGGATCACGCCTTTGCCGGATGTCTGCGCATCGAACAGTCGATACGCTTCCTCTGCCTGCTCGAGTTTCCAGCTGTGCGTGAAGAGCCGGTCTATGTCGATGCCGCGGTCGGCGATGTAACGGGCGCAGTCGGCCTGGCCGACGGTGGAGAAAGTCCACGACCCGATCAGCGTCACCTGCCTGCGCAGCAGATCGTTGCTCACGTCGAGGGTGACGGTGTCGCCTTCGCCGACGAAGCACGCCTTGCCCCAGGTGCGTACGCTGCGCACCGCTTGCTGCCGCGCCACAGGGGATGACGAGGCGTCGAGCGCGAGATCAGCACCGATTCCGTGCGTCAGGTCACGAATCGCCTGCACCACGTTCTCGGTGTTCTTGGGATTGATCAGAACGTCCGCCCCGAACTCTTTGGCGCGCGCGAGCCGTTCTTCGCCCGTGTCGAGGGCGATCACGCGTGCACCCATCGCGGCAGCCAGCAGCGTGACCGACAGCCCGACCGGGCCCTGACCGAACACGGCAATGGTGTGATTACCCTGCAGATCCAGACGGTGCAGCGCGCTCCACGCCGTGCCTGTACCGCACGAGATTGCGGCTCCAGCGTCGAATGACAACTCCTCGGGCAGCGGCACGAGGGTGCGTGCCGGGCACTTCATGTATCTGGCGTGGGCCCCGTGACCGGTCGCACCGTAGACCTCGGCCACGCCTTCGACACAGAGCTGCATCCAGCCGGTCAAGCAGTGCGGGCATACGCCGCAGCCACGATAATGGTGCTGCATGACGCGCATGCCCACGCGTGCCTGGTTCGCGGGGATGCCGGGTCCTACCGCCGCGACCACTCCGCAGGGCTCGTGCCCAGCGATCACCGGGCCACCGCTGGTCTTGAATCCCAGCGACGCGGCACCTCCGGACGCGCGATAGTATTTGAGATCGCTGCCGCACATTCCCGAAGCTTTGATTTCCAGCACCACCTCCCCAGGGCCAGGGGTCGGGTCGGGGAACTCGCGGATTTCGACGACACGATTTCCGGGCAGAACCACTGCCTTCATGATCGTCTCCTCCTCACTTTTTTGAGTACGTTTTCTTCGCGACCGCCGTTCGCGCAGGAAACCGACGGGGTCGCGCAATCGGGCTACAGTATACGCTCGCCGAATTTCTTCACCGCCGCCTCGGACAGCGTCAGTCCCAGGCCCGGCGCTTCTTTCAGTTTGAGCCACCCCTTGGCGATCTTCGGCGGATCCTCAAACAGCTCCGCCTGCAACGGATCGCGCTCCGGGTCGGTGAACGATTCGACAATGCAACCTGCCGGGCTCGACGCGACCACATGGGCGTGGATAAAGCAGTCGTGATGCGGAGCGACTTGCACGTGATTTAACTCGCACAGCGCTGCGAGTTTTCGGCCTTCGGTGAACCCCCCCATCATGGTGCAGTCGAATTGCAGGATTTGCACTGCCTGTTCCTCCAGCAGCGCGCGGCATGCATAACTCGTCAGCTCGCTTTCGCCAGCGGATAACGGGATTCGGGTTTTCTGCGCGAGCAGCCTGAGCTCGCGACGGTCGTCGAACCAGCGCACCGGCTCTTCCAGCCAGCGCGGCCGCAACGGTTCGAGCAGGCGCGCGCCCTCAATCGCCGTGGGCAGGTCCCAGCCGCGGTTGACATCGACCATCAGATCCTTGTCGTCACCGATGACTTCGCGGACGACGGCAAGCCGTTCGATATCCTCGGCAAGTCCGACGCCTCCCGCCTTGGCTTTGAAACCGGTGTGCCCTTGTGCCTTCAGCATCTGCATCTCATCGCGCAACTCGGACAGGGTTTTGCCGTCGCGGTAATAGGCGCAGGTCACGTAACACGGCACCTCGCTGCGCCAGCCGCCGAACAAGCGGTACAAAGGCAGTTTGGCCGCTTTTCCGACAATGTCCCACGCGGCGATATCGACGGCCGCGGAGATCCGCACGAGCGCCTCACGCGACCAGCCTTTTTCGTGTGCCAGGCGCTGCGACGTCAACGCGAACAGCTTCTGATACAACTGTTCGGGGGCCAGCGGATCGGCACCAATGATCAGCTCCCCAATGCCGGTCCGAAAGACATGTATCGCCGCCTCTATCGGGGTGTAGCTCGTGGCGAGCCCGATGCCTTCGATCCCTTCGTCCGTGCGCAGCCTCACCAGAATCTCATTGGCTCGGGGCACGATGAAATGACTCACCCAGTGCGGACGCCCGATGTCCGGGGCGCGCAGTATGTGGACTTCGAGCTGCGTAATCTTCATATCGACTTTTTCGAACCCTTGCGTCGGAGCAGGTAGCTATTGCCCAGAACCCGATGTGCGTTGGCAGAGCACGGCAGGACCGTGCCTGAGCCAAGCCTCCCTTGTGTTACCGCGACTTTATTCCAGCACCATCCCAAGTTCCTTGACCAGGCCGCCGTTGATTTCCACTTCGCGCTTGATGAGTGCCCCCAGATCCTCCGGAGAGCCCAGGACCGGATTCGATCCTGTGGATTCATAAGTGGCGCGCACATCGGGCTCCTGGAGAATCGATGCGATCTCGCGGTTCAGCAGAGCGACGATTTCTCTCGGAAGCCCGGCGGGCCCTAACAGCAACATTGTGGCATCGAAGTGAAATCCGGGGAAACCCGCCTCCGGGAAGGTGGGAATCTCGGGGACTGCATGGTTCCTTTCGAACCCCGCGAAAGCAAGCGCCCGTACTTTGCCCGCCTTGATCTGTGGTACTGCCACGGCAGTATAGGAAAACAACGCATCGACTTGCCCACTCATCAAGTCCGGAAGTGCAGCGGACTCGCCTTTGTAAGGAACAAATAGAACCTGGATTCCAGCAGCGCGGAAAAACAATACGGCTGGCAGATGATTCGCAACGCCGACACCGCCGTGGGCAACGGTGATCGCACCAGGTTTTGCCTTTGCCAGTGCCACAAACTCATTCAGCGTTTTCGCCGGCAAAGATGGACTGACGATAAGAAATGGTGAGCCGCGAGAGAACATGCCAATAGGGGTGAAGGACGCAACGGGATCATACCCGGCGGTTTTGTACAGTTGAGGCCCTATTGGAAACGCCGGAGTAAAGGTTGAAAGGAGCGTGTAGCCGTCCGGAGGAGCAGCCGCGACCAAGGCAGTACCTATGGTAGTGCTCGCTCCGGGCTTGCTTTCGACTATGAATCGTTGTCCGAGGCGCTGCGAAAGTTTATCGGCCAGAACACGAGTTCGCACCTCTCCGGTGCTTCCGGTGGCAGATGGGTAGATGATTCGGACTGGCTTTGTCGGATATTTCTGCTGAGCAGCGATGAACCCGGAATGAGAAACAAGCAATAGGGCAAGCACGATTGCAAGCAAGCCCATCGGACCTGTGCGCTTCTCCAAGAATGGTGTGGACATTGCGGCCGCTCCAGCAATTCAATCGCAAGGGGTTAGCGCATCTAATTGGTCTCGAGGAAAGGACACGATCGCCTCGGCGACCATGTCCGCCTCTGCATTTTCGGCAGCTTACCCCAAGCAGTCCGGCCATGACGCCGTCTATGTGGAAAGCGCTTAGTGCAGAGCGCTCGCTAGCCTTTTTCGGTACTCCGATACCAGCTCGGGCTGCTTTTCGGCGAGGTTGAAGATCGCGAGGATCCGCTTGCGCGCTTCACCGTCCTTCCAGTTCCTGTCCCGGCGCACGATTTCGAGCAACTCGTCGAGCGCCTCACGATACTTTCTCGTGCCCGCGTACAGGCCCGCCAGGACAAGACGCGATTCGAGGTCAGCGCTATTCGTCGCGAGCTTCGCCTTCAGTTCCGTCTCGCTGGCGGATTCGGCCGAGCGGGCAAACGTCAACGCCGAACGTAGAGTCGCAAGGCGCTCTCCCCAATCCGGGCTCGGCTGCACAGGCACCAGCGCGGTTTCGGCCTCGTTCAGACGCTTCAATTCGATGAGCAACTCCGCCAGATCGAGGCGGGCGGCATCATTCGCAGTATCGAGGTCAATCGCTTTGTGCAGCGCTTCGACCGCCCCGGCGAGATTCCCCGTCTCGCGCAACTGCGCAGCCCTAGCGCGTTCGGTCTCGGTGGGCTTAGGGAAAAGCTCGTCGATAAAGGTGCGAACCTGGGACTCCGGAACCGCCCCGAGAAAATGCGAGACGGCCTTGCCGTCCTTGAATGCCATAACGTCCGGAATTGAACGTATCCCGTACGCCGCGGCGATCGCCTGGTTCTCGTCGGAGTTTACTTTCGCCAGCTTGAACCGCCCGCCGTACTCCGAGGCGAGTTTTTCGAGAATCGGTTTCAACACACGACAAGGACCGCACCAGGGAGCCCAGAAGTCGACGACTACCGGTGTCGATTTCGAGGCCTCGATGACCTCGTGCTCGAAAGTATCGTTCGTTACGTCAACGGCGTGCGCGGACATGCTTCATCCCATGTGAAACGATGGAGCATACGTGGGGTTTTCGATTCAGGTCAGCTTACCGATCACGCCGGCCATCATGCGGTCGAACAATGGGGCTTCCTCCACAACGACATCAATAACAACAACCACCCCGAGACGTACCAGGCGCCCAAGCTCGGTTCGCGAACATTCTTTGATGGTTTTCCCCTGCTGGTCAACGAAAAGGAAGCTACTCCGGAGCGGACTAATGTAGGACAGCTTGGCCGGCTGGCGCGTGTTTTCGTCGCCTTTCTCGCGAAATTCCACCCAGGTTCCTTCATTGAGTTTGTTGATGAATTCAACGTCGTTCACCTCGCCCTTGGCGCGAGGTGTGCCAGCGGCGTTCACGTCCGCGGACTCCAATTCTTCGACGTGGACCTGGCCAGCACCAAACGGGTTCTTGATGGTGATGATCTTGGTAAAGTCCAACGAATCGGAATCCGCCTCTTGCGCTTCGACCCGGGCGGGCGCCTTGCCTCCCGTTCTGGCAATCGGCTGAACGGTTTGCTTGCGCTCTGGAAGCGGTTGTCTGGCCGGCGCGACAGCAGGTTTAGTCGGGGGCGCTGCCGCATCGGGTCTTGTGGGGAGCGCAGCGGACTTTGTGGTAGCCGGTGCGGCAGTGGGTTTTGTGGGCGGGGCAGCGGGTTTTGTGGTGGTCGGTGCGCCAGTGGGTCTTGTGGGCGGGGCAGCAGGTCTTGTCGTGGGCGCTGCGGCATCGGGTTTTGCGGTCGGTGCGACCGTGGGCATTGTCGTGGCCGGTGCGCCAGTGGGTTTTGTGGGCGGGGCAGCAGGTTTTGTCGTAGGCGCTGCGGCATCGGGTCTTGTGGGCGGCGCAGCGGGCTTTGCGGTGGCCGACGCGGCATCGGGTTTTGCGGTCGGTGCGACCGTGGGCCTTGTCGTGGCCGGTGCGGCATCGGATTTTGTGGGCGGCGCAGCGGGCTTTATGGTGGCTGGTGCGGCATCGGGTCTTGCGGTCGGTGCTACCGCGGGTATTGTCGTGGCCGGCGCGGCATCGGCTTTTGTGGGCGCGGCATCGGCTTTTGTGGGCGGGGCAGCAGGTTTTGTCGTGGGCGCTGCGGCATCGGGTCTTGCGGTCGGTGCGACCGTGGGTATTGTCATAGCCGGTGCAGCATCGGCTTTTGCGGCCGGCACCGCATCGGAGGTTGTGGCCGGCGCTGTATCGGGTCTCGTAGGGGGCGCGATGTCCGGTATTGTGAACGGCACTACATCGACTATTGTCGCCGGCGCTGCATCCTCTATTGTGGCCAGCGCGGCCTCGGGATCCCCAGAGGGTTTTTCGGCGCCGGCGTGAGGCATCGCAGCGATTTCACCTCCCCTATCCACGCTCATCGCGTCAGTATGCAGATCTTTCAGTTCGGAGAAAAAACCCTCGCGGATGGCGTCTTCAACACCAGCGATCTTTAGTCCGGCAGTCAGACGCCTAAGCAATTCCGGCACGGCCGTGGAAAGCTTGCTTCGCTCCTCAGACGTATGTTTGGGTTCGACGCTCCAGATGAGCAAATCCATGGTAGCGAGCGAATTCTTCCAGGCATCGCTGTGTTGGCCACGCCTGACATGGACGATCAGCAGCGGCTTGACCCATTGATGGACAAGAAATGCGATCACCGGACGGGGCAAATTACCAGCCTCGACGCGTGCCTTGACCTCAAACTCTGCCATGGTCTTGGAGGCGGCGAGCCTTTCATTTTGTTCGATTCGCTTTGCGGCGGACCTTGTCTCCTCCTCGACGCGCCGATCCTCTTCCTCGAGGAGAATTGCCACCTGCTCGCGCACGACGTCGAAGATCTCCATGTTGTCCTGAAAGTTATTCATCAGTTCCTGAATGATGCCCTCCAGGCGCCCAAACAGCGGATTGGAGGCGTTAAAGTCGCTCGGCAAACGCGAAGAGATCTCGCCCAGCGTATCGAGCAGCCGTCGGGCGGGATGGCTTTTCTTGGAGAAGAACGCCTTATCCGCGATCGCTACCTTAAGCATCGGGATCTGCATCCTGCCGATGAGCCCTTTCACGGAAATGGGAATCTTGGGATCATCGAAAAGTTGATCGAAGAGCATGGCGACGATATCCAGCGTCATGCTGTCCAACTGATTCATGCCGCTACCTACACTGGTAGCCTTCAGTTCGCGAAGGACATTCGTCGTGCCAGGCTCGCCGCCGGAGGCTAACAGTGGCGAACCACCGTCAGCCACCGTCGTGACGTCACCGTGTTGGATGCGCGTGAGAAAATTCGTCAGTTCCGCGCCTTGGAGCACTACCATTGGGCCCCCGTCCGCCGCGCCCACACCGGGCGTGCCCGGAAGGAGTGGAAACCCTGGCATGGCAGCCACGCCTTGTGGGGGCGCGCCGGTTGTCCCAGCGGCGACCGGTTGAGTCATCGCCTTGACGTTGCTCGCGATCAGGTCTTGCAGGACCGAGAAAAAATTCGGCCCGTCACTAGAGACGCTGCTGGCAGCAGGAGCGGCAGGAGTCGCGGGCGCTGCCGGCGCCTCGCCCGCCTGGGCGGCAACCGGGGGCACCTTGCTGCCCTCTTTGCCGCGTGCGACGGCGAACCGTATTTTGGGCAGGATAGAATTTTGCACCAACAATGCATTCACCGCCTTGTAGATGGGGCGAATGTCGTCGAGCACATGGTCGTCGAACAGCTTGAGGAAGACCATCCGTACCTTGACGTTTGAAACAATGCTGCGGCAGGTATGTTTGAATGCATCGCAGATCGCCTGCGGACTAAAGGGATTATCTTCGGCCTCCAGGTTGGCGTCACCGAGCAGCACACCAACTCGTTGGTCGAGGGCACCGAGTTCCTCGTCGCAGTACCGACGCAGTTTGGTTGCCATGTCGTTGACCTTGAGCGTTTCGTTCAGATCGTCTTCGCCTACCAGATCGAGTTCGAGTGAGGACGAATCAAATTCCGAGAAACTTTGCGCTGTTTTTTTCGCCCGGTTGCTGCGTACCTGGAACTCCTTGAGATACTGCGCTCCGAAGAGTTCCGCGATCGGTTTCCGTTGCGCAACCGCCTTGTCTTTGCTCTCCAGATAGAGCTTTCGCACGTCACGATCCTGGGATTCATTGGCTAAAGCTGAAAGCGTCTCGTCCACTTTGTCCAGCATGCCTTCCAACGCCTGAGCCAGACGCTCGCAAACCAGGTCGCGACATTGCGCCAGAAGGTTGTCGAACGGCATAGCCTGCTTCGTCGTAACGGGTGGATTCGGATCGGTCATATGTGGCTCGTTTAACTATCCACCGAATTATGCGGGAACTTGGCCTTCGATGGGAGCGTAGCCGAGTTTCGCCTCTTCTTCCGTTCACGTTTAATGATGTCTGCCGATCCGTTTTGCAATGGCATCTTGCCGGCTCGTAAATCGGAGTCTTCAGACTTGACTACTCTAGGAAACCGAAGGCCGGCAATCGCTTCATGTTCATGGAAAACCCGGCGAACTCAATCGGCTGGCAAAGGAATTCACAAGGCGAAATTCAACGGTCAGATCAATCCAGCTAGAGGGGTGTTCCCGGAGTACGGATATAGCAGTCAGAATTGCACGCGGTTGCGCCGATCCCACCCGTCACGGACTTGGCACTGCCGCCTAGGTTGGAACGGCGAGGCGAAAGAAGAAACGTGAACCCTTGCCTATCTCACTCTCGGCCCACAACTGACCCCCGAGTGCCTGAACGATGTCCTGGCTGATCGTCAAGCCCAGCCCGGCGCCCCCGTAAGCCCGCGCTGTCGAGCTGTCGAGCTGCAGGAAAGGTTCAAAGATCGTTCGCAACTTGTCTGCGGGGATACCAGGTCCCTTGTCCGCTACTTCGGCAATCACCCAGTCGTCCTCCCGCCACCATCGTATTGTCACCTGTGTTCCTCGCGACGAGAACTTGATCGCATTGGACAGCAGGTTCACGATCACCTGTACTAGCCGATCTTGCGTACCCAGAACCCAAACTGGTTCTGGAGGCGGTCGTAACTCGATCTTCACGGCTTGGTCGGCGGCAAATGCGCGCACCGTCTCTACTCCGAACTCCACCGCTTGCTCGAGCGAAACCGGTTCGGGATGAAGTTCCATCCGCCCCGCCTTCATGCGGGAGAGGTCGAGGAGATCGCCGGCGAGCCGAGTGAGGCGGTCGATATTGCGGACGCAGGTCCCGAGCAACTCCCTGGCCCGGGCCTCCAGTGAGCCGCCTGCACCCGCCAGCAGCAACGACAACGCCGTCTTCATGGAGGTCATCGGGGTTCGCAGCTCATGACTCACGACTGATACGAACTCGGATTTCATGCGGTCTGCCTCTACCTCGCGTGTCACGTCGCGGTATTGCACGATATGGCCGATCAGAGACTCGTCCACATCGCGCACGCGTGCGACCACCCTTTTGTAGACCGCGGGACTCGGGAAAGCAATCTCCACCTGGTCATTCAGGGGCTGATCCGAAAAGATGGCGTTCTCCTGAGGCGCGAGCGCGGCCCGGTCAGCGAACGACCCGCCCAGGAGCTGGTGGATCCGCTCCAGCGTCGCGCCTACCGCAGCTTCCCGCGGGATTCCGGCGAGCCGGGCCATCATGGCGTTCGCGTAGGCGATCGTCCGGTCGCGTCCCACGAGCATGATTGCGGCATCACTTGCATCGATGAGCGCCTCGAGCTGATGTTCCTGCCTCTGGACGGCGGCATGCTGCCGGGCCAGATCCTCGCGCTGCTGCGCAATCGTGCTCAGGAGTTTCGAATAGTAGAGGGCGGTTTCGATCTGCCGACTGATCACAACCGCCCATTCGAGGTCTTCAGCCGTGTATTTTCCCGTATTCTCATGACCGAAGTTCAGCGCGCCGATTACCTGCCCGTTTACGCGGAGAGGGACGATCATCGCGGACACGCGCCGGCCTGCCCGCGAGAGGATGCCCTCCGTACCCGGCAGAGAGTCCACGCGGATCGGCCGTCCGGTGCGAATTGCCTCGCCCGTCAGGCCCTGTTCGATGGAAAAAACCGCCTTCTTCGCCAGGAATCCGCCACGCAGGCTGTCGTACAGCGTGTGAAGGTAGTAGTGCTGGAAGGCTTCGTCGGTAAGAACGACGCTCGCCCGCCGGAAATCGAGAACGCGGCGCACTTTGAGGATCGCGCTCCGAAAGATTTCCTGGAGATCAAAACTCTCGTTGATGAGCAGGGTAAGCTCGCCGACCACGGCCATGCGCGTTGCGACGGAGCCCGTATCGTCAGAGAGTGTCGCTTCCTGATATTTACGCGCGGCCTTCTCGATCCTGGTGAGCACTGTGGTAGCACCCGTCAGTTCTTTAGCACCGCAGTTTTTCCTGGCGCTGAACCCGAGAGCCAGTTTCTCCATTTCACGCGCCGCGTCCGCCAGCGCCTCCGCCCCGAAGCTTGCCGCCGTGCCAACGAGGGAGTGAGCAGTACGGGACAGCGAATCTGCGTCCTCCACACGGAAGGCGAGTTCAAGCCGGGACAGCGACAATCGCATGGCCTCGAGGCGCCCGTCCAATCCCATAGCGAACTGGGTGCGAATTTCTGCCAGAGAATCGGATCCTGTCAACGGCAGAACTCCCGCACTTGTTGGGCTAGTGTTTCAGGCTGGAACGGCTTGAAAAGTACGCCGGCCACTCCCGCGTCGGCGAGCCTGACCTTGTCGAGTTCGGTGTGCGCCGTGAGCAGCACCAGGGGCACGCCGGCAGTCGCCGGGTCCAACCTGAGTCGGCGACCGAATTCGTAGCCGTCTATCTCCGGCATCGTGAGATCCACCAGGACCACATCCGGGACCCGGTCGCGCGCGATCTCCAGCCCCTCCGCGGCCGACGAGGCGCTGAAGATCTGCCAACCCGCCATGTACTCCAAAGTAAGTCGAATTAGCGCGAGCAGGTCGGGATCATCATCGACGATGAGGGCCCGAAAGCTACCGGCCATAGCTTCTGGTTCTGAGTAGGAATGCAGTAATTATTGGGGAGACCAAATAGGATCTTAGCGCACTCACCAGCTGCCGCGGTCGATCGATGCCATAGCACGCAGGATTGTCAAGCCGTTCCTTGCTTACCAAAAAGCCGCGCATGCAGAAATCGCGTCGTGCGCGTGAGAACTGGCTTATGAAGCCTGGCCCCGTATTCCCCCTCCGACGCACCGGCTGTCACGTCGTGGCAATGAAAATCGATTTGCCGCGATCGATGATCCACAACGCAGCGATCGCGATGCAGCAGCATGCGATCGATACGCGCACCGGATCCCGCCAGCGCGCCGCGTGATTCCCCATCCAGGTCAGCATTACCCAGACCGCGGCCGCGAACCCGATCTGACCCACCTCCACGCCGAGATTGAACGCGGCCAAGCTGACCACAACATGCGGTCCGTCGAGTTGGAGCATCTCGCGCAACGCAAAAGAGAACCCTAAGCCATGCACTAGCCCCACCCCGGCTGTCAATGCCACCATCGGTGCCCGGCTCGTAGTGCGCAGCACGGCGACCGCGGCAAGCACGATGGAGCCGGCTACAGCAGTCTCTACCGCTGGAATGAACCACGCCGCCCGCGGCACATAGCCGAAGAAACCAATCACGAGCGTGACGCAGTGTCCGAGCGTGAATCCCGTCACCCGCCACGCAAGCGCGACCAGTGTCGACGCGCCCAGCGCAAGACACAGAACGAACAACAGATGGTCGGCGCCGCCGGCGATATGTGCCATACCTGCCAAGGTGAACGTTACCGCAGCATTCCACGCCGAAGGGTTGAGCGTAAGCGGTTCGCGCAGCAGACCACTCGCCCGATACACGACGCTGCGCTGGTCCTTATGATCGACAAACAGATTCTGCACGTCGGGCTGACCAAGGACTCGGTTGTCGAGTGTGCTGCTCAACCGGAACACCGTGACATTTCCCGCCGTCGGATACAGCAAATGCGCATCCACCACCACGTAGGCCGCGTCCACTTCGGGCGCATCGGTGGGGTAGCCGGGTCCGGGGGCAGTCGCCGTTTGCGCCTGCTCGAGCGTGTTAAACGGCGGCACCGATCCCCTGGGATAAGCCCGCACCGACAAGACTTGCGCTTCTCGTACCGTCGCGTCCACCTCGAGGCGGTGACCCTCGGCGATCAACTGGCCCAGTGCCAGCGGCTCGGCGCGGATGCGCGGCGCATCGGGATAGTAAAATCCGTGGCGACTCTCTATGCGCAGGACGGTAAAAGGTGCGGGCTCGTAGTTACCGTCGGGGCGCTTGGCCCCGAGGTGACCAGCCACCACTAGCGGCAGCGTGAGCCGGTAGTAGCCGTGCAGTCCATCAGGCATGCGCACGAAATGCACGGCACGCAAGTCGTAGCCGGATGGAATATGAGCGCGGGCCGTCGCGCCCACTCCGAGAAAGAGCAACGCTAAGGCCCACGCCGCCCGGCGGCCTGCGCTCACACGACGTTGCGTCGCAGCGCGTTTCGGTCCGTCACTTGCCGGGGTTTTTGGCACTCCACAGCTTGGTCTTGTATTGCTTTTCGTATGCCTTGCCCGAGGGATAGCTGACCAGCTCCAGGTTCATGCCCCAGGGCGACAGAAAGTAGCCCCAGGTTTCACCTGCGCTCGGCCCCGACGTCATCACCGTGGGCTCGCCGAGAAACTTCAGACCTTTGCTCTTGAGGTAGTTCACGGCGCGGTCCATATCGTCCACGTAGAACGCGACGTGATACCCGCCCAGGTCGCTGTTCTTGGGGATCGTCGTATTCTGGTCAGGCGTTTGGTATTGCAGCAGCTCCAGATTGGTGCCGTAGCCGCAGCGAACCAACTGCATCTGCGGGATCTGGGCTCGCGGATGCACGCCCAGATGCACAGCCATCCAATCGTCATCGGCCTTGAACGGCCCCATCTTGAAGAAGGCCTCGCACCCCATGACCTCGACAAAAAACTTCACCGCTTGATCCAGATCGGGGACGGTAACCCCGATATGGTCGCTGCCACGGAACCCGGGCACCTCGTCGGCGGCTGCAGTGGTCAAGAACAGAGTGCAACCCAGAGCCGCTAATAGAGACGTTGTCTTCATTGTCGTATCTCCTCCCGATATGGCGCAGCGTCGATCCAGGAGGTGCCGCCGCCGCTGCGAAACGGGGCTCCTCAGCGCGAGGCCCTATGAGGCCTCGGTAGCTGTTCAGTCGACCAGCCGTCAAGATCCAACGTTATCATGCCTGGATGCAACCTCATCTCCTGGTGGGATCGTCCGCAGGGTTCACGTAGACCGTTCCCGTTGGTCCGGTTCCCGTTATGTACAGCGTTACCCCGTCACCCTTCGTCATAGCGAAGTGGTTGCCATTCGGCGGTTCGGTATAGAAGCTGCCGGCCGGCAGCGCTTTCAGTCTGCTCTCGTCGAACTCGTCGCCGTACGCAAAATAGAATGTGCCCGCGACCACCACCGACACGCGATTATCAGGATGAGCATGGGGCTTGATGGTGATGTTCGGTCCCGCCTTGACTATCAAGGTGTACAAGCCAGGTTTCTTCGGATCTCCCGACAATACTTTCACCTGCAGCGCGCCGACGCCCGACGTGCCGGTCTGCCCGCCGGCAGGTGCTGGAAACTCGATGTCGCCGGGCGCAAGGCGCATTTGCTGCGGAACATCTTGGGCGCGCGCGCCGAAGCCGGCACCGAAGGCCACGCATCCCACGACAATAACAGCATGCAATACGGTCGCTGTCCTCACGATGTTCCTCCTCATGTTTGGTGCGTCTATGGCCGGCCATCGGCCGGTTGCCCGTCCTCGTCCCTCTTCCCTCGTCCCTCGTCCCTAACGCTAGTGATTGTCTCTCGGCACTCCCTTGCTCGTCGAAATCCGCTGATACTTGACCGCTGGCTTGAGTACCATGCCGTGCGAAAGCTCGTCCACCATACCGCGCTGGATTTCCTGCCAGGGCGTCTGGCTGCCGGGCATTTTGAATCCGCCCTGCTTCGCCAGCGACTTCTTGCGCCTTTCGTACTCCGCCTTGCTGATCAGGATATTTGCGGTGCGCTTATTGAGATCGATGCGAATCCGGTCGCCGGTCTTCAGGATTGCGAGGCCGCCGCCGGTCGCCGCTTCGGGTGATGCGTTCAGGATCGAAGGAGATCCCGACGTGCCCGATTGCCGTCCGTCGCCAATGCACGGCAGTTCCGTCACGCCGTGTTTGATCAGTTCCGCGGGAGGCTGCATGTTCACCACTTCGGCTGCGCCGGGATAGCCAACCGGGCCGGTGCCGCGCACGAACAGCATGCAGTCGTCGTCGATCTTGAGCTTGGGGTCGTCGATGCGATGGTGGTAGTCCTCCGGTCCGTCGAACACGATGGCGCGCCCTTCCCATGCATTCTGATCCTCCGGATTGGACAGGTAGCGCTTGCGGAACGCATCCGAGATCACGCTGGTCTTCATGATTGCGCTGTCGAACAAATTGCCTTTCAGATTCAGGAACCCTGCTTTCTCTTTCATTGGCCTCTCGTAAGGCCAGATGACCTTGTCGTCTTCGATTTGCGCATTCTTGCAGTTCTCATGGAACGTCCTGCCGTTGACGGTCAGCGCGCTTTTGCGGATCTTCCCAGCCTTGATCAGTTCGCTGACTACTGCAGGCACGCCGCCAGCATGATGGTAATCCTCGCCCAGGTATTCGCCGGCGGGCTGAAGGTTCACTAGCAACGGGATGTCGTAACCGATCTTTTCCCAGTCGTTGTTGTCGAGCTTGACGCCGATGTGGCGTGCGATGCCGTTGAAATGAATGGGCGCGTTGGTCGAGCCGCCGATCGCCGAGTTGACGACGATCACGTTCTCGAACGCCTCGCGGGTCATGATCTTCGAAGGTCGCAGGTCTTCCCACACCATCTCGACGATGCGTTTTCCCGTTTCGTAGGCATTCACGGCGCGATCCTTGTGCGGCGCCGGAATCGCGGCGCTGCCGGGCAGCGACATGCCCAACGCTTCCGCCAGCGAGTTCATCGTCGATGCCGTGCCCATAGTGTTGCAGTGGCCCGTCGACGGGGCCGAGGAGGCGATCAGTTCGATGAACTGCTCATCGTCAATCTCGCCCGCCGCCAGCAGTTCGCGCGCCTTCCAGACGATGGTGCCCGAGCCGGTGCGCTCGCCGCGGAACCAACCGTTCAGCATCGGCCCACCGGACAGCACGATGGCCGGGATGTCCACGGTCGCCGCCGCCATCAGTTGCGCAGGCGTCGTCTTGTCGCAGCCGGTGGTGAGCACCACGCCGTCGATGAAATACCCGTAAAGAATCTCCACCAGCCCGAGGTAACAGAGGTTGCGGTCAAGCGCGGCGGTGGGGCGCTTGCCGGTTTCCTGGATCGGGTGCACTGGAAATTCAAACGCGATGCCACCGGCCTCGCGAATCCCTTCGCGCACGCGACGCGCAAGTTCCAGGTGGTGGCGGTTACAGGGAGACAGGTCCGAGCCCGATTGGGCGATGCCGATGATGGGTCTACCGGCCTGCAGCTCCTCGCGCTTCAGGCCGAAGTTCATGTAACGCTCCAGGTACAGCGCCGTCATGTTGGGATTGTTCGGATTGGCGAACCACTGGCGGGAGCGGAGTTTCGTAGGGTCCTTCTTGACGGATTTTCTTGCCATGATCTGAACTCTCCTCTTGAGGCTGGGGCTCACTGGCTGCAGCCATTAATTTTTGGACAGACTGCGCGATTTTACCCGACTGGCGCAGGGCAAGGATGAAGGATGCAGGGACGGCAAACCGTGCTGCGCGAGTACCGCATGGCGCAGGAGCTCGACACTGTGTCGCGATGTGCTCCACACTGTGGGTAGCATAGGGATTGCCAACAGTGCGTCCAGTAGGCTATTTTTCGGATGAGTTTCCTGGAACGGATCAGTGCAGTTCGTCCCAAAGCAGCGTTACCCCGATCGAAACCTGCTTGCGACGCGTCTATCAGTCCGCGTTCTCGATACGCGAACGGAACCATCAAAATGGCCAAAGAGCTGGAACCGCCGAAGTATCTCGTCGATCGCCTTATAGCGGCGCTTCAGCAGGACGAATTCGTCCTGTACGCGCAGCCCATCATGCCGGTTGCGCCAAAAAGCGGGGAGCGGCGGTTCCAGGAAATCTTTGTCCGCTTCAAGGAAGAGGATGCAAAACTGCTTCCTCCGGGGAGTTTCTTCCCCGTTCTCGACGAGTGCAAGTTGCTGCCGTATCTCGACCGCTGGGTGGCGAATCGGCTGGCGCGTTGGGTTCGCAGCGCGCTCATCGTCAAACCGGATTGGGCGGTACCCCGGAGCAACGTCAATCTTTCAGACGCAACGTTGAATGACCCGGAGTATGGCAAGTACGTGCGCAAGTACATCAGCGACTCGTATTTGTCCAATGGGGCTCTTGGGTTCGAGGTTTCACTGGAAAGCGCCATTGCACACGAGGCGCCGGTGCGGAAACTGATGACTGAGGTCCGCCCATTTCACTGCCCCCTTACCCTTTCCGGCTTTGACGGGAGCAAGGCGTCGTTTTCACAACTGAAGGTTCTAACACCGAACTTCGTCAAGATTAGCGCCATAAGCGTGAGCCTGGCCAAGCTCTCCGAAATCAGCAAAATGTGCCAGACATTGGGAATCAAGACCATCGTCGAGCATGTTGAAAGCGGCCAGATGCTGCAGAACTTGCGTCAGGCAAAAATAGATTTTGCTCAGGGATTCCAGATATCGCCGGTAAAACCGATTTGAAAATGCCGTGACTGGTGACTAGTGACGGGTGATGAGGGGCGAGAGGAAAGAGGGAATGGGAACAAATGAAATCCAGCTATTTGCGCTGAACGCGCTTGTCTTTCCTTGCGCACTTCCTTTCTTCTTTGCAGCCGTTGCGTCAACGCACTTGCGATTTTCACGTAATCAAGATCGTCACGTCATCACGGCAGTTACTTACCGTGATTTTCTCAAGGCCGGATTGAGTCTGTCGATGTCGGCCTGGACCTGATCGCGGCTGCGTTCGTAGATCAACTCGCGCCCCATCACGCTGCCGGCGTAGCCCATCCCGTTGCGGGTCGGCGTCAGGTCGCACTTGACGTTGTGGACACCCTCGCCGAGCACAACCACGATCCGCTCGGCGCGCTTTTGTAGAACCACCACGTCCAGAATTTGACCCGTTTCGGTGACGCGTACCTTGATTTTCTCGTCGATCATGATTTCATCAGGGACGGGTGGCTAGGATTCGGGCAATTCTAGTCCTCTGTGTCCACCTGTGGCAAAACAGAAGTCCTAAGTGCCGGATACCCAGCGCTGGAGAGAGAGCGTCAGCACGAACGCCACTACCGCCAACCCAGCGAGCAGAGGCGCGCCGTGGCCGGCGAGGATCACAGAATCGAGCAGCGCGATGCCGGCGATGAGACTGACCACTGCGCGCGGCACGTCGCCTTTCGCACGACGGCGCAGCAGCCACAGCGCGTAAAGCATCCATCCCGTGAACAGCAGAAGCGGCAGCAAGGTCACCGGTTGCGCCAGCGCGACCCAGATTCCGTAGGCAACCGGTACCGCTAGAAAACCCAACGGCCAGACTGCTCCAAGGCGGTCGAGATGCTCCTGCTTGGCGGTGTATGTCAGCCCGATCAGGTAACAGAGCAGCACGATCGCCGCGACGAACAACGCTTGCGGCAGGACGCTAGTCACCGCGAACGCCGCGGCCACGTAGACAAGCAATCGACACACGCCCATGACCAGCGGGCTGAGCGGATTGTCCTTGTGGTGCCAGTTGTAGAAGGTGATGGCAATCGCCAGCGCGATCCCCGTGAGCACCGGCCGCCATTGCGTGAAAGGCTCGAATCCGTAACCTGCCCACGCAAGAAGCCCGACTCCAGCCACCAGCATGCCGAAGCCAACAATGTAAACTTGGGTGGCACTCACGTGCCCCGACGGAATCGGCCGTTCTGGACGCGCCTTGGCGTCGAAGACACTGTCGAAGGCGTCATTCAGGAACATGCCGCCCACGTAGAACAGCGATAGGGAAACGAGCAGGATGGCGAGCCGCACATCCGCAGCGTCCGAACCTGCCAGTGCCACGCCGGTAAATACGTTGGTCCACACGGTCGGCAGGTTGGAGACCCGCCCCAGCTTGAGTGCGACTGCGAGTTTCACGCCTTCAGAGTCTCGCGCACCCAGTTCAGCTCGCGCGCGATGGCCTGTTCCATGCCGCCTGCCTGCAGGTGCGCAGGCAGCACATTCCAGGTATAGGTCTCGACTTCGAGGTGCGGCGAAATCGCACTGACGCGGTGCCGGTCGAGCATCTTGCGGATGAAGAAGCGCGTCGAAGAAAAGGCGCCGAGATCGTCCAGAAAAATCGGAACGTGAAAGTGCACCCGCCATTCTCGGTCGGCTGCGTGCCCGTTTACCGTCGCCAGCGCTTCGGGCAGATCGGCGAAGCGGCGCAAACCGTTAGGGCCATCTTCTACCACCTGGTGCAGGTAAACCGGATCATCGAACTGGCGCAGCGCCGTCAGGGCGTCCGGCGTCAGTTCCGCGACGCGCAGGCCTGCGCTGATCTGCATCTTGTGCACGCGGATGCCGGCTTTTTCGAGCCGCTGCAAACAGGCGCCCGGGTCCTCGAATTCCACCGCCGCATGGCACAGGTCCAGGCACAGGCCCAGATAGTCGTGCAGCGCCACCGATGCGGCCTGCCGCTCCAAGCCGGCAAGTTCGCCCAGGCGACGCACCGCCTGCGCGCTGAACAGATGCCGCTGGAAAAATCCGACGCTCTCGTCCACCGTTTCCAGGTAGCAATGCGGCTCCGGCTCGATCGCCAGCGTGACGCGTTTCCCGGAGCGCTTTTCAAGTTCGATCAGATGCGCGACATGGCGCAACAGGTTGTCGGCGATGCGTTCCACGTCGCTGCCGTTGTTGCCGGTCATCGCCGGCTTGAATGCGCCCGGCACCGTGCTAACGCTACCATCCACACCTTCCGGCAGCAGCTTGGCGAGCAGGTCCGCCAGCTCGTCGGTATAACGGAGCCGCTCCGCGTCGCGCCAATCCGGCAGATAGACCTCTTCCTTCACCCGCGTACCGTGAAATTTGCCGTAGGGAAAACCGTTGATGGTGAAAACGTAGAGTTTGTTGCGCCGGAGGAAGTCGCGAAACTCTTCCAGCGTCGCCGGATCACTCAGCGCCCGGGAGGCTTGCGCCGAGAGCCGCAGTCCGATGCCGAATGGCTGGCCCGGCACGACGCGGTCGCGCACTGCCGGAAAGAAACGCTCGACGTTGGCCCGTACCTCGGGCCAGGTCTCGCCCGCATGGATGTTGCTGCAGTAGGTAAGGTGGCTGCCGTCCGCCCCGAGCCTCACTGGCCGGTCTCCCGCCGGCGCAACCACGTCATCGCATGCAGGATCTCGTTATTGTCCATCTGGTGCACTTCCTCGCCGCGGCCGAAGTCGCGCAACAGAGTGATGGTGAGTTCGCCGCCGAGGTGTTCACGGAACTCCTCGATGCCGCGCAGGATGACCAGGCGGCCCTGGTCGTCGCGGGTTTCCATGGCCGGATGCCATAGGTAGAAGCCCAGGCGCTTGAGGAGCTTGTACACACGCTCCTCGCCGCCCGCCGCCAGCATGCCGATCTGCACCGAATAGCGCGTATCGAGTGCGAGGCCGATGGCGACCGCTTCGCCGTGACGCAATTCGTGCTGCGTAAGCCCCTCGAGCTTGTGCGCGGACCAGTGTCCGTAGTCGAGCGGGCGTGCGCTGCCAGTTTCGAACGGATCGCCGCCGTTCGCGATCTGATGCATATGCAGTTCGGCGCAGCGCCGGATCATTCGCGCCATCGCAGCCGGCGCGCAGTCGCGCAGCGCATCGACGTTGGCTTCGAGCCAATTGAAGAACAGGCCGTCGCGAATCAGCGATACCTTCACCGCTTCGGCCACGCCGGCGATCTTGTCGCGCGGATGCAGCGTGCGTAGGAAGACGAAATCGTTAAGCACCGCGAACGGTGGCGCAAACGTCCCCAGCAGGTTCTTTACGCCGAAGGCATTGACTCCATTTTTTACGCCGACGCCGGAATCGTTCTGACCGAGCACGGTAGTCGGCACTCGCACATGGCGGATGCCGCGATGCGTGGTAGCGGCGACGAAGCCGATCATGTCCAGAAAGGCACCCCCGCCTACACCGACAACGAACGCGTGGCGGTCGATGCCCATTTCCATCAGTCGATGCTGCAGACTTGTGACCAGCGCCGGGTCGTTTTTCACTTGTTCGCCGCCGGATGCCACTTCAGGACGGCCGACCAGCTCCAGCGAATCCGCGTGCACCTCGGCATACGCGGCGATGTCGTGCACCAACGCCGGCCAGCTTGCGGCGACGTTGGCGTCCACGAACACCACGAAGCGATGACGCTTGCCTGGCTCGCGGCGCGCCAACGCCTGCACAAATACCGGATTGTCGCGGGCGAACAGATGCTCGGTGAAATGCACCGGGTAATCGTAGCGGACCGAGAACTCCTGGTTGTAGACCGCCTCGGATTCGGCGGATGCCTTGACCAGTTCGATGCTCATCTGTTTTCCCGTCTACCGGTGTGCTGCCCGACTTATTTGAATACCGTTGCGTCGCTGTGTTGCGGGACCGCCGGCGGCTCGCCGACGCGCGGCACCTGGCCGCGCAACACCGAGTTTCCTTCGAACAGCACGCGTTGGTCGATGGGCGCTGGGTCGAGCCAGTGCTCCTCTTTCATCTGTCCGCTTTGGCCGAAGGCCTTGAGCGCGTTGCCGTAACAGATCAAGTTGACGTCTTTAGCGGCGATGCCGCGCTCCAGCATCAGGCGCGCAGTCTTCGGCACTGCCAGCGGGTCGGACACGCCCCAGTCGGCGCTGGAGTCAATGAAGATATGATCAGATCCGTACTTGCGTGCAATCTCGACCATGCGCTCGTTGCCCATTTTGGTGTGCGGATAGATCGTGAATGCCGCCCAAAAGCCACGGTCGAGCACTTCCTGTACGGTTTCCTCGTTGTTGTGATCGATCACCAGGCGTTCTGGATCAATCCCCATTTCGATGGCGACGTCCATGCTGCGAGTGGTCCCGCTTTTCTTGTCGCGGTGCGGCGTATGCACCTGCACGAGCATGTCGAATTCCTTCGCCAACGCCAACTGCGCGCGGTAAAACTTGTCCTCCACCGGCGTCTGGTCGTCGTAGCCGATCTCACCTACGGCGACCACGCCTTCCTTCATGAGATAGCGCGGCAGCACTTCCAGCACCTGCTCGGCGAGCGCCTCGTTGTTGGCTTCCTTGCTGTTCAAGCCAATTGTGCAATAGTGGCGAATGCCGAATTGCGCGGCACGAAAACGTTCCCAGCCGACAAGGCTGGACATGTAGTCGATGTAGCTGCCCACCTGCGTGCGCGGCTGCCCCAACCAGAAAGCAGGCTCGACGATCGCGACGATGCCGGCCGCGGCCATGCGCTCGTAATCGTCAGTGGTACGCGCACTCATGTGGATGTGGGGGTCGATGAATCGCATTTCTTCCTCCAGATGATTTCGGTGCCGTCAGGCTGGATTCGCAATCGCCTGCCAGCTCAGCTTCTTTTCAGACACGGCGACCGAGAGTTCCGGGTATGTCCATAATAGCCCGGATGCCGCCGGATCGGGCGAACTGGAAAGCGCCAGTGCAGCCGCCGCGCGTTCCGGAGCGGTTCCCTTTTCAAGCACGCGCCCCAAATCGGCAAGCATTTCCCCCCGGGCATGCGGTCCGACGCAACGCCACAATTCCGGGCTGACGGGCCGCCCTGCCGCCCAGCGTTCGTGCGCATAATCGCAGAGCATTCGCGCGAGCGCCGGATTGGCGCGGCGATCCAGACCGATGATCGGATCCAAGGTAGCGCCGATGAACAGGGCTTTCAGCACCATCTGGTTCCAGGCCGGCTCCGCCAGTTGCTCGAACGGATACGGATTGCGGTGCGCCACCGCCTGGAACACCGCTTTCATGTTGGTGCGTACGCCCTCGGCGGCGCGCAGCACGTGTCGCGTCGGGTCGGGATACAAAGGTAGACCGCGATAAAAGGCGACGAGTTCACCGACATCCGCGGTTGCGCACAACTGGTCCAGCCGCCGCGAGAAGGTGGCTCCATCGCTTTCGGAGGCGAGCAGGAGAAGCACGCGCGCAGCCTGGTCCAAGCTCCATTCACGAGGGTCCCAGCCGGGCCGGGCCGAAGTGGCTTGGCCGAGTTCTGCAGCGTTCAGCTCCAGGTCCGCCTTGCCGATCTTGCGCGGCACCAGGCTCACCGACATGTACAGGTCCTTGTCGGTGCCGCCGCCACGCAGTCGCTGTGCCCCATTCTTCAGCCATGCCGCCGCATCGCCGGACAGCCGGGCGATCAGCCATTGCTCAAGTACCTGCGCTGGAATCATGTGCCGCCGCTCATGCCGCACGCCTCACCGACGCTGCCTTGCTTGCAAACACGTGATCGAGCAGCAGGCTTTTCACGGCGGTGGCGGCCACCGATCCTTCGCCGAAGAGTTCCGGCGCCGAACTGATGAACAGCGGCCCCTCTTCCGCGTGATCGGTCGGACGGCCGTGCGACCCCTTGATCAATGTCGCGTCGAGCGAAATTACATCCATGAGATAGCGCATGCCGAGCTTCTTCTGCGCCAGCCGCAGCGCGATGCGCAGCTTGGGGAGCGACAGCGCGGGATCGATGAACAACTCCACCGGGTCGTAACCGGGTTTGCGGTGAATGTCCACAGTGCGCGCGTAATCCGGTGCGCGCGCATCGTCCAGAAAATGGAAATAAGTGAACCAGCTGTCCGGACGAGCAATCGCCACCAGTTCCCCGGAGCGCGCATGATCCACACCCATCTCGCGCTTGCCCGCTTCGTCCAGGACACGTTCCACACCCGGCAAGCCACGCAATAGATTGGCGACTTTGTCTACCAGTTCCGGGCGCGCCACGTAGACATGTGCAATCTGGTGATCCGCCACCGCAAACGCTTCGGAAGCACCGGCATCCAGTTGGTCGCGCCCGAGTTCATCGCGCACACGCAGCCAGCCGGCCTGGCGCAGTGCGCGGTTGATGTGCACCGGCCTGGACACTTCCGTGATGCCGTACTCGGACAGCGCAACTACGTGAGCGCCGGCCCGCTGCGCCGCATCGATCAGCTCGCCGCAGACCTCGTCTACTTGTGCGACCTCGTGCGCGATAGCAGGATGATTCGGACCGAGGCGCTGAAGGCTGTAGTCGAGGTGCGGCAGGTACACCAGCGTCAGCGTCGGCTTGTACTTGTCGAACACGTGTAGCGCCGACTTGCCGATCCATTGCGTCGAGATGATGTCCGCGGCCGGGCCCCAGAAGCGGAATAAAGGAAACTGGCCGAGCGTGCCTTGCAGTTCATCGCGCAATTCGGCCGGGTAGGAATGGATGTCGGGAAGCTTGCGACCGTCCGCGGGATACATCGGCCTGGGTGTGACCGCGAAGTCCGCGCTCGAATACATGTTGTACCACCAGAACAGCTTGGCGCAGGTGAACGCCGCGTCACGGGTCCGGGCCGCGTCCCACAATTTCTCGCCGCCCACGAGGCGGTTGGACTGGCGCCATAGCCAGATCTCGGACAGGTCGCGGAAATACCAGCCGTTGCCAACGATACCGTGTTCGCGCGGCAACGCGCCAGTGACGAAAGTGGATTGCACCGCCGTGGTCACCGCCGGCACCACTGTCTCGAGCGCCCGCATGCCGCCCCGCTTGGCTAGCGCACCCAGATTCGGCGCATTCGCGAGCAGTGCGGGCGTCAGGCCCACCACGTCGAGTACCAGCGTGCGATTCATGGAGGCGTCCGTATCGGAGCGTGCGAAATCCACAGCCGCGGCGCCAGCGAACATTCTGTTGTCACTACCGCTCCTCTATGCCCGTCAAAGAACGGGCTTCGATCGATTGCCCCGCAGGTGTTTCTCCAGCACTTGCCGAAAAATGACCAGGATTGATTTTCACAATTGTAACTCTGCAATGCGGAGGAGCCGGTTCACTGCGTGCACAGGCACGCTGCTACTTCGGCAGCCGAGGGACTGAGAACGCTCTAACAAGAAAGGGAGCAATAGCTCCCACGTTATTCATTTCATTTTTTTTGGGGCCACCCTCGCGCCACCGTGATGCAAAAAAAAAGGCTGCTCGAAAGCAGCCCTTCGGGACTTGCAGTGCTATTTAGCGATTGAAGACGTACATCGTGACTTCAAAGCCAAAGCGCATTTCGGTGTATTCGGGTTTGGTCCACATGGTGAAGCTCCTTTAGAGAGTTAATCCACTTCATCGGTGTTCACGGCCGCTTCCTCACGACCTTGGAACGTATTCTGTTGGAGCCCAGTGCCAGACCCTACAAGAAAACACTGAAATCCGGCTCATGATTTTCATTAGAATTGCCCAACCCAGTCTGGCGGCAGAATTTTCTTTAATAATCAAGGTTCTATAAGGCCTGCGCGAATCGCAATGATGGCCAATTCGGCAGAGTTCGATGCCCCCAACTTCTGCTTGATGTTGTATAGATGGGTGCCGATTGTGCGAGGGCTCAACGACATGACGCCGGCAATATCGGCCACCGACTGTCCCTTCGCGAGCGCCAGAAATACCTTGAATTCCTTTTCGCTCAGCATGTCGAGCGGATTGCGTTCGCCGTTGACCTGCTGCACCGCCATCTGCTGGGCGATTTCCGGTTCCAGGAAAGTCTTGCCCTGGTGAACCTGCCGGATCGCCTGCATCAAGGCTTCCGCCGCACTGCGTTTGGTAAGGTATCCGGCAGCACCGGCTTTCAGAACGCGTCGCGCATGCATCGCATCCTCATGCGCGGACAACACCAGGATGCGCGCCGTCGGCTCACGCGCCAGGATGCGGTCAATCGCCTCCAGGCCTCCGATCCCCGGCATCGAGATGTCCATGACCACGACATCCGGTCTGATTTCCGGAAACTTGCGACACGCGTCCTCGCCGCTTTCGGCTTCGGCAACCACTTTGATGTCGGCCGATCCTTCCAGCAAAAGCCTGAATCCCATGCGCACGACCGCATGATCATCCACCAACATGACGCCGATTCCACCGCCCGCTGCTTTGCTGTTCAACCCGACTCCTCCAGCTATGCGGCTTCCACCCCGCCGGTCGCAACGGGGGTCGCCTTTGCCGGGATCACAGCGGTCACCGTCACGCCCTCGCCCGGCCGGTTGTCGATCTGAAATATCCCGTCGAGTGCCTGAACGCGCTCGCGCATCCCCATCAGGCCGAATCTGGTAGCGTCACGCTCATTGCGCTGGGCGATGCCTTTACCGTTGTCGCGCACCGTCACCCTGACCACGTCGCCAAGGCCGACGTCGCCTTCACGCGCAACCACTATGTCCGCGCGCGTCGCGGCGGAATGGCGAATGACGTTGGTCAGGCATTCCTGGACGATGCGGTAAATGGTGATATTGAGCGTTTCGCCCAGTCCCTCCAGTTCGCCCTGAAGCCTGAGTTCGCAGTCGATCCCTTTGTGCCTCTCCCGCCATGCCGCCACAGTCTCCTTCAGCGTCGCGCTCAGGCCTAGGTGGTCCAGCGCCGTGGGCCGCAACTGGCGAATGATCCCGTGCACCACATCGTAAATGTGCGTGGCCACGGAAACGATCGTCTGCGCATTGCCATGGATCTCAGGTGCGTTTTCGCGAGTGCGGTTGGAAATCGCCGTACCGATGGTCTTGATCGCCGTTACGCATTGCCCGAGTTCATCGTGAAGTTCGCGCGCGATCGAGCGGCGCTCTTCCTCCAGCCTGATCTGGATCAACTGGGTGAGTTTTCGATTCTGCTCGAGCTCGCGTTCGGTAAGGCGCACCAGTTTATGTTCGGTGATGTCGCGCATGCTGCAAATTTCACCGATCACTTGGTCGCTCGCCGGATCCACCAGGGGCGCCGCCGATAGCGCGACATCGACCATCCGGCCATCCTTGGTCAGGCGTTGGGTCTCCACCCTTTCGACCAGTTGACGCCGCATGACCGTATCGAGGTTGTCCTGGATTTCGGCTTGGCGTTCCGGCGGGGCGAGCAGACTAGCAGAACGGCCCACGATTTCATCGTCACGATAGCCGAACATGCGGCCCGCGGCCGGGTTCCAGAACGAAATGCGCGCTTCGAGGTCATGGATGATGATGGCATCGCTGGATTGCTTTGCGACCAGCGCAAGGCGCTGATTTTCAGCAAGGCTCCGTTCGAGATTCTCCGCCATGCGGTTGAAGGTGTGGCTGATCGCGTCAAATTCGGGAAGGTCAAATCTCGCCAACCGCGTGCCAAAGCGGCCCTTCTCCATTTCGGACAAGCCGCCCAGAATTTTTCCGATGGGCCGCAGAGACCGACCCAGAAGCCAGAACACCAACACATTGACCAGCACGAAAAATCCAAGCACTAACCAGAAGAAACTCTTGAGATCGTCCCAGGCATCGAGGATCGACCTCGAAGCGTCCGGCGTGATCACAACCGCGCCGTTCGGAAGATTCAACCGGAACTCGCCGATCTTCGGCTCCGCCAGACGGGTGAACCAGTCCGGCGCCCACTTGCCGTGTTTGTACTGGGATGGCGGCGAAGTGTAGATCAACTGGTCATTCTCGTCATACATCTTGATTTCGTTGGCACGTACTCGACCGAGGTGGCGCAGGAACGACAGCAACGCCTGGTTGTACGGACCGCTTTGTGCATTGGCCCGGGTGTTGACGATGACGGTTTCCATCAGTTGCACGGTAACCTTGGTGCCCGCCTCGACCTCTTCCCGGATGGAACGGCGCGTTTCCTCGATCAGAACGTCGGAGGCGGCAAACGCGAAAAGCACAATGACCAGCGTAATCACGAAATTGATGCGAAAGCGCAGGCCGAATTTCTTCATCGGCGGAACCCGCCCAGAAGATCGCGCATGCGTGTGGTCGCCGCGCACAATTCCGCGGCGATCGCCGGCTGCAGTGCGGAGTGGCCGCCATTGGCTACCAGACGCAGTTCCGCGCCGGCAAGCCGCCGCGACACCTCAAATGCACTGATTGGTGGGCACACCATATCCATTCTGCCTTGCACCAGGGCTATCGGTTTTTCGCCGATCCGCCAGAGATCATCAAGCAACTGGTTCGGCTGCAGAAAACACTGATGAGCCAGAAAATGGAGCTGGATTCTGGCACTCGCCAGCAATTCCTCGGCCGTCGCGACATTGCCGCTGCCATCACCGCCATTCGGGACCTCCCCGATCGCCATGATCCTGGCTTCATAGTCGTACCAGCGCCGGGCCGCCACCAGCGCAATCGACACATCGGGGTGATCGATTAGTTGCCGATAGTATTCGATGATGGACTCGCCCGCATCGCGGGCAAACTCCGTCCAAGCCTCGGGTACAAAACGCCGAATTCCGGAAACGTACCACTCGATTTCCGTGGCGCTGCCAAGAAACACGCCGCGCAACACCATCCCTGCAACCCGGTCCGCATGAGCAATTGCATAGGCCAGGCTCAGTGTACTGCCCCAGGAGCCTCCGAACAGCAGCCATCGATCCACGCCCAGATAGTGGCGCAATCGCTCGATGTCGGCCACCAGATGCGAGGTGGTGTTTTCTACAATTGAACCGGAAGGCGTGCTCTGTCCGCATCCACGCTGATCGAACAACACGATGCGGTAAAAGGAGGGGTCGAAAAAACGGCGATGCGCCGGGCGCGACCGGCTTCCCGGGCCGCCGTGGACGAACAACACGGGGAATCCCGCGGGATTGCCGCTTTCCTCGAAATAGACGCGATGATCGCCACCGACATCAAGCCAATCTTTTCGGTAGGGTTCAATACGAGGAAAAAGGGCTTCGCCGCTGGCTTGGTTCTGATCCACGACCATGCCGGGCGAGCGAAGAGATTCAGGATTGCAATTTGAAGACGATCGGCACGGTCACGGTAAGTTCGCGGCCACGCAGGTCTTGCGGCGCCGGCGGCAGTGGCGAAGCCTTGCGCACCATGTTGAGCGCTTCTTCGTCGAGAACCGATCGTCCGCTGCTCTTGCCCAGTGTAATTCTGGTGACTTTACCATCCGCGTCAATCTGCAGAAGCACCTCCGCAGTGCCCTCCCAGCCCTTGCGTTGCGCCATCGGCGGATATTTCTGATAACGCTTGATTTCATTTGAGATCGACAGGCCGTACGTCAGCAGCAGTCGGGGCTCCACGGCCCTATCGGGCTCTTTCTTCCGCGCCACCGGCTGCGGGGGTGCGGGGGGAGGCACCGGGGTGGCAACGACCGGTGCAGGTGGAACCGTTGCCTGCTCGACGGGCGGAGGCGGCTCCACTCGGGGAACAGGTTGCTGGTCGGGCAGTATTTCCGTGCGGGGTTCGGGCAACGGTTCCACGCGCGCAACCGGCGGCGGTTCAGGTCGCGGCTCGATTTTGGGCTCTGGCGTGATTTCGCTTTTCGGCTCGATCCGCGGTTCCGCCTTTGGCACTACCACTGGTGCGGGCGGCGGCGCGATCTCCGCTCGCGGAATCGGTGGAGGCTCGGGTTCCGGCTGCCGCAATAGTGGCTCCGGGGGCGGCTCGACTTTCGGTTCCGGTTGCAATGGAGTTTCTTCGACTATTCGCTGCGGAGGTGGCAGGCTTCTCTCCGTCGTCGTCGGCGCCGGCGGTGGCTCAGGAACAATGATTTCGACGTCAAGAACCTTGGAGGGCTCGAACACCACCGCACGAAAACCAGGAATCAGCGCGATAAGGGCCGCATGTATAAGCAGCGACGCCACGAAGGCCACCCTGAAGGGCCGATCGCGGTACCAATCGGTCATTGGCAAAGCAAAATAAAACCCTCTGTCGAGTGCGGTGTCAGACATGCTTAGAGCGTAGTGCAAGGCCTTGAGCCAAGTAAAGATTCATTGTAAAACTCATGATAATCATGAGAGTCAAATGCTGATTTTCGTGTGCGGATTCGTACCGCCTACGCGCACAATGCCTGCGGACTCGTCGGATACCGGTTTTGCGCAGCGTTCTGGGCGCGGCCAGTGTCGGATGATTCGGCAAAGAGCGGGCCTTTCCCGCGAAATTCAACCTCAAACTTGGAGAAGACTATGTGGAGCAAGCCTGAGTACACCGAAATGCGTTTCGGCTTTGAAGTCACGATGTACATTGCCAACCGCTAATTCCGGGTTGGGCTTGGACGAAAGCCCCTTCGCGGGGCTTTCGTTTTTTGTGCCGGCCATAACACGATAATTTTGACGGACAATGCGAATAAAGGTTCTTGGGGCCGCGGCGGGCGGAGGCTTTCCGCAGTGGAACTGCAACTGCCGTATGTGCGACGGCGTGCGCAAGGGCACTGTTCGGGCAAAAGCTCGGACCCAGTCCTCAATCGCCGTCAGTGCCGACAATATCAACTGGGTGCTGTTCAACGCTTCGCCCGACCTGTTGGCGCAATTGAAGGCGTTTCCGGAATTGCAGCCAGCACGGGCGATTCGCGACACAGCGATCCGATCGATAGTGCTGATGGATGCGCAGATCGACCACACCACCGGATTGCTGATGCTACGCGAAGGCAAGCCGCTGGAAATCTACTGTACCGGCATGGCACGCGAGGACCTGACCACCGGCAATCCGCTGTTCAACATCCTCGAACACTATTGCGGCGTACACTGGCACCAAGTACCCACCAGTCCCGGCAACGAGTTCCCGGTAATAGGTGCGGAACAACTCACTTTTACGGCCGTACCCCTGAGCAGCAAAGCACCGCCCTATTCGCCGCACCGTGACAACCCGCACGAGGGGGATAACATCGGCATGCGCATCAGGGACAAGCGCTCCGGCAAGGTGCTTTTTTATGCTCCCGGACTTGGCGCCAGTGAGCCGCACTTGCGGCCGCTACTCGAGGAGGCGGATTGCCTGATGGTGGACGGGACATTCTGGACCGACGACGAGATGATCAAACTCGGTATCTCGAAAAAACATGCACGCGACATCGGCCATCTGCCGCAGTCGGGTGCCGGGGGCATGATGGAAGTACTTGAACCGCTCAAGGCGTCACGCAAAATACTGATCCATATCAACAACACCAACCCCATCCTCGACGAAGACTCAAAGGAGCGTAAGGAACTGGACTCCCGCCGGATCGAGGTGGCGTACGACGGAATGGACGTCACACTCTGAACTGGAGCCTGCATGGGCGCAGCCGAAAATCTGCCGTGGAGCAAAGACGAGTTCGAAAGGCAATTGCGCGCCAAGGGCAACCGCTACCACATTCATCACCCGTTCCACATCGCGATGAACAGCGGCAAGTTCACCCGGGAGCAGGTGCAGGGCTGGGTTTATAACCGCTTCTACTACCAGATCAGCATCCCGATCAAGGATGCAGCGGTGCTCTCCAACATGACGGACCGCGAACAACGCCGCAAGTGGATTCAGCGCATCATCGATCACGACGGCGTCGAGGGACAGGAAGGTGGCATCGAAGCATGGCTGCGCCTGGGCGAGGCATGCGGGCTAAAACGCGAAGAGATTACTTCGCTCAGGCACGTGCTGCCCGGCGTGCGCTTCGCGGTGGACGCCTACGTCAACTTCGCCCGGCGCGCGCCATGGCAGGAGGCCGCGTGTTCGTCGCTGACGGAATTGTTTGCGCCCGAGATCCACAAGAAGCGCCTTGAGAACTGGCCGCAGCACTATCCCTGGATCGAGCCCGAGGGCTATGCCTATTTCCGCAAGCGCCTGTCGGAAGCGCGCCGCGACGTCGAGCACGGACTCAAGGTGACGCTCGACTATTTCAAGACCCGCGAAGAACAGGAACGTGCACTGGGTATCTTGCAGTTCAAGCTCGACGTGCTGTGGAGCATGCTCGACTCGATGCAGATCAACTACGGGATCGGCGAGACCCGATATGTCTGATGCCGCGACATTCACGGACGATACTGTTTTCGAACTTCAGCGCCATTTCCGTTTCCAATGGGAGCCGGCACAACAGGGTTTCGTCCTGCTCTATCCGGAAGGCATGGTCAAGTTGCCGGGCAGCGCCGGAGAAATCATGAAGCGAATCGACGGCAAATCCAGCGTGCGCGCAATCGTCGAAGATTTGCATAACGCATTTCCCGGTACGGACCTGAGAGGGGACGTCATCGGTTTTCTGGAGCACGTACATGGAAAAGGCTGGATCCGCCCCAAACAAACCGGGTAGCCCGCTCTGGCTGCTGGCGGAGATCACGTACAAGTGCCCTTTGCACTGCGTGTTCTGCTACAACCCGGTGGACTACACGTCTTACGGCCAGGAGCTCTCGACGGAAGACTGGTTGCGAGTGCTGCGCCAAGGCCGTGAAATCGGCGCAACGCAACTGGGCTTTTCCGGCGGCGAGCCGCTCGTGCGCGATGACCTCGAGATCATGGTCGCGGAAGCACGCAAGCTCGGCTACTACTCCAACCTGATCACTTCCGGCGTTGGGCTCAACGAAAAACGCATCAGCGCTTTCAAGGAGGGTGGCCTGGATCACATCCAGCTCTCCTTCCAGGACTCGACCAAGGAACTGAACGATTTTCTGTCGAGCACGCGCACTTTCGATCTCAAGCAGAAAGTGGCAAAGCTGATCAAGAAACACGACTACCCCATGGTGCTGAACTGCGTGCTTCACCGGCACAACATCGACCATGTGCAACAGATCCTGGAGATGGCGGAGGCGATGGAGGCGGAGTACGTGGAGCTCGCCAACACCCAGTACTATGGGTGGGCTTACGTGAACCGGAATCAACTGCTCCCGACCCGCGAACAATTGCAGCGGGCCGAGGAAGTCACGAACAAATTTCGCGAACGCGTCGGCAACAAGATGCGGATTTTCTTCGTGGTTCCGGATTACTACGAAAACCGCCCGAAAGCGTGCATGAACGGCTGGGGCTCGGTTTTCCTCACCATCACCGCCGATGGGCTCGCGCTGCCTTGTCACGAAGCACGCCAGCTACCGGGCCTGACCTTCCCCAGCGTGCGCGACCACGACCTGCGCTCGATCTGGTACGACTCCCCCGGCTTCAATGCCTTCCGTGGCGATGCGTGGATGAAGGAGCCGTGTCGAACCTGTCCGGAAAAGGCCAAGGATTTTGGCGGCTGCCGCTGCCAGGCCTACATGCTCACCGGCGATGCCACCAATGCCGATCCGGTATGCGACCTGTCCCCTCATCATCACCTGGTGACCGACGCAGTGGACAAGGCGCAGAAACCGGCGCCAGCGGTCGAGGTGAAGCCGATCCTGTTCCGCGACGACAAGAATTCGCGTGCCTTGAGTAAAACGCCGGCCTGATAGAAACTTCTGTTTCATGAATCAGGCGGCTGACTCGCTGCTCGCCGTGCGCGCCAGCGGGCTCGTGAAGCGCTACGGCCAGCTGGTCGCGGTCGACGGTCTCGATCTCGACATTCCCTCAGGCCAGTTCTTCGGATTGCTCGGTCCAAACGGCTCGGGCAAGACTTCCACCATCCATATGCTGGCGACGCTGATCCGCCCCAGCAGCGGAACGGCCCGCGTCGCCGGCCATGATGTGGTTGAGCAGGCAGTGAAGGTCCGCGCCGCAATCGGACTGGTCTTCCAGGACTCGGCGCTGGATCGCTCGCTCACCATTGCGGAAAATCTGCGATTTGCCGGCCTTCTCTACAACCTGACGCCAGCGGTCATCCGCGAGCGTTCCGCGGAGTTGCTCGAATTGTTCGGCCTAGCCGACAAGAGCAATCGGCCCGTGGGGTCCCTCTCGGGCGGCATGCGCCGTGCGCTCGACATCTTGCGCGGAATGATCCACCACCCCAGCATCCTGTTCCTCGACGAACCCACCATCGGCCTCGACCTGCCCAACCGGCGCAACATCTGGCGTTTCATCGACAGGCTGCGCGCCCGCACCGGAATGACCGTCTTGCTTACCACGCACTATCTTGAGGAAGCCGATAGTTGCGATCGCGTGGCATTCATCAAGAGCGGCAAGCTCGTGCAATCCGGTCCGCCGCAGCAACTGGTCGAAAGCCTGGGTAGGCATATCGTGGAGATCGAAGGCCGGGACATCGACGCGCTTTCCAAACGGCTTGCCTCGAAGTTGGGCCCTTGTCTCAGAGATGGCGAAGTCGCACAGTTTCGATACCCGGAAGAGGATGTGACGCCCCTGGCACGGCTGCAGGGAGAACTGGGCGCGCAAATCAAGGCGCTGCGCTGGCGCCGGCCGAACCTGAACGATGTGTTTCTGTGGATCGCAGAAGGGAAGATCTGAAGATGCCCTGGAGGCCTGTCTATGCGGTGCTGGAGCGCGAAGTGGTGCGCATGTTCCGCCAGCGCACCAGACTGGTTGCAGCAATGGTACGGCCGCTGATCTGGCTGTTCGTGATCGGAGCCGGGTTTGGTGCCGTGCTCGGCCAGGCGAGCGGTCTGAGTTACCAGCAGTTCCTGGTTCCGGGCGTGCTGGGCATGACCATGTTGTTCGGCGCGATGCTGGCGGCGCTAACGGTCGTGTACGACAAAGAATCCGGCGTGATGCGCATGTTGATCGTCGCGCCGTTTGCACACTACTGGATCGTCATCGGCAAAATGCTGGCTGCGGCGCTGGCGGCGATCCTCCAAGCGCTGCTGCTGCTGGTCGTGCTCGCTTTGCTTGGATACGTGGGACAGGAAACGCGGTTCGGCATCCTGGCGATCGGGTTGATAGCAACGTCGCTGGCGTGCGCGGGAATCGGAATGCTGGTGGCCGCGTTCACCAGGACACTCGACAACTTCGCAGCAATAATGAATTTCGTGATCTTCCCGGTGTTTTTCCTGTCCGGCTCGCTCTACCCGGTGAACCAGTTGCCGGCGCTGCTCAAGGTGGTGGCATTGGCCAACCCCTACACTTACGGCGTCGACCTGCTGAAGCACGCCACGCTCGGCGTTCTGTCATCCGGCATGGGGGCGGATTTCCCGCTTGCGATGGATCTTGCAGTGCTCGCCGGTTTTACCCTGGCAGCACTGATCGTCGCCAGTTGGCGTTTCTCACAGGAGAGCGCTTACGAGCCGATGATCCACATCCTCACCGGCAAGCGCGGGAACTAACAGCAAGCATTTTTGATTGGCTAATGGTGGTGCCCCTCGGGACCATGTACGTGGCCGTGGTGCAGTTCTTCGTCGGTCGCGGCGCGTACTTCGGTCACGGTGCAGGAAAATACCAGCGTCTGCCCTGCCAGCGGATGGTTGCCGTCTACCACCACTTTGTCGTCGGCTATCTCGGTAACCGTATAGAGCTTGTACCGGTCGGAGTCTTCCACGGCGCCTTCGAACTGCATACCCACCGTGATGTTTTCCGGGAACAGTTTGCGCGGTTCGACGCGAACCATACCCGCGTCATACTCGCCAAACGCCTCATCCGGCTCGAGGCGGACCTCGCAGGTATCGCCAACGCCCTTGCCATGCAGCGCGCTTTCCACCATCGGGAAAATGCCGTCGTAGCCCCCGTGTAGATAAGTAATCGGGGCCTGAGTTTTTTCGACGATCGTACCCGCGGTATCGAATAGTTCATAGTTGAGGGACACCACAGTGTCCTTGCCAATCTGCATGCTTGCTATAGCTCCTTGACGAGGTTCAGGACTTCAGCAGCGTGGCCGCGGGCGTTGACGCCATAGAGGGCATGGCGCACGAAACCCTTTTTGTCGATCACGAAGGTGGAGCGGACAATGCAGCGCTTTTTGCCCTTGCCGTTCACGTCTTTATCGTGCAGCACGCCGTACTTCGCGCAGACTTCGCCCTCGGCATCCGCCAGCAATTGGACTGCCAGCCCGTGCTTGTCGCGAAAAGAACCGTGGCTCATGCAATCGTCCATGCTAATCCCCAGCACCACGGTATCGACACCCAGGAACGCATCCTGCAGTTCGCTGAAATCTATGGCTTCGATGGTGCAGCCCGGCGTGTCGTCCTTCGGGTAGAAATACAGAACCACGTTTGTGCCCTTGTAGCCATCGAGGCTCACCACGTTCAAATCGGCGTCGGGCAGATCGAAGGTGGGTGCGGATTGACCGACTTTCAGCATAAGCAACTCCGGTAAGGCACAAGGCGGATTTTAACCGATTTCAAAAATACGATTGTCAATGCCGCGACGATGATTCACCGACAAAGATAGAATCCTCGTCGTGAAAATCCCACTACTCGGCGGCATGTCTGCCTCGTCCTTCCTGCGCCGCCATTGGCAGAAGAATCCGTTGCTGGTACGTAACGCGATTCCGGGATTCGAGGGCGTGGTCGATTGGCGCGATCTAGTCGAACTCGCCGGTCGCGACGATTGCGAAACACGGCTGGTGTTGCGTGCAGGCCGGCGCTGGACCGTCGAACACGGCCCGTTCGCCCGCAGGTACCTTTCCAGCCTGCCACGGCGCAACTGGACACTTCTGGTCCAGGGAGTGAATCTCGTGCTCCCCGCCGCACGGAAACTCCTGTCCCGCTTCGATTTCATTCCTCATATCCGCCTGGACGATCTGATGGTGAGTTACGCGCCGCCCGGCGGCGGGGTAGGGCCGCATTTCGACTCTTACGACGTTTTCCTGCTGCAAGGTTCGGGGCAACGACTCTGGAAGGTTGGCCGGCAGGACGACTTGATGCTGCTGGACGATGCGCCGCTGAAAATCCTCAAGCGCTTTGTGCCGCAGGGCGAGAGCGTGCTCGGACCGGGAGATATGCTCTATCTGCCACCCGGATTTGCCCATCAGGGCGTTGCGGTCGATACCTGCTTCACATATTCGATCGGGTTTCGCGCGCCGTCTCATCAGGAACTGGTGTCGCAATTCCTGATTTTCCTGGAAGAACACCTGAATCCATCCGGTCGCTATCGGGACCCCGGCCTGGCAACGCAAGCTAATCCCGCGCGAATCGGTGCATCGATGGTCGCGCAGGTACAGCGCACGCTCGGAAGCATTCGCTGGGACCGTGGCGATGTCGTCGATTTTCTTGGCACCTACCTGACCGAGCCAAAGCCGCACGTCCTGTTCTCGCCGCCGCGCAGTCCGCTTGCGCTGAAAGCGTTCCTGCGTGGTGCGCGCAGCCGTGGGCTGGAACTGGCGTTGCCCACGCAGATGCTCTACACCGGGTCCAGGCTATTCATCAATGGAGAGTCGCTTGCGATCGACGCCAGACAGGCGCGGCCGTTGCGAGCGCTCGCGGATACACGCCTGCTGAGCGGCCGCAAGGTTCCGCGATCGGGCGCGACCGCGGAAGTACTTTACCGGTGGTATCGCAGCGGTTATATTTTGATGGCGACCCACGCGACCGCAATTTGAGCATGCACATGGCCGACAACGCCACGCCGCAACACACTTCCCTGCTCGGTAATGCCGAACACGAAGCCGCCCTGGATACCGTGCTGGCGAAGGCGCAGCGCGCCATCCGCATCTTCGAGCACACGCTCGGTCGGGGATACAATTCGCCACAACGTTTCGATCTGCTGCGCCGGTTTCTGCGCGCCAGCCGGCGCAACCGGCTCCAGATCGTGGTGCACGAACCACAGACGATCGACCGCAATTGTCCTCGTATCCTGAATCTATTGCGCCTGCACAGCGACGTAATCAGCATCCATGAAACCCACCCCAACGCAAAAGCGGTCTACGACCCCTTTACGGTCGTGGACGACCACTGCTTCGTGCACCGCTTTCACTTCGACGAGATGCGCGGATTGCTCGCGCTGGATGACCCGATAGGGACCCACGTGCTTGCGGAGCGCTTCGAAGAAATCTGGGAAGCATCTTTCCCGACGGCCCCCCCGACCACAATCGGCCTTTGAGTACGCCATCTGTAGTTTGAATCTGTCGGCCATCCGGCGAGCCTATGCATGACACGTAGTCTCGCCCGCCGCAGTGAAGAAAAGCCGGTCTGCGACCGGCTTTTTTGTTTTGTTAGCGGCAGAGTCTTCTAGCAGCGTCAACTGATCGCGCGCCACCCCAACCCCGTGTCCTGATCAGCGACTTCGACCCATCCCGGATCGCAGCCAATTGCGCCCGCGAGCGCGGCGCGCGCCAGTTCCGGCCGGTTATTCTCCTGACTCAAGTGTGCAGCCACCAGATGTTTAAGGCGGCCCGTGTCCAAGCGCGCCAGCAGGCCCGCCGCCGCCCCGTTGTCGAGGTGGCCGTAGCGCCCGGCAATACGTTCACGCAACTTCTGCGGATAGCTGCTTACCTGCAGCATTCCGGGATCGTGATTGCATTCCAGTACCAGGGCATCGCAGCCCGACAGCATGGCCTCGATGTGCAGCGTAGAACAACCGGTGTCCGTGAGCACGCCGAGCCTGCGTGAGCCATCGCCAAATACGTACTGCGCCGGTTCGCGCGCATCGTGCGGCACCGGGAACGGTTCGACCTGAAGATCCCCGACCGAAAAGCTACCGTAGTTGTCGATGACGTGAAGGTCATCGACGCCGGCAAAGAGCGCGTCGAAGCCGGTCAGCGTGCCGTGGGTTAGCCATACAGGAATCGAATGCCGGCGCGCCAGACGCGCGACACCGCCGATATGGTCGTCGTGCTCGTGGGTGACGACGACGGCGGACAGATCTTCGGGAGTAAGCCCAAGTCGGCCTAGACGGGCGCTCGTTTCACCCAGCCCAAATCCACAGTCGAGCAAGATCCGCGTAGAACCGGCCTCGACGACCAGGGCATTGCCCCGACTGCCGCTGCCCAGCAACGCGAAGCGCATCGCGCCGCTCACGTCGGCGTCGCCAATGTCATCGCGTCGGATTCACTTCAGTTCGTTCTGCAGCAGCGCAAGAATGCGCCCCGCGGTGGGGGATTTCGTACTCGCGCCTTCGGCGCTCTGCACCGTTACCTCGCTGCCATCGTCCGCATTGGCCACGCTGATCCGGTACTGCTCATCCTTCTTGCTGTCGTCGCTACGCCAGAACGCCAGCCGGGACCAACCGCTTCCGGATTTGCCCTTGCCGTCGATGTCCGGATCCAGGTAACGCACATAATAGAGGCCTTTCGAGCGGTCGCGATCCTCGACCGTAAAGCCAACGCGGTCGAGCGCCAAACCCACGCGTCGCCAGGCGCGATCGAAACTGTCGGGCAGCATGAGGGTCTCGGGAAACTCGCCATTCTTCATCAACTGCGCCTTTGGTGCCTCGACCGGCGCTTGCGCCTGGACCTGCTCTTCCTTTGCACCCAGCCTGCGCATCAGCCGCGACAACATCTCCGCCTCGAGCTCGGGGTCGGTGGGGCGCATCTGCCATTTCACCTGCTCGCCCTTGTGTACGTCACCGGTTAGGACCTGGTACGCGCCGCGATGGCTGATGTAGATTTCGGTCGTGCCGGATTCCTCGCCACGCTCCAGGCGCGTGCGGAATTTGTCCCGCTCGGGGTACGAATAGGCCTGGTCAATCACCTTGCTGAGCAACTTGCGCAGGCCACCTTGGGGTATTTTGGCGCGGTTTTCGGCCCATCCCGTCTCCATGATGCCGATGTCGGGTAGTTCCCTGTCGATCAGGAATCCAGTGTCCTGCCAGAACTCTCTGATCGTCGGCCACAAGGTCTCCGCATCCGCTTCCACCACCAGCCAGCGCTGGCTGCCGCCGCGTTCAATATGCATTCCTTCCGATGCAGCAGGCAGGACTGCGGCGGCGGTCGTCCCCGTTTGGCGAGCGCCCTGTTCTTCGGAATACTCCGAGTAGGTCGCCGAACCGGCCGCGGTTTCGGGGATGGTGTATCGATCGCTGGTCGGCGGTGCGCTCAGATCAGGCGGCACCGCGAGCGGGTTTACCTTGCCCGCCGACTTGTAGTCGATCTTCTTGCCTTCAATGAGTTTGCTGGAACAACCCGAGAGTGCGACGACCGACGTGATAGCCGCAGCAATAAACTTCGTTGCGATCGATGGGTTCATTTGGCCATTGAAGCCTGCGCCACCGCAGTGCCTGCAATATCGGCCTGCTCCATTGCGCCGCGCAACAGGTCATGGAAGGACGAAGACAGCGGTGTCAGCGGCAGCCGGATACCGCCGTCGATCAGTCCCATCTGTTGCAGCACCCACTTCACCGGTATCGGGTTGGCCTCGACGAACAGGTGTCGGTGCAGCCCGAGCAGCTTGTTATTGTGTGAGCGGGCCTTGGGAAGATCGCCGGCGAAAACGGCCGCGCACATCTCCTGCATCAACCGGGGTGCCGCATTCGCGGTCACCGAGATTACGCCATGCGCACCCAACATCATCAATGGCAATGCAGTGCCATCATCTCCGCTATAGATCGCAAAACCTTTTGGCGCGCGTCGAAGCAGCTCCGCGCCGCGCTCCATGTTGGCGGTCGCATCCTTCAGGCCGACTATGTTCGGTACCTGCGCCAAGCGCAGCACCGTGTCGTTCTGCATGTCAGCAACCGTGCGGCCTGGCACGTTGTACAGAATCTGGGGAAGGTCCACCGTCTCGGCAATGGCGCGAAAGTGGCGGTACAAACCTTCCTGGGTGGGCTTGTTGTAATAGGGGACCACCGACAGGCTCATGTCGGCGCCCACGGACTTGGCGTACGCCGCAAGCGCGATGGCCTCGCGCGTCGAATTGGCGCCCGTACCGGCAATAACCGGAATACGGCCGGCGGCGTGCTCGATGGTGGTGCGGATCAGAAGGCAATGCTCTTCGAAATCCACTGTCGGCGATTCGCCGGTGGTCCCGACGACGACAATGCCGTTGCTCCCGTCGCGGATGTGGAAATCTATCAACCGGCGCAGCCGTTCGAGATCGAGGCTGCCATCCTCCAACATCGGCGTGAGGATGGCGACGAGGCTTCCTTTCAGCATGGCGGCCCCCATTCGATTGAAAGCGCGATTTTAACCGATTCTTTGCGCAGCCGGCGCGTTCCAGGCCGCGCCTACTGCACAGATTCGCTGCACCATCGCCGGCTTGGGCAGGCTCACCTGCAGGTCTTCGTAGGCCAGTACGCGTAATTTCCCGCGAACCAGTTCGAGCAGTTCACCGGGTCGGAGCAGAAAATCGGGATTGGACGGCTTGCCGAAACGTTCATTGCCTAGCGCGAACGTTTCATATATCAGCGCACCGTCTCGCTCCAGGGCGTCCAGGACATGCGGGAACAGCGGCCGATACAGGTAATTGCAAACGACGATGCCCGCAAAGCGCCTGCCTTCGAGCGGCCATGGCGCGCGTTCCAGATCGGCGACCTGAACGCTGACGCCGGTGACGCCGGTCAGTGCCGCAAGCGCATGGGCGTCGCGATCGACCGCGCAGACGTGATAGCCCGCGGAAGCGAGATAGCGGCTGTGGCGGCCACTACCGCAGGCGAGATCGAGCACTTCGCCGTCGGCGGCGATCAAGCAGGCCCAGCGTTGCACCCATTCGGAGGGCGACTGCAGTGCGTGTTCGTTATCCAACCGTTGGATGCAACCGGGATGCGGGAACATTCACAATGCTACAGCTTTCCATGACGCCCGCCCGCCGCGTATCGCTCGCCTTTTCCGCGCGACGCGGGCGCACAAGCTGATTTGACACCTCCCCGGCGCCGGTGCTAAAAACGTCCGTTGCGGTGGCCCTTTAAACCCGAAAAGACTTTTCGCGGAGAGCAAAATGAAAACCCAGTGGGCATTGATCGGCGTATGCGTGCTGCTGCCGGCTTGCAGCACCATGAGCAAGATGTTCACCAAGAATCCCTCCGCCACTGCAGTGTTGGCACCGACCAAAGGCAATTCGGTGAGCGGCACCGTCAACTTCACCCAGAAAGGCGAAGTAGTGCTGGTGGAAGCCAAGATCAGCGGGCTCTCGGCCAACGGCACACACGGCTTCCATATTCACGAGAAAGGCAACTGTGGTGCTCCCGATGCTGCCGGCGCCGGCGCACATTTCAATCCGTCCGGCGGCAAGCACGGTGGCCAGGTCGGCGCAATTCGTCACGGTGGGGATCTCGGCAACCTTCGCGCCGACGCCAACGGTTTTGCGCAGGCCTCGATCCAGGTGAGCGGGATTACGCTGGGCACCGACTCCAAAAGTATCATCGGTCGCGCCGTGATTGTTCATGGGGGGCCCGACGATTTGAAATCCCAACCGGCCGGTAACTCCGGTGCTCGCGTGGCCTGTGGACTCATCAGCAAGAACCCCGACAAAGTTTTCTGAGCGTGCGTCCATCGCACCTTGATTCCCTGGCTGGGCTCCGGCGATCACTTTCCCGACGTTGAGCGCGCACTCGCGGAACCGAACGGTCTGCTCGCTGCAGGCGCCGATCTGTCGCTACCCAGGCTCCTTGAAGCCTACCGTAACGGCATCTTCCCCTGGTTCTCCCGTGAGCAGCCGATCCTCTGGTGGAGCCCCGATCCACGCATGGTCCTGTTCCCCGCCGAGTTGAAGGTTTCGCGCTCGCTGGCACGCGCAATGCGCAACATGCGCTTCGAAGTGCGGGCCGATACCGCTTTCGGCGAAGTGATCGAAGGGTGCCGTCAGCCCCGGCGCGAGGAATCCGGCACTTGGATCACGGAAGAGATGGCCGACGCCTACAGCGCCCTTCATCGCGCGGGGTACGCGCATTCGGTGGAAACCTGGCGCGACGGCGAACTCGTGGGCGGCCTGTACGGCGTGGCGCTCGGCCGCGCGTTCTTCGGCGAGTCCATGTTCACCCGTGTCAGCGACGCCTCGAAAGTCGCGCTTGTGGCATTGGCCCGGCAACTGGAGCGCTGGGGATTCGGCGTCGTCGACTGCCAGATGAACACCGCCCACCTCGCTTCTTTCGGCGCCCGGGAAATCCCGCGCGCCGAGTTCACGCGCAGGCTGCGGGAATTGGTACACTATGACCCGGTTCCGGCACCTTGGCGCCTGGAACCCACGATCGCGCGATGACACAGCTCAACGACCTGCCCTTTTCGGTGCTGCAGTTCTACGCAACTGCGCCCTACCCGTGCAGCTACCTACCCGACAAGCTGGCCCGCTCGCAGGTGGCCACACCCAGCCATGCAATCGACAACCAGGTCTACAGCGAGTTGGTGAAAGTCGGCTTCCGTCGCAGCGGCGCGTTCACCTATCGGCCTTATTGTGATCACTGCCGCGCCTGCGTGCCGGTGCGCATCGTTACCGCCGGTTTCGAGCCCAGCCGCTCGCACCGTCGAGCCCACTCCCGTCACAACGCGCTGGAAGCGCGCATGCTGGAACTCAAGTATCACCCCGAGCACTATGCGCTGTACCTGCGTTACCAGTCGCACCGTCATAGCGGTGGCGGCATGGATCACGACAGTCGCGAGCAGTACCGCCATTTCCTCCTGCAGAGCAACGTCCGCTCGAGCCTTGTGGAGTTTCGCGAGGACGGGCGCCTGCGCATGGTCAGCATTGTCGATCGGCTCGAAGACGGCCTGTCTTCGGTGTACACATTTTTCGAACCCGAAGTCGCTGGCGCCAGCCTTGGCACTTTCAACGTGGTTTGGCAGGTGGAGTTGTGCCGGCGGCTGGGACTTCCCTATCTATATCTGGGCTACTGGATAGCGCAAAGCCGCAAGATGGCCTACAAGATCAACTTTCAGCCGCTGGAGGGACTGATCGACGGCCAATGGCGGCGACTGCCGCGCGACGCGTCCTCTCCCGAGGCCGTGTGATCCCGGCACGCCAGGTCATGGACGGCGGCGAAATTGCCGCCGCCCTCTGACATGCTCTATCGCCTGGCGCGCCCGTTCCTGTTCCAACTCGAACCCGAGCGTTCGCACCAAGGCGCGCTGCGATTCCTCGATCTTGCCCACCGCTTAGGATTCACGCGCGCGACCGGCGCCACGGTTCAGTCTCCGCGCCGCGTTATGGGGCTTGAGTTTCCAAATCCCGTGGGACTGGCGGCAGGACTGGACAAGAACGGCGAACACATCGACTCGCTGGCGGCGCTCGGTTTCGGATTCATCGAGGTCGGAACCGTGACCCCGCGCCCGCAACCCGGCAACCCGGCTCCGCGCCTGTTCCGCATCCCTGAGGCTCGTGCCATCGTCAACCGCATGGGGTTCAATAACGATGGCGTCGAACGGCTGCTCGACAACGTCGCACGGGCGCGCTATCGCGGCATTCTCGGGATCAACATCGGCAAGAATTTCGACACGCCCATCGAGCGCGCTGCAGAGGATTACCTGTACTGCCTGCGCAAAGTGCATGTGGCCGCAAGCTATGTCGCGATCAATATCTCCTCGCCAAATACCGTCAACCTGCGCCAGCTGCAACAGTCCGAACAACTCGAACGGTTGCTGGGCATCCTGACCGAGGAGAACCGCAAACTCGCGGCCCGGCACGGCAAGACGGTTCCGCTCGCAGTCAAAATGGCACCCGACCTGACAGCCGAGGAAATTGGACACATGTGCACCACGTTTGTCAGGCACGGGGTGGACGCGGTGATCGCCACCAACACTACCCTCTCCCGCGATGGCGTCGAAGGCATGGCGAACAGCGAGCAGGCGGGTGGATTGAGCGGCGCGCCGCTGAAAGCTCGCTCGACCGCAGTCTTGCGCGAACTGGCAAGATCATTGGACGACCGCATCCCGATCATCGCGGCGGGCGGCGTGTTTTCCGCAACCGACGCCCGCGAAAAACTCAACGCCGGCGCCAGCCTGCTCCAGCTCTACAGTGGCCTGATCTACGAAGGCCCGGGATTGGCGCGCAGGATCGTCGCGGATCTCGCGCTTAAGGCCATGAATCCGTTATAACTTCAGCGTCAGTTCGAATAAGATTTCGAACCGCCGGCGTTATAATGCGCGCTTTTATCGGTGCCGCTCCAGGTCCCCAGAATCTCTGAATGAATATCAGCGTAGACGCAGTTTTCACCCAGCCTGAACTGAAGCTCGGCTTCGGTAGCCGTTTCGAAGATCTCTACGATCTCGCCGGATTGCAGCGGCTCGATGCCGCTTTCCTCGTTTTCCTTGGGAACGCGGACGCCGCACTGCGGGCTCGTCTTGAATCCGCCCGGGTCGACCCGGAGCTTCTCGCGCGCAAGGACGAATCGGATTTGCTGATAGCGGTGGCCGAACATCTGGACGATTTCGTTGCGCAACTGTTCAGCATCGAGGCCGAGGTGCGGGCGCTTTCCGCTCGTCACCACGAACTTGCGCCGCTGTTCTCCTGCAAGCGCCTGTTCGTCCAGCGCAAATCGATGAACACATACAGATCCGACATCGCCGCCGGGTTCGACGGCGATGAACTTGCGCGGAAGCTAACGCTATTGTTCGGCGAAGCGTTCAGCGAGCTGGCATTCTCCCGGTACGTTGCCGAATGGCAGAAAGACGAGGCCGCCAACACCGGGAAACTCGATACCGCTATGCGCTACGCCGCATGGGCGGCGCATACGCCTGCGGGACAAAGGAAACACCAGGCCGGGGTGCTGTTCAAGGCGCCAAAAAAACTCGACTTTCAGAATCTGGTACCGCTCGAGACGCGTGAAGTAAACGGCGTCACGGTTCACACGCTTTCCCACCTGCGCCGCCGCCACGGTTTCGCGCTCACCGATTCCGGCACCGATCTTGTCGGTGCGCTCGATCAGACCAACTATTGCATCTGGTGCCACGAGCAGGCGCGCGACTCCTGTTCGCACGGGCTGAAGGAGAAGGCTCCGGCGGACGGCGGTGCTGCGCCGTTCAAGAAAACCGTTTTCGGCGTGCCTCTGGCAGGCTGTCCGTTGGAAGAGCGCATCTCCGAGTTTCAGATGCTCAAGACCCAAGGCATCGCGGTCGGCGCGCTGGCAATGATAACGGTGGACAACCCGATGGTCGCCGCCACGGGGCACCGCATCTGCAACGACTGCATGAAATCCTGCATCTACCAGAAGCAGGAGCCGGTCAACATTCCGCAGGCGGAGACTCGCACGCTGAAGGACGTGCTGGAACTACCCTGGGGATTCGAAATCTACAGCCTGCTCACGCGCTGGAATCCTCTCGATTTGCGCCGACCGTTGCCCCGGCCCGCAAGCGGCCGTCGCGTGCTGGTCGCCGGCATGGGGCCGGCCGGATTCACCGTGGCACACCACCTGATGAACGATGGTCACAGCGTGGTCGGCATTGATGGTCTTAAGATCGAGCCACTGCCTGCGCAACAGTGCGGGGTGGATCGCTCGGGGGCACGGGTCGCGTTCGAACCGATTTACGATTCCGAATCGCTGTTCGAATCGCTGGACGATCGCGTCATGGCCGGTTTCGGAGGCGTGGCCGAATATGGCATCACGGTGCGTTGGGACAAGAATTTCCTCAAGCTCATCCGGCTTTTGCTGCAACGGCGGCGGGAATTCGCGTTGTTCGGGGGAGTGCGTTTTGGCGGCACACTTTCGGTCGACGACGCCTTTGATTTCGGGTTCGATCACGTGGTGCTGGCCGCAGGTGCGGGGCGCCCCACCGTGCTCGACATCCCCAACGGCCTGGCGCCGGGGGTGCGCACAGCTTCCGACTTCCTCATGGCGCTGCAACTCACCGGGGCAGCCAAGCAGAATTCGATCGCCAACATGCAGCTGCGTTTGCCGGTGGTGGTGATCGGCGGCGGCCTCACTGCGATCGACACGGCGACCGAATCGGCTGCTTATTATCCGTTGCAGGTGGAGAAATTCCTGCGCCGCTTCGAGACGCTGTGCGCCGAACGAGGCGAGGAAAAGGTTCGCGCTTCATGGACTGCCGCGGAGCGCAGCGTCGCCGAAGAGTATCTGACACACGCACGCGCAATTCGCGGCGAACGCACGGAGGCCGCAGCGCAAGGCCGCGAGCCGCATGTGCTTGAATTGCTCCAATCCTGGGGCGGGGTCACCATCGCCTATCGCAAGCGTCTGATCGACAGCCCTTCGTATGTTCTCAACCACGAGGAAGTCGAGAAAGCGCTCGAGGAAGGCATCCGCTTCGCGGAAAACCTGACACCCGTTGCAGTCGAAGTGGACGAACTCGGCTATGCCATGGGGCTTACCGTCACCAGCAAGCGCGTGCTCGCGAACGGCGGCACCGAAACCGCGACGCTAACGCTGCCGGCGCGCACGGTGCTGGTTGCGGCGGGCACGCAGCCGAACACGGTGCTGGCACGCGAGGACGCGCACAACTTCCATCTCGACGGCCGTTACTTTCAGGCTTGCGACGAGAACGGCATGCAGGTGCATCCCGAGAAAAGCGCCAAGCCGGATTCCCCGCAGGTGCTGCTGTCGAAGCGTCCGGATGGCCGGTTCGTCAGCTTCTTCGGCGACCTGCACCCTTCCTTCTTCGGCAACGTGGTCAAAGCCATGGGCGGCGCCAAGCAGGGCTACCCGGTGGTCAGCCGCGTTCTGGAAAAAGTGCGTCCAGCCTTTGCCGGAACCGACGCTGATTTCCTCGCTGCGCTCAACAGCGATTTGCGCGCGTCGGTGCACGAGGTGATCCGGCTTACGCCCACCATCGTCGAAGTGGTGGTGCGCGCGCCGATGGCCGCGAAGAAATTCCGGCCTGGCCAGTTCTATCGCCTGCAGAATTTCGAAACCCTGGCGCAGCATGTGGATGGCACCCGTCTGGCAATGGAAGGCCTGGCGCTCACCGGCGCCTGGGTGGATCGCGACAGGGGGTTGGTATCCACCATCGTCCTGGAGATGGGCGGCTCGTCCGATCTGTGCGCTCTTCTCAAGCCCGGCGAGCCGGTGATCCTGATGGGGCCGACCGGCTCACCAACCGAAATTCATGCGGACGAAACCGTGGTGCTTGTCGGCGGTGGTCTCGGCAATGCCGTGCTGTTCTCGATCGGCCAGGCATTGCGCGCAGCCGGGTCAAGGGTTCTGTACTTTGCGGGTTACAAGAAATTGATCGATCGCTACAAGATCGCGGACATTGAAGCGGCCTCCGACGTGGTGGTGTGGTGCTGCGACGAAGCGCCGGGATTTCGGCCGAATCGGGCGGACGACCGCACCTTCGTGGGCAACATCGTGCAGGCGATGGCTGCATATGCGCAAGGTGATCTCGGCTCGCAGGCGATCGCGTTTCAAGCTGCGAATCGCATCATCGCCATCGGGTCCGACCGGATGATGGCGGCAGTGGCTGCAGCGCGGCACGACGTGCTTGCGGCGCATCTCGATCCTCACCACTTCGCGATCGGTTCGGTCAATTCGCCGATGCAGTGCATGATGAAGGAGATCTGCGCCCAGTGCCTGCAGCCGCATGTGGATCCGGCCAGCGGCGAGCGTACTTACGTGTTCTCCTGCTTCAACCAGGATCAGCCGCTCGACAAGGTGGATTTTCCGGGACTGTCAGCACGGCTCGCCCAGAACTCCGTGCAGGAAAAGCTCTCCGCCCACTGGATCGACCGCTGCCTGGTTCACCTTGGCCGCCGGCCGACGCGCTAACCGGGTATAGCATTGGGCACCATGGCCAGTCTCGCCGACGCGATCGACGCGCAGCTTCCGCAGACCCAGTGCACAAAGTGCGGCTATCAGGGTTGCCGCCCCTACGCCGAGGCGATTGCGCAAGGCGACGCCGAGATCAACCAGTGTCCTCCTGGCGGGTCCGTGGGCATACGCAAGCTTGCGCATTTGCTCGGACGCGAACAGAAAGAGCTCAATCCCGCGTACGGAATCGAGCAACCGCGTATGGCGGCGCTGATAGACGAATCGCGCTGCATCGGTTGCACGCTTTGCATCCACGCCTGTCCCGTGGACGCGATCGTCGGCAGTTCCAAGCAAATGCACACCGTGCTGACCGAGTTCTGCACCGGTTGCGATTTGTGCGTTCCACCCTGCCCGGTCGACTGCATCGAGATTGTCGGGCTGGGGGCGCTCGCCGGGCGCGGCAATCGGCACGCAGCCGCGCTGGCCGGCCGGAGCGTCGAGGACACTGCGACCATTGCCCGGAAGCGTTACCAATTTCATCAGCTTCGACTCGAAACCCAGGCGAACGAGCGCGAGCACAAGCGGGCACGGAAAGCCGGGGCCAACCTTGCGCGCCTGGAACTGCTGACGGCCGGCCATGATCTGGATCGCAAGAAAGCTGCGGTGCGCGCCGCCATTGAACGCGCCCGCGCGCGCCTCGCCGGCCGAGGCTAAGGACAAGACGCATGTGAAATGAAATTCACTGTGTGCGCCAGTTCCTCGGGCAAATTGTCTTCAGTATGAATCCCACGAAAAGAGCAGAAATCTTCCGCAGGCTGCGGCAGGCCAATCCCGCGCCGACCACCGAACTCGCATATCAGACGCCGTTCGAACTGCTGGTTTCGGTCGTGCTCTCCGCCCAAGCCACCGACAAAAGCGTGAACCTCGCCACCGCCAGACTTTTTCCGGTCGCGAACACGCCGCAGGCGATCCTGGCGCTCGGCGAATCCGGGCTCACGCCTTTCATTCGTAGCATCGGGTTGTACCGGACCAAGGCGAGGAACATTCTCGCCGCTTGCGCCAACCTTTTGGAACGGTTCGGCGGCGAAGTGCCGCGGCGGCGCGAGAACCTGGAGAGCCTGCCGGGAGTGGGCCGGAAAACCGCGAACGTGATCCTCAATACCGCGTTCGGCGAACCGACCATCGCGGTGGACACCCATATCTTCCGCGTGGCCAACCGGACCGGGATCGCTCCCGGCAAAGACGTCGTCGAAGTCGAGAACAAGCTGATGAAATTCGTCCCGGAGGAGTTCCGCAAGGATGCCCACCATTGGCTGATCCTGCACGGGCGCTACGTGTGCATTGCGCGGAAGCCGGCGTGTCCGACCTGTTTGATCCGCGATCTTTGCGAATTCAGAGCGAAAACCAAGGGGTGAGACCCAGGGGCGAGGGATGTCTCGCCAATGCCTGCCAAGCACACTTGCAGCTATCACTTCAGACGGCTAGACCGTCGTCGCAGTACCGGCTTGACGATTCCAATCGCGGACGTTTTCGACGATTTCCTGGACGTATCCCGATCGACTCAATATCCGAATCATCGCTTCATTCAGCAGGGACACCGGAAACGGCAATGGGCGCGCGAAATCGACGAACAACACCACGCGCTCTTCATCCGTATCATTCCAGACTTCATGCAGGTACGTATCATCAAATACAAGGCTCTTTCCCTCCTCCCAGTGGGCCATCTCGGAGCCTACCCGGATACGGCAGGCCTCCTTATGGCGAGGCACGATGAGCCCCAAGTGGTATCGAAGCACGCCAGCATAGGGACCTCGATGTTCGGGGATATGTTTCCGCGGCGCAAGGATGGAGAAGAACGCGGTTTTTATCGCGGGAATCGCTTCGATTAGTCGCGTGGTCTCGGGACAAGAGCGGCAGTTGTCCGCCATTTTTCGCCCGTAGGCATACAACCAGTAGGTCTTCCACTTGTTATCCTGCGTAATCCTCGTCTGTTCCGAAGAGACCTCCTGGAAGTTCGGGATCCGGTCGCGTTCGCGCAGCACCTCACGCAATTCGTCTCGAATCGCGGTCCAGCCCGCTTCGACCCGTGGAATCCAATCAAGCTCTGATGGATTGAAGAACGAATGCTCCCCGACCGATGAAAAGCGGCGGACCATCCATTCCGCGGGCTTGTACAGTACCTGGTGGGCGCTGACATTTGCCGCCTTGACCACCAACTTCACGGACATGTGTCGATTCATGAGGTCCATTCTTTCCCTATTTGCAATTCATTACGACGCGTCCATAAACAGTGGTCTGAAGTTCAGACCAATCAAGCAACTTTGCTCGCGGTTGGACGCCCACGATGAGCGCAATTTGTGTATTGCCGACAGAATCGAGGTAGTCCGAATGGACCATGTCCCAACAGGCCGTTGCCGCCATCCGGAGAATTGACCGGTATTCCCTGCGCGTTATGCCGATTGAGAATGGATCGGGGCGTTCAACTTAATCTGGCTGAAAAAAGGACGCTCGCGATGGCACTCACCATCTCCGTTGCCTACTGCATCTGCCCGTGGAACGCCCTGGCTTCCGCCTTCATGCTTCATCCTTCATACTTGCCCTCATGTTCAATCCGTCGCGCGAAGACGTGCGCCGTTTCTTCTTCGAAAGCTGGCGCAAGTACCGCATGCAGGCGCCGCTGGAAGGATTGGAAAAAACCGCGCTCGAAGTGGTACTGCTGCACCCGGAATACCAGACTTTGCTTGATAGCGAAGACCACAGTATCGGCCGCGATTTTGGTCCCGAAGGCAGCGAGCTCAATCCATTCCTTCATCTATCGCTGCATCTTGCACTCGCCGAGCAGATCTCGATCGACCAGCCGCGCGGAATTCGCGGGCTGTATGCGCAGCTTCTGACTCACGCGCAACTCGAGCACGACGCGCTGCACGTGCTGCTGGAATGTCTGGGAGAAACGATATGGCAAGCGCAGCGCGATCACGCTGCGCCGGATGAAGTGGCGTATCTCGACTGCATTCGCCGCAAGCTTGGATAGCAATACAGTCTATCGATTCTGATTCAGACAAGAAAAGTGGCCGACGGCGCCTCTGTTTCTTGGATGCGTGCCCGCAATTACCTTTACTTGACCTTCAGATCGCCTTTCAGGCTCGAATAGTAGGCAGCCAGGTCCTTGATGTCCCGTTTGGAAAGCCCCTGCGCCATGGGCATCATCATCGGGTTCTTGCGCGCACCCTTCTTGTAGTCACGCAATACCTTTTCCAGGTAATCGGCGGGTTGTCCCGCCAGCTTGGGATACTCCGGCATCATCGGCGTATTTCCGTCTGGGCCATGGCAGCCCGCACACAACTGGGATTTTTCCTTCCCTGCCGCCGCATCCGCGGCAAGGGTGCCCCCACTGAGCGCAAGAGCCGTGAGGACAATGATCGCAATCAACAAGCGGTTCATGTTTTTCTGTTTCGCGTCTTGTGCGGGCTTAGTTCTTGCCGGTTCCAGCGTAGTACGCGGCGAGATCAGCCATGTCCCGTTCAGTGAGGCTGAAGGCGATTGCTTTCATGGTCGCATGATTGCGCTCACCGGCCTTGTAGGCCTTCAGCGCGGCGACGATGTACGCGGGGTTCTGTCCACCAAGCTTTGGAACCTGGTAGGTCTCGGGATACGCGGCGCGGAACCCGGCAATGCCGTGGCAACCGGCACACATGGTGGTTTTGTTCTTGCCTGCCGTGGGATCGCCTTCAGCGAGCAACGGTGCCGCTACCGACGCCAATGCGGCGACAAGACCAGCCATGGCGAGGATGCGGAATTTCATGACGTGGCGTTTTCCTGAATCTCGGAACAAAAAACCGCGCAACTCTAGCCGAAGCGGATATGCCGGTCAACGATCATGCGTGGCGGGAAGTACAAACTCAACCCCCGGGAAGCGAAGCGCCCTCGCTGATCGGCAGCGAATGGATGAATTTGCGGTCGTGGGTGTCTTCCACTTCGATTTTCAACTCGCCCCTGTCCAGCGGACTAAAGAAGAAACGGAAGTTGGGATTGTCCGATATGGAGAAATCCACCTCCGCATCCATCACCGGCCTGCCATCGAAAGAAACTTTCACGCTGCGCACGAACTGCGGCACCTTCTCCCCATCGAAGTCCGCCGCCAACGCTGATTCGTTCGGATGGCGGATCATCAGTTGCACCAGATTGGGTTTGCCGTAGGTGACGGAATCGTCATCGAAACGCACCTTCATTTTCCCGAGCAACGCCTCCGGCACGAAGTTCTTCGCATTGGGCGCTGAACAACCCCCGGCCGCCTTCACCCAGCGTTGCGACATGTAAAGCTTTCCGTCATTCATTTCCGCGACCGCACGAACGAAGCTGAAGTCCTCGAAGCGCAGACGGGTCTCGACCTGGGCGCGGCCACTGGAGGGGGTGAAGTGAAATACACCAGCCGTCGGAGACGGGTTGCGTTCGACAATCAGGTAGATCGACTTGATGTAGTCCTTGTCGGTTTGATCGATCTGCGACTTCACAGCCACGGGAACGGTCGTCGCATCGTCGGCTCGCCGGTTGAGATAGACGCGGATCACGTCCCGGTTATCGGGGTTGATCACCCGGTCGCCGAATATCAATATCCTGATCGGCTCCCAGTAGGGACTCTGGGCCGGATCCGGCTCGGCTTTTTCGTTCGCGAGCGCGGGTAGCACGAACACCAACGCCGACAACAACGCGGCGACCCCATTCTTCGCGCTTTTCATCCGCGCTCTCCCTCGAATTCTTTCTGACAAGTCCGTGGGAAGTATACCCCAACGCTTCACGGCATCGAGCCACTCATTCCCACTCGAGCTCTGTATAGGCGGTGGTTACATTGCGGCGGTGGAAGGTGTCGAAGGCAGCCCAGTTTTTCGCCTCCGAAAGACCGACCTCGTCGGTGGCCTGCTGGATTGTTTTTCTGTCCCTGATGGCTGTGCGTGTTTCCTCGAGGATCACGCTGAAATAACGCCGCTGCGCTTCCAGAACCTGCGGCCACGGTGTCCGGGAGTACCCGTGACCGGCAACGTAGTGCACGGCATCGACCTTGCGCAGATCGTCCATCACCGCAAGAAAGCCGGTAATGGTGCCGTCGATAACCGGCGTATGGTCCACGAACAAGAGGTCTGCCAGCCAGAAGGTGCGCGTCGCCCGGTCGAAGACCGTGAGATCGTCGTCGGTATGCGCCGGCGGCCACCCCTGCACCACCACGGTTCTGCCGCCGAGGTCGAGTTCGAGCCTGTCCGTGACCAGCAGCGTCGGCTGCACAATTTCGCTGCCATCAGCAAATGCGCCCAGATCGCGCCGCAAATAATTGAGGTAAGACCGCGCTCGGGCGGCGATTTGGCGCGGATAGTTCCGGTGCGCGACGAATTGCGCTCCGTCATCGAGGAAAGCGGCAGCACCGAAAAAATGATCCGGATGCACGTGTGTCAGCACCACGTGACATATCGGGGTTTGCGTAACCCTTCTGATCGCCGTTTTCAGCGCCCGGCCGACTGAAAGCGATCCCCCCGCGTCCACTACCAGCACGCAGCGCTGCCCGACGATGAAACCGATGTTGGCGTTGTCGCCCAGGTTCCCCGGCGAACGTTCAGCGAAGGTGCCATAGTGCACATAGTTCCCGGGGGCAACCTCAGTCACCTCGAAATTCCCGATCTGCGCAGGCTCCGCCGCGATCGACGTCCGCGCGATTGCGACCACCACCGTGACCAGCATGGAGGTCGTACCCTTGATCCGATTCATGCCTTTCCTCGGCTGTGCACCGGGCCATTAGAACAGAATCTTTTTGCCCTTGCCCGCGCTGCAGGAGTCGATTACGGTAAGTGCTTTGGTCGGGATTTGCTTGCACATGATTTCCGTTCGGAGCATCGCGGCGCGAATCGCCAAGGTTGCGCTTCACCTGCTTGCGCTTTCGCTATTAGTCGCCTGCCCGGCCCGGGCCGCAGACGAACTCAGACCGCAAATGGTTGCCGACGGCGTATACGCATTCGTCGCCGACACCGGCGAGATCTCTGCAGCAAATCGCGGCGACGTGGGCAACAGCGGCTTCATCGTCGGTCCCACGGGTGTGGTGGTAATCGATACCGGCATCTCGTATCGCCACGGCCGGCGGATGCTGGCAGCGGTCGGGCGCGTGACGGCCAAGCCGGTCGAGTTGGTGGTAATCACTCACGCGGTGCAGGAATTCCTGTTCGGTAACGCCGCATTCGAGGAACGCGGCGTTTCAATCGTCGCGCACAGCGAAACCACGGCGTTGATGAAAGCGCGCTGCGCACACTGCCTTGAAAACCTGCGCCCGGTTCTCGGCAATGAGCTCGAGGGCACCCGGCTGGTACTGCCCCAGCGGCAGGTGACCGGAAGCTCGGCGATCGAGGCGGGCGGCCGGATGCTCGAGCTGATTTACCTGGGCTGGGCAAGTACGCCGGGTGACCTCGCGGTGTTCGACCGCGCGACCGGCACGTTGTTTGGCGGCGGCATGGTGGCGCTGAACCGTATTCCCGAGATCCGCGACTGTGATTTCGAAGGCTGGACACGGGCACTCGACATGCTGCGAAACCTGCCGGTGAAGCGAGTGGTCCCCGGGCACGGCCCGGTGTCCGGCCCGGAAGCGATCCGTTCCACTGCGGACTATCTGCGCGACCTCGATCAGAAGATCAAGGCGCTGTACGCCAGAAGCTCGAGCCTGCTCGAATCGGTGGACAATGCCGCACTGCCTGCCTACGCCGCCTGGGCCATGTATGCGACGACCCACCGGCAAAACGCGCTGCATAGATACCTGCAACTCGAGATCGAGGAACTGGGCGGCGATCCCCGCTCGACTGCGCTACCGCAACGCTGAATTCACTGGATTTTGAATCCGGATTGCCTGCCGCAACGTATCGATCCTCTATAATCCGGCGCAAAGCCGCTTTCGCTCGAACAGCATATGGGTCACCGCCTGACCAAGATCTACACCCGCACCGGCGACGCCGGCACCACCGGACTCGGCGACGGTTTGCGCGTATCCAAAAATAGTCTGCGCATCGAGGCCATCGGTGCAGTGGACGAACTGAACAGTGCCATCGGCGTGCTGCTCGCCGAAACATTGGCAGAAGCAGTGCACCGCTGCCTGCTCGACGTGCAGCACGACTTGTTCGACCTGGGCGGTGAACTCAGCATCCCGGGTTACACCAGCATCGAGGATTCGCATGTCGCGCGACTGGAAGGCGTGCTTGACGGGTTCAACGCCGATCTCCCCGCGCTCAAGGAATTCATCCTCCCGGGCGGCTCGCGCGCAGCCGCGCTGTGCCATGTGGCACGCACCGTTTGCCGCCGGGCTGAACGCCGGGTGGTCGGCCTTGTCGCCGCGGAGCCGTTGTCCCCGGCTTTGCAGCGCTATCTCAACCGGCTCTCCGACCTGCTTTTTGTACTCTGCCGGGTGCTCAACCGTGACGCCGGCGTCACCGACGTATATTGGCAAAAAGGCAAGAACCGCGGTGACCCTGCGTGAAAGCCATGGATGCGGATGAACTCTCCGTCTTGCTGTCCCGCTGCGCCCTTCGCGACCAGCAGGCATTCAAGACGCTGTATCAGCACTGCTCGGCAAAATTGTTTGCCGTTGCGGTACGCATAACCCGCAGAAGGGACTGGGCCGAAGAAGTGCTGCAGGAGAGTTTCATCAATATCTGGAACAATGCCGCTGGTTACAACACGGCGAAAAGCGCACCGATGACATGGATGACCGCCGTTGTGCGCAACCGGGCCCTGGATCTCCTGCGCCGGCCGCGGGAAGTCGAAATCGGCGAGGACCACGAAGACCTGATGGCATCGATTCCGGATGAGTCCCCCGGTCCGGAGGAACTGCTCAAGCAGTCCATGGAGGCCGGCGCGCTGGTGGAATGCATGAAGCAGTTGACCGGGGAGCAGCAGAAGAGCATTGCTTTGGCTTTCTTCAACGGTCTTTCGCACGGCGAACTTGCGCGCCAGATGCAGAAACCGCTCGGCACCGTGAAGACCTGGATTCGCCGCGGGCTGGAACGCCTTAAAGGCTGCCTCGATGCACGGGACATTTGACGGATACCTGCTGAAACCCGGATCGCGAAAATGAAATTCGCAAACGAAGAGCTGCGCAACAAACTGGCCGCCGAGTATGTGCTCGGCACCATGTCCGCGCACGCCCGCCGCCGGTTCGAAATCAACCTGAGGGAGAACCCGGCGCTGCGGCGTGCGGTGGCCGACTGGGAAAAACGTCTGACACCGTTGGCGTTGGCGTTGCCGGACCTTGAGCCGCCGTCACGCGTATGGCAGGCCATCGAGTCCAGAATCCGCCCTGTCAGTCAGGCCAGGCCGGGATTCTGGGGAAGCCTGTGGTTCTGGCGTTTCTCGTCCATCGCCAGCGGGCTTGTGGCGCTGGCGTTGCTGATCATGGTCGCGGGTCCGCGTCTGGATCAGGTTCCGGTCGATGCCAACAGGATGGTTGTGGTCATGAACGACCTGAAGACCAGGAATCCGGCGATGACGGTGTCCTGGCAACCCGGAAAATCCGGAAAACGTGTCGTGCGCATCCGCGTCATCGTCCACGCCGAAATGGCCCCTGGCACCGCATGGGAGCTTTGGATGCTGCCGGGTGAAGACCAAAAGCCAGTATCGCTGGGCCTGATCACCACTCACGGCATTCAGAGTTTGATCCTGCCCGCGCCGCTGGCGGCAAAACTGGACCAGGCCGAGGGCTTGGCGATGAGCGTGGAGCCCGCAGGCGGCTCACCCACCGGGTTACCTAGCGGCCCGGTGCTGTTCGCCGGCCCGTTGGTGGAAACCTGACCTCACCCCCGCCCTCTCCACTAGCGTGGAGAGGGCGCCGAGAACATGTTTGACTGCTGTGCGCTTTGCTACTTCACCCTCTCCGCCCTTTGGGGGAGAGGGACGGGGAGAGGTGGGCTTCTGCTTCTGACGGTATCGAGATCCGCGCAGATCTTTTCCGCGGCATCGAGAACGCGCGGCGTTTGCCGCGTGATGAGATCGGCGGAGACCGAGAATATTGCCTCCGCCCGCACCGACTTGAGATAGGGATAACGCCTCCAGCCTTGTGACCCGGCGTCATCGGCTTCGGATCCGATAATGATGGCATCCGGGTCCCTGGCCAGCACCTGTTCCGGCGACACGGCGGCGGCCAGTTGCGTCAGATCGGCAAAGGCATTGCGCGCACCGCAGAGCCGCAGTACGTCGCTGATCAGATGCTCGCCGTTGACGGTAATCAGCGGTTGATGCCACGCCTCGAACAGCACGCTCACAGCAGGTTTTCCACCGTAGCGCTCGCGCAGCCGGTCTGTGCGCAAGGCAAAGGCCAGCGCCGCAGCATGTCCGCGCCCGCCGTCCCCCAGCAACATGCCGAGCATTCGCAAATGCCGCGGGATGTCCTCTAGACGACGCGGCTCCAGTACCAGCACAGCCAACCCGAGCCTCTCCAGACGTTCCACATCCACCATGCGATTGCCGCTGCCCCACGCCAGCACCAGGTCAGGTTGCAATGCCAGGATGCGCTCGAAGTCGAGTCCCGCGGCGTCGCCGACTTCTGCAAGGGTGAGCGCCCCGTGCGGAAAATCGCTGCCTCGCACCTTTCCGACCAGACGATTGCCGGCGCCGGCGGCGAAGACCAGCTCGGTCAGATGCGGCGCGAGCGCAACGACCCGCTGTGCGGGTGAATCGCGGCGCAGGACGACCCCGCGATCGTCGATGACCTCGACGGCCGCCGGAGCCGTCAATGCGAAAAACTGGATAACGAGACTTGCGAAAAAGGAAAGGCGCCGCATTGGCAGCGCAAGAGCTCAGCGCTCCATGTAGTGGAGCAGGTTGGAGCTGGTCTGGCGCAGGCGCTGCGACAGCAGGGTCACCAACTTGACCAGAACTTTGGCCCCCAGGCTTGGCTCTTCAAGGATGATCTGCACCATACTGTCGCGCGACAACGCGGCGAATGTGGTGGTTTCCAGCGCCATGCAAGTGGCAAAACGCGGTTCGCCGTCGATCATCGACATCTCACCGAGCGTGGCGCCAGGCCCGACCGTTGTCATCGGCTGAAGATTGCCATGCGAATCGGTCTTTACGATTTCCACCCGACCCTGAATGATCAGCAGCATGAAATCGTCGACGTCGCCCTCTCGGATGATCATCTGCGCGGACTCGCCACGATAGATCTGCATGAATGCGGTAAGCCTCTCGACGTCCTCGCGGGTGAAATCCGCAAAGAATTTCGAGTGGCCAATCATGTCGAAGATCTGCTGCGCGAGCGCGGTTCCCTCTCCCAGGTGTTCAAGAGTATTCAGAAGCATGTTCTGCGGCTCCTGGAGGTCGGTATCAGCCACATTCATTGGAAAGCGGGATCGGAGTCCTTCGCTCGGGCATTGCCGAAATTCCCTCGGCCGGAAAGTGTCCGATCCATTATGCGTGAGCGGCCGCAGCCGGTAAAGCCCGATCCGGTGTCGCCTCAGGTTTGGTTCAGAAGGAGCCCGACATGTCATGGTAATGCCGCGCCAGTTCGGCACGCTTGACGCAGGCCTCGCGGGCAATCGCGACATCGGCGAGGAAGTGAGGCAGTTCGTCCAGCCGCAAAGCCTGCGGTCCATCCACCAGCGCCTTCGCCGGGTTGGGATGAAAATCCACCAGCACCATGTTCGCACCCGCCAGCACGCCTTGCGCAGTGACGTGCATGACGTCGAGGATGCCGTCGGGTCCGGCCGTGCGCGAGCCCACCGAGTGGCTGGGGTCTACGCACACCGGCATGCGGGTCAGCCTCTTTACAGCCGGCACATGGGAGAAATCGACGAAATTGCGGTGCGGGTCGCCAAGGTTGGTCTTCATGCCGCGCAGACCGAACACCACTTTGTGATTGCCCTCGCTGGCAAGGTATTCGGCCGCGTTCAGAGACTCGTCTAGCGTGATACCGAAACCGCGCTTGATCAGCACCGGAAATTCCTTCTGGCGCCCAACGATCTTCAACAGCTCGAAGTTCTGGGTATTGCGCGTGCCGATCTGCAGCATCACCCCGGTCGGATTGCCGGTATCGTGCAACGCCTGCCGGATCTCCTCCACCTGCGATTCGTGGGTGACCTCCATCGCGATTACCTTGATGCCGTACGTGCCGGCGAGCTCAAACACATAAGGCAGGCAGGCCTTGCCGTGGCCCTGAAACGCATATGGACTGGTGCGCGGCTTGTAGGCGCCCATGCGGGTGCACTGCTGGCCGTTATCCTTCAGCGTGCGCATCATGATTTCGACGTGTTCGCGAGTATCCACCGCGCATAGCCCGGCGAACACGTGCAACGTATCCTGGCCGAAACGCAGCCCCTGATAGTCGAAATGGGTGGGCCGCGTGTCGCCGGGATGGCGTCCGAGTACGCGGTACTCCTCCGACACCCGGATCACCCGTTCGACGCAGGGCAGGCTCCGCATGTCTTCGACGGCAAGTGCCTTGGTGTCGCCGAGCAGATAGACCTCGGTGACCGAACGCTCGGTACCCTGGATTCGGTGTATCCGCGTCTTGATGTTCGGCAATCGCGCAAGCGACTGCATCAATTGCGCGTATTCCGGGCTTTGCGGATCGGCGCTGTCGCTGAGGATGAGGATCATTGTGTGCCGAGAGGGACGAGGGGCGAGGGAAGAGGGCGAGGCGGAAGCAGCGTGGGAGGAAGGTGTGAAAGGTCAATGGGTGAAGGTGTGAAGGGTGAAGGCGTGAAAGCTGCGGATCTCTAGCCCCTTGTCCGTCGACCCTCTTCCCTCGCCCCTCGTCCCTCTCCCCAATCCCTCACCTACGCCGTACCGCCGACAGTCAGTCCGTCGATGCGCAGGGTCGGCTGCCCCACGCCCACCGGCACGCTCTGCCCTTCCTTGCCGCAGGTACCGATACCGGAATCAAGGCTCATGTCATTGCCGATCATCGACACGCGTGTCAACACGTCCGGGCCGTTTCCGATCAACGTGGCACCTTTGACCGGGTAAGCGACTTTCCCGTCCTCGATCATGTAGGCCTCGGAGGCAGAGAACACGAATTTTCCGCTAACGATGTCCACTTGTCCGCCGCCGAAGTTGACGGCGTACAAGCCGTGCTTAACCGAGGCGATTATCTCTTGCGGATCCTTGTCGCCGTTGAGCATGTAGGTGTTGGTCATGCGCGGCATGGTGATATGCGCGTACGATTCGCGGCGGCCGTTTCCGGTCGGGGACGCGCCCATCAGCCGCGCATTGAGGGTGTCCTGCATATATCCCTTGAGGATCCCATCCTCGATCAGCACGGTGCGTTGCGTCGGATTGCCCTCGTCATCCACGGCCAGTGATCCGCGTCGTCTGGTGATCGTGCCATCATCGACCACCGTGACACCAGCCGCGGCCACGCGCTCTCCGATGCGCCCGGTAAACGCCGAGCTACCCTTGCGATTGAAATCCCCTTCGAGGCCGTGGCCGATCGCCTCGTGCAGCAGGACACCGGGCCAACCCGGTCCGAGCACGACGGTCATGGTGCCCGCCGGCGCAGGCTGCGCCGACAGGTTGATCGCCGCCTGGTGCACCGCCTTGGCCGCGTAGTCCCTGAGGATGTCGTCGCTGAAATAGGCATAGTCGAACCGCCCGCCGCCGCCGGCACTGCCCTGCTCGCGCCGGCCGTTTTCCTCGACGATCACCTGCAGCGACAGACGGGTCAGCGGCCGCACATCGGCGGCAAGAACGCCGTCGGAGCGCGCTACCAGGATTACCTCGTATTCTCCGGCCAGCGTGGCCATCACCTGTACCACCCTGTTATCGAGGGCGCGTGCGTAGCGCTCCAACTGTTCCAGGAGCTTCACCTTCCGCTCGTCCGGGAGGCTTCCGAGCGGATCCTTCGGCAAATACAACTCGCGGCCCTGGGTTCGCTTCGCCACCTGGGTCGTGCCCGCGCCGCCCTGGCGCGCGATGGCGCGTGTGGCGTAAGCGGCCGATTCGAGCGCCGGCACACTTATGTCATCCGAATAGGCGAATGCGGTCTTTTCGCCGCTCACCGCACGCACGCCCACGCCCTGGTCGATGTTGAAACTGCCGGACTTGACCATGCCTTCCTCCAGGCTCCAGCCCTCGGAACGCGAATACTGGAAGTACAGGTCGGCGTAGTCCACCTTGTGGCTCATGATCTGGCCAAACACGCGCGCCAGTCCGCCGGCGTCGAGACCATAGGGAGCAAGCAGCGTGCTATCAGCCGTGGCAAACAGAAGTTCGTGGTTGTTGTTCGGATCGTTTGGCATGGAGATTCAGGGACGAGGAGCGAGGGAAAGAACGTTAGAAGTCCGGAAATGTCGTTGGTTCGTGCCTTATCTCAAGTCGGGACTCTTACCCGAGAATTCAAACCCTGCCCCTCGCCCCCGGCTTTAGATCCTGTGTATCGCCCGATGCGTAAGCGCCGGCAGACTCTTGCGCAAGCTGGCCTGATACGCCGGATTGACCCAGGCACTGACAATACCCGAACCGCGCGGGAGGCGGTCCAGCACGGTTCCCCACGGGTCCACGATCATCGAATCGCCGTGCGTTTCGCGCCCGCTAAGGTGATAGCCCCCCTGCGCCGGCGCCAATACGTATGCCAGGTTCTCGATCGCGCGCGCCCTCACCAGCGCTTCCCAGTGGGCGCGCCCGGTGGTCTCGGTGAATGCGGACGGGACCACGATGATGTCCACATCCTTCATCGCTCGATATAGCTCCGGAAAACGCAGGTCGTAGCATACCGAAAGGCCGATGCGCCCAAACGGTGAATCCACCACCTTGACGTGCTTGCCCGGTTCGATGGTGCCCTGCTCCGCGAACTTCTCCTTGCCAAGGTCGAGGCTGAACAAGTGGATCTTGTCGTAGCGCGCCACCATTTTTCCGGTGTCGTCGTAGACCTGACAGGAATTGTAGATCTTGCCCTCGACTGCGGTTTCCAGGGGCACTGAGCAGCCCACCAGCCAGATTTCAAGCCTGGCCGCGGTCTCCGCGAGAAATGCCTGGATCGGTCCATCGCCGTCTTTCTCGCGCGCCTTTACTTTGTCCGTTGGACGCATACCCATGATGGCGAAGTACTCCGGCAGCGCAACCAGCTTCGCGCCTTCTGCTACCGCCATCTCGATCAACCGCCCGGCCTCATTGAGGTTGGCGGACACGTTCGGCCCGGAGGCCATCTGAACCCCGGCTATGCGGAAGCCGTGCGGCTGGTTTTTTGATCCACTCGCGGAAGAGTGTTCGCGCGCTGCGCGCACCTTAGCCCTGCCGAATCCCGATCTGGTGATGGTTGCCATCTGTGGTCTGAACCTTAAAAAGAGCGCGAATTGTAACCCTCTTCCGAGCGGGTCCTAGCGCCTTGGAAATTGAGTTTCGTCAGGCTTGTTCATCGGTGTCACTACCGGATCGGCCCATGTGCCGGTTACCGAATACTCGAAAGACGCGATCTGACTCAAGGGATCCTTGAGAGCTTTCTGGGCGAGGTAGGCCGCAAGCCCCAGCGCCGGGCTTACGATCGCGCCGGCCAACGCAATGCCTTCCGACAGCAGGGGTGTTATGCGTAAGACGAGATTCTGGGTTTCCGCCGCAAGGGCCACTTGGCCCCGCATACCCACGCGCGCGGCCGAGCCATCCATCATGAAGTCTTCGGTATGCGCCACGCCGTTGGCGATGCTCAGGTTGGCGCTGATACGATCGAAGCTGAAGCCTTTGTTGAACACGTCATCGAAATCCAGCGACATCCGGCGCGGCAGCGCCTGCAGGCTCAGAATGCCCAGCAACTTTGCCACACCCGGCTCAATCTTGCGGAATCGGCCATCCTTGGCTTCCAGTGTGAGCCTTCCGGAAAGCGTGGCGATATCGACCCGATGCGGACCGCCGGTCCACGCGACCGGTCCTTCGAGCAGAGCCGAACCGCCTTTCATGACCCCTTCCCATCCTAGCCGCGAGAAAAAATTCCCGATGTCGTGCACGTCCAGCCGCACCGCAACGTCGGTGCGCGACACCTCGCCAACCACCCACCGACCGATGATGCTCAAGTTGCTATCCGGGTTGGTCACCTCCAGGCGCTGCAGGCGCCAGCCGGACGCATCGGGATCGGCGCGCAGGGTAAGGCGGCCCAAGTTTTTGCCCTCATAGTTGAAATTCTCAACGGCCAGATCGATCGACGGCAAATGCTCGCCCGAAAAACTGTCCGGCGCACCGGGCTCGAGGGTGGTGGTCAGCGGCGGAAAAGTGAACCGCGACAGGGACGCGGACAAATGGCCCTCATCTGCCGGTGCCCATGACAATTGACCGTCGATTTCGCGCCCCGAAAGCGCGGCGTCCCATATCGAGTCCTTCCTTGTCGCATTCACGCTGAGATCGTGGAACCGTCTCCGATTGATATCGAGGATAGCGATCTTCAGATCGGCGCCGGCAAGATCCATGGCGGTGCCGCCGCCATCGCCCGCAAAGATCGGTCGCCAGCTATCCACGTCCACCACGTCCATGTTGCCGTTCACCCACAAGCCGTCAACCGCCGGCAGCGAAGCAACCGCGCCCAGACTTACCATGCCGCGCCTCACGCCATCGGGATCAGCAGAATCCAGCAGCAACCGCGCCGAGGCCACCGTGCCCAGATCGACCGCGAGCATGCGTTGGCGTCCAGGGCGTTCGCGCAACTCCACCCGCAGGGGCAGGCTGGCACCTTGTGCCTTTGCAAACGGGGCGGGCAATGTCGAGCCGATCCCTACCAGATTCGAATCGAATTTGAGGTTGGCCATTTTGTCGCGTATGCCGATGTTGCCGCGCCATTCGGTCTGCCCTTCCACGAACTGCAGCGCGGGGTGGTTCGTCAGGGTGCGCAACCGGGCCACGTCCAGCGTGCCGGCGACATTGAGTACCAGGCCGCCGTCCTTCCGGTTCGACACTTCGAAAGAAAGCGGATTGCCGGCCAGCCGGGCGCGACCATCGGTGACGCTCACGCTCTTTCTGGTGAAGGCGATGCGCGCGTCGAATCCCTCCAGCGGCGGCAAGCGCGGGTCCACAGTTACCTGATTGTCGCGCAACACCAATACGCCGGAGATCGCGGAGTCACTTATCTGCCGCAACGGCAAGTCCAGGTCGAGATCGAGCCGGCCGTCGCCGCTCGCTTTCATGTCCTCGGTGAAATGGTTGATGTAGCGCGACACCGGGCTGGTTTCGACGAAGCGCAAGAACTCCGCGGTCGGCCCTTCGGCTCCGCCTTTCACCAGAAGATGCTCGTCCTTCTTGCCGAGTACTGGAATGGATGCGACCACGCCGGAAAGCTGCAGCCCCAGGAGCGAACCGGCCTCGGGCTGCACATCCATGCGCCGGCCGTGAAATACCACCTCGGCGTCTGCGTTCGTCAGAGGCGGCCAGCCGTCGGCATAATCGAGCGTCACCCCCTTCATGCGCGTCCTCACCTCGAACAATCCGGTCTTGTCGTCCTCAAACGGAAAATCCTTGAGCGGACCCCGCAGCCGGAATCGCGTTTCGCGCGACTCGCCCGCAAGCAACGCGCGCTTGATCCACGCCTGCGTTACCGGCGCGAATACCGGGATGTAGCGCCATACCTGGCGCGCCTCGGCGCGCACAAGCGACCCTGCAAGATCGGCGCTGCCGCGGCCTCCTTCGGGATCGGCGCGGTACCAGCCGTACACATTGCCGGCCATATGATCGTTGGTAAACGTCACGCTCTTGAGAGAAACCAGGGTGTGCCCCTCCTGGAACTTCCAATCCGCCTCCGCGGCCAGAAAGTCCAGCGGCACTTCTTCGCTGAACACACGCGGCAATTCGACATGAGCGTCGCGGGCACCGAGTGAAACGACGCCGCCCGCCTCATTGGCGTCGAACTGGCCACTGATGCCGCGAAAACCGGGGAAAATTCCATCCGGCCGCAACGTAAGACCGGAAAAGCGCGCGTGGGCAAGGTACGCGCGGTCGACATTCCATTCGCCCTCCCAGGAAAACTGGGCCTCCTCGACCATGCCGCTAGGTAAGGAGCGTGCCAGCCGGCCGCGCAGCGAAGCGTCAAGAGGAAGGTATTCGGCCAGTTCAACGACCGGCGCAAGGTCGAGCTTTTCCAATCGGAGTTCCGAACGGCGGCGGCCATCGTCGGTCGCAGTACGGCTAAAAGTCAATTGCATCGGCGCCAGCGTCAATCCGTCGGCGGTCGTGAATCCGAGCGACTGCGCGGTTATCTGCGTGCGCGACCCCCGCTTTTCCCAGCCAAGGCGCCCGCGAAGATTGGCAAGCGCAAGCTCGGGAAGGTCCGGTGAGAGCCGCGCCTGCACATCGACCAAACGAAGGTCAGCGGTGGCCGCAGCTATCTCGGAGTTCTCCAGATCCATCCAGACACTTAGCGAGCCGAGTCCGCGCGCCACATCAATCGGCACCGCAATCCAGGTCTGCGCCTGCGTCAGATCGGCGGAACCGATGTCGAGGTACAGCCGGCCGCGCCAGGCCTGGAGATCGTGCGAACTACTGCCCCACAGGTCGCCGCGAGCCACGATCGCGGAAGCGACCGTCGAGGGCGGCGATGCGCTCAATCCAAAGCGATGGCTTTCACCGTCGCCGTCGAGACGAACATTCACCTTGGTTAGCATCAAATCCGGTGCGGCGCGGGCTTCGTCGCGCCAGACAACCTGCGCATTGCGCACCACCACTTGAGGTTGCGTCAGCAGCCAGTCCGCAAATCCACCGTCGCCCCCTCGGCCTCGTCCGACCGCGATGCCCGCGACCCACAGCACGCCAGCGGTATCGCGTCTGACTTCCAACTCCGGTTCGATGATCTCGATACTGTCGAAGCGCACCTCGGCATCGAGCAGCGACAGCCAGGAAAGCGCCGTCTCTACCCGGCCCAGACTAAGCGCCTGCTCGTTCCGTGAATCGAAGATGCGCACATCCCGAAAACTCAGTTCGGGACGATAGCCCTTCCAACTGCCCGTGATGGCTCCGATAACCACCCGTTGTCCGGCCGCGCGGCTGATTGCCTGTCCTATCGGTTCGCGATAGTCGTTGATGTTCGGCAGGACCACATAACGCAGTCCCATCACCAGAGCGACGAAAATGATGCCGACAGCCAGCACCATGTAAGTTGCAAGGCGATACGTCCAGATCGAACCGTGCTTGAGAATGAAGAGGCTGCTTTTGAGAACCACAGTGTGACGAGGTCAGGGCATGGGAAAGATACAATTAGGATACCCGGTCGGCAATAAGATTCCCCGATTGTCCAGCTGCTTCTGCATGCTCTCTGCCAACCGTTCGAGCGCACGTTGACGCGCGAGACGCCAATGCGTTGACATCGGTCGGGAGCGAACGCCGATTCGGGTATCCTGCTCTCAGGATTTCCGGATTCTAGACTACCGGGGCATGTCTTCTCCCGTACCTTCCAACGGCACACCATCCGAAGGCATCACGCGCGCCGCGCGCCTGTCGCGCTACGCGCGTCACCTGCTGTCGGCAAATCCTGCGCTCGCCATCGAAGCTGCAGCGGATTCGCCGTTTGCGCCCGACGAGATGCGCGCGCGCCTTTCCGGCGCCGACTTTGGCGACGAGGACGCGCTCAAGGCCGGCCTGCGCCGGCTGCGCCAGGCGGTCATGGTGCGGCTCATAACCCGCGACCTTGGCGGGCGCGCCGACCTTGCCGAGGTCGTCGCGACTGCCACGGCGCTAGCGGAAGAAACCGTGCGCGCCGCGGCTGCACGCCATGTGCACTGGCTTACACGCGACTTCGGCAGACCCCTCGGCGTCGCAACAGGGGAAGTGCAGGAATTGCACGTGATCGGCATGGGCAAGCTCGGCGGCGCCGAACTCAACGTGTCCTCGGACATCGACCTCATCCTCGCGTATCCCGAAGACGGGGAGACCGACGGCCCGCGCCGGATCGCCAACAGCGAATATTTCACCCGTCTGGCACGCAAACTGATCGCTGCGCTCGGCGAAGTGACCGCGGACGGCTTTGTGTTCCGGGTCGACACGCGGCTCAGGCCGTACGGCGACGGCGGGCCCCTGGTGGTGAGTTTCGACATGCTGGAGGATTACCTCGCCACGCAGGGCCGCGAATGGGAACGCTACGCCTGGGTCAAGGGCCGGACCATCAGCGGCGGCCGGGGCGCGCAGCTCGAGGCCATCGTCGCCCCATTCGTGTACCGGCGCCACCTCGACTTTAGCGCGCTGGCCAGCCTGCGCGACCTGCATGCGCAGATCCGCCAGGAAGTGCAGCGGCGCGAGATCGCGGACAACATCAAGATCGGTCCCGGCGGAATCCGCGAGATCGAGTTTCTGGTACAGGTGTTTCAGATTATTCGCGGGGGGCGCGAACCGCAATTGCGCCTGCGACCAACGCTGAAAGCGCTTGGCCTGCTTGGAGAAAAGCAGTTGCTGCCGGCGGCGGCAGTCGGGGAATTGCATCAGGCCTACGTGTTTCTGCGCAATCTAGAGCACCGTCTGCAATACCTGGATGATCAGCAGACACAGATGCTCCCCGCGGGCTCGGAAGACCGGAAGTTAATTGCCGAAATGATGGGCTATTCCGACTATGCCGACCTGGACCGAGACCTGAGGATACATCGCGGCGTGGTGTCCCGACATTTCGAAGCGATCTTTGCCGCAGAGCCCCAAGATGCGACGGCAGATCCCTGCGCCGACCTCTGGCAGCAACAGTTACCAGAGAAAGATTCGCTGGCCCGTATTGCCGCGCTGGGTTACGCCGACGCGGCACGCATTTTCCGGCTGATCGCTGCCATCCGCTCCAGCGGCCCGTATCGCCGCATGGCGGCCTCTGGCCAGGCACGCCTGGACCAGTTGATGCCGAAATTGCTCAAGCTAGCCACGACTCTCTCTGGTCCGGACGCGACTTTCGAGCGGGTGCTGCAGGTGGTGGAAAGCATCGGCCGACGCGAATCCTACCTCGCGCTGCTGCTCGAGTATCCGCCGGCGCTGGCGCGCCTCGCCCATCTGGCTTCCGCAAGCCCCTGGGCAGCCGCGTACATGGCACAGCACCCGATACTGCTCGACGAGCTGATCACGCCGCAAAGCAGACACGCGCCTGAATGGCCGCAACTGCGCACCGCCTTGCGTTCCAGTCTCGACGAGCACGCCGCCAATTCCGAGCGGCAGATGGATATCCTGCGCCAATTCAAGCAGACACAGACGCTGCGACTGCTTGCGCTCGACCTTGCCGGAGACCTGCCGCTGGAAACGCTGTCCGACCACCTCAGCGACCTCGCGTGCGTGGTGCTCGAGGAAGTGCTGCGGCTGGCCTGGGTCGGCTTGCGGGTGCGCCACCGTGACCAACCGCGCTTTGCCGTCGTCGGCTACGGCAAGCTCGGCGGCAAGGAACTGGGTTACGAATCGGACCTCGACATCATCTTTCTGTACGACGACGCGCACGAGATCGCGCCCGAGACCTACGCCAGGCTCGCGCAGCGCATCAATACCCTGCTTACCAGCACCACCTCCGCGGGCGTGCTCTATGAGACCGACCTGCGGCTTCGGCCTAACGGCGCGTCCGGCTTGCTGGTAAGCGACATCGCCGCATTCCAGGACTACCAGTTCAAGAATGCGTGGATCTGGGAACACCAGGCCCTCACGCGCGCACGCGCGGTCGCCGGAGATGCGCAAATCGGCGCCCGCTTCGAGGCCATGCGCGTAGAAATACTGCGCAGGCAGCGCGATGAAACCTCGCTCGGGCTGGAGATCAGCGCGATGCGCGACAAGATGCGCCAGGGCCATCCTAACGACACCGGGCTTTTTGACCTGAAACACGACCGCGGCGGCATCGTCGACGTCGAGTTTATCGTCCAGTACCTGGTGCTCGGCAACGCGCATCGCCATGTGGGACTGACCGGGAACATCGGCAATCTGGCTTTGCTCAAACTCGCGGCCGGACTTGGATTGATACCGGAAGACATGGCTGCGTCCGCCCATGCGGCCTATCGCGAGTTCCGGCGACTGCAGCACCAGATACGCCTGCAAGGCGAGCGTTACGCGCGCGTGCAGCCAGCGACCGTGGCGGCACACACGAAAGCCGTGGTCAGGCTTTGGGAACGGGTGTTCTCGAGATAACGCGGCTTGAAATACGGCGCTAACTCGAGGAGACTTTCCCGGCAAGTCGGTAGACCGTGGTCTCGCCCTTGCCTTTGATCGCAATCGTCCGCGGCTCGTCAAAGGAATAACGCTGGCCGAGCCGGCGATAGGTGGTCTTGTCCACCAGGATGATGCCCCCGGACGCCTCGGCAGTGAGCCGGCTGGACAGATTGACGGTGTCCCCCCACAAGTCGTAGATGAAGCGCGTGGCGCCGATCACGCCTGCGATCGCCGGGCCGGTCGCGATCCCGATATGAAGCTGCACCGCCAGGCGCCGCAACTGCGGATCACTTCGGGTCAGCTCCATTATCTCCAGGGCCATGTCGGCGACATGGTCCACATAGTTCAGCCGGTTTCCCGCCAATCCGCCCACCACCATGTAGGCATCACCGATGGTCTTGATCTTGTCTAGGCCGTATTGCGCGGTCAGTTTGTCGAAACGTGTGAACACCTCGTCGAGGAAGGACACCACCTGATTGGGCGTCAGCTCCTCAGCCATTCGGGTGAAATCCACCACGTCAGCGAACATCACCGACACGTCGGCAAAGCCGTCGGCTATTGTGCCGGGCTGGAGCTTGAGACGCTCCGCGATGTGGGTGGGAAGGATACTGACCAGCAGCCGCTCCGATTTTTCGCGTTCGATCCGCACCAGTTCGTGCTGCTCGGCGAGCTGTTTCTCATAGCGGTTGCGTTCCTGGATGAAATGGCGCAGCAACAGGTACACCATCGTGGAAATGATGGTGAAGTTCAGCACGAAGAAAACCGCTATGGTCTTCATCGGGATGCCGTAATCCTCGCCTCTGGCGAGGAAGAAATCGAACACGCCCGAGAGGATGGTCAGCACCACGTAGGCGAAAAACCAGGGGATCGACTCGCGTGGGCCGTAGCAGACCGTGGCGCCGATCGGCGCGAGAATCGCCAGCAGCGCGATGCCCGAAGAGCTCACGAAGCTGCCTATCGACCACTGGATGATGAAGGGAAAGAACAGGAACAGCGACAATTGCGCGACGCGGAAGAAATCGAAATTGCGTGTGCGCAGGTAGATCAGCACAACCAGCGCCGACAGCACCTGGAAACCCAGCGGAATCGAGGTGGGGAGCTTCATCCCCATCCACCAGTAAATCGCCAGCCAGATAATCGCAGCGAGGTTCATCAGGCCGCTGGCGAAAATAAGCAGCGTCTTGCGCAGCCTTGTTTCCTCGCTGTCGTTCGCGTCGATCGCCGCGTTGCCCAAACGCGAAATCAGCCCGCGTCCGGCGATAACGGCAGTTTTGACGGGTTCGGCCATGGAATCGATACTGTTTTTTCGGTTTGGGTTGTTTTTCTTGGCGGCAGCCGCTTCGAAAAAGCCCAAGAGTAAAGCATGCGAGCGCGTTCCCGCAAGGCGAACCGGATACACTCTTCAAAGTCGGGCGTCTGCGCTAGAATTAATGCCTTTTCAAGGGAGTAAGCAATATGTCGATGGCCGACCGCGACGGTCTGATCTGGTATGACGGCAAAATGGTGCCCTGGCGCGAGGCAACGACGCACGTGCTCACCCATTCGCTGCACTACGGACTCGCGGTATTCGAGGGGTTGCGCGCCTACAAGACTGTCAAAGGCACCGCCATCTTCCGTCTGAAGGAGCACACCGAACGTCTGTTCAATTCCGCACACATCTACATGATGAAAATTCCCTACGACAGGGAAACGCTGATGGCGGCGCAAAAAGAAGTGGTGCGCGCCAACAAGCTGGATTCGTGTTATGTGCGGCCGATCGCCTTCTATGGTTCGGAAAAGATGGGCGTGTCTCCCAAGGGCGCGAAAGTCCATGTCGCAATTGCGGCCTGGCCCTGGGGCGCTTACCTGGGCAGCGAGGGTCTCGAAAAGGGCATTCGCGTGAAAACCTCTTCGTACGCGCGCCACCATGTCAATGTGTCGATGTGCCGGGCCAAGTATTCCGGCACCTACGCCAACTCCATCCTGGCCAACATGGAGGCAACCGAACACGGTTATGACGAGGGGTTGTTGCTTGATGTGGACGGATTCGTGGCCGAAGGTGCCGGCGAAAATCTGTTCATGATCAAGAACGACAAGATCGTCGAACCGGAGCTGAACTCCGCGCTCATAGGCATCACCCGCGAATCGGTGATCCAACTCGCCGGTGACCTCGGCTACGCGATCAATGCCAAGCGCATCACCCGGGATGACCTGTACATCGCCGATGAGGTGTTCTTTACGGGTACCGCGGCCGAAGTCACGCCAATCCGTGAAGTGGACGGCCGCACTGTCGGCGCCGGAAAACGCGGTCCGCTGACCGAGAAGCTCCAATCCATGTTTTTCGACGTGGTCAACGGCCGGTCGGACAAATACAGCCACTGGCTGCATTTCGTCTGAGCACCACCGCCAGGCAGACATGGACCCGGTCAAGAGCGCCAGCAAGGAACACGAGGTCGTGGTAACGGCGGCCGAATTGCCGCTGCACTGCCCTTTACCGTCGCAGAAGCTCTGGAATTCGCACCCGCGCGTATTCCTGGCGATCGAGAAAACCGGCGAGGCATTGTGCCCTTACTGCGGTACGCGCTACGCGCTTCACGGATCAGTCAAACCAGCACGTTGAAACGCTCAACGAGAGGGACTCGGAGGAAAAACAACCCAATCCAGAAACAGAAATGCGGATATTTTCGTTCCACAGTGAGCACCCAATTGCCGGCGGCCTCCTTGCAAACTGACTTTCCTTGGCGTGCTCCGCGCCTCGTATTTCTCGTTCGGTTCAAAATCTGTGGTGACTGCTGGTCTTAGAATCCTTGTGGTAGCGCCCTCGTGGGTCGGCGACGCGCTATTGTCCCAACCTTTGCTCACGCGCCTCAAGCAACAGCACCCGCGGTCACGTATCGACATCCTCGCTCCCGGCTGGGCGCTGCCGATCTTCCGCCGCATGCCTGAAGTCGGCGAAACCCTGGAAAGCCCGTTTGGCCACGGTGAGTTGGCACTCGGCAAGCGCTGGCGCCTCGCTCGTATCCTGCGCGCCAACCAATACGATCGTGCCTTCGTGCTCCCGAACTCATTCAAGTCAGCGCTCGTACCCATGTTCGCCGGCATTCCCGAACGCATCGGTTTCATCGGAGAGTTGCGGCAGTGGTTGCTTACTGAAGCGCGCCCGCTCGACGTGCGGACGCTGCCGTTGATGGTGGAGCGCTTCGCATGGTTGGCAGATGCAGCGGACGACGCCCTGACGCGACCGGTCCCCAGACCACAACTGCGAGTCAACGAGGCAGAGCGCGCCCACCTGCGCGAGCGCCTCGGTCTGGGAGGCACCGGTCGGGTCGTGTGTTTTTGTCCGGGCGCAGAGTTCGGTCCGTCAAAGCGCTGGCCGGCACAGTATTACGGCGAATTGGCGCAAAGACTGGGCGCCGAGGGCTACATGGTGTGGCTGGTGGGATCGGCGAAGGAGCACGACATCGGCAACGCCATCTCGGCAACCACCCCCGATGCCGTGAATCTTTGCGGCCGAACTACGCTCGACGATGCCGTGGTGTTGTTGTCGTGCGCGGACCTGGTCGTAAGCAACGATTCCGGACTGATGCATGTCGCCGCGGCGCTCGATCGCCCGATGATCGCACTGTACGGCTCGAGTTCTCCCTCATTTACCCCACCGCTTTCCGACCGGGCGCGCGTGGTAAAGCATGAGGTTCCTTGCAGCCCGTGTTTCCAGCGCGTCTGCCCGCTCAAGCACTTCGATTGTATGATCAAGCTCGCTCCGAGCCGCGTACTCGACGAAATTCACCGTAATTTCCAGACGTGATCACCGCGACCTTCGCGACGGCCCAGGAGGCCGAGCAGGCCTTTTACCAGGCATTCGAACGCGCCGACCTCGCCGCGATGATGGCCGTGTGGGCCGAGGAAGACGATATTGTCTGCGTCCATCCGGGCGGTGCGCGTCTCACCGGCGTCGTAGAGGTGCGCGAATCCTGGCGGAAGATTTTTGCGCAGGGCCCAAGCCTGCGCTTTCGGCTCACCGGCAGCCGCGTGTTCTCCGGGCGCATGCTTTCGATTCACAGCGTGTACGAACAGGTTACGGTGGCCGGAGACCCGCGGCCGGCGAACCCCGTGCTCGCCACCAACATTTATCTGCTTGGAGACCGGGGCTGGCGGATGTTGATGCACCACGGTTCGCCGCTTGCAGGCGAGCCCGCACCCCAGGAAAATCCGCCCTCCATGCTGCACTGATGAAGGACTACCGCGCGCCATGGTGGTTGCCCGGCGGGCATCTGCAGACCGTCTACCCCTATTTTGTTCTGAGGCACCGCCCGCCGCCCTACCGGCGCGAACGTTGGGACACGCCGGATGGCGATTTCATCGAACTAGATTGGGTGGATGTGCAACGACCGGCGCCGCTGGTTGCGCTTTTCCATGGACTCGAGGGAAGCTCGACCAGCCACTACGCCACGGCGTTGATGCGCGCGGTGGCGATGCGCGGCTGGCGCGGTGTCGTGGTGCACTTCCGGGGCTGTGGCGGCGAGCCAAACCGATTGCCCCGCGCCTACCATTCCGGCGATGCCGACGAAATCGACTGGGTCTTGCGCCGTCTGCGCGCTTTACCGGAACATACTGCGTTGTTGCCCGTCGGCGTTTCGCTCGGCGGCAATGCGCTGCTTAAATGGCTCGGGCGCGAGCGCGCCGATGCGGCGGCAATCGTGGACGCGGCGGCCGCCGTGTCGGCACCGATGGACCTGATGACCGCCGGCGATCGCTTGGGCAGCGGCTTGTCACGCGCCTACGGCAGTCATTTCCTGGCGCGGCTGAAGAAAAAAGGCCTCGCCAAGTTGACGCGCTTTCCCGGCCTGTACGACAGGGATGCCGTAAAGCGCTCGCGCACGTTGCGCGAGTTCGACAATCTGGTCACCGCGCCGCTGCACGGCTTCAGAGACACCGACGATTACTGGACGCGCGCCAGCAGCATGCCCGATCTTGCGCACATTTCCGTGCCCACGCTGATCGTGCACGCCCGCAATGACCCGTTCCTGCCAGGGCGTTTTCTGCCGTCGCCGCAGCAGGTATCGGCAAGCCTGCACCTGGAGTTTCCGGACGGAGGAGGCCACGTCGGATTCGCGTCGGGGTCGTTTCCGGGCAACTTGGAGTGGATGCCCCGGCGTGTAATCCGCTTCTTTGAGCAACATATCGTTGGCCGCGATCAGGAAGGGGATAGGCGCACGCGATGACCGTGCATGATGCTTTCGCGGCGGACCTTTGTTATTCTCGCCTGCATGAACCTCCCCGCGCCCGAGATCTTCAAAGCCTATGACATCCGCGGCATCGTCGATCGTACGCTCACAGTCGAGGCGGTTGAGGCGATCGGCCAGGCGATCGGCTCGGAAGCGCAGGCACGCGGCAAACGCGCCGTCTGCATCGGCCGCGACGGCCGCATTTCGGGACCGGCGCTGGCCCAGGCGCTCGCGCGCGGACTGCAGAAAAGCGGCGCGGACGTAATCGACATCGGCCGCGTAACCACACCAATTCTTTACTTCGCGACGCACCACCTCTCCACGGGTAGCGGTGTCATGGTAACCGGCAGCCACAACCCGCCGGATTACAACGGTTTGAAAATGATGCTCGCGGGCGACACGCTTTCGGGCGACGACATCCAGAAACTGCGCCGGCGGCTGGAAGCTGGAGACTTGAAGCGTGGCTCCGGAAGCATTCGCAGCGAAAACGTCGGCCTCGCCTATCTTGAGCGTGTGACCGGCGATATCAAGATGAAGCGCAGGATGCGCATCGCAGTGGACTGCGGCAATGGCATACCCGGCGCCTTTGCGCCCTCGCTGTACGGCAAGCTCGGCTGCGAGGTCGAAGAGCTTTTCTGCGAAGTGGACGGCACCTTCCCTAACCATCATCCTGATCCGTCGCAGCCGGAGAATCTGAAAGATCTGATCGCGGCACTCAAGGAAGGAGACGCCGAGATCGGGCTGGCTTTCGACGGCGACGGCGATCGCCTCGGTGTAGTCACCAAGGCAGGCAAGGTGATCTTCCCGGATCGACAGCTGATGCTGTTCGCCGCGGACGTGCTCAAGCGCAATCCTGGTGCCGAAATCCTGTTCGACGTGAAGTGCACCCGCAATCTCGCGCCCTGGATCCGCAAGCACGGCGGCAGGGCTACTATGTGGAAGACCGGCCACTCGTTGATCAAAGCAAAGATGAAGGAAACCGGCGCGCTACTCGCCGGTGAAATGAGCGGGCACATCTTCTTCAAGGAGCGCTGGTACGGCTTCGACGACGGCCTCTACGCCGGCGCGCGCCTGCTCGAATTCCTGAGCGGCGTACCCGACATCAACGCAACGCTCGACGAGCTGCCCGACTCGGTCAACACGCCGGAGCTGCAGATCAAGCTCAAGGAAGGCGAGAATTACGCGCTCATCGAAAAGTTGCAGAAGGCCGCGCGTTTTCCGGATGCCCGTGAAGTAATCACAATTGACGGGCTGCGAGTGGAATACGCGGACGGTTTCGGACTGGCTCGCTCTTCCAATACCACCCCGGTGGTGGTGCTGCGCTTCGAAGCCGATGATAAGGCCGCCTTGGAACGAATCCAGGCAGACTTCCGGCGGGTATTGCACCAGGCCGCTCCCGCCGCCCAGCTCCCCTTCTAGCGCACAGATGTACTAGCGGTTCTTCGCTTCGAGGACCTTCTTGAGATTCTCGAGTCCGGTCTTGTAGGCGCCATTGAGAAAATCGAGCGCCGCCTTGTCATCCTGGCCCGCGGGGGGATCGTCGGTCCAGTAGGCCAACCGCTTGAAGCGGCCGCGCCACTCGACGAGCGACCGCCCGTTACCAGCATCTTTCACCTGCAATTCGGAGAAATAGTCGGCGGCTCTTACCACGCCGTCCACGTAAGTGTAGGCCATACGACGGTTGGCCGGATCGTAGTCGAGCAATTTCTCCGTGACCTGGGTGCCGTCGCTGCGACGGCGAAGCAGCCTGATAGCGCCGGTCTCGTTGCGATCACGGACAATAAGCCGGCTGGATTCGGTTCCCGGAGACCATCGCTGAATGCCGCCGAAGTCGCCGGCCATGGCCCACACCTCGTCGGCCGGCGCATCGATCGCGATGCTGTGGAAGATCTCCAGATCCTTGGCATCCGCAGCGGCTCCTTCCGCCCAAAGCGCCGCAGCCAGGCCCATCAGTAGTGTCGCAATTTTTCTCATGAACATCTCCTTATCGGTCGGGCGCCGCCCGCGCCCTACGCCACTTTTTGTTTGACCCAATCGGCGACGCTTGCCAACGCATCCGAAAGTTTCGCCGGTTGCGTGCCACCAGCTTGCGCCATGTCCGCGCGGCCGCCGCCTTTGCCGCCGACCTGCTGCGCCACGTAGTTCACGAGTTCACCCGCCTTGACCGTGGCGGTCAGATCGTCTGTCACGCCGGCAATCAGGGTGACCCTGTCGCCCTCGACCGAGCCGAGCACGATGGCTGCCGACTTGAGTTTGTCCTTGAGCTTGTCCATCGCTTCTCGCAGTGTCCTGACGTCCGCCCCGTCGAGTTTCGCTGCCAGGACCCGCACCTTCCCGATCGCGACCGCTTGGGCGGCCAAGTCATCGCCTTGCGAACTGGCGAGGCGGGATTTGAGCCGGGCCAGTTCCTTCTCCAGCGATTTTACGTTGTCGAGCACTTGGGCAAGCTTTTGCAGGATTTCCTGCGGTTGGGCTTTCAGCACCTGCGCCGCTTCACCGAGCCTGGCTTCCTGCTCTTTAACCCAGGCAAGCGCACCTTGCGCGGTCACTGCTTCCACCCGACGAATGCCTGCGGCGACCCCGGATTCGGAGACGATCTTGAAGAACCCGATGTCGCCGGTGCGCCGCACGTGGGTGCCGCCGCACAATTCAGTGGAAAAATCGCCCATGCGCAGAACTCGCACTTCGTCTCCGTATTTTTCCCCGAATAGCGCCATCGCGCCGGCCTTGATCGCTTCGTCGTACTTCATGCGCCGGGTTTCGACCGCATGATTGCTCCGGATCTCGCGATTCACCAGTTCCTCGACCTCGCCGATCTGCTCCGCCGTCATCGGCGCGTGGTGGGAAAAGTCGAAGCGGGTGCGGTTGGCGTCCACCAGCGAGCCCTTTTGCGTGACGTGCGGACCGAGTACCTTGCGCAACGCCGCGTGCATCAGGTGGGTGGCCGAATGATTGTATGCCGCGTGCGCACGCGTCACCGGGTTGACCTGCGCGGTGACCGCATCGCCGACCGCGAAACGGCCGGCCTTGAGTACGCCCTTGTGGCCGAACACCTCCGCCTGGATTTTCTGCGTATCGTTCACCGCGAAACTGCCATTGCTGGAAGTGATCTCGCCCAGGTCACCGACCTGCCCTCCGGACTCGGCGTAGAACGGCGTGCGGTCGAGCACCGCCACCGCATCGTCGCCGGCCTCGATCCTCTGCACCGGCGTGCCACCCTTGTAGAGCGCCACGATCTTGCCATCCAGATTCAGCGTGTCGTAGCCGTGAAACTCGGTACCCTGACCGCTGTAATCCATTCCCGCGTGCACTGTGAACCTGGAGGCGGCACGGGCGCGTTCACGCTGCTTTTGCATCGCCGACTCAAAACCTGCGTGATCGATCATCAGGCCGCGTTCGCGGGCAATGTCGGCTGTGAGATCGACCGGGAAGCCGAACGTGTCGTAAAGCTGAAACACCGTCTCGCCATCCAACATCCGGTCCTCGCGATGCAGCGCGTTCTCGAGCACCTTCATTCCGTTTTCCAGCGTCTCGGCGAAGCGCTCTTCCTCCTGTTTCAGTACATCGGTCACCCGTTCCTGCGCGGCCGGCAATTCCGGAAAAGCCTCGCCCATGACAAGCGACAGGTCGCCGACGAGTTTGTGGAAAAACGGCTTGGTCTGGCCGAGTTTGTAGCCGTGACGGATAGCGCGGCGAATGATCCGGCGGAGCACGTAGCCGCGGCCTTCGTTGCCAGGAATCACGCCGTCCGTGATCAGAAAGGCGCAAGCGCGGATATGGTCGGCGATTACGTTCAGCGAACTGGAAGTAGGATCCTTCGCAGCGGTGACCCTGGCCGCAGCGGCGATCAGATCCCGGAACAGGTCGATCTCGTAGTTGCTGTGCACGCCTTGCAGCACCGCGGCGATGCGCTCCAGTCCCATGCCGGTATCCACCGAGGGTTTGGGAAGTGGGTGCATCGTCCCCGATTCGTCGCGATTGAACTGCATGAACACCAGGTTCCAGATCTCGATGTAGCGGTCGCCGTCCGCATCTGGCGTACCAGGCGGGCCACCGGGAATTCCAGGACCATGGTCATAGAAAATTTCGGTGCATGGACCGCAAGGACCGGTATCACCCATTTGCCAGAAGTTGTCGCTCTGGAATTTGCTTCCGCCGGGCACATCGCCGATGCGTGCGATGCGCTCCTTCGGCACTTTGATATCCTTGGCCCAGAGGTCGTAGGCCTCGTCGTCGGTCTGATACACCGTGACCCACAGACGGGCGGGATCGAGCCCGAATTCCTTCGTCAGCAGTTCCCAGGCAAAGCGCAGCGCGTCGCGCTTGAAGTAGTCCCCGAAGCTGAAATTGCCCAGCATCTCGAAGAAGGTGTGGTGCCGGGCGGTGTAGCCGACGTTCTCCAGGTCGTTGTGCTTGCCGCCTGCGCGAACGCAGCGCTGCGAGGTGGTGGCGCGTGCGTACGGCCTCTTTTCCCTGCCGAGGAACACGTCCTTGAACTGCACCATGCCCGCATTCGTGAACAACAGCGTCGGATCGTTGGCAGGAACCAGCGGGCTGGAGGGGACGATCGTGTGGCCCTGACGTTGGAAATAGTCGAGGAAGCGACGGCGGATTTCGTTGCTTGTCATGGACCGCATAACCGTTGGATGTCGAAATTCGTCGGAATGAATCCGGACATTTCCTGTTTGGATTCTATTTCATTCACGGATGCCGTAGCTGCTTCATTCCCGTTCGTTGCCGTCCTTGAGCACCTGATGCACAATTTCGGCGGAAAATCCCCGGCTGGCCAGAAAACGCGCCTGCTTGCCACGCTCCTGCAGCGACCGTGGCAGTTTGCCGAACTTCTTCGTCCACACCGCCCGCGCCGCTTCGACTTCGCCCGCCTTCAACTGCGCTTGCGCTGCGGAGATCGCGTCGTCCGAGACCCCCTTCTCGCGCAGTTCATGAACGATGCGTGCGGCACCGAACTTGCGCCGCCTCGTGGTCGTCAACTGCTCGACGAAACGCGCCTCCGATAGCCAGGCGCGCTTTTCCAGTTCGTCCAGCAGTGTGTCGAGTTCGTCCGGGTTTTCAGCAAACGGTTGGAGCTTGGCCTGCAACTCCCGACGCGAGTGTTCGCGCCGCCCCAGCGTCTTCAGTGCCCGTGCACGCAGGCTGAAACTGGGAGCGTTGGCCAAGTTGGCGCTTTACTCCTCGACTGTGGCCACTTGGGCAAGCGGCTTCTCGGCGACATGGGCGCGGATCCTGGCCTCGATCTCCTGCGCCATCTCGGGGTTACTCTTGAGGAAGTCGCGGGTGTTGTCTTTGCCCTGGCCGATGCGGTCCTTGCCATAGCTGTACCACGCACCGGATTTTTCGATCATCTTGTAGAGCACGCCCAGTTCGATGATCTCGCCTTCGCGCGAAATGCCTTCACCGTAAAGAATGTCGAACTCGGCCTGGCGAAACGGCGGCGCGACTTTGTTCTTCACGACCTTGGCGCGGGTTTCGTTTCCGATCACCTCTTCGCCCTTCTTGATCGACCCGGTACGGCGGATGTCGATACGCACCGAGGCGTAGAACTTGAGCGCGTTGCCGCCGGTGGTGGTCTCCGGGTTGCCGAACATGACCCCAATTTTCATGCGGATCTGGTTGATGAAAATCACCAGTGTGTTGGAGCGCTTGATGTTGGCAGTGAGTTTCCTGAGCGCCTGCGACATCAACCGCGCCTGCAGTCCCATCTGCGGCTCGCCCATCTCCCCCTCAATTTCGGCTTTCGGCGTCAACGCCGCCACCGAATCCACCACGACCACGTCCACGGAGCCGGAGCGCACCAGCATGTCGGTGATCTCGAGCGCCTGTTCGCCGTTATCGGGTTGCGAGATCAGCAGTTCGGAAACGTTGCAGCCGAGTTTCTGTGCGTATTGCGGATCGAGCGCATGCTCGGCGTCGATGAATGCTGCAGTTCCACCCATTTTCTGCATCTGCGCAATCACCGACAGCGTAAGCGTGGTCTTGCCGGATGATTCCGGCCCGTAGATTTCCACCACTCGCCCGCGCGGCAACCCGCCGATGCCCAGAGCCAGGTCCAGGCCGAGCGAGCCGGTCGAGACCACGTCCAGGTCCTTGGCCACCTCCTTTTCGCCAAGGCGCATGATCGAGCCTTTGCCGAACTGTTTTTCGATTTGCGACAAGGCGGCGGCCAGCGCCTTGCTCCTGTTTTCATCCATGCGATTCACCTCTTTTTTGAAGCGGCCATTATCGCATAACGCACTGGGCCGTCCGAATGCGGAAATCTCCCGGCCTTCAGACATCCGGGCCGGTAACTCAGTGCGCTTCGAGCAGCGCAAGCAGACCCTCCAGCGCGTCGATAACGGACTGCCTGCGCACTGCATCGCGGTCTCCCGCGTAATATCGCATCACGCTGTGCGGTGGCGCTCCTTTTTTCTTGCCCCAAGCCAGGCATACCGTGCCAACCGGCTTGCCGGGCGAGCCGCCGTCCGGACCGGCGATGCCGCTGACCGCCAGCGCCACGTGAGCTTTGCTATGCGACAGCGCGCCTTTGATCATCGCGCGCACGGTCTGCTCGGAAACCGCTCCGAACTTCTTCAATGTCGCCGCACGCACGCCCAGCATCTCGCGCTTGGCGTCGTTGGTATAAGTGACGAAACCGCGGTCGAACCAGTTCGAGCTGCCCGGCACCATGGTGACAACCTGACCGATCCAGCCGCCGGTGCACGATTCCGCCGTTGCCAGCATCAGCTTGCGCACCTTCAGTGCATCGCCGACTTTGCCCGCCAGTGCGTAAAGCTCAGCGTCCATGGTCTACCCGAAAAGAAACTTCCACCCGGCCAGACACAGCAACGCATAGAAGGCCGCCAGCATATCGTCGAGCATCACACCCAGTCCGTTGCGAACATTGCGGTCGAACTGGCGTATCGGCACCGGTTTGGCAATATCGAACAGGCGAAACAACAGGAACGCGGACATCTGCCATAACAGCGTCGCCGGCGTAAAGAACAGCACTGCGAGAAACGCGGTGACTTCGTCCCACACCATGCCGCCGTGATCGTGCACACCCAGTCTTTTGCCGCTGACATCGCAGGCCCACGCCCCGGCGATGAACATTCCCGCAAGCAGCAGCAGGTATTGCTGATTGTCGAGGCGCGGCGCAAGCCAGGCGTACATCGGCATCGCCAGCAAAGTGCCGAAGGTACCGGGCGCGACCGGAGACAGGCCGACGCCGAAACCGAACGCGATGAAATGCGCCGGGTGCGAAACCACGAATCGCAGCGACGGCCGCCCGTAAGCTTCAGCGGAAGTGATCGAAGCCTCCATCCTTTGCGCTCAATCGCTTTCCGGCCTGGTCTTTGACGATGACACCGTTGCCCGCCACGATCTTGCCAATGCGGGTCAACGCCAATCCCAAACGACCCGACAACGCCTCGATTTCAGTCTTGCGTCCCGCAACCGCGGTGAAGCACAGTTCGTAGTCGTCACCGCCGGACAAGATCGCCTTCGTCACCAACGCCTGGCCTCGCAACGGCATCAGTTCCGCCGAGCACGGTATTGCCGCGAACTCGATCGCCGCACCGACACCGGAGCGTTCGCAGATGTGTCCCAAGTCGGCAACCAGTCCATCGGAGATGTCGATTGCGCTGTTGGCCATGCCGACCAACATCCGCCCTAATGCCACGCGTGGCATCGGCCTGTCCAATCGCGCAATGCAGTGCGCCAGTAACGAGCCGCGCAACCTGAGGTCGCCCTTGCGGTGGGCCACCGCAGCGGCGGCATCGCCGAGATGCCCCGAAACCCAGACATCGTCGCCGACTCTGGCGCCGTCGCGACGTAGAGCTTGACCGTTCTGGACTTCACCCATGACCTGAACGCAGATGTTGCACGGTCCGCGCGCGGTATCGCCGCCGATCAGGTCTACCTTGTGGTCTGCCGCAAGCGTAAAGAACCCTCGCGCAAAACTTTCGAGCCAGGTTTCGTCGACCTTCGGTACCGTCAGTGCCAGCATCGCCCACTTCGGCGTCGCTCCCATTGCCGCCAGGTCGGACAAATTGACCGCAAGCGCCTTGTGCCCAAGCGAGTCGGGCTCCACGTCGGGGAAAAAGTGCACGCCTTCGACCATGGTGTCGGTCGAAGCGGCGAGCTCGTGACCGGACGTCAACGCAAGCAGCGCAGCGTCATCACCTACCCCCAGCACCGTATGCCGCGTAGGACGATTGAAATACCTGGTGATGAGATCGAACTCGGAAAGCATGGCTTGCCCGGCACCTCTCTCAGGCGTAGCGCCGCTTCGAACGACACCGTTCCGATTTTATTGCTTCGGCCGGCAATTGTCCCCAAACTTCGGTCCGATCTTCCCCGGTCACGCATGGAGGCTCAAATGAGCACAAGACCCGCCGAGGGTTTCGCCCCGCTGTTTCGCAGCAGTCCATTTCTGGATCGGGTCGGACCGCTCTACTCAAAAGGCAAAGGCGCCGGAATGGTGGTCGGTCTGCGTGCACTCGAACACCATATGAACGCACGCGCGCTAGTCCACGGCGGCGTACTCATGACGCTCGCGGACATTGCCCTTGGCTACGCCATGGCCACAACCCGGGAACCGCCGATCAGCGCAATTACGTCGAACCTGTCTGCCGACTTCGCGGGCAGCGCCAAACTCGGCGACTGGATCGAGGCACGTGTGGACATCCAGAAAATAGGCAGGACGTTGGCCTTCGCGAACGCCTATCTCCACGTCGGTGACGCCCGCATCGCCCGAGTTTCAGGTGTCTTCGCAATTCAGCAGCCTGAAAACTGAGAATTTTTCTTGTCGCAGAGGTACGGGTGAGGTAACGGGCACAGGTCTTCAAAAACTCAGTTGGAGCGACAGGTACAGCGCGTCCTGGTCTTGTTTGTCGGCGATCTGGCCGAGTTGCACGTAGGCTGCCGTGATCGACGCGCGTTTCGTAGGCAGGAAGGCGACAAAAACGTCGTAGAAGTCTTGCTCGCGAAATGCACTGAGATTGTCCGGCTTCTGCCGATACTCCGTCCCCAGCAGGACCCGATCGTGCAGGAATACGCCCGCCGATACCTCCCCCATTACCTGATAGTCGTCGTTCTTGTCCCCGCCGAAGCCAAGCAGCCCGAGTTGGTTGGCTCGCGTTCCACGCAGCGTCAGGTTCAACAGTACGTTCCGGCCGAACAGCCCGGCGAGATACAGTTTGGTCGCGGCAATGTAGAAATCCGTGTCGGATTCGCGTTTGGCACCAAGGAGCCGCGGCACCGACATGTCCCCATTGCGTTTGTACATGAGGCCCGCCGCCACCTGGGGCCACCAGCGGTCCTGATCGAAAACTGCGTCACCGAGGAGCCTGACTTTCAGGCCGATCAGGTCCTGGTTGATGAACTCACCAGGCACGGTGCTGCCCAAGCCGAAACGCTGCTGTGCCACGGACAACTCGAACCGGTCATGTATTCCGATCGACAACCCGGCTGCACGCAGACGAAAGTCCGTCGGATCAGCAGCGGTGTAGTAAACAGTAAGCCCGACCTGGTCGCGAGTGCCGTAACCGGCGATCAGCGCCCAGGGCACCAGGCCGCCACCGGCCGCACCCTCGATCTGGGTGACGCCGCCGGTTGCAAGCAGTCTGCCCCCCGGTTCTGGCAAAAAGTCGGCCCGCGCCACACCGGCAAACAGCAGAAGCATGACAACGAGATGTGTCCCGGCCGGCGCAATTAGGCTTAACATTCGATCCATCTGCCCCTCGTTACGTGAAGTATACCCACTGATGAACAGGACTTTCCAAGGCCTGTTTCTGGTTTTCGTAGCGGCCACCACGTCGGCGCCTTCTGTCGTCGCGGCGGAAAGCCTCTATGACCGCATGGGCGGCGCCCCGGTCGTTGCGCGGGTGATCGACGAGTTGATTCAGCGCAACCGGGTGGATCCACGCACCAAACGATCGTTCCAGAAAATCAACGTCAAGCGAACTCAGGAAATGCTCAACGAACAGTTCTGTGCGATCGCAGGTGGGCCTTGCAAATACATGGGCGATGACATGAAAGTTGTGCACGCAGGACTGGACATCACCGACGCGGAGTTCAATGGCCTCGTCGAGAACCTGATTGCAGCGCTCGATGCCAACGGAGTCGGCTTGCGGGAAAAGAATGAACTGCTCAAACTGCTTGCACCGATGAAACGCGACATCGTTACCAAGTAAATCACGATCGGCAAATGCGGACGACTTCGGCGCCTCATTACCTTTGCGTGCTGCTGGCGATCGCTTGCGGCGACGCCGCCGCCGCAAGCGTGATCGCAACGGTCGCCGATTCCGGCGGTGCTCCGGTCTTCGAGGCCGTGGTCTACCTCCTGCCGACGGGCGCGAATACTGCGGTAGCGCCACGGCCCGGCGTTATGGATCAGGCCAACAAGGAGTTCCTGCCGCTGGTGGTGCCGGTTCAACTCGGTGCTGCGGTAAGCTTTCCAAACAAGGACAACATCAGGCATCACGTCTATTCGTTTTCACCGGCCAAGGTTTTCCAGTTGAAACTCTATTCGGGCACGCCGTCCAAACCGGTTATTTTCGACAAGCCCGGTGTGGTCGTGCTCGGCTGCAACATTCACGACTGGATGGTCGGATACATATACGTCTTCGATACGCCTTACTTTGTGAAGACCGGCAAGACCGGCACGGCCAGGCTCGACGGCCTTCCGGCGGGCGAGTACGAGTTGCGTATCTGGCATCCCCATTCCAAGTCCGAGTTCCGTCCGCGCGCCATCAAGCTCACGGAGAGTATGACGGAAAATGCCGAGTTCCAGCTCGAACTTTCGCCCCCCCAGTCCGCACCCGCCAAAGAATAGGTTCCCTTGCTTCTGCGAAGTCTGCAAACCCGCATCGTTGTTTTTTTCGTACTGCTTCTATGCGTGGTGCAGGGCGTGGCGTTTGTCCTTATCAGCGCAGCCAACGAGCGAATTGCGAAAACCCAGATCGCGGAAGACCTCACCGTCGGCCAGCGCGTCTTCCTGCGGTTGCTCGAACAGAACAGTCAGCAGCTGGCCCAGGCTGCCTCGGTGCTCGCTGCTGATTTTGCTTTTCGCGATGCAATCGCCACCCGCGACCGGGCGACCATTGCTTCGGCGCTCGCCAATCATGGCCGCCGCATTCACGCCAACGTCGTGATGCTTGCGGATCTCGACAAGAAGATGATTGCCGATACGCTAAATGCAATTTCAGCGGACGCGAGCTTTCCTTTCCCGGAACTCATCGAAACTGCGCAGCGCGATGGTAAGGCATCCAGCATAGTACTGATCGACGGCCGCCCCTATCAGCTCGTCGTAGTCCCGGCCCTGGCACCGCTTCCGATTGCCTGGGTCGCGACGGGCCTCGTTGTTGACGACGCTGTAGCACGCGACCTGCAGGAGCTGTCGGCACTGCAGGTTTCCTTTCTGTCCCGCACCGGCCGCGGCACGTGGGTCGTGCACGCTTCGACACTGCCTCCCGTGTCTCGCAGCGAACTCGGCGGCAGCCTGGGCAGCATGCGTGGTACAGCAACATTGCCGCTAGGCGGCGAAGACTTCGAGACCCTTCTGTTGTTATTGAACGAGCTCGGCGATAGCGAAATAGCCGCCGTTCTGCAACGCCCGTTGAGAGAAGGACTGGCGCCGTTCGTTGAGCTTCGCAATACGCTGTTGTGGCTCGCCTTGGCAAGCATCGTGCTGTCGATTATCGGGAGCGTGCTGATCGCCCGCAGCATCGCCGGCCCGATCAACCGCCTGGCAGGGGTCGCTCGCAAGATCCGTGACGGCGACTACTCCCAGAAAGCGGAAGGAGGGTTACAGGGCGAAATCGGAGACCTGGCCGAGAGTTTCAATCACATGCTCGAGCGCATCTTCGAGCGCGAAACGAAAATCCTGCGCCTGGCATATGAGGACACGCTTACCGGCCTGCCAAACCGCGCCATGTTCAGCGACCGCCTCGACCAGGCCATCAAGATCGCCCAACGCAACGGCGGACCGGTATCGGTCCTGATCATGGACCTCGATCGTTTCAAACTCATCAACGAAGGCCTCGGTCACCCGGTCGGGGACATGGTGTTGCAGGAAGTGGCTCGACGGCTGCGCAAACTTCTGCGTGATTCGGACACCGTGGCACGTTTCGGCGGCGACGAGTTCGCCGTTCTATTGCCGACCAGCGGCACCGAACGGGTAGGCATTGTGGCGGAACGTATTCAAAGGGCGCTGGAAGAACCTATCCTTATGCAGGGCCAGCCAATCGATCTTGGCATCAGCATTGGAATTGCCGGCTTTCCCGAAAATGGCGACGATACTATCGTGCTGATGCGGCGCGCCGACATCGCAATGTACGTCGCCAAGAGAAACAACACCGGCTACACGTACTACGACCCGAGCTTCGAGCAGGGTAGGCCAAGCCAACTGTCGCTGCTTGGCGAGCTGCGGCGCGCAGTCGAAAACGATCAATTGAGCCTTCACTATCAACCGAAGCTGAACTTGCGTTCGGGTGCCTCGGAAAGTGTCGAAGCCCTGGTACGGTGGGCCCATCCAGAGCGTGGAATCGTCTCTCCCATCGAATTCATCCCGTTCGCGGAACAAACCGGGTACATAAAGGCGGTTACGCGTTGGGTGATCGAACGCGCCTTGCGCCAATGCGGTGAATGGCACTCACGTGGACTCGATGTCAAGGTCTCGGTGAATATTTCGGCCCGGGATCTCATGAACCCCGAGCTCCCGGGTATCGTGACCGGGCTGATCGCGAAATACAAGGTCCCTGTCGCGCTGCTCTCCATGGAGATTACCGAAAGCGGCATCATGGAAGACCCTGTACGTGCCGAGAAAACACTCCAGCAGTTGCACCAGCTCGGCATACGCCTGTCCATCGACGATTTCGGCACCGGCTACTCTTCGCTCGCCTATATCAGGAAACTGCCGGTACAGGAAATAAAGATCGACCGCTCTTTCGTGCGAAGCATGTTGGAAGTCAATGACGATGCGCTGATCGTGCGCTCCACCATCGAGCTTGGGCACAACATGGGACTGACGGTAGTCGCCGAGGGCGTCGAGGACCACGCCAGTCTGATGCTGCTGACCAAACTCGGCTGCGATGAGGCACAGGGATTTTTCATTGCCAAGCCGCTTCCACCCGCCGACTATGAGCGTTGGCTTACGCGCCGCAAGGAGATGGGCGACAAAGTCACCGAGAGCGGCTTCCTCAGCGACCTGCGCCGATAGCCCTCACTCGGTGTGGAGAGGGAGTCAACGGCGGTGATGCAATTTTGGTGTCCTGGTTTTTGACACCCTCTCCGACTGCTTGCGGAGGAGAGGGCCGGGAAGTGGGCGTGTCGTCCTTCAGTTCTTACCGAGTTTTTGCAGGAAGGCCCGGTACTCCTCTTCCTTCATCGTAAAGCTGTGCTCGGGCAACGGGAACTGCCCCTTGTGCACTTCGTCCTGGAAATCGGCGAGCGCCTTGGAGATGACGTCCCAGCAGTTGGCGTAGCGCTTCACGAATTTCGGCGTGAAGCGGTCGAATAGTCCCACCATGTCGTGCAGCACCAGGTTCTGGCCATCGCAATGCGGGCCCGCGCCGATACCGATGGTGGGAATGGAAAGCCGCTCGGTGATGACTTGCGCAACCCGGTCCGGGATCGCCTCGAGCACGATGGCGAAGCAGCCGGCCTTTTCCATCGCGAGCGCGTCTTTCAGTAGTTGCACACCGGTTTCCGCACTCTTGCCTTGCACCCGGAAGCCGCCCAGCTTGGACACCAATTGCGGCGTCAGACCGATATGGGCCATGACCGGAATGCCGGCCTTGATCACCGCCTCGGCGACCGGCGCAAAATCCTCTCCGCCCTCCAGCTTCACTACGTCGGTGCCGCCCTCTTTGAGCATGCGCATGGCGCTGTTGATCGCATCGGCGGTAGAAGCGTGATATGCACCAAGAGGCAGGTCGCCCACCAGAATTGCCCTTTTGGCTGCGCGCGAAATCGCCTTGGCGTGATGGATCATCTCGTCCATCGTCACCGGCACCGTGCCGGAATAACCCAGCGCGGTCATGCCCAGTGAGTCGCCGATCAGAATGCAGTCCACTCCGGAACGGTCCACCAGTTGCGCGGTCGGGTAATCCACCGCCGTGACCTGGAACACCTTCTCACCCCGGTCCACCTTGGCTTGCAGATCGAATATCGTGAGTTTCTTCGGTGCCGTTGGTTCTGCCATTTCTTCTCTCCTCCCTTTTCGTTGGCTCGTGTCTGCTGCGTGGTGGCTGTGAAAAAATCAACCTGCCCGTGCCCGGGCCTTCACTTCGTCTGGCCGCAAATCGGTGGCGAGTTTGTCGAGCACACCATTGACGTATTTGTGCGCGTCGGTACCGCCGAAGCTCTTGGCCAATTCAATCGCCTCGTTGATCACCACTCTGTAAGGCGTTTCAAGATGGTCGCGCAGTTCACAGGCAGCCAAGAGCAACAAGGCGTGCTCTACCGGTGACAGTTCCTTGACGGGCCGGTCCAGGTACGGCGCAAAGCGGTTGCGCAGGGCGTCCGCATCTGCCGTGACGCCGCGCAACAGTGTTTCGACCAGGGCTTGGTCCGCTTTCGCGAAATCCTTCTGTTCCTTGAACTGGGCCAGCAACGCGTCGGCGCCGCACTCGTTGACCAGCCACTGATAGAGCGCCTGCAGGGCAAATTCGCGGGCCCGGCGCCTACTGTTCTTCATCGATCGCTCTCAATAGATTGGCCATCTCGACCGCTACGCGCGCGCAATCTACGCCCTTCTCGTGCATGCGCGCCTTGGCTTGCTCATCGGTGTCGGTGGTAAGGATGCCGTTGGCGATCGGGACGCCCGTATCGAGCTGCACTGTCATCACTCCACCGGCGGATTCATTCGATACCACTTCGAAATGGTAAGTCTCGCCACGGATCACTGCGCCAAGAGCGATCAGCGCGTCGAAATTGTCGGTCCCGGCGAGCTTCTGCAGTGCGAGCGGAATCTCCAGTGCCCCCGGTACCGTGACGATCGCCATATCGGCGCGCTGCACGCCAAGCTTGGCTAGTTCGGCCGTGCATGCGGTCAGCAGACCTTCGCCAACGTCCTTGTTGAATCGCCCGACTACGATGCCGATGCGCAGCCCGTCGCCTGAGGGATCCGGTTCGAATTGGAATGTGTCGTCGTTGGTTGCCATGTTCGAAAAACGGTGAAGGGTGAATGTGTGAATGAGTGAAGGTGGCTAAGGAGATCATTACATCTTATTGTCCACAATTCTTTCCCCTCACCCCTAGCCCCTCGCCCCTCGTTCCTCGGGCTGCAGGTATCCCGTCACTTCCAGATCGAAGCCGGTCATGCTCGGCATCTTTCTGGGTGCGCCCAGCACCCTCATCCTTGTCACGCCCAGATCACGCAGAATCTGCGCGCCGATTCCATAGGTGCGCAGGTCTACTTTCAGTGGTTGCATTTCCTTGTCCATCGCCAGTCGATCGAGCAGTTCTACCCCCGTCTCGGTCCGGTGCAGCAATACCACGACGCCACTTTCAGCGGACGCAATCTTGCGTAGCGCATCGTTCAGGTTCCAGGAGTGGCTGTGACTACCGGCATCCAGAAAATCGGCTACCGACAGTGGTTCGTGCACCCTGACCAGCGTCTCCCGGCCAGGAGACAGGCTGCCTTTGACGAGCGCGATGTGCGTGTCGCGCGAACTTTTGTCTCGATACGCCACCAATTTGAACTTGCCGTGCACGGTTTCCAGCGACCGTTCGGCTACGCGTTCGACCAGCGATTCGGTGCGGCTGCGATGATGGATCAGATCGGCAATGGTGCCGATCTTGATCTTGTGTTTCGCCGCGAACTCGATCAGGTCCGGCAGCCGCGCCATGTCGCCGTCGTCCTTCAATATCTCGCAGATCACGGCAGCCGGGGTCAAGCCCGCAAGCTGCGCCAGATCGCATCCGGCCTCGGTATGCCCGGCGCGGACCAGCACACCGCCCTTGTGCGCCATCAGCGGAAAGATGTGTCCCGGCTGCACGATATCTTCCGGCTTGGCATCCTTCCTTACCGCCGCCTGCACCGTGCGCGCGCGGTCCGCGGCCGAGATTCCGGTGGTCACGCCGCTGGCGGCTTCAATCGACAGGGTAAAGTTGGTGCCCATCCGCGAGCGATTGTCCCCGACCATCAGCCGAAGATCGAGCTGCCGGCAGCGCTCTTCGGTCAGCGTCAGGCAGATAAGCCCGCGGCCGTGCTTGGCCATGAAATTGATTGCGTCCGGTGTCACGAATTCGGCGGCCATGAGCAAATCGCCTTCATTCTCGCGTTGCTCCTCGTCTACAAGGATGACCATCCTTCCGGCGCGCAGGTCGGCAATGATATCGGTTGAGGCGCTGATGGTAGTCATCGATTGTCTTCGGCTTGCTGGGGCTTGCTACGCGCGCGGCCCCTGAACTTTCGCTACAGCGCCGGTATGAGCGTCACCGTGCGACAGGGGCTGGCAACAAGATAGGGAAAACGCTCGGGAAGGGCGCGACACAGTTCGAAAGTGTGCATTGTGCCAGATCGACGCCGTTCCGACGCGATCGGGTTCGAAACCTGCACGCATCCTGGACAGCTATTCTGAAGGCAGGACTGAACATCTTGCCTACCAGCTAGTCTCAGCGATCGTTACCGCTGATCATCCCTGTCGAACATCCGCTCGACATAGCGCGCGAGAAGGTCTATTTCAAGATTGACCCCGTCGCCCTGTTTCAGGTCTTTGAGATTGGTTACCGTCAAGGTGTGCGGAATCAGGTTCATAGAAAAGGAATCGGTTTTCACGGCATTGACGGTCAGGCTCACACCGTTCACTGCGATTGATCCCTTGCGCGCGACATAGCGGCCAAGCTCCGCCGGAAAGCGAACGACGATCTCCACGTTGGCATCCACTGGTTTCACCGTTGTTACCGTGCCCACGCCGTCTACATGGCCACTCACCAGATGTCCGCCGAGCCGGTCCGAAAGGCGCAGAGACTTCTCCAGATTGATCGCGTCGCCGGCGGCGAAGCCCGCGGTCACACGAAGCGTTTCCTGCGATACGTCGACCGTAAACCCCTTACGCACCAGCGAAGTGACTGTCAGACACACTCCATTGCAGGCGACGCTATCGCCGACCGCGATATCGCTCATGTCAAGACCACCAGCATCGATGTTCAGCACCGCCGATTTGCCTGCGGGCTTGACTACTGCGATGCGGCCGACAGCCTCGATGATTCCCGTGAACACTGCTCACGCTCCGGGGTGCAGGATTACCGGCCGCGCGAGTATCCGTAGGTCCGGTCCGATCATGCGGGTCTCCTGAATGTTCAACTGAAGACGCTTGTTCATTTCGGTCAATTCCCCCAGGTCGAATATGCCACGCGCCGCGTCCCCGAGCATGTGAGGGGCCAGATACACCAGCAGCTCGTCTACCACCCCGGCACGCAGCAGTGCCGAATTCAGATTGAGACCGGCTTCCACAAGCACCTCGTTGACGCCGCGTCCGGCAAGATACTTCGCTAGTTCCAGCAGATCCACCTTGTGCTCGGCGTTGGGCAGAACCACGACTTCGGCTCCGTTTTTTGCCAGCGAGCGGTTCTTGTCTTCATCGCGCGTTGCGGTGGCCACCACCACGCCACCACCTTCCAGAATCCTCGCTTCCGGCGTGATCCGCAGCCGGCTGTCCACCACGATGCGCAGCGGCTGACGCGGTGTCTCCACATCACGCACAGTGAGGCGGGGATCGTCATCCGCGAGCGTTCCGATGCCGGTCATCACTGCGCAGGACCGTGCGCGCCAGTGGTGTCCATCACGCCGTGCGTCCGCTCCCGTGATCCACTGGCTGAACTTGTTCTTCAGTGCGGTCTTGCCGTCCAGGCTTGACGCGATTTTCACGCGTGTCCACGGCCGCCCCCGAGTCATACGGGAGACAAAGCCGATATTGAGTTCACGCGCCTCCGTTTCCAGAATTCCGGTCTCGACCGGGATTTCCGCTTCGCGCAGTTTCCGCAGTCCGCTTCCGGCAACCTGGGGATTCGGATCTTGCATCGCCGCAACCACGCGCACCACCTTGGCAGTGATCAAAGCGTCCGCACACGGCGGCGTCCGGCCGTGATGGCTGCAAGGTTCGAGAGAGACATACGCGGTGGCACCCTGCGCGTTTGAACCCGCCGCTGTCAACGCCGCCACCTCGGCATGCGGGCCGCCGGCACGCTCGTGCCAACCCTCGCCGATGATACGGCCATCCTTGACGAGCACACAACCGACTCGCGGGTTCGGAGTCGTGGTATACAGCCCGCGCTCCGCGAGCCGCAACGCGCACGCCATGAACTGAAAATCGTCGGCGCTGAATGCCATGCCGCTACTTTGATTTGCGGCGCGCGGCGGGCTTCTGCACTTCCTTCACCGCGTCGCGGAAATCCTCGACGTCCTGGAAGGCGCGATACACCGACGCGAAGCGAATATAGGCCACCTTGTCGAGCTTGTAGAGTTCGCGCATCACCATCTCGCCGATGCGGCGTGATTCCACCTCGCGTTGGCCCAGCGACAGCAGTTTCTGCTTTACGCGTTCGATCGCGTCATCGACCATGTCCACGGATACTGGCCGCTTGTGCAGCGCACGGGTAAAACCGACCCGTAGCTTGTCTTCCTCGAAATCCTCACGGTAGCCAGTGCTCTTGACGATCTGCGGCATGCGCAGTTCGACGTTTTCGTAAGTGGTGAAACGCTTGTCGCACGACGGGCAGCGCCGCCGCCGGCGAATGCTGTCCCCCTCCTCATTTGCACGGGAGTCGACGACCTGCGTATCCGGATTCTTGCAGAACGGGCACTTCATGCCGAGGGGCGAGGGACGAGGGACGAGGGACGAGTAAAGGCACGAAGCTCTATAACCCCCTC
>DATENC010000016.1:0-20847 GCA_035275265.1 Burkholderiales bacterium | reverse complement strand
GGTTAGTGGCCAGACTCCCGGTCGAATGCGTCCCGCCATGCGGTCAGCGCCGGCGACGGACCGTCGGTCTGCGCAAGCTGCCGTAGCGCGACGCGGCGCACCAGACGCTGCGCGCGCGAATACGCTGGATTGTCCCGAGGTGGCCGGCCAGCGCGCACAGCGGTGATCGTTTCCGCCTTTGCGCTGATATGCCCAGGGTCGCCGAGAACGCTAAGAAGCCGCTGGAAGGCTTCGTGTTTCACCGCGTCGAACGGCGACTGCGAACCATGCGCATCGTGAATTGCGCTCGCGGGGAAAAGCTCTGTGCTGGGAACCATTCCCGCCGGCAGTGGCACGTTCGCCGAATGCGTGCGTCTGTGCCGGAGCAGATCCGGTAACACATGGGTGTGCGGGCCGTCGGGCGTTCTACCCTCGGGTGCGGGAATCGGCGTGCGTACCTCGATGCGTCCGAGCCGCGACATGAAAACGCGCGTGGGACTCATCGACGACAACTCTGCAACCAAGCTTGTCTCCAGGACCGGCCGGCCCGCAGCCGCGCGGAGTACCTGCAGAACCGCGGGTTCCTTCGTGCGCACGCAGATGTCGCAATGCGGCGCGCCGATGCCAAGATCGAACAGTACTTCATCGCGATCCCGCTCCTGCAGCGCGTTTGCATCGGGACCGAGTTCGGTAACCATCGTGCGGCGGCTCATCGAGCCCGTCGTGGCAGGCAGGCACAAAGCGATGCCGTGCGTCCAGCGGTCGCCGGCCGTAGGACGCTCCCAGGCGACCGGCTGCATTGCCGGATCGAGTTGCAGCCGGATTCCTCCACGCGCCGTCACCGCACCACTCATCGACAGATCGACCGGCTCGTCTGCATCACGGTGAAACTCCGCGACGGCGCCGAAAGTCCCGATCGCCCAACTGGTCTGTGGATCGACCAGATGACGGCTGACCAGTTCGGTGGGATTCACTGTGATGTTCTGATCAATGGGCACGAAATGCCATCAACGTGGCAGGGCTGGCTATCGTATGGCGCGACAGCCGGATTGGGAGCTAGTTCCGTGTAATTCGACAAATCTTCGTCCCTCGCCGGTATCTAATTTATCAATGCGGCGACCATCCGGTTCGAACGGACAGGAGCGGCAGACACGAGAAGGAGACAACCATGTGTAACCAAAGAACGCTGATTTCTGCATTGATCTCGGGCTTCATTGTTATCACAGCTCAATCAGTAGCAACCGCCGATGTGACGATGATACCCAACACGGAAACTTCAGGGTCGTTCAGTTTGGATCGCGACGCACCGCTTCGGGATCGGCTCGAGTGCGCGCAGCCGATATCACAACAGATTCGCGAGAATCTGGCACCAAGCACTCAGGATAACCGTGCCTATCTCGATTCGGACCGACGCGAACCGGGTAACTTCCCGTCCGGGGAGCTGGAAGCCCCGAACATTCTTGCGCTGATGCGAATCCCGTTGGAACGAACCGCCGCGCATCCGCTTTCGCCGAACCACGAAGCGCCGGTACAAAATGAGGAAGCCTCGCAGGTCCTCGATCTTGCAGGGGATCCGCTACATCTGCAGCTCACGCACCCACGTCCGAACGGGCTCTGTTGACCACAGGTACAACAGGTTTGGTTGCTGCGGCAATTGCGTGCCGTTGCAACCAAATCGCCCGGCACAAAAAGTGAGAACAAGTGAGAACATATGCGGTCGAATTCCCTGATCGGCACTTCCGGCCTGAGCTATCTGAATTTCGGAATCATTTCTGGATTCACGAGCTTCGGCAAAAAGGGAATCAAAATGAAATGGATATGGATCGTTCCTCTGGCACTTGGATTGGTGAATTCCTCAGCGGCCTTGGCACAGGAGCCTCCGGAGTTTACCGCTTTCACCTTTGGTGATACGTCGTGCGCGGCTTGGACAAAGTCCCAGACCAATGCAGCACAACGCGCGCAGTACCAGGCTTGGTTTCGCGGATTCGTGTCGGGCTACAACTTTGGCAATTCGGCCAATCAAGTAACTTCGGGCAAAATGCCGAATCTGGCCGACATCGCACTCCGCGTCGATCAGTATTGCCGCGAAAATCCGGAACTTGCCTTCATTGGAATCGTGGTTCCATTGATTCAGGAAATCCGCGAGCACCGCGTACCTGTCCCACCGCCAAAACCATAAGTTGCTGCGGTGTATTCTGGCGCCATACGGCACCGGTGACGCCCTTGGGCGCTCGGGTTGAGCTCCAGACTCGCATCATCTGCCTTCACCTCACCTTGTAGCGATCGGGCTCTTCAAAGAAGTCAATGGCCTTGGCGCCGGCTGGCACTCTCGCACTATGCATGACGCCGGCCGGGATGTAGTAAGAACTCCCAGGACCATACTTCCTGGTGTCGCCACCAATGGTCATTTCGATCTCACCCTCGAGGACAATTCCCCATTGCGCCTTGTGACTGTGCGCGGGGATCTCGACATCTTTGAAGATCTGGAAGAAGACCAACTGTCCATGCTCCGATTGCAGCACACCTGTTTTTACCGCAGTGGAGGGGAAAGGCAGGTCGGCCTCGGGCAGGCGGGTAATCATCTCTGGAAGGTCCATTTGTCGTCGTCCTCTCACGAAAAAGCTAAATTCTTTGCGGTCATGGCTTCGTTACTTGTCTCGAATGATCGAGACAATGTTCGCCGCTCGCGACGCCCAACGTTCGCGCTCAGCAGCCGCGTCGGCGAACGGAAGCGCGGCGGAGCGACGCCGGAAACGCATAACTATGTGAAGCCCAACTCATGGATCTGCTTGCTTCTCCCTGGTTTATGGGTCTGCTTGGTTGGTCGGCCGTCTAATGTCGCAAAAGTACCCTTCAGTTCAAGGCAACGCTCCTCCAGTGGAATCAGCGTCGCATAGCGCGCCAATTTGCGCCTCTCCTTGTCGGGCGACTCGAGTTCTCGCATCCAGCGAGGCGCTTCCAGATAGCGATCCTCATGAGCACGACGTCGGCACCATGCACCTTGATAAATCCAAACCTTAGTAAGGACACCTCTCAAGGACGCGAGAAGGAAGTTCGCGTCGGGCTCCTTCGTCAATTGTGGCACTACGGCGGCGGTCATAATTTCAGCCGCGAAGCTATTGGCTTTGTCTCCCAGCGTCGGATTTATGTAGCACTGCGCACGATAGCCACCGTTACCGCTGTGATAGAGAACACTCGTTTCGATGCCGACTTCAAGTCGCACGATTGCTCGCCAATGGCTGTTCAAGTCACGGGAGGGGTCGCGGTAGACCTTTAGAACCTTTGCCCCTCGCGACAGACCATCGAGGATCTCTGTGAAGGGAATGCCGTCTTGGACCAACCGCTTCCAACGAGTGGGTAAGTCCTTTCGAACCTGCCATTCAGTCAAAGCCACTGTTGCAAACCTTCGGCGTCCCATCAGATGCGATCTAACGTGAATTGAACTTCTAAATACCCCCTATTCTGGCATTGCTCGTGTTGCGCCACCAGTAGGCTCTTAGTCTTCCGTTGCTCGCAGGTACTTTGAATGCAAGCTCCTCAGCCTGAAGTCGGCCTATTTGGAACTAACAGAAAATAGGCCGTGCGCAAACAACCAATCCCACTGGAATCAGCGCAATGCTTCCATCATATTCCTCAAGCCCGTTGCCGGGATAGGCTAAAAAAAGGGCTCCGCAATGGAGCCCTTTTTGTGTGCTGAACGGTTTGCTCTACGGGGTCAAGGTAAAGTCCTGATTTGCGTCCGCCGTGGAAATATCCTCGCTGAAGGACTGGGTTTGGTAACCGGTCGCGGAAGCCTCGACGGTGTACTGGCCCGCCAGCGCAGTTTGTGCGGCAAGCGCAATCGGCAGCGTACCCGCACCATACGGGCCGAACAGCGGCGCACCAACGGGCAAGGTCAGCGAGTAGGCGCCAGAAAGGAGATCGGCCGCCTGCGACTTCACGGTCACTTGCGCGCCGCCGGAGGTGTGCTTTGCTGTCACGAAAATGACTTCGTCAGCGTTGGGCGGGCTCAATTCTGCGATTCCGCTTATGTCTTGGGTCGTGGAGGCCGGTAACGAAATCGGCGCAGCATTGGTGCTGACCATGACCATGCTCGTGCTGTTCGCGACCGGCACCGTGCCGATGATCGCCGTGGCATGGTCGTCCGCAGTAATAACGACGTCGTAGTCGCCGGGATCAAGACGAGCGAGCAAGAATTCGCCAGTTGACGTATTCGGCACGGTGGACCGAACCACGGTGCCGTCCACCTGTGCCGAAACCATGACGTTTCCGCCAAGCAAGGACGCGTCGACAAACCCGTTAATGCCGTTGAGTACAATAGGGATGACTTTGATCACAGGTTTCAGCAGGAAGCTTCCGTTTCCGCGCCTCACAACGGACTTGCAGGCATCGAAATCCAGCATCAGGTCCACGCGCTGCCCCGGGGCCACGTCGAACTCGTTGATAAGCTTGATTCCGCTTTGCACCGCGCTTGGCGTAGCCAGCGCGATCTCTGCGCCCGGTGTGCCCGACAGCACAACTGAGTTGTTGGTTGGGTTCGATCCGTTGTTCGCTACCAGCACCAGGCGCACTTGCGTGTAATGGCCTGCCGGCAGCGCTGTTTGGCCAAGACTTTCGGCCACGCCGTTGGTGAGGTCAAGCAGGTTGATTTTCCGTGGTGGGTTCAAGGTAATTTCAGACCAGCCGCCGGCACTTTCAGAAGCTCCGCTGCTCTGATGCACCCGCGCTTTGCTGACGGTCACGTTTACTGCGTCGAAGCCGCAGGCCGGCGCGTCAGTCAGCGACACGCCGAGCGTGCCGGAGCCACCACCATTGCCGCCATCGCCGCCGCAGCCGGCTACAAAAGCAGCCAGGATCAATGCCGCGAACCATCTCAGTGGATTGGAGTAACGTTGGATTCGGTTCATGTGCTTTTCCCTTTCATTCAATCCCGGATTGGCATTGCGATCGATGCCATTTCGGGTGCGGATCTCTGGTGTGCCGCAACCAAGGCTGGCCGTTTGCGTGCGTCACAACAATGGCAACGTTTATTCCGGGTCAACATGGGATCAACCGCTTCAGAAGCCAACCGTCGATGAGGTATTTATGCGACATCGCCTGCAGATGCACTGTACGCTGGCGTACATAAGGCGAGCAATACTCTTTGGCGGCGCCGCCCCGCCCCATTGTTGGTCGCGGAGTTGCCAACCAGCCACGATGACGTGCGCCGAATCCCCGATGACCCCCGCTGCCCGCGTTTGTCTCCGAATCATTGACGAATTGCCACTTCCCCGCCATAAATCCGCCTTATACCCGATTACCTTCACTCAGTAGATGAAAACCCCGATCCTATATTCCATCTTCCCCAGCAGCCCCGAGGCTCATCTGTTCGAAGTCCGCTGCACTGTCAGCGATCCCGACCCCGCCGGGCAGAAATTCTCGCTGCCCACCTGGATCCCGGGTAGCTACTTGATTCGCGAGTTCGCGAAAAATGTCGTGCGAATCCGCGCGCAGAGCGGCCGCAAACAAGTACCGTTGGTCAAGCTGGACAAGAACACTTGGCAGGTCGCGCCGACCGAAGGACCGGTGACCGTGACTATGGAGGTCTACGCGTGGGACCTTTCGGTGCGCGGCGCGCATCTCGACACTACGCATGCGTTCTTCAACGGCCCGTCGGTGTTTCCCAAGGTCCAAGGCCGCGAGAGCGATCCCTGCGAAGTCGAGATCCTGCCGCCCAAAGGAGCGCGCTATCGCAATTGGCGTATCGCCACCGCGATGAGCCGCAAAGGCGCCAAGCCGTACGGTTTCGGCACCTACCAGGCAATCAACTACGACGAGTTGATCGATCATCCGGTCGAGATCGGTACGTTCACTCTCGCCACATTCAAGGCCTGCGGCGTGCCGCACGACATCGCAATCACGGGCCGGCATCGCGCCGATATGAATCGCCTGTGCCGCGACCTCAAGACTCTGTGCGAAACCCAGATCCGCTTCTTCGGCGAACCGGCGCCGATGGAGCGCTACGTGTTTCTGGTCACCGCGGTCGGCGAAGGCTACGGTGGGCTGGAGCACCGCGCTTCCACCGCCCTGCTCTGCTCGCGCGACGAACTGCCGCAGAAGGGCGTCGAGGAAGTCACTAACAGCTACCGCACCTTCCTCGGGTTGTGTTCGCACGAGTACTTCCACACCTGGAACGTGAAGCGCATCAAACCCGCCGCCTTCGCCCCCTACGACCTCGACATCGAGAACTACACGACGCTGTTGTGGGCGTTCGAGGGCATCACCTCCTACTACGACGATGTGTTCCTGGTGCGCTCCGGACTGATCTCGCGCGACGCCTATCTGGAGTCCGTGGCGAAAAGCATCACCTCGGTCCTGCGTGGCAGCGGCCGCAAAAAGCAGACAGTGGCGGAATCCTCGTTCGACGCGTGGATCAAGTACTACCGTCAGGACGAAAACGCACCGAACGCAGTGGTGAGCTATTACGTCAAAGGCGGCTTGGTGGCGCTGTGCCTGGACCTGTTGGTCCGCGAGCAGACCGGCGGCAGGAAGTCGCTCGACCACGTGATGCGCGCGCTGTGGAAACGCCACGGCCTCAAAGGAATCGGCGTCGAAGAGGACGGCATCGAGAGGCTGGCCGAAGAAGTGACGGGACTGAAACTCAAGCGCTTCTTTGACCAGGCGCTCCGCACCACCAGCGATCTGCCGCTCGAGAAATTGCTTACGGGTGTCGGCGTCGACATGGAGCTCCGTCGCCCAGAGTCGTCCGCAGACAAAGGCGGTAAGCGCTCGACGAAACCAGCAACGGCGTTAACGCGGCTGGCGGATCTCGGTGTCCGCACCACCGACAGCTGCGGCGATCTGAAGGTCACCCACGTACTCGACGGCGGTGCCGCGCAAAAGGCGGGGCTCGCGGCCGGCGATACGATCATCGCACTCGATGAACTGCGGGTCACACCGAAAAACTTCGACGGCCGCCTCGGAAGTTTCCGGCCAGGTGAAACCGTGCAAGTGCACGCCTTTCGGCGTGATGAACTGCTGGTGCTGAACATGACGCTTGCCGCTCCGCCCGCCCACACCTGCGTGCTCAGTGTCAGTAGTGACCGCACCGCCACGACCTTTCGCCGCCGCTGGCTAGGCAAAGCCTGACAACACACGCTTTACCGCTTCCTCCTATCCGCCTATAGGTTGCGTGACGACAATACCGACTTTGGTAACGTCGCGCCCCTGAATCTCGCGCACAACCAGATTCATCCCGCCGATTCGGACGAAGTCGCCGACTACGGGCCGGCGATGGAAATGCCGGTCTATGTACTGCGCGAGTGTCTGCAACTTCACCTGCTGCGGAATCTCGACGCCGTAGATATCCGCCACTTCGCCAAGCGGCGCATTTCCGTCCAGCGTGAAAGTACCGAAGACGCGCTGCTGTTCGGATTCCTCTGCGTCGTCCGCGGGGACAAACAGGTGATCGAGCAGTGCCATGTGTTCGTCGGTGGTAATCACGTAGACCAGGTCTCCCGCGGCGATTTCCAATTGGCTGATTGAATCCACCGGCTTGCCGTCGCGAAAGACGGCAACGATGCGCACGCCCGGCGGCAGCGGCAACTTGTTCACGCTGCGGCCTATCGCCTCGCTCAGTTCCGTAATCCGGTAGCCGAGCAAGCGCAGGTTCGCGTGCCCCGGCACCTCGACGTACTCGGAATAGTAGGGCGCGTGTTCCTCCGGGAGTTTGAGCCGCAGCGCCTCAGCAAGCGGCGCGACCGTCCAGCCCTGCACCGCCAGCGAGGCCAGAACCACGAAGAAGGCAACGTTGAAATAGACCGAGGATTCGGGCAACCCGGCCAGCGCGGGGAACAGCGCCAGCACGATCGGCACTGCGCCTCGCAGGCCCACCCACGCGATGAAAATCTGCTCGCGCTGGGGAAACCTGAACGGCAATAGCGACACCCATACCGCAAATGGCCGCGCCACCACCATCAAGACGATCGCGATCAGCAGCGCATCCAACGCGGTGGGGATCAGAGCGGACGGCGTGACGAGCAGGCCAAGCATCAGGAACAAACTGATCTGCGACAACCATGCCAGGCCATCGTGCACTTTCAGGATCGTGCCTTGCGATTTGACGCGGGCGTTGCCGAGGATCAACCCCGCCAGGTAGATCGCCAGGAATCCGCTGCCGCCCCACACGGTGGCGGTGCCATAGATCACGAGTCCTCCCGTCATTGCAAGCAACGGATAGAGGCCGCTCGTGAGGCTAACGCGATTGAGCAGCCACACCAGCACCTGACCGCCAATGACCCCCGCCAACCCACCGATCCCGAACTGCCATACGAATTCCCACAGCATGGACCAGCCGAGCGAGTGATCGCCGGCGCGCACGACTTCGATGAAAACCAGTGTCAGGAAAACCGCCATTGGATCGTTGCAGCCCGATTCGATTTCCAGTGTCGCACCGACCCGCTGCTTGAGGCGCATGCCCTGCGCACCCAGCACCGAGAAAACCGCGGCAGCATCGGTCGAACCGATGATGGCACCGATCAACATGCCTTGCATGAGGTCGAGTTCGAGTAGCCACGCTGCGGCCAATCCGACGATGCCGGCAGTAAGGATTACCCCGACGGTTGCGAGCGACACCGCCGGCCACAGGCCGACGCGGAAAATATCGGTGTGGGTGCGCATGCCGCCGTCGAACAGGATTACCGCGAGCGCCGTGGTGCCGACCAGGTACGCGGTCTGGTAATCGCTGAAAAGGATGTGGCCCGGCCCTTCCTCGCCGGCGAGCATCCCCACACCCAGAAAAACCAGCAGCAGTGGTGCGCCGGTACGAGCGGAGAGGCTGCTCACCACGATGCTCAGTAGCACCAGCAGCGCACCGATCAGGATGAAGTGATTGGAAAATTCCATTGCGTGTCGTTGTCGCCCGTCGAATGCCAGCGTTCTAGCACGAACCGTGCCCCGCGCTCAAGACAGCCACGCCAAGCTGCGATCAGGAAGCAGCGGAGACGTTGCCGGGACGCCAGCGCAACAGACGCCGCTCGGCAATCGTGACGATGCGATCGAGCACCAGCGCGCAGGCAGTAAGCACGAGCACGCCGGCGAATACGGTGTTGATGTCGAACACGCCCTCGGCTTGCAGGATGAGGTAGCCGACACCCTTTGCCGAACCGAGATATTCGCCCACGACCGCGCCGACAAAAGCCATTCCGACCGACGCATGCAGGCTGGAAAATACCCAAGCGGTCGCGCTAGGCAGATAAACGTGCCGGAGCAATTGCCGGCCGGAAGCCCCCAGCATGCGTGCATTGGCAAGCACCGTGGGGCTGACTTCGCGCACTCCGTGATAGACGCTGAAGAATACGATGAAGAAAACCAGCGTCACGCCGAGCAGCACCTTCGACCAGATTCCCAGCCCGAACCACACTGCAAAGATCGGTGCCAGGATCACCCTCGGCATCGAGTTGAGCGCGGTGATGTAAGGGTCGAGCAGCTTCGACGTCACGTCCGACAGCGCCAGCCAAAGGCCGAAGATGAGACCGAGCGTGGTACCGATCGCAAACGCCAGGACGGTCTCGAGCAACGTGATGCCGAGGTGCGGGAAAATCTTGCCGCTGGCGAACCAGTTCCAGATTCGCTGCAAAACGATCAGCGGTTCGCCGAAAAAGAAAGCAGGCAAGACGTCGGTTTTCACGAGCACGTGCCAGAGCGCAAACAGCGCCAGCAACAATCCTACCTGCGTCACCGCGAGCATGCCTCTAGTCATGATCAGGCCAGTGAATGGGCGTAGGCCTTCTGCACTTCGTCCCTGAGCGCGCTCCAGATCAGCGTGTACAACTCGACGAAGTGGGGCGTCATGCGAATTTCGGAAACGTCGCGCGGGCGCGGCAGGTCAATCGGAAACTTGCCGATCAGGCGGCTCGCCGGGCCCGCCGACATAACCAGCACGCGGTCGGAAAGCGCGATGGCCTCCTCAAGATCGTGGGTAACGAATACTACCGATTTGCGGTCCTGCGACCAGAGTGCCAGTAACTCGTTTCCCATCAAACTGCGTGTCTGCACGTCGAGCGCGGAAAAAGGCTCGTCCATCAGCAGGATTTTCGGGTCGAGGATCAGCGTCTGCGCCAGCGCCACCCGTTTCTTCATGCCTCCGGAAAGTTCGTGCGGATACTTGTGTGCATGCGCGGCAAGCCCTACGCGTTTCAACCACTCCACCGCCCGCCGCCGAGCCTCTTGCGCGGCGACACCGCGGAACTCGAGTCCCGCCATGACGTTATCGAGCGCGCTGCGCCAGGGCATCAGTGCATCGGTCTGGAACAGATAGCCGGACCGGCGGTTGATACCTGTGAGGGACTCGCCGAAGACGGTGACGGACCCACCGGTCGGTTTCAGCAACCCGGCGGCCACGTTCAGGAGCGTGGATTTGCCGCAACCGGTCGGGCCGACCACTGCGACGAACTCGCCCTCGCCGACGCGCAGATCCACTCCGGAAACGGCGGTATACGCGGCGGCATTTCCGGCGCGCGCCGGAAACGTGCAGGTCACGCCGCCAAGATCCAGCGCCAGATTCATTCCGATTTCTCCGGCGCGCTCTCAATCGGGCAGGTGCTGATCGCCAGCATAGCGAGCGGTCGGCCGGTCATCACCTATCCAAAAACCAGGTAGTGTCGGGCAATCGTCATGGCGTGGAAGGCGGTTTGATGGAACCGCTGTAAGTGAACGGGAACGGCTTTTCGCCGGAGAAGAAACGACCGCTCAGGCGGTAGCGCAACCCGGAGGTCGCCGCGCCTTCGAAGCTGCGCATCTGCTGAATCAAACCGGACAGGTCGCTCACCGCCGTTACATCCACCATCGCTTCACCCAGCCGCGGAATGGTAACCGACTGATTGCTCACCCCGCGCGCGAACGGCTTGCCGTTGAGATCGATCGAGAACGACATACCATCGGTGGTAATGTCGGTGGGATTCGGGTTCTGCACCCGAAGCTTGAGCGAATACGTCTGCTCCAGCAAGCCGATCTGGCCGGCACCAAGTTCGGCGATCGAAACATCCAGCTTCGACTGCTGCCCGGTTCCGGCGCAAGCGCCGGCCAACAACAGCGCAAGCACGAGCGCAAAAGTGGAGAACAGTTTGTGTATGAGCATAGTCATTTACTCCAAGTAGCTGGTTCCCTCTCCCCTCATCCCTCGTCCCTCACCCCTCGCCTTTGCTTTTTTCCCCTCTTCCCTCTTCCCTCGCTCCTCATATCACACCGCGCCGGCTTTCCTCAGCAATTCGGCAATCGCTTCCGCCATGCGCCGGTAGCCCTTGGCATTGGGGTGGATCGGATCGGCCTTGAATTCGTTGTCGTGCAGGATGTCATTGAGGATGTCGCCTTCGAGATGCAGGTCGTTTTCTTTGGCGATGGCCTGGTACAAGGCCGCGTTGCCGCCGAACAGCGCCGGCTTCGGCACGGCGATCAGCACCACCGCAATGCCGCGGTCCTTGGCCATGTGCACCATCGTCCGCAGATTGGACTCGACGGCCACAAGGTCGATCTTGCGCAACATATCGTTGCCACCCAGGCAAAGAAGCAGGATTTTCGGCTTTACCTCGTCGAGAACGCCCGGCAGGCGTTGCAAACCGATCGCAGTAACTTCCCCTGGAACGCCCGCCCCGACCACGCGGCGGCCGATCAACTCGGCGAGCACTTCGGGGTAACTCTCTTCGGGACGCGCCCCGGTGCCGTAGGTGATGCTATCGCCGAAAGCAAGAACGGTGTCCTCGACGCCAAGCCGCGGCAGCGGCGGCGCATCGCTGCAAGCGGCCAGCGCGCTGAGCAAAAGCGCGGCGACCAGACTTCGAAGAAGCGCTGCGGTTGTTTGGGTTCGACTTTTCATGGGTTCACGCGCAGGGACGACGGATGAGGGAAAAGCCAGAAGGTTTTGGGCCTCATCAACCCTCGCCCCTCGTCCCTCTACCCTTTTTCATTCCCCCGCGACAGTCATTCCCTCGACCAGCACGGAGCCGGTCTGGCGCGAGCCGCGCACCATCACGTCGGTGCCGATTGCGACGATGTTCCCGAACATGTCCTTGAGATTGCCGGCGACCGTGACTTCCTGTACAGGATAGGCGATCTCGCCATTCTCGATCCAGAATCCGGCCGCGCCGCGCGAGTAGTCCCCGGTCACCATGTTGATCCCCTGCCCCAACATTTCCGTGACCAGGAGACCCGTGTCCATCTCCTTCAGCAGAGTGGCAAAATCCTCGCCCGTCGACTCCATCACCAGATTGTGATTGCCTCCCGCGTTTCCGGTGGACTTCATTCCAAGCTTGCGCGCCGAGTAACTGCTGAGAAAATAGCCCTGCAATATGCCACGCTTGACGATGTCGCGGGCGCGGGTCGCCACGCCCTCGTCGTCGAATGCGCTGCTGGCGAGGCCTTTCCTCATGTGAGGCAGGTCGTTGATGTTCACGTTCGGCGAAAACACCGCCTTCCCAAGGCTGTCGAGCAGGAACGAGGATTTCCGGTACAGGCTGCCACCGCTCACCGCAGCAACGAAATGCCCCAGCAGGGTCGATGCGATCGGCGCTTCGAACAACACCGGCACGCGCGCGGTGGCGACCTTGCGCGCGCCGACGCGACGTGCTGCACGCTTTCCGGCGCGGCTCCCCACGTCCGATGCAGGTTCGAGATCGGCGGAAGCGCGCGCGGTCGTGTACCAGTCGTCCCGTTGCATAGTCTCGTCCTTGCCTGCGATCACCGCGCACATGACGCTGTGGCGGGAACTGGGATAACCCGCCAGAAAACCGTGGGAGTTTCCGTAGGCAAAATGCGATTGCTGCACCGAAACCGTGGCGCCTTCCGAATTGCTTACCAGGCGATCGGCGGCGAACGCGGCACTCTCGCACGAGCGTGCCAAGTCGATTGCCTGCTCCACCGCAATTGACCACGGGTGATACAGGTCGAGATCCGGGAATTCGGTGGCGAGCAGATCGGAATCCGCTAGCCCGGAAAACTCATCGGAAGCGGTGAGCCGAGCGATCGACAGGGCCGCATCGACTGTGTCCTGAAGCGCCTTTGCGGAAAAGTCGGACGTGCTGGCGTGGCCGCGCTGCTTGCCGATGTAAACGGACACGCCCACGCCCTTGTCGCGGTTGTACTCGATAGTCTCGACCTCTCCGCGGCGCACGGTAACACCCTGCCCGAAACCCTCGCTCGCCTCGGTCTCGGCAGCAGTGGCGCCACGGTTCCGGGCGTATGCAAGGACATCGCTTGCAATCTGCTTGAGCGCGTCGGTTTCGTGGGTGAATTCGCTGGTGGGCACAATGAATCCGTTTATGTCATGAACAAATGAACGCGGCGTGGCGCCATCTCTCAAGCGGGGCGGCACGCCGCGAACGGAATTTTCGCTATGATACCAGTTGCAACGACTCCGACTTCTGCGATGGAAGAAGAACTTCAGATCAGCAAGACTCAGCGCAAGCGCGAGATGCAGGCGCTGCAGGACCTCGGCGAAGAGTTGGTCGCCTTGGGCACGGACAAACTGGCCGAACTCGACCTCCCAACCCGCCTTCTGGACGCCGTATTGGACGCCAAGCGCATCTCAAAGTTCGGTGCGCTGCGACGCCAGATGCAGTACCTGGGCCGGCTGATGCGTAATGCCGACGCCGATACCATCCGCGCACAACTCGACGTCTGGAAAGGCACATCGATCGCGGAAACCGCGCGCGTGCATGCCATCGAGCGCTGGCGAACGCGGCTGATCCAGGACGAACAGGCGCTGGGCGAACTGCTCGGCCAGTATCCCCGCGCCGACGCCCAGCGTCTGCGTGCACTGGTTCGCAACATCAAGCGCGAAGCCGCAGCCAAGAAGCCGCCCAGGAGTTTCCGCGAACTGTTCCAGGAGCTTCGCGAGGTCATTCAAACACACGATCGTTGACACAAAGGACGCAAGGAAGTCGCAAAGGAATTCAAATACAGTGCCGGTAAGATCAGGAGCGAGAATGCCGGGAATCGAAGGCCCAAGTTTTTCTTTGCGTTGTTTGTGCCTTTGTGTCGTAGTTATTGAATTTATCGAGACATGAGCGAAAACGAACAAGTGATCATCGGGCTGGTATCGATCAGCGACCGGGCATCGAAAGGCGTGTACAAGGATGAAGGCATTCCGGCCCTCGAAGAGTGGCTGGGCCGCGTTGTACTCAATCCGCGCCGCATTGTGACTCGGCTGATCCCCGACGAGCGCCCCGTGATCGAAACTACACTGAAGATGTTGTGCGACAACGAAGGCTGCCATCTGCTGCTCACCACTGGGGGCACCGGACCGGCCGCGCGCGACGTGACGCCGGAAGCAACGCTGGCCGTTGCCGACAAGGTAATGCCTGGGTTCGGCGAGCAAATGCGCCAGATCAGCCTGAGCTTCGTGCCCACGGCGATTCTGTCGCGGCAGGTCGGCGTCATCCGCGGTAGCACCCTCATCATCAATCTGCCGGGTCAGCCGAAATCCATCAAGGAAACGCTGGAAGGCCTGAAGGAAGCAGACGGCAAGCAGAAGGTGCACGGGATCTTCGCCGCGGTACCCTACTGCATCGACCTGATCGGCGGGCCCTACATCGAGACCGACGAGACAGTGGTCAAGGCCTTCCGTCCCAAGTCTGCGCTCCGCCGCAAGTCCTAAACCCAACGCAGAGGCGCGGAGAAATGCAGAAAACACAGAGAAAGGCATGCACAGAGTTCGGCAACCCATCATTTGCACACTTCAACAATTTTGTTTTCTCGGAACTTCTCTGCTTTCTCTCTATTCTCTCTGTGAACTCTGTGTCCCCCGACCTTGACTCTCATGAGTGAAACGCTACCTGCAATAGAGATCGAGACCAAACCGAAACCGAGCCACGCGGTGATCTGGCTGCATGGCCTTGGTGCGGACGGCAATGATTTCGTGCCGGTCGTAAAGGAAATGAAGTTACCGCCGCTGGGAATCCGCTTCGTGTTTCCGCACGCGCCGATGCGCCCGGTCACGATCAACGGCGGCTTCGTGATGCGCGCCTGGTACGACATTCCCTACCAGGAGTTGGCATTCAAGGAAGACGAACATGGCCTTCGCGAATCGCAGAAGCTGATTGAAGACCTGATCGCGCGCGAGACCGCGCGCGGCATTCCCGCGGGGCGCATCGTGCTCGCCGGCTTCTCCCAAGGCGGGGCCATGACGTTGCAAGCCGGGCTGCGCCATCCCAAGTGCCTGGCCGGCCTGTTGGTGCTTTCGGCCTATCTACCGATGTCTCCGATGATCGAGGTCGAGCGCAATACCGCAAACAACTCGGTGCCGATCTTCATGGGTCATGGCATCGCCGACAACATCGTGCCGCTGGCACTGGCCACGATGTCGCGCGACGCTTTGGCCAAGCTGGGTTACGAGGTGGAATGGCACAAGTACTCGATGCCGCACTCGGTCTGCCCTCAGGAACTGGCAGACATCGGCGCCTGGCTCAAACGCGTACTACTCTAATTTGCACGCGGCATGACACGAAAGCGGGCCATGTCAAAGTCGTCGCCGCCCTCGAGCAGCTTCTTCGGTACCAACAGGTAGCTGCGGCCGTAGGCCTGCATCTCGTACTTCTTTTTTTCCGAGAAGACACCAGGTCTCACCAACAGGCTCATTTCTCCCGTGCCGCTGCTGTCGGTCGTGCTCGACGGAAGCAGCACGGCGTCCTGCGCGACGTTGCTGCTGCCGGCATCGGCCGGCGCAAGCTTCACCACGGTGGCACCCTTGCTGAACACCTGGATGCCGACATAGCGCTGCTTCAGATCGTAGGCTGAAAGCCGGCGTACTATGCCCACACCCCAGGCCGCGCCGTGTTCGAGTTTCACCCCCAGAATCGTTCCGACCTTGAGCCAGTCGCCTTTGGTCTGCGGCATCAGTGCTCCATAGCCGCCCTCGCTTTCGTTCTCCACCATCCATGTTTCTGCCGAATTATCGAAAGCGAGATCCTGGGTGTCTGCGGAAACAGTGGCGACGATTTCGTCGAAAGAGTGAATCACACTGATGCGCGACACCGAGCGACGCCGTTCCTCGCCGCGCGCCGGTGGCGCCGGCGCCCAATAGCGCGCCAGATGCCGTAGCACTTCCAGCACCAATTCCGGATCGAAAACGCCGTCAAGATTGACGTTGGACGGCACCACGCCGTCGGCCTGAAGAACCGCGATCAGTTTCTCCAGCTCCTGCGCGGCGGAACCGGGGCCGAAGAATCGCAGCCCCGGTGTGGTCTCGATACGCGAAATCATGCGCGCGGGTCCCCTGCCGGTGCTGAGGTCTACGTAGTAATGACAGCCTTTTACGGGCTGGCGGCCGAGCACGAAGAATTCGGAAAACTGCGCCACGATCCTCTCGGCGATCTCCAGCTTGTCGGGCAGCAGGCTATCGGTTGAAGAGATCGCGAGCATCAGTCCCTTGAGACACTCACGCTGCACCGTCGATTCGCCGAACTTTCCCGGATACACCTCGACTTTGGCATCGACGAAGCTCTTATTTTCGGCATAGGCGAAGAGTTTGCCGTACTCCTCCCACACCCGTGGCGCTACAGGCCCGTAGCGCAGCAATTGCCACTTGAGCTGCAACGAGAGCGCGCGCATCGCCCGAGCCACAACGCCCGATAACGCACCCTTCGACGCACCCGAACCGGTGGCGCCGGCCTGGTAGCGTGTCAGCCACAGTTGATAGGCGTCTGCAAGCTGCTTGCAAAAGCCGAACGAAGTGTTCCAGATGCGGATTTCCTGGACTTTCTGCAGCCGAGCACCGCCGGAAAGATAGACTTGGGAAAGCTTGCGCTGATGGTTTTTCGCGGTCTGATCGATCAGGTCGATGATTTCGAACTGGCGCCCGAGCTTGAGACCTTCCGCGCCTTTGAGCGAATCCAGCCAGTAAGACAGTTCTTCGAGCGACTTGAAAGAGTCATTCGCTGGCAATTCGGCGATGAGTTCGCGCGCGGCCTTCTCGTCGGCAAGCGGATAGTCCGATTGCGTCCCCTTGATCCAATTCAGCATGACCACCCCTCGCGCCATCGGCGCCTGCGTGAAACCTCACCGGCAAGAAACATAATGTTCTGTTTATCTTGGTCTATTTTTCTGTAAACAAGCCAATTACTGCAGCTGTGGCGCACCCTTGCGGAGATGCGCGGCGAGGTGCCCGCGGTGCGCGTTGATTCCGGCCAGCAGTGCGAGCCCGATGAGAAAGTAGACCCCGGTAATAAGAATGGCAAGGCGATGATTACCGGCTGAAATCCAGCTTACCAGACCATAGGTCATGGGGCCCAGGATTGACGACAGTTTGACCGCAAGCCCCCACAATCCAAAGAACTCGGCGCGACGGTCAGGCGGACTCAGGTAGCCGACCAGCGCGCGCCCCGCGGACTGGCTGGCGCCGAGACAAACGCCCGCAAGGTTTGCCGCGATCCAGAACAGCGCCGGGGTGGTCGCCAACCCGGCCAGGACCACGGTCAGGCACCAGCCGACCAATGTAAGCGCAAGCGTGCGCACGTGGCCGAGCTTATCCTGCAATTGCCCGAATGCGATCGCGCCCACGCTGGCGGTGACGTTCACCACCAGGATCAGCATGATTGTCTGCTGCGTCGAGAATTTCATCTCCTGTTCGGAATAGATTGCGGCGAGCGAGATCACCGCCTGCACGCCGGCCTGATAGAACAGGATGCAGAGCAGGAAGCGCATCAGGTCGCGAAAGCGGCTGGCCTGCCGGAGCGTTTCCCATGTCCGTGCCAACGCGCTCGCGTACGCACCGGAAGGCATTTGCTGCGGCTGTGCCCTCTCTTTGAGCAGCAGGAACGTCGGCAGGCACGAGACCGTGAACAGCCCCGCAGTTATCAGCATGGTCACTGGAACAAATTCGGCGGAGGACTGCCCCTGCGCCTGTGCCCAGGTGATGTAGGCGAGCGATGCGCCGAGGCTGATCAGACCACCGATGTAGCCCAAGCCCCAGCCCCAACCCGACACCTTGCCCAGCGAATCCCCCCTGGCGAGTTCCGGAAGGAATGCCGCGACCAGGTTTTCGCCGGTGCCAAAGAAAAAATTGGAGATGATGAGCAGCGCGATGCCGAGTGCAAGTTCTCCTGGACCGACCAGCGCAAGCGCCGCAGTTCCGGCCACGCAGCCGATCGTCGTCATCACGAGTAGCCGCTTCTTGGCCGCGTGCGCATCGGCATAGGCGCCGATCAGCGGAGCACTGATCACGATCAGGGCATAGGAGACCGATAGCGCCGCAGTCCAGGCGAAGGTGCCCCACACCGCCTGCCCTGCCACCACCGCCACGAAATAGGCGTTGAACACCGCAGTGATGACCACCGTGGTGTAACCGGAGTTGGCAAAGTCGAACATCATCCAGCCCCATACTTCACGGGGCCGGACATCGTCGATCAGATTTTTCTTCGAATTGGAAACCGGCAAGTTTTTTCGTGCGGCGGACAAGGTCGGAAAGCCCAATTGAGACTCTAACCGTGGACGGACAGAAACGCTACTGACTGGCGATGGTCGTGGCCGAGCCTGCTTGCTCGCTTTCTTTCTCTCGACCCGAAACGCCTCGATCGCGCTTTCGGGCCTTGGTCACAGCTTCCCTAAATCACGCCGCGGGATTTCAAGTCGGCGATTCTCGCCGCATCGTAACCAAGTTGCGCGAGCACTTCACTGGTGTGCTCCCCCAGGTCCGGACCGAGCCAGCGCGTGCCTCCCGGCGTCTGTGCCATCTTCGGCACCACTCCGGGCACCTTCATCGGAGCGCCGTCCGGGAGCCGCGATTCTTCGATCATTCCACGCGCCTGGTAATGAAGGTCCTTCACGATATCGGCAATGTCGTAGATTTTTCCAGACGGCACCTGAGCGGCTGCGAGCACCTTCAGAACGTAATCGAGCTCGTGCGCCGCGCACCATGCGCCGATCACCTTGTCGAGTTCCGCGGTGCGCGCCACCCGCCCATCGTTGCGCGCGAGCGCCGGATCATTGCCTAGATCCTCGCGCCCGATCGCCGTCATCATGCGCCGGAAGATCGCATCGCCGTTGGCGCCGATGACCACATATTTGCCGTCGCGGGTGGTATACGTATTGGACGGTACGATGCCTGGAAGTGAAGCGCCGCTGCGTTCCCGGACGAAACCGGTCATGTCGTACTCGGGGAGCAGACTCTCCATCAGGCTGAATACTGCTTCGTACAGCGCCACGTCCACCACCTGCCCGCGACCACCGCTGACCTCGCGATGGCGCAACGCCATCAGCGCGCCGATCACGCCGTAGAGCGACGCAACCGCATCCCCAAGGCTGATGCCCACGCGCACCGGGGCGCGGTCCGGATATCCGGTGACATAACGCAGCCCGCCCATCGCTTCGCCTATCGCACCGAAGCCCGCGCGCTCACGGTACGGACCGGTCTGGCCATAACCGGACAGTCGCACCATCACCAGTCCCGGGTTCAACTGCGACAGGCTGTCCCATCCCAGTCCCCATTTCTCCAACGCGCCCGGACGGAAATTCTCGATCACGATGTCGGCACCCGCGGCGAGTTCGCGGACGATCTCCTGACCTTCCGGCTCCCTCATGTTGACGGTGACGGACTTCTTGTTGCGCGCCTGCAGGTACCACCACAATGACGTGCCGTTGTGAAGCTTGCGCCATTGGCGCAACGGATCGCCGCCGTCAGGAGATTCGATCTTGATCACCTGTGCGCCGAATTCGGCGAAAACGCGCGAGCAAAACGGCCCGGCGATCAATGTGCCGAGTTCCAGTACCTTGATGTCTGATAGGGGACCCATTCTGCGGTGCGCGCGTGAAGGAGTGAACGAGTGAACGAGTAAAGGCGTGACGCGCTACGCATCAACGCCGGACGCGCTATTATCTGCAAAATTGCACCGACACGGGAACTGACAAGATGAAACGCATACATGCACTACTCGTCACCCTGATTTTCTCCACCCTGATCAGCGAGGTTTCCATGGCCGCCTGTCCCGATCTGCTCAACCACCAGATGAAGAATCTCGACGGCAAGCCGGTGAATCTGTGCGATTACGCCGGAAAAGTCGTGCTCGCGGTAAACACCGCCAGCTACTGCGGCAACACGCCGCAATACAAGGGACTGGAATCGCTTTATCAGAAATACCGGGACAAGGGACTGGTGGTGGTCGGCTTTCCGGCCAACGACTTCGGCTCACAGGAGCCGGGCACCGCCAAGGAGATCAAGGATTTCTGCGAGCTGACCTACGGTGTGAAGTTTCCGCTGATGGAGAAGTCCAGCGTGGTACCCGGCAAGGCCAACCCGGTGTTTGCCGAACTCACCCGGATGACCGGTGATGCTCCGGAATGGAATTTCCACAAGTACCTGATCGCGCGCGACGGCAAGCGCGCCTTCAGCTTCACCGCGCGCACCAAGCCCGAGAGCGGCGAGGTCGTCAAACAGATCGAGGCTCTGCTCGCCGAACAACCGTAGCGAGCGCCTCGCCCTCCGCTCCTCTCCGCGAAGTAGAGGGGAGCTATAGAGGTATGAGTATGACGTCCGATCGATTGATAACACGTTCCATCCCTCGACGGAACGAAGCTCCTCTTTGGGTAACCCGGTCTACTGGTTGGGAATGAAATCGCCCTTCACGTGTTGCTACCGCCGGTTTGCCGATCGTGGGCGAGTCCGCATAGCGCAACGGACGATCAGCCAGTCTGGCACTCGTAAATGCGGCGCACCGTGTCCATGGTGTCTGCTTCATCGGGCCGTTTGTCGGGCCGATAGGCCTTTACGCGGGCGAAGCGCAGCGCGAAGCCGCCGGGATACTGGCGGCTCTGCTGCACCTCGTTGAAAGCCACCTCGACGACGATTTCGGGCCGAAGGTAGACGGTCGCCCCTTCGCAATGCGCTTCGAGCTTCTGGAACTC
>DATENC010000015.1:0-46297 GCA_035275265.1 Burkholderiales bacterium | reverse complement strand
CGGCGCCAAAGTTCACATTGGGCAGCAGCAGCGCGCGCGCCTGCGGCAGCCGCTCCTGGGCCGCGATGTACTGCGCCTTGGCCGAGGCATACACCGCGTCTTGCAGCGTCGCATCCCGGTACACCGCGAGCAGGTCGGCGGCGAATGCGCTCTGACCCGCCGCAACGACCAGTATCAGTAACGTGGTTGTGGGTTTCTTCATGTTCCGTTCCGGTTTTTCTGGTTTGCCGGCGACCGTATTAGCCAGCTTGGTTTTTTGATCAGCGGTCGATTGCTGCTCGGCTGCAGCCGCATTTCAGAACACGAATCGTTCCGGCTGCTTGACGTTCCAGAGCGGCGGGATGCTGGTTTCAAACAGGCCCACTGAATTTAGTGCTCCAGCCGCCAGCCTGTTGACCAGCGTTGCCGTCATCACCGGTTCCTCCCCGACGACCGCGAGCAGCCGACCGCCCACGGCGAGCTGGCGTTGGAAGAACTCCGGCAACATCGGTACCGAACCGGTCAGCAAAATGGCGTCGTAAGGCGCCAATGCCGACCAGCCTTCGTTCGCCTCGCCGATGATGAGCTGCACGTTCCCGATTTCATGCGCCGCAAGTTTGCGCGCCGCGGACTGGCTGAACTCGGCGATTCTTTCCACGCTTACCACCTGGCCGCCCAGTTTTGAAAGTAGCGCGGTAACATGCCCGCTGCCGGTTCCTATCTCGAGGATCTTGTCGGTCTTGCAGATGCCCAGTTCCTGCAGCATGCGTGCTTCGACTTTGGGAGCGAGCATGACCTCACCGTGACCCAGCGGAATTTCCATGTCGGCAAACGCCAGCGCGCGGTACTTCTCGGGCACGAACTCTTCGCGCTTGATCGTCAACAGCAGATCGAGGACAGTCTGATCCAGCACTTCCCAAGGACGAATCTGGCCCTCGACCATGCTCACGCGCTCGTGTTCCAGATTCATGACTGCTTTTCGTGCTGCGAAGTTTCCTGAAGGCTTGCAATTATCACACAATTCAATTAGCTTCAGCATTGCGTTGGGGGTCCTCCGGACCACATCGTTTTCGCAGATGCGTCGTGCAGTATTGATGCGAAAACAAGTGACCGCGTGGTGAGAAAAACCCTTCGGACCTGTACGGGTAATGCCGATGCAGGGAAGCGCCCCGAGTCTTGATTCCTCGCGCTTCCTTATTCCTTGCGGTTTTTTTTGGAGCGCGCGATGAATGCGAATCCCAAATTTTTGAACGTTACGGCCCACGTCGACGAGGCGGCAATCAAGCCATTGCCTCGTTCGCGCAAGGTGTACGTGTGCGGCTCGAGCGCGGATATTCGCGTGCCGATGCGAGAGGTCAGCCAGAGCGACACGCCGGCAAGTTTCGGCGCCGAGCAAAACCCGCCGGTCTTCGTCTATGACACGTCCGGGCCCTACACCGACCCCGGCGCGGCTATCGACATCCGCAACGGCCTGCCGACGCTGCGGGAAAAGTGGATCGGGGAACGCAACGACACCGAAACGCTGGCAGGACCGTCATCGATTTTTGGACGCGTGCGCCTGCAGGATCCGGCGCTGGCGCAGATGCGCTTCAACCTGAAGCGCACGCCGCGGCGCGCAAAGTCCGGCATGAACGTGACCCAGATGCACTACGCGCGCCGCGGTATGGTCACCCCCGAAATGGAATTCATCGCCATCCGCGAGAACCAGCGTCGCGACCAGCTTTCGGACTTGATGTCGCGTCAGCACCCGGGAGAGTCTTTTGGCGCCGCGCTTTCGAAATTGATCACGCCGGAGTTCGTGTGCGAAGAGGTGGCACGTGGGCGCGCGATCATTCCCGCGAACATCAATCATCCGGAATCCGAGCCGATGATCATCGGCCGCAATTTCCTGGTGAAGATCAACGCCAATATCGGCAACTCGGCACTCGGATCCAGCATCCAGGAAGAAGTCGAGAAGATGACCTGGGCGATTCGTTGGGGCGGAGACACGGTGATGGATTTGTCGACCGGCAAGCATATCCACGAAACCCGCGAGTGGATCATCCGCAACGCGCCGGTTCCGATCGGCACCGTGCCGATCTATCAGGCGCTGGAGAAAGTGGACGGCAAGGCGGAGGAACTGACCTGGGAGATTTTCCGCGACACGCTCATCGAGCAGGCCGAACAGGGCGTGGACTACTTCACCATCCATGCCGGCGTACGGCTCGCATACGTCCCGCTGACTGCGAAGCGCATGACCGGCATCGTTTCGCGCGGCGGTTCGATCCTCGCCAAGTGGTGTCTGGCGCATCACCAGGAGAATTTCCTCTATACGCGGTTCGAGGACATCTGCGAGATCATGAAGGCGTACGACGTGTCCTTCTCGCTCGGGGATGGGCTGCGCCCCGGCTCGATCTACGACGCCAACGACGAAGCTCAACTCGGCGAGCTGAGGACGCTGGGCGAACTCACTCAGGTCGCCTGGAAGCACGATGTGCAGGTCATGATTGAAGGCCCCGGCCACGTACCCATGCACCTGATCAAGGAGAACATGGACCTGCAGTTGAAGCTGTGCCACGAGGCGCCGTTCTACACGCTGGGACCGCTTACGACCGACATCGCTCCCGGTTACGATCACATTACGTCCGCGATCGGCGCGGCGATGATCGGCTGGTACGGCACCGCGATGCTGTGTTACGTCACGCCTAAAGAGCATCTCGGATTGCCGGACAAGGACGACGTCAAGGACGGCATCATCGCTTACAAGATCGCCGCGCACGCGGCCGATCTGGCCAAGGGCCACCCGGGCGCGCAGATCCGCGATAACGCGCTGTCCAAAGCCCGTTTCGAATTCCGCTGGGACGACCAGTTCAACCTCGGGCTCGACCCGGACAAGGCCAAGCAGTTCCACGACGAAACATTGCCGCAGGAAGGTGCGAAGCTCGCGCACTTCTGTTCAATGTGCGGCCCGCACTTCTGTTCGATGAAGATCACCCAGGACGTGCGCGACTACGCCGCCAGCCAGGGCGTTTCTGAAGCCGAGGCCTTGCAGAAGGGAATGAAGGACAAGGCGGCCGAGTTCGTCAGCGCCGGCGCCGAGATTTATCGTCGCGCCTGACGCCAACTCGTTGAGCATCAGGATCGTGGCCGCGTCGGTGCTGACGATCGCGGTCGGGGTGTTGGTCGGGTTGTCGATCGTCCTGTACCTTGCCCAGGACCGCCTGATCTTCTTCCGTCAGCCGCTTGATCCGCAGCGGCGCGATTCGGTATTGCAGCGCTTTCCCAACGTCGAAGAAGTCAACCTTGTTGCGGAAGACGGCACGCGCCTGCATGGTTTCCTTTCCAAACCACCGGCCCAATCCGCCACGACGTTTCCGCTGGTCATTTATTTCGGCGGCAACGCGGAAGAAGCCTCCTGGCTGCTGGAAGAGAGAGAACGACCGGAAAACTGGGCCTGGCTCGTTGTCAACTACCGCGGCTACGGTTGGTCCGGGGGTAGTCCGGGCGAGAAGGCGATGGCCGCGGACGCGCGAAGCATCTACGACTGGGCGCGATCGCGATCTGACGTCGAGCACGGCCGCATCCTTGCATTCGGCCGCAGTCTGGGAAGCGGTGTTGCCGTCCGGCTGGCTTCTGAACGCCCTTTGGCCGGCATAGTTCTCGCATCACCGTTCGACAGCCTTGAAAGCGTCGCCAAGCGCCACTATCCGTTCGCGCCAGTGTCGCTGTTATTGCGGCATCGCTTCGATTCGCTCGATCTCGCGCGCCACATCGGCGTTCCCATGCTGTGCATTGTGGCGGAGCGCGACTCGATCATTCCCGCGGAGCATTCGCGCCGTCTGCATGCCGCATGGCGAGGCGCCAAACGATTAGTATCGATCGCGAACGCCGGCCACAACGACGTGTCCGCGAGCCAGGTGTTCTGGAGCGAGATCCGACATTTTTTCTCGGAAATTCCAAGTATGCGTTGAACCGGCCGCGCCAAGTCATCGTGCTAACATCCAGGCATGGACGCGCTTACACCGCTCGCCGCGCTCATCCTCGGCATCGTCGAGGGTCTCACCGAATTCCTGCCGATTTCGAGCACCGGCCATCTGATCCTTGCCGCGGACTTACTCGGCGCCAACAGCGACAAGAGCAAGATCTTCCAGATCGTGATCCAGTGCGGCGCCATTCTCGCAGTCGTCTGGGAATACCGGGCTAAACTCTGGTCGGTCGTCGTGCAGCTGCCTTACGATCGCAGCGCACAGCGTTTCGGCGCGAACCTGCTGATCGCCTTTATCCCGCTTGCCGTGCTCGGATTGCTATTCGGAAGCGCGATCAAGACAAGCCTGTTCAAGCCGGTGCCGGTCGCCATTGCGTTCATCGCCGGTGGCCTGATCATCCTCTGGGCCGAACGACGCAGCCATGTGATCAGAATCCAAAGTGTCGAGGACATGCGTTGGACCGACGCGCTGAAGGTCGGTATCGCTCAGACCTTTGCCCTGATACCGGGTACCTCGCGCGCCGGCTCGACCATCATCGGCGGGCTGTTTTTCGGACTGTCGCGCAAGGCGGCGACCGAGTTTTCTTTTTTTCTTGCGATTCCGGTTCTGTTCGCTGCGTCGGCCTACGAATTGGTCAGGAACCGGGAACTCTTCTTTCTGGATGATGCGGGGATTTTCGGCATCGGATTGGCGGCGGCGTTCGGTTCGGCATTCTTGTGCGTGCGCTGGTTGTTGCGCTATATCAGCCGGCACGATTTCACGGTGTTCGCGTGGTATCGGATCGGCTTCGGGATTGTGGTACTCGTGACTGCGTACACCGGCGCGGTAACCTGGACCGTCAGTTAGGGAACCGGGAACCCACGGGAACCTTTCAGCTCAGATCGAAACTTCCGCAGATTAGGTGATTCAGTAACTCAATTGCTCAATCACTCGATCACTCATCACTAGTCGCCAATCCCCCACATTCACCATTCACCGCTGCTCAGCTTTGCACCCATGGCAATCCCGCAACACGCCAGCCACCGACGGAGTTGCGATGGCCTTCGACGTCCTTGTCGCCCTCGAACCCTTGCAATACGTTGTAGCTGTGTGAATAACCCGCCTCGGCTGCGAGTGCTGCGGCGGCATGGGATCGCGCGCCGCTGCGACACAGAAACATCACGACTGCTTCTTTGTCCGCCTGCGCCTGGAGTTCGTTTAGAAAATTCGGGTTTGGCTGTGATCCGGGGTAGGTTTGCCACTCGATCTGGACGCTGCCCGGAATCCGGCCTACATAATTCCACTCCGCCTGGGTGCGCACGTCGACCAGTTTTGTTGCGGGCCCATTTTGCAGGAGTTCGTAGGCCTCCTGCGGTAACAATGCACCCGCATAGGGCAATTTCAATTCTCTTCCGCGCTCGGCAGCTTTGTTCAAAATTTCTGAAATAGTCGACAAAAGAGCTTCTCCCATAAGTATTTAGCTTTTATTCTTGTGCTCGCAAGCGCGCTCATAAGAGCAGACCGCACTAGGCTAACAGATACGCCTGCGCGACCAAAAACCTCTTGCCAAGCGCAGTGTTGTGCACTATTTTCGAGCGCCTATCCTCTGCTCGCTCTTCATTGGTGCAAGAGTCTGCAGAGGAGATCGGTTAACAAGTTGTGAATGAATGATTTTCGGGGAAATTCGGTCGGCATGGTTCCTGCTCAACCTGTGACTCGCTCGATTTCCCACGCAATACACCCCAAACCAGGAGAAAAAAATGGCGGCAGCCGATGTTTTCAAATTGCTGAAAGATAACGACGTGAAGTTCGTTGACCTGCGGTTTACCGATACTCGCGGCAAAGAACAACACGTTACCGTCCCTGTCCGCGCCTTCGGTCCGGAAAAGTTTGAGGACGGTCATGCGTTTGACGGCTCCTCGATCGCGGGGTGGAAGGGCATCCAGGCCTCCGACATGCTGCTCATGCCGGATCCCGACTCAGCGCGCCTAGATCCTTTTTCCGACGAACCCACGCTGAACATTACCTGCGACGTCATCGAGCCGGCAGACGGCAAAGGTTACGACCGCGATCCTCGTACCATCGCCAAGCGCGCTGAAGCCTACCTGAAGTCAACCGCGATCGGCGACACGGCTTATTTTGGACCCGAGCCCGAGTTCTTCATTTTCGACGGTGTGACCTGGAACATCGACATGTCCGGCTGCTTCGTCAAGATCACGTCCGAGGAAGCGCCTTGGTCGACCGGCAGGGAGTTCGAGGGCGGCAATATGGCCCACCGTCCACCTGTCAAAGGCGGCTATTTCCCCGTACCACCGGTTGACTCGCTGCAGGACATCCGCAACGCCATGTGTCTGGCACTTGAACAGCAAGGCGTGGAAGTGGAAGTGCATCACCACGAGGTGGCCGCTGCCGGGCAAAACGAGATCGGCACCAAATTCAATAGCTTGGTAAAACGCGCGGACTGGATGCAGATCCTGAAATATACCGTCTGGAACGTCGCCCATTCCTATGGCAAGACCGCGACCTTCATGCCCAAGCCGATTGTTGGCGACAACGGTTCCGGCATGCATGTGCACCAGTCGGTTTGGAAGGGCGGTCAAAATCTTTTCGCCGGCAACGGTTATGCCGGATTGTCCGAACTGGCGCTCTACTACATCGGTGGCATCATCAAACACGCCAAAGCGCTCAACGCCATCACCAACCCCGGCACCAACTCTTACAAGCGCCTGGTACCTGGATTCGAGGCACCCATCAATCTGGCTTATTCAGCAAAGAATCGCTCCGCGGCCTGCCGCATTCCTCACGTGGCCAGTCCTAAGGCGCGGCGCGTGGAGGTGCGTTTCCCCGACCCGACTGCGAACCCGTACCTCGCTTTCGCGGCAATGTTGATGGCCGGTCTGGACGGGGTCCAGAAAAAGATCCATCCCGGCGACCCGATCGACAAGAACCTGTACGACCTGCCGCCGGAGGAAGTCAAGAAGGTGCCGCATCCATGCGCATCGCTCGACGAGGCTCTGGAAAACCTCGACAAGGACCGCGAGTTTCTCACCAAGGGTGGTGTATTTTCCAACGACATGATCGGGGCTTACATCGACCTCAAGATGGAAGAAGTCACGCGCTTCCGCATGACCACGCATCCGGTCGAATTCGATATGTACTACAGCGCGTAACCGCCATCGCGATGAGAAAAAGGGCGGGGGCTCCCGCCCTTTTTTGTTTGTACCAGGTCAACTCTCTCATGGGACTCGCGGATTGATAATCGAAAACGTCTGTCTTAGACTCCGGCAGGAGGCGGATCGCCTCACGTGCGCGCCTCATTCTTTCGGTGATCTCACAGGTGAACTTCATGCGACTTTCTCAATGGGCATTGTTACTGGCAATCGCATCGAGCGCGCTACTTGCTCGGGCGGAGACCTGCAAGTACGTGGACAACGAAGGTCGCGTGATCTACTCGAACACGCCGAACAACCCTCCCAAGGGCGCGAAGATGGTGAAATGCTTCAACGAACCTGCATCCAGGCCAGCGCCGCAGGAGACCAAGCCAAAGTCCGAGGCCCGGGAGGGCCTTCCCAAGGTGGATGGCCAGACGCAGAAAAAACGAGACGACGAGCGGCAAAGCATTCTCCAAACGGAACTCGCAGACGAGCAGCAGCAACTCGAGGCCGCCAGGCAAAAACTCGCCGAACAGGAAGCAATACGTACAGGGGACGAACAAAACTATCAGCGTTATCTCGACCGGGTTCAGCCCTATCGCGACGCCGTTGCGAACCACGAACGCAATATCGAAGCCATCCGGCGCGAGATTTCCAACCTGAGATAATTTATTGCATCCGTGCTCGACCGCCGGACTGCGCCAGTCATTGTAGATCGCCGTTCGCGACCAGCCTTTCGAGGCAAACCCTGTGGCGCGTTTCTTGCTCGATCACACCCGTCCGGCGTGTGGCGCAACAATGATGCAATTGAGTTTCCACGGCGTCGATGCGCTGGCGACAGCGGTTGTCCTTTTGGACGACGCGCAGGTCGTGCGCTACATCAACCCGGCGGCAGAGAACCTGCTCGCGATCAGCGCCAAGAACATCGTCGGCATGCCGCTCGAAAGGGTGTTTGCCGAACCCGGTCTTCTGGTTGCCGCGGTGAACTATGCGGTCGACAACAACTGCAGCCACACGCAACATGAGCTGGCGCTGTCCACGGCAGGTCGTACGCGGGTCGAAGTGTCATGCACGGTGACACCGGTGGAGATAGCCGGGGTGGGAGGATTCCTGATCGAGTTGAGCCCGCTGCACCAGCAACTGCGTATCGCGCGCGAGGAGCGCCTGATGGACCAGAGTACGCAGACCCGCGAGCTGATCCGCAATCTTGCGCACGAGATCAAGAATCCATTGGGAGCGCTGCGCGGTGCGGCCCAACTCCTCGATCGGGAACTGGAACGGCCTGCCCTGCATGAGTACACGCAGGTGATCATGAAGGAGGCAGACCGGTTGCAGTCGCTGATGGACAGGCTGCTTACGCCGCACCGGCTGCCCCAGATCACACATTTCAATGTGCACGAGGCGCTGGAACGCGTGCGCAGTTTGCTGCTGGCGGAGTTTCCCGACGGAATTGCGATCCGCCGCGACTACGATGTGAGCCTGCCGCCGTTGACCGCGGATCGCGAGCAGATCATCCAGTCGCTGCTCAACGTGGCACGCAATGCTGCACAGGCCATGCAGGGAAGAGGAATGATCATTCTGCGCACGCGTGTTGCTCGCCGGGCGACATTGGGAAAGAGGGTGTATCGCCTGGCCCTGCTGGTGCAGATCGTGGATGACGGGCCAGGCGTGCCCGAGGACTTGAAGGACAGGATTTTCTTTCCGCTGGTGAGCGGGCGAGAGGGCGGCAACGGGGTTGGCCTTACGATTGCCCAGACCTTTGTGACCCAGCACCACGGAACCATCGAACTGGAAAGTGAGCCGGGCAGGACATGCTTCAGCATCCTGCTTCCGATCGAATAGAACGGGGAATGGACAATGGGTAATCGGAAATCGAAAAGCAGAACCACCCGGATAGAAAAAATAAGAAAGAGTGAATCGCAAGACGCAAGCCATTCCCCATTTCCAATTCCCAATACCTCTTCACGGTAGAACCATGAAACCCGTTTGGATCATCGACGACGACCGCTCGATTCGGTGGGTGTTCGAGAAAGCGCTCACGCGGGAGAGCATTGCGTTCAAGGTTTTCGCCTCGTCACAGGAAGCCCTGCAGGCGCTGGCGGCATCGACTCCGCAGGTGGTGGTCAGCGACATTCGCATGCCCGGCGGGTCCGGCCTCGAATTGCTGCAGAACCTGAAGGAGAAATACCCCAACCTGCCGGTCATCATCATGACCGCATATTCGGACCTCGAGAGCGCGGTGGCCGCATTCCAGGGCGGAGCGTTCGAATACCTTCCCAAACCCTTCGATGTGGATCAGGCGGTGGATCTGATTCGCCGCGCGATGGAAGAGAGCCTGCGTCAGGGCGACGTTGACGAAGTGGCGCAGGAATCACCAGAGATCCTTGGCAAGGCGCAGTCCATGCAGGAAGTATTCCGCGCAATCGGGCGACTCACGCAATCGCAGGCCACGGTTCTCATCAACGGCGAATCCGGCACCGGCAAGGAACTGGTGGCACGGGCGCTGCACCGACACAGTCCGCGCGCACCCAAACCATTCATCGCCATCAACACGGCAGCAATCCCGAAGGATCTGCTCGAATCGGAGTTATTCGGTCACGAACGCGGCGCGTTCACCGGCGCGCAGGCGATGAGGCGCGGGCGTTTCGAACAGGCAGAAGGCGGCACCCTGTTTCTGGACGAGATCGGCGACATGCCGCCCGACCTGCAGACACGCCTGCTGCGGGTGTTGTCGGATGGACAGTTTTATCGCGTCGGCGGACACCAGCCGATCAAGGCCAATGTGCGCATCATCGCGGCAACACACCAGGACCTGGAAAGCCGGGTCAAACAGGGGATGTTCCGGGACGATCTATTCCATAGGTTGAACGTGATCAGGTTGCGCCTGCCGCCACTGCGCGAACGCCGCGACGACGTTCCGCTGCTGGCCAAGTATTTCCTTCAGAAAAGCGCGCGCGAATTGGGCGTGGAAACGAAGAAACTGTCCGAGGCGGCGATGAAGTATCTATCCTCGCTGGACTTCCCCGGCAATGTGCGCCAGCTGGAGAACCTTTGTCACTGGCTCACGGTGATGGCGCCGGGGATGAACGTCGACGTCAAGGATCTACCCCCGGAATTACGTGAAGAAGCCCGTGGTCCATCCGCGGAGAACTGGGTAACGGCTCTGGAACGGGAAGCGGAAATGCTGCTGAAGCGCGGCGATAGCGCGATTCTCGATGAACTTTCCCGCCAGTTCGAGCGGGCGCTCATTACCAGGGCGCTTGTCCATACCGGCGGCCGAAGGATCGAAGCATCAGTGCTGCTCGGGATGGGACGTAACACACTGACCCGCAAGATCCAGGAACTGGGTTTGGAAAAGGACGATCAGCCGGGCTGAAGCTGGGATCCCGGTGAGCTTTTTGCTCAAGCAATCTCTGCGACGACCGGTGCGTGATCGGATGGCCGCTCAAGCTTGCGCATGTCCACATGAATACTGCTCGAGCGGCAGCGCGACGCGACTTCGGGCGAGACAAGAATGTGATCGATGCGCAACCCGCGGTCACGCTTGAAAGCGTTCATGCGGTAGTCCCACCACGAGTATGACTTTTCGGGCTGTTCGAACAACCTGAAACTGTCTGTCAGGCCGCGCCCAAGCAGGCGCTGAAACGCAGCACGTTCCGGCGCACTGACCAACACCTGGCCTTCCCACGCATTCGGGTCATGAACATCGCGGTCCTCCGGCGCAATGTTGAAGTCGCCGAGCACAGCCAGCCGCGGGTACTTTTTCAGCTCCGCTTCCAGCCAGAGGTCAAATGCCGCCAGCCATTCGAGCTTGTAGCGATACTTGTCGGATTCCAGGCTTTGGCCGTTGGGCACGTACGCACACACCAGCCGCAGATCTCCCACGGTGGCAGACAGAACCCTTTTTTGCTGGTCAACGTACCCGGAGATGCCCGCTTCGACCGCTCGTGGCGCTTCGCGCGCCAGGATCGCAACGCCGTTGTAGGTTTTCTGTCCGGAAAATGCGACGCGGTAGCCGGCCTGTTCAATAGCCTCCAGAGAAAATTTTGCATCCTCGATTTTGGTTTCCTGCAGGCAGACCGCGTCGGGACGCTCGCGCGCGAGCCACTCGAGGAGATGCGGAAGGCGAACCTTCAGCGAGTTGACATTCCAGGCTGCGAGCTTCATTTTTACATATAACTAATTGACCGATAACAATAATTGCTCAGAGCCCAGTCCACGTGAACACGGCAAAGGACATGCGAGGGTACGCTGCCATCATTAGATGAGGGTTGCTTAGATGCGAAACATAGCGCGTCGCAAAGGTAGTTTAGTCATTGGGCTAAGTTTACTGAGAAGGTTAAATCGCTATGATCCCGATCGAACCTTGTTTGCCAATATTTCGGAAAGATGACGCGTGCTGCACAGCGTGACCTTGATCACCACGATCGCTTCGGCCTTGGGCCTTGCACTGATCATGGGGTTCATCGCCGTGCGCCTGAAGCTGCCGGCACTGGCCGGTTACCTGGTCGCTGGCATCGTCATCGGTCCCGCCACGCCGGGATTCGTCGCGGACATGAATCTCGCCGGCCAGCTCGCCGAAATCGGGGTAATGCTGTTGATGTTTGGCGTCGGCCTGCATTTCTCACTGAGCGACCTCCTGGCAGTTCGCAAGATTGCCTTGCCGGGCGCGATCCTCCAAGTCGCAGTTGCAACCGCGCTCGGCATAGCCGTCGCGATGATGTGGGGCTGGAGCATGGGCGAGGGCCTCGTGTTCGGACTGGCGCTCTCGGTGGCAAGCACGGTGGTGCTGCTCAGGGCGCTGGAGAGTCGTGGCGTCCTGGAATCCGTCAACGGCCGAATCGCTGTCGGTTGGCTGGTGGTGGAGGATCTGGTCATGGTGCTGGTGCTGGTATTGCTGCCCCCTCTCGCCGGGTGGCTCGGCGGCGACGCGGGCGGCTCATCCCACGGATCCGGAGACCGGAGCCTGCTTACGATGCTGGCCGTCACCCTTGGCCAGGTCAGCATGTTCATAGTGCTCATGCTCGTGGTCGGAAAGCGCTTGTTTCCCTGGTTGCTATGGCATGTTGCCCGCACGGGCTCACGAGAGCTTTTCACGTTGTGCGTGGTTGCCGCAGCGGTGGGCATCGCCTATGGGTCCGCCGAACTGTTCGGTGTTTCATTCGCACTCGGTGCGTTCTTCGCGGGAATGGTCATGAGGGAATCCGCGTTGAGCCATCGGGCCGCCGCCGAGTCCTTGCCGCTGCGTGATGCGTTTGCCGTCCTGTTCTTCGTGTCGGTCGGAATGCTTTTCGATCCGACGATGTTGATGAGCGAGCCGCTACGGGTGCTCGTGGTCGTCACGATCGTCATCGTCGGCAAGTCCGTGGCCGCCTTTCTTCTCGTCCTGGCTTTCCGCTACCCCCTCAACACGGCGCTCACAGTCTCGGCGAGCCTGGCGCAGATCGGCGAATTCTCATTCATCCTGGCGGGTCTTGGCGTTTCCCTCGGGCTCCTGTCGACGGAAGGTCAGAGCCTGATTCTGGCGGGCGCGCTGATCTCGATCGCTCTCAATCCGCTGGTGTTTCAGGCGATCGAGCCCGCGCAAGCGTGGATACGATCACGCTCCAATCTGGCTCGCACCATGGAACGCCCCAACGATCCGCTCGCGGCGTTACCAATGTCCGTGGACCAGAGCCGGCTGACCGGACAGGTAGTGCTGGTGGGTTATGGCCGCGTAGGACGCCGAATCGGCGAAGCGCTCACCAAACGCGGCGTGCCGTTCGTCGTGGCCGAGCAGAACCGCGAAATTGTCCAACAATTGCGCAGCGCAGGGATTCCGGCTGTCTCGGGCGACGCCTCGGATCCGGCTGCTCTGATCCAGGCGCATATCGCCAAGGCACGCATGCTGGTGATTGCCACGCCGGATACATTTCGTGCGCGCAAGATGATTGAGATCGCACGCATGTTCAATCCACGCATCGATACGGTAGTTCGCACCCATAGTGAAGAAGAGGCGGCACTCCTGCAAAAGGAGCAGGCCGGCACAGTGTTCATGGGAGAGCATGAACTCGCGCTAGCCATGGCTCGTCACGTACTCGAGAAAGTCGCTGACAATACGGGAAGCGCAGCCGACCAATAAAGCGGATCTCGCAGACTCGGAACCGACTACTCAACGCTTGGGGGCACCCTCGTGCAAGACATGACGTAGAAGGCACGGGCTATCGCTGGAAGGCCGAAGAGGCTGCCAAAGACACGATCTCCGATCAGGTGTGACATAGAGCGACCGGCGAGAGGTTTTCGGCCATTAGTCATATCGTCAGTTCTCCTCGGCTACAGGTTCGGATTCGGGCGTTGCCTCGTCGTTCGCGCGATCGGACGCCGGTGCCTGCTCCGGTTCTATCGGCGGTGCGGTACGGGCGGGTTTGTTCTGGACGGGGGTGATCGGCACCAATGCAGTCTTGGGGTAGCCGGCGTCATCGAGTGCGGCGTTCCACTGTCCTTCCTCGAAACCGCGCAGGACACGGCGTCCGACCTTCAGGACAGGCACCACCTCCTCTCCCCCGGTCGCCTTTTTCAGTTCTTGCCGCACATCCGGCACCATCGGATCCTTGATAGTGTGCGGCACGCCTCGCCTGACCAGCAGGGCGCGCGCGCGGTTGCAGCCGTCTCCGCAGTCATACACGAAAATTGTCACCGGGAAGTTCTTCACGGCCTGCTGGAGTACGTAGGGCAATGCGACCTCCCCGGGCTTGTCGCCAAGGTGCTTGCGCTCGCTTTTTCTGGCGCCCGGAGGCGGCGGCTGATCGCTGTAGTGCACCTTGCCGTCCGCGTCTACCCACTTGTAAGTCTCGGCTTGTGTCATTGCCACACTCGAAACAAGCATGATCAGAAGCATCCAGGGTTTCATTGAGGCTCCCTCCTTCTCAGTCCAAGTATCATGCCACGGCCATGCCGTTGTGCCGCAGCAGAGCATCGATTTTCGGCTCACGCCCGCGAAACGCGACGAAGGACTCGAGCGCCGGACGGCTGCCCCCCGCTGCGAGAATTTCCTCGCGAAAGCGTTCGCCGACCACAGGGTTCAACACACCGCTTTCCTCGAAAAGGCTGTAGGCATCTGCAGACAACACCTCCGCCCATTTGTAACTGTAATAACCGGCTGCGTAGCCGCCACCGAAGATATGTGAAAAACCCTGCGGAAAACGGTTGTACGTGGGTGGGATGATGACGGCGACGCGCGTGCGCACTTCGTCGAGCAGCCTAAGTGGTGTCTTCGAGCCGGCCGGGTCGAAGTCGTCGTGTAAATGCATGTCGAAAAGTGCGAACTCGAGTTGCCGCACGGTCTGCATGCCGCTTTGAAAATTCTTCGCCGCTACCATCCTGTCGAAAAGCGCGCGCGGCAGACTTTGTCCGCTATCGACGTGTCGGGTCATGTCCTTGAGCACATCCCATTCCCAACAGAAGTTCTCCATGAACTGGCTGGGCAGCTCGATCGCGTCCCACTCGACCCCGTTGATTCCTGAAACACCGAGCACATCCACACGGGTCAGCAGGTGGTGCAGGCCGTGCCCGAATTCGTGGAACAGCGTGATCACTTCATCGTGGGTAAACATTGCCGGCCTTCCACCGACCGGCGCAGAGAAATTGCAGTTCAGATAGGCAACCGGGGTCTGGATGCTTGCATCCTTGCGCCGCCGCGTGATCGCGTCGTCCATCCACGCGCCGCCGCGCTTGGACGGCCGTGCATAAAGATCGAGATAGAACTGCCCGACCAGCGCACCGTCCGCATTGCGGATGGAGAAAAAGCGCACGTCCTCATGCCAGCGCGGCGCCTCGTCGGGAGCGATGGTCAATGCATAAAGCGTCTCGACCACACGGAACATGCCGGAGAGAACCTGCTGCTCGGGGAAGTACTGTTTGACTTCCTGATCCGAGAACGCGTAGCGTGCGACACGTAATTTTTCCGAGGCATAGGCTACGTCCCAAGGCTGCAGATCGACGAGGCTCAGTTGCCTTGCTGCAAACTCCTTAAGCTCGCGCAGATCACCTTCCGCGTAGGGTTTGGCACGCACAGCCAGTTGTTCGAGAAACCCGAGCACCTGCTCGGGTGTGTCGGCCATTTTCGGCTCCAGCGACAGTTCGGCGAAAGTCTTGAAGCCGAGCAGGCGCGCTTGTTCGAGCCGTAACTTCAAGATATCGCTGATAAGCGAGGTGTTGTCCCATACCGGATTGCCGAACTCGGCGGCACGGGTAGCGTAGGCGTGATACAGGCGTTCGCGCAAATCGCGGTCATGTCCGTACTGCATAGCCGGGAGATAGGACGGCATTTGCAGAGTGAATTTCCATCCGGCCTTGCCGACCTGCTCTGCAGCACAGCGCGCGGCTTCCAGCACGTCATCCGGGATGCCGGACAGTTGCGCACTGTCCTGGATGATCAGTTCAAAGTCGTTGGTGGCATCAAGCAGGTTGTCATTGAATTTTGAAGACAACTGGGCAAGCCGTTCATTCACCTGCTTGAACCGCGCCTTGCGGTCGGTGGGAAGTTCCGCGCCGCCAAGGCGGAAATCGCGCAGTTCATTGACGATGACTTTTCTCTGCGCCAGATTGAGCGCAGAAAAATTAGGTGAGGCACGCAACGCATTGTATTTCCTAAACAGCGCTTCGCTCTGCGACAACTCGGTGAAGTACTGGGTAATGCGCCCGAGGTTGGCGTTATAGACCTCGCGCAACGACGGGCTGTTCATCACAGCGTTGATGTGCGCGACCTGCCCCCAGGCGCGGCGCAGCCTTTCGTTGGCGTCGTCCAGAGGAACGACGAAATTCGCCCACGACGGTTCCTGGCCATCCACTTCCAGTTCCGCGATCAGCCGACGGTTCTCCGTCAGCAACTGGTCCAATGCCGGGGTCACAAGTTCCGGTTTGAATTCCGCAAAACGGGGCAAACCCGAAAAATCGAGCAGAGGATTCATGAGAGCGGCAACACGTGACTGGCACCTGGTAACTGGTAAACGGTGGCCTCTTGACGGCTATTTCGACATTTGGCGGTGCTGTGCCCGGATTTCAAGCTTCGAAGACGATTTGACCACCGACCAGCGTATAGCGGACCCCGCCCTTGACTTCATAACCGGCAAACGGCGTGTTCTTGCCCTGACTCTTGAGCGTGGCCGGCTCGACCTTCCATCGCAAGTGCGGATCAAAGATGCACAGATCGGCGTTGGCCCCGGCCGCGATCGCAACGGCGCCGATACCGAGAATGCGCGCCGGCTCGGTAGTCACCTTCGCTATCGCCTTCGGGAGCGCAACTCGTGATTCGTCCGACCATCGTAGAGTCAGCGCCAGCAGCAACTCCAGCCCAGTGGCGCCGGCCTCGGATTCGCCAAACGGCAGTTGTTTAGCATCCTCATCCACCGGGGTATGGTCGGAACATATTGCATCGATGGTGCCATCTTCCACGCCTCGGCGTAACGCTTCGCGGTCGCGCAGGCTTCGGAGCGGCGGCACCAGATGGTAGTTGGAATCGAAGTAACCGATATCCATCTCGCTCAGGTGCACATGATTGGCTGATACGTCACAAGTTACGTTCATGCCAAAAGCCTTGGCCTGACGCGTCATCTCCACGCCCTCCGCGCTCGATAGGCGGCACAGGTGTATCCGCGCGCCGGTCTCGCGGGCAAGCAGCAGCATGGTGGACAGCGCCACCGTTTCCGCCGCCACCGGGATCGGTGCAAGCCCGAGGCGCGTCGCCACCTGCCCGTCATGGGCGACGCCGTCGCGCGCCAAACTGCCGTCGCTGGGGCGCAGCCACACCGAGTACCCGAAAGTGGTCGCATATTGCATCGCCCGCAACATGACCTGGTTGTCGTTAAGGGGCACGTCCGCCTGTGAGAAAGCCACACATCCGGCGTCGACCAATTCGGCCATTTCAGTAATGCGCTCGCCCTTCAGCCCCACAGTCAGCGCGCCCAGCGGATAGACGTGCGCCTGGTTGAGACTGCGTGCCCGATGCTTGAGCATTTCCACCAGTCCTGGTTCGTCCAGCGGCGGGTCGGTATCCGGCGGGCACGCCAGAGAGGTCACCCCGCCGGCCACGGCGGCCGCCATCTCACTTTCCAGCGTGGCTTTGTGCTCGAAACCCGGCTCGCGTAAGCGAGCCGAGAGATCAACTAATCCTGGACACACCACCAGCCCGTTGGCGTCGATCACCCGATTGGCGTGATAACTTTCCGGCGCGGCGCCGATAGCGGCAATCTTTCCTGCGGCCAGATAAATGTCCTGGACTTTGTCGGTGCCGCTCTGTGGGTCGACGACGCGGCCGCCCTTGATGTGGATCTTCATTGCTTAAGCTCCAACTGCAGACGCCGCCGGGGATGCGGAGGAAAACCGATACCTTCTGGTCTCAAGTGCCCCTCCTTGTGTGCCGCAGGACGACTGCCCATTCCCTGCAGATCGACACGATGCAAAGATCTCCTCTGCGTTCGCCGCGCGCTTCGCGATAACGCAACTAACCATTTCCGGCCAGAATCGACATCACCGCCATTCGCACGGCGATGCCGAAGGTCACTTGAGGCAGGATGACCGACTGACGGCCATCAGCCACGCTGGATTCGATTTCGACACCGCGGTTCATCGGTCCGGGATGCATCACGATCGCATCCGGCTTCGCGCTTGCAAGTTTGTCCGGGGTGAGGCCGTAGTACTTGAAAAACTCCTGCGCGGAAGGCAATAACGCTCCGTTCATGCGCTCGTTCTGCAGCCGCAGCATGATCACCACGTCCACGTCCTTCAGCCCTTTGGCCATATCGTGGAAGACATGCACGCCGAGTTCCGAGACATGGGTCGGGAGCAACGTGCGCGGACCGACCACACGCACCTCGGGAACGCCCAGGCTGGTCAGCGCATGGATCTGCGAGCGCGCCACACGCGAATGGAGGATGTCGCCGACGATCGCCACCCGCAGAGTGGTGAAATCCCGCTTGTAGTGGCGAATCGTGAACATATCGAGCAGACCCTGCGTCGGATGCGCGTGGCGGCCGTCTCCGGCGTTGATCACGTGGATGTAGGGTGCGACGTGGCGGGCGATCAAATGCGCGGCGCCGCTCTCGGCATGGCGGACGATAAACATGTCCGCATGCATGGCCGAGAGGTTGGCGACGGTATCGAGCAGGGTCTCGCCCTTGGTATGGGAAGAGGTGCCGACGTTGAGATTGATAACATCCGCGGAAAGCCGTTTGGCCGCGATCTCAAACGTCGTGCGCGTGCGCGTCGAGGATTCGAAGAACAGGTTGAATACGGCCTTGCCGCGCAACAGAGGAACTTTCTTGATCTCGCGCTCGGTTACCGAAAGAAAGGAGTGCGCAGTGTCGAGGATACGCACGATGATGTCGCGCGGAAGCCCCTCGATGGTGAGCAAATGGTGCAACTCGCCATTGGCGTTGAGTTGCGGATTGTGGGCCATCACTTCCGGTCCTGCGCCGGCATGGGATTGACGACAAGGCTCAAGCGGCCATCGGCGCTTTTCTGCAGTTCGATCTGCTCATTGTCCGCGATCTTGACCTCCGCGCCGAGGAACTGGGCAGCGATCGGAAGTTCGCGGCCGCCGCGATCGACCAATGCCGCCAGGCGAATGCGCTGCGGACGCCCGTAGTCGAACAATTCGTTGATTGCAGCGCGTATGGTACGTCCGGTGTACAGGACGTCATCGACCAGGATTACGTCGGCATCGGCAACCTCGAAGGGTATGTCCGAAGGCTTGACACGTGCATTCAATCCGCGGCTTTCGTAGTCATCGCGGTAGAAGGAAACGTCGATGGTTCCCAGCGGCTGCTTCAGTCCCAGCGCCCGATGCAGGCGCTCAGCCAGCCACACGCCGCCGGTGTGGATGCCGATCAGCGCGGTATCCGCGTTGACTTGCGGACGCATACTCTCGCCAAGCTGGTTGAGCAGAGCTTCGGCGTCAGGCATTCTCATTGAAAAAAGCTTCCAGGATAAGTTTCGCGGCGAGCGGGTCCACATGGCGTTTGCTTTCGCGCGCAGTCAGGCCGCTCGCGCGCGCATCGCGCTGCGCTTCCACCGATGTCAGTCGCTCGTCGATCAACCGCGTTTCGATGCCAAAACGCCCGTGCAGTCGCTGCGCAAACTTGCGCGCCAGTCCGGTCAACCGGTGCTCGGTTCCGTCCAAAGCCAGAGGCAATCCGACCACCAGCAGGACTGGCCGCCATTCCTGCAGAAGCGCGGCGATGCGGGCAAAACGCGCGTCGTTGGCCGCAGCATCGATGGTCTCGAGCGGGTGCGCTATGCCGAGTTCAAGTTCGCCGACAGCTACACCGATGCGGAGTTCGCCGAAGTCGAAGGCAAATACGGTGCCGAAAGACGATTGCTGTGTGTTGTGTGCTGCGTGCGGAGCCGGCCCCTTGCTCTCCATCGACCTCACTCTGGTGCGCCCACCGAATTTGCGTTACGCATGTCCGGCGTCCTCGGAAAGGCTGGCGGGATCAATCCCGAGCAGCCCCATGGCCGCGGTCAAACGTTCCGCGGACGGCCGGTCGAACATGACCGAAGGCTCGGCGCGCACGGTAAGCCAGGCGTTTTGCCCAAGTTCATGCTCCAGTTGCCCCGGCGCCCACCCGGCATAACCGAGAGACACGAGGATATCGTCGGCACCGGGACCATCGCCGTGACTCATGGCCTGGAGGATATCCTTTGAGGTGGTTAGCCCAACCTCTCCATTCACAGAGAGCGTGGATTGCCACCCACCAACAGGCCGATGCAAAACGAAACCGCGATCTACCTGTACCGGGCCGCCGAAGTATACTGGCAAGTTCCCGAGAGTCCGGTTCTCCAGCGGTATCTCGATCTGCTCGAACAGTGATCCGAGCGTCATGTCGGTGGGGCGATTGACCACTACCCCCAGCGCGCCCTGATCGTTGTGTTCGCAGATATAGGTCAATGATCTGGCAAAGTGGGGATCTGCCATGTTGGGCATGGCGATCAAGAAATGATTGGTGAGATTTACGCTTTTCATGGATCCGCCGGTGCCATTTTACCCGCCCCGGCACTCACGCCACAAACCCGGCTGCGTGCCCCGTATAATTGCGACTTGAGAGTCGGCCGGCCGGACCAGCGGATGTGGTTGTTGTACGGCTTGCCTGCGCCGACCGGCAACGCATCTGCCAGCGAAATTCCACAGAGGCTCGAGGGACATTTCTGGCTACCCAACAAGAGCTGGCCGCCTTCCTCGCGGACGTAGAGCGGCGGGCGTTCAAGCAAGCCGTCTTTGCAGTGCGCGACCGGCATGTAGCGCTGGATATCGTCCAGGACACGATGCTGAAGTTGACGGACAAATACGCGACCAGACCGCCTGCGGAACTGCCTCTGCTGTTCCAACGCATCCTGCAGAACACCATCCGCGACTTCTACCGGCGCCAGAAAGTGCGGTCGCTGTGGACGACGCTATTTTCTTCGCTTCACCCCAAGGATGCGACCGAAGATTACGATCCGCTCGAGACCATGGAGACCGATGGCCCCGGGGGCAGGGGCGACAGCCCGGCCGATCGCATGGAGCGCACGCAAATTGCAGATTTGATCGGACAAGCCCTTGAAAGGTTGCCCCCCCGTCAACGCGAGGCATTTCTTTTGCGTTACTGGGAAGAGTTGGACGTAACGGAAACCGCAGCGGCGATGGGGTGCTCCGAGGGCAGCGTAAAGACGCACTGCTCGCGCGCCACCCATGCACTCGCCGCCTTTCTGAAGCAAAAGGGAATAGAACCATGAACGAGAACGATCTTGCCAGGCAGATCGTTGCGCACCTCGACCGTAGCCTGGCTGAGTTGCCGACCTCTGATGTACAAAAACTTGAAGCAGCCCGGGCAGCCGCCTTGGGGCGTTATCGCCCCGGCAATTTTTCGCGTAACCGATCCTGGCTGGACGGATTGCCGGGTGTCCCGCGTCTGGGGCAAGGGCTGGGTCTGCGCCTCATCCTGCCGGTGGCCATAGTTATCGCCAGCGTTACTGGGCTCGTTTTCTGGCAAACGTCGATTCGTTACGAAGAAGAATTGGATGCCGGCCTGCTGGCCGGCGAACTGCCGTTGCACGCCTATATCGACCCCGGCTTTGACACGTGGCTTACGCACACATCGCACACGCCGCCGCAGCAATAGTGCTGGTTTCGCTTCTATGCGGGGATCCGGCCCATGCCGGAGAAGCGCATGCTCAGGCAGGCACACTGTCATGGGTGCAGCTTTCGCCCGAACAACAGAAAATCCTGGCTCCGTTGCAACAGGAATGGGACCGCCTGGAGCCCGACCGGCGCAAGCGCTGGCTGGACCTGGCCGCCCGCTACCCGAACCTGCCGGCGGAACGCCAGTTGCGCATCCAGCAACGCATGCACGAGTGGGCATCGCTGACTCCGGATCAACGCGTGCAAGCCCGCGAACGCTACAAACAGCTAAAACAGCTTTCCCCGGAAAAACGCCAGCAACTGCATCAGCGTTGGCAGGAATATCAACGCTTGCCAGAGGAAAAGCGCCAGCGCCTGAGAGAGAAACGCAGCCCGGGATCTGCGGAGCCCAATCCCGCAAAACCAGGCGCCCAGCCTTCACCGCGTTGATTTCCGTGTCCCGCGAGAATCCGACCAGCCTGGAAAATCGGCTGCGGTTGGCGCCTTTGAGACTGCGTCTGTTGAGTATGGCTTACGAAGGCGTACTGCTATTCGGCATTCTGTTTATCGCGGCCTACCTGTTCATCGCGCTTGCACGCGACGCACAGTCGGGCCTGCCACGGCTGCTGTTCCAGGTTTATGTGCTTGCGGTTTGCGGGACCTACTTCGTATTCTGCTGGGTACGTAGCGGCCAGACCCTGCCGATGAAGACCTGGCGCATTCGGTTGGTCACGGAACAGGGCAAGCCGTTGACGCTTGGGCGGGCAGTACTGCGTTATCTGCTGGCGGTACCAGGTATGGTGTCGGGTATCGGCGTGCTTTGGGCTTTTGTCGATCGCGACCGTCAGTTCCTGCACGACCGGCTCGCAAAGACACGAATCGTGCGCGTCGAACAACAGAAGGGTGCGGATTGATACGGGATAGGGATTGCGTAAACACCAGGGCAAATCGTAGCCGGATTCGCCCAATCCTCAATCCCGCATCTTCAATCTTACCTCCGCTCCACCTTCCACATCATCCACACCGCCGCCGCCAGAAATGCCAGGGTTGGGAACATGGCGCTGAAAAGGGGCGGCCAGGCATTGAGCAGTCCGAGGTGGCCAAACAAACGGTTGGCCAAATGGAAGCCCAGCCCAAGCATGATGCCGGTAAAGATCTTGCCGCTCACACCGCCCTCGCGAATCTGGAAATAGGCGAAAGGCAGCGCGAGCACCATCATCACCAGAACCGCAAACGGGTAAATGATTTTTGACCACAGCACGATCTCGTAGCGTGACGTATCCAGCCGGTTCTCGACAAGGTGCTCGATGTAGGAATACAACCCCCAGAGGGACATCTGTTCCGGCACCACCATCAGCACGTTCAGGATGGGAGGACTCAACACCGAACGCCAGGAAGCCTCGGGAATGCGACTCACCGTCGTGCGATTCTCCTCGAATCGCGTTTGCACCACGTCTTTGAGCCGCCACACGTTCTCGCTTTGGTACTCGCCGGTTTTCGCCATACTGATCGCGCGCAGCCGGTAGTCTGAATCGAACTCGTAGATCTTGACGTCATGGATCATCGTTTCCGGCATGACCCGGGCGACGTTGATGAAGTTGGTGTCGTCCTTGACCCACAACCCCGACCGGAACGCCTGCGCGATCACATTACTGCTGGTGGCCTTAAGTCGCAGTTTCTGCGCCGCCTGCTCGCTGGCAGGCGCTACGAATTCTCCGAGCAAGAACGTAATCAGCGACAGCGCCAGGCCGATCCGAACCAGCGTCAAGGCCATGCTCGTGATCGATACGCCCGAAACGCGCATCACTGCGTATTCGGAGTGCGCGACCATTTGCGCGAGCGCGAACAGTGTGCCGATCAGCGCGGCCACCGGCAGAATTTCGTACGCCCTCCCCGGCAGGCTCAGTGCCACGTAAATAGCTGCGAGAGACAGATGATATCGACCCTTGCCGAGATCGCCCAGTTCCTGAATGAAGTCGAAGAACCCGAACAGCAATAGCAGCGCGCCGAAGACCAGCGCGGTGCTCCAGAAAATCTGCCCGGCGACGTAACGACGGATGATCTTCAACGGCGTGACCTGCGCAGTCTTCGCAGCGGCGATACCGAAAGTCGCAGGTAGAACAGCGCAACGGTTAGCGCCAGCATCGTCAGATGTACTGCTAACATGCCCGGCAGCGGGCCGATCTTCTCTTGCGCCACCCATGCCTGCGTGATCGATAGCATGTTGTTGTAAAGCATGTACAAAAGCGACGCCAACATCAGATTGAGCGATCGCCCGGCACGCGGATTGACGTAGCTCATAGGAAGCGCGAGCAAGCACAACACCAGTGCGCTGATTGGCAACCCTGTGCGCCAGATCAGTTCGGCGCGCGCTTCGGCGGTTTTTCCCCTCAGCAGTTCCGCTGTGCGAAGCGACTTGATCGAGGGCCGGTACTCCTTGGCTTCTTCGGCCTCGATGCGCAGAGCGTATTTTTCGAATTCGATGATCCGGTATTCGGCCGAACCCGGGGCGCCGATGTAGCGCCGACCCTTCAGGAGCACCAGGAAGCGATCGCCGTTTTGCGCCGTTTCCTGGTAACCCTGTTTAGCCACGGTGGTGCCGATTTCGCCATCCTCAGCCGAGTGCACGAAGATATTGGCCACGGTGGACAGGTTCGCGGCCAGCTTCTCGACAAAGAAAACGCGCTCTTCATGGCGGGATTCCTTGAAAACTCCCGGCGAAATCGCCGCTACATCGTCCTGGGTCTCGAGCTGATGGCGGAACTCTTCGGTCTTTCCCATTGCCCAAGGCGACAGCAGCAGGCTCAGGACTGCGATCACGAATATCAGCGGTGACGCATAGATCAATACGGGACGGATCCACGCGTTCAATCCCAGTCCGGATGTAAACCACACCACCATTTCCGAATCGCGGTAACTGCGCGTCAACGTCAACAGCACCGAAATGAACAAAGTCAGGGACAACAGGATCGGCAGATAGCGCAGGCTGGCAAAACCCAGAAACGTCAGGACAGTATCGGAGGAAATGTTACCGCGGGCCGCGTAGCCAAGGAAACGGATAAGCTGCGTGGTGATGGTAATCGCCAGCAACACAATGAAAGTGGCGGTACCAGTAGCAGCAAATTCGCGCAGCAGGGTGCGATGAAAAATCATCTGCTACTTTGACTTTTCCGCGACGTGAAAGAGATAATGTTAAGTGTTTGAATAAAAAATCGCATCGGGGGAGTTCGCAGTGGAATTTAGCATAAAAGCCGCATCACCGGAGAAGTTGACGACAGACTGCGTAGCGGTGCCGGTGTTCGCTTCCGGCAAGCTTGCCCCGGCAGCGCAGGAATTGGATCGTGCGGCAAAAGGCCAGCTATCGCGGATTCTCAAGCAGGGAGACTTTGATCCCAAGCCGGGTGCGGCCCTCATGCTCTATGGCCTGCAGGGAATCGCAGCTGCTCGCGTGTTGCTAGTTGGCTTTGGCAAGCAGCAGGAAGTGGGAACAAAAGAGTTCCGCGACGGAGTGCGCGGCGCGGTGCGCGCACTCACCGATGCTGGCGTGCGCGAGGCTGCCTTGTACGCAATCGAAGTCAGGGTAACGCAACGCAACGCGGGCTGGGCGACCATGCACGCGGCGACTGTCGCGCTGGAGACCGCGTATCGTTTCGAACGCCTGAAAAGCAAATCGAAGGATGACAAGAAAGGCTTGCAGCACCTTGTTCTCGGCGTCGCTGGCAAGCCGGCGAAGGTGCTCGACGCCGCACTCATTCGCGGCATTGCGATCGGCGAGGGCGTCAACTACGCGCGCGATCTTGGCAACTTGCCGCCGAACCTCTGCACGCCGGCCTATCTTGCAGAAGAGGCGCGCGCCCTCGGCAGAACCCACAAGCTCAAGGTCTCCGTATTGGAACGCAAGGACATGGAGAAACTTGGCATGGGTTCGCTGTTGTCGGTATCGAACGGCAGCCGCCAGCCGCCGAAACTGATCACTCTCGAGCACCGCGGCGGACCTAAGCAACAGAAGCCGGTAGTGCTGATCGGCAAAGGCATCACGTTCGACACCGGCGGGATCTCGCTCAAGCCAGCCGCCGAAATGGACGAGATGAAGTACGACATGTCCGGCGCCGGCAGCGTGCTCGGCGCGATAAGGGCCGCAGCAGGGATGAAACTGCCGCTCAACGTGGTCGGCGTGATCCCCACGACAGAGAACATGCCCGGCGGCAACGCCAGCCGACCGGGCGACATCGTCACCAGCATGTCCGGCCAGACCATCGAAATCCTCAACACGGATGCCGAAGGCCGGCTGATTCTGTGCGATGCGCTCACCTACTCGGAGCGCTTCGAGCCTGCGGCGGTCATCGACATCGCCACGCTTACCGGCGCCTGCGTCATCGCGCTCGGCCACGTCACCTCGGGGCTATTCGCCAACGACGACAAACTTGCGCAGGAAGTGCTCTCTGCCGGGCAGACATCCTGGGATCGTGCCTGGCACATGCCGGTGTGGGAAGACTATCAGGAGCAGTTGCGCAGTAACTTCGCCGACATGGCGAACATCGGCGGCCGCCCCGCGGGAAGCATCACTGCCGCTTGCTTCCTCGCCCGTTTCGCCAAGAACTTCAAATGGGCGCACCTGGATATAGCCGGCACTGCGTGGAAATCGGGTCGCGAGAAGGGCTCGACCGGCCGGCCCGTGCCGTTGTTGACCCAATTCCTCATGACCCGTGCCGGCTGGTAATTTGCGCATGAATTCCAACTCTCACCGCAGCGTATGCGGAGGACGCAGTGGAAAACCTCTGCAGTTCGCGCTTCGGTTTGCGCTGAAGGTTCAGATTGACCTGAAATGACCGAAGTCCTGTTTTACACGCACGTGGACGACAAGCTGCAGACCGCCTGCGCGCTCACTGCCAAGGCGCTCGCACGCGGAATGCGCATAATGTTGTGGACACGGGATGCTGGCATGACCGACAAACTCTCAAGAATGTTGTGGAGCACCCCCTCGACCGGTTTTGTGCCGCATTGCCGCGTCGATCACCGGCTCGCGCCCATCACCCCGGTCATCGTCGATCACCTGAGCGAACCGATCATCCACGATCAGGTCCTCGTGAACCTGTGTGATTGCACACCACCTTTCTTCAGCCGGTTTCGGCGTCTCGCCGAGATCGTCAGCACCGATGCCCAGGACTGCGAGGTTGCGCGCAACCGCTTTCGTTTCTATCGGGATCGAGGATACGAAATCGTCACTCACCAACTAGGTAGCACCCGGACCTGATGGCGGAAGACCCGCGGAACCTTCCGTCCCCTGGCGCCGACGAAGAGGATGATGTACTCGGCAAACTTGACAAACTCTTGCACAGGCACCGTTCCGGCACGGCCGAGTCCGGCGGGGGCCCCGTTCCCGAGCTCACCGATTCCCTTCGGGGCAACGATGCGTCGGTCCCTGGAAGTATTCCCACCCTGGTGGACATGGTAAGTGGCCCGTCTCGCGCGCCGTCCGTGTCCCAGCGACCGTACGCGACTCCAACCGCAAACGCCGGTGCGGTATTCGAAGCCGGGATCAATCTGCGACTCGCGGTAAAACTCGAGTCAGAGCGTGCGCGGTTGCTGGAGAGGATTGGAAACGACCCAGTGCGGGCGCAGGCACTCGACCAACTGATTACGGAATTGAAGCGTTCGCTTCCCGCAATCGTCCGATCCGTCTTCTCCGATGGTCCGTCTCGGGAGTAAAGCTTTCACCACTGAGGGCACAGAGCGCTAAGTTATAATTCGCGGCTCTCGTAATTGCGTCAAGCAAATGGAACTCGCCAAGAGCTTCGAACCGCGGGACATCGAAGACCGCTGGTATCCGATCTGGGAATCGCGCGGCTACTTTTCGACCCGCCCGGACCACGATCTCCTCGCCTACTGCATCCAGCTGCCGCCGCCGAACGTCACCGGCACGCTGCACATGGGCCACGCGTTTCAGCAGACGCTGATGGACGCGCTGATACGCTACCACCGCATGCGCGGTTTCAACACCAACTGGGTGGTCGGAACCGATCACGCTGGCATTGCCACGCAGATCGTGGTCGAGCGCCAGTTGGAGTTGGAGGGCAAGACCAGGCACGATCTGGGTCGAGAAAAATTCATCGAGCGTGTTTGGCAGTGGAAACAGCAATCCGGCTCGACTATAGTCCGACAGATGCGTCGGCTCGGCTCCTCTGCAAACTGGGAATACGCCGACACCGAAGGCCAGCACACCGGCTACTTCACGATGGATACGAAGATGTCGCGCGCGGTCATCGAGGTATTCGTGCGCCTGCACGAGCAGGGCTTGATCTACCGGGGAAAACGGCTTGTCAACTGGGACCCAGTACTGGGAACCGCTGTTTCCGACCTGGAAGTGGACAGCGAAGAGGAAGACGGACGCATCTGGGAGATCCGCTATCCGCTCATCGATGGATCAGGCAGCCTAGTGGTCGCAACCACTCGTCCTGAAACGATGCTCGGCGACGTCGCCGTGGCGGTACACCCGGACGATGAGCGATACCAAAAATTGGTAGGACTGCAACTGCGGCTCCCGCTCACCGGCAGAACCATACCGGTGATCGCGGACGAGTACGTGGATCCGGAGTTCGGCACTGGCTGCGTCAAGATCACGCCGGCCCACGATTTCAACGACTACGTGGTCGGGCAACGACATGGTCTGTTGCCGGTCAACGTGATGACGCTCGACGCGAAAATGAACGACAACGCTCCGGCACCCTACCGCGGGCTTGACCGCTTCGAAGCACGCAAACGCGTGCTCGCGGATCTGACGAAGCACGAACTGCTGGTCTCGGAGAAATCGCACAAACTCAAAGTGCCGCGTTCGGGGCGGACCGGCGCGATCGTCGAGCCGATGCTGACTGACCAGTGGTTCGTGAAAATGGAGGCTCTAGCCCGGCGGGGCTTGGGTGTAGTCGCCGACGGAAGCGTAAAGTTTTTCCCGGATCATTGGACCACGACTTACAACCACTGGTTGGAAAATATCCAGGACTGGTGCATCTCTCGCCAACTCTGGTGGGGTCACCAGATCCCCGCTTGGTACGACGATGCCGGAAACCTCTACGTCGGTCGAAGTGAGGCGGAGATCAGGGAGAAGCACGACGCGCGGCTACCATCTAGTGTTCATCTCCGTCGCGACGAGGATGTGCTCGACACCTGGTTCTCCTCGGCACTGGTGCCGTTCACATCGCTCGGCTGGCCGGAGAAAACCAAAGACCTGGAGGTCTTCCTTCCCTCGTCGGTACTGGTCACCGGGTTCGACATCATTTTCTTCTGGGTCGCGCGCATGGTCATGATGACTCTGCATTTCACCGGCAAAGTGCCGTTCCGCCACGTTTATATCAACGCACTTGTACGCGACGCGGATGGCCAGAAGATGTCGAAGTCGAAAGGGAACACGCTCGATCCGCTCGATTTGATCGACGGCATCTCGATCGATGACCTGGTCGCCAAATCGACCGTGGGCCTGCTGCGCGGCGAACACAGGGAGAAGATCGAGAAGTACGTGCGCAGAAACTATCCGGACGGAATTCCGGCATTTGGCGCTGATGCGCTACGGTTTACCTTCACCTCGCTCGCCACTTTCGCGCGAACGCTCAATTTCGACCTCGGCCGTTGCGAGGGCTACCGCAACTTCTGCAACAAGCTGTGGAACGCCAGCCGTTTCGTGCTGATGAACTGCGAGGGCAAGGATTGCGGCCTCGATGAGCATGCGCCGGAGGATTGCGGCCCCGGCGGTTATCTCGATTTCTCGCAGGCCGACCGCTGGATCGTGAGCCAGTTGCAGCGCGTCGAAGCCGAGGCAGGGAGAGGCTTCGCCGACTACCGCTTCGACAACGTAGCCAGTGCAATCTACAGGTTCGTCTGGGACGAGTACTGCGACTGGTACCTTGAGATCGCCAAGGTGCAATTGCAGAACGGCTCAGAAGCACAGCAGCGCGCGACGCGGCGTACGCTCCTTCGCGTGCTCGAAACCACGCTGCGGCTCTCACATCCTGTCATTCCGTTCCTCACCGAGGAGCTGTGGCAGAAAGTAGCGCCGCTCGCGGGCCGCCATCCGGGCGGCGAGGCATCGATCATGCTGCAGCCCTACCCTGTTTCGCAGCCGGAACGTATCGACGCAAAGGCCGAGAGCTGGGTCGCCGAGCTCAAGTCATTGGTAGAGGCCTGCCGCGCACTGCGCGGAGAAATGTCGATTTCTCCAGCGCAGCGCGTGCCGTTGGTTGCCGCCGGAGATGCAGCCATGTTGCGGCAGTTCGCGCCGAGTCTCAAGGTTCTGGCGAAACTCTCCGACGTGGAGATCGTCGACGCATTGACTCCGGCAAGGAACGCCGGCACGACGCCCGTACAGATCGTCGGCAACTATCGCCTGATGCTGAAGATCGAGGTGGACGTCGCATCCGAGCGCGAGCGCCTTTCCAAAGAGATCGCGCGGCTCGAAAACGAGATCGCAAAAGCCAACAACAAGCTCGGCAACCCCGGTTTCGTCGAGCGCGCGCCGGCAAACGTCGTCGCGCAGGAAAAGGAACGGCTGTTCGGCTTCACCGCCGTGCTGGAGAAAACCAGGGCGCAACTTGCTTCCCTCACATGATGAGGGGAAGAAAGTGGAACGCTGACATCGTCAGTTTTGTGTTATGCGTCACGCCCTGAGGGCGTTCAGGCACCGGAACTTCCGCCTGTTCTACGTCGGCCAGGCAATTTCGCTGATCGGTACCTGGATCCCTCAGATTGCACTGGCATGGCTGGTCTACCGCACCACCGGCTCCGGCTTTCTGCTGGGGCTGGTCACTTTCTGCAATCAGGTGCCCACTGCTTGTCGTCATGCCGTTCGCGGGTTTGCTCAGCGACCGCTACGATCGGCGCAGGATACTAATCATCGCGCATTCGCTCGCGGCGCTACAGGCGCTGGCGCTTGGACTCCTTACTTTGTCGGGCGCAATTCAGACCTGGCAAATCCTGCTGCTCGGTTTTCTTTATGGCGTCATCATGGCCTTCGAGACGCCGGCCCGGCAGTCGCTCATCAGCCAGATGGTCGCCTCCCGGGAGGATCTGCCCAACGCCATCGCGTTGAACTCATTTCTCATGAACAGCGGCAGACTGGTCGGCCCGTCGATCGCCGGCTTGCTGCTGCTGTTCGCAACTGAAGGCTGGTGCTTTCTAATCAATTCTGTGAGTTTCCTTGCGGTGATCTCGGCTGCAGTCATGATGAGACTAGAGCCGAAAAAATTGAGGAGCGACACCACCTCGCTGTTTGTTGGACTGGGCGAGGCGGCGAGCTACGCCTGGCATGCGCGCCCCATCAGGGTTTTTCTGATGTTGGTGGCATGGGTAAGTCTGACGGCAACGCCGTATCCCGTGCTGATGCCGATTTTTGCCAGGGACGTGTTCCACGGCGGCGCGCAAACACTGGGGTTTCTGGTCGGTTGTGCCGGTTTCGGTGCGGTTATCGGCACCGGCTTCCTTGCTACGCGGCCGAATGTGCTTGGCTTGAGCAGACTGATCGCGACGACTTCGGCCACGGCCGGCCTTGCATTGTTCCTGGTCGGGCTTTCGAACAACTACTGGCTGTCGTTATTGCTGATGGCCTGTCTGGGATTCGGCATTATCGTCACCGCGGCTTCGGTAAACATGATGCTGCAGACCATGGTCGAGGAAGACAAGCGTGGGAGGGTCATCAGCTTCTATGCCATGGCCTTTCTGGGCGTTGCACCGTTCGGCGGATTGATGGCCGGAGCACTGGCAAGCCACATCGGCGCGCCGGTGACCGCAATGATCGCAGGCGGTTGCTGCCTGCTCGGCGCGTTGCTCCTGTGCCGCCATCTGCCCGCAATTCGTGCCGATCTGCATCGCGCGCTGTCGCCAATTTCCGGCGATGGCTGAGTCGGTCGCCCGCCACAGGAGACGCCGTAAAAAAAACGGGCGCCCGGAGGCGCCCGTTAATAACGATTGCTCGATCAGCCTTGCGGCTGCGCGAGAATTAGAACGTGTGCTTCATGCCCACGGTGATGGCCATGTGATCGGAGCCGAAACCGCCGGTCGAGCCGGTGCCTGCGCCGATACCGTAGTTGCTGTTGTCATCGTTGCTTATCTGCGTGCCCACGACGTACAACTGCGACTGCTTGGACAGGTTGTGGAAGTAGCCCAGCCCGATCATCATCGCTTCGGAATCGGGAATTTCTCCGATCGGAGAATCCAGCTCTCCGGCCATGCCAACTTCTGCGCCGAAGTAGCCGCCCGGCAGGGTCCACTTCAGGCCGGCCCAGATGTGCTGACGCTCAAACGAGCCCGCGCCGCCGGCAAGTTCCCACTCGAGTTGCTCGACGCGAGCGGTAATCAGGAATGGGCCCAGTGCGATGCCGCCACCGGCTGACATCCCAGTCGCATCGTGGAGGCCAAAGAGATTGGAAAGAGCCTCCTCGTGTGTCTCATAACCGACGTTGACGAAGAACTTCCCGCCCTCTGGCTTGAACTGCGCACCCAGCGACGTAATCACCGGGTCCGCCGTTGTGGATTTAAACGCGTTCAGAGTACGGTCGACCTCGAAAGTGAAGCCGCCGAAGTTCGGGCTTGTGTACCAGATGGTGTGGTGGGTACGGCGCCAGAAGCTCGCGTTATCGGGCGTTTGGCCGTTACCGACGTCGAACCAGCCACCACCCTGCAAGCCGGTATTGCCGAGCATCTGAATGTTGCCGCCGATGCCCATCGCGCCGTCAAGCGGATCGGACTCGTAATTCCAGCGCTCGTACACGTTTTCGTTCGTGCCCATCTTGAACGAACCCCAACCACCTTCGATACCCAGATAGCTGTTGCGGTTATTGAACGAGTTGGTGTTGTTCATCGCACCCAAGTCGAATTGAATGTTCGCGATGATCTTGTTGCCATTGCCGATATCATCGACCGACGTCACGTTCATGTTCGTGTAGTTTGTCGCCAAGCTCATGCGGTTGATGCCGTCGCCCGGCGTACCACCCACCGAATCATCGGAATCGATAATCGCGATGCCGATATTGATTGCACCGCTGATGGTCACTTCGGCCATCGCGGCCGGCGCGGTGAACAGGCCCGCCACCGCCGCTGCGATAAGACTCTTCTTCATAGTCATGAGATCTCCTTTTTGGTGAACTTTAATCCGGTAAGGCGCGTTAACTCGCCCCCCTGGCGGAAGTACAAATGCACCCCCGCACAATTTAACCTCTCCCGGGAAAGAAAGAAGTTGTCGCGATTCTGCCAAAGTGCAACAGCTTGGAGCAAGCCTTTCCCTATATAAGACGTGGCTTTCGGGGTTATTTGTGGCGTCCTTACAACACCGCAGTGCACAAAAATGACCATTTTCAGCAGAAATGACTTTTTTAGGCAGAACAGGGTGTTATTGAAGATAGCTAATCTATTTTCTGGTGGATGGTTCGCGGGCCGGAATCGCCGCAAAAATGGCGGGTGAATGAGGACAAGAAAAGGAGCGTTCGCAACGGACCACCTCTTACCGTGGAGGATGCGCAGGAAAACAAGAACGCGGAAAACATGTGGAGGTCGTGGTGACGAATCGCGCAGCGATACCGGATTATTTTGGCGCTCACGTGCTTTTTTTGCACTCGCCCCTGTGTCCTCCGCGTCCTTAGTGACTAGACTCGGTCTTGCCTCAGGCTTCTGTCCTTCGCGGAGTCAGCCGAACAGCTTGGTCAACTCCGCACCGGGGTCCGGGGCGCGCATGAAGGCTTCGCCGACGAGGAACGCATTGACGCCAGCGTCGCGCATGCGCTGCACGTCTGCCGGCACCAGGATGCCGCTCTCCGTGATCACCATCCGGTCGGCTGGGATTGGAGTGAGCAACGAGAGCGTGGTCTCCAGGCGAGTTTCGAACGTGCGCAGATTGCGGTTGTTGATACCGAGCAACGGCGTCTCAAGGCGTAACGCACGATCGAGTTCCTTTCCATCATGGACCTCGACCAGCACCGCCATTCCCAACTCCGATGCGGCCTGTTCCAGATTCCTCATGGCAACATCGTCGAGTGCCGCCACAATAACCAGTATGCAATCGGCACCCATCACCCGCGCTTCGTACACCTGATACGGATCGACCAGAAAGTCCTTGCGCAGAACAGGCAAACCACTGGCGGCACGCGCCTGCACCAGATGCTCGGGACCGCCCATAAAGAACTGAACGTCAGTGAGCACCGAAAGGCAGGCCGCCCCGTGCCGCGCGTACGACTTCGCGATCGCTACTGGATCGAATTCAGACCGGAGCATACCTTTGCTGGGACTGGCCTTCTTGATTTCTGCGATGACGGCGGGAAGTCCAGCGGCGATCTTGGTTCGCAGCGCCCCGGCAAAGTCTCGCGGCTTCCCGGCGCGCTCCGCTTCGGCGCGCAATATCGCAAACGGCCGGCTGCGCTTGGCGGAGGCAACCTCCTCGCGCTTCACCGCCAGAATCTTGTCAAGGATGTCCGACATTGAGAATTACGAGTCTCACCGCGAAGGCAGTTATCACGCCTTCAGGTTCTGGGTGAAGGCAATGAATTGGTCGAGCTTGTCCTTGGCGGCACCGCTAGAGATGACTTCAAGCGCCTTCATGACACCTGTTTCGTGGCTGTCCGCAATACCGGCTGTGTAAATTGCCGCGCCGGCATTGATCGCCACGATGTCGCGCGCCGGGCCAGCCTTGTTCGAAAGTGCCGCAACGAGCATGTCCCTGGACTCACCGCCGTCCTTGACCTGAACCCCGGAAAGTCCGCTTGTTTTCATTCCGAACTGTCCTGGATGAACCGTGTATTCGCGAACTTCGTCGTTCTTGAGTTCGCCGACCCGTGTTTCGCCCGTCACGGAAATTTCATCAAGCCCCTCCATGCCGTAAACCACGAGCACATGGCGGCTGCCTAGCCGCTGCAATACGCGCGCCTGGATGCCCACCAGGTCGGGGTGGAAAACACCCAAAAGCTGGTTTCTGGCTCCAGCAGGATTTGTGAGCGGCCCGAGAATGTTGAACAGCGTACGCACGCCCAGTTCTCGTCGTACCGGTGCAGCGTGCTTCATTGCGCTGTGATGGTTGGGTGCAAACATGAATCCCACACCGATCTGGTCGATGCATTGCGCGACCTGCGCCGGCGTCAGCGAAAGGTTCACACCGAGTGCCTCAAGGACATCGGCACTACCCGATTTGCTCGATACCGATCGGCCGCCGTGCTTTGCGACCTTTGCCCCGGCCGCGGCGGCGACGAATGCCGCAGCCGTGGAAATGTTGAACGTGTGCGCGCTGTCGCCGCCGGTTCCGCATGTGTCCAGAAGGTGCGGATGATCGGCCACCTCCACCTTCGTCGAGAACTCGCGCATGACCTGCGCCGCCGCGGCGATCTCGCCGATGGTCTCTTTCTTTACGCGCAAGCCGATAAGAATCGCGGAAATCATCGTCGGCGATATCTCACCGTTCATGATCTGGCGCATCAGCGCCAGCATCTCGTCGTGGAATATCTCTCGATGTTCGATGACTCGAAGCAATGCGTCCTGGGGTGTCATATCCCGACGAACTCTCCAATGTGAACTCTATGCCAATAGTCGAACATTCACTGCTCACGCAGTTCGCAAAAAATTGGCGAGCAACTCGTGGCCTTTTTCGGTCAGGATCGACTCCGGATGGAATTGCACGCCCTCCACCGGCAGATCCTTGTGCCGGACGCCCATGATCTCTCCATCGTCGGTCCATGCAGTCACTTCGAGGCAAGCGGGAACGCTCTTCTTGTCAATGGCCAGCGAATGATAGCGCGTGGCAGTCAGCGGATTGGGCAGCCCGTGGAAAACGCCGGCGTCCTTGTGGCGGATGTCGGATGTCTTCCCGTGCATCAGTTGTCCGGCATGAACGATTTTTCCGCCAAACGCCTGTCCGATGCTTTGGTGGCCAAGGCAAACACCGAGGATCGGCACTTTGCCTGCAAAGTACTTGATGAGCGGCACCGAAATGCCGGCCTCATTGGGCGTGCACGGACCCGGAGAAATAACGATTCTCGAGGGATGCAATGCTTCAATTTGCTCAAGCGAGACTTCGTCATTGCGGAACACACTGACCTCTTCACCCAACTCGCCCAGATACTGGACCAGGTTGTAGGTAAAGGAGTCGTAATTGTCGATCATCAGCAGCATAACTGTCCTATCTAATTGATTCTTCTAACAGCGTAGATGTTAACTGGGGTTCGATACTCCAGTCTTACCAACTCTAGTTACTGCGGCACCAACGGGAATGCGCCGACCTAGCGGCGCAATAGACGGCTAGGCGGTTGGCTTACGCCAACGCTGGGAGAGGAAGGACAACGAGGCAGGGGAGATCTTCACGCGGCAGATTATATGCGGCCAAAGTGATCCGTAGAAGTGGGCAGACTGCGCAAAGGATATCGACGTTTGCTCTTTTCCACCAGAGGACGCGTGGTCGCTACAAGGTGTCCGCGAGCATGCGCGGGCGTTTATCACTGGCCCCCTATTTGTGTTGGCGAACCGCAGGAATGAAGGATCTCGGTACTCCCCTCATCAAAGCTAAGCCTCATACCTCGCCTTGAGGGCTCCCGGGACAGGTGATATGGTTAGAATTCCTATCGGTCATACGCTGCTCGAGCCGGAGACGACGGCATAGATGAAAGACGTAGTGATCATTGATAAGGCCGTGCCAACAAGCATCCACGACGTGCTGGAGACCATTGCGCTTGGCGACAAGATCAATTGGTTTCGACAAAAGCGGGCAACATACGCGGAAGGCGCTCAGGCGATTTTTCCCGTTACCCCCGATTCGCTTGATGTGCAGCAGTTTACGCATACGATTTACGAAGAGAACCAGCCGGTGTCGAAGTTGTTTGGGGCAGTCCTGCCGGTGATTACTGCCATCCCGTACACGATCAAACAGATGATCCGGATCAAGATGAACCTGTGCGTCTACGCTCAGACTGACAATCCGAACGCGCATGGAATGCCGCATGTGGACTTTACAGAGATCAAGGAGCCAATGATCTCGGCTATTTACTTCGTCAACGACAGTACAGGGGATACCGTTATCTTTGATCAAAGATTTGGACAAAGCGCTCCGCTGACCGTCAAGACGCGAGTGACACCGAAAAAAGGACGGCTGGTTGTGTTTGACGGCGGGCTTTTGCACGCCGGCAACACCCCAAAAACCAACGCACCAAGGATAAACATCAATTTCAACGCCTTCGTGTATGAAGGAGCACAGACCTTATAGGCCGCACAAATTGAATGTTCCGCGGCACGCAGCACTCTGGGAGCATATGTAGATTTCTTTCAAAAGACCCGCCGTGGCGGGTTTTTTATTTCTACAACGGTGTCACTACGGACGCAGCTTGTGACGATTTGCGGTCCGCAATTCTGCTGTACGTTCGACAACATATTCGTCCGTTTTTCGACACTGCTCTATTGCGCTCGGAAACAGAGCGCTAGCAACGTTGGATCCGTTGTTTTTTCGACGCCCTAAAGTGGCATGGCGGTTGCGGATATACAGATTGCGCCGGGGGGAGTTCGGAGACCTTTTCGCTGCCGCCTATAGGCATGCGCTCTCCCGGGAATATCCCCCCGAGCGCACCTTTTTCGGGCCATTGCCAGGAGATCTTGCCATGCGATCACGTACAGTTTCTGACGCGTTTGAACAAGAAGCTATCCGCTCAGCAGGGGAGATCGAAGAACTCCGGCCAGCGACGTACCGCGAAACGGCCGCAGCGATTTTCATGGCGCTCGCAGAGTCCGGTTTGGATGAGGGACCCTGGAGCTGCGAAATCCAGTTGCTCGAAGAGTATTGCGACGTGGAAGAGCAAGTGCCGGACGTAATTGTTCCCACGCAACACTAGTCGATCCAGGCATGCGTACCAATGCCTTATTTTGGGCGCTGCTTCTGCTCCTCGCTGCAGCGGCAGCCTATGACGACCGCGGCGCCCTGAATCGAGACGTGAGGCAAGACACCATTGCGCAGACTATTTGTGTGCCGGGATACACAAAGAGCGTGGGCCCGGCCACCAGCTACACAAGCGACGTCAAGCGAATGCTTATGGAACGCGCGGGCATGAATCCGACGATCGCCCAGTACTACGAAGTGGACCATATCATTCCGCTAGGGCTCGGCGGGCATCCGACAGACCGCCAGAACCTCGCGCTTCAAATTCTGGAAGGGAGAAACGGGGCAAGGCGCAAAGACCGGATCGAGGCGAAGCTTCAATGCCTGGTTTGTTCCGGGCAGGTGACAGTGGCCGATGCTCAGCGGGAAATCCTGGCGAACTGGCAAGCAGCATATCATCGGCATGCGCGTGTGAGATGTGACCGCGGCTAGGCCAATGGGATGACCACTCCCCTTCTCGACGGTATTGGACGCGTCGATGGTGGCTGGTAGTCAATGCTGCTTTTCGAGCACGCCCTTCTCCTATCGAATGCTGTTGTTGAGGCCCGCCTGCGCCATTTCCGCGGCGCGCAACAGCGCGCGCGCCTTGTTCTGGGTCTCTACCCATTCGTTCTTCGGCACCGAGTCCGCGACAATACCGGCTCCTGCCTGCACATACAGCGTGCCATCCTTCACCACCGCGGTGCGGATAGCGATCGCAAGGTCCATGTCGCCATTGAATCCCAGGTAACCCACGGCACCGGCGTAGATACCGCGCTTGGTGGGTTCCAGTTCGTCGATAATCTCCATCGCCCGCACTTTCGGCGCTCCGCTCACGGTACCGGCAGGGAAAGTTGCCTTCAGCACCGCCATCGAATCCAGGCCGGGTTTGAGCTTGCCGTCGACGTTCGAGACAATGTGCATCACGTGCGAATAGCGCTCGATGGTCATGTTGTCCGTCACGCGTACGCTGCCGATTTGCGCCACGCGGCCGACGTCGTTGCGCCCAAGGTCCATCAGCATCACGTGTTCGGCACGCTCCTTTGGGTCAGCGAGCAGTTCGTGCTCCAGCGCTGCATCCTGCTCGCGGTTAGCGCCACGCGGCCGGGTTCCGGCAATCGGACGCAAGGTGACCATGCCACTTTCCAGCCGTACGAGGATCTCGGGTGATGCGCCGACCACGTGAAATGCGCCCATGTCGAAATAGAACATGTAAGGCGACGGATTGAGCGCACGCAAAGCGCGGTACAGCGACAAAGGCGAGGCGCGGTAAGGCAGGCTCATGCGCTGCGAAAGCACCACCTGCATGATATCGCCGTCGAAGATGTAGCGTTTGGCGCGCTCCACCGCCTCAATGAACGCGTCTTCGCTGAACTCCGATTGGGGCAGTGACGGCGCGCTGGGCATCTCCGGCGGAACCACCACGGGCTGGCGCAACATTCTCAGAAGTTCCTGCAGGCGTTGCTGGGCACGGGGGTATGAATCGGCTTCCCGTGGATCGGCATAGACCACCAGAAACAGCTTGCCGGAAAGATTATCCAGCACCACCAGTTGCTCGGAGAGCAGCAGCAGAATGTCGGGGGTATGGAGAGTGTCGTCTTTCTGCGTAGCGGCGAGCTTCTTTTCTACGTAACGAATCGTGTCGTAGCCAAAACAGCCGACCAGGCCGCCAAGAAAGCGCGGCAACTCGGGGCGGGAGGCGGCCTTTATCCGCGCATGACAAGCAGAGACGAAATCGAGGGGATTGTCGTGTTCGGCCCGACTCACCTGCGTGCCGCGCCGATACTCGGCACAGGTATGGCCGTGCACCTCGAAGCGCGTCTCCGCGGGCAAACCGATGAAGGAATAGCGGCCGAATCGCTCGCCACCCTGTACCGATTCCAGCAAATACGAATAAGGCTTGTTGGCTAGCTTGAGATAGACCGAAAGGGGGGTGTCAAGATCAGCAAACGTTTCGAGCACAACCGGGATGCGGTTGAAACCCTGCGTTGCGAGTTGTTTGAATTCCTGCTCAGTCATGATGAACTCCCGAAACTTCGAAAAACTATGAAACGGAAACCGTTGACGCTCAGATGCAGCGCCAGAACACGGACGGGCGCCACCAGCGCCCGCCGGCCCCGATTTCCAGCCTCAGGTTTTCGAGTTTCAGAAAGGTCATGACCGCGGAATTTCGATCAGTTTCATGGCGTCGTGCAGAGCCGGCACTATAGCATCGCAGTCCAGTTCGTGCACCCCGAGTGCACCGCGGTATCCATAGGGCACGCAGAACACCGGGCAGCCGGCGGTCCGTGCTGCCTGGGTGTCGTTGGGAGAATCGCCGATCATCAATAGACGGGATACAGGCACGGCAAAGACCCGCGCGCAATGCAGCAGCGGCAATGGATCAGGCTTCCTTCGCGGAAGACTGTCTCCGCTCAATATCAGATCCAGATACTGCGCGAGCCCGACATCGCGCAACAGCGGGTTGGTGAAATTCGCCGGCTTGTTGGTAATGCAGGCGAGGCTGAGCCCGCAGCGGCGCATTGCCTGCAGTCCTTCCACTACGCCAGGAAAGGGTCGTGAAGCACGTGACAGCACCCTTGAGTAGTGACCCCGGAAAACGTTTCCGGCCCTTACGAACGCCGCCGCGTCAGGCTCGCCGCCGGGATCGCCAGTCAGCAGGCGTTTAACAAGGCTATCCACCCCGTCTCCCACATACTCCCTCACGGCGGATGCGGTCACCGCAGGGCGCTCGAATTCCGCGAGCATCCGGTTAGCCGCTTCATGCAAGTCCGGAAGTGTGTCAACAAGCGTGCCGTCCAGATCGAACGCCACCGCATCAATCTTGATCGGGAATCTCAAAGAAAACTCTCACCGCAGATCAAGAGCAAGGTCCTCATTGGCGAGGCTGAAATCTAGCGGCAGAAGGTCGCGAACAGTCTTTCCTCAGTGACCTTCGCGTCATTGCTGTGAACGGCGGGTTAAGCGCGAATAAATCACACTTTCGCAAGCTCGGCGCGCATGGCCGCAATGGTGGCCTTGTAGTCCTTGGTACCGAAGATCGCTGAGCCGGAGACGAAAGTGTCGGCGCCGGCGCGGGCAATCTCGGCAATGTTGTCCACCTTCACGCCGCCGTCCACTTCGAGCCAGATGTCGCGCCCGGAACTCTGGATGCGCTCGCGCACAACGCGCAGTTTGGCGAGAGCGGCGGCAATGAATTTCTGCCCGCCGAACCCCGGATTGACCGACATGACCAACACCAAATCCAGCTTGTCCAGGGTGTAGTCGAGCCACGACAACGGGGTCGCCGGATTGAGCACCAGCCCCGCTTTGCAGCCGCATTCCTTGATCAGTCCGATGGTGCGGTCGACATGTCCCGAGGCTTCCGGATGGAAACTGATGATGTTGGCGCCCGCCTTGGCAAAATCGGGAACGATGCGGTCCACCGGACTGACCATCAGGTGCACGTCGATGACCGCTTTGGTAAGCGGTCTAATGGCTTCGCAAACCACAGGCCCCACGGTTAGATTGGGCACGTAGTGGTTGTCCATCACGTCGAAGTGCACGATGTCCGCGCCAGCGGCGATGACCGACTGGACTTCTTCGCCGAGCTTTGCGAAGTTCGCGGAAAGAATGCTTGAGGCGATTCGATGCATGAAAATTTCTATTAGCGGTAATGCCGCCAGGCGCAAGAACGCGGCATTGTATCAAACGGGGGACGACCATCCCTCACTGAAACGCATCCAGTAGCCGGCCTTGCCGCCTCGCCGCGTTTAATGTCCAATGCCAGGCATGGCCGAGCACAAGAAATACGAAATCACAGTCACTGCACGGACATCCTATGTCGCCGACCAATCCGATGAAGCCGGTGGCAGATATGTCTTTGCCTACACCATCACCATCGCAAACACGGGTACCGTCGCTGCCCAGCTCGTCAGCCGTCACTGGATTATCACCGACGCCAATGGCAAGGTGCAGGAAGTCCGGGGCCTCGGTGTAGTCGGACAGCAACCGTTACTGCGGCCGCAGGATAAGCACGAGTACACCAGTGGCACAGCAATCGGCACGCCCGTAGGCACCATGCGCGGCAGTTACCAGATGGCCGCCGAGGACGGCGTTGCATTCGAAGCACCGATCCCGGAGTTCACCCTGACGGTGCCCCGCATACTGCACTAATTCTTCCCCGTCCAACAGCCAACTACGGCGTAGTGAAGATAGATCTGCCCTGAAGCATCCGGTTTTCTTCGTGTCATCGTGTTGCCGTGGTGGGAATTTCATTTTCAATCGTCGGCACCGCCGGCTATGTCGCTCAACCGCAGTTACACATTGATCGCTCCGTTTTACGACGCGATCATCGGCCGGCCGCTTGCCCGAGCCCGTTGCCGCAGTCTTGCCGCGTTGCCTGCCGATAAATCCTGCCGAATTCTTGTGGACGGCATCGGCACGGGGCTGGACTTGCCGCATCTTCCAGCGTTGCATCAATACGTGGGAATCGACCTCAACGCAGCGATGCTGCGAAGGGCGGAAGTGCGAATCGGTTCAATGGATGCGGTGCTAGTGCAAGGAGACAGCCAAAGGTTGCCGTTCATGAATGAATGTTTCGATCACGCGATCCTGCACTTGATCGTCGCAGTCGTGCCTGATGGCGCAGCAGTTCTGCGGGAGACGGCCAGGGTACTCAAACCGGCGGGAAAGGTTTTTCTTCTGGATAAATTTCTGCGTCGCGGCGAGCGCGCGCCTGCGCGCCGCCTGCTCAACCTGGTGAGCCGGCACATCGCGACTCGTACCGACGTGGTGTTCGAAGAAGTTGTCGGAAAGGTGCCGCAACTGCTCGTCGTAAAGGACGAGCCCACGCTGCTCGGTGGTTGGTTCCGTTTAGTCCAGCTCGAGAAGCGGCGCGGCTAGTCCTTCTTGTCGCCATCCCGCTTGCGCGGCAGTGTCCACCAGATGATAAACGCGAACAGCGCCAGTGCCAGGACGCCTTCGAGAATCAGCCAAGTCATGGGACGCAAGACCGGAAGTTGCGCAGCCTCGCTTTGTTATACTCGCAGCAGGAGTAACAGTTCACGCAGAAAATTGTCGAATGCAAGGAATAAGATGGTTGGCGGTCACGTTGTGGATGCTCGGGCTACTTGCCAGCGGTTGCGCAAGTCTACCCAAGACCCAAGCACCCGCGCCACCGGCTCCTGCTAAGCCGCTTGTCGAAACGCCGGTGCCGGCCGTCTCCGCGCCCCAACCCGCATCGATTCCCGCACCGGCGCCGCAACCGCCAACACGTCCGCAAACGTTCCAAGCCAGCGATTGGAGTGGGTTGCCTGAGTGGGGCAGTGACAGACATGCCGAGGCATTGCCTGCGCTGCTGCTCTCGTGCGGCAGCCTGAAATCCCAACCCGAGTGGCAAGCGGTTTGCGCCTTGGCAGCGCAAATTCCTGTAGAAGACGCGGCCGCGGTACGGCAGTTCTTCGAAACCAGCTTCGTTCCCTATGCCGTTCACAACGCCGACGGAAGCGCTGAAGGCCTGGTCACCGGATACTATGAGCCACTGCTGCACGGTAGCCGGGTGCCGAGCAAGACATATCGCTTTCCCGTCTACGGCGTCCCCGACGATCTGCTGGTCGTCGATCTCACGGAAACCCAGCCAAATCTCAAGGGAATACGACTGCGAGGCCGGCTGCAGGGAAACAAAGTGGTGCCCTATTACACGCGCGCGGAGATCGAGCGTGGCGTAGCCGCGGTGCGCGGCCGGGAAATTCTCTGGGTGGACGACGCGGTAGAACTCTTCTTTCTCCAAGTCCAGGGTTCGGGCCGGGTGAAATTGACCGGCGGTGAAATCGTGCGCATCGGCTTCGCAGAGCACAATGGGCACCCCTACAAGTCCATTGGGCGCGTCCTGGTCGAGCGCGGGGAATTGCCTCTGGACAAGGCGTCAATGCAGGGAATCAAACAATGGGGCAAGCAGAATCCGGACATGCTGCCCCTGTTGCTGCAGCAGAATCCGGCCTACGTGTTCTTCCGCGAAATGCCGTCTTCCTCGCCAGGGCCGGTTGGTGCCCTGGGGATCGCCCTCACTCCGGGCCGAAGCATCGCGATCGACTCAGCAATAGTGCCGCTCGGGGCACCGGTTTTCCTTTCGAGCACCTGGCCGTTGTCCGCACGCCCTCTCAACCGCCTGGTGCTCGCGCAGGATACCGGCAGCGCAATAAAAGGTGCAGTGCGCGCGGATCTATTCTGGGGTTTCGGTGATGAAGCCGGACAGATTGCCGGACGCATGCGCCAGAGTGGCCGGATGTGGGTGCTCTATCCGCGTGGCTTCGAGCCGCGTCCGTTCTGAATTCAGCCGTCAATGAGTTGCCGTCGCCGCAATCGGATCGTAATCGAGTCTGACGAGTATGCGGCTGCGCACCGCGCGTCCGCCCTTCTCTGCGGGAGAGTATGTGGTCGTCAGCAGTGCCTTTAGCGCCGACTCGTCGAATAGGTCCTGCGGAGACGCGTCCACCACCGATACTTCAGTTACGCGCCCACTCTCATCGATCAACAGCAGTGCTGTCACCCAACCGCCGATTTCGCCTGCGAGGGCTATTTGCGGATAGGCGGGCTCGATGGGATTCAGCGGTTGCGGATAGACATCGAGTTCCTTTGCGGCGTAGTGAAACGGATCGGGAAGGCTGGCCGTTGAAATTTCCGGCTCCGGACTGCGATCCTCGGCTGGCGGGACCTGCGTAGCCGGTACCGGCATTTCGATCGGTTCAGCTAACGAAGGGACTTGCGGCTGCAAAGAGGGGATGAGATCGCGCTTCGCAGGCGCCAGCAACGCCGGACGTTTCGGCGTAGCGGGCTCGGGCACGAGCCGGGTATTGATAATGCTGACACGATCAGTGGGGAGGTGGGGCGGTGCGAGCGCCAGCCCGTAGATAAGATACACATGCAGTGTTGCGGAAAGCATCACGGCAACAGACAAGCGCTCGAACGCCGCCTGGGACACGCCTTGGGGAACCTGCCTGATCCTGCGCATCGCCCATTCCCACCCAGGAAATGCTGACGCCCCCGATTCTAGAACGCCTGTGGCTGCGAACAGGGCCAGACTTACTTGGCCTGTTTGGCCAGGATATCCTCGATCTGTTCGATCGGAATTGCACCGGGAACGCGCTTGCCGTCCGCAAAAAACAACGTGGGCGTGCCGGAAATACGTTTGGACTGGCCGAATTCCACGATCTTGTCCACCGGATTGTCACAGTTGCCCGCGGACTTGGGCGCCACACCCCTGAGCATATAGTCATCCCAGACTTTGACGCGATCCGGCGAACACCAGATCGCACGCGCAACGTCAGTGGCTTTCGGATGCAATTCTTTCAGCGGATACAGGAAAATATGAATCGTAACGTTATCGAGCTTTGTAAAACTTTTCTCCAGCCTCTTGCAGTACGGACAATCGGGATCGGAAAAAACAGCGATCTTGCGGCTGCCGTCGCCCTTAACCTTCTTGAACGCCATTTCAAAGGGTAGTTGTTCGAAAGGAAATGCCAGTTTCTTGAGCTTCGACTCCTCCAGTTCCTGCTGCCTGACCGCCGTTATGTTTGTCATGCTGCTGGTCTCGATAATGCTGCCGTCGATCAGGAGACTGAATTTTTCATCGGTGTAGATCACCTGGCCGTCGACAACGACTTCGTACAATCCAAGATGGGATGTTTTGGTAACGCTTTCGACGCTGGCCTTTGGAAACTTCTTGGCAATCCCAGAGCGAATGTCGGCCTCATCAGCGCAGGCCACGCCGGCAATCAGCAGGATGGTGGACAAAAGAATCGTCAGTGCACGATTGATAATCATGGGTCGGCTAGGGGAGTCGGGGATTCCGTTGAGTATGTGATTAGACCGCTTTTCCGAGCGCTCGTTTCACCAACTGCTTCTTGAGCGGCCGCAACTGATTGGTAAGATTCAGTCCCGCGTTGCGCAGCCACGGCAGACCCGGCAGCGTACTACTGAAGAGCCTGTGCAGTCCATCGGTGACGCACTCCATCGCCAGGATGTCTTCCCTGCGACTGCGTTCGTAACGGCGCAACAGTGCGGTTGCCCCACAGTCGCCCTCCAGGCCACGACCGACGAGAACCCCGCAAAGCGATTCTACATCGGCAATCCCCAGGTTCAATCCCTGCCCGGCAAGCGGGTGAACGTTGTGCGCGGCATCTCCCAGCAGGGCAAGGCGCGGCGCGATTAGGCGCATGGCACGCAGGCGGCGCAACGCAAATGCGGCGGCGGTCCCTTCGATACGCATCGCGCCAAGTCTGCTTGCGGCAGCATCCCCGACCGCGCGCGCAAGCTCCTCGCCTGTCATTGCCAGCAGGTCCTGCGCATGCGCTTCCGGGGTGGACCAAACCATCGAGACCCGCCCTTGCGCGAGGGGCAGCAGCGCGAGTACGCCATCCTTGCGGAACCACTGGTACGCCACGTTGCGATGCGGTTTCTCGACATCAAAGTTGGCAACCACGCCCCTCTGGCCGTAATCGTGAACCTCGACCTCGATTCCACCCCGAGAACGCATTGCCGACTCCGCGCCGTCGGCTGCGATCACCAGTCGCGCTTCCAGCTCGGTGCCGTTGGAGAGCGAAAGCGCGACTACCGACTCGGTCCATTCTGCATGCAGGCATTCAACGCCGCCCAACATCGTCAGATCTGGCTGGCCATTGAGAGATTTGGACAGCGCCTGCTGAAGATTGGATTCCTCGACAATCGCCGCAAGTTCGAAGACGCCGGTGCGATAGGCGCTGAACTCGAGCTTCGAGTTGTCATCATCGCCGAATACGAGCATTTCCTGCACCGGCGTAACACGCTCCTGCGCGAGCCGCGGCCATACGCCCCAACCCTCCAGACAGCGCACGCTGCGCGGATTGAGCGCGTAAACGCGCGCGTCGAATCCCACGACAGGCAACGGACGGGGCGATCTGGGCTCGACCAACGCGATACTCAGTCCGCTTTGGGAAAGTGCGCGCGCGATGCTGCCCCCGACCAGGCCTCCGCCGACAATGACGATGTCGAATTTCATGCGGCCAGTCTACTACGGCCACGCGGGCGCGAGCCCGGTGCGCTGCGGTTCCTGCCTTGACAATGCAGGGGGGCGTCAGTAACCTTTCGCTCCCTTTTCCTCCCCGCCACACAATGAGGACAGGCAGGTTTCCGGTGATATAGCTCAGCTGGTTAGAGCACAGCACTCATAATGCTGGGGTCGGTGGTTCAAGTCCACCTATCACCACCA
>DATENC010000014.1:0-132531 GCA_035275265.1 Burkholderiales bacterium | reverse complement strand
CTGGCCCGCAGCAACCTGGCGCAGGCGCTCTACAACGCGATTCTGAACCAGTTGCGGCTGAAGGCCGCGGTGGGCAAGCTTGCCGAGGCCGACCTTGCCGACATCAACGCGCTGCTCAAGGACGAGGCACGGTGAGCGACGCATTTTCTTCGCGTGTCGTGTTGCCGCGCGGAGTTCTCGTGCTCGTGATGGCGTTGCTTGCGACTGCTTGTCAACTCGAGGACGTGCGCATTTTCCAGGGATACGCGCAGGGTGAAACGATCCGCCTGTCCGCGCCCTATTCGGGCAATCTGTCCAAGCTTGCAGCAAAACGCGGCGCCATGGTGACTGAAGGCACGACGCTGTTCTCGCTGGCCGATGAAAGTGAAGTCGCCGCGAACGAGGCGGCGAGGAGACAACTGGCCGAACTGCAGACCCGCGTGCCGGCCCCGGAAAGGGATACGGAGGAAATCGAAAAACTCAAGACGCGGGTCGCGCAGACGCAATTGAAGCTGGCGCAAAAATCGGCGAACGCGCCGGCTGACGCTGTGGTCGTCGAAACGCTATATGCAAAGGGTGACTGGGTTCCGGCGGGGTCGCCGGTGGTTGCAATCCTGCCAGTCGACAACATAACGGTACGCTTTGTGGTTCCGCTCGCAGTTGCCGCCCATTTGCAGAATGGCCGCAGCGTGACGCTCATATGCGAGCTCTGCGGTACGCCGGTGCGGGCCACCGTGACGCATGTTTCCCCATTTGCGCAGCCGCAAACGCAAACCGAAGGCAGGGAAACGTTGCGCTACATGGTCGAGGTCCGGCCGAATCCGGCACAGGCATCGTTACTCAAACCGGGACAGCCGGTCACTGTAGTACTCTGACACCACGGGAAAAGTCGGTCCCGTCATGGTCCTCGAGTCCAAACTCTCCCGGGTGCAAGAGTGAGCCGCGTAGGCGGTGTCCGGCCGCCGCCCGCGACCGCAACGCATGCCGTTTTACTGGCGACGCTGATCGCGATTGCCGCCGCGTGTGACAAGAAAGAGGAGGGTGCGCCGCAGCCTCGGCTGGTCAACGTTGTACACGTCAGTATGGATACTACTGACGGGCACGTGGCCTACTCGGGCGAGGTGCGGGCGCGGTATGAGACCAACCTGAGCTTCCGTGTTGCCGGAAAGATTGTGGCGCGCAACGTCGAAGTCGGCACCACGGTGCGCGCCGGTGCCGTGCTGGCCCGGCTCGACCCGGAGGACCAACAGCTCAATACCCGGAGTGCGCAATCCCAGCTCGAAGCGGCCAAGTCGGAATTCGACCACACCAAGTCCGAACTCGAACGCTATTCCGATCTGCTCAAGAAGAATTTCATCAGTCAGGCCGAGTACGAACGCAGGCTGAATGCCTTCAACGTTGCCAAGGCCCAACTCGAGCAGGCACAGACGCAGTTGTCAGTCAGCAGGAACCAGACGGGCTACACCGAACTGGTCGCCGATCACGCTGGTGTAGTGACCGCAATCCTGGCGGAAGTGGGTCAGGTCGTGACCGCCGGTCAAACGGTCATCAAAGTGGCGCGCACCGACGAGAAGGAAGTCGTCATCAGCATCGCCGAGAACCGGCTCGCCGATCTGAATGTGGCGAAGGAGATTACGATCACGCTGTGGGCGGATCCCTCGAAGATTTATCGCGGCAGGGTTCGCGAGGTAAGCCCGTCAGCCGATCCGGTCACCCGCACCTACGCCGCCAGGATTTCCATTCTCGACGCCGATCGGGCCGTGAGTCTGGGCATGACGGCGAACGTCTATCTGAAGGGCATCCAGCGCGGTGCGGCCATGCTGCTGCCGGCCACGGCGCTATTTCAGGATGACGGCAACGCAGCAGTTTGGGTGGTCGATCCGGCTACCAGCCAGGTGAAACTTGTGCGGGTCGAAGTTGGCGAGTACGTGGAAGACAAGGTCGCCATCCTCTCCGGCCCGAAGCCGGGCGACATCGTAGTGCGCGCCGGCGTGCACAAACTCTTTGCAGGCGAGAAAGTACGTGTTGCGGCAGAGAGCCCAACGGGAACGCAGCCGGAGAAGGCTTCGCGATGAAGGCGTTCAACCTTTCGGAATGGGCTCTGGAGCACCAGTCGCTGGTGCTCTTTTTCATGCTGGCCCTGTTTGCCGCGGGGATTTTTTCCTATCTCAGGCTGGGTCAGGCCGAAGACCCTGATTTCACTTTCAAGCTCATGGTGGTGCGGGCGATCTGGCCCGGCGCGTCACCGCGGGAAATGGAGGAGCAGGTTACCGAGCGTCTGGAAAAAAAACTTCAGGAAACGCCGTTCCTGGACAACGTGCGCTCGTACACCAAGTCCGGCGAGACCACTATTTTCGTCACCCTAAAGGATTCGACCGCGCCGAAGGTTGTTCCGGATGTCTGGTATCAAGTGCGCAAAAAAATCGGCGACATGCGCCACACGCTTCCGAGCGGCACAATCGGACCTTTCTTCAACGACGAATTCGGCGATGTCTTCGGCAACCTCTACGCATTCACCGGAGACGGCTATTCCTACGCGGAACTGAAGGACCATATCGAGGAGGTGCGCAGGGAAATTCTCCGGCTTCCGAACGTCGCCAAGGCCGAGATCATCGGCGACCAGGAAGAGAAGATCTATGTCGAGGTTTCCCACCGGAAACTGGCTACGCTCGGTATTGATCCCTTGTCCATATTCGAGGTGCTGCGCGCCCAGAATGCCATGACGCCGGCAGGCTTGATCGACACCCGCTCTGACCGGATGTATTTGCGCATCTCCGGGAGTTTCGACTCCGTGGAAAGCATTCGCGAAATCGGCATCCAGGCCGGTGGCCGCCTGTTCCGCCTCGGCGACATTGCCCACATTTATCGCGGATATGTCGATCCGCCAACACAAAAGGTTCGCTATATGGGCGAGGACGCCATTGCCCTGGCGGTCTCGATGGCCAAGGGCGGAGACATCCTGAATCTCGGCAAGGACCTCGACGATGCGATCGGGCGCATCAAGCGCGATCTCCCGGTGGGAATAGACGTTCACCAGTATTCGAACCAGCCGGAGGTGGTCAGGCGTTCGGTCGACGAGTTCATGAAGACCCTGCTGGAGGCCGTGGTGATCGTTCTGGCCGTCAGTTTCTTCAGCCTCGGATTCCGTACCGGACTGGTGGTGGCATTGTCAATCCCGCTCGTGCTGGCTGTGACTTTTCTGCTGATGAAGCTCTACGGAATCGACCTGCAGAGGATTTCTCTGGGGGCCTTGATCATCTCGCTCGGTCTGTTGGTAGACGACGCCATTATTTCGGTGGAGATGATGGCAACCAAGATGGAGCAGGGTCTGGACCGCGTGAGAGCGGCGAGTTTTGCCTACACCTCGACGGCATTTCCGATGCTGACCGGAACGTTGATCACCGCTTCCGCATTCATGCCCGTCGGTTTCGCAAAGTCTTCCGCCGGCGAGTACACCTTCTCAATCTTCGCGGTGGTGACCATAGCACTGCTTGTGTCGTGGGTCGTGGCCGTGCTGTTTATTCCCTATCTCGGCTACAAGCTGCTTCCGGACACTGCACATGGCGCCACGCAACCTTCGGCGTTCCGGAAATTCGTTGCGGGGCCTTTGCATCGTGCCCTGCCACGCTTGATTGCCGCGCCCGGCTTACCGCGTGCCCACGACACCGACGTCTATGGAAGTCCGTTTTATCGCCGCTTCCGCGCGCTGGTGAACTGGTGCGTGGCCTGGCGCAAAACCGTCATACTCGTAACCGTCGCAGTGTTCGCGCTATCCATGTTCGGATTCCGCTTCGTGCAGCAGCAGTTCTTTCCGTCCTCCAACCGGCCTGAACTGATCGTGGATCTGTGGCTGCCGCAGGGTGCCTCTTTCCAGACGACCGAAGCGCAGGTCAGGCGCTTCGAGGACAAGCTCAAGGGCGATGCGAACATCGAAAACTACGTCGCCTACATCGGCAACGGCAGCCCGCGTTTTTACCTGCCGCTGGACCAGCAACTTGGCCATCCGAATTTCGCCCAGTTCGTAATCGTAACCAGGGACAACAAGGCGCGTGAAATCATGGTCGAGAAGCTCAACCGCACTCTCGAGACGGACTTCTCGATGCTGCGCGGCCGGGTCAACCGGCTCGAGAACGGCCCACCGGTGGGCTATCCAGTACAGTTCCGGGTGGTCGGTAACGACATCCCCGCGGTGCGCAGGATCGCGCTCCAGGTGGCGGAAACCGTGCGCGCACATCCCAATACGCAGAACGTACATCTCGACTGGAACGAACAGGTCAAGACCATCAGGCTGCGGATCGACCAGAACAAGGCGCGCGTGATCGGAGTCAGCTCGCAGGGACTTTCCACGGTGCTCAATTCCATCCTCACCGGATTCAGCATCACGCAATACCGCGAGAAGGACGAATTGATCGAAGTGCTCGCGCGCGCAGAAACCGCGGAGCGCCTGAACCCGGGCAAGCTCGGCGAAATCAACGTTCCGACGCAGTCCGGCAAGTGGATCCCGTTGACGCAGATTGCCGAGATTACCTACGAATTCGAAGAGGGAATCATCTGGCGGCGCAACCGCCAGCACACCGTGACCGTGCGCGCGGACATCCGCGGCGACGTGCAGGCCCCGGTGGTTTCCACGCAGCTCGACCCCCGGCTGGACCGGCTGCGGGCGACGCTGCCTCCGAACTATCGAATTGACATGGGGGGTGCCATCGAGGAAAGCGCCAAGGGCGAAAATTCGATCATCGCAGTGATGCCGATGATGCTGATCGTCGTGCTTACACTGCTCATGATCCAGTTGCAGGGCTTTTCGAAGACGATCATGGTGCTGCTGACTTCACCACTCGGCCTGATCGGCGTGGCCTTCATCCTGCTGACCTGGAACGTGCCCTTTGGCTTCGTCGCCAACCTGGGTGTGATCGCCCTTTTCGGCATGATCATGCGCAACTCGGTGATTTTGGTGGATCAGATCGAACAGGATATCAAGGCCGGCCATTCGCAATGGGAAGCGATCGTCGAGGCCACGGTACGGCGCTTCAGGCCGATCGTACTGACCGCGCTGGCCGCGGCGCTGGCGATGATCCCGCTGTCGCGTTCGAATTTCTGGGGGCCGATGGCCGTTGCAATCATGGGGGGTCTGATTTCGGCCACCATCCTTACGTTGCTGTTCGTGCCTGCCTTGTATGCGGCCTGGTTCCGCGTGAGGAAACCTGCTTGAATTCAACGGCGCAGACGTCGGTCGATTGCGGGAGCAGCCGCATGACGCGCCCCAAGCTACACTAGGCGCGACGGCCGCAGGCGTCCCCTGCCGCGAACCCGGGCCGTGTCTGACGATCAGGGACACGCGACAGAAGTGCTTCTTCCGCCCTGGATGGTTACGCCAACGCAGTGTCTGCAGCGCCAAAGGCACGCGAAGAAAAGCACGAAACGGAGCAGAATCGTAACGATCGGTTCGTGGACAGTCGTGGCGGCTCCGGACAAGGGTGCTGTCTGCGCATTGGGCACGCAGAAGAAAAGGAGGAATGGATGGACGTATTCTATTACTGGAAGAAATTCGACCAGGACATGAAGGAAGGCCGCGTCGGCTGGTTGCTCTCGGACCGCAAGAAAATGGGCGAGATGCGCGCCGATTTTCCGGACTACATCTGGGCGTTCCGCACCCCGCAAGGCCGTAAGGGAGAATTGCAATTGGTCGCCCGCCTCAGATGGAGCGACACGCCCTTGGTGACGATTCCGCGCAACGACGCTCAGTCGGAGATCTACTACGACGCGGCGCACAAGGATTCCCGGCGCTTCATCGACGTGGATACGGATGCACACATCAGGGAGGTGAGCTCGATGATGCGGCGCGAGTTTCCCGGCGCGTTTACGGCCCACTTTCAGGGCGACAACGGGTTGCAGCCTATGCGCGGTGATTTTCTGAGAAAGTTCCGTGGCATGGCCGAGGCTTACCCGTTCCGACCGTTCCTTGAGGAGGTGACCACATGAAGCGTGGCGCCTTGGGATGGACATCGGAATCTGATCGGGATTTCAGCGACGAAGGCGGTACTTTTGCGTTGCAATGACTTTCTTGTCGCGGCAGGCAACATGAAACGTCGCGGGACATTGCCCGTTTTTCAGGCTGCCCCTGTCAAACCTTGCTGCTGCAGTGCGGTGCTGCGTTTCGCGCTTGTCGTCGTGCTGTTGGCGGGATTCGCGCAGGGTCCCGCGACGGCGCAGGAATGCGGCATAGCTTCCGCACACGGGCTCGCCACCAAAGCGGGTTGTGACATCCTCAAATCCGGCGGCAATGCGTTCGATGCGGCAGTGGCGGTGGCCGCCGCGCTGGCGGTCGTCGAGCCGTTTGCTTCGGGAATTGGTGGCGGCGGATTTTTCCTGCTGCATCGTGGCTCCGACGCTTTCGAAGTGTTCGTCGACGCGCGTGAAACTGCGCCGCGCAAGGCCACGCGCGAGTTCTTCCTGGACGAGAACGGTCAGCCGAGACAGAAGGCTTCGCTCGAAGGCCCGACCGCTGCGGGCATCCCGGGCACGCCGGCGGCTCTCGACTGGGTCGCAGGCAACTACGGCAGGCTTCCCCTGGCGCGTGCATTGCAGCCGGCGATCCGCCTCGCCGAAGAGGGGTATCCCGCCGACGCGCGCTACGTCTGGGCCACGGGCTATCGCGAGGCGCTGCTCAAACGGGACATCAACGCAGCGAGCATATTTCTCGACGGCGGCAGGGCGGTCGCAGCCGGTTTCATGGTGAAACAGCCGCAGCTGGCTCGCACGTTGCGCATGCTAGCCGCGCAAGGCCGCCAGGGCTTCTATCGCGGCGCCTTTGCGCACCGGCTTGTGGAGGCGGTGCGAGCCGGCGGTGGTTTGTGGGAATTGTCGGACTTGCAGAGTTATCGCGTCATCGAGCGGCCGCCGGTAAAGTTCAGCTACCGAGGGGCGACCATCACCTCCGCGCCGCTGCCGTCTTCGGGCGGCCTGTTGCTGGCGCAGAGCCTGTTCATTCTCGAGCCGGTGACGCTGGCGGCGTTGTCCGAGACTGGGCGCGTGCACTACACGGTGGAGGCATTGCGGCGTGGTTACCACGACCGTGCGCGCTACATGGGAGACCCCGATTTCGTCGCCGTGCCAGTGGAGAAGCTGGTTTCGCGCAAATACGCAGGTCAACGCGCAGCATCGATCGATCCCGAGCGTGCCACGCCGAGTGCCGCGCTCGCGGAAATCGCGGATTCCGCCGCAGAGGGAAAGGACACCACACATTTTTCGGTTATCGACGCCGAGGGCAATCGTGTTGCCGCAACGCTTTCGGTCAATGCACCGTTCGGATCGGGCTTCGTTGCCGGCGACACCGGCGTGCTGCTGAATAACCACATGAACGATTTTTCTCTGGCACCGTCCGCACCGAATATCTACAAACTCGTCGGCAACGAAGCCAACGCCATCGAGGCTGGCAAGCGGCCGCTCTCGTCGATGTCGCCCACGTTCGTTGAGGACGAACGCGGCGTGCTGGTGCTCGGCACGCCAGGTGGTTCGCGCATCATCTCCATGGTGCTGGAGGGAATCTTGGCCTACGTGGAACAACCGACCTTCGACCTGAAGCGTATGCTCAGCGCGCCGCGCTATCACCATCAATATCTGCCCGACCGCATCGAGATCGAGCCGGGTGGCTTTTCGCCACAGTGGGTCCAGGCACTCAGGACCATGGGGCATGCAGTGGAAGAGGGAGGGCGCAAGTGGGGTAACATGCAGGGGGTATTTTTCGACAAGAAAACAGGCAGTATCACCAGCGCCAACGACCCGCGCGGTCAGGCAGGCGTATTGTTTTAAATGCCGGCAGGCAGCGCTTGAGGTGAGGTGACATGCAAACCAGGCGTGAATTCCTGAAATCTTCGGCGGGCGGCCTGCTGCTGGCCGGCGGAATACGCGCTGCCGGTCGGGCAGCAGCGGCGGACAGCCTTGGACCGGCGGCATTGCCGTCGGGCGCATTGCAAGCAGCGCAATTCGCGGCGCTGCCGGGCAAGCTGCCGCTGATCAAGAAATCCTTCCGGCCTCCAAATTTCGAAACCCCGGTGCGTTTTTTCAACGAGGCGTTCACGCCGAACGACGCGTTTTTCGTGCGCTACCACCTGGCCGACATTCCGCAGGTGAGTCTGCAGAACTGGAAACTTGCCGTTGCAGGGGATGCGCTGGATAAGCCGTTCGAGATTACCTACGAGAACCTGTCCCGAGACTTCGAACAAATCGAGGTCGCGGCAGTATGCATGTGCTCGGGCAACCGGCGCGGGCTTTCGCTGCCGCACGTGCCCGGCGTGCAATGGGGCCACGGCGCGATCGGCAATGCCATGTGGCGCGGCGTGAGGCTGCGCGATCTGCTGGCCAGAGCCGGCGTGAGGAAAGACGCGCTCGAGATCGTATTCGATGGCTCCGACAGGGGAGTGATCGACAAGACACCGGATTTCGTGAAGAGCATTCCGGCATGGAAGGCGATGGACGAGAACACCCTGGTGGCGCTGGAGATGAACGGGGAAAAGCTGCCGCATTGGAATGGTTTTCCCGCCCGGGTCGTGGTTCCGGGCTGGACCGCCACGTACTGGATGAAGCATCTCACCTCGATTGCGGCAACAACCAAACCCTACCAGGGGTTCTGGATGAATCCGGCGTACCGAATTCCCAAGGGCAAGTTCCCGCTGATCGATCGTTTCGTTTCGCAGGAAACCGAGGTCAACACGCCGATCACCGAAATGGTGGTGAATTCCCTGGTCACCAATCTCGAAGAGGGGCAGAAGTTTGCTTTCGGGCAAGAGATTACGGTCGCCGGCGTGGCGTGGGACGGTGGATACGGGGTTGCAACCGTCGAAGTCTCCGAGGACGGCGGCAAGACCTGGCGCGCGGCGCAACTCGCCTCCGACCGCGGAAGGTTCTCCTGGCGCCAGTGGTCGCATCGGCTCACGGCGGGGCGTCCCGGCAGCCATATGCTCATGGCCAAGGCGACGAATCGCGCAGGGGCTACGCAGACTTTCGATCTGATTTTCAACCCCGCCGGTTACCACAACAACGTGGTGCAGCGGATCAACTTCGAGATCACGTAGGAGTTGCGGGTGCGCAAGATACTCGCACTGTTGTTGCTTGCCGCCGCGCCGGCACTGGCACAGGAGAGCCAGTTGCGGCTGCGTGACGGCCCCGGCAGACAACTGGTCGAGGGCAATTGTGTCATGTGCCACAGCCTCGATTACATTCCGATGAATTCTCCTTTTCTCGACCGCAAAGGCTGGGAAACGTCGGTCAACAAGATGATCACCGTGATGGGCGCGCCGATCGCGGAGTCGGACGCGCAGAAAATCGTGGACTATCTGGCGAGTCAGTACGGCAAGTAGGTCTGGACCGACGCGACACGCTACAATACGGCGCCGCTACAATGTGACGCTGTGACAAACATGGCGCCACCACAATCAATGGCCCAGTCGAAAACCACTTTCCTCGAATTCGAACAGCCGATTGCCGAGCTGGAATCGAAGATCGAAGAGCTGCGTTACGTGCAGGACGATTCGGCCGTGGACATATCGGAGGAGATTGCGCGGCTGCAGAAGAAAAGCAGCTCGCTTACCCGTGAGATTTACTCCAAGCTGTCCGCCTGGCAGATCTCCCAGGTGGCGCGTCATCCGCAGCGCCCCTATACCCTCGACTATTTCCAGAACATTTTTACCGATGTGCAGGAGCTTCTGGGCGATCGTGCCTTTGCCGAGGATCCTTCGATCGTCGCCGGCCTGGCGCGTTTCGGCAGTCAGACGGTGATGGTGATCGGACATCAGAAGGGTCGCGACACCAAGGACAAGCTCTACCGGAATTTCGGCATGCCCAAGCCGGAGGGATACCGGAAGGCGCTGCGGCTGATGAGGCTCGCGGAGAAATTTGGCATTCCGGTGATTACTTTCGTGGACACCCCGGGCGCCTACCCGGGTGTGGGTGCCGAGGAGCGCGGGCAGTCCGAGGCGATCGGCCGCAATCTGTACGTGATGGCGGAATTGCGCGTGCCGGTGGTCGTTACCATCATCGGCGAAGGCGGCTCCGGAGGAGCACTTGCGATTGCGGTTGGCGATGTAACGTTGATGTTGCAGTATTCGATCTACTCGGTCATTTCGCCCGAGGGCTGCGCCTCTATCCTGTGGAAGAGCGCGGACAAGGCGCCAGACGCGGCCGAGACACTGGGCATCACGGCCAACCGGTTGAAGACCCTGGGCCTGGTGGACAGCGTGGTCGCCGAACCGCTCGGCGGCGCGCACCGCGACCCGGCGACCATGATGCAGACGCTGCGCAAGGCGCTGCAGGAGGCGCTCGCCGAGGCGCAGAGAAAACCGATCGAGGAACTGATCGAGAAACGCTTCGAGCGGCTGATGGCCTACGGCAAGTTCAAGGAAGTCGCCGTTCAATGAGCGGGTCCGTGCGGTGCGGTTTTGTCCCCGATGCCCCGCCTAAGCGGGGTATCTTGTTTTAGGCATGCCGCACTCGATCCATCCGATCATGTCCAAGTCGTTGCCGGAGCGCGTCGCTGCCGTGCTGGAAACGCACGCAGTACGGGGCCGGCGTATCGCCGTGGGGCTGAGCGGTGGGGTGGACTCCGTGGTGCTGCTCGACGTGCTGGGGCGATTACGCCAGGATTTGCGGCTGGCGCTGTCGGCGGTTCACGTCAATCACCAGATCAGTGCGAATTCGATGGCGTGGGAGGCGTTTTGCAGCGCGCGGTGTCAGGCGTATGGCGTCACGTTGACCGTGCGGCGGGTGCGGGTGCCGCGTGACGGTAGTGGCGTGGAGGCGGCGGCACGCAACTTGCGATATCAAGCATATGGCGGGCTTGACACCGACTTTGTCGCCTTGGCGCACCATCTCGATGACCAGGTGGAAACGTTCCTGCTGCAACTGCTACGGGGCGCGGGACCCAAAGGTCTCGCGGCGATGCCCGTGCTACGCAAGTATGAAGGCGCCAGCCACAAGGATGACGTCGGAAGGATAAAGGCGGAAGGAACCGCAAAAAGCGACCTACGCGACACTTCGTCCCCGGTCCCTCATCCTTGCATATTGCGTCCGCTGCTCGAAACGACGCGAAATGAGATCGAGGGATACGCAACGGCGCGCAAGCTGGAGTGGATCGAGGACGATAGCAACGCCGATTCGCGCTATGACCGCAATTTCCTGCGCAACGAACTGCTGCCTCGTCTGGAGGCGCGCTTTCCAGCGTACCGTGAGACGCTAGCGCGTGCCAGTCGCAACCTCGCCGACTATTCGGAGCTCGCCGAGGAACTGGCTGCACTCGACACGCGCGTGTTCAATGACGGTGTGGTTCCCATCGAGCCCCTGCGAGGGCTTTCCGATGCGCGCGCACTGAATATACTGCGTTGGCTGTTTGCCAGCCGCGGGCTGCCGATGCCGAACAGGACAAGACTTGAAGAGGCGTTGCGTCAGTGTCGCGTTGCGGGCGCGGACTCCGAAGTCCATGTGTCTTTTGGTAGCCACGGGTTGCGCTGCTTCCGTGGACAGGTGGGGATCGTCGAGGAATCCCGTGCGCTACCGGTGGACTGGGATACGCGCTGGGATGGCCGCAGGGAGTTGCTTCTACCCGCCGGGCTCGGGGTCTTGCGCGCGCGAGCGGCAGTCGGTGAAGGGATCGCCGCGCGGCATTTCGCACAGCGTGACGCGAGCGTGCGCGGCCGCAGCGGCGGCGAGCGCATGCGGCCGGCAGAACATCGTCCGCGCCGCACGCTGAAGAACCTGTTGCAGGAATCCGCTGTGCCACCCTGGGAACGCGAACGAATGCCGCTGCTTTTCATCGGCGACGCGCTGGCCTGGGTACCAGGCATCGGCGTCGCCGCGGAGTTTCGCGCCTCAGGAGATGAGGAGGGCATCGTGCCAGAGTGGCAGCGTTGATGAAATCAATCGAGGAGAAAGGCCGGGTTTCCCGGCCTCGCACAAGAATGATCAGACTGGTTCTCGCCGCGTTGTTATTTGCCGCCACGGCTTCCGTCCTGGCAGCCGATCCGATCGTCATAAAGTTCAGTCATGTGGTGGCGACCGATACGCCCAAGGGCAAGGCTGCGGACAAATTCAGGCAGCTCGCCGAAAAGTACACCTCGGGCCGGGTCCGGGTTGAGCTCTATCCCAACAGCCAGTTGTACAAGGATCGCGAAGAGATGGAGGCACTGCAGCTGGGCGCCGTGCAGATGCTGGCTCCATCGGTTTCGAAGTTTGGCCCGCTGGGTGTGCGCGAGTTTGAAGTGTTCGATCTCCCGTACCTGTTTCCTGATTCCGAAACAGTGGATCGCGTCACCGACGGCGAGATCGGCAAGGCGCTGTTTGCCAGGCTGGAGCCGCGAGGCATAAGGGGCCTGGCGTACTGGGACAACGGCTTCAAGCAGTTCTCGGCCAACCGGCCGCTGCGGGAACCCAAGGATTTTCGCGGCCTGAAGATGCGTATCCAGTCGTCCAAAGTGCTGGAGGCGACGATGCGCCAGCTCGGCGCGCTGCCTCAGGTGATGGCATTTTCCGAGGTCTATTCGGCTCTGCAGCAACGCGTAGTGGACGGAACCGAAAACCCGGTATCCAACCTCTTTACGCAGAAAATGCATGAGGTGCAGTCGCATCTGACCATTTCCGACCACGGCTGCCTGGTGTACGCGGTGATTGTCAACAGGAAGTTCTGGGAGGGGCTTCCCGTCGACACTCGCGCCCAGCTGGAAAAGGCGATGCGGGAAACCACCGTTTACGAGCGCGCCATCGCCAAAAAGGAAAACGAGGATGCGCTCGCGGCTGTGAGGGCTGCGAAGAAGACCGAGGTCTACATGCTAGGCGATGCGGAGCGAAAGCGCTGGCGCGAAGCGTTACTGCCGGTGCACGCGAAGTTCGAACAGGTGGTCGGCAAGGAGAATCTCCAGGCCATCTACCAAATCGCCGCCGTAGTCGAAGCAGAAAAAGCCAAGAAGAAGTAAGCTCAGTGGGCAGCACTTTCAATCGCGTCCTCGATCACCTCGAGGAATGGCTGATCGCCTGGTTCATGGCGGCGGCCACGCTCATCATTTTCGTTGCCGTTCTTCACAGGCAGTCGTCTGCAATTCCCTGGTTGTGGGACTACACCGGGGTGCTGAATTTTTCCTGGGCACAGGAGCTCTGCATCTATCTGTTTATCTGGATGGCCAAATTCGGTGCCGCCTACGGAGTGCGCACCGGAATCCACATCGGCGTCGATGTCGTGGTCAACGCCGCGCGGCCGCGGCTCAAGCGCGTGCTGGTGGTCCTCGGCCTGTCGCTGGGAGCGTTTTTCACCGGGGTTATCGCCATCATGGGGGCGCGCTGGGTGTGGTTCATCCACGGTACCGGACAGGTGTCGCCGGACCTGGAGTGGCCGATGTGGGCGGTGTATCTATGCATCCCGCTGGGCTCCGGACTGATGTGCTATCGCTTCCTTCAGGTGATGGCGCGCTTCGTCAAGACCGGCGTGCTGCCAGTTCAAACACACGGGCCCGCAGCGCAGGAGCTGGCATGAACGCTGCCCTCATATTGCTGATCCTGCTGTTGCTGTTGCTGACCGGCACTCCGATTTCGATCGCGCTCGGGATGACGGTGCTCACGTTCCTCGTGCTGTTCTCCTCCTTCGCGTTGGACACCGTGGATATCGTGTCGCAGCGCCTGTTCACCGGCCTGGAAAGTTTCGCGATCATGGCGGTACCGTTCTTCGTTCTGTCCGGCACCCTGCTCACCGAAGGCGGCATCGCGGCGCGCATCATCCGCTTCGCGCTCGCGCTGGTGGGTTGGATGCGCGGTGGGCTGGCGATGGCGGCGATCCTCGCCTGCGCATTCTTTGCCACCATCTCCGGTTCGAGTCCTGCGACGGTGGTGGCGATCGGCTCGATCATGTTGCCCGCCATGGTCAAGCACGGTTACCCGAAACGGTTCGCGGTGGGCGTGATTTCCACGTCGGGCTCGCTCGGCATCCTGATTCCGCCTTCGATCGTGATGATCATTTACGCGGTCAGCACCTCGGAGTCAGCCGGCAAACTTTTCATGGCCGGGGTGGTGCCGGGGATCCTGCTGGCCGGCGTCCTGATGCTGGTGACCTACGTTACCGCGCGGATAAAGAACTTCCCGACCATGCCGCGCGCCTCGTCGCGGGAGGTCTGGGTTTCATTCAAGGAGGCGTTCTGGGGCCTGATGCTGGTGGTGATCGTAATGGGCGGGATATACGGCGGCATCTTCACGCCGACTGAGGCGGCGGCGATTGCCGCGGTGTACTCCTTCATTGCGGCTGTTTACATTTACCGCGGACTGAAGGTCCGGGACATGCCGAGAGTGTTGTTGTCTGCGGCGAATACCAGCGCGATGCTGCTTTACATCATCACCAATGCAATCCTTTTTTCGTTCCTGCTCACCTCCGAGCAGATTCCGCAGGTGCTGTCGCAGTGGGTGGTGGATCAGCAGCTATCGCCGTGGATGTTTCTGCTGGCGGTCAACGTGGCGCTGCTGGTCGCCGGACAGTTCATGGAACCGAGTTCGATCATCCTGATCCTGGCGCCGCTGCTGGTGCCTATCGGCAAGTCGCTCGGCATCGACCCCATTCATCTTGGCGTGATCATGACGGTGAACATGGAGATCGGCATGATCCATCCGCCGGTGGGACTTAATCTGTTTGTGGCCAGTCATATCGCCAAGATGGGAATGACCGAAGTGTCGATCGCCTGTTTGCCCTGGGTGTTCGTACTGTTGGTCTACCTGGCGCTGGTGACCTACGTGCCGGCGATCTCGCTATGGCTGCCCGGCATGCTGTATTCGTGAAAAGTATCAGCGCGGAGCGACCAGCACCGCGTCGACGCCGAGTTTTTTCACTTGCGCAAGCGCCGTCTCCGCCTCGCGCCGGTCCTGGAACGGACCGAGTTGCACGCGCGTTTCGGTGTGCGCGGGAATGCCGGCCCTCAGCAGTTGTCGGTGCAGCGCCTGCGCATTGGCGGGCGACATGAACACGCCGACTTGCACCACATATGCGTTGCCTGTCGCCGGTGCCGGTTTGGCGGAAATTTTGGCGCTTGGCGGGGGCGATCCCGCGGCCGGCTTGGGCGGCACGGACAGTTTTTCATTATTGAGAACCTGTGGCGGGGGCGGGGGCACTGCAGGATCGCTGGCCTGAGCCGATTCACCCGGTGAGTCCGGCGACGGTGGCGCAATCAACACTTGCGCGGGCTCATGGGGCGGCGCGGTGACTGGCGGCCGCTGGCGCCAGCGTTCCATAAGGTACAGACCGCCGATTGCAAAACCGATCAGTATCAGCGCGACGAGCAGGCGCCGGCTCGCGCGTTGTTTAAGTTGCTCCGGTGCGGGCGCGCTGACTGGCGCATTGATTGGATTCGTTTTGTCGTTCATTCAGAATTTTATTTCTCTACCCGTCGGCCTGATCGTATCACCGAATTTGCGTGCATCAATTTCAGCCTCGTGCTCCACCGGATGGTGCTTTCCTGGGCGCGTCGCGTGACGCTCGTTTCAAAGTCGTTCCTTTCGCTCAAGGGCCATGCTATCCTTATGAATTCTCGCGATAAACCAAACTACGGGAGAGTTTTTGATGCCTTTTGAACGAACCCTTTCGATCATCAAACCCGATGCCGTGGCCAAGAACGTGATCGGCCAGATTTATTCCCGGTTCGAGATTCGAGGTCTTAAGATCGTCGCGGCCAGAATGCTGCATCTGTCGCGGGCGCAAGCCGAGGGATTTTACGCGGTACACCGACAACGCCCATTTTTCAACGATCTGGTGAACTTCATGATCTCCGGTCCGGTCATGGTACAAGTACTGGAAGGCGAGGGCGCGATCCAGAAGAATCGTGACCTGATGGGCGCGACCGACCCGAAGAAGGCCGCGAAGGGCACCATCCGCGCCGACTTCGCCGACAGCATCGATGCCAATGCGGTCCACGGCTCGGACGCAGCGGAAACCGCCGCGGTGGAGATTGCCTATTTCTTTCCGACCCTGAACATCTATTCGCGCTGATGCCCGTCAATCTGCTGGACTTCGACTCTGAACGGCTCGCCGGTTTTTTCGCCAAGATCGGTGAAAAACCGTTTCGCGCCCGACAAGTGATGCGCTGGATCCACCGGTATGGCGAGGTCGATTTCGAGCGCATGAGCGATCTCGCGAAGGATCTGCGCGCCAACCTGGCAGGCTGCGCGGTGGTCGAACCTCCTTCGGTCATGTCGGACGCGACCGCGAGCGACGGCACCCGCAAGTGGCTGTTGTCGGTCGGTACCGGCAATGGCATAGAAACCGTATTCATTCCCGAAACCGGACGCGGCACGCTGTGCGTGTCTTCCCAGGTCGGGTGCGCGCTGGAGTGCGCGTTCTGCTCAACGGGCCGCCAGGGCTTCAACCGCAATCTGTCGGTAGCCGAGATCATCGGCCAGCTGTGGTGGGCCAACAAGGCGCTCGAACGCGACCCAAAAGGAGAGCGCGTGATCAGCAACGTGGTCATGATGGGGATGGGCGAGCCGCTCGCGAATTTCGACAACGTGGTGAGCGCGATGCGCATCATGCTTGACGACAATGGATACGGCCTTTCGCGGCGCCGGATTACGCTGTCAACTTCCGGCATCGTGCCGGCAATAGATCGCCTGGCGGCGGAGTTGCCGGTAGCGCTCGCGGTATCGCTGCACGCGCCCGATGATCAGCTGCGCGATCGGCTTGTGCCGATCAACAGGAAGTATCCCCTGAAGGAATTGCTGGCCGCATGCAAACGCTACATCAAGGTTGCGCCTAGGGATTTCGTCACTTTCGAGTACGTGATGCTCGATGGGGTCAACGACAGCGACGAGCACGCGATGCGGCTGATCTCGCTCGTCAGAGGCTTGCACTGCAAGTTCAACCTGATTCCGTTCAATGCATTTCCGGATTCCGGCTTCCGGCGCTCGTCCCCGGAACGGATCACTGCTTTCCGCGAGGTGCTGATGCATGCGGGCCTGGTGACAACAACGCGCAAGACCCGGGGCGACGACATTGATGGCGCCTGCGGCCAATTGGCCGGCCAGGTACAGGACCGGACCAAGCGGCGCTTGCGCCGTACACTGGAAGCACCGGCATGACCCGCTTGATGAAGGTGCTGCTGGTGGCCATCCTGGCCGGTTGCGCAACGCCGGGGCAGAAACCCACATCGGACCAGCAGGACCGCGCTGATATCCAGAACCGTGCCCGCATCCACACCGAACTCGGCGCGCTCTACGCCGGCGCCGGCCAGATGAAAACGGCGGTGGAGGAATTCAAGGAGGCGCTGGCGGCCGATCCAGGCTATGCACCCGCGCACAACCAGCTCGGCTTGGTGTACATGACGCTGGGCGAAGACCGACAGGCCCAGGAATCGTTCGAACGGGCGCTCAAGATCGATCCCAACGATTCCGCCGCGAACAACAACTACGGCATGTTCCTGTGCCGGCGCAAGCGCGAGAAGGAAGCGTTCAAATATTTCATGGCTGCGCTGAAAAACCCGCTCTACACGACTCCGGAGAACGCCTACGCAAACGCCGGCGTGTGCGCGCGCATGCAGGGCGACGACGTGAAGGCGGAGGATTTGCTGCGCAAGGCCCTGGCGCTGCAGCCGAACCAGCCTCAGGCTCTGTATCAGCTTGCGGAAATCCAGTTCAAGCGCGGCGATGCCCAGGGGGCGCGCAGCCTGCTGGACCGTCATCTGCAGGTGGTGCCCAATCCATCGCCGGATGCGTTGTGGCTGGGCGCACGCATTGCCGACAGTCTCGGTGATCGCAATGCAGTGGGAAGTTACGGCACCCAGTTGAACAACCGCTACCCTGAAGCTGTCCAGACAAAGGCTTTCAACGAGGGCCGGTTGCAGTGAGCGAGGCGGCGACAACCGGACAATTTTCCGTGACGGGCGGTGCGGGTTCGTCGCTTCTCGCGGAACGCCGTCGCCAGGGTTTGAGCCTCGGGGACATCTCGCGCCAACTGAAACTGTCGGTACGCCAAGTGGAAGCGATCGAGCGTGACGACTATTCGGGCTTCGGCGGCCCGGTCTTTGTCCACGGGTTCATCCGCAATTACGCCAAGCTGCTAAACCTCGATCCCGATCCGTTGGTCCGTGCGGCCGACCGGATTCTCAATCCGCCGGTTCTGGAGAGGGAGCCGTTGGTCGCGCCTGCGGGACCGCTGGTCGTTAGGCGCCGCAAGATCGGAATGGTGCCGGCGGCGAGCGCAGGCGCGGTCGTAGCAGTGGTGGTGGTTGCCATATTGGTTGGCAACCGCGGCGGTTCGAAGCCTGCACCGGAGGAACCCGTTGTTGCCGCGGTCGAGCAGGCTGCACAACCCACGCAGCCCGTGCCGGCTCCGAAATCGGCGGTGGCGCCCTCTCCATCGGCGGCAAGAACGGGCGCAGGGAACGCCGTGGCTGCCGAGACGGGACCGCGTGCAACTCTGCGTATGGTTTTCGACCAGGAATCCTGGGTCGAAATCAAGGATCGCAACGGCAACACCATCTTCGGGCAACTCAGCCCGGCGGGTAGCCGCCGCAGCGTCAGCGGGGAGCCCCCTTTCGACGTTGTGGTGGGCAATGCCGCCGGAGTACGCCTGACCTACAAGGACGAAAACGTGGACCTGTCGGCGCACACCCAAGTGGACGTGGCGCGCCTGACATTGGAGTAGTGGTTCCGCTCATGTCCGATCCGGAAATCCGCCGCCGCAACACCCACCTGGTGCGCGTGGCCGGTGTGGCCATCGGCGGTGGCGCGCCGGTGGTAGTGCAATCCATGACCAACACCGATACCGCGGATGTCGAGTCCACCACGCTGCAGGTGGCGCAGCTTGCCGAGGCCGGTTCGGAACTGGTGCGCATCACCGTCAACAGCGCGGAGGCGGCAGCAGCGGTAGGCGAGATCCGCAATCGACTGGAACGCTCGGGATGCCGGGTTCCGCTGATCGGCGATTTCCACTTCAACGGCCACAAGCTGCTGACGCAGTACCCCGACTGCGCACAGGCTCTGGATAAATACCGCATCAACCCGGGCAATGTCGGCCGCGGCTCGCGGCGCGATGATCAATTTGCAACCATGATCGAATGTGCGTGCAGATATGGCAAGCCGGTGCGCATCGGCGTGAACTGGGGCAGTCTCGATTCTGAACTGCTCAGTCGCATGATGGACGACAATGCGCGGCGGCCCGAACCGTTGGACGCCAGCGCGGTGATGCGCGATGCGTTGATCGCATCTGCGCTGGAAAGTGCGGCGAAGGCCGAAGCCATCGGCTTGCCGGCCGACCGCATCGTGCTCTCGTGCAAGGTGAGCGGAGTGCAGGACCTGATCAGGGTCTACCGTGATCTCGCGGCGCGATCGGACTATGCGTTGCACCTTGGATTGACCGAAGCGGGAATGGGTTCGAAGGGTATCGTCGCATCGGCAGCGGCGCTAGCGGTGCTGCTGCAGGAAGGGATCGGGGACACAATCCGTGTTTCCCTGACTCCCGACCCCGGCGGCGACCGCGCGCGTGAAGTCATTGTCGCGCAGGAAATTTTGCAGACCATGGGACTGCGTTCCTTCACGCCGATGGTCACCGCGTGCCCGGGATGCGGGCGTACCTCCAGCACCTTCTTTCAGGAACTGGCGGACAAGATCCAGAGCTATCTGCGCCGGCAAATGCCGGTATGGCACGCGCAGTATCCCGGGGTCGAGGAAATGCGCGTCGCGGTGATGGGTTGCGTGGTCAACGGCCCCGGCGAAAGCAAGCACGCCAATATAGGCATCAGCCTGCCGGGCTCGGGCGAGACGCCGGTTGCGCCGGTGTTCGTTGATGGCGTGAAGACTGTTACCCTTAAGGGCGCACGCATAGCCGAGGATTTCCAGCGGCTGGTGGACAGCTATGTTTCGGACCACTATGGCCGCGGCGGGAAACACGCAGACGAGGCACCAAACTCCGGCAATGAATCGACGCGCGCTTCCGGTTGATCGCTGCGGGCCAGATCTTACAAAAAAGACGACACGTTTCATGACGCAAGTGATTCAAGCGGTCCGTGGAATGAACGACATCCTCCCGGATCAGGCCCTCCTGTGGGAGTTCTTCGAGGACACGGTGCGCGCCTGGCTTTCGCAGTACGGCTATCGCAATATCCGCATGCCGATCCTGGAGAAAACCGACCTGTTCGTACGGGCGATCGGCGAAGTCACGGATATCGTCGAGAAGGAGATGTATACCTTCATCGACCAATTGAACGGCGAGAGCCTGACATTGCGGCCCGAAGGCACGGCGTCTTGCGTGCGCGCCGCGATCGAGCACAACCTTCTCTACCCGGGCCCGCAGCGGCTGTTCTATGTCGGTCCGATGTTTCGCCACGAACGTCCGCAGAAGGGGCGTTACCGGCAATTTCACCAGGTCGGCGTCGAAGCGCTCGGATTTGCCGGGCCGGACGTGGACGCCGAGCACATGGTGATGGGTGCGAGCCTTTGGCGTCGGCTGGGAGTGGACGGTATCCGGCTCGAGATCAATACGCTGGGAAACTCCGCTTCACGCAGCCGGTATCGCTCGCGCCTGATTCAGTATCTGGAACGCCACGCTGGTGAACTCGACGAGGATGCGCGGAGGAGGTTGAACACCAATCCGCTGCGGGTGCTCGACAGCAAGAATCCGGAGATGAGGGAAGTGATCATGCAGGCGCCGAAGCTCGCCGATGATCTTGACGAGGAGTCGCTTAAGCACTTCCAGGATCTGCAGGATCTGCTGCGCAACGCGGGTGTCGAATTCGCCGTCAACACGCGTCTGGTGCGCGGACTCGACTACTACAATGACGTAGTCTACGAATGGACCACCACGCGGCTGGGCGCGCAGGGGACAGTATGTGCGGGCGGACGCTACGACGGCCTGATCGCGCAGATCGGCGGCAAGCCGGCGCCAGCCTGCGGCTTCGCCATGGGAATGGAGCGATTGCTCGCGCTGCTCGCTGACGCCGGCTCGGCAGCGCCCGCAAGAGTAGCGGACGTGTACCTCATGCACAGCGGGGTGGCGGCCGGAAAATTTGCCTGGGGCGTGGCGGAAACGCTGCGCGGCAAGGGACTGTCGGTGGTGTTCCATTGTGGCGCCGGCAGTTTCAAGTCGCAGATGAAGCGGGCGGACGCGAGCGGTGCACGCTTCGCTGTGATCATCGGCGACGATGAGGCCGAAAGAAAAATGGTTACGCTCAAGCCCCTGCGCAAACAAGGCGAGCAGGTTCAGGTCAACGCGGATGAGGCGCCAGGAATGATCGGCAGCGCCAATTTCTCAACCACTTGATGAAGATTCGCAAAAAATGGCACTCGATCTCGAAGAACAGGAACAACTGGACGCGCTCAAGCAGTTCTGGAAGCAGTATGGCGCGCTGATTCTCACGCTGGCTTTTCTGGCGCTGGCGACCTTTGCCGGAGTCAAGGGCTGGAATTACTATCAGCGCGGCCAGTCGCAGCAGGCTTCGGCTCTGTTCGGCAAACTCGAAGAGGCCGTGCGCAAGAACGACGTGTCGCAGGTTGGCAGCCTGGGGGCTGAGATCATCGACAAGTACGGGTCCACCGCCTATGGTCCGATGGCGGCGTTGCTGCTGGCCAAAAACAATTACGCCAACGGCGACGCGGCGGCGGCGGCGGCCCGGCTGGAATGGGTCATAGACAAGGCCAAAGACGACGAGACTGCTGCGCTCGCGCGCCTGAGGCTGGCCGGCATCCGCCTCGACGAGAAAAAGTACGACGAGGCGCTCGCGTTACTGGCGGCGCAACACGCCCAGGCGTTTGCATCGCTCTATGCCGATCTGCGCGGCGACGTCCTTGCGGGACAGGGCAACGCGGCGGAGGCGCGCGCGGCCTATAAGCAGGCGTTGGAAAAAAGCCTGCCCGATAGCAACTATCGCAACGTAGTGCAGATCAAGCTCGACGCGCTGGGATCAGCCAAGTGACGGTGGAGCCACTGCTGCTGCGGCTCGCGACTGCGGCGTTGGTTGCTTCCCTGCTGGGCGCATGCGGGAGCAAGGGGCCCAAGCCAGCACCGCTGCCCGAGTTCAAGCCTGCGGTAAAACTGCGAGCGGAATGGCACGTCAATGTCGGCAATGCAGGTCGTTACCTGTTCGTGCCGGCGCTCTACCAGGACGGTGTGTACGCGGCCGGCAGCAACGGTACCATCGTGCGCCTGAATTCGGTGACCGGCAAGACTGTCTGGCGCATCGATACCAAAGCGCCGCTTTCGGGCGGCGTGGGCGTAGGCGAGAACATGGTCATGGTCGGCACGGCCAAGGGCGCCGTTCTGGCTTACGACCTTGACGGCAAAGCCCTGTGGAAATCGGCGGTGTCCAGCGAGGTCCTCGGTGTGCCGCAAGCCGCGGCTGGATTGGTGGTTGTGCGCAGTGGCGACAGCCGCATCTTCGGTCTGGATGCGAAGGACGGCACGCGGCGCTGGGAATACCAGACCATCACGCCACCGCTCACGCTTCGCGCCAACCCCGGTGTGACCATAGTCGAGGGCTTTGTAATAGCCGGCATGCCTGCGGGCAAACTGGTGGTGCTGAATCTCGCCAACGGCGGGGTAGTCTGGGAGACGGTGGTCGCAGCCCCCAAAGGCGACAACGAACTTGAGCGCATTACCGACATTGCCGGTGCGCCGCTGGTGGAACAGCGCAATGTGTGCGCAGTGACCTTTCAGGGCCGTGCTGCATGTTATGAGACCGAGCGCGGAGGTCAGCTGTGGGCACGCGCCGCATCCAGTGTCGGCGGGCTGGCAGCCGGCGACGTGAGCCTGTATCTGTCCGAGGACACCGGCGCCGTGGTGGCGCTCGATAAGCGCACCGGGGCCAGCGTATGGAAGCAAGACAAACTTTCCTACCGCAGCCCGAGCACTCCCCTGTCCTTCGGCGGCTACGTGGTAGTCGGCGACTTCGAAGGACAGCTGTACTTTCTCAAGTTCGAAGACGGTTCGTTCGCGGCGCGCATCGGCACCGATGGTGGCGGCATCGCAACGGGGCCCCTGCGCGTCGACGACAAGGTGCTGGTGCAGACACGCAAGGGCGGCATCTATGCCATCAAACTGCGGGATTGAGGATTGGAATCGAGGATTGACGTGACCGCAGGTGCCTGCCGCCGACCGGCCTTCGACTCCTAATCCGAAAGCCTCAATCCGTATCACCAATCATGAAGCCCACGATCGTACTGGTCGGCCGGCCCAACGTCGGCAAGTCCACGCTTTTCAATCGCATGACGCGCTCGCGCCAGGCGCTTGTGGCGGACGTACCCGGACTCACGCGCGATCGCCATTACGGTCACGGCAACCGCGACGGCAGATCGTTCCTGGTGGTCGATACCGGCGGCTTCGAACCGGTAGCCAGGGACGGCCTGCTCAAGGAGATGGCCCGCCACACCATGCAGGCAGTGGACGAGGCCGATGCGGTGTTGCTGCTGGTGGACGCGAGACAAGGGTTGACGCCACAGGATCGCCGCATCGCCACGGAGCTACGGAAGACCGGCCGCAGACTGTGGCTGGTGGTCAACAAGGCCGAAGGTCTTGCGCCGGCCACGGCAACAGTGGATTTTCACGAACTCGGGCTGGGCGAACCACTCGCGATTTCGGCGGCGCACGGCGAAGGCGTGCGCGATCTCATCGATCTGGTGCTTGAAGAATTTCCCACGGAAGCGCAGTCCGAGGATCTTTCAAGGCACCCCAAGATCGCCGTGGTCGGCCGGCCCAACGTCGGTAAGTCCACGCTGGTGAATACTCTGTTGGGCGAAGAGCGCGTGATTACCTTTGACCAGCCAGGCACCACCCGCGACAGCATTTACATAGACTTTGAGCGCAACGGCCGGCAGTACACGCTGATCGACACCGCGGGCGTGCGCCGGCGCGGAAAAGTCGAGGACGTAGTGGAAAAATTTTCCGTGGTGAAGACCATGCAGGCGATCGAAGATGCCAACGTGGTGGTCCTGGTGCTCGACGTCATGCAGGAAGTCTCGGATCAGGATGCGCACCTCGCCGGATTCATCCTCGAGGCCGGCAGGGCGCTGGTGGTCGCCATTAACAAATGGGACGCCGCGGACCAGGAGGCGCGCGAGAAAGCCAAACGCGATTACGCCCGCAAGCTCAATTTCCTCGACTTTGCACCGCTGCATTTCATCTCCGCGCGTGCGGCCACCGGTGTCGTGTCGATGCTCAAGTCGGTGGATGCCGCGTATGCCTCCGCCATGGCGAAACTTTCGACCCCGAAGCTGACCCGCGCGCTGATCGCCGCCGTCCAGAAGCAGTCGCCGCCGCGTTCGGGCGTGTCCCGCCCCAAGTTGCGTTATGCTCACCAGGGTGGCATGAACCCGCCGCTGATCATGGTCCATGGAAACGGTCTGGGCCACGTGCCGGACAGTTATCGCCGCTACCTTGAGCGCACGTTCATTTCCGCGTTCCAGTTATCCGGGACGCCGGTCCGGGTATTCTTCAAGCAGGGCAGAAACCCGTATGCCGATCGCAAGAAATCATAGTGCCCGTTGGGGGGTTTCACGGGATGGTATTGCGCGCCAAAATCCAGTAGAGTTGACGTGGGTCAGAAAAACACAATAAGGAGTCGCCATGAGTACAAAAGGGCAATTGTTACAAGACCCGTTTCTGAATGCATTGCGCAAGGAGCATGTGCCTGTTTCGATCTACCTGGTCAATGGCATCAAGTTGCAGGGTCAGATCGAGTCGTTCGATCAATACGTGGTGTTGCTGAAGAATACCGTGACGCAAATGGTGTACAAGCACGCGATATCCACTGTTGTACCGGCGCGCCCTGTGAACTTGTCCTTGGAGCACGGGTCCGAAGACTGAGTGGTCCCCGCATTTGTTGTCGCTCTGCCTCATCCGCCGCCGACGCCGCAGTCCTGCGGCGTGGCGGGATTGTGCGTGCCGTCCCTCACTTGAAAATATCCCATGTCTGAGCGCCCCCGGGGCGGTGACCGCGCAGTACTTGTGAACCTCGATTTCGGCGATGTCGATTTCGCGGAGTCCCTCGAGGAAATCCGCCGACTGGCCGAGAGCGCCGCGCTGCAGCCCGTAATCGTTGTGAAGGGCAGGCGCCAGCGCCCCGACGCGGCGACATTCGCGGGCTCCGGCAAGGTCGAGGAAATTGCGGCGCTGGTGCAGTCAACCGGCGCCTCGCTAGTGTTGTTCAATCATGATTTGTCCCCCGCACAGCAGCGCAATCTGGAAGAGCGCTGCAAATGCCGTGTGATCGACCGGACCAGCCTGATTCTCGACATCTTCGCGCAGCGCGCCCGGTCGCACGAAGGCAAGCTGCAGGTGGAACTTGCGCAACTCGAGCATCTGGCGACGCGACTGGTGCGGGGCTGGAGTCACCTTGAGAGGCAGAAGGGCGGCATTGGCCTGCGTGGCCCCGGTGAGACCCAGTTGGAGACCGACCGCCAGTTGTTGCGAAAACGGGTAAAAGTCCTGAAGGACAAGCTCGCCACAGTGCATAGACAACGACAAACGCAACGCCGAGCGCGGGTGCGTGGTACGGCAATGTCGGTGTCGCTGGTAGGCTATACCAACGCCGGCAAATCGACGCTGTTCAACCGGCTAACGGACGGCGAAGCCTTCGTCGCGGACCAGCTGTTTGCAACGCTGGACACGACGTCACGGCGGATCAACGGTGCGAACGGGGCGGCGGTGATCATGTCCGACACCGTCGGGTTTATCCGTGATCTTCCGCCCACTTTGGTGGCAGCGTTCAGCGCGACTCTGGAGGAGACGGTGCGCGCCGACCTGCTTTTGCACGTAGTGGACGCCGCCAGCCCGGCGCGCGACGATCAGATCGCGGAAGTGAACAAAGTGCTGGCGTCGATCGGCGCGGCCGCTGTTCCGCAGGTTATGGTTTTCAACAAGATCGATGCTGCCGGACTGCAGGCCGGTGTCGAGCGGGACCAGTATGGTAAGATCGCGGCGGTTCGCGTGAGTGCGCAAGACGGTTCTGGCGTCGATTTCCTGCGTTCCCTATTGGGCGAACTGCAAGAGGCGCATCGCAGCGCCAAGGGACTCGCAGCGGCATAGGAATTGTTCCTCGTTTCGCCTTCCTGTCTGAAGAAAGCAAGCATCAATGGCATTGAATGATCCCAACTGGGGTAAGCGCGGCAACGAAGGCCCGCCCGACCTCGACGAGCTCTGGCGTCGCCTGAATCAGAAACTCACCGCCATTTTTGGCGGCAAAGGCGGGGGCACCGCGCCGCAAGGACCGAGCGCGCGCCAGATGGGCGGCGGTTTCGGCCTGCTCATCGTGCTGGTGCTGCTGGTCTGGCTCGCCAGCGGGTTTTATATTGTGGATGAAGGCCAGCGCGGCGTGGTCCTGCGCTTCGGCAAGTTTCTGGAGACCAATCAGCCGGGCCCCCGCTGGCACCTGCCGTGGCCGATCGAATCGGTCGAGATCGTCAACGTGTCCGAAGTCCGCACCGTGGAAGTCGGGTACCGCAACAGCGTGCGCACCAAGGTTCCCAACGAGTCGCTGATGCTTACCGACGACGAGAACATCATCGATCTGCAATTCGCCGTGCAATACATCCGCGCCAATCCGGAAGACTATCTGTTCCTCAGCCGGGACGCCGACCAGGCGGTGATGCAGGTTGCCGAATCGGCGATCCGCGAAGTCGTCGGAAAAAACAAGATGGATTTCGTTCTGAACGAAGGCCGGGCGCAGGTGGCGGCGAAGGCGCAGGAACTGATGCAAGTCATTCTCGACCGTTACAAGACCGGCATTTCCATAAGCCAGGTGACGATGCAGAACGCGCAACCACCGGAGCAGGTGCAGGCGGCATTCGACGATGTCAACAAGGCCAATCAGGACCGCGAGCGCCAGAAGAATGAGGGCCAAGCCTACGCCAATGACGTTGTGCCCAAGGCGCGCGGCACCGCGGCGAGACTGAGCCAGGAAGCGGAGGGTTACCGCCAGCGCGTGATCGCCAACGCCGAGGGCGAGGCGTCGCGCTTCCGCCAGATCGTCGCCGAATACGACAAAGCGCCGCGAGTGACCCGCGACCGCCTCTATCTGGACATGATGCAACAGGTGCTTGCGAATTCGAGCAAGATCGTAGTCGATCAAAAGGCCGGCAACAATCTGCTGTACCTGCCTCTCGACAAGCTCATGCAATCGGGCGGCTCCGCAGCGGCGAACGAAACGGGCAAGCCCGCCATACCCGAAATTCCCTTGCCGGTTCCGGGCGCGGCAGAAGCGGCGCCGCGCTCGCGCGAGGCGTTTCGCAATCGTGACAGGGAGGCTCGATGAGAACCAGCCTGGGCACGCTGCTGATCGGTATCGTAGTGGTGCTGATCATTGCCAGCATGAGTCTGTTCACGGTGGATGAGCGCCAGGACGCGATGGTATTCCGGCTTGGCGAAGTGATCAGCGTCAAGACCAAACCGGGCCTGTACGCCAAGATGCCGGTGATCGACAACGTGCGCTTCTTCGACACCCGCATTCTCACGCTGGATTCGGAGGAGCCCGAGCGGTTCCTGACTTCCGAAAACAAGAATGTGCTGGTGGACTCGTTCGTAAAATGGCGTGTCACCGACGTGCGTCAGTATTACGTCAGTGTCGGCGGCGACGAGCTGCGCGCCAACGATCGGCTCAAGAAGACGGTGAACTCGAGTCTGCGCGACGAGTTCGGCAAGCGCACCGTGCATGACGTGGTGTCGGGCGAGCGCGACAAGATCATGGAGGTCATGCGCGAGAAGGTCGACGACGATGCCGGCAAAATCGGCGTCGAAGTGCTGGATGTACGCCTAAAGCGGGTCGACCTCACGCAGGAAGTCAGCGAAGCGGTGTACCGGCGCATGGAGGCGGAGCGAAAGCGGGTCGCCAACGAGTTGCGCTCCACCGGTTTCGCCGAGGCCGAGAAGATCCGTGCCGATGCCGACCGCGAGCGCGAGGTAATCATTGCGCAGGCCTATCGCGACGCGCAGCGCATCAAGGGTGATGGCGATGCCAAGTCCTCCGCGATCTATGCCCGCGCGTTTCAGCAGAATCCCGAGTTTTATGCTTTCTACCGCAGCCTGGAGGCATATCGCCAGAGTTTCCGCAACAAGGGCGACTTGCTGATTCTCGAACCGAATTCCGAATTCTTCAAATACCTGAAGGATTCTTCCGGCCGCAGCGGCAGATAACAAGCCGCCGCTGGTGGCACCGGGAGGAACGGTCTCTTCGGTCGCCCGATGCGTGGCCGTTTCGCGACGGGAAAGGGGAGGATGGAAGGCTATACGAGCATTCTGCTGACGGCGGTGGCGTTGATGCTGATCATCGAAGGCGTGATGCCCTTTCTTCTTCCGGCTGTCTGGAGGAACGCATTTCGACGATTGACGGAAATGTCCGATGGCCAGATCCGGTTCGTCGGGCTGTCCTCGATGCTCGCCGGCCTGCTGCTGCTTTTCCTGACAAAGTAGCCCAACATGACCGCTTTGGAATTTGGCCGGTAGGCACCAGCGGCCCCGGACCGCAATAGTTCGCTTGCAAACGACCATGCAGAAGTGGCTCCTTCCTGAGTACATCGAAGACATCCTGCCCGCCGAGGCGGCACGTGTAGAGCGGTTGCGCCGTCGCATCCTCGACTTGTTCTTCTCTCACGGCTACGAGCTTGTGATTCCTCCCATGCTCGAGTACGTCGATTCTCTGCTCACAGGAACCGGCCACGACCTCGATCTAAGAACCTTCAAGCTGGTGGACCAGTTGTCGGGAAGGCTCCTGGGTTTGCGTGCGGACATCACACCGCAGGTGACGCGTATCGACGCGCACCTGCTCAACCGTCAGGGTGTAACCCGGCTGTGCTACAGCGGAACCGTGCTGCACACGCGGCCCTCCGGACTGATGCGCACGCGCGAGCCGCTGCAAATCGGCGCCGAACTCTACGGTCACGCCGGCCCGGAAAGCGACATCGAGATCCAGGCGCTGATGCTGCGAGCACTGCAGGCGGCGGGATTGAAGGGCATTCATCTCGACCTCGGTCACGTCTCGGTATTTCGTGCACTAGTGACGCGCGCGTCTGTCGCCCCGGAACAGGAAGCGGAGCTATTCCGGGTGTTGCAGGCCAAGGACGTACCGGCACTGCGTGACCTAACCTCGGGCCTCGACGCCAAGACTCGCGAGGCCTTGTTGCTTCTCCCTCAGCTCTACGGTGGGCCGGAGGTGCTTGCAACCGCGCGTCAACGTTTGCCGGAGTATCCCGAACTTGGCGCCTGCCTCGACCTGCTCCAAGCGATCGGCACGCAGCTCAGCGGCGAGGTCAAGGAATTGTGTTTCGATCTGGCCGAGTTGCGTGGCTACCACTATCACAGCGGCGTCGTATTCGCCGCTTATGCCGGCGAACGCCCGGAAGCGATTGCGCGCGGGGGCCGTTACGACGAGGTGGGACGTGCCTTCGGCCGGGCCAGGCCGGCGACCGGATTCACCATCGACTTGCGCGACCTCGCGGACATGGGTGATGGCGATCTCAGGCCGATGCGTGTTCTGGCGCCTTATCGGCCGGGTGACGCAAGCCTGCAGGCCGAGGTTGCGCGGTTGCGCGCGGGCGGAATTATCGTCGTAGCGGAATTGCCGGGACATGAAGCCAGTCGCGCGGAGCTGGGTTGCGAGCAGGAACTTGTGTCGCGCGCCGGCGCATGGAAACTCGAGCGCCTGGTTTGACGGATTTTTTTCGGCTCGTGGACGAGCATTCATGAAACAGGGATGGTAATGGCTACCAATGTGGTAGTTGTCGGCACGCAATGGGGTGACGAGGGCAAGGGAAAAGTCGTCGATTGGCTTACGGACCACGCCCAGGGTGTGGTGCGTTTCCAGGGTGGCCACAACGCCGGGCATACTCTGGTGATCGGCGGCCAGAAAACCGTGCTGCATCTGATACCGTCCGGGATTCTGCGGCCCGGAGTGCGCTGCTACATCGGCAACGGCGTCGTGGTGTCACCGCAGGCGCTGTTGGACGAACTTGCAACGCTGGAGAACGCCGGCATCGAAGTACAGGACCGGCTCACCATCAGCGATGCCTGCCCGCTGATACTGCCCTATCACGTCGCGCTGGACCAGGCGCGCGAGAACGCCAAGGGTGAAGGCAAGATCGGCACTACCGGGCGTGGTATCGGTCCGGCCTACGAAGACAAGGTGGCGCGGCGTGCAATCCGTCTCCAGGACCTGTTCCACCGCGAGCGCTTCGCGGCGAAGCTGGGAGAAGTACTGGACTATCACAACTTCGTGCTCAAGCAATACTTCAATGAACGCGCGGTGGACTTTCAGAAAACGCTGGATCAGACGCTGGCGCTGGCGGAACGCTTTCGCCCCATGGTCGGCGATGTGCCGCGCCTGTTGTTCGAAGCAGGCAAGCGCGGCGAGAACCTGCTGTTTGAAGGTGCACAAGGCACACTTCTGGATGTCGATCACGGCACGTATCCGTACGTCACTTCCAGCAATTGTGTCGCTGGCGCGGCGGCGGCGGGAAGCGGCGTCGGTCCGCAGGCGCTGCACTACGTGCTCGGCATCACCAAGGCCTATACGACCCGGGTGGGTGGCGGGCCATTCCCGACCGAACTCTACGACGACATCGGCAAACACCTCGCCAGCCGTGGAAACGAGTTCGGTGCGACGACCGGGCGGGCAAGACGTTGCGGCTGGTTCGATGCCGCGGCGTTGAAGCGTTCGATCCAGATCAATGGTGTGTCGGGATTGTGCGTTACCAAGCTCGACGTGCTCGACGGTGTGGAAGCGCTGCAGGTCGGTGTGGGTTATCGCGTCGGCAAGGAAACACTGGATATTCTTCCGTCCGGTGCAGAGGCGCTCGCCGAATGCGAGCCGATCTACGAAGAAATTCCGGGTTGGACGGAGAGCACAGTGGGCATCAGACGCCACCAGGATCTACCCAGGAACGCGCGCAACTATCTCAAGCGTATCGAGGATACCTGCGCGGTGCCGATAGACCTGATTTCAACCGGTGCCGATCGCGAGGAGACCATCGTGCTGCGTCATCCTTTCGCGCCCGCCAAGTAAGAACGTCGTCGGAAGTCTGCGAAGCGGACAGTGCGGGGATTTTAAGACTGGTGCCGAGAAGAGGACTCGAACCTCCACAGTGTTGCCACCGCCAGGACCTGAACCTGGTGCGTCTACCAATTCCGCCATCTCGGCACAGGAGGGCGCAGAATGTAATTGGAAAGCGCCGCTTTGTCAACGCAGTCTGCGCTTCCGGAAACCCGATTTTTCCATGAAAACAAATAAGAAAACCGAAACCACCAGCCGCAAAAAATCCACAGCGCCAGCGCGCGGTACGGACGTGCGCAGCAACGACCCGCATCTCGAGCGCGAGCAGTCGCGCTACGAGCACCCGCTTCCCAGCCGTGAGTACATCCTCCAGGTCATGCTCGAGCAGGGCGTTCCTGTTTCCGAGGACCGGCTGGCGCAACTGCTTGGAGTCAAGCCGCACGAGATGGACACGTTTGTGCGCCGGCTGGCGGCGATGGAGCGCAGCGGCCAGATCATGCGCAACCGCAAAAACGCGATCTGCGTCGTGGAGAAGCTCGACTTGGTGAACGGCCGGGTGCAGGGCCACCCGGATGGGTTCGGCTTCCTGATCCGCGATGATCGCGGCGAGGACCTGTTTCTGAATCCGGGAGAAATGGCCAAAGTGCTGCACGGGGATCGGGTGGTGGCGCGCGAGGGCGGACTGAATGCGCGCGGCCGGCGCGAAGGCCAAATCGTCGAGGTGCTTGAACGCGCCAACCAGAAAGTGGTGGGCCGCTTTCTCAACGAACACGGAATCGGCGTGGTGGCACCGGAAGACCGGCGCATCAGCCAGGACATCCTCATTCCTGCCGGTGCCACCGGGGGCGCGAAGCCCGGACAGGTCGTGGTGGCTGAGATCATCGAGCAGCCGAAACCGCACGCGCGCCCCGTTGGCCGCATCGTCGAGGTACTGGGTAATTATGCCGATCCCGGAATGGAAATCGAGATCGCGCTGAGAAAGCATGATCTGCCGCATGAATTTTCCGTTGAACTGGAAAAGGCTGCTACCACGTTTCCCGCGGGAGTTACAGAAAAAGACCTTAAAGGACGCGTGGATCTGCGCAACCTGCCGCTGGTCACGATCGACGGGGAAACCGCCAAGGATTTCGATGACGCGGTCTATGCCGAACGGCAAGGCAAGGGGTTCAAACTGTGGGTGGCCATCGCCGATGTCAGCCACTACGTGCGCCACGGCGACCCGATCGATCTCGAAGCACGCCTGCGTGGAAACTCGGTGTACTTTCCGCGGCGTGTGATCCCAATGCTGCCGGAGGTGTTGTCGAACGGCCTGTGCTCGCTGATGCCGAAAGTCGACCGGCTGTGCATGGTGTGCGAAATGGACATCTCCGGGCGCGGCGACATTGGCGACTATCGCTTCTATCCGGCAGTGATGCATTCGCGCGCGCGGCTTACCTACACCCAGGTCGCCCAGATGCTGGATAATCCGCAGGGCGAGCACACGCGCGAGCTGGCGCAACTAATTCCCCAGTTGCAGACGTTGCACTCCCTGTATCAAGGTCTCACGAAGGCGCGTGCACTTCGCGGCGCGATCGACTTCGAGACCATCGAGACCCAGATGTTCTTCGACGACCAGGGCAAGATCGAACGCATCGTTCCCACCCAGCGCAACGACGCCCACCGCCTGATCGAGGAATGTATGCTGGCAGCCAACGTCAGCGCCTCCGATTTCCTGGCCAGCCACGACCATCCGGCACTGTACCGCGTGCACGAAGGCCCGACTCCGGAAAAGCTGGCGGCGCTGCGCGAGTTTCTGCGCGAGTTCGGGCTGCAGCTTACCGGCGGCGACCAGCCTCAGGCAAAGGACTACGCGCGCTTGCTGGAAAGAATAAAGTCCCGTCCGGACGTGCAACTGCTGCAAACGGTGATGCTACGCTCGCTGCGCCAGGCGGTGTACAGCCCGGAAAACGTCGGTCATTTCGGGCTGGCTTACGAGTCCTATACCCATTTTACGTCGCCGATCCGCCGTTTTCCCGACCTGTTCATCCATCGTGCCATTAAGGCGGTGCTCGAAGACAAGCGTTACGACCCGAGCGACTGGCACGAGATCGGCGTGCATTGTTCCGAGACTGAACGCCGTGCCGACGACGCCACACGCGATGTCGAGGCGTGGCTCAAGTGCTATTACATGCAGGATCGCATCGGCGAACGCTTCACCGGCACCGTCAGCGGCGTCACCAGTTTCGGCGTGTTCGTTGCGCTGGACCAGGTGTACGTCGAAGGCCTGGTGCATATTTCCGAACTAGGGTCGGACTATTTCCATTACGATGCCGCCAAACATCAGCTACTGGGCGAACGCACCGGGAAACGCTTCCGGCTTGGAGACCGTGTGTCCGTCAAGCTGGTCCGGGTGGATCTCGAGACCAGCAAGATCGACTTTGTGCTCGATGAGCCGAAGGTGAAAGGAAGATGAGCGGCAGGCGGGCGATCCATGGTCTGCACGCGGTCACCGCCGCACTCAAACGCCGGCCGGGTGCAGTGTTCGAAGTATTTCTGGATCCGGGCCGAAACGATCCGCGTGCCCGCAGGGTGGCGGATCTGGCGCGGGAAGGCGGCGTGCGTGTGCACCATGCAGACGCGGCACGACTCGACGGACTGACGAAAGGCTCGCGGCATCAAGGCGTGGTCGCCTTTGTCGAGGAAGCGACGCCGGCCGGTTCGCTGGAAGAGGTGCTGGGAAGCGCGGCCGAGCCGCCATTGCTGCTGGTGTTGGACGGAGTGCAGGACCCGCATAATCTTGGCGCATGTCTGCGGGTCGCGGACGCGATGGGGGTGCATGCGGTGATTGCGCCCAAAGACAGGGCGGTAGGCCTCAACGCGACGGTGCACAAGGTCGCTTCGGGAGCGGCGGAAAGCGTGCCTTTCATCGTCGTCACCAATCTGGCACGTACGCTCAGAGACCTGAAAGATAAGGGATTGTGGATACTCGGCGCGGCCGAAACCGGCGCCACCGCACTGTACGAGGCCAAGCTTTCCGGTGCCTTGGCACTGGTCCTTGGCGCCGAGGGAGAAGGACTACGACGGCTTACGCGCGAGACCTGCGACGAGTTGATCGCGATTCCGATGCTGGGGCAGGTGGAAAGCCTGAATGTGTCCGTGGCAGCGGGCGTCTGCCTTTATGAGGCCCGCCGGCAGCGTCATGCTGCCCCGGGCGGGGCGGTAAACCCTTGAGCGCGCATAATAATGCTTGAGACAAACGGGGTCACGCTGCTATAATTTTTTGTTGGTTACAGTTGTTATTTTTGATCGTAGAAATTCGCACGCTTGCCAGTCCAGGTCCGTGCATGCAGACCTGAACGATAAGAAATCCGGCGCTGCCGGATTGGAAGGGTGCCCGAAAATTCGGGTTCCGGCGAGCGGAGGCTCAACCCTTACAGGAGAAGTTCATGTCGGTCACCATGCGTGAAATGCTTGAAGCCGGAGTTCACTTCGGGCACCAAACCCGTTACTGGAATCCCAAGATGGCCCCGTTTATCTTCGGCCATCGCAATAAGATCCACATCATCAATCTCGAGAAGACCCTGGCGATGTACCAGGAGGCGGTGAAATTCGTGCGCCAGCTGGCCTCGAACAAGGGAAGCATCCTTTTCGTCGGCACCAAACGCCAGGCACGCGAGATCATCCGCGAAGAAGCGCTGCGCGCCGGTACGCCGTTCGTCGATCATCGCTGGCTCGGCGGCATGCTCACCAATTTCAAGACCGTGAAGCAATCGATCAAGCGGCTGCGCGACATGGAGCAGATGGTGCAGGACGCTTCGATCGATAAACTTTCGAAGAAGGAGCAACTCAATTTCCAGCGCGAAATGGTCAAGCTCGATCGCAGCCTGGGCGGCATCAAGGAAATGAACGGATTGCCGGACGCACTGTTTGTGGTGGATGTGGGTTACCAGAAAGGTGCGATCACCGAAGCCAACAAGCTTGGCATCCCGGTGGTCGGGGTAGTGGACACCAACCATTCCCCCGACGGCGTGGACTACGTGATCCCGGGCAACGACGACGCCAGCCGCGCTGTGCGCCTGTACGTGCGCGGCATCGCCGACGCGATCCTCGATGGCCGCAGCCAGATCGTCCAACAGATCGTCAGCGACGAATTTGTGGAGGTCGACAGTTCGGAGGAACAGGCGCCGGCCTGATCGGGGCGGCCGAAAAAAAAGGGCATACGCCCTTTTTTTTTAACCGCAGATTGAAAAACACCACACCAGACGCGCAACGAAGAACCAGGAGCAATCGAGAATGGCGGAAATTACCGCGGGAATGGTCAAGGAGCTTCGCAGCCGCACCGGGCTCGGCATGATGGAATGCAAGAAAGCTCTGGAAGAGGCCGGCGGTGACATGAACAAAGCCGAAGACCTGCTGCGTATCAGGAGCGGCGCGAAGGCTAGCAAGGTCGCGGGGCGCGTCGCGGCGGAAGGCACGATCGGCATCTACTTGTCGGGCGACCGCAAGCTTGGGGCACTGGTCGAAGTCAACTGTGAAACCGACTTCGTCGCGAAGGACCAGAACTTCGCCGGCTTTGCACGAGCGGTGGCGGAACTCGCGGCAACGGGAAGCATCACGGATGTCGGATCGCTGGCGCAAGCACGGCTTGCCTCGGGCGAGAGCGTGGAGGCGACACGTCAGGCCCTGGTGATGAAACTCGGGGAAAACATTGGCGTGCGCCGGGTCGCGGTGCACAAGGCCAAAGGCCGGCTCGCGCACTATTTGCATGGCACCAGGATCGGCGTGATGATCGACTTCGAGGGCGGCGACGAGACCCTCGGCAAAGACCTGGCGATGCACGTCGCGGCTTCCAAGCCGATTGCCGTGTCCCGTGACCAGGTCGCGGCGGAGTTGATCTCGCGCGAGCGCGAGATCGCCAAGGCCCGGGCGCTGGAATCCGGCAAACCGGCAAACCTTATCGAAAAAATCGTGGAGGGCAGCGCGCAGAAGTATCTTGCGGAGGTTACGCTGCTGGGCCAGCCTTTTGTGAAGGACGACAAGATCTCCGTGGAAAAGCTGCTCGCGGCCAAGCACGCAAAGGTGCATGCGTTTACGCTGTTCATCGTTGGCGAGGGCATCGAGAGGAAGGCAACCGATTTCGCTGCCGAAGTGATGGCGCAGGCCAGTCAGGCGAAGAGGGGCGAAGACGAAAGAAACCCGCAGCCTAACTGAGCCGTGCGATGAAGCCAGCCTACAAGCGCATCCTGCTCAAACTGTCGGGCGAGGCCCTGATGGGCGATGACGCATACGGGGTCAATCGCGAGACCATCGACCGAATCGTTTCGGAGGTGAAGGAAGTGGTGGGTCTCGGGGTCGAAGTCGGCATCGTCATCGGGGGCGGCAACATCTTCCGCGGCATGGCGCCGGCGGCGGCCGGCATGGACCGCGCGACGGCAGATTACATGGGAATGCTGGCGACCGTAATGAACGCGCTGGCGCTGCAGGACGCGATGCGCAGGCAAGGGCTCAAGAGCCGGGTGCAATCGGCCATCAACATCGAACAGGTCGCCGAACCCTATATTCGAGGCAAGGCAATGCGGTATCTGGAAGAAGGGCGGGTGGTAATCTTCGCGGCCGGCACCGGCAACCCGTTCTTCACGACCGATACGGCGGCGGCGCTGCGCGGCATGGAAATGAACGTGGACATCGTGGTGAAGGCCACCAAGGTGGACGGTGTGTATACCGACGATCCCAAGACCCATCCGGATGCGATGCGTTACCAGCGCGTCAGCTTCGACGAAGCGATCGTCAAGAAGCTAAAGGTCATGGACGCCACTGCGCTAACCTTGTGCCGGGACCAGAAGCTGCCGATCTGCGTGTTCAGCATTTTCAAGGCGGGCGCGCTTAAACGGGTGGTGCTCGGCGAAGACGAAGGCACGCTGGTGCACGCCTGAGGAGCTGAAGGAGGGAGCCCATGACGATTGCAGACGTGAAGAAGGCCGCGGATCAGAAGATGCACAAGACGCTGGACACGCTAAAGGCCGATCTCGGCAAGATCCGCACAGGCCGTGCCCACACCGGCATCCTGGATCACATCCATGTCGACTATTACGGCAATCCCACGCCCCTAAACCAGGTGGCGAACTTGTCGCTGATCGATGCCCGCACCATCAGCGTCACGCCCTGGGAAAAGAAAATGGTCGGGGTGATCGACAAGGCGATCCGCGAGGCCGATCTTGGGCTGAACCCAGCGACCATGGGTGACACGGTGCGGGTACCGATGCCGGCGCTGACCGAGGAACGCCGCCGCGACCTCACCAAGGTCGTCAGGGTAGAGGCGGAGAATGCACGGGTGGCGGTGCGCAATATCCGCCGCGACGCCAACAGCGCGCTCAAGGAACTGTTGAAGCACAAGTCGGTGTCGGAAGACGACGAGCGTCGCGCACAGGAAGACGTTCAGAAACTCACTGACCGCTACATAGCCGAAATTGACAAGTCGCTGGCGGCCAAAGAAGCTGACCTGATGGCGGTCTGACCCAAACGTGTTCACAAGCGCAACCATTGCAGTCCCCGAAGTCCGTGCCGTCCCGCGACATATCGCGATCATCATGGATGGCAACGGCCGCTGGGCCAAGAAACGCTTTCTGCCCCGCGTGGCGGGTCATCGTCGCGGACTCGAGGCGGTACGCGCAGTAACCAAGGCCTGCATCGAACGCGGCGTCGAGTACCTGACGCTGTTTGCGTTCAGCAGCGAAAACTGGCGCCGTCCGAAGGACGAAGTCTCATTCCTGATGGAGTTGTTCGTGATGGCGCTCGAACAGGAGGTGAGCAAGCTCCACGCCAACCGCATTCGACTCAAAGTGGTCGGTGACCTTTCCAGTTTCGAGCCGCGCCTGGTTACTCTCATCGCCAATGCGGAACAGATGACTTCCGGCAATGACCGCCTCACGCTCACCATCGCCGCCAACTACGGCGGCCGGTGGGACATCCTGCAGGCCGTAAACCGCATGGTGCGCGAAGCGCCGAATCCGCAGGATGCGTACCGCGAGGCGCATCTTGCCCCGCACCTTTCGATGAGCTATGCGCCGGAGCCCGATCTGTTCATCCGCACGGGCGGCGAACAGCGCATCAGCAACTTCCTGCTGTGGCAGTTGGCTTATACCGAGTTCCACTTCACCGACGAGTTGTGGCCGGATTTCGATGCTGACGCGCTGGCCCGTGCCATTGACTCCTACCGCGATCGGGAACGCCGGTTCGGCCGCACCAGCGAACAACTCGGCGCGGAGTCTGCACCGACCGGAACCGCGCGTGGAACAGTTGGGGAATCGCGCTGATCCGGCTGTGTCGGGACCACCTGCTGCGGCACCGCGCCGGATGCTCAAACAGCGCCTGCTTACCGTGGCGGTGGTTTTACCGCTACTACTTGCCGGTATTTTTCTGCTTCCCAATCCCGGCTGGGCGTTGCTGATGACTGTTCCCGCAGCGCTTGGCGCGCTCGAGTGGTCGAAGCTCGCCGGCCACGGACGCGCGGCACGATCGCTGTCCGTCGTCGTGTTGCTGGCCAGTTGCCTAATGCTGATCGCGGTTGCAACTAGCCAACGCTTCCCGGCCCTGGAGACCAATCTCGCGATGGCGCTGTTCGTTCTGGCGTTGCTGTTCTGGGCAATTGCGGTGCCGGTCTGGCTCTACAGCAAGTGGCGGGTCACGCACCGGCTGTTGCTTGCCGTTGCTGGTTGGATCGTTCTGGTCCCCGCTTGGCTGGCGGTGGTGCGGCTGCAGCAATCGCCATGGTTGCTGTTGGTCGTCCTTGGGGTGGTTTGGATCGCCGATACCGCCGCGTATTTCGCCGGCCACCGTTTCGGACGCAACAAGCTGGCGCCGCAGATCAGCCCCGGCAAGACCTGGGAAGGCGTCATTGGCGCGTACCTCGCTGTGATTTGTTATGCGCTGGCGGCAAGCCTGATCGTCCAGCCGTCCGCGAGCGGGTACGATCACGTGGCCGCGCTGCTGTTCGCGTGCGTGTTGACTGCGTTCGGCATCGTCGGCGACCTGTTCGAGTCGTGGATCAAGCGCCAGGCCGGCGCCAAGGACAGCGGCCATCTCCTCCCGGGCCATGGCGGCGTGCTGGACCGCATCGACAGCCTGACGGCTGCATTGCCCTTCGCAGCGCTGTATTTCATCCAGGTTGCGTGGTGAGCATGAAGCGCCTGGCCATACTCGGTTCAACAGGCAGCATCGGCGCCAACACGCTGGCGGTGGTGGAACGCCATCCCGATCGTTTCGAAGTGACGGCATTGTCCGCCGATCGCCAAGTGGACCGCCTGTTGGCGCAATGCCTCAAGTTTCAGCCGAAATACGCCGCAATGGCTGACCCGGCGGCTGCGGAGCAACTGCGCGCCAAGGTGCGCACAGCCGGATTGAACTGCGAAGTGCTTGCGGGCGAGTCCGCGCTTCTGGACATTGCCGCGGCGCCAGAGGTCGACGCTGTTATGGCGGCGATCGTTGGTTCTCCCGGTTTGCCCTCGACGCTGGCAGCAGCGCGTGCCGGCAAGCAGCTTCTGCTTGCCAACAAGGAGGCACTGGTAATGGCAGGCGCACTGCTGATGGATGCGGTGCGCGCAAGCCGCGCGGTGCTGCTGCCGATCGACAGCGAACACAACGCGATTTTCCAGGCGCTGCCGAGCGGTTTCGACGGCGACTTCGGACGTGCAGGTGTCAGGCGCTTGTGGCTTACCGCGTCCGGCGGGCCGTTCCTGCGTGCGGCGCCGGGGCAGTTGGCGCAGGTCACGCCGGAGCAGGCGTGCGCGCATCCCAATTGGGTCATGGGCCGCAAGATATCGGTGGACTCGGCCACGTTGATGAACAAGGGACTCGAAGTTATCGAGGCGAGTTTCCTGTTCGGGGCGAAACCGGCGCAGATCGAAGTGGTCATACACCCGCAGAGCATCGTGCATTCGCTAGTCGAGTACGTGGACGGTTCTGTGATTGCGCAACTGGGAAATCCGGACATGCGCACCCCGATTGCCCACGCGCTCGCCTATCCGGAGCGCATCGATCCGGGTGTCGAGGCACTCGATCTGTTCGCGGTCGCTTCACTCGGTTTCGAACGCCCGGACCTGGACCGATTCCCCTGTCTGAGGCTGGCGTACAGGGCACTGCAGGCGGGCGGAAGCGCGCCGATCCTGCTCAACGCCGCGAACGAAGTCGCGGTGGCAAATTTCCTCAAACGCAGGCTGGCGTTCGACCGTATCCACGAGCTGGTGGAAGAGGTGCTGCAGCGCGTGGCGGTTGCACCTGTGCAGTCGCTGGAAGACGTGCTGGCCGCCGATGCAGTTGCGCGTCGCACGGCGATGCAAAAACTTGAAACTGTTGCCCTTTGAATAAGCTATGTCGCTGCTCTCGACCCTGATTGCATTCGTTGTCGCGCTTGGTGTGTTGATCGTGTTTCACGAGTTCGGCCACTATGTGGTCGCGCGGGTGTGCGGCGTCAAAGTGTTGCGTTTTTCGGTGGGATTCGGCACGCCGCTGTGGAAGCGCAAGTATGGACGCGACGGCACCGAGTGGGCAATTGCCGCCTTTCCGTTCGGCGGATACGTGAAAATGTTGGACGAACGTGAAGGTCCGGTGGCGGCGGAAGAGCGCCATCGTGCCTTCAACGTACAGCACGTGGCGAAGCGCTTCGCCATCGTTCTGGCCGGCCCGGTCGCCAATTTCCTGCTGGCAATCCTTCTCTACTGGCTGCTGTTCGTTCACGGATTGCCGGGGATTCGCCCGATCGTCGGCACTCCGCTTGCGGATACGCCGGCGGCGCACGCCGGCTTTCAGGCCGGGGACCTGATCAGACGCATCGGCGGGACGGCGGTGGGCACTTGGCAGGATGTGCGCTGGGTGTTGCTCGAAAACGCACTGCGCCGAGAAGTGGTGCGCGTCGAACTGCAGGGCGAAGGCGGCGACATCATCTTCGGGCGACTGGACCTGTCGGCGATAAGTCCGGAAAAGATCGACAGTGACTTGCTGCAGTCGGTCGGCATTACCCGCTACCAACCTACGCTCCAGCCAGTCATCGGCCGGCTGGTTGCAGGGGGCGCGGGCGAACGCGACGGACTGAAAGCCGGCGACGAAGTGGTCGACGTGGACGGCCGGCCCATCGCGCACTGGGATGACCTGGTGTCGGCGATCAGTGCGGCGGCGGGCCGTGCGCTGATGATGCGTGTCAGGCGTGCGGACACTGTGCTCCAGTTCACTGTCACGCCCGAAGCCAAGACTGAAGGCGGCAAAACCGTCGGTCGCATCGGTGCGGCCCCGCACGTCGACGAAGCCGAAATGAAAAAACTGGTTACCGAGATCCGTTACGGCCCGATTACGGCGGCTGCGAAAGCGTTTGAGCGCACCTGGGAAGTATCCCTGTTCACACTCAAGATGCTCGGCAAGATGATCGTCGGCGAACTGTCGCTCAAGAACCTCAGTGGTCCCATTACCATCGCGGATTACGCGGGGCAGTCGGCGCAGATGGGCTGGCTCGCCTATCTCAGTTTTCTGGCCCTGATCAGCATCAGCCTCGGCGTATTGAATCTTTTGCCGGTGCCGTTATTGGATGGTGGACACCTCATGTACTATGTCGCCGAAATCGTCAAAGGCAGCCCAGTCTCCGACCGGGTGATGGAAGTAGGCCAGCAGATAGGCATGGTTCTGCTGTTCACCTTGATGGCGTTCGCAATCTATAACGACATAAACCGCCTGTTCGGTGGCTGAGAGCGGATGAAGAAACGCCTGCTGTTACCGGTCTTATTGAGTCTCCTCAGCCTATCCGCCCTCGCTTTTGAACCCTTTCAGGTAAAAGACATCCGCGTCGAGGGCATTCAGCGCACCGAGGCGGGAACGGTGTTCAGCTATCTTCCAGTCAAGGTTGGGGACACCATCGACCAGCAACGCGCGACCGCCGTCGTCAAGGCGCTCTACGCCACCGGTTTCTTCAAGGACGTGCGGCTGGAACAGGATGGCGACGTGCTTGTGGTCGTGGTCGAAGAGCGCCCGGCCATCGCGCAAATATCCATAGCTGGCTCCAAGGAGTTCGATGCCAAGCAACTCAAGGAAGGGCTGAAGCAGATCGGCCTTTCCGAATCGCGGATTTTCGACCGCGCGTTGCTGGACCGGGCCGAACAGGAACTGAAGAGCCAGTACATCAGCCGCGGAAAGTACGGCGTCACCATCACCACCACCGTCACCCCGCTGGAACGCAACCGGGTGGCAATCAATTTCGAAATTTCCGAAGGCCAGGTGGCGAAAATCCGCCAGATCAACATCGTCGGCAACAGCGAGTTCAAGGACAAAGACCTGCGCGACGAATTCGTCCTGCGCACCCCGGGATTGCTAACCTGGTACAGCAAGAACGATCAGTACTCGAAGCCCAAGCTGCAGGGTGACCTCGAGGCGCTGCGCACCTTCTATCTGAACCAGGGTTATCTCGAGTTCGCCATCGATTCGACCCAGGTCTCGATCACGCCCGACAAGCGCGACATCTTCATCACCGTCAACGTCACCGAGGGCAAGAAATTCACCGTCACAGACGTCAAGCTCGCCGGCGACCTGATTGCGCCGGAGGCGGAACTACGCAACCTGATCATGCTGAAAAAGGGCGATGTGTTCTCGCGTGAACGCTTGACCGAGACGACCAAGTTGATCAGCGACCGCCTCGGCAATGAGGGCTATGCCTTTGCCAGCATCAACCCCGTACCTGAAATCGATCGCGAGAAGAGCGAAGTGGCGTTCACGCTCTACATCGACCCTGGTCGGCGCGTATATGTGCGGCGTATCGGTATTAGCGGCAACACGAATACCCGGGACGAGGTCATCCGCCGTGAATTGCGGCAACTCGAAAGCGGCTGGTACTCCACCGAAAAGCTGAGCCGCTCGAAGCAGCGCATCGACAAGCTCGGCTTCTTTTCCGACGTGCAGATCGATACACCGGGCGTGCCCGGGACCTCCGACCAGGTCGACGTGGAAGTGAAGGTCAGCGAACGCGCCACCGGAAATCTCACTTTCGGAGTCGGCTATTCGACTGCGGAGAACGTAATTCTGTCGGCGGGTGTGTCGCAGAACAACATTTTCGGCACCGGCAACGCGCTGTCGTTTCAGGTGAACACCGGCAGCGTCAACCGCGTTTATTCGCTTTCCTACACCAACCCATATTTTACCGACGATGGCGTGAGCCGCGGCTTCGACATTTACCAGCGTGACGTGGACGCATCATCGCTTTCGGTCGGAAGCTACAATACGTCCACGATTGGCGCTGGGCTGCGTTTCGGCGTGCCGGTGACCGAGTACGACACGGTCAATTACGGACTTGCCTATGAGCGCACCAAGATCGGACTGTTGCCGGACACACCGCAGCGTTATGTGGATTTCGTGAACGAATTTGGCGAGGAGACCGATACGATTCTCGGATCGGCCGGCTGGGCTCGCGACAAGCGTGACAGCGTTATCTACACTACCAGCGGCACGTTTCAGCGCATCACGGCAGAAGTCGGTTTGCCCGGCGCCGACCTGACCTACTACCGGACCAACTACCAGCATCAGTGGTATTATCCCCTGACCCGGGAATACACGCTGCATTTCAACGGACAGATTGGCTACGCGGACGGATACGACAACAAGCCGCTGCCTTTTTACAAAGTCTTTTACCTCGGCGGCGTAAACTCGGTGCGCGGCTACGAGACTGCGTCCATCGGGCCTAAGGACTCGAACGGGGATTCGCTGGGCGGCAGCCATCTTCTGCTGGCCAATTTCGAGTTCTTGTTTCCGTTTCCGGGACTCGGCAAGGACCGGTCGGTTCGGCTGGGCTTGTTCGTGGACGCGGGTCTTGTCGGGGAGAAGTACGACTTCAATCAGATGCGATACTCGGCCGGTCTGGGATTCAACTGGTTCTCGCCGGTTGGTCCGCTGAAACTGAGTTTCGGCAAGGCGCTGAACCCGGAACCGGATGACCGCCTGCAAAGCATACAGTTTACGTTGGGCACGACATTTTGAAGCGCCCGCCCGGACAGGCGGCTGCTCCATACAGAACAGAGGAGGATGGAAGTTGAACAAGATCTCGCTTGCGATTGCCGTCGTGGCGCTCTTGGCGAGCTCGAACGTGCCCGCCGCGGGCGAGTTGAAAATCGGTTTCATCAAGACTGATCGGGTGTTCAGGGAGGCGGCGCCGGCAGTCAGGGCGCTCAAGAAAATCGAAAAGGAATTTGCGCCCCGTGACCAGGAAGTCCAGAAGCTTGCCAAACAGTCGCGCGATCTGCAATCGGTCCTGGAGAAGGAAGCGATGACCATGAGCGAATCCGACCGTCGCGACAAGGAGCAGGAACTGGCGCGCATGACGCGGGAGCTGCAGCGCATGCAGCGCGAGTTTCGCGAAGACCTGAATTTGCGCAGGAACGAGGAAATGGCTGCGGTGCTGGAACGCGCCCAGAAGGTGATACAGCAGATCGCGGAAGCGGAAAAGTTCGACCTGATCCTGCAGGAAGCGGTGTACATGAGTCCGCGACTCGATATCACGGACAAGGTCATCAAGGCCCTCGCGGACAAGTAGTAACTTCCGGTGTGCGACGGCTCATCTCCGGAAATCATGCCTGAGTTCCAGCGTCCGACCGGGCCCAGTACTGCGACGCTCGCATGACCGGGGACGCCCGCAGGTCTTTCAGCCTGGCGGAGCTTGTCGAGCGCTTTGGCGGCAGCGTGGTTGGCGATGCCGCCACGCGCATCCGTCAGGTGGCGCCGCTGGAGTCGGCAGGGCCTGAGGAGTTGTCCTTTCTAGCCAATCGCAAGTACCAGAAGCTTCTCGCTTCCACGCGCGCCTGTGCCGTAATCCTGGGCGACGATGTGCGCGACGCCACGGCCTTGCCGCGCATTGTCTGCAAGAATCCCTACGCCTACTACGCGCGCGTCGCCGCGCTGATCAATCCGGAGGCCGCAGCCCAAGCTGGGATCCATCCGCAGGCGGCAGTGCATTCCAGCGCGCGCCTGGCGCCTTCCGTGTCGGTCGGACCCTGCGCAGTGATCGAAGAGGGGGCGGATATCGGTGACGGCGCCGTGATCGGCGCGAACTGCTTTGTCGGGCGGGAAGTGCGAATCGGCAAGCGCACGCGCCTGCATGCCCACGCGACCGTGTACCACGAGTGCGTTATCGGCGAGCGGGTCATCATCCATTCCGGGGCAGTGATCGGCGCAGACGGATTTGGCATGGCGATGGACGAAGGCCGCTGGCTGAAGATCCCGCAGATCGGCCGGGTGATCATCGGCGACGATGTAGAAGTCGGCGCCAATACCGCTATAGACCGCGGTGCGCTGGACGACACCGTGATTGAAGAAGGCGTGAAACTGGACAATCAGATCCAGATCGGACACAACTGCCGTATCGGCGCGCACACCGCGATTGCCGGTTGCGTCGGTATTGCCGGCAGCACCCGCATTGGCAGTTTCTGCCAACTCGGCGGCAGCGCGATGATATCCGGTCACCTGACGATCGCCGACCGCGTGGTCATTTCCGGCGGCACCCTGGTGGCCAAGTCCATCGCCAAGCCGGGTATCTACACCGCGGTGTTTCCGATGTCGCGTCATGACGAATGGCTCGCGAACGCGTCGCTGATTCGCCATTTGCGTGAGATGATGGATAGGATCCGCAAGCTTGAAAACGAGATTAGGAAAATGGAGGGGAAACGACCGTGAACACCATGGAAATCGAGCAGATCATGGCTCATCTCCCACATCGCTACCCGATGCTCCTGATCGATCGCGTGCTGTCGGTCGATCCGGGCAAGGACATCGTGGCGCTCAAGAACGTGACTATCAACGAACCGTTCTTCAGCGGCCACTTTCCCCATCATCCGGTGATGCCCGGGGTGCTGATTGTCGAGGCGATGGCCCAGGCAGCCGCGATCCTGGCATTCAAGACTTTCAACCTGAAGAGCGACAGCGACAGCGTGTACTACTTTGTCGGCATCGACGACGCGCGCTTCAAGAAACCGGTGTTGCCGGGTGACCGGCTGATCCTGAAAGTGCAGATTCTGCGCAACCTGCGCGGCATCTGGAAATTCTCTGCGCAGGCGATGGTGGAAGACGCCCTGGTATCCGAGGCACAACTGCTATGCACGATGCGCAACTTGCCGGCGACCAGTGGTCAATGATCCATCCGACCGCGATCGTCCACAAGGGCGCAAAACTTGCACCGGATGTCAAAGTCGGGCCGTTCTCCATCATTGGGGAACATGTCGAGATCGGCGCGGGCACGAGCATCGGCGCATTCACGGTGATTGCCGGGCGTACCCGCATCGGCGCCCGCAATCGTATTTTCCATCATGTCGTATTGGGCGAGATTCCACAGGACAAGAAGTACGCCGATGAGCAGACCAACCTGGAAATCGGCGATGGCAACACCATTCGCGAATTCTGCACTTTCCACATCGGCACCGTGCAGGACGCCGGCATGACCCGGATGGGGGACGGCAACTGGGTAATGGCTTACGTACACCTGGCCCACGATTGCATGGTCGGGAGCAGCACCATCCTCGCCAATTGCGCTCAACTCGGAGGCCACGTCCACGTCGGTGACTATGCGATAGTCGGGGGGATGACGGGCGTCCACCAGTTCTGCCGCATCGGGGCGCACGCGATGACCGGTGCCGGCTCGGTGGTGCTCGCCGATGTGCCGCCGTATGTGACCGCGACGGGCAACACCGCCGAGCCGCACGGTATCAATTCCGAAGGATTGCGCCGGCGCGGATTCAGTGCGGAAGTAATCAACAGCATCCGCCGCGCCTACAAGACCCTGTACAAATCCGGCCTGACGCTGGAAGAGGCGAAACGGGCGTTGCATGAGCAGGCCGCGACTTGCAGGGAGCTGGTCATCCTGGTGGATTTCCTGGATGCCTCAAAACGCAGCATCGTTCGTTAGTATGCAGTTCCGCCGATTCGTGGAATAACTCTCGAACCTTGGACGCCAGGCCATGACCACCGCGACGGCAATCAATCATCGATCGGAAGTCCCGCGAAATCGGCATCAGGTAAGGCGCGAGTCCTTGATAGTGGAAGTGACCAGTGGAACGGCGAGCAAGGGTCGCCATAGAGCGGAAGCGAGGCCGCTCTTCCACGCTCCGACGCGCACGGCGAGGACTCGTAAAACGAAATGGCGCCGATTCACGTCGGGTTTTCATCCGCGACATAGCGGAACATCACACTATATGTCGGCCGGCCAGTGAGCGAACCATCCCGCCGGACCACGCGCATTGCGTTCGTCGCGGGAGAAGCATCCGGCGACCTGCTCGGCGCCAAACTGCTGCAAGCCCTGTCCGAACGCGTCCCGCGGCTCCAGGCTTTTGGCATAGGCGGACCGAAAATGCAGTCCGCTGGGTTGGAGGTCTGGTACCCGATGGAACTGCTTGCGGTGCGAGGGTATGTCGAGGTCCTCAGAAGCCTGCCCAAGCTGCTGCGTATTCGCCGCGAGCTCAGGAAAAGGCTGCTTGCCGACCCACCCGACCTGTTCATCGGAATCGATGCGCCCGATTTCAATCTCGATCTTGAACTCGCCCTACGTTCCCGAGGGATCACAACGGTGCACTACGCAAGTCCGTCGATCTGGGCGTGGCGCGGCGAGCGCATCCACAAGATCAAGCGCGCGGTGTCAAAGATGCTCACGCTGTTCCCGTTTGAGGCGGAGATCTATGAAAAGGCCGGCGTGCCGGTAGCCTATGTAGGCCATCCGCTAGCCGACGACCTCCCGGAATACCCCGATAAGGACGCGGCCCGTGAACAGATGCGGCTGTCGCCGGAGCAGACCGTGGTGGCGTTGCTTCCCGGCAGCCGACAGAGCGAAGTGCGGCAAATGGGAGAATTGTTCGCGGCTACCGCCAAGCTGGTCGCGGAGCAGTTCCCGGACGTGCACTTCCTGGTGCCGCTGGTGAGCCGCGAGACCCGTATTATCTTCGAGGAGGCGCTTTACCATCAGAATGCCGAACATCTGCCTCTCACAATTCTGTTCGCGCACGCCCACATGGCGATGATTGCGGCCGATGCGGTGCTGGTGGCCTCGGGCACCGCCACGCTGGAAGCGGCGTTGCTCAAGCGCTCCATGGTGATCACCTACAAGATGCCTCGGCTGTCCGCGTGGATCATGCGCAGGCGGGGTCGACTGCGTTTTGTCGGCCTCCCCAACATCCTTGCCGACGCGTTCACGGTTCCGGAGATTCTCCTGGAAGACGCCACCCCGGAAAATCTGGCACAGGCACTGGCGAACCAATTGGAGGACAAGGAAGTGCGCAGGCGGCTGGAGCACCGGTTTCTGGAGATTCACCGCATGCTTAAGCAGGGAAGTGCGGCGCGCGCGGTCGAGGCAATCTTGCCTCTGCTCGGGGCTATCAAGCTCCCGACGCGAGTCGCAAGCGCCGCCGCCCGCGAAGGAGCGCAAGCGTGATACCGGGGGCGATGCCCGGCCTGCTCGTCTGCGGTGTGGACGAGACGGGGCGCGGGCCGCTGGCGGGGCCGGTTTTCGCTGCTTGCGTGGTGTTGCGTGAGGATGACGCGATCAGCGGGCTCGCCGATTCGAAAAAGCTGTCGCCTTCGCGCCGCGAAGAACTCGCGATTCAGATTCGTTGCCGTGCCGCAGCCTGGGCAATTGCCAGCGCCTCGGTTCAAGAGATCGACGCGCACAACATTCTGAGAGCCAGCCTGCTCGCAATGCGGCGTGCAGTGGAACAGCTCGCCGTGGAACCGCATCAGGTGCTGGTGGACGGCTTGCACTGCCCGGAAGTGCGTTTTCCGGTCAGAGCCGTGGTGCGTGGCGACGACACGATCGCCGCAATTTCGGCCGCATCCATTCTCGCCAAGACCGCGCGCGATGCGGTCATGGTCGAACTGCACGCGCTCTATCCCGACTACGGCTTCGATCGACACAAGGGCTATCCCACTCCCGATCACCTCGCCGCACTGCAGCGCTGCGGGATTTCTCCCGTGCACCGACGCAGCTACGCGCCCGTGCGTCTGCTTTGCCTGGACTTCGCCACCTCAGCCCAACCCTCTCCCCCCTGAGGGCGGAGAGGGAGAATTAGGTACAAACGGGCGGCCGCATGGTCGCCCGTTATTTTTTCCGCACCCTCTCCATTTGTGGAGAGGGCATCGCTGACTCGGCGAAGGGATATTGAATTTGGGGCGGGAAGCGATGCCTAGACGCGCTGCCCGCGGACGGGCGATTCCATCGCTAACGTGTCCGCGCGTCGGGGTGAGGCGGGTTTCAGTACACGTGTCTCTGCAGGTTGGCTTGTTGAAGGATAGTGGTCGCGAGCTCCTCGATGGAACGCGAGGTGGTGTCGAGGATGGAAATGCCCTCCTGGCGCATCAGCTTTTCGGCCTCGCGCAGTTCATGTTCGCAGTTCTCCTGGCTTGCGTAAGCGCTGCCCGGACGGCGTTCGCTGCGGATACGTTGCAGGCGATCCGGACGGATGGTCAGGCCAAACAGCTTGCTGCGGAAGTCGCGAATCGCCGTCGGCAGGGCCTTGGCGTCGAAGTCCTCCGGAATCAGCGGATAGTTGGCCGCGCGAATACCGAACTGCAGCGCCATGTAGAGACAGGTCGGCGTCTTCCCACAGCGCGACACGCCCACCAGGATCACGTCGGCATTGGCGAGATCCTTGGTACTCTGGCCGTCGTCGTGCGCCAGCGCGAAGTTCACTGCTTCGATCCGGCTGAAATACTCGTTGCTGCGAACACTGTGTGACTTGCCTACGGTGTGGGAAGACTGCACCCCCAGTTCCTCTTCCATCGGCTGGATGAACACCTGGAAGCAGTCGATGTAAAAGGCGTTTGCACGCTGGATGGCGCTGCGGATGGCTTGGTCCACCAGCGTGCTGAAAACCAGCGGACGCGCGCCATCGTTCTCGGCGGTCTGGTCGATCTGCGCTACCGCGTCTTCCGCCTTCTCCGGCGAATCCACGAAAGGAAGCGTAATCTCGGTGAATGACACCCGGTCGAACTGGGTGAGCAGGCTGTGACCCAGCATCTCGGCAGTGATCCCGGTACGGTCCGAAACGAAGAAGGCGGTGCGTTTGAGCGTCATTGTTAGCGATGCACAAGAAACGGATCAGCCAGTAAAATAGCACCTTTTGTACTTTTCCCGTCCCCGGACAGCAGAATGAGCACGCCGCGCCTCGTTATCCCTTTTGAAGAACTGCGCATGACCGATGTCGACATCGTCGGAGGCAAGAATGCCTCGATGGGGGAGATGATCAGCCAATTGGCGCAAGCGGGAGTGCGGGTTCCTGGAGGCTTTGCCACCACCGCAAGCGCGTATCGCGAATTTCTTTCCGCAAACGGTTTGGCAGCCAGAATCGACAAATCGCTTGCCGGACTCGATGTCGATGACGTGACCGCGCTGGCTGCTGCCGGCGCCCGGATCCGCCAATGGATACTCGAGGCGCCTTTGCCCGCGAGCCTGCAGGCGGACATCGGCGCCGCCTACCAGGTTCTCGCCAAAGGTTCGGGAAGCGATGCTTCCTTCGCGGTGCGTTCCTCCGCTACCGCGGAAGATCTGCCGGACGCCTCCTTTGCCGGTCAGCAGGAGACTTTCCTCAACATTCACGGAATCGACAACGTCCTGACGGCGATCCGCCACGTATTCGCGTCCCTCTACAACGACCGCGCCATCTCGTACCGCGTACACAAAGGATTCGTGCATTCCGTCGTGGCACTGTCGGCGGGCGTGCAGCGAATGGTGCGCAGTGACGATGGAGCGGCAGGGGTGATGTTCACACTCGACACCGAATCCGGGTTCGACAAAGTGGTATTCATCACTTCCGCCTATGGACTGGGAGAAACCGTGGTGCAGGGGCAGGTCAACCCCGACGAGTTTTACGTATACAAGTTGGCGCTCGAGGCTGGGCGCCCGGCGATCCTGCGCCGCAATCTTGGCACGAAGGCGCTGCGCATGGTGTTCACCGACACCCGGGCTGCGGGCCGCTCCGTACAGACGCTCGAGGTGCCGGAAGCCGAACGCAGGCACTTTTCGATCAGCGACCGCGAGGTCGAGGAACTGGGTCGCTACGCCTTGATCATCGAAAAGCACTACGGCAGGCCGATGGATATCGAGTGGGGCCGGGACGGCCTCGACGGCAAACTGTACATCCTTCAGGCGCGCCCTGAGACAGTCAAGGCGAGGGAGGAAACGCAGGAACGCTTCAGCCTCAAAAAGCGCGGCGACGTGCTCGTTACCGGGCGTGCGATCGGCAATCGCATCGGCACCGGCACGGTGAGGCTGGTGAAGAACGCTTCCGAGATGAACAGAGTGAAGTCCGGTGACGTGCTGGTGACCGACATGACCGACCCCGATTGGGAGCCGGTGATGAAAAGAGCGTCGGCGATCGTGACCAATCGCGGTGGACGTACCTGCCACGCAGCCATCATCGCCCGTGAACTCGGTATTCCCGCGGTGGTCGGCTGCGGCGATGCCACCACCAGTCTGGAACCGGGCGAGCATGTGACCGTATCCTGCGCGGAGGGGGATACCGGTTATGTTTACCGCGGAATCCTCGATGTGGAGGTACTGCACATCCAACTCGACAAGTTGCCCAAGGTGCCGGTGAAGATCAGCATGAACGTCGGAAATCCGGAGTTGGCGTTCGATTTTCAGCGGCTTCCCAATGCCGGTATCGGTTTGGCACGGCTGGAGTTCATCATTGCGCGCATGATTGGCGTGCACCCGAAAGCGGCACTGGCCTATCCCAAGGTCGATGCCGAACTGAAAAAGGCGATCGATGTGCACGCGGCGGGGTATCCGGACCCGGTAACTTTCTATGTCGAAAAGCTCGCAGAAGGCATCGCGACGCTGGGGGCGGCGTTCTTTCCGAAGCCGGTGATCGTGCGCCTGTCGGATTTCAAGTCCAACGAGTATTCGAGCCTTACCGGCGGCAAACAATACGAACCGGAGGAAGAGAATCCGATGCTGGGTTTTCGCGGTGCGTCGCGCTACATCTCCGATTCCTTTCGCGACTGCTTTGAGCTCGAATGCCGTGCGCTCAAGAAGGTGCGTGACCAGATGGGCTTGACCAACGTCGAGATCATGGTGCCTTTCGTGCGTACTGTGCACGAAGCCGAGCAGGTGATCGCGCTGCTGAGGAAGAACGGCCTGGAGCGGGGCAAGAACGGCCTGCGCATCATCATGATGTGCGAGATTCCTTCGAATGCCATACTCGCCGACGAGTTCCTGCGGCACTTCGATGGCTTTTCGATCGGCTCAAACGACATGACGCAACTCACGCTCGGGCTGGACCGTGATTCGGGCATCGTTGCCGGGCAATTCGACGAACGCGATCCGGCGGTGAAGGCGATGCTGGCCATGGCGATCCAGGCGTGCCACAGGGCGGGCAAGTACGTCGGTATCTGTGGACAGGGGCCATCCGACCACTCCGATCTGGCGGAATGGCTGATGGAACAGGGCATCGACACGATTTCGCTGAATCCGGATACGGTAATAGAGACCTGGATGTTTCTGGCCAAGCACGCTGCCGAGCGCGCGACTGCGGCCTGATTTGATCAAAGCTACCCTGCGGAGCCGCCGGAATATTGTGTGACGGCGGTCCGGAATCGGGTTATCATTTGGCAGGCAAGTTGGAGCGAGTATGGAATGACCAAATTTATCTTTGTCACCGGCGGTGTTGTCTCTTCCCTGGGCAAAGGTATCGCTTCCGCATCTCTCGCCGCAATTCTCGAATCTCGCGGCATCAAGCTTACCCTCCTCAAGCTCGACCCCTACATCAACGTTGATCCCGGCACCATGAGCCCCTTCCAGCACGGGGAGGTGTTCGTAACCGAGGACGGCGCCGAGACCGATCTGGACCTCGGGCACTACGAGCGCTTCGTCAACGCCAAGATGACCCGGCGCAACAACTTCACCACCGGCCAGATCTACGAAAGCGTCATCAAGAAAGAGCGCCGCGGCGACTATCTCGGTGGCACAGTGCAGGTGATTCCGCACATTACCGACGAGATCAAGCATTTCATCCGCATGGGCGCCGGGGAAGCCGATGTCGCGATATGCGAGATCGGCGGCACGGTGGGCGACATCGAATCCCTGCCGTTCCTTGAGGCGGTGCGGCAGATGAGCATCCAGCTCGGCCGCGGCAACACCTGCTTTATTCACCTGACGCTGGTTCCGTATATCCCGTCGGCAGGCGAGATCAAGACCAAGCCGACGCAGCACTCCGTGAAGGAGCTGCGCGAGATCGGCATTCAGCCGGACATCCTGTTGTGCCGCGCCGATCGCATGGTGCCAGACGCCGAGCGCCGCAAGATCGCGCTATTTACCAACGTCGAGGAGGAAGCAGTGATCTCGGCGGTCGATGTCGATTCGATCTACAGGATTCCCGGTTTTCTTCATGATCAGAAACTCGACGAAATCGTGTGCCGCAAACTCGGTATCAAGGCGCCGCCGGCCGATCTCTCAAAATGGGAGAAGCTGCTGCACGACCGCGAGCATCCCGCGCACGAGGCGAACATTGCGCTGGTCGGGAAATACGTCGATCTTGCCGATTCCTACAAGTCGCTGTCGGAAGCGCTGATTCACGCAGGCATCCATACCCGCACCCGGCTCACACTCCATTACATCGATTCCGAGAACATAGAAAAAGACGGAATCGGCTGCCTGAAGGACATGGACGCCATTCTGGTCCCGGGCGGTTTCGGCAAGCGCGGCGTCGAGGGCAAAATTGCGGCGATCCGCTACGCACGCGAGAACAAGATCCCTTATCTGGGCATTTGCCTCGGCATGCAGCTTGCGACCATCGAGTTTGCGCGCAACGTCGCTGGTTTTGACGGCGCCAACAGCACCGAATTCGCGCCCGATACGCCGCATCCCGTGGTCGCGCTCATCACCGAATGGCTGGACCGCACGGGCCGCGTCGAACGCCGCAGCGGCGAATCCGAAATGGGCGGCACCATGCGCCTCGGCGCGCAATCCTGTCCGGTCGAATCGGGCACGCTGGCCGCGAAAGTCTACGGGCAGAAGGTTACCGAGCGCCACCGCCACCGCTATGAGGTCAACAACACCTACGTGCCGGCGCTGGAGGCGAAGGGCTACAAGGTTTCCGCGCGCACGCCGAGCGAGAACCTGCCGGAGATCATGGAACTGGCGGATCATCCCTGGTTCGTGGGTTGCCAGTTCCACCCCGAATTCACCTCCACTCCCCGCGCCGGCCATCCTCTGTTTTCCGCCTACATCCGTGCCGCCGTAGCCTTTCGCGAGAGCAAACGGGCCGACCCTGTTTCGCGGCCGGCCAAGATTCAGAGCATCGCGTGACATGAAACTCTGCGGCTTCGAGGTTGGCCTTGACCGGCCACTATTCTTAATCGCAGGGCCGTGTGTGGTCGAATCCCGGGAAATGGCGATGGATACCGCCGGGAAACTCAAGGAAATGACCGCGGCGCTCGGCATTCCCTTCATTTACAAATCCTCGTACGACAAAGCCAACCGCAGCTCCACCAAATCGTTCCGCGGCCTGGGCATGGGCAAGGGCCTGGAGATCCTGGCTGACGTGAAGAAGCAGATCGGGGTGCCGGTGCTGACCGATGTGCACGCCGAGGACGAGATCGCCGCGGTCGCGGCGGTGGTGGACGTGCTTCAGACCCCGGCCTTCTTGTGTCGGCAGACCGATTTCATCCGCGCAGCGGCGAGCAGCGGCAGGCCGGTCAACATCAAGAAAGGACAGTTCCTCGCTCCCGGTGACATGAAGAACGTGGTGGACAAGGCACGCGAGGCGAGCGGCAAGGACAACATCATGGTGTGCGAGCGCGGCGCCTCGTTCGGTTACAACAATCTAGTCTCCGACATGCGTTCACTGGCGATCATGCGCGACACAAATTGTCCGGTGGTGTTCGATGCTACACATTCGGTGCAGTTGCCCGGCGGGCAGGGCACTTCAAGCGGCGGCCAGCGCGAGTTCGTGCCGGTGCTCGCGCGTGCGGCGGTTGCGACCGGCGTGGCCGGGGTGTTCATGGAAACGCACCCGAACCCGGAGAAGGCTCTCTCCGACGGACCTAACGCCTGGCCGCTGCATCTGATGAAGCCGCTGCTGGAAACGCTGAAGGCGCTGGACGAGCTGGTCAAACAACGCGGCTTTGCCGAGAGCGCGCTGCTGGTGAAAGCGGCACGCTAACGCGCAAGCAGAACACCAAGAAGGAAAAAAATGAGCTCGATCGTAGATATCGTGGCTCGCGAGATCCTGGATTCGCGAGGCAATCCAACCGTGGAAGCCGATGTGCTGCTCGAGTCGGGCGTAAGCGGCCGGGCGGCGGTGCCCTCGGGCGCATCCACCGGCACGCGTGAAGCCATGGAGTTGCGTGATGGCGACAAGGGTCGCTATGGCGGCAAAGGCGTGCTCAAGGCGGTGGAGAACATCAATACTGAAATCTGCGAAGCCATCGTTGGCCTTGATGCGGTCGAGCAGAGTTTCATCGACCAGACGCTGACCGACCTCGATGGTACCGAGAACAAGTCGCGGCTCGGCGCCAACGCCATCCTTGCGGTCTCGCTAGCGGTGGCCAAGGGCGCCGCTGAGGAATCCGGACTTCCGCTTTACCGCTATCTGGGCGGGGCCGGCAGGATGCAACTGCCGGTGCCGATGATGAACGTGATCAACGGCGGTGCGCATGCCAACAACAGCCTCGACCTGCAGGAGTTCATGATCATCCCGGTGGGGGCGGAAACCTTCCGCGAGGCGATGCGCTGCGGCGCGGAGATCTTCCAGGCATTGAAGAAGCTGCTTGACAAGAAAGGCATGCCCACCACCGTGGGCGATGAAGGCGGCTTTGCGCCAAACCTGCCAAACAACGAGGCGGCGCTCAGACTTATCATTGATGCGATCGAAGCTGCCGGATACACACCGGGGTCTCAGGTGGCGATCGGACTCGATTGCGCCAGCTCGGAGTTCTTCGAGGACGGCAAATACGATCTCGCCTCGGACAAGCTGCAATTGAGCGCCAACGAGTTCACTGACTATCTGGCGGCGTGGGTGGAGAAGTACCCGATAATCAGCATTGAGGATGGCTTGGCAGAAGGCGACTGGGAAGGCTGGAAAATCCTCACCAAGAGGCTTGGCAAGAAGGTCCAGATTGTAGGCGACGACTTGTTCGTCACTAACACAAAGATCCTTTCCGAAGGCATTCGCCAGGGTGTTGCCAATTCGATCCTGATCAAGATCAACCAGATTGGCACGCTTACCGAGACCCTTTCGGCGATCGAAATGGCCAAGCGTGCCGGCTACACTGCTGTGGTGTCGCATCGATCCGGCGAAACCGAGGACGCTTTCATCGCCGATCTCGCGGTAGGCGCCAACGCGCTGCAGATCAAGACCGGCTCGCTGTCGCGGTCCGATCGGCTGGCAAAGTACAACCAGTTGCTGCGCATCGAGGAAGATCTCGGCGACTCGGCCAGCTACGCCGGCCGCGATGCCTTCTATCAGATCAGTTAGCCGATGCGCTTCCTCGCCTTTGCACTGGTCCTGCTGATCGCCCTGATACAGAACCCGCTGTGGTTCGGCAAAGGCGGCTGGCTGCGCGTGTGGGAGCTCGACAATCAGGTTGAGGCGCAGCGCGGGACGAATGCGCAGCTTGCCGTGCGCAATGCCGCGCTCGACGCCGAAGTCGTGGACCTCAAGCAGGGGTACGACGCTATCGAGGAACGCGCACGGTCCGATCTGGGCATGGTCAAGCAGGACGAGCTTTTCTTCCAGATCCTGCAGCCCGTACCCGCGCCAGCGGGCTATTCCCCGGGCAAGCGTTGACCGGTTTCGGCGGCGCGCAATTCCTCTGCGGTGTTGATGTTGCTGAAAGCCACGGCTTCATCGTCGAACGCCACCTCCACCACGTTTAACGATGCATACCAGGCGTCGATCTTGCGTCCCCCGCCTTGCAGAAACGCGGTGAGATGAGGCAGCAGCCGACGTCGGCACAGGCAGAACACAGGGTGTGCCTGAATTCCCGTCCTGGCCACGCCCAGGTCCACGCTTTCATCGTGCAGCGGCGCTACGAGCCGCGCGACCAGGTCTTCGGGCAGGAACGGTGAATCGCAAGGAACCGTAACGACAAGGTCGTGGCGCGCCTCCGAGAGTCCGCAATGCAGCCCGGCCAACGGCCCGGCGTACCCGGCGAGTTGATCCGGCACCACGCGGCAGCCGAGAAGCTCATAGCGCTCCAGATTCTGATTGGCGTTTATCAACACTTCATCGACTTGTGGCGCCAACCGCGACAGCACCCGCGCCGCCATGGGCCGGCCATTCAGCAACTGAAGACCTTTGTCCACGCCGCCCATCCGGCGGCCCTGGCCACCCGCGAGGATGACGCCGGTGACCGGCGCCGTCGCGCCGGGGTGAGGCGTGACGAGTGACGAGTGACGCGAAGTCCCCTGTTTTTTTTCTGTCACTTGTCACCTGTCACTTGTCACAATTTCTTGAACCGGGAATGCCCGGTGAAAAGAAGGTAATGTTTTCCCGTCGCCCGGCCGATCATCGTAAGGCCGGTCTTCTGCGCGATTTCGTAACCCATCTGCGTGAGTCCCGAGCGCGAGACCAGAATCGGTATGCCCATCTGCGCGCACTTGATCACCATTTCCGATGTGAGCCGCCCCGTGGTGTAGAACACCTTGTCGCCGCCGTCGAGACGGTCCAGCCACATCTGACCCGCGATCGCATCCACTGCGTTGTGGCGGCCGACGTCCTCGACGAACATCAGGATTTCCGCGCCTTTGCACAATGCACAACCGTGCACCGCGCCAGCTTGTTTGTAGATGGTTTCGCGTTTGCGCACAGCTTCAAGCAACCCAAAAAAATCCGCTTCGCTTAGAGCGGCTTCCGCGGGCAATGTCACCTTGTCGATCGCTTCCATCAATTCGCCGAACACCGTGCCCTGGCCGCAACCGGTCGTCACCGTGCGTTTGCCCATCTTGCGTTCCGCATCCTTGAGGCCGGTGCGGGTCACGACGGCAACCGCGTTGGCTTGCCAATCCACCTGGACTGATTTGATTTCCTCGATTCGATCAACCAGCCGCTGGTTACGCAGATAACCGATCGCCAACGCCTCAGGGGCCCCGCCGAGCGTCATCAGGGTGACGATCTCATGCTTGTCCACATACAGCGTCAGGGGATGCTCGCCGGCGATCGAAGTCGGCTCCGTTTCGCCGCGTTCATTGCGTGCGTCGACCGTAAAAGTCAGCGGGCGGGCGGCTTGCGTGAGTAGCGGGCGGTAGGGTGCGTTCACCAAACTGTCCAGATTTGCATCAATGGATAACCGCAAGAATACTTCCCCGGCTGCCCCCTGGATATGGGGGAAGCGATTTTTCGAATGTTGCAGGTACAATTAGGGAACCACAAGAATCGCGGCCATCAGCGGGCGCCGCCATAACCAGGGAGGAATCACCCGTGTTCGAATTCCTGTCCAAAGAACACACCATCGCCAAAGCGGGATTTAACCGGTGGCTGGTGCCACCCGCTGCATTGTGCATCCACCTTTGCATCGGCATGGCGTACGGTTTCTCCGTTTTCTGGCTCCCGCTCACCAAGGCGCTCGGCCTTACCAAATCGATCGCCTGTCCGCCGGACATGACATGGATCGGAAAATTGTTCACCACCACCTGCGACTGGGACAAGCCGATCCTGGGATGGATGTACACCTTGTTCTTCGTGTTTCTTGGCTCAGCCGCTGCGATGTGGGGAGGATGGCTCGAGCGCGCCGGTCCACGCAAGGCAGGCGTAGTATCGGCCGTGTGCTGGTGCGGCGGACTGGTCCTGTCTGCAATCGGCGTTTACACACATCAACTGTGGCTGATGTGGCTGGGTTCGGGAATCATCGGCGGCATCGGTCTCGGCCTCGGCTATATCTCGCCAGTTTCGACGTTGATCAAATGGTTCCCCGACCGGCGCGGTATGGCGACCGGTATGGCGATCATGGGCTTCGGCGGCGGCGCGATGATCGGTTCACCACTGGCGGACCGACTCATGAAGTTCTATGCGACTGCGGGGTCCGTGGGCGTTTGGGAAACATTCCTCACGATGGGAGCCATCTATTTCGTGTTCATGATGGTCGGGGCTCTGGCGTATCGTGTGCCCCCGACCGGGTGGAAACCGGAGGGCTGGAGCCCGCCGCCGTCGCAATTGAACAACGCGATGATCACCACTCGTCACGTGCATCTGAAGAAAGCGCACAAGACGCCGCAGTTCTGGGCGCTGTGGGGAATACTCTGCCTCAACGTCTCAGCGGGAATCGGTGTCATCGGCATGGCTTCGCCGATGTTGCAGGAAATTTTCGGCGGAAAATTGATCGGCGTCGATCTCAAGTTCGATCAACTAAGCCCGGAACAACTGGGATTGATTGCCGCAATCGCCGCAGGGTTTACCGGACTGCTCAGCCTGTTCAACATCGCCGGCCGCATCATCTGGGCGTCCTTTTCTGACTACATCGGGCGCAAGGCCACTTATTTCACTTTTTTCACGCTGGGCTTCCTGCTGTACGCATACGGACCCAGCGCAGGACACTCCGGCAACGTCGCACTGTTTGTCGGCATCTTCTGCTTCATCCTGACCATGTATGGCGGCGGGTTCGCGACCATTCCCGCCTACCTCGCGGACATGTTCGGAACGCAGATGGTGGGTGCCATTCACGGGCGGTTGCTGACCGCGTGGTCGGTAGCTGGGATACTCGGGCCGGTGCTGGTCAACTACATCAACGATTTCCAGATCAAGGCCGGCGTACCGAAGAGCCAGGCGTACGATACGACGATGTATGTGCTCGCCGGCCTGCTGGTCGGCGGGTTTATCTGCAACCTGTTAGTCCGGCCGGTTTCCGCGAAATGGTTCATGACTGACGAAGAACTTGCCGCCGAACGCAAACTGGCACACGACGTCGCCGCCGCGAGTGTCGTCGGCGGTGACGCCGCGGCAGTCCGCGGAAGCGGCAGCCGCCGTGGCCTGGTGACGATATTCTGGCTGTTCGTAGGCATCCCGCTGGCTTGGGGTGTGTGGAGTACCGTGGGCAAGGCGCTGGTGCTGTTCCGCTGACGGACCACCCGTGGTCGCGAGCGGGAGGCGCGTTTCCCGGCGACTACCGTGCCATTCACAGAAACGATGAGCGATACCAGCTTCAGACAGAAATCGAACCCGGAGTTCGCGAAAAAAAGAGGGAGGGGTGCGCCTAAAGGACGGCAGACCGAATCGGGCGCATTGCAGGAAGTGCGCGCGCTGCTCGGTAACGAGCCCCGCCGTCGCGACCTGCTGATCGAGCACCTGCACAAGATTCAGGACCGCTACCGGCAGCTTTCGTCAGCGCACCTGGCTGCGCTTGCCCAGGAAATGAAACTGTCGCAGGCGGAGGTCTTCGAGGTCGCGAGTTTCTATCACCATTTCGACCTCGTAAAGGAGGGTCAAGCCCCGCCGCCGCTACTCACGGTGCGCGTGTGTGATTCGCTTTCCTGCGAACTGGCCGGTGCGAAGGATCTGCTGGCGCGCCTGCGCGCGACCCTGGGCGTGGAAGTGCGGGTGATCCCCGCGCCCTGTGTCGGGCGTTGCGAAACAGCGCCGGTCGTGGTGGTCGGCCAGAATCCCTTGCTAAACGCAACGTCGGAAACCGTCAAAGCAGCGGTCAGCGCGGCGAAAACGGCCTGTCCACCGACGCGCTATGTCGGTTATCAGGCGTATCGCAAGACCGGTGGGTACGCGACGCTTGCCAAGTGTCTTGAAGGCAAGCTCGACCGGGAGGATCTGTTCAACAGCATGGAGCATTCCGGCCTGCGCGGACTGGGTGGTGCCGGGTTTCCGGCCGGTCGCAAGTGGCGCATCGTGTGGGCCGAGCCCGCACCACGGTTGCTGGCGGTGAATATCGACGAAGGCGAACCCGGCACATTCAAGGACCGCTGGTATCTAGAACGCGATCCGCACCGGTTTTTGGACGGCATGTTGATCGCGGCCTGGGCCACAGGCTGTGCGGAAATCTACGTTTATCTGCGCGACGAATACGCCGGATGCCGCGAGATTCTGGAAAAGGAAATCGTTGCGCTAGAAAAAGCGCCGCCCTGCGCGCTGCCGCGGATCCATCTGCGCCGCGGTGCCGGCGCCTACATCTGCGGCGAAGAGTCGGCGATGATCGAATCGATCGAAGGCAAGCGCGGCATGCCACGGCTGCGCCCGCCGTACGTTGCGCAAGTGGGTTTATTCGGGCGTCCCACGCTCGAGCACAATATGGAAACGCTCTATTGGGTGCGTGACATCCTGGAGAAAGGTGCGGACTGGTTTGCGACCCACGGCCGCCACGGCCGCAAGGGCTTGCGTTCATTTTCGGTAAGCGGACGCGTCGCAAAACCGGGCGTGCATCTGGCTCCCGCCGGGATTACAGTAAAGGAGTTGATCGCGGAGTACTGCGGCGGCATGGTTGCGGGACAGACGTTTTACGCCTACCTGCCGGGCGGTGCATCAGGCGGTATTCTCCCGGCTTCGATGGGCGACATACCGCTCGACTTCGATACGTTGAACGAATACGGATGCTTCATCGGTTCCGCGGCGGTGATAATTCTGTCGGACCGGGATCGCGCGGCGGACGCCGCGCGCAACCTCATGGCGTTCTTCTCCGACGAATCCTGCGGCCAGTGCACGCCCTGCCGCGTCGGGACGGTCAAGGCGCTGCAGTTGATGCAAGAGCATAAGTGGGACCGGGCCCTGCTCGAAGAACTATCGCAGGCGATGGCGGATGCGTCGATCTGCGGCCTGGGACAGGCTGCACCGAATCCGGTACGTTGCGTGATCAAGTACTTTTCACACGAACTGACATGATGCGGGGATGAGGGGCAGGGGCGAGGGAAGAATGAATCAGCGTAGCGAGATGATCGCGTTCAAACTCGACGGCACGGAGATTCACGCCGCGCCGGGAGAGACCATACTTCAGTCAGCACAGCGCTACGGTGTCGACATTCCGTATCTTTGCTACAAGCCGGGCTATCGCCCCGACGGCAACTGCCGTGCCTGCATGGTGGAGATCAAGGGCGAGCGGGTGCTGGCACCTTCATGCTGCCGCGTGCCGAAGGTCGGAATGGAAGTCGAATCGAAGAACGCCCGGGCAGTCGCAGCGCAGAAAATGATTCTGGAACTGCTGCTTTCCGATATGCCGGAGCAGAAGTATTCACTGGAGTCCGAACTCGATTTGTGGGCGCGTAGTCTGAAAGTCGGCAAGCCGCGTTTTGCGCGCCGCCATCAGCCCAAGGCCGATCTGTCCCATCCCGGGATCGCGGTGAACCTCGACGCCTGCATCCAGTGCACGCGTTGCGTGCGCGCCTGCCGCGAGGAGCAGGTAAACGACGTGATCGGTTACGCTTTTCGCGGGCATGATTCGAAGATCGTGTTCGATTTCGACGACGCCATGGGCGACTCGACCTGCGTGGCCTGCGGTGAATGCGTCCAGGCCTGCCCGACGGGTGCACTCATGCCGGCGCGCGGCGTGGGCATGGAGGTAGCCGACAAGAGGGTCGATTCCGTTTGCCCATATTGCGGCGTGGGCTGTCAACTTACCTACCACATCAAGAACGACCGCATCCTGCACGTGCAGGGACGAGACGGCCCCGCCAACCATGGCCGGCTGTGTGTAAAAGGACGTTACGGGTTCGACTACGTACATAGCCGGCAGCGCCTCACGAAGCCGCTGGTCCGCAAACCCGGAACACCCAAGGGCGCCGATTTTATCGTCGATCCGGACAATTTCCTCGACGTGTTCCGCGAGGCAAGTTGGGACGAGGCGCTCGATCTCGCAGCCGGCCGGCTCGGGCAAATCCGCGACACGCACGGCAAACGCTCGCTTGCAGGTTTCGGTTCGGCCAAGGGTACCAATGAAGAGGCTTACCTGTTCCAGAAGCTGGTGCGCACCGGGTTCGGTTCCAACAATGTCGATCACTGCACGCGGCTGTGCCACGCCTCATCGGTCGCGGCGCTGCTGGAAGGGATCGGCTCGGGCGCGGTATCCAACCAGGTATCCGACTGCATCAACGCGGAAGTGATCATCATCATCGGCGCCAATCCCACAGTGAACCATCCGGTCGCCGCGACCTGGTTCAAGAACGCGGCCAAGAAGGGAGTCAAGCTCATCGTTGCCGACCCGCGCCGCTCGGACTTGGCGCGCCACGCGACGTATTTCCTGCAGTTCAAGCCCGACACCGATGTTGCGCTGCTTAATGCCATGATGTACGTCATCGTGCACGAAGGGCTGGTGAACGAAGCTTTCGTCGCCAGCCGCACCATCGGTTACGACGATCTGAAGAAGAACGTCGAGGGCTACAGCCCTGAACAGATGGCGCCGATCTGCGGCGTTGCGGCGGCAACCATCAGGCAGGTGGCACGGCTGTACGCGAGTTCGAAGGCCTCGATGATCTTCTGGGGAATGGGCATCTCCCAGCACGTGCATGGCACCGACAACGCGCGCTGCCTGATCGCGCTGGCGCTGATGACTGGGCAGGTCGGGCGGCCCGGCACCGGGCTGCATCCGCTGCGCGGGCAAAATAACGTGCAAGGTGCTTCGGACGCCGGATTGATCCCGATGATGTTTCCCGACTACCACCGCGTCGACAATGCCGAGTTCCGCGGACAATACGAGAAGCTGTGGGGTGTCGCGCTCGATCCCAAGCCGGGATTGACAGTGGTCGAGATCATGAATGCCGCGCTGAAGCGCGAAATTCGCGGCATGTACATCATGGGCGAAAACCCGGCGATGTCCGACCCGGACCTCGCGCATGCACGTGACGCGCTGGCGACACTGGACTGGCTGGTGGTGCAGGACCTTTTCCTCACGGAGACCGCGTACCTCGCCGACGTCGTATTGCCGGCTTCGGCGTGGCCGGAAAAAACCGGCACCGTGACCAATACTGACCGCATGGTACAGCTCGGACGGCGCGCGCTCGACATGCCAGGTGACGCGCGACAGGACTTGTGGATTATTCAGGAGATGGCAAGGCGGCTCGGACTGGACTGGCACTATCAGGGGCCGGAAAGCGGCGTGGCGGAGGTATTCGACGAGATGCGCCACGCGATGCCATCGATCGCCGGAATTACCTGGGAGCGCATGGAGCGCGAGGGTTCGGTGACCTACCCTTGCGTGCGTGAAGGCGATCCGGGCGAACCGGTGGTCTTCATTGAACACTTTCCGACGCCGACTGGGCGCGGCAAGTTCGTCCCCGCGGACATCATCCCCGCCAACGAGCGGCCGAACCTCGAGTATCCGATGGTGTTGATCACTGGACGGCAACTCGAGCATTGGCATACCGGAGCGATGACGCGCCGCGCTTCGGTGCTCGATGCGATCGAACCGGATCCGGTCGCGTCCTTCCATCCGCTGGATCTCGCAAGATTCGGCGTCAGAGCGGGGGAAACCGTTACCGTAGAGTCGCGGCGCGGAAAGATTGTCCTGTACGCTCGTGCAGACGACGGCACGCCTGCGGGCGCCGTATTCATTCCATTCTGCTTCTATGAGGCGGCGGCAAACCTGCTGACAAATCCGGCACTCGATCCCTTCGGAAAGATCCCGGAGTTCAAGTATTGTGCGGTGAAAGTGACGCGAGGCGGCAAACTGGCGGCCCACATGAGTTTCGGTGGCGGCACGGCGATGGCCGACGCAGCCGGCTAGGTCCTGCCCGGAATCCGCGATGCGCATCATGGAATTGGTGCGAATTTTCGCTTGGACAGCGAAGACGTGAAAGCGATCCTAATCACCGGCGCGGCGGGCGATCTCGGCACGCATCTGCGCAACGAGCTCGCAGGCAGGTACGCTCTGCGCCTGTCGGACATCCGGTCGATAAAGAAGCTCGCCCGAGGCGAGACGTTCGTACGCGGCGACGTGGGGCGCCTGTCTGACATGCTGCGGGTAAGCAAAGGTGTCGACGCGATCGTGCACCTGGGTGGTTTCGCGTTCGAGGGTCCCTGGGACATGATCCTGCGCGCCAACATAGTTGGCTGCTATAACATCTTCGAAGCTGCGAGGGTGAACGGCGTAAGACGCGTTCTGTTCGCCACCAGCAATCACGCCACTGGTTTCTATCCGCGTGACCAGAGAATCGACCATCGCGTATACCCGAAGCCGGACAGCCGCTACGGCCTGTCCAAGGTTTTCGGGGAGCAGGTCGGCAGTCTCTACGCCGACAAGTACGGCCTGCAGGTATTCTGCATGCGCATCGGTAACGTGAACCTCGCGCCGGTGGACAAGCGCCGCCTCTCGATCTGGATCAGCCCGCGCGACTTTGCTGAACTGGTCAAGATCGGAATTGAGCACGCGGACATCCGCTTCGAAATCGTGTATGGAGTCTCGGGCAACCAGCGCAGTTGGTACGACAATTCCAACGCCGAGCGGCTCGGCTACCGGCCGCGGGACGATGCGGAGGCGTACGCCAGCGCGGTATTGGCGAAGGAAAAACCCGGCTCCGACACGCGCGCTGAGACCTTTCAGGGTGGTGGCTTCGTGCTGGCGGAAATCGGCGGCGATCCGACCCGCGCGTTGCCGAAAATCAGGAAGAAAAAGCGATGACCGACGTTCCAAAGGTTCGCGCACCGCCCGGCAGTTGTGACACTCACATGCACTTCTACGACCGCGCCGTGCCGCCCGCGCCGGGCGGTCCGCGGCTGCCCGGCCACAGCTCGGTGCCCATGTATCGGGAACTGCAAAAGCAGCTTGGCCTGGAGCGGGTGATTGTGGTGCAGCCTAACTCCTACCAGGACGACAATCGCGTGACCATGTCCGCAATCGCCGAACTGGGTACCGGCGCCAAAGGTGTCGCGGTGGTAAAGCCCGGTATCGCCGAGGCCGAGATCGAGCGGCTAACCGCGGCGGGCATTTGTGCGCAGCGTTTTTTTGCATTGCCGGGCGGGGCAGTCGGTTTCGACCGCATGGATGAGATCATGGCAAGGGTCCACCCACTCGGCTGGCACGCGAATATCCAGTTGAATGGGCGTGATTTGCCGCAGCACGAAGCGCAGCTCAGGCGGCTTCCGGGTCATTTCGTCATCGACCACATTGGCAAATACATCGACCCGGTACCGGCTGAACATGAGGCGTTTCAAGCGCTGCTCAGGTTGCTCGATACCGGGCGTTGCTGGGTGAAGCTGTCTGCGCCGTACGAATCGTCGAAAATGGGTGCGCCTGCCTACGACGACGTCGCGCGTCTGGCACGGGAACTGGTGAGGCACGCGCCGGAACGCATGCTGTGGGCCAGCAACTGGCCGCACCCGTATCGCAACCCGGTTCCGTCGAGCGCTGCAATGCTCGATCTGCTGCTGGAGTGGGTACCGGATGACGCCACACGCCGCAGGATTCTCGTCGACAATCCGGCCGAGCTCTACGGATTTCCGCGATGAGAAGATCGCGTATCGCTATCGTCGGCCTCGGCATGGCCGTAGTGCCGCACGCAAAGAGCTTGCTCGATCTCGCGGACCGGGTCGAGGTCGCGTATGCATTCAGCCCGAGCGCCGCGCGCCGCGCGAAATTCGGTGAGAAATTTCCGTTCCCGCAGTGCGACCGGCTGGATACCATCCTCGATGATGGTTCGGTGGACGCGGTGGCGGTGCTAACGCCGCCGAACACGCATTTGGACATCGTCAAGCGTTGTGCAGTCGCCGGCAAGCACGTGTTGCTGGAGAAACCTCTCGAGATCACCATCGCCCGGTCTGAAGAATTGGTGGCAGACTGCCGTGGCGGCGGCGTTACGCTCGGTGTAGTTCTGCAGCATCGCCACAAGCCGGCGGTTGCGCGCCTTACACGTGCCTTGCGCGCTGGCGAACTCGGCATGCTGGTCGGTGCCTCGGCCTCCATCCGGCTGTGGCGTCCGCAGAGTTACTACGACGAACCAGGAAGAGGAACCCGCGCGCGTGACGGCGGTGGGGTCCTCGTCACGCAGGCAATCCATACGCTCGATGTGCTGCTGTCTCTTGTCGGCGATCCGCAGGAGGTGAAAAGTTATGCGGCCTCCGCGCCGGTGCATCGCATGGAGTGCGAAGATTTGGTGTGCGCAGCGGTCCACTGGCAGAACGGCGCGCTGGGCGTGATCGAGGCCACGACGACGGCATATCCAGGTGCCGCGGAGCGCATTGAACTTACCGGAACCCTCGGCACTGCAAGTCTCGCCGGCACAGCGTTGGAGCTGCGTTGGCACGACGGGAGGAAGGAAACGCTCGCTGCCGATGGCTCCGCCAGTGGCGCGGGTGCCGATCCGATGGCGTTCCCGCACGACTATCACCGCAGCGTATGGCAGGATTTTCTCGACGCCACCCAGAGCGGTGGCGAACCGTGCGTTAACGGCGAGGAAGCGCTACGCGTGCACCGGCTGATTGACGCCCTGCTGGCAAGCGCTGCCACGAACAAGCCGGCGCACTTCACCGCTGCGAGCACGGTAAGTCGATAGGGAATCCACAATGCTCACACGGAGAGCACGTGCGCTTGAAACGCGCTCGGTTTCACGTCGCCGTTTTCTGGCATCTGCTTCCGTAGCGGCACTCGCACTGGCGGGCCGGACGTCGCGTGCCCGCGCCCAATCCGCGGTGACCCTGCGGATTTCATCGTCGCTGCCCGCGGGCCAAAATGCGGCGCATTACCCCTGGTACCAACGTTTCGCCGCCAACCTTCAGGGCGCGATCGGCAACAGCGTTGCGATCGACTATTTTCCGAATAGCCAGCTTGGCAAGGAAGCCGACGTGGTGCAGCAGGTGAAAGTCGGCTCGATCGATATGATGATCACCGGATCGTCGATCTGGGCCACCGTCGCGCCCGAGTTCGGCATGCTCGACCTGGGATACGTGTTCGACAGCTATGCACACGTGGCGAGGCGCTTGACAGCGGGGTCGGCGAGCGTCTGGCCAGGATACTTTTCGAACGCACCGGATGCACGGTACTGGGCTGGGCGTCGCACTTCGGCGCGCGCAGCGTCTACACCAGGAACCCGATCAAGTCGCTTGCGGATGTGAAGGGCGTGAAGCTTCGCGTCCTGCCGACGACAGCCTTCATCGAGACCTTCAAGCTCATGGGAGCGATTCCGACCCCGATTCCCTTCAACGAGTTGTACACCGCGTTGCAGACCGGTGTGGTGGATGGCTTCGAGCATGACGCGGGCACCGTAGTTGCCAGCAAGCTTTATGAAATCTCGAAGTATTGCTGGCTGACCGAACATTTGTTCAGTCCGATGATCGCTGTCATGGGCCGGCGCGGACTGGAGAAATTCCGGACCGACATCCGCCCGGTGCTGTTCAAGGCGGCGGCGGAAGCCACCGCCTATCAGCGCGCGCATGCCGCAGAGAAAGGCCGTGCGGTGGTCGAGGAACTGAAACGCCAGGGCATCACGTTCCATCCGATGGCAAAGGCCGAGCGTGAGTTCGTCCGCAAGGAAATGCAAACGAAGCTGTGGGTGGCGTTCGCTGCGCAATACCCGGCCACCAAACCCCTGTTCGACGCCATCGCGGCGGCGCGGGCATGATCCGATTCGCCTTGCAGGTGCGGCCACCGGTCACGCGGTCCGACCGGCAGGCATGAAGCCGCAAGACGCCAGACCCTACGCCGCAGGGTTCACGAATGCGGGTAGGCCACATCGCCTGTTGGGCCGACTGCTGGCTGTCATCGAGTACTTGGCCGCCCTGGTCCTGGCGGTGGATGTGCTGGTCGTTTTCGTTTCGGTGATCTGGCGCTACTTTCTGCATGACCCGCTGAATTGGGCCGAGGAGATCGCGCGCGCGCTGATGGTTACGCAAGTCTTTCTGGGCGCGGCGACCGCAGTAGGCAGAGTCCAGCATGTCGGCATCGACAGTTTCCGGACCCTGTTCCCGGTGAGCTGGTACCCGGTGATGATTCAGCTCTGCAACTGGATCATCGTCGCGGTTTCGGTTGCCCTGCTGTTGTCGTCCACCGCGATGCTGGTCGATTCTTGGGAGCAAACCACGCCGATCGGATTACCCCAATGGATCTACATCTGGCCCGTGTTGGTCGGAAGCCTGCTGATGATCGCCTGCGGAACCGCCGCCGCCCTCGATGGCCGATGGAAGAATATTTGGGGGACGTTGGCTGCCACCCTCGGGCTGGCGCTGGCGGTGTGGGGCTGGAACGCGATGGAGCCGACTCACGCAGTCACGCCCGCGTTTCTGCTAGTCGCTGGATTTCTCGTGAGCCTGATAATTGGAGTGCCGATAGCGTTTGCACTGGCGTTTTCGTCGCTACTGTATTTTCTGGTCGATCCTTCCTTGCCGATGCTGGTGTATTCCCAGCAAGTGTTGTCCGGAATGGATCACTTCGTATTGTTGGCGATCCCGTTCTTTGTGTTGGCCGGCCTGATCATGGAAGCCAACGGAATGTCGGCGCGGCTGATCGAATTGCTGCTGCGAATGATGGGGCGGCTGCGGGGCGGACTGAACCTGATCATGATCGCCGCCACCGCGTTTTTTTCCGGCGTGTCTGGATCGAAGCTGGCGGACATTGCCGCAGTGGGCGGAATCATCATGCCGGCGGTGCGCAGGACCAGACAGGATGCCAACGAGGCGGCCGGTCTTCTGGCCAGCACTGCGGTCATGGCAGAGACCATTCCTCCGTGCATCAACATGATCATCCTGGGTTTCGTCGCCAATATCTCGATCGGCGGATTATTTCTCGCCGGCCTGGTGCCGGCGGGCGTCCTGGCGATGGCGCTTGCGGCGGTCGCGGTCTACTTCGGATCGCGCATCAATCCGCAGGATGCTTTCGAGGTACGGAGGCCGCTAATACGCCTGATCGGCGGAGCGATGGTCGGCCTGGTCATGGTGCTCATGATCGGTAAAGGCGTGGTGTCGGGGGTGGCGACCTCGACCGAAGTCTCCGCCTTCGCAGTCGTCTACGCACTGGTTGTCGGCGGCCTTGCGTTCCGCGAACTGAGCGTGCAGTCCATCGTCCAGTTGTTCGTTCGTTCCGCATCCATGGCCGGCGGTATTCTGTTCATCGTCGCGGCTGCGTCGAGCGTTTCCTTCGCATTGACAATCCAGCAGATTCCACAGTATCTATCGGAAACGATGGTGGCGCTCGGCCACCAGCACGGCCCGCAGGCTTTCGTGGTGGTCTCGGCGCTACTGATGATCGTGTTCGGGGCGATCCTGGAAGGCGCGCCGGCGTTGATCATCTTCGGTCCGTTGTTGACGCCGATTGCCCATCAACTCGGCGTGCATCCACTGCACTTCGGAACGGTGATGGTTATCGCCATGGGGCTCGGCTTGTTTTCGCCGCCGATCGGGCTGGGACTGTTCGCTACCTGTGCGATCACCGGTACCCAAATGAAGGACGTTGCGCGGCCCATGCTGAAATACCTTGCCGTTCTGTTCGCCGGACTGATGCTGCTGGTATTCGTGCCGGCGTTTTCCTTGTGGTTGCCCTTTCACATGGGCATGAAATAGCGCAATGGAGCCTCGATGTTGCTTGACGTGCCTACTCATGCGCCGAACGTCTTCGAGAACTATTACGCGGACAAGACTCTTGCCGGTCTAGAGGTGCCCGTGAAGCATGCGCGGGAACGCTGTCCAGGGGTCGGCAGTCAGGCGCATCCAAATCATCACCACGGAACCTGCAGATGAGTCTGAATAGCTGGCTGCTCCTTGCCATCGCGGCGCTGCCGACGATCGGCTTTCCGTTGTGGGTATTTGCGCAATTCCTGAAGGCCAGGCGCGAGGAAACCGAAACCGTGCTGCGTAAAGGCGTGTTGGCGGAGGGGGAAATCATCGGCCACGTTCCCCACTTCCGGGGCGCAATGGTTCAATATCGGTTTCGCGCCGCTGGCTGGGAGCACCCCATTGCCGTTAGCCAACGGCTCCCACCAGGCAGCACGTTCGCTCTCGGAGACAAGGTCGCGGTACGTTACCTTCCCAGGCACCCGCACATCGCAGTTATTGTTCCCAGTAACTCTAATTCGTAGTCCTGCAACGTTTTGCGGCATTGGTTAAAGGGCGGGCTGCCGCACGGATTTGAAGTGCGCGGAGCAGTGATTGACTACCGATCCAGCCATTGCCGTCGCGAAATGGATTCCTCATCCCTTAACCATTCGGCTCTGGCACGTTATCCCTGCATATCGGTTATCGGCTGCCTGCCAGTCCGTCGAGATTTCCTGTTGGGCTTCGGCGAGTGTCACCCGACCAGAACAGACCAGACACTGTAGCTTCGCCTCGATCCGGTTCTTGCGCTTGGCGCTGCTCGCTCCGTCCCTGCGTTCCAGCTCAAGATTCTCGAGCTTGCGCGGGTGTCCGCCAAGAGCGAGCGGGATAATGTGATGGATTCTGTACTTGGACGCCTCCGTGTCGTCGCGACCGGCTTGCGTCAAAAGCGTCTGTTTTACTCGATTGGTGAAGGAAACCGGCGGTCGTACCGCGTTCGTGTAGCCAGGCACGCAGATTGTCTGTGCTATGGTTTCTTGCGTGACATCGGGGTTGAACACGCCGCGGTCGCATGCGGAAGATGCGGCGACAAGCGACAGCCCAAGTACCGCAGCGAATTTCGGGGCTTTCTCCGAGCGGTTGATGCGCGCCGCCATGAAGCGATCGAAAGTCGTGGGATCAGCCGTTAAGGCCGGAGATTTTGCCCGGATGACTTCTTGACCAGGCTTCTGGCGGGTGAAAAGGTTTTTCACGCGATCTCTCCATTCCGATGATCTGTCGGAATTCAATCTCGGCTGTTCGTCTGCAGGTGGCCCAATTATTTTTTTACATTGATCAAAGTCTAATGCTCGTTTTGTGACACATTTATTACGCAACACGTGTTCTGGGATACCTATCGGGTGAGAGGGGACCGCGATTCCCGTCCGCTTCAACGGAAACGGAGGTCGCATTTCGAGCGTCGCAGATCGTCGCAAGTGAGATGCGTGAAGCATCAAATTCCGAGGACCTTCGGCTACGAAGTGGTTGTTCGCGAACGCGGTGTATTCGTATGGCGTCGTCGACGACTATCCGCCGTAGCCGGAGAGAACGAGGGAAAGTCTTACGCTGGAAGAGATCGGGACCGATATTCCTGCGCCGACAAAAGAATACTGGGCACCGATTGCTGCACTACCCCGGAGCGCCTTGTAAACAGCGAGACGCGGATCGCGCTAGTGTCCTGTTCCGCTAATTCGTAGGACGGGTTATCAAGTCCAACTAGCTATGTTCCCGTCGGGTTTTTCAGCCACGAATTGGCGGAACAGGACACTAAGTTACTGTGCCACGCGCGGCGACCGGCCAGATTACCTCGATCCGGTCTCCGCGCACGCCATAGACCTCGTCCACCATGTTGCTCACCACGCAACAGTGGTTGGGTACGACATGGACGATGTCACCGATCGCGGGCCGCTCGCGGCAACCCGAAAGATCTATGACACCGTGTTCCTCGGACAGATGCGGGATAACGGCTTCCGGATACTCGAGAACGTGGCCGTAACCCTTGACCGTGTACTGGTCCGAGGTGAGCACCTTGGTACCGGCGTCGATGACAGCACGGCCATCGGTAGGGCGGCTTACCACCGTGGCCCGCACTCGCATCGCGCAGTTGTCCCACGTTGCGGTGCCCGAAGCCACCGTCATCACGTCATTGTAGATATACGTTCCGGCGCGATGTTCGGTCAGCATCGGAAACTCCTGCGCCCTGAAGATGGCAGGCGTGCCGCCACCGGAAACGACCGGAACGGGAATGCCGGCGCGCTTGAAAAGCGCCAATGCTTCCTCGAAGAACTGGTAGGACTGCGGTTGTCGGATGGGGAAAGTCATGATGCCCTCGAACTGCATTCGAGGCAGCTTGATCGCGGCGCGCGTCAGGTCGAGTGCCGCCTGAGGCGATTGCACCCCGTTGCGGCCCATCCCGGTGTCGCACTCCACCAAAAAACGCACGTCCAATCCGTGCCGCACACCGGCTTCGGACAGCCCCTTGGCCACCGCCTCGTTATCGAGTACGACGGCCAAACGCCCAAGGCGCCTGGTCAGAGCCATCAGCCGGTCGGTTTTTGCGCCACCGACGATGTTGTACGTCAGTAGCACGTCGTCGGCGACTCCGGCATCGGTAAACACCTCGACTTCGCCGAGTTTCTGGCAGGTGATGCCGACGGCACCCGCCTGCATCTGCAGCTTGCCGAGCGCCGGAATCTTGTGTGTCTTGATGTGCGGGCGGTTGGCGATGCCGTAGCGTGCCAGGTGCGCCTGCACACGGCGAAGGTTGTCCTCCATGATGTCGAGGTTGACGGTGACGGCGGGCGTTTCGAGTTCGGTGACAACTTTCATTGAATCTCCTTTTCTTGTCAGAGCCAGGCCGGTACCAACAGGCGGGGTATGGCGAGAACCGTCCAGGGAGCAATTGCGCACAGGAAGCAAACCACCAGAATCGGAATCATCATAAGGTGAAGAAGTTTCTGGATGCGCGATAGCGGAATGCCGGCGACCGCGCACGCGGTCATGGCGGACATCCCTAGCGGGGGCGTCAACAGGCCGAACGCCTGTGTCATAACCACGACCACGCCGAGATGCACCGGGTGGATGCCAACTTCAACCCCGAGCGGATGCAGGATGGGCACGAATATCAGGATCGCGGGAATGGCATCCATGAAGGTTCCCAGCACGACGTTGAGAACGACGATCAGCAGCATGACCACCAGTTTGTCGCGCGTGAAGCCGAGAATGAAATCGGACACCATGTCAGGGACCTGGTAGTAAGCGAGGATCCAGCCGAAAATCATTGCGCCACCCACGCAGAACAGGATCTGCGAAAACTGGATCGTGGTTTCCCCGAATAACTTGGGCAGTGCCCGCCAGCGCAAAGTGCGCAGCACGAAGAGGGCGACGAACAATGCGTACACCGCCGCGACGGCCGCGGATTCGGTCGGGGTGAACACCCCCCCGACCATCCCTGCGACGATGATGACCGGCACGCCCAGTGGCCAACCTGCCTCTTTCAATCCCAATGCAACGGCGCGCACGCCGAGGAAGCGCGGGTGCTCCCGCGGAAAGTTGTACTTGACCGCGAAAAAGTGGGACTGGACCATCAGCGCCAGTCCCATCAATACGCCGGGAAGAATGCCGCCGAGCAGCAACGCGCCTGTCGAGACCCCCGCCGTCGCGCCATAAATGACCATCAGGATCGAGGGCGGGATCACTACGCCCATGGTTGAAGTGCAGGCGGTCAGGCATACGGAAAAATTCTCGTCGTAGCCGCGGCGCTTCATCGCCGGAAAGAACACGGCCCCAATGGCTGCTGCGTCAGCGGTGCTGCTGCCCGAGATCCCCGAGATGAACATGCCCACCACCACGTTGACGTGTGCCAGTCCGCCACGAAGATGCCCGACGAGCGCCATCGCCAGTTTGACCAGGCGTTCCGAGATGCCGCTGTCGCTCATGACGTTGCCGGCGAGAAAGAAGAACGGTAGTGCGAGCAACGTGAACGTGTTGATACCGTTGAACATCTGCTGGATCATTACCACGCTGGGAAGGTCGGCGACATGGATCACCAGCAGCGACGAGAGTAGCAGCGCGAAAGCGATCGGCATGCCGCACAGCAACGTTACCGCGAGTGCGACGAAGAGCAGCGAGAGCGGATGCATCAGGCAGGGCGCCCGGTCCAAAGCCGGCGACAGTCGCGCATCACGTCCATGCCGGTGGCAACAACCATTAGCGCTCCGCTGAATGGAATAACGATGGTCGGTATGAACAAGGTGATGCCCAGCGCCGGTGACAGGCGTTGTAGGCAGAGTTGGGAGTAGGCCCAACCTTCGGTGACCAGAACTGCCGCCACTCCGAGAACCGCGAGGTCCACGACAAGACGCTGTGCGCCCGCGGCCCGTCCGGTAAGCCGTTCAGCCAGAAAGTCGAATGCGAAGTGGGTGCGGCGCCGAACGCAAATGGCGGCACCGAGATAGACGCACCAGATGAAAGCGAACAGCGAAAGCTCCTCGCCCCAAAGAAAAGAAGTGTCGAATACGTACCTCAGCACGATCTGAAAGAACACCCCGGCGGTGATCAAACCGAGGAGCATTGCCAGCAACGGCACGAGACATTGCTCCAGCCGGACCAGGACGCGTTCCATTCGCGCGTTCCTTTACCTGGCAAGGCTGCGGATCAGTTCCAGGACGTCGGTCATCTTCAAATTTTGCGCGACCTCGTCCTGGATAGGCGCGATGCGGGCCTCGAACCTGGCACGCTCGGGAATGACGATCTGTGCTCCCTTTGCCTTCATTCTTTCAATTGCCTGAGCATTGAGTTCGACGTCCCGGCGCCGTTCGTGTGCGGAGGCATCGCGCGCCGCCTCGAGCACCGACTTTCGCAGGTCCGCTGGCAGGCCTGCCAACTTCTTCTCGTTCATGAGCAGCAGGCAGATAGACCGCTGATGGTCGGTAAGGATGATGGTTTTGGCCGCTTCGTAGTGCCGATTGGTCTCGACCACGGAAGGCGCGTTCTCGGCGGCGTCCAGTACGCCGGTTTGCAGCGCCTGGTAGACCTCGCCGAAATTCATCGGTGTCGGGATGGTACCGAGGGTGTTCCAGACCCTTGCCTCGACCGGATTGTTCATTACCCGGATCTTGGTGCCTTTGAGCCCTTCGGGCGTGGTCGCCGGTCCGCGGCGGGTGTACAGCGTGCGCACCCCGGCGGAGTAATAGCCGATCACTTTGAGGCCGAGACTTTTTCCGGCTACCAGCGCGTCAATTCGATCGACGAACCTGCGATCGCCGAGCACGCGTTCGTAGTGATCGCGATCCTTGAACAGGTAGGGCACGCTGAACAATGCCAACTCGGGCACAACGGTGGAGGCGTTGGCCACATGGGCCACGCTGGCATCGAGCGAACCCATGCGCACGCCCTCGATCATCGCGACTTCCGAGCCGAGCTGCGCCGCGGGAAAGACGTCTACTTTGATCCGACCGCCGGTACGTTCCTCGACCAACTTGCGGAACATTGTATGGCCTTCGTCGTACATCGTTCCGGTCGGCTGGTCATGGCCGATGCGAAGGCGGACCTGTGCGAAACCAGTGGCGGGAATGGACGCGATGGCAGCGATTACCACCAGCGCGAGCAACGCAAAACGCTTCATGGACTCCTCCCTGAACCGGTTCGATGCGGGCAGGCAATTAACCCGGAATCGCCGCTTTTCAGGGGAGTATAAGGCACATGGTATGATGAATAATCTATACACATGATCCATATAAACTAAATGTTGTACCACACACTGCGTCCACCTAGGCGGAACGCGTGTTGTACGCATTCCGTGATCGCCATCCGGAGCGGGCTCATGAGAACATGGCACAGTTGGTGAAGGGCACGCGCGAGTTGCGGGCACGCGAACTCGCCCGCCGAGTTCAGGACGGGACGCCAGGTGCCCGGACGGCGACGCGCTGAGGCGTCATACGATCAACGAAGTTCTCCTGAAAGGAACACAGATTGCCGAAACCAAACTATCAGTTCGAGAAACGCCAGAAAGAACTGGCAAAAAAGAGAAAGCAGGAGGAAAAACGCCTGCGCAAGGCGGAGAAGAGCGAGCCACCACCGGCTGACAATCCGGCCTCTGTTCCGACTGAAGGGAAGACGGACCCCCAGGTGTGAAGCGGGGAAGCGGTAGATGCACATCTGGGTGGATGCGGATGCCTGCCCGAACGTCATCAAGAGCATTCTGTTTCGTGCCGCCGAGCGGGCGCAGGTCACGTTGACACTGGTCGCCAATCAACTGATACGTATCCCGCCTTCGCGATTCGTCAAGGCACTGCAAGTGCCGGCTGGATTCGACGTCGCGGACGACAGGATCGTCCAGATGGTTCAAGCCGGCGACCTGGTCGTCACGGGCGATATTCCGCTTGCCGCCGCCGTTATTGCAAAAGGCGGTCGTGCGCTCGACCCTCGGGGCGAGTTTTACACGGGCGAGAATATCGGGGAAAAGCTCTCCGTGCGAAAACTGATGGATGAATTGCGGGCAAGCGGGGTGGACACCGGCGGACCTCAGGGATTCAGCAATGCCGACCGCCAGACATTCGCAAACAGCCTGGACCGCTTCTTGTCGACAGCGGTTCAGTTGCCGTCCCGAGGCTGCCAGTGAAGTAGCGGGGCGATGAAACGTCTGAACCGTTCAGGGGAAAGCGCCCACCCGGGCACGCGAGCAACTGCCGGCGCTTACCGGTGGATGACGTAACAAGTAGGAAGAGTTTTCGTGCCGTGAAGCGCCGAATTCGGCGCTTCGCCGGACGCACTCAGTTGTCGCGCTTCAGGAGTTTTTGACGAATGCGTTCGTACTCATCGCGCGTGACCGCATCGGCATCGAGGGCCTTCTGAAGGTCCTTCAGTTCCCACCCCTTCGAAATCTGTGTCGGCTGCTCGACCTTCATGACGGTACCCCCGCCACAGGCGGAGAGTCCGGCCGCAATGAGAAAGATCAATCCTGCCCTCAATATTTGTTTTGTGATCATCGTTGGCCTCCCATCCCGATCATTTAAAACTGTCAATCAGCTTCTTGCGCTGGCGATCGTATTCCTTGTCGTTCAGCGCTCCCGCGTCGTGAGCTTCCTTGAGTTCGATCAGTTGCTGCCCTATGGTTACTTCGACTCTGGGTCTCGGGGGCGGCGGTGAGCCACAACCGTACAGCAAGATCGCGGCGAGAACCGCGACAGCAGGCTTATTCAGATTCATTTTTTGTCTCCCTAGTGTGAAGGCCGCCGCGCCCCGGACCGCTTTTATGTGCGGGCTCTGGGTCTGGCAAGAAACCACAGCGGCAATGCCGATCTATAATGCCGGAGGCATGGCTGGCGCACAAGCATCCCCGGGATAATAAGATCGAAGCCCGAATCCTTCGAAATGTGCGTGGCGTGGCCGGCGCAGTTCGTGAGCGATCGGAAGGTCGAAAAGGGAGGCTTCAGTGTTGCGTAGTGCCGCATTGGTATTCTTTGTGCTGTTCTGGGCACTGCCGGCGAGGGCCGCCGAGCCGTCCGTACCCGCAGGGCGCGTCGATTTCGTGGTGGGCGACACATGGTTCATCGATGCGTCGCAGCAAAGGCGCCGCCCATTGCAAGGAGACTTCTTGCTTGTAACCGATACTATCTCCACGGGAGCGGACGGTGAAGTCCACCTCGACATGGAGGATGGCGCTTACCTGGCGATCCGGTCTAATACGCTGCTCAAAATCGAGGAGTACCGCGCCAGAGGAGATGAAAGCGACCGCGGCACACTCAACCTGATCAAGGGAACGTTTCGCTCGTTTACGGGCTGGATCGCCCGTCTGGGTCCGAAAGCCTATTTGACCAAGACGGTCACATCTACGATAGGAATCCGCGGTACCGATCATGAACCGCTGTTCATCCCGGAAGGCAGTAGTCTGGGAGAGCCCGGCACGTACGACAAAGTAAACGAGGGTGCCACCTTTATCGATCACGCTTCGGGCCGCATCGAGGTGACACCGAACAAGGTAGGTTTTGCACCGCTGATCGCCGGCGCGGCGGCCAGGCTGCTCCAGCGTGTGCCCGATTTTTTCCGCCCCTCGGCCAACGAAAATCTGCTCGTCGGGCGTCACAAGCTGGTCCAGGAGCGGATGCAGGAGAGGCTCGACGCGCGTCGGCGCTTGAACCAATCGAAGCCACCGGAAAGCCAACCGAATAGCGGGACATCCAGCGAACTTCAGGAGACTCCGCTGGAGCCGGATACCTCCGCCATTGGGGATGCTCCGGTACCGGCGACCTCGCCAAACGTTCCGCCGGTGCCGCCGTCCGCGACCACGCCTGGTGTGCCGGTGACGCCGTCCGCGACCACGCCCGGTGTTCCGGTGCCGCCGCCCGCGACCACGCCAGGTGTGCCGGTGACGCCGTCCGCAACCACGCCCGGCGTTCCGGTTGCCCCGGCCACGGCGGTGCGCAGCGCCCCCGTAGCGCCCCCCGCAACGGCAGTGCCGCGCGTTCCTGCAGTGTCACCGACCACGGTGGTGCCTGGCGTTTCACCCGTGTCCCCGGCCACGGCGCTCCCCACCACTCCGAAAGTCTCTCCGCCCGCGGCAGTACCCAGTGTTCCGAAAACGCGCTCTTCCACCGCCGTACCCGGTGCGGCCGAGACAACGCGACCGGTGACCGAGCCACCGCGCGTGGCTCCGGAAACAGGCCGATCCGAATCCGAGGTCCAACGGCTGCGTCCAGAAAGTGTGAAATCCCCGGCAGAAGACAGGACCAAGGTCTTCAACGAACGCCGGAGGCAGCAGCAAGAGGATCGCCGGCGCCAATTCGAGCGTGATCGCGAACTTGGGCGCAAGCGCGACGGCAACTGACCACGCGATGTCGGACGGTCACGAACAACTGGAGGAACAATGGACCGTACCGAGGCCATTTGGCACCGTCGGACTAGGAAGACAGGGCACGAGGGAAGAGAACACTTTTTTCGACCTTGCAAGTAATGTCGTTGGTCATCCGTCTGCATCAAAAGCCACTTTGGGGTGGTGTCCCATGCAGGATCAAGATGGGAATGCCGTGTTCAGGGGTTAATGGACGATTGCTCCTGATCCTGTTTCTAGCGGCCCTGGCTGGCTGTGCCTCAAGACCGCAAGACCAGATCAAGGCGTTCTGGTTACCGCCATCGCAAGATGCATGGTCGAAAGCTCCACCAGATGGCTTTACCCTAGTTCACCGAGATGGTTCCAAGCGGGTTGTTAGCGAACCCGTGGCGCGCAATGTCGTCGCGGTAAAGCACAAGTTGGAAGTGGCGAGTGGTGTTGGTGCCGATCTTGGACTGGTCGACATGGACTCGCCGAATGCGTTCGCGTTCCATCAACAGGGGCGTCCCGTTATCGCCTTTTCCCTTTCGTGGCTGGATCGACTCGGACAAGATGTTGACGCCCTCGCGACAACAATCGGACACGAACTCGCGCATCTGTACCTGGGTCACACCGGCGCGGCACGAGAGGAACGGGAAAAAACAGCGCAGGGTGCGAGTCAGGTCGTCGGAACGGCACTGAGTCTTGCAGGTGTGCCGATGGGCGGGGCGATAGCCAATGTCGGTGCTACTGCTCTCGCCAGGTCCTTCACTCGCGACGAAGAGCGTGCTGCCGACGACTACGGAATCCGTTGGGCCGTCGCGGCCGGTTACGATCCCTGCGGCAGGGCGCGAACCATGAAAATGTACCAGGATCTTAGTGCCGGAACTGTCGATATTCCGTTCCTGTCCACGCACCCCGGTGCTGCCGAGAGGTCCAATTTGGCGGATGCATATTCTCTAAGAACGAATAATCGTCCGTGCGCGGATTGATCGCTCGATATTAGGCCGTAGAATGGAGGTGGTTTGGCGCCTGGCGGCGCCGATAGCGGGGCATTAGAACGGAGGCATCGAATGAATGGCATTCTGACAATGCTGTTCGCTGCGTGGCTTGCGGTTCTCAGCGGCGGAACGGCAGTTGCTCAAGACACAAAACCGGCTCAGGACACTAAGCCGGCAGCCATCAGGATATTGGACGATGCCAGTCCGGTCATGTATGGACGGTCTGCGAAAATCAAGGCGACTGTCGATGCGATCGATCTCGAAACACGCGTGATAACGCTCAAAGGACCGAAGGGCCGCCAGATTGTATTGCGGGTGGAAGAACGGGTCAGGAACCTGCCGCAAGTTCAAGTCGGTGACGAAGCCGTCGTGCGTTATCACGAGTCGGTGGGCCTGCAACTGCGCCAGACGGACGCGAGTGACCCGGGCGCCGTCGAGGAAACAACGCCGCCTGGCACCGAGCCTGGAGCGAATCCGGTTTCTGGGGCAGTCAGACAATTCACCGTTGCCGCCTACGTTGAAGCAGTAAGTCCCAAAGAGAAAACCGTGACCCTCAGGCGGCAAGAAGGAGACCTTGTTGATCTCTACGTTCGTGACCCGAACGTATTGGCATCGCTGACCGCGGGCGACAACGTCGTCGCCACGTACACCGAGGCGGTGGCGGTTTCGATCGAACTGCCCAAAAAGAAGGAAAAGCCCAAGCCAAAAAAGAAAAAACAAGCCGGCGCGTCCCAGCAGTAGGCATCTCGATCAAAAGCGACGGCTTTAGCGAGGCAACAGTTATCACCAGGCGGCGGCCGGTTGCGATGCCGCGGTTTGTAGTAACTGCAGCAAGAGGAAAAGGGAGGATCATGGTGGACCAACGTGTGGCCACGGGTTCGCAGGTTGTCGTCGCGGATGATCGGGATGGAACCGTCGCATATGCCAGCGTCACGGTGTTCTTGGCGCTCGCGGTGTTCCTGATTTCATGTTCACTGCCGTCTCCTCAACCGCCGAAACGCGAGCTGCCGGCGGGGGAACATGGGGCCGGGGACGTGAAGGTCACTCGCAACGACGAGATCACCCTGCTGCCGGACGCCGACGGCTCCGTAGGCAGCCTCGTGGTCCGGCAGGACGGCGTCGAGATCGTACTCGACAAGCCCTATGCTTCCGTAATTATCGAGGGCCCTGGGCAGGTCAGGCAACTCAGCCGCGACCCCGAACTTACAAAGGCGAAATTCTCCGCAACTCTTGCGGCGTTGCCACCCAAGCCAGCTAGTTTCCTGTTGTATTTTCTCCCGGGGAAGGATGAGTTCACGGCCGAGTCGAAAAAAGAGATCAAGAACATGCTGGCGGAACTGGCGAAACGGCAGGCCGCCGAAATTTCGGTCATCGGGCACACCGATACCGTCGGTTCCGTTCAGTTCAACGACAAGCTGTCATTACGACGGGCAAGTAGGGCGCGGCAACTGTTAGTAGATCGCGGCATTCCGCGGGACAGCATCTCGATTGCCGGTCGGGGCGAAAGGGAGCTACTTTTTGCGACCAAGGACGATGTTGACGAACCGAGGAACCGGCGCGTCGAGGTCAATATCAAGTGATTGCGCAAGGGATCGCGGGTCCGCCATGAATCGTCAATCAGGTTCGAACTTGAGCGCGACACCGTTGTTGCAGTAACGCAATCCCGTGGGATCGGGGCCGTCTTCGAAGACGTGCCCCTGATGGCCGCCGCAGTTGGCGCAATGGTATTCGGTACGCTCCATGAACAGTGCCCGATCTACCTTGGTTTCCAGCGCGCCGGGAATTGCTGTAAAGAAACTGGGCCAGCCGGTTTTGCTGTCGAACTTCATATCCGACTTGAACAACGGCTGCCCGCAGCCGGCGCAGGTAAACGTGCCCTTGCCGTATTCACTGTTGAGAGGGCTGGTAAAGCGGCGTTCGGTGCCTTCCTCCCGCAGCACGCGGTACTGCTCTGGTGTCAGCGTTTTGCGCCACTCTGTTTCCGATTTCGGTTCTTTGCCCATCATTGCTCCGGTGCGACAAGAACATTGTAGTGCGCCGAGCGAGCGTCGAACCGGGAAAGCAGTGCCCGCGCCTTTGGTGGGACCACGGCCGCGGCGAAGTCTTTCCCGGCGAACGCCTCGACCGCCTCGAGCGAATCGAACCACATGACGGTGATGAATTCGACCCCCTCGGGTACATCGCGCCTGAGCAGATGGATGCCACGGTAGCCCTGGATTTCGCGACGCGCGATCCCCTTGAAGATCTCGCTGCGAAGCAGCGTCTCGTAGGCGTCGGCATTCTGCGAGCTGGTCCATCCGTGCCAAATTCTGCTGATCATGGGTGATTCTGTTGCTACGCTCAAGATTGGCCGATATCGAATCCTAATGCCATCCGCAGCGTCGTGGGTGCTGCGCTGCCGCATCATTGACGCGATGTTTCCCCTAGGCCCGCCGAACCACCCGGGCTGGCAGTCTCCCGCCACCGGGTGCGACGGCGAAGCGTTTGTTTTTCCGTGCTTTCAAACCGGCCGAACCGTTGGTAGGAATGTGCCCGCGATCACCAGCAGGCTGCCCGGAAAAACTCTGCCCATCGAACGGCCGGGGGGGCGTTGCAACGCGCGCGCGACAAGAGTAGCGTGACCGCAAATAAGCAAGTGCGTTGTCGGTGTCGGACTGGGCGGCCGGCCCGGGTTTTCTGGCAAGCCGTTCTGTGGTCAAAACAGAAATTTTGATAACAAGCACAGAGGAGGGGCGCGATGGAATTCAATATCCTGCAGCACTTCAAGGGCCTTGACGAGCTTCCCAAGGACCCGTTCAACGGTAACGAAACCGGAACCTCACTGTTCCTCACCGGGGGCATGGGTCCGAAGATCTCCGAGAAAATGGATGGCTATGCCAAGAAGGCTGGCATATCCCGGCGCAATTTCATCAAGTCTTCCCTGGGTTTCTCCGCGGCGATGCTCGCTGCCAACGAAATCACGGGAATGAAGTTTTTCGAAGTCGGCGCAGCCGAAGCTGCCGACGTCGGCGCCAAGAACGAAGCCATCCAACTAGCTCGCGCCAGCAGCGATTTCATCGTCGACGTCCATACGCACGTCTGTACGCGGCCGGGCCATTATCAACTCGGAGTCAACACCACCGAGCGCGGCATGTGGTTCGTGCAATTGCTCGATGACCTCGGCAAGGCCTTCGGTCTTCCGAACGGCACGCGCGACATGAATGTCGAGAACTACGGCAAGCTGATTCTGCAGGAAAGCGACACTACGGTCGGCATCTTCAATCCGTTCGGGTTCCGTGAGCATTACGGCGGGCAGGATATGATCCCGATGGAGTATCAGGTCGGGGTGCGCAACAACTGGCCAAAGTCCACCCTGATGCTGGCCGGAGGCCTGACGCCGAACCAGGGCCTGAGCGTGACGCTGGATCGTCTGACGCAGTACGTTGAGCAGTACAAGATCTCCGGCCTCAAGCTCTATACCTTCGACGCGACTGCCAAGAAAGGCTGGTGGTTCGACGACGAGAAGCTCGCGTATCCGATCTGGGAGAAGTGCCGCAAACTGGGCGTCAAGAACATCGGTTGCCACAAGGGCATCCCGTTCGGCCAGTTCTACGCACGCTATGCGCACGCGGAGGACTTCGACGCCGCGGCGGATGACTTCCTCGATCTGAACTTCATCGCCTACCACTCGGCTTGGCCTTATCACAACGAGCTGGCCGCGTTGAAGACCTTCAAGCCGCAACGCAAGAACCTGTACTGCGAAGTCGGCTCGACTTTCGCCGCGACCGTCACCAGCCGGCCGCTGGAGTGCGCGCACGTAATCGGCACACTCTTGCGCGATCTAGGCCCGGACTACGTGCTGTGGGGTACCGATTCGCTGCTGTGGGGCAATCCGCAATGGCAGATTGAGGCGTTCCGCAAGTTCCAGATTCCCGATCAGTTGGTCGAGGGTCATGGCTATCCGAAGATCACGGACGAAATCCGCCGCAAGGTCTTCGGCGAAAATGCAGCACGCATCTGGAACATCAACAAGCAGGCTGCGATGCAGGCGAAGGCCGAAATACTGGCCAACAAGACCAGCTTCGCATAGAGCAACGCGGGTATCATCGTAGGGGGCCGGTTCCAGTCGGAGTCGGCCCCTTTGATTTGAGGAAAACACCCCGGAGAGATACGAAGTGCCAACCTACGAATATGCCTGCGACGCCTGCCGCGTCATTTACCAGACGCGTCATGGCATCAATGGTCCGCGCCCCGAGCATTGCCCCAAGTGCAATGGCGATTTGCGCAAGGTCTTGTCGGCGCCCAGCCTCAATACCCGCAATCACTCCAGCCCGACGCAAGCCAAATATGCGAAGTTGTCGGAGAGCGACGAAATGGCCAAGGAGAAGGAACTCCAGAAAGTGTATGAGACAGTCTGGATTCCTCCGGAAGTGAAGCACAATCCCTGGGACGACGATCACTGATCCCGCGTCGTTCCGGCGGGCGAATTGGTGCAAAGCAGCCTGGCCAACTTCAGAGAAACGACGCGTGTGCGCTGAATCCGATCGAGCAAGACCTTTCCGGAAACTGAGTATCACCGGCGCAACGCGCCTGCTCGCATCGGCCTGCCTGTTGGCTGCGACCTGGTTGGCGAGTGGAGCCACCGACGTCCTGGATCCCGACGCGCTTACTGCGGGTATTTTCACCACGCCCGAGGCCGGCGCCAATGCGTTTTCCATCCCCTTCGCCATGCTCGACAAGGAGCAGGCAGCGCAATTCGCCAAAGGCAGGGAACAGTTCCACGAGGCTTGGGTAGTCGCTCCTGACCCTTCCGGCGTTTGGGGCCTGGGGCCGACTTTCAATGAGGATCGCTGCGCGCATTGTCATGAAAACAACGGGCGCGCCCGGGCGCCGGCAGAACGGCAAGAAGCCGTGCGCGGAATGCTGGTGCGGCTGAGCCTGCCCGGTCAGGGGCCGCACGGGGAACCCCGACCGCACCCGGCGTATGGGGACCAGCTGCAAAACCGGGGCATTCCCGGTCGTGTGCCAGCCGAAGGTCAGGCGATCTTCAACTACGCGGCACGCGAGGTCAGCTTTGCCGACGGCGAAACTTTGAGCCTGAGGTTGCCGAAAATCGAGTTCGCTGCGTTGCAGTTCGGCGAGCTTGGAGCGGACATCATGATTTCGCCGCGAATCGCGCCCGCCATGGTGGGGTTGGGATTGCTGGAAGCCGTGCCGGAACAGGCGATACTTGGAATAGCAAGGGAACAGGAAAAGCTGGGTGTGAGCGGCAAACCAAACTACGTTTGGGACCACGAGAACAGCAGGACCATGCTCGGTCGCTTCGGCTGGAAGGCGGGGCAACCCAATTTGCGCCAGCAGATCGCAGCGGCATTTCTGGGCGACATCGGCGCGACTTCCCACTTTTCTCCGGAGGAAAATTGTCCGAGCGTGCAAGTGCAATGCCTGGACGTGCCGTCCGCAAGCAAGTGTGGCGGCCAGGGCGGATGCACGGGCAACTACCGGCCGGAAGTGGTCCCGAGCCGTCTGAGCAATATCGCGCTATACCTGCAGACACTCGCTGTTCCCGCCCGACGCAATGCAAACGATCCCGAGGTGAAGCGGGGAGAGCGGCTGTTTTCCCAAGCTAACTGCACTGCCTGCCACGTACCGAACCTCAGGACCGGCGCCAAAACCGCAATCCTTGCTGCGGCGGACCTGACGGTCCATGCCTACACCGACTTGTTGCTGCACGACATGGGTGAAGGCCTCGCTGACGGTCGCCCCGAATATCAGGCCGACGGCCGCGAATGGCGCACGCCGCCGCTGTGGGCGATCGGATTGGTGCGCGAGGTCAATGGGCACAGCGAACTAATGCATGACGGCCGCGCACGCAATGTCGCTGAGGCGATCCTGTGGCACGGCGGAGAGGCAGAGCAGTCGCGGGAATTCTTTCGCACGCTGCCAAAAGCCGATCGCGAATCGCTGGTGAAGTTCGTCAATTCCCTCTGATGCTGTCGTCCAAGGTGTCCGGCAACTGAACATCCACGACTGCGCCCGCGGGCACAGGAGCACTTCCCTAGATCAGTCCTTCCAGCAACTGAACATCCACGACCGCGCCGGCGGGCAAGTTACCCATCTCGGTTGGCAGGACGATAAAGCAGTCCGCCTGACTCATCGACGAAAGAATTCCCGAACCCTGGTCCCCGGTGGCACGCACTGTCCATTGCCCGTCCGGAGCGCGGGTGAGGATGCCGCGTTGGAATTCGGTACGGCCCGGTGCCTTCTTGATCACGGAAGTGCACGTCACCTTCAGGCTTGGCAGCGGCGCAACCGTGACCTGTCCCTGCAGGTAGAGGAGTGCATCGCGCACGAATTGATAAAAGGTCACCATCACGGAAACGGGATTGCCGGGCAATCCGAAAAAATGCGCGCGGCCGATCCTGCCATAGGCAAGCGGCCGGCCCGGCTTCATCGCGATCTTCCAAAACAGAACTTCGCCCACGCGGTCGAGGATTTGTTTGACGTAATCTGCTTCGCCCACCGAGACGCCGCCGCTGGTGATTACCACGTCGGCCGATTGTGCGGCTTCGTCAAAGGCGCGCTGCACCGCCTCCGGATCATCGCGGATCACGCCCATGTCGAGTACATCGCAGCCGAGACGCGTGAGCATCCCGTAGATTGTGTAACGGTTGCTATCGTAGATCTGCCCGGGACCGAGCGGACTGCCGAGCGGCACCAGTTCGTCGCCGGTAGAGAAAAACGCAACGCGTAGTTTCCGATATGCCGAAATTTCACCGATTCCAAGCGAAGCGAGCAATCCGATTTCAGCGGGGCGCAGCGGCTGGCCGCGCTTCAATGCCGGCTCTCCCTGGCGCAGATCCTCCCCGGCGCAGCGGGTATTGGTGCCCTTCTTGGTCACCGGTGCGAGCACCACCTTGTCGCCGGAAGCTTTCGCGCGCTCCTGCTGGATGACCGTGTCCGCCCCCTTGGGAATCACGGCACCGGTCATGATGCGTACCGCCTGCCCGGGGCTGAGGCTGCCGTGGAAGGGTTTGCCGGCGAAAGCAGTACCGATCACCTTGAGCGTCGCCTCACCGTCCTGCTTGAGGTCGTCGAATCTGACCGCATAGCCATCCATCGCCGAATTGTCGTGCTGCGGAACATTGACCGGTGAAATGACTTCCTCGGCCAGCACGCGCCCGAGGGCGGCGCGGATATTCAGGCGTTCGACCGCCGTGACCGGCTCAAGAAAGGTACGAATGTGGCTGCGCGCCTTCTCGACCGGCATTGAGTTGGGGTCGTAGTCGTCGGCTGCGCTCAGTTCACGGAGAGATTTGGGAACGTCCATCGGCACTCACATTGCGGAAGACGAAAATCAAGGGCGAAAGGCGTTGGAGATCCCGGCCTGGTATGTCGTCAGCCGCCGATGTAGGACATTTCGACTTTGCGCAGCTTGGCCGTCTCGTCCGTGCGGATCTCGGAATAACGATCGGTGCGCGCGCGCCAGACCTTGGCGATGGCCGCCGAGATGTCCTCGTCCGAGGCGCCGCCGCGGATCAGGCTGCGCAGGTCGGTGCCTTGCGTGGCGAAAAGGCAAGTGTAAATCGAGCCTTCAGCGGATAGCCGGGCGCGCGTACAGTCCTTGCAGAACGCCTGGGTTACTGAAGAGATCAAGCCGATTTCTCCGGAACCGTCCCTGTAGCGCCAGCGCTCGGCGACCTCGCCGAGGTAGTTGGCGTCCATTGGCTCCATCGGAAATACCGAGTTGATCCTTGCGACTAGTTCGCGCGAGGGGACGACGTGTTCCATTCTCCAGCCGTTGGTGTGACCGACGTCCATGAATTCGATGAAGCGAAGGATATGGCCGCTGCCTTTGAAAAAGCGCGCCATGTCCACGACGCTCTGGTCGTTGGTCCCGCGCTTGACCACCATGTTGACCTTGATCGGTGCGAGTCCGGCCTTGTCGGCTTCTTCGATGCCTCCCAACACTTTCGCCACCGGGAAGTCCACATCGTTCATTGCCCGGAATACCCTATCGTCCAGCGAATCGAGGCTCACGGTGACGCGCTTGAGTCCTGCATCCTTCAGCGCCCGGGCCTTTTGCTTTAGCAGCGAACCATTGGTCGTCAGCGTGAGGTCGAGGCCAGGTTCCTGCGCCAGCATTTCGATAAGCTTCTCGAGCTGGCGCCGTACCAGCGGTTCGCCGCCGGTGATGCGCACCTTCTCGATCCCGTGCCCGCGGAAAATCCTCACCACCCGGTGGATCTCGTCGAAGGTGAGCAACTGCGAGCGCTCAAGGAATTGGAAGTCTCGCCCGTACACTTCTTTGGGCATGCAATAGGTGCAGCGGAAGTTGCAGCGATCCGTCACCGAAATCCGCAAATCGCGAAGTGGCCGGCCGCGGGTGTCGGCGGTGGCAGCGCGATGACCGGCGGGTAGGTGGGCCGGACTGATATATGGCTGGTTCATGGGTTGCGTATTGTAATGGCCGGTTTGCAGGTCATCGGCACCGCGCCCGGCTGGCATCTAAGGCATTATATTGTAAAAGATATAACGTCAGCCGAAACCTTTGTCCCGACCTTTTCGTGGAGTTACGACCATGAGCTTTTCTTTCAGAATCCTGGGTTTCCTGTTTCTGTTGCTGACCGGCATTGCCGTTACTCATTCCGCCACGGACTTGCGGCTCGCCACGACCACCAGCACCGAGAACTCGGGCCTGCTTAGCGCGATCCTTCCTTTATTCGAAGCAAAATACGACACGAAGGTCCGTGTTATCTCGGTAGGTTCGGGCAAGGCGATGAAGTTGGGCGAGAACGGCGATGTGGACGTGGTGCTGGTGCATAGCCGTGCCGATGAGGAGAAATTCGTGACCGCCGGGTTTGGCGTAAACCGCCGCGATGTGATGTACAACGATTTCATCGTCGTCGGACCGAAATCGGATCCCGCTGGTATACGCGGCAGCGACGTTCTGACGGCGTTCAAGAGGATTGCGGCGGCGGGCAGCGGCTTTGTTTCGCGGGGTGACGATTCGGGCACGCACAAAATGGAGCAGAGCTACTGGAAAGCAGCCAGCGTCGAACCGGCCGCGACACCCGGTTACGTGTCGGCGGGATTGGGAATGGGCGAAGTTCTGATGATGGCCGCGGAGATGCAGCGCTACACGCTCACCGACCGCGCGACCTACGCGGCGTACCGGGCAAAAACCGGATTGGAAATCATGGTTTCGGGCGACACGAGGCTGTTCAATCCCTACGGGGTGATCGCTGTGAATCCGGCGCGGCATCCCGGCGTCAATTATGTCGGCGCGATGCGATTCATCGAGTGGCTGACTTCCCGTGAAGGGCAGGCTGCGATCACCGCGTTCAGGGTGGATGGCGAGCAAATGTTCTTTCCCAGCACACGCTGAATGGGCCTCCTCGATACCACCAGGGAGGCATTCCTGCTGCTGTTCTCGGGAGACCGGACATTGTGGGGGATCGTCTGGGTGTCGATCAAAGTCTCGGTTCTGGCATTGATCCTGGCCGGGCCGCTGGCAGTTGCGATGGGTTTTGTCTTGGCGTACGTCGTCTTTCCCGGGAGACGACTGCTGGTGATCCTGGTGCAGGTGTTCCAGTCCTTTCCGACAGTGGTCGTAGGCCTGCTGCTCTATCTCTTGTTGTCCAGGCAAGGGCCACTCGGCGCCTTGCATCTGCTCTTCACCCAGCCTGCCATGATCCTCGGCCAGATGGCCATCGTATTTCCGGTGCTCGCCGCATACACACTCACTGCGGTTCAGGGCGCCGATCCGCGCGCCTATGAAACCGCGGTGAGCCTCAGCGCAGGCCGGCTGCGCGCGGCGATGACTACGTTGCGGGAAGTTCGCTTCGGGGTGATGGCTGCGGTTTTTATGGGCTTCGGCCGGATCATCTCGGAGATCGGTTGTTCGCTGATGGTTGGCGGCAACATAGCGGGGCACACTCGCAACATCCCCACCGCGATTGCGCTGGAAACCAGCAAAGGCGAGTTCGCGCAGGGCGTGGCGCTGGGAATCGTTCTGATCGTGCTGGCGCTTTCAGTGAACGTCGCGCTGGCGGCAGTGCAGGGGCAGGGTGGAATGAGGCGGGAATGGCAGGCGTAGTCGAAGTCACCGGACTCGCCAAGTCCTGGGGCGGGCGCGCTGTACTGCGCATCCCGCAGCTTGTTCTGGAATCGGGCTCGAGCTACGTGCTTTCCGGCGACAACGGAGCGGGCAAGAGCACGTTGCTGCGCATCCTCGCAGGGCTCGAGCCGGCGCCGGTGGAACGCTTTGCGTTCCAGGGGACACCATGGCAACTCGACCGCTTGCCCGCGGAGGTGCGCCGGCAGATCGGCTTCGTACATCAGCATCCGTATATGTTCGGCAGGAGCGCGCTCGCCAACGTCGAGTATGGGCTACGCGTGCGTGGCATACCGCGCAATGAACGCGTGCGCCTCGCACGCGAGGCGCTGGGCTGGGCAGGCATGGCCGAACTGGCCAATGCGCCGGCGCAGCGTCTGTCCGGCGGCGAACAGCAGCGGATAGCGCTGGCGCGAATGAAGGTGCTCTCACCGCGAGTTTATTTGCTCGATGAGCCGACAGCCAACCTCGATGCCGATGGCCGCGCGCGGGTGATCGAACTGATCGCACAGCTCGCCGCAGCAGACAAGGTGGTGGTCATCGCCTGCCACGATCTGGAGATGATCAACCTGCCGGGGGTGGTCCGGCTGCATCTCGAGAACGGCAGTCTTGAGGGTGAGGCCAACGCACTGCGCGCAGTACGTTAGTTACACATAAGCGATCATACGGCCGCAGGTGATCACTCCCAGCCAGATCAGCAGCGACGTTGCTGCATGAAGCCTTGCGGAACCCGGCGCCCTCGTTCCCTGGTTCCATTGATCCACGTTGCGAAAGGCGCCCAGGTGAAATGCTGCCGCATTGGTGGCGGCAAGCATCAGAAGCACCATCTTGATGACAAATGCGCGATTGCTGATCATGGTGGTCGCATCCGCCGAGAACATGAGAAACCCGGCGGGGACGATCAGCAATAGCGCTCCCGTCGCCCACGGCAGCAGATACTGCGCCAGCATGCGAACCGGCACGCGCTTCGACACCCCCAGCACCCGCAGGTCGAACATGATCACGGCGCCGACCAGGATCACGAAGCCGATGATATGGATGGTCTCGACAGCCGGATACATCCAGATCGAGTCGCGCATCGCCGCGGCGAAGGTGCCCTCCTGGAGCGCGCGCAGCATTTCTGCGCCCGGCTGCATCAGCGCAACTCTATGGTCCTGCCGTGGATGGTGATTCGTTCGGCGCGCATCTCTTTCGAGTCCTGACGGCTGGGATAACCTTCGACGGTGGCTTGCAGGCCGACAGTCAGGTCCGAACTTGGCAGTCCCCGCGCAGACATGCGCGAAGGGGGTGCAAGCACCGCCAGCCAGGTCTTGCCGGGGGTTTCGAGCATGATGGTGCCGTGCGGATAGGTGTACGAGGCTTCGGTGATTTTCCCGGTAAGAGTGATGGCATTGTCGTTGTCATAGCTGCTCCAGCCATGATGCGCGGCGGCTGGAACCGCAACCAGGGATACCGAGAGCAGAGCGAGCGTGAGCGATTTCGTCATAGTTCCTCCGTATCGAATAGACTGTTGCAGCGGGTGCGAAACGCGTGAACAGGGTTTACTATAATTCGAACCGTGAGACAGAAAAACCTTTTCCTTCGTTCCCGTAAAAGTTTGTACTGCTTCGCCAAATGAAGAATACATGCCCTTCTGCGAGTGTCGTGAAATGGCAACGCTGCCGCGACAAGTCGCAGAAATGGGCGACGCCTCGCCAGCCGACGCCTTGAAAGTTTTCGGATTCGCCGCCTATTCCGGCAGCGGCAAAACCACCCTGATCGAAAACCTGATCCCGTTGTTTGTCGCGCGCGGGCTGAAGGTGTCGTTGATCAAACATGCCCACCATGCCTTCGACGTGGATCAGCCCGGCAAGGATTCCTACCGCCACCGTCAGGCTGGCGCCACCGAAGTGGTGGTGAGTTCGAGTGTGCGCTGGGTGCTGATGCACGAATTGCGCACGGAAACCGAACCGGAGTTGCCGCAGTTGCTGGAACGGCTTTCACCCTGTGACCTGGTGCTGGTAGAGGGTTTCAAACAGCAGCCGATTCCGAAGATCGAGATCCACCGGCGCGCCGCCGCAACCCCATTGCTGCATCCGGCCGATCCGCATATTGTCGCCATTGCCACCGATGTCGAGCTCGAAACCCGGCTGCCCCGGTTCGAACTTGACGACTACGAGGGCATCGCCAGATTCATCATGAGTCACGGCGGCATGCGCTGAACGGGCAAGTTGAGGATAATGTCCACATATGAAACCTGACGATTCCCGCATCACCACCATCGAGGTGCTCTATTTCGCACGGCTGCGCGAAGCGTTCGGCTGCGACCGCGAGCGGGTCTCTATTCCAGAGTCGGTCAGGAACGTGGCGGACCTGACGGCGTGGCTGAAACAAAGGGGGGCGGCCTGGGCACATGAACTGGCGCAGGGCAAGCCGGTTCTCATTGCCGTCAACGAGGACATGGCTGGTGCAGATACGCCCATCAGGAGCGGCGATACGGTGGCGCTGATGCCTCCGGTGACCGGGGGGTAGTGAGATCGTATGACGGTGCGCGTGCAGACGAGTGACTTCGATATCGGTGCCGAGATTGCGGCGATGCGTCGTGGCAACCCCAAGGTCGGTGCGGTGGCGAGCTTCATCGGCGTGGTGCGCGATCTGAACGAAGGCACCCACGTTGCCGAGATGACGCTTGAGCATTACCCGGGCATGACCGAGAAGGCGGTGGAGAGAATTGTCACCGAAGCTCGCTCGCGCTGGAGTATCTACGATGCACTGGTCATCCATCGAGTCGGTACGCTCAAGCCAGGCGACCAGATCGTGCTGGTAGTGGTCACCGGCGCGCATCGCGGAGAGGCCTTCGAGGCTTGCGAGTTCCTGATGGATTATCTGAAGACTCGCGCGCCATTCTGGAAGAAGGAAACAACTCCGGAAGGGTCGCGCTGGGTCGATGCACGCCAGAGCGACGACGCTGCGGCCGACCGCTGGTCCTGAGAGTGTCCCAATGGCCCAGCCCAAATCCTCGAAGAACGCATCGAAGCATTCGCTCAAACCGCAGATCCGCATTATGTTTCGCAAGGCAATCGCCATGGGTCCGGGAAAAGCGGATTTGTTGCAGGCGATCGTGGAAACGGGGTCGATCTCGGCGGCGGCAAGGCGCATGGAAATGTCCTATCGCCGCGCCTGGTTACTGGTCGATACCATGAATCAGTGCTTCAAGTCACCGGTGGTGGAGACCCTTACAGGCGGCAAGTCGGGTGGTGGAACGGCAGTTACTGACTTCGGGCGGGAAGTACTCAAACGATATCGCGAAATGGAAACCAAGGCCGCAGCCAGCGTTACCATAGAACTTCAAAAATTCTCCGACCTGATGCTTCGCAATTGAATATTTTCCTGGCCCCTCTCCCGGGGTGACGCTCTGCTGTTTGCGAAAGCCTTCCAGACCTCAAGGATTTCGAGTATCGGCACTTACCCCGCGCAGGATCTTCTGGCGGCGGGGTAGCAATTCACACATTCGCGCATCCCAGGCTTTGATAACCGGTTGAAGGCAATAGGATAGAGAGCGCCGGGAATTTTGAATGAGTTTCATGCTTGACAGGCGGGTTATATACATGAAAATATAACGGCGGCGGCTTGTTTGCGAGGGCGAATTGAACGAGTTCGCTCCTGCGACGATCCACCTTTGAGCTTGGAGCAGCGCCCAATCCAGACGGGGCGCTGCTCAATTTTTTGTCCCGGATATCCGCACGATGCATGGCGGAATCACCCCTGCTTGAGTCTGCTGGCCATTCAGGTGGGCGGCGGGATTGCGTGAAAGCGATTCCTTGACGCGGTCTGGCAATATCGATAGCCTTCGTCGTTATATAACAACGTATACGACGATTACGTCTCTCCGTCGGTCATTGTTTGGATCCGGCTTGATAACATCCCAGGAAGTGCTCGTTCCGCTTTTGCTTACCCTGAAAGTGGCGGGCTGGGCCACTGTGCTCGCGACGGCTGTTGGAGTAGGGATTGCTTTTCTTCTTGCACGCTATCGCTTTCCCGGCCGGGAGTTGCTGGATGCCATGATGACGCTTCCGATGGTAATGCCGCCGACTGTATTGGGTTATTACTTGTTGGTGCTGGTCGGTCGGCGCGGACCGATCGGCCACTGGCTGGAGTCCGAGCTCGGCATCTCACTGGTGTTCACCTGGCAGGGTGCCGTCATCGCCGCTGCAGTAGTAGCGTTTCCACTCGTCTACAAGGCCGCGCGCGCGGCCTTCGAAGGCGTCGAGCATCAGTACCAGCAGGCGGCGCGTGTATTGGGCAAGTCGGAATGGGGGGTCTTCGTTCGAGTGACGTTGCCTCTCGCCTGGCGCGGAATTCTGGCCGGTGCGATGCTCGCCTTTGCGCGGGCGATGGGCGAGTTCGGCGCAACGTTAATGGTGGCGGGCAGCCTGCCCGGGAAGACGCAAACGCTTTCCATCGCGGTGTATGAAGCTGTGCAGGCGGGTAAGGACGATGTCGCAAACTTCCTGGTGATTGTGACCTCGGTCGTGTGCATCATCATTCTGGTGGCATCCGGGCGCATGTTACGACCGCGTTTTGCGGCGTAGGAGAGCGGATTGCGGGTAGAAGTCCAGATCCGCAAAACGCTTCGCTCGTCTGGGCGCGAGTTTCAGCTCGACGTGGACTTCACCTGTCACGACGATGTCAGTGTCGTCTTCGGCGCATCCGGATCTGGGAAAAGCCTCACGCTCCGGGCCATTGCAGGGCTGGAAAGGCCGGATTCGGGGCGCATTGCCGTAGACGGCGTCGTGCTGTTCGATTCGAAACGAGGAATCGATGTTCCGGCGCGGTTACGCTCGGTTGGATACGTTTTTCAGGACTACGCGCTGTTCCCGCATCTAACCGTCGCGGAGAACATTGCGTTTCCGGTGAGTCACTGGTGGCAGCGATGGCTCGGCAAAGACATGGTCCGGAAGGTGTGGGATGTCCTGGAGATTTTCGAGATCGGCAGTTTGGCACATAGCTACCCGTGGCAGATTTCCGGGGGCCAGCGCCAGCGCGTCGCACTGGCGCGCGCGCTCATCAGGAAACCCTCGTTCTTGCTGCTTGACGAGCCGTTCGCGGCGCTCGATCCGCTGTTGCGTATCCGCATGCGCCAGGAACTGCTCAACACTCAATGGCTGTTCAAGGTGCCGATGCTCGTCATTACGCATGACCCGCAGGACGTAGCGGCCTTGGCCGAGAATTTGGTAATCCTGCGTAAGGGGAAGGTTGAGCGAACCGTAGATCTCAAGGGCCCGCCATATCGCGACGAGAAGGGGCTTCCTGTGCGTGGGGTTATCCGTCAGTTGCTGATGGAGACCTCCGTGGAGACCAACGGCGCGCAGGGGTAACCGGTGTTGCGCACACTTCGCTGATTTTTTTGGCCCTCGTTATATATTGTGAAATATTACGAGGAATTCGTGGGAATCAAACAGGCGCACGTACGTGAACAGGAAAGGGGGAATCGAAGTGAGAAAGGAAAACTGTCAGAGGAACTGCATTGGCGCAGCGGTGGCCGCGGCCTTGTTCTGTATCGCAGGCCCGGTGTCCGGGCAGGATGCATCGCAGCGGGTCGGGGAGCTCGAGGAGGCGGTGAAAGAGCTTACGAAGGAAATCGATTCGCTCAAGGGCCAGGTGAACGACAACAAGGACAAGACCGCGACGGTGCAACAAAAGGTCGATACTTCCGTGCCGACCGCGTCGCTCGGCGAAGGGGTCGGGTTCAGCGACCCGCGCGGAAATTGGGCGCTGCGCTTCAACGGCCGCATCCAGGGGGATTACCGCACCTACGATCCAAACGGTATCAGCGCCAGTACCTTTGGGCTTCGCCGCGCCCGCATTGGCATGGCCCTGACGGTGCTGAAGGACTATCAGATGTACGTCGAAGGCGAGTTCATCAATGGCGCCGCGACGGGAACCACCACTCAGACAGCCGCCCTGACCAACGGCTGGCTAGACGCGGCGTGGTTCAAAGCAGCCCGGGTTCGAATCGGGCAATTCAAGCCGCAGTTCGGTTTCGAGAACAGCATGCCCGATGTGCTCACCGATTTCCAGGAACGTGCGCTGACGCAGTCGTTGTTGCAGAACCTGAACTACGATCGCGGGATCATGGTGCACGGCGCGCCCATCAACGGCATGTATTACGGTGTCACGATAAGCAATGGGGCAGGACTGAACCTGGAGGAGAGTCAGGGCAATACCGCAGAAGCAAGAGCTGACGGCAAGGATGTTTCCGTGCGCTTGGTGCAGAATTTTGCGGAGTTCCTGGACGTCCCGGACTTTGTTCTGCATTTCGGTGGTTCATACAAGACCGGGACCGTCACCACTAGAGGCGGAACCGCGTTTAGCCCTGCCACCGTACAGACGGAGGCGCGAGGCATCACATTTTTCAATACGGCCGCTCTTTCTGGCACGGACATCGATCGGACGATCTCAGCGTTGGAGAGCACGGTGGCCTATGGCCCTGTCAAGATCCAGGGCGAGCAATGGCGGGCTGAATATGAGGGCGTGACAACCCCCGGCGGCGTTGCATATGACCGCAAGCTCGATGCCTACTATGTCAGTCTGGGCTGGATGATCACCGGCGAGGCCTATGCCGATTCCTATCGCGGCGGCGTGTATGGACGACTGCGGCCGCGCAACAACTTCTCGATGGAAGACGGCGGCGGCTGGGGCGCCTGGGAGTTCGCCGCCCGCTACAGCAAGTTCGATGGGGGTGATTTCACCACCACCAATGCTGCGGGCACCGGCGTACTGGGTGCGGGCGCTGCAACACTATCTCCCCCGGTCACGGTTTCCACCAACAAGGCAGACGCCTACACGGTCCAGCTCAAGTGGATGCCCAATGCCTATACGCGTTTCCTGGTGAACTACGTCCAGACCAACTTCGATACGCCGGTCACGGCCAACGGACAGACGACGGACGACGAGAAGGCGATCACCTTGCGCGCGCAATTCGATTTTTGACCAATCCCGTTTCCAAGGAGAGCGACATGCAGAAGTGGAAGTTGCTTGCGGTCGTGCTGGTCACGACCCTATTTACCGGAACCGCGACGGCTGCAGATATCATCGTCTCGGCGGCGTCCAGTCTGACCAATGCGTTTACCGATATCGGCAAGGACTACGAGAAAGCCAACCCCAATCAGAAAGTCAGTTTCAATTTTGCGAGTTCGGGGGCTTTGCTGCAGCAGATTTCGCGCGGCGCGCCGGTCGACGTATTTGCAACGGCCGACCAGGAAACCATGGATCGCGCCAACAAGCAGAACCTCATCGTGCGAACGTCGCGCCACAATATTGTGCGCAACACGCTCGTCGTGATCGCGCCAAAGGGAGCGAAGTCCGCACCGAATTCCCTTGAGGGGCTCAAGGACGCGAGTATCACCCGCCTCGCCATCAGCAATCCAGAAAGTGTGCCAGTAGGGCGGTACACCAAGGAAGTGCTGGAATCGGCCGGGCTGTGGGAGGCGGTAAAGGGAAAATCGCTCAACACCCAGAACGTGCGCCAGAGCCTTGACTACGTCGCGCGCGGAGAAGCGGAGGCCGGCTTCGTCTACGTAACCGACGCGGCGATAATGCCCGACAAGGTCGACGTACTCTTCGAGGTGCCGACCAAAACGCCGATCCTGTATCCGATTGCAGCCGTCAAGGGCAGTGGCAACGAGAACTTCGCGTTGAAATTCATCGAATACGTGCGCTCGGACGCGGGGCAGAAAGTTCTCGCAAAGTATGGCTTTCAGAAGCCTTGAAACGTGGACATTTAGTCTTCCCTCGAACCCACGACGGCATTCGTAGAGACAAGTCAACCAGAGGAGATTCAGATGAAGATCAGCGCAAGAAATGTCATCAAAGGAACCGTCAAGAGTATCAACCGCGGTCCGGTCAGCGCCGAAATCGTAATCAGCGTAGCAAAAGGTCTGGAGATTACTTCTGTGATCACCGATTCCGCGACCAAGGAGTTGGGTCTGAAGAACGGCGCCGAGGTGTATGCGGTGATCAAGGCCAGCAATGTGATGATTGCAATCGAGTGATAGGGCTGCAAGGGTGGTCTCACGGGCTGACATGAGCATGAAGCGGCATCCGGTTCCGAGTTGCATGGCGAAGCTGTTGTTAGCGGCGACTCTGTTGCTTTGTCCCATGGCGCAGGGAGCGGACCCGGAACGCACTGCGCCGGTCTTGTTTGTCGTCGTGCGAGGCCAGCCACCGCTTTCGCTCGACATTCCCCGCCTAAAGGCCCGTGAAGCAGTGTCGGTGCGTGTCGAGGATGAGTCGGGGACATCGGCGGCGTACACCGGTGTTTCCCTGACCGGGCTGCTTGCCTCGGTGGGGGTGGAATTCGGCAAATCGATACGCGGCGAGCGGCTCACCGAGTACGTCGTCGTCTCAGCCGGCGACGGTTATCGGGTGCTGTTCTCGCTGGCGGAAATCGATTCGATGTTCAGGGAGAAGCTCATTCTGCTGTGTTATGCGAAGGATGGTTTGCCTCTGCCGGAACAGGAAGGACCGTTGCGGCTGGTGATACCGGACGAAAACCGGCGCGCCCGCTGGGTGAGATGGGTCACCAAGATAGAATACGAACGCCTTCCGTGATTGGCGGGGGCGAATAATCCCCGCCGCGCCGCGTTTTGCTATGCTTCGTGGATTCGCTCCGGGGGGCAGAAATGACAGGCGCGGGATTTGTTGCGGTGGGAGTGGGCGCGGCCTTAGGCGCGTGGCTGCGCTGGATGCTGAACATCGGACTGAACGCCGTGCTGCCGAACCTTCCACTCGGCACACTGACCTCCAATCTAATTGGCGGTTACATGATAGGCGTGGCCATCGAGTATTTCTTCCAGCACGGTGCGGTAACGCCGGAACTGCGCTTGTTCGTGATCACCGGTTTCCTTGGTGGACTCACCACCTTCTCGTCGTTTTCGGCCGAAGCGGCTGAACTGTTGATGCGTGCGCAGTACGGTTGGGTAGGGCTGTTGATCTCGAGCCACTTGATTGGGTCGATCGCCATGACTCTCCTGGGGATTTTTACCGTTCGCGCTCTTGCGGGATAGAACGATTCAGCAGCATGCGTGCCGAGTCGATCACTTCCGACGCGGTCAATCCCATCGGTCCGATGCCCTGTTTCACCAGTTGATCGGCGGCGAGTCCATGTAAGTGCACACCGGCGAGCAGCGCCGTTCCCGGTTCGGCTCCCTGTGCCACCAGGGCCGCGATGATGCCCGCCAGAACATCTCCCATCCCCGCCGTTGCCATGCCCGGATTCCCGGTGGTGTTTACATACCAGTCACCGTTTCCAAGCGCGCAGATGCTGCCGTTACCTTTGAGAACGGCACCACACTTGTACTTCGCTGCCAGTTCGCGAGCAGCGGCAACCCGATCGCGCTGAATATCCGAAACAGACTTGCCCAACAGCCGCGCAGCTTCGGCCGGGTGGGGCGTGAGCAACGTCGCGCCGCCGCGAGTTGCGAGAGCCATCCGTGCCTTGGTATCGGAGGCAATCAAGTTGAGTGCGTCGGCATCGATAACCAGTGGTGCGCCGTGTCCCAGCAGCGCGGTCAGCGCATGCAGTGCGGACTGTGACTGCCCCAGGCCCGGACCGCAGACGATGCAGTCAAGCCCCTCCATCTTCAACAGGTCCTGCGCCGGCCGCAGCATCAGTTCCGGCTGATCGAGATCCACCGTCGGCGAATCGGCAAACAGGCCGACGTACACACGGCCGGCACCGAGCTTGAGCGCCGCACGGCCCGCGAGTAACGCGGCACCAACCATTCCCGGTGCGCCACCGAGAATGCCGACATTGCCGTACATTCCCTTGTGACTGTTGTGCGGCCGTGGACGCAGGATCGCACCCAACAGGGCGGATTCGATGCGCCGGCCCAACGGGCCGGACTTTTCGGGGATGGTCAGGCCCAGAGTGTCGAGGCGCACGTCACCCGCGTGGTCCGGTCCGTCCAGGGTCAGCAGGCCGGGTTTGAGTCCGATGAAGGTGAGGGTATGATGCGCGCGCACGGCGCAACCGAGCACGCGTCCGCTGTCGGCGTGCAAGCCGCTGGGAATGTCGATCGCGAGCACGCGACTGCCCGCTAAATTGATCGACTTCACCAGTTCGGCGTAAGCGCCCTCGAGCGGACGCTCCAGCCCGACCCCGAAAAGTCCATCGACGACCAGGTGCCAGTGCCGCCCGGCGAGAATGGTTTCGTTCACCGCGCCGCCGGCCGCCTTCCACTCGGCCAGTGCCGCGCTCGCATCCTTCGGAAGTTTCGATTCGACGCCGGTGCACACAACCGTGACATCGAGCCACCACTGCTTGAGATTGCGGGCGGCAACCAGTGCATCTCCGCCATTGTTACCGGGGCCGGCAAGCAGCAGGATGCGCTTTTCCCTGTCACCCAGCAGTTCTCGGGCGCACTCTGCCACCGCAAGGCCCGCGCGCTCCATGAGCGGCTGCGTTGCCGGATGCGCCTGCGCAGCACGTTCAATCTCGCGGATCTCGTCCGTCAAAAAAACTCTGGTCATCGCGTCTGACATGAACAGAGTTTAGCGGAATCGATGGCGAAATCGCAGGGATGGAAGCACGCGGGTATAATTCGGCTTTGCCGAACATGTTTTTCGCTTAAATGCCCGACCTTCTGACGCTGCGCGGCCGCAACGCCCTGTCGGACTTCCGCCTCAAGAAGCTCTCCCAACCTCTCCAGAAGACTGCTCCCGCCGTTTCCGCAATTGCCGCGGAGTACTGGCACTTCGTGTCGCTGAAGGCACCGCTGGCCGCGTCCGAACGCGACGTGCTCGAACGCATCCTGAACTACGGCCCGGCGGGCGCGGATATCGCGGAACGCGGGGACATGTTGCTCGTGGTCCCGCGCATCGGCACGATTTCTCCCTGGTCATCCAAGGCAACCGATATCGCCCGCTCCTGCGGCCTGGCGGCGGTGGAGCGCATCGAGCGTGGGGTTGCCTACTACGTTTCCAGCCGTAAGCATGCCAGGTTTACTGCGGCAGAGCGGTCGGCGCTGTTGCCGCTGATCCACGACCGCATGACCGAAACCGTTCTCGGCGCGCTCAAAGATGCGGCGAAGCTTTTCCATCACTTTTCCCCGAAGCCGCTGACCACAGTCGACTTGATCTCGAACGGGCGCGTTGCGCTCGAAGCCGCTAACCGCGAAATGGGGCTGGCGCTATCCGAGGACGAGATTGACTATCTGACGGGCAATTTTCAGCGCATGGGCCGCAATCCCACCGATGTCGAACTGATGATGTTCGCGCAGGCAAACTCGGAGCACTGCCGGCACAAGATCTTCAACGCGGATTGGATCATCGACGGCAAGAAACAGGACAAGTCGCTGTTCGGCATGGTGCGCCATACCCATGCACAGCATCCGCGCGGCACGGTGGTGGCCTATTCGGACAACGCAGCGGTCATGGAAGGCGCGGAAATCGCGCGGTTCTATCCGGATGCATTGGGTGTTTACCGTTACGTCACGGAGCCCACCCATATTCTGATGAAAGTGGAGACGCACAATCACCCGACCGCTATTTCGCCTTTTCCGGGTGCGGCGACCGGTTCGGGCGGCGAGATTCGCGACGAGGGCGCAACAGGCCGCGGCGCCAAGCCCAAGGCGGGGCTCACCGGATTCTCGGTCTCGCACCTGCGCATCCCGGGGTTCGTGCAGCCCTGGGAGAAAAACGGCATTGGCAAACCCGGCCGCATAGCGTCCGCGTTGCAGATCATGCTCGAGGGGCCGATCGGCGGCGCGTCTTTCAACAACGAGTTCGGCCGCCCGAATCTTTGCGGCTATTTCCGTACTTTCGAGCAGACGGTCGACGGTGAGGTGCGCGGTTACCACAAGCCGGTCATGCTGGCCGGCGGCATAGGCGCCATATCCGCGTCGCAATCGCGCAAAGCCGCGGTGAAATCCGGCGCGCTACTGGTGCAAATCGGCGGTCCGGGGATGCTGATCGGCATCGGTGGGGGCGCGGCTTCCAGCATGGACACCGGCGCGAACATGGAGGATCTCGACTTTGATTCGGTGCAACGCGGCAATGCCGAAATCCAGCGCCGCACACAGGAGGTGATCGACCGCTGCTGGGCGATGGGTGAAGCCAATCCGATTCTTTCCATCCACGATGTTGGCGCCGGAGGATTGTCGAACGCCCTGCCGGAACTGGTGCACGGCGCCGGCCGCGGCGGCCACGTGGATCTCCGGAAGATTCCCTCCGAAGAACCGGGCATGACGCCAATGCAAGTGTGGTGCAACGAAGCGCAGGAACGCTACGTGATGGCGATTGCCGGAGAAAGCTTCGACACCTTCGAGACTTTGTGTATTCGCGAGCGCTGTCCTTTCTCTGTGGTCGGCAAGGCCACCGAAGACGGCTGGCTGAAACTGGGGGATTCGCTTTTCGGCAATCATCCAGTGGACATGGAGCTGGAGGTCGTGCTCGGGAAGCCGCCGAAGATGACCCGCGAAGTCAATCACCGGGTACAGAGACTGACATCCCTCGATTTCTCCACCGTTACGCTCGCGGATGCGGCGCAGCGGGTGCTGCGTTTCCCTGCGGTGGCGGACAAGACGTTCCTGATTTCGATCGGCGACCGCACTGTCGGCGGCCTGTGCGCACGCGACCCGTTTGTAGGTCCCTGGCAGGTGCCGGTCGCCGATGTGGCGGTTACGCTGATGGGATTCAACACAGACCGCGGCGAGGCCTTCGCGATCGGCGAGCGCGCACCGCTTGCGGTGATCGACGCGCCGGCCTCGGGACGGATGGCAGTGGGCGAGTCGATCACCAATATCGCCGCCGCACGCATCGCTAGACTCGGTGACGTGAAATTGTCCGCGAACTGGATGGCCGCCGCCGGCCACCCGGGTGAAGACGCGGCCCTGTTTGATACCGTCAAGGCGGTAGCTATGGAACTGTGTCCACAATTGGGTATTAGCATCCCGGTCGGCAAGGACTCTATGTCGATGCGAACAGCCTGGGAAGACGAGGGCAGGAAGAAAAAAGAAGTCGTTGCGCCGCTGTCACTGATCATCTCGGCGTTTGCGCCATGCTTGGATGCACGCAAGACACTGACGCCGCAGCTTCAAGTACTTGATCGTGACAGCGTGTTGGTGCTGCTCGATCTCGGCTCGGGACGCAATCGCCTGGGAGGCTCGGCGCTGGCGCAGGTTTACAACCAGATGGGTAACGAGTCCCCTGATCTGGATTCGTGGCAGAAACTGAAGGCATTGTTCGAAACCGTTCAGAAACTGAATGCCGATGGAAGTATTCTTGCGTATCACGACCGTTCCGACGGCGGCTTGTTTGCAGCGCTGGCGGAGATGATGTTCGCCTCGCACGTAGGGATCACCGCGGAAATCGGCGCGCTCGGTGGCGACGCACTGGCCGCGCTTTTCAATGAGGAACTCGGTGCGGTGCTGCAGGTGAAGATTTCGGAATTCGACGCCGTGAAGAATGCGTTTTCGCGGGCCGGATTGGGGGCCGAGTTTCATCGTATCGGCACCCTCAATCGTGCCGGAAGGTTGATCGTCGCGCAAAATGGCAAGCAAATTTATAGCGAGTCGGGTATCGCATTGCGGCGTGTGTGGTCGGAGACCACTTATCACCTGCAAAGGCTGCGTGACAACCCGCAATGCGCGCAACAGGAGTATGACCGCATCCTCGATGCCGCGGATCCGGGACTGCACTCGAAACTGACCTTCGATCCGGCGCAGGACGTTGCCGCACCGTACATCGGGCGCGGCGCACGCCCGACGATGGCGATCCTGCGCGAACAGGGGGTGAACGGCCAGATCGAGATGGCCGCCGCCTTCGACCGCGCCGGCTTCGAGACACGAGACGTGCACATGAGCGATATCATCGCCGGCCGGGTGCCGCTCGCCGGATTCAAGGGTGTCGTGGCTTGCGGTGGATTTTCCTATGGTGACGTGCTCGGCGCAGGAGAAGGCTGGGCCAAGTCCATCCTGTTCAATCGTCGCGCACGCGATGAGTTCGAAACGTTCTTCAATCGCGGCGACTCTTTCGCGCTGGGCGCCTGCAACGGATGTCAGATGATGAGCAACCTGCACGAAATCATTCCCGGCACAGCGCACTGGCCGCATTTCGTGCGTAACCGTTCCGAACAGTTCGAGGCGCGCGTGGCGATGCTCGAAGTCACAAAAAGCCCGTCGCTGTTCTTCCACGCGATGGAGGGCAGCCGGATGCCGATAGCGGTCGCACACGGCGAGGGCTACGCCGAATTCACCTCAACGGAGCACCTGGCCGCGGCCCAGGAACTGGTGGCGCTGCGCTTCGTGGACAACCGCGGCCAGCCCACGGAACGCTATCCGTACAATCCGAACGGTTCGCCGCAGGGGATAACCGGGCTGACCACAGCCGACGGGCGCTTCACCATCCTCATGCCGCACGCGGAACGAGTGTTTCGCGCAGCGCAGAACTCCTGGCGCCCGGATTTTTGGGGCGAAGACGGGCCGTGGATGCGGATGTTCCGGAACGCCCGAAAATGGGTGGGCTAGTCTAAAAAAAAGGGCGCAAGTTCTTCGCGCCCTTCTGCATTGCCGGGTGACATGGGTTACTTAGGATTGATTTTCTGGATCTTCGCTTTGGCGCGCAGACCGGCGATGTAATCCTCGCGTGCCTTGTTGGCCATGCCCTGCTGAATCTGCGCCTTCACTTGCTCCAGTGGCGGAAAGGGCTGCGTGCGCACGTCTTGCAGTTCGATGATGTGGTAGCCGTAGTTGGTTTGCACCGGTTCCTTGGTGAGTTCGCCCTTCTTCAGACCCTTCAGCGCCTCGCCGAACGGCTGCACGAAGGATTCCGCGTCGGACCAGTCGAGTTGGCCGCCGTTGTCTTTGGACCCGGTATCGGTTGACTTCTCGGCCGCGATTTTGGCGAAATCCCCGCCATTCTGCAGGTCGGTCAGGACCTGCTTGGCTTCGGCTTCTTCCTTGACCAGGATGTGTCGAGCCTTGTACTGCTTGCCGGAATCGGCGGCTTGCTTGGCCTTCACCCGCTCGTATTCCTTGGCCACGTCTGCATCGCTGACTTGAATTTTCTTGTTGAAGTCTTCGAACAGCACGGCAAGGATGATCTGCTGTTTGGCCAGTTCGAGCTGGAGCTGATAGTCGGGATTCTTGTCGAATTTGCGCTTGAGCGCTTCCTGGTAAAGGACTTCACGCGTGATCATGATCTCGCGAACGTTTTCGCGAAATTCCGGACCGTCCTGCTGTTGGCCCTGGCTTTGTGCGAGTTGTGCTTTGGCGACGAAGTCGATGCGGGCCTGCGGGATCGGCACGCCATTCACGACGGCGGCGTTCTTTTGCTTGGTGTCGGCAGCGTAGCCCGGCTGAAGTACGGCGAGGCAGGTAAACGCAAGGGTAAGCAGCAGTGCGGGTTTGACCAAATACATTGCAGTTCCTTTGGGTGACGGGAGTTGAACTTGGACAGCCGCTTTCTCGGGACGTTGTCTGGTTTTTCAAACTTCAGCGTTCAACCCTTGGCTGAAGGTCCCAAATTCTTCCGGAGTGTAAGCCCGGATGGCTAGCGCGTGAATCCGTTTCGGCATCAGGTCCGACAGCGCCTGGTAAACAAGGCGATGGCGGGCGACGGCGGGCTTGCCAGTGAACTCCCGGGACACGATCACGAGCTGGTAGTGCCCACCCCCGTCCTTTGCTCCGGCGTGTCCAGCGTGCTCATGGCTTTCGTCGAACACTTCCAGGGCATCGGGGGTGAGTGAGGCGAGACGCTCCCGGATCAAGTCGGTCGTAGTCACTTGGGGAAGACCTTGCGGAATGGTTTGACTGTCACTTTCGCGAATACGCCGTCGCTGACATAAGGGTCCGCGGCGATCCATGCCTTGGCCTCTTCGAGTGAGCCGAATTCGGCGACGATCAGACTTCCAGTCATTCCGGCAGGACCTGGATCGATACTGTCGATGGCGGGGAACGCACCACCGATGATTAATTTACCGGCGGCAATCAGTTCGTCCACCCGCTTGAGGTGCGCGGGCCGTGCGGCGGCGCGTTTTTGCAGACTGTTCGGTATGTCCTCGCCGACGATTGCATACAGCATCGTTAGTTCCTCTCCTCCGATTCGATGTAACGGCTAAGCATCAGTCCTTGGGCCAGGATGAAGATCAGCATCAGCCCGATCCCGCCGAACACCTTGAAATTGACCCAAACGTCGTTCTCGCAGGCGGCCTTCGCGCTGACCTCGCTCGCGCAGTAGCTCGCAGCGAACTGGAACGCAACGTAGAGGTTGGCTGCGCCCATCAGTGCGAAAAATGCAATCCAGCTCAGGTTAAGCTTCTGCCATACCGGGTCGGGAAGGGTGATCTGCTTGTCCATCATGGCACGGATGAGGTTCTTGCGGAAAAACAGGTCCGAGCCGAGCAGGATGCTGCCGAAGAGCCAGTATAGCACCGTGGGTTTCCACTTTATGAAAGTGTCGTCGTGCAGCCAGAGCGTGGCGCCGCCGAATACCACGATGATCGCGAGGCTTGCCCACAGCATGTTGTCCACCTTGCGATGGCGGGCAAAAGACCAGCCGACCTGAACAAATGAGGCAGCAATGGCCACCGCAGTTGCGGTGTAGATACCCCAGATCTTGAACGCCAGAAAAAACAACAGAACCGGAAAAATATCGAACAGGAACTTCATGATCGTCAGGAAAAAATAGTGGCGGGCATTATGTACGGGCGAGCGGGAGTTGTCCAACCGTGACAGGCCGGAGGCGATGCTAAGATTGCGGCATTGATTCGAGTTTGTTTCCCGAAAGGAGTTCGCGATGGCCCAAGTCAAACTGGTGAATTACCAGGAAGCGTCGGCGGAAGTGCGCGCGGTTTTCGACGACATCATGGCCACGCGCAAGACTGACTATATCAACAACATCTGGCGCGCACTGGCGGTGCATCCGCCTCTGCTGAAACGCTTTTGGCATCAAATGAAAGAGGTGATGATCAAGCCTTCGCACCTCGATCCGCTCACCAAGGAACTGCTCTATCTCGCGGTGAGCGTGACCAACAACTGCGAGTACTGCATCAACTCTCATACCTTTGCCGCTCGGAAGCATGGGATGGACGACGCGACTCTCGCCGAGTTCAATGAGATCGTTGCGCTAGCCAACGCCGGCAACCGGCTGACGATGGGCTTGCAGGTCGAGATCGACGAGCGCTTCAAACCCAATCATCTGACGATACCCTGGTCGGTGAAAAAGACTTCAGATAGGAAGCCGCCCAGAGGTCGGAGGAAAAAGCGTTGACGGTCTCCGATCCCACTGGGCGAATCGGTTCTTCCTTACCGGTTGGAGTGGGGCGGTAGAGCCGGGAAGAGTGAATCGAAGTACTGAGCAGTCGTGCAATTGATTTTCACGGGGAGCGGTGGTATGGACTTCGAACAACTGGTTCGTACTCGTTATAGTTGCCGTAAATTCCTTCAGAAGCCAGTGCCAGTCGAAACCATTGAAAAGATTCTCGACCTGGCCCAACAGACGCCTTCCTGGTGCAACTGTCAGCCCTGGCAGGTCGTTTTAATCACCGGCGCGGCCGTCGCAAGATTTCGCGACGGCCTTCTGGGGCATGCCGCCGGAGGCCATCCGCCGAAGCCGGATTTCCCGTTCCCGTTGCGCTACGAAGGCATCTACCGCGAACGGCGCAAAGTCTGTGGGGTGCAGCTCTATCGCGCGCTGGGCATCGGCCGCGATAACAAGGAAGGCGCGGAGAGGCAACGGCTGGAGAATTTCCGCTTTTTCGACGCACCGCACGTGGCGCTGATAACCACCGAAGAGGAACTTGGCGTGTACGGCGCGCTGGATTGCGGACTGTATGTTGCTAATTTCATGCTCGCAGCAAAACATTTTGGCGTGGATTCGATAGCTCAAGCCGCCCTCGCTTCGTATCCGGACCTGATCCGCAGCCACTTCGGTCTTCCCACGAACCGCAAGCTGGTCTGCGGCATCTCCTTCGGTTACGCAGATTCCGAACATCCGATCCACCGGTATCGTACCGATCGGGCGGCCGGTGTCGAAGTGGCTACATGGATCAAATAGAGACGGATGAAACCGATATGCCCGGACAGATAAGTTTCGACCTCAAGAGCAAGACGATTATGGTCACCGGCGCGGGCCGCGGCATCGGCAAGGCGATCGCGTTGGCCTGTGCGCACGCTGGTGCTGATCTCGCGCTCGGCAGCCGACATGTGGAGGAGTCCGAGCAGGTCGCCGCTGCCTGCCGCGAGCTGGGTGTGCGAGCACGCGCGTGGACTCTGGACGTAGTGCAGCTCCACAGTATCCGCGGCTTCGTGGACAATGCGCTCGCCGAATTTGGGCGCATAGACGTGCTGGTGAACAACGCGGGACTTACCATCGTCAAGCCAGCGGAGGAGCTCTCCGAAGAGGAATTCGACATGGTGTGCGACATCAATTTCAAAGGACCGTATTTCGCTTCTGCGATGGTGGCGAAAAGCATGATCGAGCGCGGCGTGAAGGGCTCGATCATCAACATCAGTTCACAGGTCGGCCACGTAGGCGGGCCGTTGCGCTCGGCGTATGCGGGCGCGAAAGGCGGCCTCAATTCGCTGACGCGTTCGCTGGCCGCAGAATGGGCGCGGCACGGTATCCGCGTTACCGGCGTTTCCCCTACCTTCACGCGCACAGAAATGATGGAGCGTGCGGCGCAGAACCCGGAATTCAGGAAAAACTTCGAGAAGATACCGCTCGGCCGGCCGGCGGAGCCTAAGGAAATCGCCGCCGCGGTGATTTACCTCGCGAGCGACGCTGGAAGCTTTGTGACCGGGCACACCTTGCTGGTGGACGGAGGCTTTACTACGGTTTGACAGTGTTGAATTCGAGCATCCACTGTTCAGGTGTGCCAATCTTGAATCCCGCGCCATCCAAGCTCTTCTTCGCGAGGCTCAGTAAGGCCTTGTCCTTCGTGATCAGCCAGTCGGCCTGCGCGTCGCGGGCGAGTTCGAGAAACTTCTGATCGTCGGGATCAGCACAAGCCGGCAGGGGAGAGAGCAGCACGGTGTCTACGCGGTACGTGCAGTTGCGGACTTGAGTGAACAGACCATTCCGGGCGGCGGTATCCAAATTGAACTCGGGATAGGCGAGCACGCGGCCGAGTTCCTCCAGGCAGGTTGCGCTGATTGCGATCCGGATTGCCCCGTTTCTGCGGGCCGATCTTAGCGGTACGACCGCAAGGTCGTCGAAGACCAGCCAGTCCAGCCAAATATTCGTGTCGAGAACGACGCGCATGGTCCAGCCATCCGCCGAGTGACGTCGGCAAAACTAGAATTGTTCGTCGTCGCGCAAATAGCGCCACTGCCCTAGCGGCAGTTGGCCTAGTTTCACGCGGCCGATGCGAACGCGCTTCAGGGCGGTGACGCGCAGTCCGACCAGTTCGCACATCCGCCGGATCTGGCGCTTCCTGCCTTCGCGCAGTACGAAGCGCAGCTGATCCCGGCTCTGCCACGCGACCTGTGCGGGTTTGAGCAAGACACCATCGAGGCTCAGGCCGTGGTTGAGCAGCTGCAATCCTCTGTCGTCAAGATTTCCTTCCGCTCGAACCAGGTATTCTTTCTCGATGGGCGAGTTCTCCCCGATCAGCAGTTTGGCAGTGCGCCCGTCCTGGGTCAGGACCAGCAGCCCTGTGGAATCGATATCCAGGCGTCCAGCTGGGGCCAGCCCCTTGAGGTGATCGCGCACAAAACGCCTGGAATCCGAATCCCCATTGAAGCGGGCGGCAGGGGTGATCAGTGTGACGGCCGGACGGTAGCCGTCCTCCGCCTGGGCAGATACATAGCCGATCGGCTTGTGCAGCAGTATCGTGACCCGAGACAGCGCATCCGCGCGCTTGTCGAGGGTGATCTTTTGCGACGGGTCGATTCGCGCGCCGAGTTGTTCAACCCTGACGCCATCTACGTACACCCAGCCACGTTCGATGTATTCGTCGGCTTCCCGCCGGGAACAGATGCCGCGTTCGGACATCAGCTTGGATACACGGATCTTCTCTGCCGGCGCGGGCTCGGAAAGCGACGAAACATCCGGAGGTCTACGGGATCTGGTCCTCGCGAGCGCGACCACTGGCACGGCTGGGGAGAGCGGTGCAGCGGCCGGGAGCTTTGGGGACCTGTTGGTCCTCGTGAGTCCCGCGCGTTTGGCGCGCGAGGAAGGCGCGGACGCCGGACGTGCGGGCAACCCGGCCGGCTTGTGCAGGGTTGCGCGCCGATTCAAGTGGCGACAAGCCCGCGCAGCACATAAGGAAGAATCCCGCCGTGTCTGTAGTAGTCCACCTCGATCGGCGTATCTATGCGCAGCAACACTTTCACTTCGGCCCGGGAGCCATCGGTGCGCTTGACCACCAGCTTGAGGTCCTGCTGGGGGCGAAGCTCAGCTTCGACGCCGAGGATGTCGAACTCCTCGTCGCCCCTGATTCCCAACAACTCGACCGAATCACGGCCCTTGAACTGCAGCGGAAGCACGCCCATGCCAACCAGATTGGACCGGTGGATGCGCTCGAAGCTCTTGGCGATCACCGCCTTCACGCCCAACAACTGCGAGCCCTTGGCCGCCCAGTCACGCGACGAACCGGTTCCGTATTCCTCGCCAGCGAATACCACAGTTGGTGTTCCCTGGGCGACATATTTCATCGCTGCGTCGTAAATGGACATCTGTTCGCCCGAAGGCTGGAACAGCGTGACGCCGCCCTCGACCCGCGACCCATCCGGCCTCAGAGGTAGCATGAGGTTCTTGATGCGCACGTTGGCAAACGTGCCGCGCATCATGACCTCGTGGTTGCCGCGGCGCGCGCCATAGGAATTGAAGTCGCCCTTCGCGACCCCATTGGCGACCAGGTATTTTCCGGCCGGGGAGTTTTCCGCGATCGAACCGGCCGGGCTGATGTGATCCGTCGTGACCGAATCGCCGAATATGCCTAGTACGCGGGCGCCGAGGACGTTGCTCGTCCGGCCCGCCTGCATGTTGAAGTCGCGAAAAAAAGGCGGCTCCGCGATGTACGTTGACCTGGGCCAGTCGTATACCTGACCCGAAGCAGAGGACACGCCCTGCCACAGCGGATTGTCCTTTCCGGGGTTCGAGTACAGCCGTCGGAAAGTTTTGGCATCCATCGCATACTTCATGCAGTCGTAAATTTCCTGGCTGCTGGGCCAGACGTCGCCTATCCATACGTCCTCGCCCTTTGCGCCTTTGCCCAGCGGTTCGCTCATCAGGTTCTTGAGCACGGTGCCGGCAATGGCATAAGCCACCACAAGCGGCGGCGACGCGAGAAAGTTGGCCTTGATGTTGGCGTGAATGCGAGCCTCGAAGTTGCGGTTGCCGGACAGCACGGCGGCACCGATCAGATCGTTCTTGACGATCGTTTCCTCGATGCCCGGATCGAGCGGCCCCGAGTTGCCAATACACGTAGTACAGCCGTAGCCGGCAAGGTAGAAGCCGAGCTTCTCGAGATACGGTAGCAGACCCGATTTGGTCAGGTACTCGGTGACCACCCGCGAGCCCGGGGCGAGGGAAGTCTTGACATGCTTCTTCACGCTCAGGCCGCGCTCGACCGCCTTCTTCGCCAACAGGCCGGCCGCGAGCAGCACGCCTGGGTTGGAGGTGTTGGTGCAGGAGGTGATGGCGGCGATGAGCACGTCGCCGTGGCCGAGTGTAGTGCCACCGGATGCGGCGGAATGCGCATCGGTGACCACGTTCGGGGTGGGGCGGTTGTCCACCATTTCCACCACATCGGCGGCGGCACCCTTGGCAAGGGTGGTGGAATTGGTCGTGCCGCCGCCGCTCATCGTGCCGGAACCCCGGAACCAGGTGGCATAGCGGCGGTTCAGCTCGCCCGCCAATTTGTTGTAGCCGTTCTCGGCCGCCGGCTTGTAGAAAAGGGCCGAAAACTCGTTCTTCACCTTCCCAATCTCTATGCGATCCTGCGGACGCTTGGGTCCGGCCAGCGAAGGCGCGACGCTCGACAGATTCAGCTCCAGCACCTGGCTGTAGTCGATCTCACCCTTCCTCGGGATGCCGTATAGGCCTTGCGCCTTGAAGTAGGACTTGAACGCTTCGATTTCGCCGGCTGTGCGCCCCGTTCCCTCGAAATATTTAACGGTGACGTCGTCCACCGGAAAGAATCCCATGGTGGCGCCGTATTCCGGCGCCATGTTGGCGACCGTGGCGCGGTCGGGCAACGACAGGTTTTCCACGCCTTCACCGAAGAACTCTACGAACTTGCCCACGACTTTTACCTTGCGCAGCATCTCGGTTATGGTGAGGACCAGGTCTGTGGCGGTCACGCCGCCACGCAGTGCGCCCTTGAGATTCACGCCGACTACATCGGGAGTAAGGAAGTAAACCGGCTGGCCGAGCATGCCTGCCTCGGCCTCGATACCCCCGACGCCCCAACCAACCACCCCGATGCCGTTGATCATCGTAGTGTGACTGTCAGTTCCGACCAGGGTGTCGGGATAATAGATGCCGTCCTTCGCATGTACGCCGCGTGCCAGATATTCGAGATTTACCTGGTGCACTATGCCTACGCCCGGGGGCACGACTTTGAATGTGTCGAACGCCTGCATGCCCCATTTCATGAACTGGTAGCGCTCCTTGTTCCGCTGGAATTCCAGCCTCATATTGAGGTCAAGCGCTTCCTTGCTGCCGTAGTGGTCGACCTGCACTGAGTGGTCCACCACCAGGTCCACCGGCACCAGCGGTTCAATCACCTTGGGATTCCTGCCCATCCTGGCGGCTACGGCGCGCATGGCAGCGAGGTCTGCAAGCAGCGGCACGCCGGTGAAATCCTGGAGCACGATGCGCGCGACGACGAATGGAATCTCCTGAGTGCGCGGCGCCTCTGGTTTCCAGGCGGCCAGTTGCCTGACATGCTCTTCAGCCACTTTCTTGCCATCCACGTTGCGTAGCACTGCTTCGAGCACGATGCGGATGCAAACTGGCAGGCGTGAGATCCTTCCTATACCGGCCTTCTCAAGCGCAGGCAGTGAATAGAACTTCGCCTGTTTGCCGGCGGTGGGTGTGAACTCCTGCAGAGTGTCGAACAAATTGTGGCTCATTGCGTCTCCAGGATTGAAAACCGCTCAATTCGGACAGGGCGCCAGTCGAACACCATTGATGATGTCCAGGATCGGCGACCTCGGTGCCGAATTTTCTTTCTTCTGGTCCTGCGTATCGGAATAGGTGTCCGTCGTCGCCACTATGCGGCCGCTAACCTCGACCATTTGATCCTTCCAATGACATGTTCCGAAATACTGCGCGCGGCCCGCCTGCCACTCGATCTTCCAGTTGCATTGCTTCTTCTCGTCGCGCGAAAGAAAGCCGTTGACCGGCGACAGCGGGTCGGCGATATCCGCCGCGCTGATGCAGAAGCGGCCGATCAGATTCGCGGCCATGCCGCCCGAGCGCGTGAATTCCCAGGTGCCAGGTTGCATGGGATTGGAGTCTGCCTGCGCCGGAACGGAGAGCGCAACTCCAAGGAAGAAAGCGATCGCGGGTCGCATCGAGGTGTTCAGATGACCATCATATCGACGAATTCATTGACCGGCGTGGCGGCGAGCTTCTTGGGATCCATGCAAAGCTCGAGTACCGCCTTCTGCTGTTTCGCCGGAAAGCGGCGCGCCAGGTTGGTCTTGAATTTCTCGACCAGAACCGGCATGCCTTCCTTGCGGCGGCGCTTATGGCCAATGGGGTATTCGACCATCACTTCGTTAAGGCGGCTTCCGTCCCTGAATTCCACGGTGATGCCATTGGCAATCGAGCGCTTGTTCGGATCGTGGTAGTCCCGGGTGAACTGCTTGTCTTCGACGCAGACCATCTTGTCGCGAAGTTTGTCGATGCGCGGATCGGCGGCGACATTGTCTTCGTAGTCGGCCGCGGTCAGGCGCCCGAAGATCATCGGCACGGCCATCATGTACTGGATGCAATGGTCGCGATCGGCAGGATTGTTCAAAGGGCCTTTCTTGTCGATGATGCGGATCGCTGCTTCGTGCGTGCGGATGGAGATTTCCTTGATGTCGTCGAGACGATCCTTCAACTGCGGATGCAGTTGCATGGCGCCCTCGACCGCGGTCTGCGAATGGAATTCGGCCGGGAAAGAGATCTTGAACAGAACGTTTTCCATGACGTACGAACCGTAGCGGCGCTGGAACTTGAACTCTTTGCCTTTGAACAGCACATCGTAAAAACCCCAGGTCTTTGCCGTCAGGACCGATGGATAGCCCATCTCTCCGGTTTTGGCGATCAGCGCCAACCTGACGGCGCGGCTGGTGGCATCTCCCGCCGCCCAGCTTTTGCGCGAGCCCGTGTTGGGAGCATGGCGATAGGTGCGCAGGCTTTGGCCGTCCACCCACGCCAGCGAGATCGCGCTAATGAGCTCTTCCCTGGACAGGCCGAGCATGCCGGCGACCACCGCGGTGGTGGCCACCTTGACCAGCACCACGTGGTCGAGGCCGACCTTGTTGAAGCTGTTCTCCAGCGCGAGGCAGCCTTGGATTTCGTGCGCCTTGATCATCGCCGTCAGCACGTCCTGCATCGTGAGCGGCTTCTTGCCGGCCGCAACTGCATTGCGCGATAGCCAGTCGGCGGTCGCAAGAATGCCACCCAGGTTGTCCGACGGGTGGCCCCACTCCGCGGCGAGCCAGGTGTCGTTGAAGTCCAGCCAGCGGATCATCGCGCCGATGTTGAAGGCGGCCTGTACTGGGTCGAGTTGGAACTGGGTTCCGGGCACCTTGGCGCCGCTTGGAACGATGGTGCCGTGCACGACAGGTCCCAGCAGCTTTGTGCAGGCAGGGTACTCGAGCGCCTCGAAGCCGCAGCCCAGTGTATCCATCAGACAGTAGCGTGCGGTGTCGTATGCGTCCTTGCTCTTGACCTTGTACTTGGTTACATAATCGGCGATGTCGACCAGGACCTTGTCGGGTTTGGGGCGGACGTTGGAAATATGTGCTGACATGAGGGGTAAAGACGTGAAGGGTGAATGAGTGAATGAGTGAAAAGTGAATGAGCAGAAGGGGTGGTCTACAACGGGTTTCGGATTTCACCCTTCACTCATTCACCCTTCACGCCTTCACTATCTTTTACCGATGGGTACCCACTTCAGGTTTTCCGGGCCGGTGTAGTTGGCGCTTGGGCGGATGATCTTGCCGTCGATGCGCTGCTCGATCACGTGGGCAGTCCAGCCAGAAGTGCGGCTGATGACAAAGATCGGAGTGAACATCGCCGTTGGGACCCCCATCATGTGATAGCTGGTGGCGCTGTACCAGTCCAGGTTCGGAAACATTTTCTTCTCCCGCCACATGACCTTTTCTACGCGCTCCGAGATGCCGAAGAGCTTCATGTCGCCGGCGTCCTTGGAAAGCCGACGAGCGACGTCCTTGATCACCTTGTTGCGCGGGTCGCCGGTGGTGTATACGGGATGGCCGAAGCCGATGATTATCTGCTTCTCCGCAACGCGCCTGACGATGTCTGCTTCGGCGTCGTCGGGATTGTCGTAGCGCCCTATGATATCGAAGGCGAATTCATTGGCGCCGCCGTGCTTGGGCCCCTTGAGCGCGCCGAGCGCGCCGCCGACTGCCGAATACATGTCGGAACCCGTGCCGGCGATGACGCGAGCGGTGAACGTGGAGGCGTTGAACTCGTGCTCCGCGTAGAGGATCAGCGAGGTGTGCATCGCCCGCTCCCAAAGCGCCGAAGGCTTCTTGCCGTGCAGGAGATGCAGGAAATGACCGCCGATTGAATCGTCGTCGGTTTCGACTTCGATGCGCCGCCCCGAATGCGAAAAGTGATACCAGTAAAGCAGCATCGAACCGAAACTGGCCATCAACCGGTCGGCTATGTCACGCGCCTCCGTGAGCTTGTGGTCTTCGTGTTCCGGAAGCACCGCCCCTAAAGCGGAACAGCCGGTTCGCAGCACGTCCATGGGGTGCGCGTTTGCCGGGATACACTCCAGGACATCCTGAACCGATGCGGGCAGGCCACGCTGTGCCTTGAGCTTGCGTTTGTAAGCCGCCAGTTCGGCGGCGGTGGGCAGCCGGCCGTATACCAGGAGATAGGCGATCTCTTCGAACTCGGCTTCCTCCGCAAAATCCAGGATGTCGTAACCGCGATAGTGAAGGTCGTTGCCGGTGCGGCCTACGGTGCACAGCGCGGTGTTGCCCGCGGGAACTCCGGAGAGCGCCACCGACTTCTTCGGCTTCGGGGTGAGTTGGGTCGCTTCGCTCATTTTCCCTTTTCCTTCGCGAAAAGTTGATCCAGTTTCGATTCGAACCGGTGGTAGTCAAGGTAGTCGTACAGCTCGTTTCGCGTCTGCATGATATCAATCAGGCTCTTCTGCGTACCCTCGCGGCGGACGGTCTCGTAGACTTTGAGCGCTGCCTTGTTCATCGCCCGGAACGCCGACAGCGGGTAAAGCACCAGCGAGACGTTCGCGCCGCGCAATTCTTCCACGGTGAAAAGCGGTGTGGCACCGAACTCGGTGATATTGGCCAGCACCGGAACCTTGACCGCGTCGGCGAACTTCCTGTACATCGAAAGGTCCGTCATCGCCTCTGGAAAGATCATGTCCGCGCCGGCGTCCACGCAAGCCCTGGCGCGGTCGATCGCGGAATTGAGGCCCTCGACGGCGAGGGCGTCCGTGCGCGCCATGATCACGAAGTCTGGATCGGAGCGTGCGTCCACTGCCGCCTTGATGCGGTCCACCATCTCGTCGCGGGACACGATTTCCTTGCCCGGCCGGTGACCGCAACGTTTGGACTGGACCTGGTCCTCGATATGCATCGCGCCGGCGCCAGACTTGATCAGCGACTTGACGGTGCGGGCGATGTTGAAGGCACCACCAAAGCCGGTATCTGCATCCACCAGCAGCGGCAGGCTGCATGCGTCGGTGATGCGGCGCACGTCCGTTAGTACGTCGTCAAGCGCGGTGATTCCCAGGTCTGGTACACCTAGCGAACCTGCGGCGACCCCGCCGCCGGAAAGGTAGATGGCCTTGTAGCCAGTACGTTCAGCGAGCCGGGCATGGTAGGCGTTGATCGTGCCGATCACCTGCAACGGTTTCTCCGCCGCGACAGCGGCGCGGAGTTTCTGTCCTGGCGTGGCTTCCATCAGTTTTGCTTTCAAAAAATTCACAACCTGTCGCAGCGGCAAGTACTGTCTCGATCAGTCATCGACGGCTTGCCACCAGCGGGATCATTGGAGCAGGTGCTTGATCGCGTCGCGCTCCTCTTCGAGTTCCTTGAGTGTGGCGTCCATCCTGTTTCGGCTGAACTCGTCAATCTCAAGGCCCTTGATCATCTGATACCTGCCCGCGGAACAGGTCACCGGGAAACCGTAAATCATGCCGTCGGGAATACCGTATGAGCCGTCGGAAGCGACGCCCATGGTGACCCACTTGCCCTTGGTGCCGAGCAACCAGTCGCGCATATGGTCGATCGCGGCATTGGCGGCCGAGGCAGCGGACGAAAGCCCGCGCGCCTCGATGATCGCGGCGCCGCGCTTGCCCACAGTCGGAATGAACACGTTGCGGTACCACTGTTCATCGTTGACGATTTTGGGAGCCGGCTTGCCGCCGATGGTCGCGAAGCGGTAGTCCGGGTACATGGTAGGTGAATGGTTGCCCCAAACGATCATTTTCTCGATCGAACTGACTGGCGCGCCAGTCTTCACAGCAAGCTGCGACAATGCGCGGTTGTGGTCCAGACGCAGCATCGCGGTGAAGTTCTCGCGCGGCAAATCTGGCGCACTGTTCATAGCGATGTAAGCGTTGGTATTGGCGGGGTTTCCGACCACCAGTACCTTTACGTTGCCTCTGGCCACCTCGTTCAATGCCCGGCCCTGGCCGGTGAAGATCGCGCCATTGGCTTCCAGCAGGTCCTTGCGTTCCATGCCCTTCGACCGGGGCCGGGCGCCCACCAGCAATGCCACATCGGCGTCCCTGAATGCCACCTTCGGATCGGAAGCCGCGACCATGCCAGCGAGCAACGGAAACGCGCAGTCCTCCAATTCCATCATTACTCCCTTCAGTGCAGCCTGCGCCTTCTCATCCGGGATCTCGAGCATTTGCAGCATCACCGGCTGGTCCCTGCCCAGCATTTCGCCGCAGGCGATACGGAACAGGAGGCTGTAACCGATCTGGCCAGCGGCACCGGTAACTGCGACTCGTAGGGGCGATGTCATGGCGGACGGCTCCGGCTTTGTGAGAGTTATTTGCAAATACATCCGACATTAAGGGTCGGCTGGCGAGCAGGCCCGGCGAGCCCGGCCGGATCATCGGTCAGGCGTCAAGGCGGGGTCATTTTTGCCCTGCATCATAGCGATTCGGCTTCGATTGTGTCAAACTAGTCTTGTATCTTATAAAAGACATCTGTTCTCGTGGACGGCCGGAGGAATATCGTGCTAAAAACGCGCGGCAACATGAAGCCCGCCGCCAATGCGCCCGCCTTTCAACCGCTTTACCGGCAGATCAAGAGTCTGATCACCCAAAGCCTGGTAACGGGAGAGTGGCGTCCGGGCGAAGTGATTCCCAGTGAAATCGAGCTTGCCGGCCGCTTCAGCGTCAGCCAGGGAACGGTACGCAAGGCAATAGGCGAACTTGCCGGCGAGAACCTGTTGGTGCGCCAGCAGGGCAAGGGCACTTTTGTCGCTTCCCATTCCGAGGAGCGCAGCCAGTTTCCCTATCTGCGCATATCGCCCGACCGTGGCGGCCGCGACTCCCTAGCAGCCACCCTTATTGACTGCCGCAAGGTCAAGCTGGACAACGCCTCAGCAAAGAAACTCGATCTCGCCTCGGGCGCCGGCGCATTCCTGATTACTCGCGTGCTGGCAATCTCCGCCAAGAATGCTGTGTTCGAGGAAGTCCGCTTGCCCGCGATCCAATTCAAGGGACTGACGGTGGAAACCATCGAGCGCTACCACTGCATGCTGTACAGCATGTACGAGTCCGAGTTCGAACTTCGAATCCTGCACGTCGACGAGCAACTAAAGGCCGTTGCGGCGGACGGGGCGGCTGCCAGGTACCTCGGGGTCAGCAAAGGTGCGCCAATATTGACGATCGAGCGCGTGGCCTACACTTACGCGGACAAGCCAGTCGAGCACCGACGCAGTTTCTGTAACACCCGGGAGCACCATTACCGCAACCGCATCGTCTAACTGCCGGCGGCTCCCTGCAGCCCCCTGGCCACCATGACCCAGCCATGATCGCAAGGCAACGACCGAAATTCCTCGACTTGACGAAAATCCGGTTACCGGTACCGGGTTTCGTATCGATTCTGCATCGCATCAGCGGCGCAGCGCTGTTCCTGTTCGCCGGCGTACTCCTGTATCTGTTTCAGGAGAGCCTGGCGTCGCCGGAGAGCTACCTGCGTTTGCGCGCGGTTGCGGATCATTGGCTGGCGAAGCTGTTCCTGACTGGCATGCTGTGGGCTTTCCTGCACCATTTCTTCGCGGGCCTGCGCTATTTGTTGCTCGATCTGGATATCGGATCAGAACTCAGGACCACGCGGGCAATGAGTTGGGGCGTGCTGACGACAAGCCTCGTCCTAACCGTGGTCTTGGGGGCGTGCCTATGGTGAAGAGTCTCGCCAGCACTCAACACGGACTCAGGGACTGGCTGGTACAACGCGTCACCGCGGTGCTGTTGGCGATCTACACGATCGTGGTCGTTGGCATTCTCGTGGTTTGTCCACCGCAGAATTACGGTGAGTGGCGCGCGCTGTTCGAAAACCAGCCGATGCGGGTTGCGACCTTCCTGTTTTTCGTCAGCGTTTTCTGGCATGCGTGGATCGGCGTGCGCGATATCCTGATGGACTATCTCAAATGGACTTCAGTGCGGTTCGGCCTGGAGATCGTGGTGGCCGTGCTTCTGATCGGTTATACCGTCTGGGCAATTCAGATTCTCTGGAGCCTCTGATGATCCCTGTAAGAAAATTCGATGCGGTGATCGTCGGTGCTGGCGGTGCGGGAATGCGCGCTTCACTGCAGCTTGCGGAGGCCGGTTTCAAAGTCGCAGTACTGTCCAAAGTGTTCCCGACCCGATCGCACACGGTAGCGGCACAGGGCGGAATCGGTGCCGCGCTCGGCAACATGGGCGAAGACAACTGGATGTGGCACATGTACGACACCATCAAGGGGTCGGACTGGCTTGGGGATCAGGACGCCATCGAGTTCCTCTGCCGCGAGGCGCCGAAAGTTGTCATCGAACTCGAACACTTCGGTATGCCTTTCGACCGCAACCCTGACGGCACGGTTTATCAGCGTCCATTCGGCGGACACATGCAGAATTTCGGCACCGGTCCGGCGGTGCAGCGTTCCTGCTGCGCGGCGGATCGCACCGGCCACGCCATGCTGCACACCTTGTACCAGCGCAACGTGCGAGCCAATACCCGGTTCCTGGTCGAGTGGATGGCTCTCGACCTGATCCGCGATGCGTCCGGACAGGTACTGGGTGTGACCGCGATGGAAATGGAGACTGGCGACGTGTCGGTATTGCACGCGCGCGCAGTGTTGTTTGCCACCGGGGGTGCGGGGCGCATCTATTCCGCCAGCACCAACGCCTTCATCAATACCGGAGACGGATTGGGAATGGCGGCGCGCGCAGGAATCCCGCTCGAAGACATGGAATTCTGGCAGTTCCATCCGACCGGTGTGGCCGGTGTGGGTGTGCTGATTACCGAGGGCGTGCGCGGGGAGGGAGGCTACCTGCTGAACAAGGACGGCGAGCGATTCATGGAGCGCTACGCTCCGAACGCGAAGGACCTGGCCAGCCGCGACGTGGTAGCGCGAGCGATGGCGACTGAGATCAAGGAAGGGCGCGGCTGCGGGCCGGATGGCGACTATTTGCTGCTCAAGCTCGACCATTTGGGTGTGGACCTGATCGAGAGCAAGCTACCCGGTATCCGCGAGATCGCCAGGAAATTCGCCAACGTCGATCCAGTCAAGGATCCGATCCCTGTTGTGCCGACCTGTCACTACCAGATGGGCGGGATTCCCGCCAACTACCGCGGCGAGGTGGTGGCGCCGCGGGATGGGAATCCGGAAGCGGTGGTGGAGGGTTTTTATGCTGCGGGCGAGTGTGCCTGCGCGTCGGTGCATGGAGCGAACCGGCTTGGCACAAATTCTCTCACCGACCTGCTGGTTTTCGGAAAATCCTCCGGCGACACCATGATCGGTTTCCTGGGACAGAATCCGACCCACAAGGATCTGCCGGCCGATGCGGCCGACAGGACCATGGCGCGGCTGACGCGCCTGGACAACCAGAAGAATGGCGAGAGCGTGCATGAAGTCGGAACGGAACTGCGCCGGATCATGCAGGCTCACTGCGGTGTGTTCCGTTTCCCGGACCTACTGGTGGAGGGTGTTGCGAAAATAAAGGAAACCGCGTTGCGCGTGGGCCGCACCGGAATCAAGGACAAAAGCAAGGTATTCAACACCGCACGAGTCGAGGCACTCGAGCTCGACAATCTGATCGAGGTGGCGGTGGCAACGCTGGTCTCGGCCGAAGCGCGGAAGGAAAGCCGGGGCGCGCACGATCGTGCCGACCACCCGAAGCGCGACGACGTCCAGTGGCTCAGGCACAGCCTGTGGTACAAGGAAAACAGCCGGCTCGAATACAAGCCGGTGCATTTGAAGCCGCTGACTGCGCAGACAATTGAACCGAAGGTTAGGACGTATTGATACGCAAGGCGCAACACCCGAAACGCAATATCCGAATCGTTCCTCTAGGGTACCCAATGAAATTCAAGATCTACCGCTACGACCCGGACAAGGACGCCAAGCCCTACATGCAGGACTACGACGTCCAGTTGCAACCAACGGAACCGATGCTGCTCGATGCGCTGATACGCATAAAGGCAACGGATGACAGCCTGTCGCTGCGCCGTTCGTGCCGCGAGGGCGTATGCGGCTCGGATGCGATGAACATCAACGGCAAGAACGGGCTGGCATGTATTACGCGGCTGGTCGACCTCAAGGAACCGGTCGAACTTCGGCCGCTACCCGGCTTGCCGGTGATCCGCGACCTGATCGTTGACATGTCGCAGTTCTTCAAGCAATACGACTCGGTGAAGCCCTATCTCGTCAACAACAATCCGCCTCCCACCAGGGAAAGGTTGCAGTCCCAGGGGGAGCGCGGCGAACTCGACGGACTCTATGAGTGCATCCTGTGCGCATGCTGTACGACTGCCTGCCCTTCGTTCTGGTGGAACCCGGACAAGTTCGTAGGGCCGGCTGGATTGCTCCAAGCCTACCGCTTTCTTGCCGATTCCCGCGATCTTGCCGCCAGCGAGCGTCTCGACGACCTCAAGGATCCGTACCGGCTGTTCCGCTGCCATTCGATCATGAACTGCGTGGACGTATGTCCGAAGGGACTCAATCCGACGCGGGCGATCGGCAAGATCAAGGACCTGATGATCAAGCGCGCCGTTTGAGTAGCTATGGCCGAGATAGACCGTGTCCGTTGGCACTGCCGGAGAGGATTGTTGGAACTGGACATCGTACTGAACCGTTTTTTGGATCGGCACTTCGAAACGCTGGCGCCCCACATGCGAGCTGCGCTCAATCGCCTGCTGGACTATCCGGATAATGACCTATGGGATCTCGTGTCCGGAAAACAGCCGCCGCCGGACGTAGAAGTCGCCCACATAATCAGATTATTTGATTGATCATTATTGCACTGCATCTCGGTGGCCCCGTCTGCAGAGAAGCTGCTAAACTTAAAGTCTTAGTATGCATGGGAAGCGAGCGAGACCATGGATAAGCAGCGCACCGCAACAATCTCATTGAACGACGGTACCGCTCCCGTCGAGTTTCCAGTTCTTTCCGGGACCCTCGGGCAGGATGTGCTGGATATCCGCACCCTGCACGCAAAAACCGGCAAGTTCACTTACGATCCAGGATTTCTCTCTACGGCCAGTTGCCGTTCCGAAATCACCTACATCGACGGCGACGCCGGGGTGCTTTTATATCGCGGCTATCCGATCGAGCAGCTTGCCGAAAAGTGCGATTTTCTAGAAGTCTGTTACTTGTTGCTGTTCGGGGAATTGCCCAACAAGCGGCAACAGCAGGAATTCGATACCACGGTCACGCGCCACACTATGGTGCATGAGCAACTGGCGCGGTTTTATACCGGATTCCGCCGGGACTCGCATCCGATGGCGGTGTTGGTAGGCGTGGTGGGGGCCTTATCGGCGTTCTATCACGACTCGCTCGACCTGAATAACCCGGAGCATCGCAAGATTTCCGCTTTCCGGTTGATCGCGAAAATGCCGACCATCGTTGCGATGGCTTACAAGTACTCGATCGGCCAACCGTTCATTTATCCGCTCAATTCGCTTTCCTACTCGGGCAATTTCATGCGCATGATGTTCGCTGTGCCGGCCGAAGACTATGAGGTCAAGCCGGTACTGGTGAAGGCGCTGGACCGGATCTTCATCCTGCACGCCGATCACGAACAAAATGCCTCGACATCCACGGTGCGCCTCGCCGGATCGTCGGGTGCCAATCCTTTCGCCTGCATCGCATCCGGCATTGCCTGCCTGTGGGGCCCAGCGCACGGCGGCGCCAACGAGGCCTGCCTGAACATGCTCGAGGAAATCGGCGATGTATCGCGCGTCGGCGAATACATCAAGAAGTCCAAGGACAAGAATTCCGGCTTCCGGTTGATGGGTTTCGGGCATCGCGTATACAAGAATTACGATCCGCGCGCGAAACTGATGCGGGAAGCCTGCCACGAGGTGCTGAACGAACTCGGATTGCACGACGACCGCCTGTTCAAGCTGGCGATGGCTCTGGAGAAGATCGCCACCGAGGACGAGTATTTCGTCGAGCGCAAGCTTTATCCCAATGTGGATTTCTACTCCGGCATTGTGCAGCGTGCCCTGGGCATCCCCAACAACATGTTTACCTGCGTCTTTGCGCTGGCCCGCACTGTGGGGTGGGTGGCGCAGTGGAACGAGATGGTGGGCGACCCGGAGCAGAAGATCGGGCGGCCGCGCCAGCTTTACACAGGCCCGGCAAAACGCGACGTCAGCCCCATCGAGAAACGCTGATCGAGTGATTAGGTGGAGATTCGACTCGAATTGCTCAACCACCCAATCACTCAATTGTCATCCTGAAAGGTGATCGTCATGATGAAGGAACTCCTCGGCAATTCTTACCTGTTCGGTGGCAACGTACCCTTCATCGAGGATTTATATGAGGCCTACCTGCAGAATCCCGACTCGGTGACACTGGAGTGGCGGCGTTACTTCGATCAGATGCAGCAGTCGCCGGGTGCTCGCGACGTCCCCCATGCCCCGGTGGTCGAGTCGTTCATCCGACTGGCCAAAACAAACAGGCGCAGCAATGGCCAGGCCCATGCGCCGACCCAGGCGGTAGCGACGGTAGAAAAGAAGCAGGTCTCCGTACTGCAACTCATCAACGCCTATCGTTTTCTTGGCGTGCGTCACGCCAACGTGGATCCGCTCAAGCGTTTCGAGAAGCCCGACGTTCCTGAACTCGATCCCGCGCACTACGGCTTGACGGAAGCCGACCTGGATCTGGTGTTCAACAGCGGCTCCCTGGTGGGACCGGAGCAGATGCCATTGCGCGAAATTTTGCGCGCGGTAAAGGAAACCTACTGCGGATCGGTCGGAATCGAGTACATGTACATTTCCGATACCCGGCAGAAGCGCTGGATACAGCAGCGCGTCGAGGGAATCCGTTCGCAGCCCAATTACGATGCCGACTTCAGGCGGCATATCTTCGAACGCGTGACAGCTGCTGAAACGCTGGAGAAATACCTGCACACACGTTACGTCGGCCAAAAGCGGTTCTCGCTGGAAGGCGCAGAAAGTCTGATCCCGCTGCTCGACGTGCTGTTGCAGCGCGCGGGGACTCGAGGCATCCAGGAAACGGTGATCGGCATGGCGCACCGCGGCCGGCTCAACGTGCTGGTGAATACGCTGGGCAAGATGCCCAAGGACCTGTTCTCGGAGTTCGAGGGCAAACAGGTCGAAACGCTGCCGATGGGCGACGTGAAATACCATCAGGGTTTTTCGTCGGACATCATGACCCCGGGCGGCCCGATGCACCTGACGCTGGCCTTCAACCCTTCGCACCTGGAAATCGTCAACCCGGTGGTGGAAGGTTCGGTCCGGGCCCGCCAGCATCGGCGCAAGGACCGCGAGGGAAACCAGGTACTTCCGGTGCTGCTGCACGGGGATGCGTCCTTCATCGGCCAGGGCGTGGTCATGGAAACGCTCAACCTGTCCCAGACTCGCGGCTACCGCACTGGTGGAACCGTTCACGTGATCGTAAATAACCAGATTGGCTTCACCACTTCAGATACTCGGGATACTCGCTCGACGATCTACTGCACGGACGTGGCGAAAATGATCGAAGCGCCGGTCTTCCACGTCAACGGCGACGATCCCGAGGCGGTGGCAATGGTGACCGAGGTCGCGCTGGAATTCCGCATGGAGTTCCACAAGGACGTGGTCATCGACCTGGTGTGCTTCCGCAAGCTCGGGCACAACGAGCAGGACGAACCGATGGTGACGCAGCCGCTGATGTACAAGCTGATCGCCCAGCACAAGGGCACGCGCAAACTCTACGGCGAGAAACTGGCTGCGCAGGGCATCGTCAAGCCGGAGGAAGCCGAAGACATGATCAAGACGTATCGTGATGCGCTCGATTCCGGCTTTCACACCAACAGGACCATCCTGTCCAATTACAAGCCGCCGTTCCAGGTCAACTGGGCGCCGTTCAAGAACATTCCCTGGACCTACAAGGTGGCTACCGGCGTGCCGATGGAAGTGCTGAAACAGCTTGCGGCGAAGCTGACCACCGTTCCGCCGAATTTCAAGTTGCATCCGCGCGTCGAAAAAATAAACTCGGATCGACGGGCGATGACGGCGGGTAACCTTCCGCTTGACTGGGGCATGGCGGAGAACCTTGCTTATGCATCACTGCTCAAGGATGGCTACGCCGTGCGGCTGTCGGGACAGGACACCGCGCGCGGGACCTTCTTCCACCGGCACGCAGTGCTTCATGATCAGAACCGCGAACGCTGGGACTCCGGCGCCTACGTCCCCCTTCAGCACGTTGCGGAGAACCAGCCCGACTTCGTGGTGATCGATTCGGTCCTGTCGGAAGAGGCGGTGCTCGGTTTCGAGTACGGCTACGCGACCGCCGAGCCGAACGAGCTGGTGATCTGGGAGGCGCAATTCGGCGACTTTGCCAACGGAGCCCAGGTCGTGATCGACCAGTTCATTGCGGCGGGCGAAGTGAAGTGGGGCCGTATCTGCGGCGTCGCATTGATGCTGCCGCATGGCTACGAAGGGCAGGGACCGGAGCACTCGTCGGCTCGCGTAGAGCGTTACCTGCAGTTATGCGCGGACTACAACATGCAGATCTGCATTCCTTCCACACCGGCGCAAATGTTCCACCTGTTGCGCCGGCAGATGGTGCGGCCTTTCAGAAAGCCGTTGATCATCATCAGTCCGAAGAGTCTTCTGCGGCACAAGGAATCAGTGTCGTCGCTCGAAGACCTGGCGAACGGCGAGTACCAAGTCGTGGTTCCGGACGCCGAAATCCGCAATCCGCAGAAGGTCAAGCGGGTAGTGTTTTGCAGCGGCAAGGTCTATTTCGACCTGGCTGTGGCGCGGCGCGAGCGTGTCATTGACGACATCGCATTGGTGCGTCTGGAGCAGCTTTATCCTTTTCCGCACGACCAGTTCAAGGCGGAAATCGAACGTTACCGGGACGCCGTGGAAATTGTGTGGTGCCAGGAAGAGCCCGGCAACCAGGGTGCCTGGCACCGAATCCAGCATTACTTGCAGCGCCATTTACTGGCGCATCAAAAATTGTCCTACGCGCTGCGGCCGTCCTCGGCGGCGCCGGCCGGCGGTTACCTGGCGCTGCATAACCAGCGGCAAAAGGCCGTCGTCGACGCTGCGCTGACCCACGGCGTCTGACTGGACAATTCAATGGGACGAACTGAAACGAGAACGGAGAGCTCATGTTAGTAGAGGTAAAGGTCCCGGCGCTATCGGAATCGGTAGCCGAGGCTACGCTGTTATCCTGGCACAAGAAGCAGGGCGAGTTCGTCAAGCGCGACGAGAACCTGATCGATATCGAAACCGACAAGGTGGTGCTGGAGCTGCCGGCCCCGCAGTCCGGCGTACTCTCGAAGGTCATAAAGGGCGATGGCAGCACTGTCGTGAGCAACGAGATCATTGCCACGATCGATACCGAGGGCAAGGCGGTTGCCGGCGCACCGGCAGTCGCAACGACTGTGGCTGTGGTGCAAGCCGCTAAGACTCCGGAGAAATCCGCTTCCGCGCCCGCTTCTGCAGCGGCGCAGGCGCCCGCAGTCATGCCTTCGGCCAGGAAAATCGCGGCAGACAACAGTCTCGACACTTCGCAAATCGGCGGTAGCGGGCGCGGTGGCCGCGTCACCAAGGAAGACGTGGTGGTGAAGCTGCAAGCGCCGCAAGCCAGGGTTGCGGCGCCATTGCCCACGCCCGTAAATGTTGATCAGATACTGGGCGACAGGCCCGAGCAGCGCGTGCCGATGTCGCGGCTGCGCCAGCGCGTGGCCGAACGCCTCGTGCAGTCTCAATCCACCGCGGCGATCCTTACCACGTTCAATGAAGTAAACATGCAGCCGGTGCTGGAAGTGCGCAACCGTTACAAGGACAAGTTCGAGAAGGAACACGGTGTCAAGCTCGGGTTCATGTCATTTTTCGTCAAGGCCGCGGTGCATGCGCTGAAGAAGTATCCGGTTGTGAACGCGTCGGTGGACGGCACCGACATCGTTTACCACGGCTATTTCGACATCGGCATCGCCGTGGGCAGCCCACGTGGGCTGGTAGTGCCGATCGTGCGCAACTGCGACCAGCTGTCGTTCGCCGACATCGAGAAGAGAATCGCCGATTACGGAAAGCGTGCCCAGGACGGCAAGCTGACCATCGAGGAATTGACCGGCGGAACGTTCTCGATCTCCAACGGTGGGGTTTTTGGATCGATGCTTTCGACGCCGATCATCAACCCGCCGCAAAGCGCCATCCTCGGGATCCACGCCACCCAGGAGCGTCCGGTGGTGGAAAACGGGCAAATCGTGGCCCGGCCGATGAACTATCTGGCGGTCTCCTACGATCATCGCATCATCGACGGCCGTGAAGCCGTGCTTTTCCTGGTAGCGATCAAAGAAGCCCTCGAAGATCCCTCGCGCTTGCTGCTGGAACTTTAAGATTCTTCTCACAGTTAGAGAGACCGAGACACGGAGAAATACGGGTGCAAGAAATTGTTGCATTGAGTTCCTGCGCGGCCGTGTGTTCCTGTGGTCAATTCGTAAGCAATCATGGCAAAAAGCTTTGACGTCGCAGTGATCGGTGCAGGGCCCGGTGGCTACACCGCGGCGATTCGCGCGGCGCAACTGGGCTTCAACACGGTGTGCATTGACGAGTGGAAGAACGCCAAAGGCAAACCGAGCCTCGGGGGCACCTGCCTGAACGTCGGTTGCATCCCCTCAAAGGCGCTGTTGGAGTCCTCGGAGAACTACGAGCGCGCGCTGCACAAGTTCGGCGAACACGGCATTTCCGTAAAGGATGTTGCGGTCAATATCGCAACCATGCTGGCGCGCAAGGACAAGATCGTCGATACCTTCACTGGCGGCATCAGCCTGCTGTTTCGAAAGAACAAGGTTACCTCGATGCACGGCCGCGGGCGATTCGTTGCAGGCGGAAGCGCTTATCAGATCGAGGTCAGCAATGGCGATGCTGCCGAAGTGATCGAGGCCAAGAACGTGATTGTCGCCACGGGGTCGATCCCGCGGCAACTGCCTTTTGCGCCGGTGGACAATGAGCGTGTCGTCGACAACACCGGCGCATTGTCGCTTCCGGAGGTGCCCGCGCGCCTAGGCGTCATCGGGGCGGGCGTAATAGGGCTGGAGATGGGCAGCGTTTGGAAGCGCCTGGGTTCGCAGGTGACGATGCTCGAAGCGATGCCGAATTTTCTTCAGGCCGCCGACGAGCAGGTCGCCAAGGAAGCGCTGCGGGTCTTTACCAAAGTGGTCGGTCTGGATATCCGTCTCGGCGTGAAAATCGGGACGGTCAAGGCCTCGAAGAAGGATGTCGCCGTCGAATATGCCGATCCGGTCGGCGAACAGAAGGCGCAATTCGACGTGCTCATCGTGGCTGTCGGACGTGCGCCGCAGTCGGCAAACCTGGGAGCGGACAAGGTAGGTCTAAAGCTCGACAGCCGCGGATTCATCGAAGTCGACGACCACTGCCGCACCAACCTTGCAAATGTTTACGCGATTGGCGATGTCGTGCGCGGCCCGATGCTAGCGCACAAGTCCTCGGAAGAGGGGATCGCGGTCGCAGAAATGATCGCCGGCCAGTCCGGACACATGAATCTGGAGACAGTCCCCTGGGTGATCTATACCACGCCGGAAATTGCCTGGGTAGGCAAGACCGAACAGGAACTGAAAGCGACAGGCGTTGAATACCGGTCCGGCCAGTTTCCCTTCATCGTCAACGGACGCGCCCGCGCCATCGGTGAAACAGCCGGCTTCGTGAAAATGCTCGCGGATGCCAGGACAGACCGCATCCTCGGCGTGCACATGATCGGCTCATACGCATCGGAACTGATCGCGGAAGCCGTGGTGGCGATGGAATTCGGCGCTGCCGCAGAAGACATCGCCCGCATCGTCCATGCGCATCCGACCTTGTCCGAGGCGCTGCACGAGGCCGCGCTGGGCGTGGACAAGCGCACGATCAATCTCTGATGTCTCTCCGTCCGGCAGGGGAGGCCTGCCAGGAGAGTTTCTCCCGTATTACCCGGCAGGTTGCCGTCGAGCACGGATTCACCCTCGATTCTGCGCAAGACCGAGCGCTCGTGCAGCTCGAGCGGCTGCATGGCGAACTCACGGAAGCGGAACGCTCTGGCCGTTCGTGGTTGCGCATGTTCCAGCGTCCTCGCCCGATTCGCGGACTGTACCTCTGGGGAGGCGTTGGCCGCGGCAAGAGTTTCTTAATGGACATTTTCTTCGACGCGCTGCCGCTCGAACGCAAGCGCCGGGTGCACTTTCACCGCTTCATGCAGGATATTCATCATCGGCTGAAGGCGGTTCAGGGTGAGGAGAATCCGCTGGCGCGCATCGCTGCCGAAATTTCCGCCGAAGCCCGCCTGCTTTGCCTCGACGAGTTCCAGGTTTCTGACATTGGCGATGCGATGCTGATGCGCAACCTGCTTGCCGGTTTGTTCGATCGGGGAGCAGTCCTGGTAACCACGTCGAACCAGCATCCGGACGAACTGTATCTGCACGGTCTGCAACGCGCCCAGTTTCTGCCGGCGATCGAATTGCTCAAGAACCGCCTCGACATTGTCCAGGTGGAGGGCGGCACCGATTATCGGTTGCGGGTACTGGAGAAAGACGGCGTCTATCACTTTCCGCTCGATGCCGTTGCCGAGCGCGCCATGGAACACACATTCGAATCGGTCGCGGGCACCGCCGGCAAACGCGAAGTCGAACTGGAGATCGAGGGGCGCGTCTTCAAGGCCAGGCGCATGGCGCCTGGTGTGGGCTGGTTCGAATTCGAATCCGTGTGCAACGGGCCGCGCGGCCAAGCCGATTACATTGAGTTGGCAAGGCGCTTCCATACCGTCCTGATTTCGCAACTGCGGCGCTTTGCTGCCGGAGATACGGATCGACAAAGGCGCTTTACCTGGCTGGTGGATGAGTTCTACGATCGTCGTGTCAAGCTGATTCTGTCCGCAGAGGATCGCCTGCCCGAGTTATTCCACGCCGCCCGCGTCGGCACGGAAACCGATCGCACGATCAGCCGGCTCACCGAAATGCAGACCCGCAACTACTTGAGCGAGCCGCATCTTTCCTGAGCCCGCTCTTCTCCGGATGAGAGAGAGTTGGATAAAAGGGGTGCTTCGTGATGAGATGCAAGTTCTAGCCTGATACAAAGGAAATCATGACGACCCTGAAGGCCTACCGGATATTCAACGAAAACGGCAAAGTCGCCGGCCGCTTCACGGACATGAAGTTTGAAGAGCTCGACGCCGGCGACGTCGTCATCAAAGTTGCGTACTCGAGCGTCAACTTCAAGGACGCGCTCGCCGCCACAGGCGCCGGCAAGATCATCCGCCGCTTTCCCTGCGTGGGCGGGGTAGACCTGTCGGGAACGGTGGTGGAATCCGCCGATGCGCGTTTCAGAAAAGGCGATGCGGTGATCGCGACCAGCTACGATATCGGAGTGGCGCACGACGGCGGCTATGCCGAGTACGCTCGCATCCCTGCCGGCTGGGTAGTGCCCATGCCCAAGGGCCTGGATGTGTTCGAGGCGATGGCTCTGGGGACTGCGGGATATACCGCCGCGCTCGCCGTCGAGCGCATGGAGCACGAGGGCCTGAAACCGGAAAACGGTCCCGTGATCGTGACCGGCGCAACAGGCGGCGTGGGCAGCATTGCAGTGGATATTCTTTCCTCATGCGGATACCGCGTGACCGCGCTCACCGGGAAGGAAGTGCAAAGCGACTACTTAAAACGCATCGGCGCCGCCGAAGTCCTGCTCAGGAGCGGTCTCGATCTTTCCAAAGTCAAGCCCCTCGACAAGGCTACCTGGGCCGGCGCGGTGGACAACCTCGGCGGCGACGTCCTATCGTGGATCGCCAGCACAATGCAGATCGGCGGTGCGCTGGCGAGCATAGGCCTCGCTGCCAGCCATGCCTTCAACACCACGGTGATGCCGTTCATTCTGCGCGGGGTGAGCCTTGTGGGCGTGGACTCGGTGAACACGCCGATGGCACTTCGCGAGAAAGTCTGGCGGCGCCTCGGGGCTGATCTCAAACCGCGACGGCTGCAAAGCATCGCGTCCACGGTAAACTTTGCCGATCTGCCGGGCGTGTTCGAGAAGGTGATGAAGGCGCAGGTGTGTGGTCGAACGGTCGTCAGGATAGCCTGACGTAATCGCCGTAGAGGCGGGTACGGAATAGAGAAGGGGAACAGGTGGGGCAGCGTTATGCCGAGTTCTATCGCCGTTCGATCTCGGAACGTCAAACGTTCTGGGCCGAACAGGCGTGCCTGATCCACTGGCATCGGCCATTCGACCGCGTCCTCGACTACAGCCGCCCGCCGTTTGCGAAATGGTTCGTCGGGGGACTGACCAATCTCTGCCATAACGCGGTGGACCGGCACCTCAGGGACCGAGGAGACCAGACGGCGCTGGTGTGGATCTCGACCGAGGTCGACAAGACCGAGTCCTTTACCTACAAGCAG
>DATENC010000013.1:0-35527 GCA_035275265.1 Burkholderiales bacterium | reverse complement strand
TAGAGCACCTCGCCAAAGGTCAACGAGACCGGTTCGAGCGCGGCCGCCAGGCGCCGATACTCCTTGCGTGGCATGGCGGCGAGCAGACTATTTTCAATGGCCTCCCGGTGCGCCCCGGCACTTTGCCCGTTCGAGGGCGGCGGCCTGACCGGCGCGGCAGGAAGCTGGTTCTGCGTTGGATCGTGCAGCGCAAGCATGGTGAATGTTTCGAACCCCGAAAACGATATCGCCGCGACCGAGTACAACGTCGCGACGCGTGCAGTCTTGTTCAAGCGTCGCGCATTGTATGTACGCCATCGCACAGAACTTCCGCGACTTCGTTCCGGGTTATGTGCGGAAACGTACAGAGCGTCTCGCGACGGATGGGGATAGTCGCGAGTATGAGGCTCGCGAACCTTACGTTGCGAGGGGGTCGCTGTTGCGTTAATCATCGCGCCCCGAATGCCTTTCGGAATTCCACTATCAAGAGGAACGCATGAACAGATCTGGAAACCTCCCAAACCCACTGATGTGGTTTGCGGCATTGCTGCTGGCTGCTCTTGTGGCCGGGTGCGGCGCTGCTGGAGGAGATGGCGGGACCGACCCAGGCGCGCTTACGGCTGCAGGTGCAGGCACAGGCGTAGGAGGACTTGGCCGCGGCCCCGCACCAGTGGACCTTAAAACGGCCGGCAATTTTGTGGTTCTGGCGGAAACCGCGATTACAGACGTTTCGCCTTCCACCGTTACCGGAGATGTAGGATTGACCCCGGCGAGCGGCACTTTAATCGACCTGACGTGCCCCGAGGTGACCGGGATAATTTACACCGTCAGTGGTGCTGGTCCGGTTGGTCCCTGCAGGGTAACGAACGCTGCCCGGCTAAACACAGCCAAGAATGACGGGATAGCTGCGTTCTTCGATGCCCGCGACAACCGCGTGCCCGATTACGTGGACTTGGGAGGTGGCAATATTGGGGGGCGCAATCTCGGTCCTGCGACCTACAAATGGAACACCGCAGTTGTCATACCGTCCAATCTCACGCTCACTGGTGGTCCCAACGATGTCTGGATATTCCAGATATGGCAGCTGGACATCAGTCAAAGTCTTACCGTAAGTCCCGGCGTGCAGATTGTCCTGGCCGGTGGTGCGCTGCCCCAGAATGTCTATTGGGTGATCAACAATGCCGACCTTGGAACGACCTCGCAGTTCAAGGGTGCAATATTGGCTGATAACGCGATCGTCATGGGAACTGGCGCATCGATAGACGGCAGAGTGTATGCAGGCAGTGAGGCTAGGTTTGACCACAACACGGTTGTACAACCTGCTCCGTAGCATATGCGGTATTCGACGCAATTCTAGGGCGAGTCAGACAACAATCCAGCAATACCCTTCCCATCGCGGCTGAATTCCTGGAACTACTACTCCCACTCGATGGTGGCAGGCGGCTTGCCGGAAATGTCGTAGACCACCCGGTTGATGCCGCGGACTTCGTTGATGATGCGGTTGGACACTTTGGACAGTAGCGCGTGGGGCAACTCGGCCCAATGCGCAGTCATGAAATCCTGCGTCTGGACCGCCCGCAGCGCCACTACGTACTCGTAGGTGCGGCCGTCGCCCATGACGCCGACGGATTTCACCGGCAGGAACACGGCGAATGCCTGCGAGGTCCGGTCGTACCAGTTTTGCCCGTCCGCATCGACGGCAGCGCGCAATTCCTCGATGAAAATCGCATCGGCGCGGCGCAGCAGGTCTGCATACTCCCGTTTGACCTCACCGAGGATGCGCACCCCGAGCCCCGGACCGGGGAAAGGATGGCGATAGACCATTGCGCGCGGCAATCCCAGCGCCACGCCGAGTTCGCGCACTTCGTCCTTGAATAGTTCGCGCAGCGGTTCCAGCAGCTTCAGGTGCAGTGTGTCGGGCAAGCCGCCGACGTTGTGGTGAGATTTGATGTTGTGCGCCTTCTTGGTCTTGGCGCCGGCCGATTCGATCACGTCCGGATAGATCGTGCCTTGGGCCAGCCATTTGGCCTGCGGCAGTTTTGCCGCCTCGCGCTGGAAGACATTAACGAACTCGCGGCCGATGATCTTCCGCTTCGCCTCAGGATCGTGAATCCCCGCCAGTTTTCCGAGGAACTGGGCCGACGCGGCCACGTGGACGACTTTCATGTGCATGTGGTCGGCAAAGGTTTCCGTAACCTGCGCGGCTTCGTTGAGCCGCAGCAGCCCGGTGTCGACAAACACGCAAGTCAACTGCTCGCCGACCGCGCGGTGGATCAGTGCCGCCGCGACCGAAGAATCGACCCCGCCGGAAAGGCCCAGGATCACCTCTTCCCTGCCTACGGCCGCACGGATTTTCGCGATCGCCTCTCCAATGTAGTCGGGCATGTTCCAGTCGGGCTTTGCGGCACAGATGTCGTGCACGAAGCGCGCGTAGATCGCCTTGCCCTGCGGGGTGTGCGTGACTTCGGGGTGGAATTGCACGGCGTAAAAGCGACGCGACTCGTCTGCCATGCCGGCGATCGGCGTGGTCTCATTGGATGCGATGACATTGAATCCCGGCGGCAGCGCAGTGACCTTGTCGCCGTGGCTCATCCACACGTCTAGCAGGCCGTGTCCCTCGCCGTTGATGCGGTCCTGTATGCCCTCGAACAGTCTGGAGTGACCTCGGGCACGCACCTGCGCGTAGCCGAATTCGCGTACCGGCCCATTTTCCACCGCGCCTCCAAGTTGTGCCGCCATGGTCTGCATGCCGTAGCAGATACCCAGCACTGGCACGCCCAGTTCGAAAACCGCCTGCGGGGCGCGCGGTGTTTTTTCGTCGGTAACCGAACTCGGTCCGCCCGAAAGAATGACACCGCGCGCATTGAAGTCGCGAATGAACTGTTCGCCGACGTCGAAAGGATGAAGTTCGCAGTACACACCCGCCTCGCGGACGCGGCGCGCAATCAGTTGTGCGTATTGCGCTCCGAAATCGAGGATTAGGATTTTGTCGTGGGACATGATGAATCAGGGAAGAGGGGCGAGGGACGAGGGAAAGTCTGGGCGCCAGCCGTCTTTGAATTTAGTCGCCCCTCTCCCCTCACCCCTGACGCTAGTCAACGTGATAGTTGGGCGCTTCCTTGACAATCTGCACGTCGTGGACGTGTGACTCTCGCACCCCGGCGCTGGTGATTTCCACGAACTCGGCGCGATTCCTGACTTCAGGGATGGTCGCACACCCGAGGTATCCCATCGCCGAACGCAGGCCTCCCATCAACTGGTGCGTGACTTGGACGACGCTGCCTTTGTAGGGAACGCGGCCTTCCACACCCTCGGGCACGAGCTTGTCGGCACTGTCCTCATCGTCCTGGAAATAGCGGTCGCTGGAACCCTGTTGCATCGCGCCCAGTGATCCCATACCACGGTAAGTCTTGTACGAACGCCCCTGGAACAGTTCAATCTCGCCCGGGGCTTCCTCGGTGCCGGCGAACAGTCCGCCAAGCATGACCGAATCTGCACCCGCTGAGATCGCCTTGGCGATGTCGCCCGAATAACGGATGCCTCCGTCGGCGATCATCGGTATATCGGTGCCCTTCAGACCAGTGGCGACGTTATTGATCGCTGTTATCTGCGGTATGCCTACCCCGGCTACGATGCGCGTGGTGCAGATCGAACCTGGGCCGATGCCGACCTTCACTCCATCCGCGCCCTGCTCCACCAGGGCCTTGGCCGCAGCCGCCGTTGCAATATTGCCGCCGATGACCTGGGCGCCGGGAAACTTGCGTTTGATCCACCGCACCCGGTCCAGAACGCCCTGCGAGTGGCCGTGCGCGGTATCCACCACAAGCACGTCCACGCCGGCTTCGAGCAGCATCTCCACCCTCTCTTCTGTGCCCTCGCCAACGCCGACGGCAGCCCCGACCCGCAAGCGTCCGAGGTGGTCTTTGCTGGCGTTCGGATGCTCGGAGGATTTGAGTATGTCCTTTACGGTGATCAGCCCGCGCAATTCGAAGCTCTCGTTCACGACCAGCACCCTCTCCAGGCGATGCTGGTGCAGCAGACGCATGGCGTCCTCGCTGCTTACGCCTTCCTTGACCGTCACCAACCGATCACGCGGGGTCATTATGTTCTTGACCGGCTGATCGAGATTGCTCTCAAAACGCAGGTCGCGGTTGGTGACGATGCCGACCACTTTCGAGGCATCCACTACCGGCAGTCCGGAAATCTTATGCTGACGAATCAGATTCAGGACATCGCGTACCGTCATGTCCTGCGAGATCGTGATCGGATCCTTCACCACGCCGCTTTCGAAGCGCTTCACTTTTGCCACTTCGACGGCCTGCGCCTTTGGCGGCAGGTTCTTGTGCAGCATGCCGATCCCGCCTTCCTGCGCCATGGCGATAGCGAGCCTCGCTTCCGTAACCGTATCCATGGCCGCGGAAACCAGCGGAATGTTCAGCGAGATGCTCTTGGTCAGGCGCGTCGCCAGGCTGACGTCGCGGGGGAGAACGGTGGAATGGGCGGGAATCAGCAGTACGTCGTCAAAGGTGAGGGCCTTTTGCAGGACTCGCATGCTTTTGATCCTTCACAAAGACGCCATTATACCGATCGACTTTTGTGGGGTAAATGTCAACCCTTCCCAATGCCCATGTTTCAAAAGAGGAATCGCCGCGCCAAGACCGCCAGAGGTACATGCATAGCTAACGCTTTTGCTTTGCGCTGGGTTTCGGCTACGGTCCCACGACTCTGTGTCTGCCCGTTTGCCGTTGCGGTCGGAGCGTGAATTTCGCACACGTTGATTGCGCAATAGTTCAGTTCGCAACGGATCCCTCCCCCGTAAAGTGTCTTCAACACGAACCAACTTGAGGGGACCTGAACATGACCAAGATTCTGACCAGTTTGCTGATTGGAGCCGTGATGTCCTGCTCCCTAGTCTTTGCCCAGGACAATCTTTGGGTCACCAGCAAGAACGGCCAACACCGCGTCGAATTTGCCCTGCATGGCCAGACCAGTTGCGTGATGGTTAACGACAAGATCTTTTGTGCCCGTGCTGTCGCTCGGGCCCCGATCAAACCCACCTCTATGGCCTTACGCTAGGTTTCCGATCTCTCCCTGGACTTGGCCCGCCTGTACGGCGGGCTTTTTTTGGGAATGTGCGCTTGGTTAGGTGGGGTTGCCACGTCTGTCCGCTTCGGACGGGACTTTATGAAAAGTCAACGTCGCGCGTGTTTCGCCCACAATCGTCTTCCCCGTAAGAATACGAATCTCCCTAATAACGCCCCTACATGAAAGGCCCTTTCTTCGCCCACGCGGGCAGCGGCGGATTCTCGTCTACGATTTCAAAGGTATATAGGGCCCGTGCGGGGAGATGGTTACCAGCTTCGTCCACGACCATTGCGACGCGGCTGCCAGTTTCGTCCAACACCTGGTACCCAAAGGTGCCTACTTTGGGGTGCTCGGTCGACGCACGCGTCTCGGCCTCAGCCGCAGCCTCTTCGGCGGAAAGTAGAAAAGTGCGCTGGGCATCAATTGTCTGCAAATCATCGTTGACCCTAGCGAGTGACCTTTGCAGCAGCTGGCCATCATGCTCTTGTTCAGCCCTCGCGCGCGCAGACGCAGCAATTAGCGCGCCTTCACGCATGGTCAAGGCATCAAGCTGCGCCTGAAACTCGATCGTGCGGGGCGGGACGCTGCGGTCGCGCCAGGAGGTGAAGCGGATCTTGATGAGTTTCACGAAGCCTATTTTCCGAAATAGGTGAGGCGATTTTGCCACACACCTCCATTCCATGCGGATGCAGGCAATCACCGGCAGGAACCGGCTGGATCATGGCTGGCCAATCGACGTGTGGTAGATGGTAATTTTTCCGACATCCCGCGCCCAGGCGAATTTGGACTTACAACTACGAAATCCGGAGATGGTTTTCACGCGTTAGCCGGCGCTTGGCCAAGAGCAGCGCTCGATGAAGTAGTGGCTGAACATTCAGTACCGTTTCCCGTGCGGCATCGTCCGACGTGAGCCATCTGGATTATTGTCGTACGCATGTGCGAACTTGGACACTCCAGGCAGTTCTGATGCATAAGGCCGCGCGTTTGCGATCCCTCTGAACCTTTGGACGGGCTCACCTCCCTGAGCCATGCGAACGTCGCGGCCTGCTCGCGTTTTTTGGTTTCGACCAATTGCTCGGCCGAGTTAGAGATGGGCCATACAACACCTTGCAAGAGGGAAATCCCGACTAGGCGACTGCTGCTCGCCGGGAGTGCGCTCGGCCACCCCCAAGCACGAAACCGCATGGAAGCGCCATGCAGGGAGCAGCGCTCGGCAAAATATGCATAGATGGAGAGATCCGCGCGCAATCGAAGCTGAATCCATGATGCCGAGGCGTTGAGGGGGAACCATTTGGGTCCGTCCCCACTGTATTCAATAAGAAGGTGGCACAGACCATCCGGCGAAGGGATCACTTTTGTCGTCTATGTGTCGCCATTTGGTTCCGCAAACACTGCACCGGTAAAAGGTCAGATGGATGGTTGCTCGATCGATGGGTTTCGCCGTGGTTTGCCCGGTAAGGATCAGATGCGCGTGTCCGGTGACGCCTCTCTTGTGATGAATGATCGTATTGCAGTCTGGACACATGGACCTTCTCCGTGGTGGTGAGGATTCGACTTCCAGCACCGTCTTCAGTTTCGAGTACGAAACCGACCGAGGATTTCTTGTTGCTTATGTAGGCTTTCGCACAGAGTGTTTCGGAATAGCGGCAGAATATTACTTGTAGGCCGCACGTCTGCACGTGGCGTTGGATCAGTTGAGAGGCCCCTCCCTGAGCCAAGCAGACTAGCGGCCTGCTTGCGTCTCGAGGTGGCCATTCCGTGACCTCGGAAGTAGGAATCCAGAGCACCGGAAATGCGCTCGCTATCGAGTCGGACAGCGGCAGTTCACTGAACACGGATCGACAACTCGCGCTGTGCGCGAGTCCACGCCTCCGCGAGTTGCAAAACACCTGCCAGACCGTCTTGGCTACTAGAGCGTCCTTTTGAGTAAGCCCATCCCCAATCCGATTTCGGGACAAAATACAATTTCTTTTCTTGCCGCATGCCATACGCATTCCGAGGATCCGGTTGAAGGTTTCGGAAACGGTTTTCCTGCCTTGTGAATTCGACTATGGTAGGCGCATGAAGGTGGGACTAGCTCGCTTGGTGATATCGCAAGTACGCGAACGAACAACTCCACAAGAACGGCTTATTACGATATGGCGGAAACGAAACCTAATGTGGATCGAATAAGACTCTGGAGAGTCCGAATCCAATACTCTCGTGGGAGTTCAGGATAAGGGCCAACGGCAGATGAGCTTCTTTGTGTCCGATATAGGAATCGGAATCGTTTTGTTCGCATCCGCAAACATCGATGATTTGTTTGTGCTCGCAGCCTTCTTTGCTGACAAACGGATGCGCCCTCTATCCGTCGTCGTAGGACAGTACTTAGGCTTCGGCACGGTGGTACTCGTATGCGCTTTGGCCTCACTGTTTGCGCTAGCCCTTCCTGAGGGATGGGCTGCGCTTTTGGGCTTCGTGCCACTGTTCCTCGGAGTCAGGAAACTGCTGGCCCTTCGCTCCGATACAGCCGGCGGGCACCGCGATAGCAAGAATGACCAAAAGCCCGGTGAACCCGTGGCGCGCTCCCAGGTACTCGCCGTTGCGGGCGTCACCATCGCCAACGGCGGAGACGACTTCGGGATTTATGTCCCACTATTTGCCTCCGACCTCGGAGCGATCGCCACCTATTCGCTTACGTTTGCTGTGATGGTTAGCGTTTGGTGTGGCCTAAGTTACCTGCTTGTGAACAACAAGGTGCTGGGCAATAAGATACGCAGCTACGGCCATGTCGCCTTACCGATCGTGCTGATTGCTCTGGGTGTCTACATCTTGTCGGGCGCACTGGTTCTCTTTCACTGATGCTCGAAACCTGCTGCCTTTAGTGAAGCCCTGAACATCCGCACATCCAAAGTTGAGGATGCGGTCGATTGGATAGGGTACGGCGGAACAGGAATCCAGTGCTCCGGTGGGAATGGCGAAAGACTGAGAAGCTTGACATTCCATTGCCATATGACGTTAATGCCGAACGTCAAGCTGACGGAACCAAAGAGTTCCCAAGCTTGAAGCGGAGGCGGAATATTGCCTCGGTTGACCCCAAGGGAGGACCCAGTGAAGAGAATATCTCTCGTATTTCTCGCGATTGTCGTGTTCTCCACGACATCATTCGATAGCGCCTTCGCACTTGAACCAGACAAGCTGTTGAGAAAGTCTCGTCTGGTGTCGTCGTCGTGGTATGCCGGAACAGGAATCCAATGCCGCTCCGGGAGCGACCCCATAGGAGTTTAATCCGAGGTACTTGCGGGAGATATTGTGAGCCGGGGTATCGGTTTTTGGCGCCTGTGGCTTTTCGTTTCCGTTCTTTGGGGAATTGCCGTAGCCGCTGCATTCATTGGTCTCGAAGGAACCCACGTTACCAAGCACTACTACTACTCTCCATCAGCAGATGTGCTTGAGTCAGGTTATTGGTCATTGCGCGAAGCAGACGAGTTTAGGGAGGGCCGCACTCTGACCGTCGCGTTTTCGCATGGAATTTCCGTGAGCTTTGTTAGGGCTACGACGGACGGTGGCAAACCGGTTATCTTGCTCAGGGCGATAGAAGGACCTGGGCGGGACGTAGACATATGGCTTGTCGATCCGACCGACCCAAAAGCGACGGGGCGGATGGCGACACTCGCAGAACGCGCCGCTTCGCTGCATCGGCAAGAAATGATCCGCACTGCATCAATCTGGATCTGTGTTCTCTTCGGTCCGCCAATAGCGCTGCTAGTTCTGGGGCTCGCTGTGCGATGGGTACTTAAGGGATTCCGAAGCGGCGATTCTGTGGAATGATTCCTCTCCGCCTAGTTCGGAAGTAGATTAGGTCGACCGCCCCCGGAAGCTCTGTGAGCGGCGCCAATTCGTGTCAAGCCGGATCGCCTTCCCGCCACCTCGCTTGCGTCCGACGCAACCGATCAGTGCGATTCCGACGCCCATCAGGGCGTAAGTTGCGGGCTCCGGAACTGTCGCTACCGTTGTAGTACCCCAAGAGAAGATAAATGAAGATTTACCTATGGGATTGCCGGTGAAATTCCACGTGCCCATCGAAGCAGCGAAGTTATTGCCACTAACAGTTCCGGTGCCGACCAGTGAAAGCGTACCCGCGTTTTGAGTGTTGATTGAGATTGAGTCGAGCGCGAAACTGAACCCGCCAGCTGACCATAGCGGGCTAACCCCGCCAGCAGCCAATGGGTTGAAGATAAAGTCCGACAGGCTTACCGGCGAAAAGACGGGAGCAAAAGACGCAAAGTCGCCCGTTGCAAGAGTAACAATGCCGAGTCCGACGTCCTGTATCCCATTGCTGTTGAAATCAATACCCGTAGCGTCCGCCAAAGGAGCACTCGCGAACGAGTTGTTCGTCGGTCTGAATATGCTGGCAAAGCCGATGTCGCCCGTAATTGGCAAGGCGACTGCGGTGCCCGGATTGCCAATGCTGAGCAACATGGCGGAAAAGACCCCGGCGACCCATCCCTGGCCAATCTTGCCAGCATCACTGCGTAGGGCGAGGGTTCGGGTCCATGATCGATATTGCCGGCGCACGGCGGCGACCTCGGATTGGCATGGCTTATCCGAGACGCATGACGAGTCTTGCATGTAGTGCCTCCCTTTAAGTCTGATCTCCATCATTCCGTCGGACACGTCTGTCGCGTGTCTCGAATGGAATTGGTCTATCAGCCGATACAAGATATTTGAATACTCGGCGTTTGGCAAGCGCCGTTATGAGAATTTATTTCTAAATATTTATTAAACAATTACATACGTAGAATACCGTAGATTTTAGATTACAAAATATTTCCCCGGCTTTAGGGATGGCGGTCGTGCGAGCAACGCGACTACTATGACTATCGAGGCGGCGGGAGTCTCATTCGCGGCAACCTCCTCTTCCCTGCGCTAGCCTGCGAAGTGATTCTTTTTCTCCCTGTCCCTCGCGCATGCGATAACTTCAGGAGGAAGTCTTGGCCCGACGTGCCAACTCGAGGCTCTTGGTGATATTGGGTAGCATGGAGCCCACGAAATCAGTCAGTACTTGTTTCGCGACGTGAGGCTCGTCACTGTAGGGCGCGTAAACAATGACGACAGCCCCGTCGTCTCCGCGGCCAAGCAGCCTGGATTTTGCCTGCAGCAGTTTTCCCCAAACCGGGTTCACGGTGTACTGGCCGTCCACCCAATACCAGTACCATACGAGCAGGTCCGTGGATCGATCGCGCAATTTTGCCTCGGACAACGCGAGGTCACCTTGGCCCAAGACCAAGGTGCGACGCGTATGGCCGACGTTTCTCCACGCGCGATCGTCGCTGGGGACGAGCGTGTTGCCGGACGCAATGAGTTGAGCACCCGGTCGCTGGTTTCGGTAATAGCCGACATAGAGCCCGGCGCGCGTGGCTTCCTTGGCATAGGCTTGATGGATAGGTGCCGATGTGCTGAGAAAGCGCGGTTCCCAATCCGTCAGACGCCCTCCGATCGATTGCCAATCTCCCGCCGGTGGTGGTGCATAGAGCGCCAGCTCCGCGTGTGGGTCCAAATCCTCCAGCCGCGTTGCCGCCTCAGGCCACACGGCAACCACCCCGGCTGCCGCAATAGTGGCTGCCATGATCGCTGCCAGTGCGGGTTGGGATCGTGTCGCCAGCGCTGCGGAACTCGACTGTGTCGGGACCCCGTCCAACTCCTCGCGCCAGTAAGAACCGATCCAGAAAAGAATCAATATCACGACGCCGAAGAAAAGCCACCCGTATATCAGGTGATCGATACCAGTCGCATACTTCATTCCGATCAGATGGCCGATCATGACGATCATGTAGGCGCGCAGCCAGTTGGCGACGATTGGCACGATCACGGACAACGCGATGAAGGTCGCGCGCCGCACGGGACTCCGGTAGCCGAGGTGCGCGTACAGCACGCCGACGGTCAGCGACGCGATCAGGTAGCGCAGCCCGCCGCACGATTCGACCACAGACCAGCTTCCGGTCGGGATCATGAAGAACTGGCCCTCGCGGTACACGGGTATGCCGGACAGCCTGAGCGCGGCCACAGTGAAGTCGGCCGTATACTCCATCAATGAAGGCACCAGAAAGTCGCCGAACGGGACCGCAAACAATAGGAAGAAAAGCGGAAAGGCAAGCGTCCGAAACGCCGGGTATCCCAGGATGGCCCAGACGATCAGAGGGATCATGAGTACCACGCAAAACTGCTGCACAACACCAGCTCCCGCCATTTCCCCCAAAAGCCAGCCAAATCCCACCAGAGCCAGCATCGGCAACGCGCGGAAATCGGGCCGAAGGTCGAGTGCCGCGACGGCATGGCGCTTCTGCCAGATCATCCACGCGCTGATCGGGGCGATTAGAAACCCGTGGGCGAAAGCATCCGTATTCCACCAGATGGCGACCATGGATTGCGCTGTATCGCCGTACCAGGCGAGCAGCCAGAAAATGGTGCTCAATACCAAGGCCGCGGCTATCCGCCGGCCCTTGAAGATGTTCTGTCGCTGCGGTCTCAAGGGAGCTTGGTGTGTTGCTGCACTTGGCTAGTTGGTGGATCCGTCGACTTTTCTGCATCGGGAAGATTCGCATGATCCGATCGAACGTCTGCTGCCATGGCGCGCTGGCCACTGCGCTCCTCGTCGTCGTGCTGTTCTCCGGAGGATGCGAGAAGAAAGCCGAGGATCTTGGCCGGCTGATCGCAGAGGCCAAGCAGGAGCGCGATAAAGGTAATCACAATGTCGCCATTATCCACCTGAAGAACGTGCTGCAAGAATCTCCCGAGCACGCGGAAGCGCGTTACTTGCTGGGCATAACCTACAACGACGTGGGTGATTTCGCATCCGCCGAGTGGGCGTTGCGCAAGGCCCTCGAGCTGCGGTACGACCAGGCGAAGGTCATCCCTGCACTCGGCAAATCGTTACTAATGACGGGAGAGTTCCAGAAAGTGCTGGATGAGATACGCCTGGATGGCGGCGCCGGGAACCAAATGCAGGCCGAAGTATTGACGCTGCGGGCGCAGGCATCAATCGGGCTCGACCGCAGCAGTGAGGGACGCGATCTGCTCGAGCAGGCGCTGGCCACGCGGCCTGAATTCGTGGGTGCGCTGCTCATACAGGCCCAGCTTGCGGCGAGCGAGAAAAAGCCGAACGAAGCTGCTGGTCTGATCGAGCGAGCGCTCGCCAGTGCACCGAAAAGCGTCGAAGCGTGGCTCATGAAGGGCGATCTGAGCCAGATCATGGACGATCGGAACGGCGCGACTGTGGCCTACCAGAAGGTGCTCGAACTCAGCCCAAGAAATATTCCCGCTCGCCTGAGCATCGCTTCACTGCAGATCGACAGCGGCAACTTCGACGCGGCACGCAAGCAGATCGAGGAGATTCCCGACAGCCCGATGGCCCACTACGTGGAGGCGCTGATCGCGTTCCGCCAGCAGAACTACCCCGACGCCCGCGACGAAGTGCTGCAGGTACTCGCGGTGGCCCCAGATCACCTGCCAAGCATGTTGCTCGCGGGTGCGATTGAGTTTGCGCTAGGTTGGCACCGCGAGGCGCAGTCGTATCTCGAGCGCGTGATGAACCGTGCGCCCGACAACCTCCACGCTCGCAGGCTGCTGATCGCTTCGCTGGCGAAAAGCGGCCAGGTGCAACGCGCGCTGGAAGTACTCGAGCCGGGGCTGAGGCAGTTTCCGGAGGATGGCGCGCTAACGGCGCTCGCGGGAGAGGTGTATCTGCAAAGCAACGAGTTCGAAAAGGCGGCCCAGTTTTTCGAAAAGGCGGCGCTGCTCGACCCGAAGAGCGCCGGCGCTCGCACTGGGCTCGGCCTGAGCCGTCTGGCCTCGGGCGAAACAGACCACGCTCTGGCCGACCTGGAGTTTGCCTCGCAGCTCGATTTCGACAAGTACCAGGCGGACATTCTGCTAGTCACGTCGTACCTGCGGCAGGGGAACTACGACCAAGCTCTGAAGGGGATGCAGACGCTCGAGAAGAAGCAGCCGGACAATCCACTCACCTACAACCTGAAGGCGGCGATCTATGTTGGCAAGAAGGACACCGCAGCCGCACGCAAACATCTTAAACACGCCCTCGACCTCCAGCCGGTTTACGTCCCCGCAGCGGCGAATCTCGCGCAGCTCGACCTGCAGGAGAAAAATCCCCGGGCTGCGCGCCGGCGGTTGGAGACGATTCTCGAGAAGGACAAGGACAATGTCCAGGCGCTGCTTACGCTCGCCGGCCTCGGCCCGCGCATTGGCGCCGTCCCCAAGGAACAGATCGACTGGCTGGAGCGCGCCCACAGGGCGAACCCTGCTTCTGTGCAGCCGCCGCTGATGATGGCGCGCTTTTACGCACAGGCTGGAGAAGTCAATAAAGCGCTTGAGGCCGCGCAACAGGCGCAAGCGATCAACCCCGAGAATGTCGACGTTCTCGATGCGCTCGGCGCGATCCAGATGGCGGCAGGACAGAAGTTACAAGCTTCGGTTACGTATCGTAAGCTCGCCACCCTGCAGCCCAATTCGCCGGGGGCGCTCTATCGCCTGGCCACCGCGCAGGCGATCAATGACGAACAGGCTGCTGCTGTCAGCACGCTGAGAAAGGCGCTTTCGCTGAAACCGGGATTCATTGACGCGCAAGTCGCGCTGGCCGATCTAGAGGTTCGCGCCGGGCGCTTTCAGGAGGCAATGACGATTGCGCGGCAGGTGCAGCAGCAAGCTCCGAAGTCCCCACTGGGTTTCGTTCTGGAAGGCGATGTGTTGATGGCGGAGGAGAAATTTTCGCAGGCTGTCGAGGTTTACGAATCCGCCAACAGCATTGGCAAGAGCGGATTGCTCGCCACCAAGATGCACAAGGCCTATGCGCAAGCCGGAAGGCCGGACGAGGCGGAGAGGCAGCTCGCACTATGGCTGAAACAGTCGCCCGGCGACGCCGCAGTGCGGTTGTACGCCGCTGAAGCGAGCCTCAAAAGCGGCAAGTACCAGAATGCGATCGAGCACTACGAACGGCTGCTGCCGAAGCAACCCGACAATGTGATGGTGCTGAACAATCTTGCCTGGGCATATCAGAAAGTTGGGGACAAGCGGGCCCTGGCAACCGCCGAACACGCGCACAGGCTAGAACCTGACAACGCCGCAATTACCGATACGCTTGGCTGGATGCTGGTCGAGCAAGGCAACAACACGCGCGGGCTCGAGCTGCTGCAAAGGGCGGTTGCAATGGCGCCCCAAGCTCATGAGATTCGCTATCACCTCGCACAGGCTTGGCTCAAGACCGGCGACACGGCCAAAGCCCGCAGCGAACTCGAACGGTTGTTAGCGAACGATGCAAAGTTTCCGCAGCAGGCCGACGCGATGCATCTGCTAAAGCAGTTGAAAAACTAGAGGGTGCCACACAAAACGCTCAGAACGGCGCTAAACGGCGTCGGACTCAAATGGGCATTCATCCCTGGGAATGCCTACCCGCTCATCACGATACGTCGCCAGTTGGAGACGCAGATCAAGGCCGCTGGACAATGATGAGGAAAGGCATGGGGAACCCCGAACTCCATGCTGTTTTTTCGTTGACCCGATGGGCGTGAGCAGATATGTTTGTTGGCATGGAAAGTTGCCTTTGACGAGGCGGCGGGTTGTAAACAGATGAGCCGGTATTTGCGTTTAATGCCTGTGGGCACTTGCGTTCTTGCGGCTTTCGCAATCGTGGCAGCAGCCCGCGCATCGGGCGTGGCGGCCGGCTCGGCGCAGGAACTCAACGCGAATGTCGCGCGCGCGGCGATCGTGCAGGCCGAACGGGCTGTCAGGCGTGCCGAAGCGCAAGGCATGCTATGGACCACCGCAGACGAGGCGTTGCGCGGCGCGCGGCGTGCTTTCGAGGACAAAGACCTGGCAACTGCGGTCGCTCAGGCTCGGATCGCCAGGGAGCACGCGGACCTCGCAATCGCCCAGAAGCGTTATCCGCCGTTTCGCCTCTAGACTAAAGGAGAATTCATGTCAGGATTTCCAACAGCCACCGGTCTGCTGGTCACGCTTGTCTGCGGTTGCGTGACGGCGTTGCCGGCGTTGGGCGAGTTGTACAAATGGACAGATGCAGAGGGCGTAGTGCACTACTCGGACCAGCCTCCACCTCCAAATGTGAAGAAGCCGGTTACAGTTAAACCCCGCAATCCCGCGCCACCTACGGCGGCTCCGGCGGCTGCGGCGGCGGCCGCGCCTGCGGCCGGGCCGAAAACCCCTGCAGAGCAGGAAGCAGAATTCAACCGGCGCCGCGTGGAAGCCGCAGAAAAGGATGCAGCGGAGAAGAAAGTCGCGAAGGAAGCAGAAGAGAAGAAGAAGAACTGCGAGCAGGCCAAGGCCCAACTGGCCCGCATGCAAACCGGTGCACGTATTACGCGGTACAACGATAGTGGGGAGATCGAATATCTCAACGACGCCGAAATTGCGCAGGAAGCCGTGCGCGCAAGGCAGGTGGCGGACTCCTGGTGCAACTAGGTCCGGACCCCTTGCATTGACCGGGATGGCACCACCAATAACCTAGCGGCGTCGGTTGCGGCGGTTTTCTGCGGCAGCACGAAGGCGCCTCGCCTGCTTTGGATCGACGTCAAGTGCGCGGTAAATCTCGACCCGGTCACGGTCGCACACACCGGTGGCCAGCGTAACCGGCCGTCCCCACACACCGATTCGCTGCGTTTTCAAGACGATTTCCGGATGGCGCGCCGTGATCCCGGAGGCGTTGATGGCGTCCTCCACGAGCGCGCCCTCTTCCAGTTCGACGTCAACTACGTCCTGCGCTCCGGGCAAGGCATATACGACTTGAACAGAGACTTTCATCTCTTTCCGTAGAGTTGTTGCGCACGTTTCACAAAGGCTTCGACGAAGGTGTTGGCGATGTAGTGAAACACCGGCCCGACCAATTTTTCCAGCAATCTGCTGGAGAATTCGTAGTGCAGCCGGAATTCGATCTTGCAAGCTTGCTCACCCAGTGGCTTGAAATGCCAGCTGCCGTCCAGCTGACGGAACGGTCCGTCCACCAATTTCATTTCGATCAGGCGCGGCGGCTCCGACCGGTTCTCCGTGGAAAAACGCTGCCTGATGCCGCGATAGTCGATAAGGATCTGGGCGTGAGTCGCGTTGCCATCGCGGCTGAGTACTTCGGTGCCGCCGCACCAGGGAAGAAATTCCGGGTACCGGGCAACATCTTCCACCAGCGCGTGCATACGCGGCGCGGAATACTCGACCAGGACGGATTTTTCCACCAGCGCCATTGAGATGCCCGGGGAGCTTGGGTAAGAAGGGCTGGTAAAATACACGACCGCCGCAAAAAAAGCACATGCAACTCGAAAGTCAGGCCCGGAAATGAGCATCGTTCAAAACAAGAAGGCCTTTCATGACTATTTTGTGGAAGAGAAGTACGAGGCGGGATTGGCGCTCACGGGCTGGGAGGTAAAGGCAATCCGCGCCGGCGGCGTGCAACTCAAGGAGGCCTATGTGATAGTAAAGAACGCCGAGATGTTTCTGATCGGCTGTCACATCAGCCCGCTTTCAACGGCCTCCACTCATGTCCAGGCCGACCCTACCCGCACCCGCAAACTGCTGCTGCACGTGGAAGAGATCCGCAAACTCATCGGCAAGGTGGAGCGCGCAGGCTATACGCTGGTGCCGCTCGATTTGCACTACACCCGCGGCCGCGTCAAACTTGAAATTGGTCTCGCCAAGGGAAAAAAGCAGCATGACAAGCGAGAGGCTGAGAAAGAAAAAGACTGGAAGCGTGAGCAGCAGAGGTTACTGCGTCACAGAACCTGAGATCCAATGAGGGCAAGGCTTGACCTCTTGCCTCACCGCTTACTGTCCACGCCTCACGAATAATTCAATCCCATCGCCTGACGCACGTCGCGAATGGTTTCGACGGCAAGCTTGCGGGCCCGGTCGCAACCGTCGGCAATGATGTTACGTGCCAGTGTCGGATCGTCGAGATATATTTTGGCGCGCTCGCGCATGGGCTCCAGTTCCTTGAGAACTGCTTCGATTACCGGTTGCTTGCACTCCAGGCAACCAATTCCGGCAGTGCGGCAGCCTTTTTGTACCCAGTCCCTGGTCGCTTCGTCGGAATATATCTTGTGGAAATCCCATACCGGGCACTTCTCCGGATCGCCTGGATCTGCCCGGCGCACACGCGCCGGATCCGTCGGCATGGTTCGAATCTTCCTCGCGACGCTTTCCGCATCCTCGCGCAAAGTAATGGTGTTGTTATACGACTTGGACATCTTCTGCCCGTCCAACCCCGGCATCTTCGAGGCTTCGGTAAGCAGTGCTTGCGGTTCGGAAAGGATCATCTTGCCGCCGCCCTCCAGAAAACCGAACAGCCGTTCACGATCGCCCATCGACAGATTGGCGGCGCCATCCAACAACGCCTTGGCTGCAGCCAACGCTTCCTCGTCTCCCTGCTCCTGGTAGCGGCTTCGCAATTCCCGATAGAGTTTGCCGCGCTTGACGCCAAGCTTCTTGATTGCGGCTTCGGCTTTTTGCTCGAACCCGGGTTCGCGGCCATAGACATGATTGAAGCGGCGCGCTATCTCGCGCGTGAATTCGATGTGCGGAACCTGATCTTCGCCGACCGGCACGCGATTGGCACGATAGATAAGGATGTCTGCACTCTGCAGGAGTGGATAGCCCAGGAAACCATACGTGGTAAGGTCCTTGTCCGCCAGCTTCTCCTGCTGGTCCTTGTAAGAAGGGACACGCTCGAGCCACCCGAGCGGCGTGATCATTGACAGCAACAGATGCAGTTCCGCATGTTCGGGCACCCGCGACTGAATGAACAAGGTCGCCTGCGACGGGTCAACGCCAGCGGCGAGCCAGTCGACCAGCATGTCCCAGACGTTCTGTTCGATGATTTCCGGCGTGTCGTAATGGGTGGTGAGCGCATGCCAGTCTGCGACGAAAAACAAGCACTGGAATTCGTGTTGCAGTCTCACCCAGTTCTTCAGAACGCCGTGGTAGTGCCCGAGATGCAGGCGCCCGGTCGGGCGCATTCCTGAAAGTACGCGATCGACAAACATTTTGTCCTCTAACGAATTCCGAAAATCCAGCCGATATTGAAAACTGCCGCCAGCCCTCCGATGAAGGCGCCGACGAACGGCATCATTACGGTACCGAGCACACCCAGGAACATCAGAACCAGCAGGATGATCATGCCATAGGGGTCGACCATCGCGAAACGATACGCCACTGCACGTGGCAGCAGGCTCACCGCGATGCGCCCACCGTCGAGCGGCGGCAGCGGCAGGAGGTTCAACACCATGAGCACTACGTTGATGATGATGCCGCCCCGCGCCATCAGACTCAGAGGTTCTGTGAAATAGTTTTGCGGAATGCCCTGTGCGAGCTTGATTACCAGCGCCCATATGATCGCCATCAAAAGATTCGCCCCCGGCCCTGCGGCGGCGACCCACAGCATGTCGCGCTTCGGATTCCGCAGTTGGCTAAAGTTCACCGGCACTGGCCGGGCCCAACCGAACGCATACTTGCCGCCACTCGCGATGAGGATAATTGCCGGTATCAGTATTGTGCCTATCGGGTCGATGTGGCGGATCGGGTTGAGCGTGATCCGGCCCGCCTTATACGCGGTCAGATCTCCGAAGTGCCTGGCCGCGTACCCGTGCGCCGCTTCGTGCAGGGTGATCGCGGAAATCCCGGGTATCGCGTACAACGCGATGAGACGAACAATGCTTTCGAATTCGCTCATATGTTGACCCCGAACGGCCCCACGCTTCCCCTGCCTTGTCTCACGATAACCGGAGCCTGCTCCGTGAGATCGACCACCGTTGTCGCCTCCACGCCGCAGGGACCGCCGTCAAGGATCAGGTCCACGTCGTGTTCGAGGCGGTTGCGAATTTCTTCTCCATCGTTGAGCGGTGTCTCGTCGCCTGGAAGTATCAGCGTCGAACTCAGGATCGGTTCGCGCATTTCTTCGAGCAGAGCCCGTACCACCGCGTGATCCGGCACCCGAAGTCCGATGGTCTTGCGCCGGGGATTGAGCAGGCGTTTCGGCACCTCGCGCGTGGCCTTGAGAATGAAGGTGTAGCTTCCCGGCGTGGCTGCCTTGAGACTGCGGTACTGCGCGTTGTCCACCACCGCATACTGACCCAGCTCCGACAGGTCGCGGCATACCAGCGTGAAGTGATGCTGCTCGTCGACCCTGCGGATGCGACGGATACGCTCCATGGCGGTCTTGTCGCCGATATGGCAGCCAAGCGCATAGCAGGAGTCGGTCGGATACACCATCAATCCCCCGCCGCGCACGATTTCGACTGCCCGCCGGATCAGGCGCGGCTGAGGGTTGGTTACGTGTATGACAAAATACTGAGCCATGGCTGGGTCAGGCTGCAGACCGAAACTCTTCCCAGTCCTGCCATAGAGTGCGCGCGCCGTCCCCAATTCGCGGAATGTCGCCCAGATCAGCTGTTCCTTTCGCCCAGGCGTGGAAGTCGGAGCCCACGGACAGACTGAATCCGAAGCGTCTTGCCAACCGCACGATAGGAAGAGGATTGGCCCGGATTCCACCGCTGACTTCGATTGTTTCTCCACCTCGCTGTCTGAATTCGTCGAGCAATGCATTCAGCTGCAACGGTGCAAGATGGTATCGGTCCGGGTGCGCCAGCACTGCGTGGCCGCCCGCGCCACGGATCCATCCGATCGCGTTCCCGAGGGAGACCCATCGTTGGGCGACGTAACCAGGTTTGCCTGGCCCCAGGTATTTCTTGAATGCGGCATTGGTGTCGTTGGCGTAGCCTTGCTCAACGAGGAAGCGGGCGAAGTGGCTGCGGCCCAGGACGGCAGCGTCTCCCGCAAGCCGAGACGCACCAGCCAGACAATCCGGGATACCCGCGGTGCCGAGTTGCTGCGCGATGAGTGCGGCACGAACTCGCCGCGACATGCGAATCCCTGCCAGACCCTCGCTGAGCACTGCGTTGGCCGCATCGATACCGAGTCCGACCACGTGCACGGTCAGACCTGCCCAAGTGACCGAAACTTCGACGCCGGGCACGAAGCGGATGCCGGCCTCGCGAGCCGCCGCTTCCGCCTGCGGCAACCCGCCCACTTCGTCATGGTCGGTGAGCGCGAGCATGGCAACCCGGTTGTGAGACGCGCGCCCGATCAACGCTGCCGGAGTCAACACTCCATCGGAGTACGTGGAGTGGCTGTGTAAGTCGATGCGCAAGGATTGCACTACTGGAGGAATAGGGCTTGCATCATAACAAAACCCCTCACCCGAAAAAACCTTTCTCTACCGTGGGTTGTAAACAAATGAAAACAGGAACCCAGAGAATTCACAGGACTCCGCGAAGTGCGTCGCTTCCGGGTTGGCATTGGCGCTGAATTGTCTACCGCCTCGCGGAGCAAAACCGTAGGCGAATCGCACGGTACCGCCAGGCGCACGGCAATCGAGTTGCACACCCCGGAGGCTGCAACTGTTGCGCGTCCGCACAAATAGCCTCCCATGTGGTTTGCCCACTGAGGAAGGCTTGTGAAAGAATAGATCTCACCCCGTTTACAACCACGATAAGACACACGGGCAGGAGATGACCATCGCCATTCGCAGTCCCCGGGATTTCTGCGCAGGTCTGATTTTTCTGTTCTTCGGTGTCGTCGCGGCCTACGTTGCTCGCGAATATCCGATGGGAAGCGCGGTGCGCATGGGTCCCGGCTACTTCCCCTACTTCCTTGGCATCCTGCTGGCGCTGCTCGGAGTAGTGATCAGCGTCAAGAGCCTGCTGATCCACGGCGAACGCATCGAATCCGTGAACCTGCGCGCGTTATTGCTTGTGCTCGGCGCAGTCGGAATCTTTGCGGGCACGATCGAAAGCGCCGGTATCGTAATCGCCACCGCCCTGCTGGTGGCGGTCGGGGCCGCAGCCAGCCCCGAAAGCCGGATGCGCGAAGTCGCAGTTTTGATCGTGTTCCTGCTTACTCTGGCGGTCGGGGTGTTCACATACGCCCTCGGCCTGCCGTTCAAGTTGTTCCCGGTCTGATGGAGTTGCTCGACAATCTGCAATTGGGTTTCGAAGTCGCGCTGACGCTGCAGAACATCCTGTACTGCTTCCTGGGCGTCCTGCTCGGCACCTTGATCGGCGTTTTGCCCGGTATCGGGCCGGTGGCAACCATTGCGATGTTGCTGCCCGCGACATTCGCCCTTCCGCCGGTGTCGGCGCTCATCATGCTCGCCGGTATCTACTACGGCGCGCAGTACGGCGGCTCGACAACTGCGATCTTGGTAAATCTGCCCGGCGAAGCCTCCTCGGTGGTGACTTGTCTCGATGGATACGCTATGGCACAGCAGGGTCGCGCCGGACCGGCGCTCGCGGTCGCCGCTCTCGGCTCTTTTTTCGCCGGGACAGTGGCCACGCTGATCCTGGCAACGCTTGCCCCGCCGCTTGCCGAAATCGCGTTCAAGTTCGGGCCGGCCGAGTATTTTTCCCTGATGGTGCTGGGTCTGATTGCCGCGATCGTCCTGGCGCGCGGCTCACTCATCAAAGCCATCGCGATGATTCTCCTGGGCCTGCTGCTCGGGTTGATCGGGGCAGACACCAACACCGGTCAGTTCCGCTTCACTTTCGGGTTACCGCAGCTCGCGGACGGGATCGGTTTCGTAGTGGTAGCAATGGGTATGTTCGGTTTTTCCGAGATCATCGCCAACATCGAGCGTCGCGCCCGCCGCGTGGTGGTCATGGCGAAAATCGTCAGCCTGTTTCCAACTCGCGATGACCTCAAAGCCTCGTGGAAAGCGGTGTTGCGAGGGACGGGAATCGGGGGCCTGTTGGGAATACTGCCGGGCGGCGGTGCCACGCTGGCTTCGTTCGCCGCATATACGCTGGAGAAAAAAATGGCCAGGGACCCGTCGCGCTTCGGAAAAGGCGCGATCGAAGGCGTGGCCGGACCGGAATCGGCGAACAACGCCGGCGCGCAAACGTCGTTCATTCCATTGCTTACGCTTGGTATTCCAGCAAACGCGGTGATGGCACTAATGATCGGTGCGATGACCATCCACGGTATTACTCCCGGTCCACAGGTGATGGGCGAGCGCCCGGAGTTGTTCTGGGGAATGATCGCCAGTATGTGGATCGGCAACCTGCTGCTGGTGGTGCTGAATCTTCCGTTGATCGGAATCTGGGTGAAGCTGCTGTCCGTGCCGTATCGGATACTCTATCCGGCCATCCTCCTATTCGCCTGTATCGGTGTATACAGCCTCAACAACAGCGCCATCGATGTGGCGCTGGCGCTGGCCTTCGGCTTGCTCGGGTACTTGTTCATCAAGTTGGATTGCGAACCCGCGCCGTTGCTGCTGGGATTCGTGCTTGGCCCCATGATGGAAGAGAATCTGCGCCGGGCGTTGCTTCTGTCGCGTGGGGATCCCACCGTGTTCGCGACGCGCCCGTTAAGTCTGGCGTTGCTTGTCGTCGCTGCGGCGTTGTTGGCCATTGTGGTGCTGCCCGCGGTGCGCAAAAAGCGCGAAGAGGCCTTCCAGGAATAGCCGTGGCGGAGTTCTTCCGGGAAATCGCGAACGACACACCGGGCCGGTTTCGCGGACTTCCCGTGCGCTGAACCGGTGAAAGAGGAGATTCGCGCGCGTCGAGACAAGATCTTGCTAGCGGCCCGCCTTGACCGCCTGCTCGCGAATCGCGGTAAGGCTGGTGCGAGTGGTGATAGCCTCCGGATCGATTCGCAGTTCCAGCAACGCTGGTTTACCCGAGGCCACTGCCCGTTCAAATGCCGGCGCGAAGTCTGCGGTTCTCTGTACCGTCTCCCCGTGCAACCCGTAGGCGCGTGCCAATGCGGCAAAGTCCGGATTGTCGAGGGCGGTCGCATATACCCGTGCCGGATACTCGCGTTCCTGGTGCATGCGTATGGTGCCGTACATTCCGTTATTGACCACGACGAACACGACCGGCAGCCGATACTGCGCGGCTGTAGCCAGTTCCTGCCCGTTCATCAAAAAGCAACCATCGCCGGAAAAACTCACCACCAGGCGGTCGGGGTGTACCACGTTGGCAGCGATGCCTGAAGGAACGCCGTAACCCATCGCGCCATTGGTGGGTGCCAACTGGGTACGAAAACCGGTGTACTGATAAAAACGCTGGACCCAACCCGCGTAATTGCCTGCGCCATTGGTGACAATGGCATTCTCGGGCAGGCGACCGCGCAGGAAGCTCATCACCTCCCCCAGATCAAGATCGCCGGACATCGATCCAGGCTCGAGGTTCTTCAGGTAATCCTGGCGCGCCCTATGAGTCCACTCGCGCCAACGCGAGGAATCCACTGAGGGGATGTTTGCCGCCGCCTGTGCGAATTCCGCCATACCCGAATTGATCATCAACTCGGCCTGGTACACCCGGCCCAACTCTTCGTTCCCGGGATGCACATGCACCAGACGCTGCAGTGGTCGTGGAATCGGGAACAGGGTGTAGCCGCCTGTGGTCATCTCTCCAAGCCGCGGGCCAACCGCAAGGATCAAGTCGGCGCTGCGTATGCGCTCCCCGAGCAACGGGTTGATACCGATGCCCACTTCTCCACAGTAGTTGGGATGCCGGTTGTCGAGCAGGTCCTGCCTGCGAAAACTGCATCCGGCAGGCACGTTGTTGGTCTCGATGAAGGCGCGAATATTGTTGCACGCCTGTGCCGACCAGTCGCCGCCCCCGAGAATGACCAGCGGTTTGTGCGACCGCGCCAACATCTCGCGCAGCTCGTGCATGTCGGCCACGCCCGGATGCGGCTTCACCCTCTTGTAGGGCTTGACATCCGCAACCACCGCCTGGCTGGCGAGCATGTCTTCAGGCAATGCCAACACTACCGGTCCGGGACGCCCCGACACCGCTATGTGAAACGCATGACTCACCAGTTCGGGAATTCGATCCGCACGATCGATCTGCGCCACCCATTTCGACATTTGCCCGTATATGCGCCGGTAGTCCATTTCCTGAAACGCCTCGCGCTCGACCACGTCGCTCCCGACTTGGCCAATGAACAAAATCATCGGAGTCGAATCCTGGAACGCGGTGTGCACGCCGATGCTGGCGTTGGTGGCGCCGGGCCCGCGGGTGACGAAGCAGATTCCGGGCTTCCCGGTGAGCTTGCCGTAGGCCTCGGCCATGAACGCGGCGCCGCCTTCCTGGCGGCACACGATCAGACGAACGCGATCACGCGCGTCATAGAGCGCATCGAGCACCGCGAGATAACTCTCGCCCGGGACGCAGAATGCGGTATCGGTTCCGTGGATCCGTAATTGATCCACCAGAATTCGGCCGCCATTCCTGAAAGGCATGTTCTCGTTCATCGCATTGCCATGGGGTCTGAGCGCCGGATTATACCCAAGGCTTCCGCACGTTCGAATTCACAATGCGAGCCCCTCGTCCGCGAGATTGATTTGGATATAATGGGCGCGATTTCAAAGTATTACGCGGACCGTTCGCACTAGACGGCCGGGCGATGTGCAGACAACAACAGGGAGATTACAACTCATGGTCTGGTCACAGGTCTACGATCCACTAGGCAATGCCGTGCTCAGCACGGTCGTCGCGGCCATCCCCGTTCTGGTCCTACTCGGCGGGCTCGCGTTCCTGCGTCTCTCGGCGCACGTGGCTGCGGTGCTCGGTCTGATATCGGCGTTGATCATCGCGATATTTGTCTACGGCATGCCGGCACAAATGGCCGGTGCTTCGGCGATGTACGGCGCGCTCTTCGGCCTCCTGCCGATCGGCTGGATCGTGTTGAACATCATTTTTCTTTACCAGCTCACCAAGGACAAGGGTTACTTCAAGATCATGCAGGACAGCATCGCCGGCGTCACCGAAGACCGGCGCCTGCAACTACTGCTGATCGCTTTTGCCTTCGGTGCATTTTTCGAGGGTGCAGCCGGATTCGGCACACCGGTGGCAGTGACAGGGGCCATTCTCATCGGCCTGGGCTTCTCGCCGCTGGCGGCTTCGGGACTATCTCTCATCGCCAACACCGCGCCGGTGGCCTACGGAGCCTTGGGCACGCCGATCATAGCGCTGGCCGCGGTCACGGGACTCGATCTGTTGCAGCTATCCGCCATGGTTGGACGCCAACTACCGTTCTTCTCGCTGCTGGTGCCGTTCTGGCTGGTGTGGGCTTTCGCCGGCTGGCGCGGAATGAAGGAAGTCTGGCCGGCGATCCTGGTGACTGGCGTGAGCTTCGCCATTCCGCAGTTCCTGATCTCGAATTACCACGGTCCGTGGCTGGTGGATGTCGGCGCGGCGATCGTGTCCATGGCCTGCCTGACCGCCTTTCTGAGAATCTGGAAGCCGAAGACCGTATGGAAGACAACCGCGCTAAAGGGCCACGAGAAGGACAGCGGCGCCGTGGATAGTGGCGCCGGCAACATGCGGCCGGTCAAGCATGACCGTGCTGCGGTCGTGAGGGCTTGGGTGCCTTGGATCGTACTGTCGGTGTTCGTGTTCCTGTGGGGCGTGCCTCAGGTCAGAGGGTTCCTGAATGGCAATTACGCCGTCACCAAGGTCGAGCAGACGCCCACTGGCCCGGTAAAGACCGAAGTGAAAAAAATCTATCCCTGGGACAAGATCACCAAACTCGATTACAAAGTGGCCGGCCTGAACGAGCTGGTGGAGAAAGTGCCGCCGGTAGTCGCGAAAGCGCATACCGAGAAAGCGGTCTACAGCCTGAACTGGCTGTCCGCGACCGGTTCAGGAATCCTCATCGCCGCGCTGATCGCCGGCTTTTACATGCGCTACTCGCCTGGTGAGCTGCTGCGTAAATACGGGCAGACTCTCAACCTAGTGAAATTCTCGCTGCTGACCATCGCAGCGATGCTTGCGCTGGGATTCACTACCCGATATTCCGGCACCGATGCGACGTTGGGGCTCGCGTTCGCCTATACCGGGGCGATGTACCCATTCTTCGGCACCATGCTCGGTTGGCTCGGGGTAGCGCTCACGGGCTCGGATACTGCGTCGAACGTGCTGTTCGGGGGGCTGCAGAAAGTAACTTCAGAACAGTTGGGACTCAACCCAAATCTGATGGCCTCGGCCAACAGCTCCGGCGGCGTCATGGGCAAGATGATCGATGCGCAATCCATCGTCGTGGCTTCCACCGCAACCCGCTGGTACGGCCACGAGGGTGACATTCTGCGCTACGTTTTTTTCCACAGCGTAGTACTGGCAATGCTGGTCGGTGGCCTGGTGATGCTACAGGCCTATGTCTATCCGTTCACGCTGCTGCAAATTTATCCTGCGACACCGTAACGCCGTTACCTAGACAATAAAAAGCCCACCGTCGCGGTGGGCTTTTTTCTTCCTTAAATCCGGTTAGCCGGCGACCTTTGCCTCTTCGGCGACCGCCTTCATCGACAGTCGCAGCCGTCCCTTCTCGTCGGCTTCGAGGACCTTGACCCGTACGGCCTGGCCTTCCTTCAAGTGATCAGCAACGCTGTTCACACGCTCATTGGCAATCTGCGAAATATGCAGCAGCCCGTCCTTGCCGGGAAGCACGCTGACGATCGCGCCGAAATCCAGGAGCTTGAGCACGGTACCGTCATAGACGCGGCCGACTTCGACTTCCGCGGTAATTTCCTCGATGCGGCGTTTGGCGGCTTCGCCACCCTCCGAAGCAACGCAGGCGATGGTCACGGTGCCGTCGTCCTTGATGTCGATGGTCGTCCCGGTTTCCTCGGTGATGGCTCGGATTACCGCACCGCCCTTGCCGATCACGTCGCGGATTTTTTCCGGCTTGATCTTCATGGTGATCATGCGCGGCGCGTAAGCGGAAAGTTCCGCCCGTGGGGTGGCCAGCGTTTGCCGCATCAGGCCGAGAATGTGCATCCGGCCTTCGCGCGCCTGTAGCAGCGCGACATTCATGATTTCCTTGGTGATGCCCTGAATCTTGATGTCCATCTGCAGCGCCGTGATGCCCGACTCGGTGCCGGCCACCTTGAAATCCATGTCACCGAGGTGGTCCTCGTCACCGAGGATGTCGGTCAGCACCGCGAAGCGGTTACCATCCTTGATCAGGCCCATGGCGATGCCCGCAACGTGCGCCTTGAGCGGCACTCCCGCATCCATTAACGCCAGACAGCCGCTGCACACCGAAGCCATTGAACTCGAGCCATTGGACTCGGTAATCTCGGAAACCAACCGCATCGAGTACGCAAATTCCTCCGGAGACGGCAGCACCGCCAGCAGCGCGCGCTTGGCGAGCCGTCCATGCCCGACTTCGCGCCGCTTCGGAGTTCCGACACGCCCGGTTTCTCCGGTCGCGTAAGGAGGCATGTTGTAATGAAGCATGAAGCGTTCAGTGTATTCGCCCTGCAGCGCGTCGATGATCTGCTCGTCTCGTGCGGTACCCAGAGTTGCCACCGCCAAGGCCTGGGTTTCCCCGCGGGTGAACAAGGCTGAACCATGGGTGCGCGGCAGCACACCAGCGCGAACTGTGATCGGCCGCACCGTGCGGGTATCACGTCCGTCGATGCGCGGCTCGCCGTTGAGAATCTGGCTGCGCACGATATTCGACTCGATATCGCTGAAAATCGACTTCACCAGGTTGACGTGCCCGGTGTCCGACCCTTCAGGCACCATTTCGGTCAGAACCTTGCCGCGGACCTGCTCCAGCTTTTCGCTGCGCGCCTGTTTCTGCCGCAGGCGATATGCCTCACGCAGTGGTTCCTCGGCAATCTGGGCGATGCGCTCGGTGATGCCGCTGTCCTTCTGGGGCGGCGCCCAATCCCACAGCGCCTTGCCTGCTTCGTCGGCGAGTTCGTTGATGCTATCGATTACCGCCTGCATCTGCTGGTGGCCGAACACGATGGCTCCCAGCATCACGTCTTCGGAAAGCTCCATGGCTTCGGACTCGACCATCAGCACCGCCTGCTTGGTGCCGGCCACGACCAGGTTCAGGCGAGAGGACTTGAGTTCGGTTGCCGTGGGATTGAGCACGTATTCGCCGTCCAGGTAGCCCACACGCGCCGCGCCGATCGGTCCGTTGAAGGGAATACCCGAGATCGCCAGCGCGGCGGAAGCGCCAATCATCGCCGCGATGTCGGAGTCCACCTCGTTGTTCGAGGAAACGACTGTGGCAATGACCTGGATTTCGTTGAAGAAGCCCTCCGGGAAAAGCGGACGAATGGGACGGTCGATCAGGCGGGAGGTGAGCGTTTCTTTTTCCGATGGCCTGCCTTCGCGCTTGAAAAATCCCCCGGGGATCTTGCCGGCTGCGTAGGTTCGTTCCTGATAGTCCACCGTCAGCGGGAAGAAATCCTGTCCCGGTTTGACGTCCTTGTTGCCAACCACAGTGACGAGCACAACGGTGTCGTCCATGTTTACCATGACCGCGCCGTGGGCCTGCCGTGCAACTTCGCCGGTTTCGAGAGTCAGCGCGTGGCGCCCGTAATTTATGGTTTTCCTGGTTACGTTCAAGAGGGTTCCCTCTGATGCTGAATTGCGAAGGAGCGCGGACCGCTCCTTGACGCGGTTGATCGCTTCGGGACTTCCGGTCTGCGCATCGCTCCCGGTTCGAAGTACGGAAATGCCTGAGACCTGCCAAGCGTGGCCGAAGGAGATGAATTCTTTACTTGCGAAGACCGAGGCGATCGAGCAAGGTGCGGTACCGGTCGCTATCGGCCTCGCGCAGGTAGTCCAGCAACTTGCGGCGGCGGCTTACCATTCTCAACAGCCCCCGACGGGAATGGTGGTCTTTGACGTGGGCCTTGAAATGATCGGTGAGATCGTTGATTCGCGCAGTAAGCAGCGCAACCTGCACTTCCGGCGAGCCGGTATCGGCCACTGCCCGCTGATGTTCCTGCAGAATCTGAGCCTTCTGGCTCGTGGTTATCGCCATTACCCTGTCTCCGAAAGAAAGGCCGACATTCTACCCGCGGAGTCCGGGGTTTCCAAGCAGTTCTAGGGCGGACCGATCACGCGTTTGCCAGCCCGTTCCTTACGGCCGCAGGGCTGGCCAACATGCGTTTCGGGGCGACGACGCCATCTGACCGAACTTCTCCGACGCCTAGAAACGCTCCCGTCGGGCCATACAACCTGACGGGACCGTGCGGCACTGCTGCAACGGCAGGCTGCACTTCGAGGCCTGTGCCAACGCGTTTGGCTTCCGAACTGTCAAGATGCAATGCCGGATATGCGCTTACCAGCCGATCGAGGGGCAACACACGGCTGGCCGCAACCACGGGCCCACATTTTTCGAGATCCTCGAGCCCGGTTGCCGCGGTTATGTCCAGATCAGCAATACGGGTGCGCCGCAATGCCGTCAAGTACCCGCCGCAATCCAGCGCATTGCCCATATCCTGCGCCAGCACGCGAATATACGTTCCCTTGCTACAGACTACCCTGATAGACAAATAATCTTTCTTATATTTAATCACTTCCAGGTTCTTTATAAAGACGGTTCTCAAGTCCCGATCGATTTCGATTCCGGCGCGCGCATACGAATATAGCGGTTTCCCGTCCTTTTTCAGGGCGCTATGCATTGGCGGCCGTTGGAAAATCGGCCCGGTAAAAATGCGCACAACCTCTTGCAGTTCCTCGTCGCCGAAATCAGGAATGCCAACTTCTTGTATCGCGCCTTCGGCGTCGCCGGTCGAGCTGACAAACCCCAACCTGATCACCGCGTCGTAGGTCTTGTCCGCATTGAGCAGCGAATGGGAAAACTTGGTGGCCTCCCCAAGGCAGATTGGCAGCAAGCCGGTAGCCAACGGATCGAGCGTTCCGGTATGTCCGCCCTTTATCCGGCCGAACAAGCGCCGTACGCGCTGCAAGGCAGCATTTGAAGTCACGCCGGAGGGCTTATCGAGGAGTAGAACGCCGTCAATCATTGGACAGGGCTACCGTCGGTGCACCGCTAGCCTTCAACCGGGGCGGTCAGCCTTGCTCTTTGCCAGTCTTCGCCGGCATCTGTGGGGCCACGGCTTCATCGATGAGTTTGGAAAGGCGCACGCCGCGCTCGATCGATTCATCGTGGACAAAATGAAGTTCCGGAACGATGCGCAGCGTGAGGCCGCGTGCAAGCTGAGAACGCAGGAACCCGGATGCGTGTTGCAGGCCTTGTTGTGTCTGCAAGACAATCTCGGGGCCGCCCAACGTCGTGAAGAATATCTTTGCGTGCCGGTAGTCGTTGGTCACTTCCACACCGGTGAGCGTAATCATGCCGACCCGCGGGTCCTTCAGTTCGTTACGGAGCAGGTCTGCCAAATCCCGTTGGATCTGGTCGGCAAGCCGCCCGAGCCTGGATGGGTCCTTTGCCATGTCCTGCCCTATGGATATACCGGACCGGCGCAGCAAAGTGCGGCTGCGGGAGAAGTGCCCTACAGTGTACGTGCGATCTCGACGACTTCGTAAACTTCGAGTTGGTCAGCCACCTTGAGGTCGTCGAAGTTCTTGATCGACAGACCGCACTCGAAGCCGGCTTTCACCTCGCGTACATCGTCCTTGAAACGCTTGAGGGAATCCAATTCACCGGAATGGACGACCACGTTCTCTCTCAGCAACCGCACCAATGATCCACGACGCACAAGGCCTTCGAGTACGTAACAGCCCGCCACCGTACCGACTTTGGAGATCTTGAACACCTGGCGAATCTCCACCATGCCGATGGTGCTCTCCTTCTTGTCCGGCGTGAGCATTCCGGAAAGTGCGGCCTTGACTTCGTCTACGGCCTCGTAGATAACATTGTAGTAGCGCAATTCGATCCCATGCGCTGCGACTAATTTTCTGGCCATGGTATCGGCGCGCGTATTGAATCCGATGATCACGGCGTTCGATGCCAGAGCCAGGTTGACGTCCGATTCCGTAATCGCGCCGACTCCGGCATGGACGATGTTGACCTTCACCTCTTCAGTGGAAAGTCTCGTCAGCGCGTGCGCCAGCGCCTCATAGGAGCCCTGTACATCGGCCTTGATGATCAGCGATAGGGTCTTTACCTGCCCCGCGGTCATCTGATCGAACATGCCCTCGAGTTTGGCAGTCTGCTGTTTCGCGAGTTTGACTTCGCGAAACTTGCCCTGACGGAATAGCGCGATCTCGCGTGCCTTGCGCTCGTCGGCCAGCACCACCATCTCCGCGCCGGCGATGGGCACGTCGGAAAGCCCCTGGACCTCGACCGGAATGGAGGGGCCTGCTTCCGGCACCGGGTTTGCGGCCTCGTCAAGCATCGCACGGATGCGTCCGAACACAGCGCCGGCCAGGACCACATCGCCGCGCCTGAGCGTTCCCGACTGCACCAGAATTGTGGCGACGGGGCCACGGCCCTTGTCAAGCCGCGACTCGATCACCACGCCGTGCGCAGGAACGCTCTTCGGTGCCCTGAGTTCGAGAATTTCAGCTTGTAGAAGAATTCGCTCGAGCAACTCATCGATACCCTTCCCGGTTTTTGCCGAGACGTCCTGAAACATCGTGTCACCACCCCACTCCTCTGGTACGACCTGCTCACCAGCGAGTTCCTGCCGGATTTTTTCCGGGTTGGCCTCTGGCTTGTCGATCTTGTTGATGGCCACGACCAGCGGCACCTTGGCCGCCTTTGCGTGGTGAATGGCCTCGATTGTCTGCGGCATGACACCATCGTCCGCGGCGACCACCAGGACGACCAGATCGGTCACTTTCGCACCCCGGGCACGCATTGCCGTAAATGCTTCATGGCCGGGCGTGTCGAGAAACGTGATCATGCCGCGCGGCGTGTTCACATGGTAGGCGCCGATGTGCTGAGTGATGCCACCGGCTTCACCGCTGGCCACGCGGGTACGGCGGATATAGTCCAGCAGCGATGTCTTGCCATGGTCTACGTGGCCCATGACGGTAACGACCGGCGCGCGCGCTTCCGCCACGACATCGTGCTTCTCGGCTTCCTCGGTCAGGAAAGACTCCGGATCATCAAGTTTCGCGCGCTTGGAGATGTGGCCCATCTCATCGACCACGATCATCGCCGTGTCCTGGTCGATCACTTGATTGATCGTCACCATGCTTCCGAGCTTCATCAACACTTTGATCACTTCGGCGGCCTTCACCGACATCTTCTGAGCAAGTGCCGCGACGGTGATGGTCTCCGGTATCAGCACCTCGCGCACGATAGGTTCGGTCGGCGCGTTGAACGACTGGTCAGTGGCGGTGACCACCTCGCTTTTGTGTTTGGTGCCGCGACCCATACGGGCATGCCAACCCTGGCCACCTCGCGAATCATCGCCCCGAGTCTTGAGCCCTCTGCGCCTTGCGGATTCATCCTTCCACGCGGTTTCGGATTTCTTGGCGGTCTTGGGTTTGGCCGGCTTCTCTCCCGGCTTGGTGGCGGGTTTGTGCAGCGTGCCTTCAGTAGTCGGCTTCTTTGCAACCACACCTTCCGCGGGTTGCGGCTCCGCAACGGCGACGGACTTTTCGGGTTCGGCCACGGCTGCCGCTGCCGCGTCCTTGGTCGTCTTGCGCTTGCGTTGTTGTTTCTGGGCAGAGTCGGCGCTCTGTCGGGCGATCAACTCTGCCTGTTTGCGCGCCTCTTCCTGGCGCAATGCTGTCTGTTCAGCGTCGATTGCGGGGGGTGCGAGGCTCTCGGCAACGGGCGCCGGCGGCTCGGCACCGGCAGCATCACGCTTTACCAGAACGCGTTTCTTTTTGACTTCGACCTGAATCGTTCGCGCCTTACCGGTACTGTCGGCTTTCTTGATTTCCGTCGTCTGGCGCCGGGTCAGCGTGATTTTGTTTTTGGTGTCCTTTGCCCCATGAACGCGTCGCAGGTAATCCAGGAGCTGGGTCTTATCCTGCTCCGTGAGCACGGTTTCTTCGGCGAGCGCCTTGCCGACTCCCGCTGCCTGAAGCTGCTCAAGGAGCAGCGCCGAAGGCAGTCCCAGCTCCTTGGCAAATTGTGAAACGTTCATTTGCGCCATATTTCGTTATCCCTGGCTCGCCGCGAACCACGGTGCGCGGGCCGTCATGATCAGCTGCTTGGCGCGCTCAGCATCGATTCCAGTCAGTTCCACAAGGTCGTCCACCGCCAGATCGGCCAAATCCTCCTGCGTGGTCACGCCCTTCGCGGCCAGAACACGCGCCGTCTCGTTATCCATGCCCTCGAGCGTAAGCAGGTCACTGGCCACGTTTTCGACATGCTCCTCGCTGGCAATGGCCTCTACAAGAAGCGCATTGCGCGCACGGCTGCGAAGCTCGTTGACGGTATCTTCGTCGAAAGACTCGATCTCCAGCATCTCGTTGATCGGCACATAGGCCACTTCTTCGAGCGTCGTGAATCCCTCCTGGATAAGTATACCGGCGAGCTCCTCGTCCACGTCGAGGCGTTCCATGAAGAGCTTGCGTACCGTGGCCGATTCCACTTCGTTCTTTTTCTGGGATTCCTCCTCCGTCATGATGTTGAGTTCCCAGCCGGAAAGCTCACTCGCCAGCCGGACGTTCTGTCCGTTGCGGCCGATCGCTTGAGCGAGATTCTCCTCATCGACGACAACATCCATGCTGTGCGATTCTTCATCAACGGTGATCTTGCTCACCTCGGCGGGCGCCAGTGCATTGATGACGAACTGCGCGGGGTCCGGTGACCACAGCGTGATATCCACCCGCTCCCCCGCGAGCTCGGCGGTTACAGCCTGTACCCGCGAACCGCGCATCCCCACGCAGGTACCGATGGGGTCGATGCGCGAATCATTCGATTTGACTGCAATTTTCGCTCGGGATCCGGGATCGCGCGCCGCCGCCTTGATTTCCAGAAGGCCTTCCTCGATTTCCGGGACTTCCATCTCGAACAGTTTGGTAAGGAACTCCGGCACCGTGCGCGACAGAATCAGCTGCGGGCCACGATTATTGCGGTCCACCTTGAGCAAAAACGCTCTTACGCGGTCGCCGATCCGAAGATTTTCCTTCGGGATCATCTGATCCTTCGGCAAGGCAGCCTCGATGCGTCCGGATTCGATGATCGCGTTGCCCCGCTCCATGCGCTTGATGGCACCCGTGACAATGAATTCCTTGCGTTGCAGGAAATCATTGAGGATCTGCTCGCGTTCCGCGTCCCTAATCTTCTGCAGGATGACCTGCTTGGCGGTCTGCGCACCGATGCGTCCAAACTCCACCGGCTCGAGCGGCTCTTCGACAAAATCATTGATCTGAAGATCCGGGCCGCGCTCATGCGCATCCGTCAGGGCGATCTGCTGCGCCGGGATCTCGTGATCGTTGTCGGCCACGATCTGCCAGCGCCGGAACGATTTGTACTCCCCGTTTTCGCGGTCGATCTCGACGCGCACGTCCACGTCGTCTTTGAAACGCTTCTTCGTAGCCGAGGCCAAAGCAAGTTCGAGCGCGCCGAAAACAATGTCCTTTTCGACGTTCTTTTCGCGCGCCAGCGCATCAACAAGCATCAACAGCTCGCGGCTCATTCCTGAATTCTCCAGTCAAATATTCGGGACCAGACGCGCTTTATCGATGTCGGCGAATGATATCGTCAAAAGATCGCCATCGACATCCAGTTGAAAGCCATCTTCCCTTACGTTCTTCAGGACCCCGGCAAGTCGCTTGCGACCCTCGATCGGGATACGCAATTTCACTTGAACGCGTTCTCCGGCAAATCGTTCGAAGTCTTTCGACCGCTTCAGCCTCCGGTCCAGACCAGGGGACGAAACTTCAAGGCGGTCATATTCCACATTCTCGACGGTAAACAACCGCGCAAGGTGGTTGCTGACCGCGGCACAGTCGTCAACGTTCACGCCGCCGACTTTGTCGATGAATATCCGCATCAGCCTGCCATGATTGGCAAGCTCAACATCGACAAGCTCGTAGCCGAGTCCGCCTACTGTTTTTTCCAGCAATCCACCCAGGTCCACTAAATCGCTCTCACAAACAAAAAATGGGCACTCGGCCCACCTCGTTTTCAAATCCTGGCAATTTTAGCAAAATTCCCGTTCAAATCAAACGGCAACGAGCGTCGTCGCGCGAAATGCCCGCGGGTTAATGTCCTAATGTCGCCGTATTCCAAATGCGCGCGGCCGTAGGATTTTGCAAGTACTTGGATGTATACGCTAATGCAACGACCATGGGCACTTCGTCCAATCGGAACGAACGCATTGCCTCTCGTCGACGCCGAGCCAAACTTCAGGGTTTCCGACGTGTTTGGGTGGAATGAGGGCAGTTGCTTCATCACCTGGGTACGACTATCCTCGCATCGCGGTGGAAATCGCCGCGCAGCAATGCACGTTGAGAACGGGCTTTTGCGCCTAAATATTTTCTGGCGGTGACTTACTTTAGTTCCGAAAGCAGGCCCCTCTTCTCAAGGCTCGTTAAAACACAAAGCCCCTCGCCGGCTACCCGGGAGGGGCTTCGTGTTTTATGGGCGCCTGGCGGTGACCTACTTTCGCGCGGGCAATCCGCACTAGCATCGGCGCTGAGGCGTTTCACCGTCCTGTTCGGGATGGGAAGGCGTGGGTCCACCTCGCTATGGCCGCCAAGCAAACGGTTGGGAGGTAGACCTG
>DATENC010000012.1:0-126268 GCA_035275265.1 Burkholderiales bacterium | reverse complement strand
CTGCACGTCTCGCAGCACCGGCCGATTACCCTCGGCAAGCGAGAGCATCTCCTTCTTGGGCACCCCGAAACCCATTCCCATCCAGATCCAGTGTTCGGCGTGGGCCTTTTCGACGCGAATGTTGTCGATCAGAAACGAGCGTGACTCATCGTCCTCCACCTTGATGAGAGCCTCGGCAAGAAATTTCGGAAACGCATGGATAAAAGGATAGATTTGAAGAATCCAGCCGCGCATCTCGGAAATCGACAGCCGCGTGGACGAAACGCCCTCCGCCCATTCTCCCTGCAACAGCTCCTCCCAGTAGGGCTTGACATAACCATGCAAAGAGTCAACCCACTGCGGATGGGCGGATAACTCACGCATCGAACCCATTTTGATTTCTCCTTAGTATTGTCATTAGTATTTCTCATCCCCAAAAATTCGCCACCTGCCATGCCGATCCGCATGGGTACAAAAAAACGTAAAGCAGCGCGTGTTCTTGTGCGCCCATGAACGATGCAGAACACTGCATTCGATGTCAAATCTATCACTTTGATAGATTTCGAGAATTCTCATACAAATCAGATCGCTGCACGATCTTGGCGGGTCTTGACCGGGGTTTGTTACATGTTGCGGGTATTCGTGCAGGCAAGGATGAGCCTTGGGTCAGGTCACAATCCTGTTGCCGGCGTGGGTTCCGCGATTGCGGGATTTCTGGATTCCTGCTGTTTGCGAACCGAAGGGGTCAACGCCGCCAGGACGGCGACGCATCTTGCTAGGTCTTCTCCCGTTCAGAGATAGCGCCAACAGTCCCTTACAAAGATGCGCAACCCGGCGTCATGCGGCGCCGGAAGCTAGCAGCAATCGCGGGCCGAAGGGTCTCGGCTTGGCGACGCCGAAACCCTGGGCATAATCCACGCCCATCTCCCGCAGCATGGCCAACACGCGGTCGTTGTCCACGAATTCGGCAATGGTCTTCTTGCCCATCACATGGCCGACACTATTTATCGCCTCGACCATTGCGCGGTCGATCGGGTCTTCGGCCATGTCCTTGACGAAACCGCCGTCGATCTTGAGATATTCCACCGGTAGGTGCTTCAGATAGGCGAACGAGGACATGCCCGCACCGAAATCGTCCAGGGAAAACGGGCATCCGAGCGTTCTGAGTTCCTGGATGAAATGAGTCGCCTTGTCGAGCCTGGCGATAGCGGCCGTTTCGGTGATCTCGAAGCAGACGCAGGTGGGGGGCACGTCGAAGTGGGAAAACTGCTCACGGATGAATTCCAGAAAGGCCTCATCCCCGATCGAAGCACCCGACAGGTTGATCGAATAGATATCCGCCGCTTCCTGGCGCCCTTCTACCCGCTGCCTCGCGATGATGGCAAGCGCGTTGCGGATCACCCAGCGGTCGATCGACGGCATCAGCCCGTAACGCTCTGCCGCCGGAATGAATGCCATCGGCGGCACGATCTCACCGCGTTCGTCAAGCATGCGAAGTAACAGTTCACAATGGGTCACGCGCGCGCGTGGCGCTCGAATCTCGATAATGTCCTGTGAGTAAAGCACGAAACGGTCTTCCTCGAGCGCTTTTTGGAGACGGCCTATCCACTCCATTTCACCTTGACGCAGCGTCAGCTCGCTGTCCTCGGCGTGATACACCTGCACCCGGTTACGCCCCTTTTCCTTGGCCACGTAGCACGCGCTGTCCGCGGCGCTCAGGACATCCGCGATCGTGAACAGGCCATCCTTGATGTCCACTACACCGATGCTTACCCCGACGCTGAGGGAACGATCCTCCCAAGTGAGATGGAAATCCATCACCGTCTGGCGCAGCTGGTCGGCGATTCGCAGCGCATTGTCCGGAGAGCAATTCTCCAGCAGGACGCCGAACTCGTCGCCGCCGAGGCGGGCCAGGGTGTCGCCCTCGCGCAGGCGCCGCTGAAGCAGGGTGCTGACCTGGCGCATGAGCTGGTCGCCCGCGGCATGACCGCAGGTATCGTTGACGACCTTGAACTGGTCGAGATCGAGATACATCACGGCGTGGTGACGCCCCATTTGCGCGGCACTCTTCAAAGCGTTACTCAGGCGGTGTTCGAATTCGACGCGGTTGATGAGTCCGGTCAATGAATCGTGACTGGCCTGATACGACAGCTTGGCCGCGTACTGGCGCTCGTTGCTCACGTCGTGAAGCACCAGCACCACACCGATAATTTCACCGCTACGGGCGCGAATCGGCGCAGCGGACTGCACGATCGGAATTTCGGACCCATCGTTCCTGAGCAGCAGCACGGTCGCCGCCATCTCCACGTTACGCCCCTCGCGCAGCACCATCTCGATAGGGCTGGGTGCGGGGTTGCGGCTGGTCTCGTCGATCATGCGGAAGACGGCCTGCAATGGCAGGCCCCGCGCCGATGCCGTGACCCAGCCGGTAAGTCCCTCCGCAACCGGGTTGAGATATTGCACCCAGCCCTCGGTATCGGTGGTGATCACGCCGTCTGCAATCGAGGCCAGGGTCACCTGCGCACGTTCCTTCTCCTCAAACAGCTCTGCGGCAGCCAGGCGGCGATCGGTGACGTCGGTGATCGCGCCGGCCATGCGAACCGCACTGCCTTCCGAATTTCGAACCGACTGTCCGCGGGAACGGAACCAGCGATACTCTCCAGCTTTGGTCACCAGGCGCATCTCCATGTCGAACGGGACGGCACGCTGGAGGTGTTCCTCGAAGGCACGCTCGGTGGCTTCTTTGTCCTCGGGATGCAGGCGCGACATGAGCGCGGAAACAGTGCTTTCCATTTCACGTCCGGAAAGCCCCAGAAGTTGTTTGAAGCGCGGCGAGTAGTAGACCTCGCCGCTGCCCACGTTCCAGTCCCAGAGGCCGTCATTGCTGCCGGAAACCGCAAGGTTGAAACGCTCCTGGCTGAGCTTGAGCGCCGTCTCGGCCTCTTCACCGCGCTTTACCATGCGCTGCGAGAGCCACACCCCGATCGGGATCAGGATTCCCGCAGTAGCAAGGTTCACCAGCAGCAGAATGAATTTTGTCTTTCGAGACGCGTCACCGAGCGTTCGCGTGAACCGGTCGGTCAGTGGGGTAAGGGCGGTATCGATTTGCAGGAGGCGATCTCGAAACGCGCTAACTTTCGCGGGATCAGCATTGCCCGACAGAATCGCCACATTCAGCTCGTCCGCCGCAACCGTGATCTCTTCTACCAAGCGATCACCCTCGGTCCAGAGATCAATCACCTTCGCCATGAAATCTATGTTTCGGAAGCGGCGAAAGAGCATGATCATCCGGGGAATGTCCTCCGGGTGATTGTCGCCTTCGACGAACCCCTGCCATGCAACGGAGTAATCGGGGTTTGGTTTCTCCAGTTCCAGGCGTGCCTTTTTGTCGCCCAGGGTAACGACAATTCTTTCGCGATACTTGCGGAAATCGACCTCGGACTGGGTCTCCGTATAGCGAAGCAGGTAAAAAATCGCCTGCTTCTGGCCTTTGGACCACAGGCTTTCCCCCTCGGAATAGGCGCGGGTGGCCATGATGATATTCATGCTTTCGCTGGACAACAAAACCAGGATCAGAACGATGATCAGGAATGGCCAGATAATCAGAAGCAGCCGCCTGCTGATCGGTATGAAGTTGACGATTTTGTCCAGTGTTGCCATACGAGGGGTCTACGTTTGGGACTCTGATGGTACGGGCCGGGCCCGCGTGTCTGTCCGGGCGTACCGGAACCCGGAATTTGCCGGCGGGGGACTTCCCGGGTCCCAAGCCAGATTTACCGCGGGTAGCATACCGCTATCCCAGCAGAAATGACAGTAGATTAAGTAGTTTAGGTCGATAATTTGCGGTGATCCATGAAGGAGTGTCATATCAAAGCGGATGGGGCCGGGTGGGTGATCGAGGGAATCATGCGAGGAATCCGGAGCGCCCCGACAAGAGGGCTGAACACACCAGCAGCAAACCGCAAAGATAGGGCCCGGCCGCTAAGTCGCGTTCACGGGACCGGACCTCGCGTGAACGGAGCACGCTGCCTTCGGTACGTACCCAACAAACATAGCACCCGCATCGGATGCTATCCTGCGCCGAATTTCAACCTGGAGTGCATCATTGCCCGCGCCTCATAGCATCGCCCTGAAAACATCCATTGGACCAAACACTACCGAAAACTCGGTGCTCGCAGTTCCGCGGCTCCCTCAAGAACAAATCCCCATGTACCGGCTCGTAATCCGCTCGCTGCGCAATTTGCGCTGCATTGCGCTGGCGGCCCTTTGCGCGTCTACGTGGACCGCCCGTGCCGATGTGTTTGCCGACGGTGACCAGTTGATGCTGCAGATTGGTCCCTACGTGGTTCACCGTGACAACGACACCGACCACAACAACGAGCCAATGCTCGTGGGCGTCGAATGGGAATCAGCTTCGCGCTGGGAGATCGGGGCGAGTTATTTCAAGAACTCCTTCGATCAGCCGTGCATATACCTCTATGCCGGCAAGCGCTGGTTCTTGAGGTCGGGCGACGAGGGGTTCTTCGTCAAACTGACCGGGGGACCGCTATACGGATACAAGGACCCGTACGAAGACAAGGTCCCCTTGAACGACAACGGGCTGGGGTTCGCTATCATCCCCGGTATCGGTTACCAATATAAGCGAGCGAACGCGCAGTTGGTTATTCTCGGCACAGCAGCCGTCATGTTTACCCTCGGCTACGATTTCTGGAAGTAACAGGTAATCCGGGGCGGCAGACGTGTGCTGCTTGTTCCCGACCGAGTAACGAATTGTCACGTGGTAAACGTGCGCAGGTTCCCGTCGTTTGTGGAGATCGTGTCTTCTACAAACATGGAGGGTTGACATGGACAAGAGAATCGTTTTTCCCCTGCTCCTGGCTGCGTACGTCGTGCCGAGCTATGCGCACGACTACACCGACACCGCCGAAGTGGTGGCCGCTGTCCCGATTTTCGAGACGGTCAACGAGCCGCGACAACAATGTTGGACAGAGTCCGTGACCTACTATGAAGAAGAACGACGTTCCAACGGCGGCGCGATCATCGGCGGTATCACCGGCGGATTGCTTGGCGCCCAAGTTGGCAAGGGCAATGGCCGGATCGCCGCTGCCGCTACAGGCGCGGCAATCGGCGCACTGGTCGGTGACCGCCTCGATAACCGCTACGGCTATGCCTCGCCGGTCAATCGGCCTGTGCAGCGCTGCAATGTAGTGGACAACTACCGCAAGATTATCAGCGGCTACCAAGTCACTTATAACTACAGCGGCCGCAACACCACTGTGATTCTGCCCTACGATCCAGGTCCTCGCGTGCGCATCGCTGTTGGCATCACCGACCGCGGCGCCCCAAATACCTACATCGTGCCGCAATCGCACATGGTCCGCCCTTCGGTAACGCGCATCACCTACGTCGACAACCGCGATATCCCCGTGTGGAAAAAGAAACCGTATAAGCGTCCGAGGAACGATCGCCGCTTGGACGATTGACCTCCAAACCGCGAGGTCAGAGGTTCGAGCGAGTTGTATCCGGCCTTCGTTCCTCGGCCAAGATATTTCCTTCCCTCGGGCGCCTTTGGCGCCCTTTCTTTTGCAACCAGGCAACCTGTCTGCCGCGAAGGCACACCGGTAGAATTGCATTTCCATGAACGACCTTGCGCCCAATCTCGCCATCAACATGCTCACCCCCACGCCGAAATCCATCCACCTGAAGGACTACTCTCCCCCGGCATTCCTGATTTCCACGGTAGACCTGGACGTGAATATCGGCGACGACGACGCGCAGATAAAGGCGACCCTCGCCGTTTCGCGCAATCTGCAGGCCGCCGGTTCAGGAACGCCGCTCGAACTCGACGGCGATGAGTTGGAGCTGCTGTCGGTCGCGATAGACGGTAGGCCTCTCGAAAGCACCGCATACGCGCTTGATGCAGAACGCCTGACGATTCCCGGCGTGCCGGACCGATTCAAGCTGGAAACCGTGGTGCGCATCCGACCGAAGCAGAACTCCAAGTTGATGGGACTCTTCTCTTCCAAGGACGGTTTTTTTTCCCAATGCGAAGCGGAAGGCTTCCGCCGCATTACCTTCTTCCCCGACCGGCCGGACGTGATGGCGCGCTACACCACTACCATTCATGCGGACCGCGCGGAATACCCCTGGCTGCTTTGCAACGGCAACCTGGTCGCTCAGGGCGACGACGACCACCTCACCCGCGCCAGCGGAGGAGGAGGAAGAGTTCAACGGAAAAACCAACGCCATTGGGCCAAATGGGTGGATCCGTTTCCGAAGCCGTCGTACCTCTTCGCGATGGTGGCGGCAAGGCTCGACAGGCTCGAGGACAGTTTTGTCACCCGGTCCGGGCGCTCAGTGAAGCTTTTTGTTTTCGTCGAGCCGGGTAAGCTCGATCAGTGCAAGTTCGCGATGGCCGCGCTCAAGCGCGCTATGAGATGGGATGAAGACGTGTTCGGCCTGGAACTCGATCTCGACCAGTACATGATCGTTGCGGTCGGCGACTTCAACATGGGCGCGATGGAGAACAAAGGGCTTAATATCTTCAATACCAAGTACGTGCTGGCCCGCGCCGATACCGCCACCGACAACGACTTCATGTTCCTCGACCGGGTGGTGGCGCACGAGTACTTCCACAACTGGACTGGCAACAGGGTGACCTGCCGCGACTGGTTCCAGTTGAGCCTCAAGGAAGGCCTCACCGTATTCCGCGACCAGGAGTACGGCGCCGACACCTACTCGCGCCCGGTGCAGCGCATCCAGGAGGTGCGGGGGCTTCGCGGGGCGCAGTTTCCCGAGGATGCCGGTCCGATGGCGCACCCGGTGCGACCTGCGTCGTACATGGAGATCAGCAACTTCTACACCGCCACCGTGTACGAGAAAGGCGCGGAAGTGGTGCGCATGATCCACACGCTGATCACAGCCGCGGCTTTCCGGAAGGGCATGGATATGTATATCCAACGCCATGACGGCCAAGCGGTACGAACCGAGGAATTCGTCCAGGCCATGCAGGATGCCTCGAGCCTAGATCTTACCCAGTTCAAGCGCTGGTATGACCAGGCCGGCACGCCGCTGCTCGAAGTGCGCGGGAATTTCGATGCAGCTAACAGACAATACACGCTGAGCGTGAAGCAGTCCTGCCCGCCGACACCCGGGCAGGAAGAGAAACAGCCGTTCCACATCCCTCTGGCCGTCGGTCTGGTCGGGCCGGACGGCCGCGACGTTCCGTTGCAACTGGAGGGCGAGAAGCGGGCGGGGGGTACCACGCGCGTGTTATCCGTGAGGCGCGCCGAGGAAGAATTCGTGTTCCTCAACGTGGCCCGGCAACCGGTGCCTTCGTTGCTGCGCGGCTTTTCAGCGCCGGTGAACCTGCGTTTCGAATACATCGAAACAGACCTTACCCACCTGATGGCGCACGATTCCGACGCCTTCAACCGGTGGGAGGCTGGACAGCGCCTCGCGCTCGATCTGCTCCTGCGCGGGATCGCGTCCTATCGCGCGGGCCATGCGGCGGTATTTCCGAACTCCTTCGTCAAGGCGTTCTCGCACATGCTCGCGGACGCGGCGAAGGACCCGGCTTTCGCCGCCGAAGCGCTCGGCCTGCCCTCCGAAGGCTACGTCGCCGAACAGATGGAAGATGTGGATCCCGATGCCATCCACGCCGTGCGCGTGGCACTGCGCCAACACCTGGCAACGGCGCTCAAAGGCGAATTGCTTGCCGCTTACCAGGCCTTCGCGGCGCCGGGCCCCTACAACCCTGACGCAAAATCGGCCGGGCAACGCAGCCTGCGCAATCTCTGCTTGTCGTACCTGATGGAACTCGACGATATCGCGGTGCGGGCGTTGTGCGTAAGGCAGTTCGATTCGGCGGACAACATGACCGACTCGATGGCGGCACTGACCGCCCTGGCCAATACCGACTGCCCGGAGCGATTGAAGGCGCTGGAGAAGTTCTACGCGAAATGGAAGGACGAGTCGCTGGTCATGGACAAGTGGTTCGCGGTTCAGGCGACCTCCCGGCTGCCCGATACGCTTGCCACAGTAGAGCGCCTCTTGTTGCATCCGGCGTTCAACTTGAAGAATCCCAACAAAGTGCGTGCGGTAATCGGCAGCTTTTGCCAAGGCAATCACGTGCGCTTCCACGCCGCCGACGGGTCCGGTTATGCGTTCGCCGCCGATAGGGTGATTTCACTTGACCCGCTAAATCCGCAGGTCGCCGCGCGACTGGCCCGCTCGTTCGACCGCTGGCGGAAATTCGACACTATCCACCGGGAACACGCAAGAGCGGCTCTCGGGCGCATTCGCGACACCGCGGGGCTGTCCAAGGACACCACCGAAGTCGTCACCAAAGCACTGGCCGCCTCGTCGTTGTCTCCGGCCTGAGAGGGTGCCTGATACGAAGAGTGGAAATACCATGACGAAATCAAGCATTACCATCTATCACAACCCACGCTGCGGCAAGAGCCGCAGCACGCTGGCGCTCCTGGAAAAAAAAGGCGTTCAGCCGCACATCATCGAGTACCTGAAAACTCCTCCGACCAAAGAAGAGTTGCGTTCGATCCTGAAAAAGCTGGGCATGAAACCCGCACAGATCGTGCGCAAGGGCGAAGAAGTCTTCAAGGAAAGCTTTGCCGGCATGACCCTTTCGGACGACCAAATACTGGATGCGCTGGCGAAGAACCCGATCCTGATTGAACGTCCGATCGTGGTGAAGGGCGACAGAGCGGTAATCGGACGACCGCCTGAGAACGTATTGGGACTGCTCACTTCACCCTGAAAGAGTGTTCTTCGCGTCTTCGCTGTGAGATTTTCAGTTTAGCTGCTGACGCGTCTTGCGCCGCGACGGCACGCGCACGCTGGCGGCCTTGCGGGCGTGCCCTTCGAAGAACGCGGCAAGCAGATCGACATCGGCAGCGCGAGCACCAGTCGGGCGTGCCACAAGCGCGACAGTCCGCGACGGTACCTGGCTTGCGAAAGGCCGGGCTATCAATTGGGTGCCGTTCAGTATTCCCGCCTTCAGCGTGAGTTCCGGAAGCAGCGTGACGCCCAGCCCCCCTTCCACCATCTGGATGAGCGTGTGCAGGCTGGTAGCTTCCACCATCGCTTTCGCCTTGTCTCCACGAGCCCCGCAGGCGGCAATGGCATGATCGCGCAGGCAGTGGCCTTCCTCCAGAAGCAGCACGCTGCCCGGTTCGAGGTCACGCACGAGCACCTCCTTGCTCTTGGCGTACCGACCGTCCTGGCGCGCCACGAACCAGAATTCGTCTCGAAACAACGGCCTGACTGTCAATTCTCCGGTGTCGAACGGCAACGCGATCAGGGCCGCATCGAGTTCGCCCGCGCGCAGCTTCTCCAGCAATCGCTCGGTCTGGTCCTCGCGCAAATATAACTTCAAGCCCGGATAGTCGTGCCTCAATCCGGATAGCACGCCCGATAACAGGAAAGGCGCGATCGTCGGGATGACGCCGAGCCGGAACAGTCCCGACAGTGGCGCCCCGGCTGCGTGCGCCGTCTCCACCAGATCCTGTGCGGCGGCGAGCAAGGTGCGTGCGCGGCGGGTGACTTCCTCGCCGGCAGCCGTCAGACGCACGCCACGGGGATCTCTTTCCACCAGTTCCACGCCTAGGAAAGTCTCCAGTTCCTTGATGCCGGCGGACAAGGTGGACTGGGTCACGAAGCTGGCTTCGGCCGCCGCGCGGAAGTTGCGTTTGTCGGCAACCTCGACCAGGTAGTGAAGCTGGCGCAGGGAAGGCAGCGCAGCCATTCGAGCTCCCTATGATCGGATAATTCGATCAGTTTAAACGAATTTAGTCATTGGATCGATCGGGACGACAGGCCCACACTGCGCATTGCGAGGACTTAACTCAACCAACCAGAAAGGAAACCACCATGCTGACCATTGGCGACAAACTGCCGGCTTTCGACCTGGCTGCGACTGTTTCGACCGAACAGGACAAATCCTTTACCCGCATCACCGAGGTATCCAACCCCGGCAAGTGGAAAGTGCTGTTCTTTTGGCCAAAGGACTTCACATTCGTGTGTCCGACCGAAATCGCCGCTTTCGGCAAGCTCAACGCCGATTTCAACGACCGCGACGCGCTGATTTACGGCGTATCGATCGACAGCGAATTCGTGCACCTGGCCTGGCGCAACAACCACGCCGACCTCAAGAACTTGCCGTTTCCGATGCTGGCGGACATCAAGCGCGAACTGTCGCAGAGCCTGGGCGTACTGGACAAGAAAGAAGGCGTGGCCCTGCGCGCAACCTTCATCGTCGATCCTGAGGGAGTCATCCGCTTCGTATCGGTGAACGACATGAACGTCGGCCGCAACCCCGAGGAAGTGCTGCGCGTGCTCGATGCGCTGCAGACCGACGAACTCTGCCCGTGCAACTGGAAGAAGGGCGACGAGTTCCTGAAAGCTGCCTAGGCCGTATGTCAGGGCAGCGACTAACCGTTGCCCTAGCATCACCAACCCAACGAAAGGATCCAACAATGTCGATTCAGACCCTGAAAGAGCGCCTGCCGGACTATGCCAAGGACCTCAAACTGAACCTGGGTTCGCTTGCCGCCGAAACCGTGCTGAATGACACGCTTAAGGCCGGCACCTTCGTCGCCGCGGCGTTTGCCTCGCGCAACTCCGAGGTCATCGCCACGGTGAACGCGGAATTCGCCGACAAGCTGGCACCGGCCGATTTCACCGCCGCCAAGGCCGCGGCCGCGATAATGGGCATGAACAACGTCTACTACCGCTTCCTGCACCTGGCGGACAACGCGGAGTATCAGCGCCTGCCCGCCAAGCTGCGAATGAACGTGATGGCCACGCCGGGCACGGCCAAGGAAAATTTTGAGTTGTGGTCGCTAGCCGTATCGGCAATCAACGGCTGCGGTTCATGCATCACCGCGCACGACAAAGTCCTGCGCGCAGCCGGCATCAGCGCGGAACAGGTTCAAGCTGCGGTGCGGATTGCCGCGGTGGTACACGCTGTCGCCCTTACGCTGGAAGCGGAGGAAGCAGCGAACGGAGAACTGGCGGAGGCGGCGTAAGCAGGGAGCCGGCGTGGTGGGTGACCACCGTTGCCGGCGATCAGGTGATATCGGGCGTTCGCAGCCTGTTGAACACACCGTTCACGATGCGATCGCAGCGATCGCCCGCAAATGCAAAGGCATCTTCGACGGCAGTGTCCATTTCACGTGCCAGCGATTCCCGCAGCAGGCTGCGGGCCCGAAAAAAACGCGTGCGCACGGTAGCTTCCGGAATATGCAAGGAGGCTGCAGTATCCTCCACGGACAGTTCCTCGAGCGCACGCAGAACGAATACGGTGCGGAAGGCTTCGGGTAATGCGTCGATCTTGCGTTCGATCACTGCTCGCATCTGGCCGCGTATGGCGGCAAGTTCGGGCCGCTCTGTTGCGACGGCAATCCCTTCGGAACCCATGATGTTGCCTTCGTCGTCTGAAACAGAATCGAGGGGTACGACCATCGCCTCGCGGCCGCGGCGGCGCGCGCGCATCATGCACTCGTTCACCACGATGCGTGTGAGCCACGTAGAAAGCCGGGATTCCCCGCGAAAACTGCCGATCGAACGATACGCGTTCAGATAGGCGAGCTGCAACGCATCCTCGGCATCGGCGTCGTCCCGGAGAATCGCGCGTGCGGTGCGGTACAGCATACGATTGTGCTTGCGCATCAGCACTTCGAAGGCAAGCTGGTCCCCGGAGACGATTCGCTGCGCCAATTCGGCATCCGAAACATCGCTCGTCAGGGCTTGCTGGACTGCGGCACTCACCGGCATGGCCGGACTCCTTCGCTTCTCTCACGACATTGGATGCAGCCTGCCAGCGCGACGTTCCCGGCACGTCGCAATTGACAGCGCTTCCCCAGCATAAGACCCTGCCCACGTGGGGACTACCCCTATGAAGAGTTTTCCCAATGCCCGAACTTCCCGACATCGTTGTCTACGTGGAGAATCTGGAATCCAGGATTCAAGGAAGAACGCTCGGGCGCATCCAGCTTCTGAATCCGTTCGTGCTGCGCACGGCGATCCCGCCAATCTCATCGGCCCAAGGCAGGAAGGTTCAGGGCCTGCGCCGATTGGGCAAGCGCATCGCCATTGGGTTGGAGGGCGACCTGTTTCTGGTTCTGCATCTCATGGTAGCAGGCAGGCTGCGCTGGTTCGAAGGCAAGACCAAGCTTCCCGGGAAGATCACGCTTGCTGCGTTCGATTTCGACGTTGGCATACTGGTATTTACTGAGGCCGGCACCAAACGCCGCGCTTCGATCCATCTGGTCCACGGCGAAGCGGCGCTGAATGCGCTGCATGCCGGGGGAATGGAAGTGCTGGAGTCAGAGCAGGCGGAATTCACGCGACGGCTCAAGGCTGAAAACCATACGCTCAAGCGCGCGCTCACCGATCCACACATCTTCAGCGGCATCGGCAACGCGTATTCCGACGAGATCCTGCACCGCGCCAGACTATCCCCGATCGCCTTGACCGAGACACTCCGTGATGAAGAGATTTCACGCCTGTACGCCGCCGTCCGCGCGGTACTGAACGAATGGACCGATCGGCTGAGGAAGGAAGCGGGTGGCAGGTTGCCGGAAAAAGTCACCGCCTTCCGCGAAGGTATGGCAGTCCATGGCCGCTATGGCCAGCCATGTCCGGCTTGTGGTTCGCCGGTGCAGCGCATCGTCTACGCCGACAACGAGACCAACTATTGTGCCCGCTGCCAGACCGGCGGCAGGATCCTCGCCGATCGGGCATTGTCGCGACTGCTCAAGAAGAGCTGGCCGCGCTCGCTGGACGAAATTGAGTAACGGCGCCGTGGTAGGTGAACACCGCTGTAAACCTCTTGTGGGCTGGGCAGATTCCTGCGGGCCATCAACGCGCAGAGGGCGCGCCTCTAGTCGAACGATATCGTGAAGAACAGGTCGACCGCATCGGTGTCTCCACTCTCGGCGCGCAGTGACCAGAAGCGCGAAAGCTGGTAGGTGATGCGCAGCGTATTGCTGGCGGTACTCACGCTGTGGTGGTGGGAGACGTAAACCTTGTCCGAGATGCGCTTGCCCACCGCCACCACACCACCTTCCGTGCCGTCCGCGCTCGGCATGTAACTGATCTCGTCCAGGCCTACAGCCCGTGCGAGTTGGTGTTGCAGAGGCATGGTGCCCAGGCCCGCCGCCATTGCAACGGCCGAGGCCTGCAGTGCCTGCGAGTCGCCTGTCGCGCCGGACTCCACGCGGCGACCGAGCACCAGCCATGAGAGTTTCTCCGCATCAGATACCTCCGGCTCCGAAATCAGCCGCACCAGCGGATTGCGTGCGGTGCCGGTTACTTCCACCCCGGCCGCCACTTCCTGGTTCCTGCGCATTGCCCGCAACTCCATGGCCGGATTGTCCACCGGGCCGGCGAAACGCAGCACTCCCTTGTCGATGACGAGCGTCTGCCCATACGCCAAGTAAGTGCCTCGCGCTACGTTGATGTCCCCCTGCGCCTGCAACACCGAGCCGGGGGTGCTGGACAGCCGCACCCGGCCGGTGAGACGCAAGTCCGCGCCGCGCCCGGTAACCAGAAAATCCGGCCCGAGGTCGAGCATGAGATCGAGTTCGGAGTTCAGCGCCCGCTGGGTCAGCGGGGCGCGCTGCTCGCGCCCTGCCACCACCACGTCGGCACCGAGAACCGGCGCGGTATGACTGCGCAATTCCACCCGTCCCTGATCGGCGCTCAGCTTTCCGGTCAGCGCAATGCGGGCATCGTCCACCCCGAACTTGCCGGCGCCGGAGACCGTGAGACGCAGGTCCGGGTGCTGGACCACCGCGAGCTGCTGTGCCGTCCATTCGAGATCGATGCGCGGCGCCCCGGACCTGGCAGCAAGTCTTCCACTGGCGCCGAAACTGCCGGCCCCACCCTTGATCGTAAACTGGTCGACTGTGACCACATCGTCGCTGAACTTTGCGCGCAACGTGCCGTCGCGAAGCAACACGCCTCGCTCGACATTCTCGACAAGGATCCGGTCGCCGGTGATGCTGCCTTGCAACTTCGGTTCCGCGATCGTTCCGCTGCCACGCAATTCCAGTGCGATGCTGCCATCGGCGGTCACCGTCCTGCTGGCCAACGCCGCGAACGCGCGAATCGACTGCAGGGTTGCGCGCGCTTCGACTTCGAGCGGCGCGGTGCCAGAAACGCCCCACGCCGCGCCGCGGCGTTCCAGCACCGAGCGCGCCTCGCCGCGTGCGGACAACCCGGTGCCGGCGAGAATGAAGCGGCCAGTGAGCCGGTTAGCCTCGGCGCGTAATTCCACCCTGGCATCGCTCAGACCAAGCGGGAGCGCTTCGTCGGCCACGATCACCACGTCGCCGGATTCACGCGCAAGCTCAACCAAACCGTCGAAGGCTTTGCCCACCTTGAGCGACCAGCGCCCGCCCATGACCAGCGAAGTCTGCACGCCGGCGGGCGAACCGGTCAACGCCAGCACCCGCGCAGCGCGCACCCCGGTAATGGAGCCCACGGCCACCAGCTCGCCGTCGCGATAACGCGTCTCGGCGAGCGTGATCATAGTTTGCTCAAAGTGCACACTGGCGGCACCGAGCATGACCCGGCCCTGCGCCAGTTCCAGCCGCGACGGAGCGGTCATACGGAACGCGTAGTCGCCCTCGCCCTCCAGCCGCGCAAGCTCACCCGCCCAGATTTTGTTCGTGCGGTTCCAGCCGCCGTCAAGGCGCGCGGCAACACGCACCGGCTTCGATACCGCGGTAATGTTCAGAACATGCGCGCCCAAAGTGCCGTTCGCATCCACCCCGATTTCGTTCAGCACCAGTTCGCCGTGTTGCGCGCCGGCAATGCGCATGCGCAGTTCCAGCCTGGGGTCGTCGGCCTGCTCCAGTCGGGCGTGTGCTGTCCAGCGTTCGATGCGCAGGCCCTCGTATCGGAGCGCGGCAGCCTCCGCATCCACATTGATCTCGGGCCGCACCAGAGTTCCGGCCACTGTTCCGTTGGCGCGCACCCGACCTTCGATGCCGGCACCGCCGACGGATCCGGTTGAACGGGACACGGTGGGACCGAATGCGGCAAGTCCGAGCGCAGCAAGCCGGGGCGCGTCGAGGTCGAAGGACAAGCTGTCGCCGACCTCGCCGAATCCGCCTCTCACCCGGATCCGGTTGCCGGCAAGACTGATTTGCGCATCGGCATCACGCACCCGCGATGCCGACAGTGACAACTTGCCACTGCCCTCGAGCGCCTGGCCGCGGAAACGGCTCGATGACAATGCGTACTGGAGATCCGCGCGCCATTGCGGGTGCAGGATGCCGCTGGCGTTCACGGTGCCGTTGATGCGCGCAGCCGGAAAATCGCCGAAGGCGGCCGGGTCGAATCCGCGCAGCCGGCCCCGCGTCGTCCACGCCATGCCGTCCTTCAGATCGAGCGAACCGGATGCGGTGAGCTGGGCGCCGCCGGAACGGGCCAGCAGGTGTTCGACCCGCACACGATTCTGTACGACCTCGGCGCGGGCCTCGACCCGCAGATTCTTTTCCCGCAGGTCGGCGACGATGCGATGCCGGTCCGCGAGGCTCTCGACCTCCAGGTGTCCGGTCATTCGCGTCGATCGAAGGTGGCCGCGCAGAGCGCGCAGGTCCAGAGCGTGCACTTGCAAAGAGGCCGCGATCCGCCCCGGCTCGATGCTGGCGCTGCCGGACGCCCCACCGGCCTCGCCGAGGTCGAGCATCGCGTCATGCAATTGCAGCGCCCTTGCGTTCGCCGAGAAGCCGGCGTCCAGTTGCCGCAACGGCAGTCGCGCGCGGTCCAGGCTGCCGGGATCGGCGTTGGTCGCCCGCAACCGCCCGGCGAGTGCCTCGCGCCCTTTTCCGGCAGCTTCGACCTGCAGCGCAATCGCGGTGTGCGGCAGGCGCGTGTCGAACACGGCGAGATCGAGATTGGGACTACGGACCATGAGTGAACGCAGCGGATCGTCCGCCAGGGGCGAGAGCGCAAGTTCGGCCGTGACGGTGGCAGGACCGACCGTGCCATCGACCTTCGCCTGCAGGTCTGCGACCGTTCCCGAGATTGCAAGCGTTGCCTGTACCGGCCAATCGTCGACGTACTGGCTGACGACCCGCAATGTCCCCGATAGCGGCAGCGGCGCCTGCGCGCCGATAATCAATTGGCCGGCGAGGCTGCCCCACTGGCTCGACAGGTTGCCGATCGAAACCCGATGCGCCTGCTTGTCGCCCTGGTAGGACGCACTCAGGTTGCGCAGGGTCAGCACCTTTTCGCCCGAGGAAAATGTGGCGTCGCCGATCTCCAGCGCGTCTACATTGACAGCGATCGGGAGTCCCATATCGGGCGGAAGCCCGGGCACGTCGCCAGCGGCGGCGAGTAGGGTGAACGCCACCGACTGCACTTGAAGCCGAGAAATTTCCAGCTGCTCCTGGCGCAGCATCCATGGCGACCACGCGAGCGTTACCTGGTTGGCCTCGAAGCGGAACTGCGCGTTCTCGCAAACGATCCGTCCGACCTGCACGGGCGCGGTGATCGATCCGCGCAGACCCTCCACCGCGAGCCTGCAGGGCAGGCGGGCAGCGAGCCGCTCGACACCCCAGCGCAACACGGCATCGCTGCGGCTCGCCCAATACAGCGCGACCGCTACTGTCACGCCCAGCAGCATCAGGCTCGCGGCAAGCCAGACGGCGATCCGGCGTCCGCTCATCGCAACACCAGGCCCACTGTAAAATGTACCCGCACATCGTCGACCTCTTCGCCGTAAGCGACATCCAGGCTCAGGCTGCCGATCGGGCTGCGCCAGCGCGCGCCGACTCCATAGCCCGCGGCCGCCCGGAATTCGGAAACATCGTCCACCGCATTGCCGGCGTCGTAGAACACCGCAGCACCCCATTGCTGCGTCAGCCACTGGATATATTCAATGCTGCCGACGGCCATGTAACGGCCGCCGACCACGGCGCCGCCCTCCGGCACGCCAAGACTCTCGAATGCGTAGCCGCGCACGGTGGTATCGCCGCCGGTGCGGAACAGATAGGCCGAGGGAATGTTCTCCTTCGTCTCCGCATGCACGGCGCCAACTTCGAGGCGCAGCGCCAACGTGCCAAAGTCACCCACCGGTTGCATGAACAGGCCGCGGCCCTGCGCGCGCAGAAAGCTGCGGTCCGAGCCAGCCGATTCCGAAGCACCGCCGACATGCAATCGCAACAGGTAGCCGCGCTCGGGCAGGAACACGTCATTCAGACCGTTCCAGGTCGAGGTATGACTGAGATAGAGCGCCTTGCGGTTGTCCTCCGGACCTACTGCGAGCAGCCGCTTTTCCTCCAGCAGCTGCAGGGCGAACTGAGCCTGGTACTCTTCGACGGTGAAAGTGCGCGCACCGGTCAGGCTCCAGTCGGTGCGCAGTTCGCCCTGGATGTCCTGATTGTCGTACTTGCCTTCGAGTCCGTTTTGCCAGCCCCCGGCTTCGCGCGGAAAAGTCAGACCGCCGACCAGCTCTTCGCTCAAGCGGTCGAGCTTGAGCGAAGAATGGAATCGCCAGGCGCGATTGAGGACGTTGTAATCCGAATAGCCGGCCTGGACCCGCGGTCCGCGGTCCGTGCTGTAGCCGGCGCCGAGTTCGACCTTGCGAGCCGCCGCCTCCACCACGCTGACACGAACCGGCATGGCCTGCGCCTCGGCGGAATCGCGGCTGGCGGACACCACGGCGCTGGCGAATCGCCCTTCCTGCAACAGTCGGCGCTGGAAGATCAGCAATTGATCTTCGTCATAGGGTTCACCGGGGCGAATCGTATTGAGATTCAACACCATCGAAGTCGGGTAGCGCTGCAGGCCGGCAACCTCGATGCCGCCGAACACGAACGGCGCTCCGCTGTCGACCACGACCACAAGTCGTGCCTCACGTGTGGATGGATCGACATCGGCACGGCTTTGCGCGATCCGCGCTGCCGCATAGCGGCTGCGCTGCACGCTGTGCAGCGCCCGGCTTTTGGCGCCTTCCCAGTCGGCCTGTCTGAATCTTGCGCCCGCCTTCAGACGAAATGCGTCCAGCGCTGATCGCAAGCGCATCTCGCGCGCCGGGTCGGCTTCGATCTCGCCGCGCACCCGCAGATCCACCGTAACGACCAGAGTCGCCTCGCCCGGATCGACTTTCAGGTGAGCGACCCAGCGCTTATCCTCGCGCACCAGTTCGGCGATCACCACGGCCGAGAAGTGGCCCTCGGTGGCGAGGATGTTGCGGACTTGCTCCGGCGCGGTGCGGACAAGCTGGCGCAACTGATCCTCGGTCACGTTTTCTCTCTCGCTCCAGCGCACGATGTCCAGGTTGGCGCGCAGGACGTCGGTAAACCGGCGTGGCGCGTCGATCGCGACCTGGTAACGCAGCGCCTCGTCCGCCGACGCAAGCGTGCAGGCAATCAGAAGCGCAACCGCAGCCGCGGCACGGGCCCAACGGACAGGCTCCGGGGTGAAATCACGGCCCCGCCGAAGATTTGGAGTTGCTGAAGTCATTCGTATCGACCCTGCTTTGCCGGCCCGCCGGTCTTCCACAATCCGGTGCCGCCACTACTGCAGGCGTCCGCGACGAGTTCAGACGAGTGCCATTGAGGGCAGCGACGCCGAGCGCGTGCCGGCAAGCGGCGGATTGCCGGCGCTGTGGTACGTAAAAACCGCGGCGAACTTGGTTAGACCGGTGCGATTCCTCCCGGCGGCGTGCAGCAGGCGGCAGTGAAAAAACAGCACGTCTCCCTCGTCCAGTTCGGCGGCAATCCGTCCCCCTAGGATTTCGCGGTTCTCCTGGAGATCCTCACGCAGGAAAAGCGCATCGTCGAACTGCTCGCGCCGAAAGTCGATCCGGTGTGAACCGGGCACCAGCAGCAGGCAACCGTTTTCCTCATGTTCCTGCCCGAGCGCCAGCCAAACCGAAATCAATTCCGGCTTCTCGAACGACCAATAGCGAATGTCCTGGTGCCATGCCGTCGCGCTGCTGAAGGCGGGATTCTTGGTCATCACGCAATTGTGATGGGCTTGCGACAACGCAAGCTGCGGGCCCATCAATGAAGTGAGTCGATCCCGGATTGCACGCGAAGTGGCCCAATCTCCGAACAACGGGTCGCGGGCGTAAACCTGGAGCAACCGCCGCACCGTCGTGCCACCCGGCGCGTCCAGCGACTCCGGTGAGCCTGGATACTTCGTCTGGGCTTCGTACTCGACCGGCTGGACATCGTGCGTGAGGTGCCTTTGCGCGAGCGTCTTCATCCGCTCGCACTGCTCACGATCGGCAAGACTGCGAACGACTACGAAACCATTGCGCTCGAAGTATTCGACTTCAGACGGAGAAAATACAGACACGGAATACCAGGGAAAGAAGGCGCTGCGAACAGCCAACCCCGAATTGTACGGCTTGCGGAAGACCTGGCGGAGCAGCGTTCTGGAGGATGTGCGCGGCGCGGCGCCGCTCACCCTTCGCTCTTCACGCATTCACGCTTCACCGCTGCTCAGCGATGAGTGGAATTGAACTTCTCCAGCGCTTCGACTCCGGGACAGAGATCGGCTTCAGCCAACTTGTTGAATGGCGTTTCTATTATGTCCAGATGCGCGTGCAGATCTTCCGGATCTGGGTCCACGTGCAGCACCCCGGTAACGATTTCCCCGGCCGCCTTGCGCTCCTGCAGGTAATTCATCGCGGCAATGCGGTCGTGGACGTCGTATTCGGCTTGGAGTTTGCGCAACCGCAATACAGAACCGTCGTGTTGTGTGACTTCCTCCACTTCGCCTGGCGCGTAGTCGGCGGTGATCGGTTCACGGGGCATCATCACGTCGAGCCGGTTGACCGCCTCGTTGTGTTCGCGTACGTAATCGAAGCTCTTGGTCGAGCCGGCATGGTTGTTGAAGGCGACGCACGGCGAGATACAGTCGATGAACGCCGCGCCGCGATGCGCCATTGCGCCCTTGATGAGCGGCACCAGTTGGGTCTTGTCGCCCGAGAAGCCGCGCGCCACATAAGTGGCGCCAAGTTCCATCGCCAGCATCACCATGTCGATCGCAGCATCGGTATTCAGCGCGCCTTTCTTGCTCTTGGAGCCCCGATCCGATGTGGCGGAAAACTGCCCCTTGGTGAGTCCGTACACGCCGTTATTCTCGACGATGTAGACCATGTTGACGCCGCGGCGCAGGCTGTGGGCGAATTGGCCGAGTCCGATCGAAGCCGAATCGCCATCGCCGGAAACACCGAGGTAGATCAGATCGCGGTTGGCGAGGCTGGCGCCGGTCAGCACCGAGGGCATGCGGCCGTGCACGCTGTTGAAACCGTGCGAACTGCCAAGAAAGTAGGTCGGCGTTTTCGACGAGCAGCCGATTCCCGAGAGCTTGGCGATACGATGCGGCGGCAGGTCCAGCTCGAAGCAGGCCTGCACGATCGCCGCGCTGATCGAGTCGTGCCCGCAGCCGGCGCACAACGTCGAGATCGCACCCTCGTAGTCGCGCCGGGTGTAGCCGAGCTTGTTGAGCGGGAGCTGGGGATGATGAAGTCTGGGCTTGGAAATGTAGGTCACGGGACCACCTTCCGCATTGGGGTAACTTTGAGCGCGGCAACGTCTTCCGCCATCTCCCTGATGATGAAGCGGGCGGTTATCGGCGTGCCGTCGTACTGCAGCACGGGCGTCAGCCGGGCCGGATCCACCTCGCACTCATTGACAATCAGCATACGCATCTGCGCGTCGCGGTTCTGCTCGACCACGAATACCTGGTCGTGCTCGGCAATGAAATCGGCGACCTGTTCATGGAAGGGAAAGGCGCGAATACGCAGCGCATCGAAATGCAAACCCTGCTGCTCGAGCGTATCGAGCGCTTCCTCCATTGCCGGGCTGGTCGAGCCGTAGTAGATCACGCCGAGGCGGGTCGGCTGCAACGCCGGCCTTGCGGCCGGTTTCGGCAACAGACCTTTCGCTGTCTCGAATTTGCGCAATAGCCGCTGCATGTTGTCAACGTAGTCCGTTCCGGCTTCGCTGTACTTGGCGTAACGGTCCTTGGTGGTGCCGCGGGTGAAAAAGGCGCCTCGCGTCGGGTGCGTACCCGGGTAAGTTCGATAGGCAATACCGTCGCCATCGGTGTCGAGATAACGGCCGAACTCCTTCCCCGACTCGAGGTCCTGATAACTCATTACCTTGCCGCGGTCGTAGGTGCGCGACTGATCCCACACCAATGGGGCGGTGAGGCGCTCGTTCATACCGATATCCAGATCGAGCATGACGAAGACCGGGGTCTGCAATCGATCTGCGAGATCGAACGCCGTCGCGGCGAACTCGAAGGATTCGTGCGGATCCTCGGGAAAAAGCAACATGTGCCGGGTGTCGCCGTGGGAGGCATAGGCGCAGGTGAGCACGTCCGCCTGTTGAGTGCGCGTGGGCATGCCCGTGGAGGGGCCGCCACGCTGAACGTCGAAAATCACCGCCGGTATTTCGGCAAAATACGCCAGTCCGATGAATTCCTGCATCAGCGAAATGCCCGGCCCCGAGGTACAGGTGAATGCACGCGCGCCGTTCCAGCTTGCGCCGATGACAATGCCAATGGACGCGAGTTCGTCTTCGGCCTGGATTACGGCGTAGCGGTTCTTGCCGGTTGCGGGATCGGCGCGGTACTTGCGGCAGTGGCGGGAGAAGGCTTCTGCCAGGCTCGAGGAAGGCGTGATTGGATACCAGGCAGCCACGGTCGCGCCGCCGTAGACGCATCCGAGCGCGGCGGCGGTATTGCCGTCCACGAATATGCGATCGCCCACCGCAGATGCGCGGCGCACGCGCAGCCCGATCGGGCATTCGAAGTTCGCAGATGCGTACTCGCTGCCCAGGTGCAGTGCCGTGATGTTCGGCTCGATCAGCTTTTCCTTGCCCTCGAACTGCTCGCCGATCAGTTTTTCCAGGTCCCTCATTTCGATGTCGAGCAACGCCGACAGCGCCCCGACATAGATAATATTGCGGAATAACTGGCGCTGGCGGGGATCGGAGTATTCGCGATTGCAGATTTGCGTTAGCGGCACGCCAACGACGTGTATGTCTTCGCGGAATCGGGATTTCGGCAGCGGTTTGGTCGAGTCGTACAGCAGATATCCGCCGGGATCGATGCTGGCCAGGTCTCTGTCCCAGGTCTGCGGGTTCATCGCCACCATCAGGTCCACACCGCCGCGGGCGCCGAGATATCCCGCTTCGGACACCCTCACTTCGTACCAGGTGGGCAACCCCTGTATGTTGGAAGGAAATATGTTGCGCGGGCTCACCGGCACGCCCATGCGCAGGATGGATTTGGCGAACAACTGATTCGCCGACGCCGATCCGGAGCCGTTGATGTTCGCGAACTTGACGACGAAGTCGTTTATCTTTATTTGCGACATCCGGGCCCTGCGTGCGTCATGTCGAGAAGAAATTTGCGCATGTCCCATGCGCCGGTAGGGCAGCGTTCGGCGCACAGCCCGCAGTGCAGGCAGACGTCCTCGTCCTTGACCATGATGCGGCCGGTCCTGAGCACATCGGAAACATACAAATCCTGGGACAGGTTCCTGGCTGGTGCGTTCAACCGCCCGCGCAGATCCTGCTCTTCGCCGTTGGCGGTGAAAGTGATGCAGTCCATCGGGCAGATGTCCACGCAGGCGTCGCATTCTATGCAATGCGGCACGCTGAACACCGTCTGCACGTCGCAATTGAGGCAGCGCTGCGCCTCGGCATAGGCCATCTTCTGGTCGAAACCCAGTTCGACTTCGACCTTGATGTTCTTCAGCGCGATGGTCTGATCCTTGAGCGGCACCCGGTGCCGATTCTGGATGGAAATATCGTTGTCGTAGCTCCATTCGTGGATGCCCATCTTCTGACTGACGAGGTTCACCGTCGGTGCCGGGCGAATGCGAATATCCTCGCCGTTGCAAGCCCTGTCGATGGAGATTGCGGCGTCGTGGCCATGGGCCACAGCCCAGATGATGTTCTTCGGCCCGAAGGCGGCATCGCCGCCGAAGAAGACCCGCGAATGCGAGGACCGCATGGTGACCTTGTCCACCACCGGCATCCCCGACCGGTCGAACTCGATGCCGGCGTCTCGCTCGATCCACGGAAATGCGTTGGCCTGTCCGACCGCGATCAGCACGTCATCGCACTCGAAATGCTGGTCCGCTTCGCCGGTCGGCACGAGTTTGCGCCTGCCAATGTCGTCGTAGACTGCTTTGACCTTTTCAAAGGTCATGCCGGTGAGCCTGCCGTTCCTGTGCTCGAAGCTCTTCGGTATGAGGTAGTTGAGAATCGGGATGCCCTCGTGCATCGCGTCTTCCTTTTCCCAAGGCGAGGCCTTCATCTCTTCGAAACCGCTGCGCACGATGACTTTGACGTCCTCGCCTCCCAACCGTCGCGAGGTGCGGCAGCAATCCATCGCAGTATTGCCGCCGCCAAGCACGATCACTCGCTTACCGATTTTGTCGGTGTGACCGAAGGAGACGCTCGAAAGCCAATCGATGCCGATGTGGATGTTCTTCGCGGCCTCCCTGCGTCCGGAAATGTCGAGATCACGCCCGCGTGGCGCGCCGCTGCCGACGAATATCGCATCGTAATCTTCGGCAATCAGCGATTTCATGCTGTCCACTCGGCGCCCGAGCCGGACTTCAACGCCCATATCGAGGACATAGCCCACTTCCTCGTCGATCACCGACTCGGGAAGCCGGAAACGCGGGATCTGAGTCCGGATCATGCCTCCGGCTCGGGCGTCCGAGTCAAAAATGACCACGTGATAGCCGAGCGGCACCAGGTCACGCGCAACAGTAAGCGAAGCAGGGCCTGCGCCGATGCAGGCAATGCGCTTGCCATTCTTCTTCCCCGGCGCATGCGGCAGTCGCGGACGGATATCGTCCTTGTTATCGGCGGCGACACGCTTCAGACGGCAAATGGCAACCGGCTCCGGTTTCTCTCCGTTACTTTCCTCAACGCGTCCGCGCCTGCACGCAGGTTCGCACGGACGATCGCAAGTGCGCCCGAGGATGCCCGGGAACACATTGGATACCCAGTTGACCATGTAGGCGTCGCTGTGGCGGCCTGCGGCGATCATCCGGATGTATTCAGGAACAGGGGTATGAGCGGGACACGCCCACTGACAATCCACGACCTTGTGAAAATAGTCGGGCTTGGCAATGTCAGTGGGCTTCAAGAGTTCCTCCCCGGGTTGGGCGCTTGGTTGCTTTGGTTATCTGCCCGGCCAAAGAAAGGTAAAGACCCAATCCGAAAGCGAGGCTTGTGCTGCCCAATTGACCCGCATTGTAACGCCTTGTTACTAGGCCGGGAAGCACGTCGAATCCATGAATCGCGTATCACTGAGAATGTCTCAAGACATCAGTCCAGCACGTGCGACACCAGCCCGTCCGCCAGCTTCGGCTCGAACCATGTGGACTTGGGCGGCATCACCTCGCCCGCATCGGCTACCGACATCAGATCTTCCATGCGAGTCGGAAAAAGCGAGAACGCCGCGGCCATTTCGCCGCTATCCACGCGTTTCTCCAGTTCGGCGAGACCTCGAATGCCGCCAACGAAACCGATCCGCTTGTCACGGCGTGAATCGGTGATACCGAGGATAGGGCCCAATACATGATCGGCAAGCAGGCTGACATCGAGCCGTTCCACCGGATCCTGCGCGGAAACCAAGGCGGGGTGGATATTCAGCCGGTACCACTGGCCGAACAGGTAAAGCCCGAACTCGCCGGGTTTGGCTGGGGTCAACGCGGCGTTGGCAGCATGGATCGCGAAACTTCTTCCCAATCTAGATACGAACTCCTGCCGGCTCAACCCGTTCAAATCGGTGACCATGCGGTTATACGGCAGGATGCGCATCTGGTGATGCGGGACAGCCACGACCAGGAAATGGTTGTAGCTTTCAGTGCCGGCGTGTAACGCGTTGGCCGCGCGGCGCGCGGCAGCGACCCGCGAAGCCGCGGCCGAGCGGTGATGTCCGTCGGCGATGTAGAGCGCTGGCAGGGCGTCGAACGCGCTGGTAAGACGGTCGAGCGTGGCGCGGTCGTCGATGCGCCAGAGCGAATGGCGCACGCCGGCATGCACGGTCACGTCTGCCACCGGCGCGCTTGCGGCCGCCTGCGCTAGCAAGGCGTCGACTTCAGGCGCGTGCGGGTACGCCATCAGCACAGGCCCGGTCTGCGCGTTCAACGCTTCGATCTGGCGGACACGATCGTCTTCCTTGTCGGGCTGGGTGAACTCGTGCTTGCGGATGCGGTTGGTGTCGTAGTCGAGAATTGACGCCACGGCGACGATGCCCGTCTGAACCAGTTCGCCCATCACCAGCCGATAGGCGTAATAGCAGGCGTCATGATCGCGTATCAACACCTTTTCCGTCAGCATCCGCCGCAGGTTTTCTGCGGCCCTTGCGTACACCACGGGCGAGTATGGATCGGTGCCGACCGGCAGGTCGATCTCTGCCTTGGAGATGTGAAGAAAACTCCACGGTTTGCCGGAAGCGTGCGTGCGCGCCTCCTCGGTCGAAAGCACGTCGTAAGGCGGTGCCGCGACATCGGCGGCACGTCCCGGCGCCGGCCGCAGAGCGGTGAATGGTCGGATCAGATGCAAGATACAAATCCTTCGACAAAGGCTCCGCAGAAGTCAGAACGCGTCCCCCTGCCTGCTCGCTGGTGTAGGGCCCTGGTTTGGGTCCTGCAAAGACGCAGCAAACCCGGACGCTCATTGATTTCTTCGTCCGTTATTGCTTCAACGGTAGTAGCGTCAATTCCACGCGACGATTCTGTGCGCGCCCGGCTTCGGTATCGTTGCTTGCCACCGGATGGTTTTCGCCGCCGCCGATCGAGATGGTGCGCTCCTGTTTGAGGCCCTTGCTGGTCAAGTACTGCGCCACCGCAGCCGCACGCCGCTCGGACAGCCCTTGGTTGTAATCGGTCTCGCCGACATTATCCGTGTGGCCGGCAACTTCTATCACGGTCTTGTCGTACTTTTTCAGGACCAGCGCAACACCATCCAGCACCTTGTAGAACGAGGCGTTCATGTCTGCACTGGCGGTTTGGAACGTGATGTTGCTTGGCATGTTGAGGATGAGGTTATCCCCCTGGCGGGTTACCGACACGCCGGTTCCCGCCATTTGCTTGCGCAGATCGGCTTCCTGCTTGTCCATGTACGCGCCCACCGCGCCGCCAGCTAGCGCACCCACGCCGGCGCCAATCAACGCACGCTTGCGGCGATCCTGCGCGTCCTTGCCGCTGATAGCACCGATGACTGCGCCGGCGCCGGCGCCGATTGCCGCGCCCTTGGTGGTCGAGCCGTACTTTTCCTCCCCGGTAAATGGATCGATGGTCTTGCACGCGCTCAATGCAAGCGCACTGGCCGCAACTGCGATAAGAATTTTGCGCATTCGAGACTCCTTTGCAGGTGCCGGATCGGGTGCGTTGCCGGCAATGCCGGCGTCCGCCGGATGTATTGGTCGACCGGCATTTTACCAATACGCGTGCGCGTAAGCGGCTCGATTGGAGACCGATAAACAAGTTGACATCGCGTCCGTGAATCAGATTAGTCCCAATCGCACCAGGTCCGACCGCAATTGCTTCGGGCCGGTGAAAAGCAGGGCGTGCAGGCCTGCGTTGCTCCCTGCCTCGACGTTACGCGCGCTGTCGTCAATGAAAACAGTGCGGGCCGGTTCGAGTCGGCAGCGCTCGATAGTCAGCGCAAAAATGCGCGGGTCCGGCTTCGCCAGTTTGACTTCTCCCGATACTACGACGTCCTCGAACCAATCGAGAAACCCGAACGTCGAACGCGCCACCGGAAACGTTTCCGCGGACCAGTTGGTCAGCGCAAACAGCCGATGCCCGCGCCGCTTCAACTCACCCAGTATGACCACGCTTTCGGCAATCGGTTCGCGCAGCATCTTTGTCCACTCGTCCTTCCACAACGCAATCAATTCCGCGTGTTCGGGGTGATCGCGAATGCGCTCGGCCACCGCCTCGGAGAACGGTTTACCGGCATCGATCTGATGGTTCCACTCGGGCGGGACGATCTCCGCGAGGAAGCGCTCCATCGCCGCTTCGTCGCTGCCAAACAGCGGCCGGTACAGATAACGCGGGTTCCAGTCGATGAGTACCGCGCCCAGATCGAAAAGCACGGTATTCACATCCACTCTCATCGTTGCTTTTTTGTCCACTCTTGGTACTCGGTCCTGGTTGCATCATCTGGGGGATAGGTGCCGCGCAACGGCGCTCCGGTTTTCATTTTCTCCAGAACGAAGGCCTCGAGTTGCTCCAGCTCCAGCCCACTCTGCGCCACTTGGTCCGTCACGTGCCGCGGAATGCACACAACACCTTCCTCGTCTCCCACCAGGACATCGCCGGGCATGACCAGGACTTCGGCGCAGCCGACTGGGACGTTCATATCCACTGCCAGATGGCGGTGCACGTGGGCCGGCGCGGCCATGCCTTTCGCGTAGACAGGAAAATCAAGCATCTGGATCGAAGCGTAGTCGCGCATTGCGCCGTCGGTAACTGCGCCCGCCGCGCCGCGCACTTTTAACCGCGACATCAGGATTTCCCCGGCCGCGGCGACTGAGTCCACGCCGCGGCAGTCGAACACCAACACCTGTCCCGGCTGGATCTCGTCGATTGCCTTGCGTTGCGGATACTCGTTTGTGGCGATTGCCTCGAAGCTCGCAAGATCCTCGCGTGCAGGAACAAAACGCACGGTGGCCGCTTCCCCGACCATGCGCAAATGTGGATTCAGCGGCCGGACGCCTTGCAGGAAAGTGTTGCGGAATCCGAACTTGAACAATTGCGTGGTCAGCGTCGCGGTGGAGACGCGCCGCAGCTTGTCGAGCGTCCCGGGCGCAATAGGGGCAAGTTTCATGGGGTGTTCCTCGGTGCATTGTCCAAGCTGGGTATCGTAACCTAGTGAAGCTCTGCACCGGCGTTTGCCAACGGTCCCGCGGCCGATGCCATAATGGACTACGTCCTTTCACGCGCAATCGCCGATGCGGTTAGCCCCCTCTCTCCGCTTGCTGATGTCCTCGCTTTGGCTCGCGCCCTCGGCTGCGCTGCTGATCGCCGCGGAAGCGCCGCGCCTCGAGCCTGCGCAGTTGTCCGGCGGTATTCTTACCATCGCGGATGAAAGCGAGGCTGCGTACCTGCAGCCGGCTCCATCGCTCGAGGGGGAGGAGCTCAAGCTGTTCTCCGAAGGCCACAAGTTTTTCAATACACAATGGGCGTTTTACTGGTTCGAAGGCGGCATGTGGGGCCGCGGGCCGACCTCGAACGCCGATTCTTGCGTGGCCTGCCATCGCGGCAACGGCCGCGGCTCTCCGGACCCGCCGTCGCAAGACACGCAGTTGCAGCGTGCGCATGTGTGCAGCGCTCCGCCGCAAGGGCCCGAGCGCGACAGCTCGCCGCAGCTTCTGTGTCGCCGCATCGAGGCGTCCGCGCTGTCGCTGATTGTCCGCCTGAGTCTCCCGGGCGAGAACGCGCACGGCGGGCCCAGACCACATCCGCATTGTGGCGACCAATTGCAAACTTTCGGCGTGCCGCGGTTGTTGCCCGCCGAAGGTACCGTGCAGGTAGCCTGGAACGAGCGCAGCGTTACATTGGCAGACGGCGAGGTCGTGCGTCTGCGAACCCCGCAGTTCCGCATCGCCGACTTGGGCTTTGGACCGCTGGGCGAGGACATCATGGTCTCGCCACGAATGGCGCCGCCGCTGATCGGCATGGGCCTGCTCGAAGCCATTCCGGATGCAACCATTCTCGCATTGGCGGCGCGTGCGCCGAAGGATGGCATCCGCGGCAAGGTTAACGTGGTGTGGGACTTGGTTGCAGGAAAAAATGCAGTCGGGCGTTTTGGGCTGAAGGCCAACCACCCGACGCTGCGCCAGCAGATTGCTGCCGCGTTCATAGGCGATCTTGGGCTGAGCAACGAGCTATTTCCCGAGCAGAACTGCCCGCCGATCCAGAAGACCTGCAAGGAAATGATGTTCGCCGGCAATCCTGAAATCACCACTTACCGGCTGAAAGCGGTGGAATCTTACCTGCGCACGCTGGCGGTGCCGGCAAGCCGCAACGCGTACAGCACGCAGGTTGCGCGCGGCGCGCAATTGTTCGACGCGGCGCGCTGTGCGGTCTGCCATGTTCCACAATTGCAGACTGGGGAATTTCCCGCCGCGCCGTTGCTGGCAAACCAGGCTATCCGTCCCTACACCGACTTGCTGCTGCACGACATGGGCGAGGAACTCGCGGACCACCGTCCCGACCACCAGGCGGGCGGAAGCGAATGGCGTACGCCGCCACTATGGGGCCTGGGGCTTTCGGAGAAAGTCAACGGTCATGGCGCACTGCTGCACGACGGCCGTGCGCGCAATGCCGCGGAGGCGATCCTCTGGCACAGCGGCGAAGCTGCGGTTTCGCGCGAAGCCTACCGCACAATGTCAAAGACGGATCGCGATGCGGTGCTCGCGTTCCTCGCCTCGCTCTAGCGCTTCGATAGAAACGCTCACCGCAGACGACGCGGGAAACGTTAGTCGTAGACGGCGAGTTCCTTGCCGCGTGTTTCCGGCAGCAGTGCGACCGCGATGATCACAACCACGTAGGCAATGCCCGCAAACAGGCCAATCGCAGCGCCCAGCGGCATGGTCGCGCTCATGAAACCAACCAGCGCCGGAAAAAGTGCGCCGATGCCTCGGCCGAAGTTGTACGCAAAACCCTGGCCGGAGCCGCGCACCCGGCTCGGAAACAGTTCCGTGAAAAAAGCACCCACACCGCTGAAATTCCCGGACACGAAGAATCCGAGTGGAAACCCGAGCACCAGCATTGTCGCGTCGCTGATCGGGATGTGCGTGTAGATCACTGCGATGAGCGCCGAGCACAGCGCAAACAGGAAAAACGTGTTGCGCCTGCCGATGCGGTCGGACAGCCACGCCGCGACCAGGTAACCGGCCAGTGCGCCGGCGATGATCACGACCAGATAGGCCCCGGTATTGATAACCGACAAGCCGCGCACGGTTTTCAGGTATGTCGGAAGCCAGGTGGTCACCGCGTAGTAGCCGCCCTGCATGCCGGCGGCCATCAGGCTGGTGAGCAGCGTGGTACGCAATAGCTGCGGGGAAAAGATTTCGAGAAAGCTCGCGCCCTGCAGCGTGGCTTTCTCACGCGTGGCGCTGAACACTTCGGGATCCCTGACGTGCCGGCGGATGTAAAAGATCAGCAGTGCCGGCGCGAGCCCGACCCAGAAAAGCGCACGCCAGGCAACGTCCTCCGGCAGCAGCGTAAAGAACACTGTGAACATCACGGCCGCGGCGCCCCATCCGATTGCCCAGCCGCTCTGCACGGTGCCCACGGCCTTGCCGCGATGCTCGGCGCGGATGATCTCGCCGATCATGACCGAGCCCACCGCCCACTCGCCGCCGAAGCCCAGGCCCTGCAGGCTGCGAACGATCAGCAACTCGGTAAACGAACCGGTAAAGCCGCACAGGAAAGTAAAGAAGGCAAACCAGGCGATGGTGATCTGCAGCATGCGCACCCGTCCGAATCGATCGGACAATGCGCCGGCCATCCAGCCGCCGAGCGCGGACATCAGCAACGCCGAGGTGGCGATTATTCCCGCCTCGCCCTTGGTCATTCCCCAAGCCGCCATAAGCGTGGGGATGACAAAGGTGTAGATCATGAAATCGAATGCGTCCACCGACCAGCCGCCGTAGGTGGCGATCAGCGTTTTCCGCTCTTGCCCGGTGAGTTCCCTGATCCACGCGAACATCGCGCCTCCGGTCGTTTCGCGCTGTGCACTATGCGACATGCTTTCGTCGCTCCGCGCTCGGTGCACATGAGCACAAAACGCACCTGCGGCCAACAATATTCAGCGAATCGTGCGCAAGCGCATAGAACCCCTCACCTCACGGCATCGAGGCAAGGATGGTGATAGCGGCACGCTGACGGCAGGTTGCCCGACTGCCCGGGCCGGCTTCAGCCGGCCCGGGCCGCCGAGCCTAGCAGGAGAAGCTTACTTGAGGTGCCGGGAGACCAGTTTGGTCATCTCGAACATCGAGACCTGCTTCTTGCCGCCAAAAACATCTTGCAGCTTGTCGTCAGCGTTGATGTTGCGCCGGTTCTTGCTGTCCTGCAGGCCGTTCCTCTTGATGTAGGCCCACAGTTTCTTGGTAACCTCGGTGCGCGGCAGAGGGGAACCGCCGATCACTGCAGCAAGCGTAGCAGTGGGCGTCATCGGCTTCATGAAAGCCGCGTTGGGTTTGCGTTTGACGCCGCTCTTCTTCTTCGCAGCCTTCTTCTTCGGGGCCGTTTTCTTCGCAGCCTTCTTGGCTTTTTTCGGTGCGGATTTCTTGGACTTCTTCGCGGACTTCTTGGTGGTCTTCTTCTTTGCAGCCATTGTGATGCCTCCAGTCTAGGGTTTGGTCGTGTCTCAATCTCAATTGCCTTGCCAGAAGCAAAGGCACGGCGAGCAGAGAATGCCGAGTGGTTGCTGCGTTGTCAATCGCTGAATGCACGTTTTTCATAGGGGAAGCATCGACGAAACCGATTCTTTCGCAGGCCCTCACGTCCCAAACGCTGTCTTTCGCAACCTCGCGTCGGCCGCAAACTACTTCCAGAAATGCCCCTAGGGCGTTCACAATACGAGTCAGCACCCATCCCGCAGACATATCCGATGCGCCTTACCGAAGAGGAACAGAACCTCCTGTCCGCCCGCGTCACCGGGCTCGAAACCCGAACAGGTACGCAGGCGGTGGCCGCAGTGATAGGGAAATCCGACTCCTACGCGGAGGCGCCGTGGAAGGCGTTCGCGCTCGGCGCGGCCCTTGCGGCCCTCTACTGCTCGGCCCGCTCGCTCATAGCTTACGAATGGGAGGCTGGCGAAACCGCCCTTCGGCAAGCCGTTGTTATCCTCGGCAGCGGGGCGTTTCTGGCGCTGTTCGCCGTGCTGCTCGAACCATTTGCGCGACTGTTTACGGACAGACGCCGCCGCGACCTCGAGGTTACCCAGTATGCCAAGGCGCTCTTTTTCGACCGCGGGCTCGACCGCACCCGAGGCCGTATCGGCATACTGATGCTGGTGAGTCTGTTCGAGCGCAAGGTCGTTATTCTCGCCGACGACGGGTTCGAGGCACGGGTCGACCAAGACGACTGGCAGCGACTGACCGACCGGATGACGCTATTGCTCCGTCGCGGCTATGTTGCGGGCGCGTTGCACGCCGGGTTGGAAGGTCTGGAAGCGCTGCTACTGGCGCGCGGCTACCGCGTCGACGAGAGTGCCGCTAACGAGCTTCCGAATGCGGTATTGCAGTTGACGGGGAAGCGATGAACCGGGTAGCGGGCATGCTGATCGCCCTGTGCTGGCTCGCGGCCCCGGCGGCTGCGCAGGATGTGGCAATACCCTATCTCTCAGGTCGAGTGGTGGACCAGGCCGCGATTCTTTCCACGCAGGCGCGCGAACGCCTGGCCGCCATGCTGCAAGCCCACGAGCGCGCCAGCGGAAACCAGATCGTCGTGCTCACTGTTCCTACCTTGCGTGGGACAAGTGTCGAGGACTATGCGGTGGAGGTGTTCGAAGAATGGAAGATCGGCAGCCGCGAGCTGGACAACGGCGTTTTGATCCTGGTGGTGCCGCAAGACCGGCGCGTCCGCATAGAGATCGGCTACGGACTCGAGGGCACGCTCTCCGACGCCACCGCCAGCCGCATCATCCGCGACCTCATGACACCGCGCTTTCGCGAGGGAAATTACGACGTCGGCATAGAGGCTGGGATCACCGCGGTGATCCAGATTCTCGAAGGAAGCAGCTCGGCCGGAGCCGACGCCGAGTGGTTGGACCCCGAGGGAAAATCGTCCGGTTTCCGGGTGCGCGCGCCGGACATGCCGCTGCACGAACGCATCCTGATCGGCGCTTTCGTGTTCGGCATAGTCGGCCTGTTCACCTTCATTGGCCTAGTCACTCCGGGTGGAATGGGCTGGTTTCTGTACTTCTTCCTGATCCCGTTCTGGTCGATGTTCCCGATGTTCATATTCGGCAGCGGTGCCGCGCTCAAGATACTCGGCACCTACGCCGTTCTCTATCCAGTCGCCAAGGTCTACGTTTCCCGCCAGTCGTGGTATCGCAAGGCACGCGATGACCTCAAGAACAAGGGCTACGCCGAAATCGGTGGCATGGTCATCCGTCCCGGCGGCAGCAGCTCAAGTGGTTTCGCCAGCGGTGGTGGGTTCTCCGGTGGAGGCGGACGCTCGGGCGGCGGCGGCGCAAGTGGAAGCTGGTAAATGCGGTTCTCGGCACCTAACTCTCGTCACTCGTCACTCTCTACTCGTCACTCCTGACTGCTCACTGGTCACTCGTCACGGCTTCATAGACAACTGCATCCAGCGCGACACATCCCTCCCCGTTTGTGCGGACCAGCACCGGGTTGAGGTCGAGGCTCGCCACCCTCGATTCGGGACTCATCATCAGCCTGCAAACCGCCAGAACGGCAGCGCAGAAGGCATCCACATCCAGCGCGGTCTCGCCGCGCACGCCCGTGAACAGCGGCGCGATGCGCAATCTGCCAAGTGCCGCTCTCACTTCGCCGTCGTTGAAAGGCGACAACAGCACCTGCACATCGGGCATTGCTTCGACATACTTGCCGCCGTCGCCCACCAAAACCAACGGACCGAACACCGGATCCACGCGCGCACCGATCATCATCTCCCTTCGACCCCTGACCATCTTGGCAACGATTGCGCCGTCGAAAGGCGCGCCTTGCCCGCGCAAGGTGCGTTCCATATCCCCATAGGCCGCGCGCACCGCCTGCACGTCATCGAGACCAAGCCGCACCAATCCCAGTTCGGACTTATGGACCACTTCGGACGAACAGCCTTTCACCGCAACCGGGCCACCGAGACCGGCCATAGCCGCCGCCGCCTCGTCCGCCGATTTGCACAGGCGGTGGCTGACCACCGGAACGCCGGCACGCGCCACCACGGCCAGACTATCCGCCTCGTTTAACAGGCGTCCCCCGATTACAGGGTGAAGCACGTGTGCAAACACGGCACCGCGTTCGCGGGCGGCCTGCATGAGCTCGCGATGCGAGAGGAACTGGTTGAGCGCGGCGACCGCCTCGGCTTCGGTCGTGAAAACCGGCAAACCCTGTTCGCTGAATCTCGCCGCGACGGCCGCCTGCGGAACTGCCGCGACCAACGGCTTGCCGGTGGCGCGGGCAAATTCCGCCGAATCACGGGCGAACGCATCCACGTCGTAACCCTGTCCCGCCACGGGAATGCCAATCAGGAAGGCGTCGGCCGCAGGGTCCTGCGCCAACACCGGCAGGATGTCGGAGAACAGCCTGCTGTTGGTCAATAGTGCAGCAGTGATGTCGATCGGATTGGTGATGGTGGCAAAGGTGGGTAGGATTCTCGCCAAGTTCTCGCGGGTGTGGTCGGCGATCTTCGCCATGGGCATGCCCACCGCGGTTGCGGCGTCCGCCGCCATTACACACACCGCACCCGAGTTGCTGATCGCGACCAGCCTGCGCCCCTTCGGTTTCCAGCCCTTCAGATACATCTCGGCGCTGCCCACCAGTTCCGCAGTGTCGCGGGCGCGCCAGATGCCGTGCTTCTCGAAGAAGGCGTCCACCAGGCGATCCTCGTTGGCGAGTGCGCCGGTGTGCGAGCGTGCCGCTTCCTGTCCAGCCGACGTGCGCCCGCTCTTCAGTGCGATCACCGGCAGGTCGCGCTCGCGGGCAATACGGGCGGTGTCAGCGAGATGCTTTGGGTCGCTGATGCCCTCGAGATAGAGCAACAACAGCTTCAGATCCGGATCCTCCGCCACCACCGAAGCCAATTCCGCGACAGTAACGTCGCAGTCGTTGCCGGTAGCGTGCGAATGGCGCACGCCGATGCCGCGCTCGCGCAGCAGGCCGTACGGCACGACGCTCATCGCTCCAGACTGGCTGACGATGCCCACCGGTCCGTCTTGGGGCGGCGCCTCGATGTACATGGTGGAAAACGACAGGATCGCGCCGCTGCCAAAGTTGGCCAGTCCCTGGCAATTCGGCCCGATCACGCGCATGCCGCCGGCTCGCGCGACTTCGCGCATGTGTCGTTCCTTGGCTTTGCCCGCCACGGCGTCCGTCTCGCCGAAACCGGAAGTCATGACGATCGCGGCACTAACGCCCAGTTGCGCGCACTGCTCGATCGCCTCCACCGCAGCATCGCCCGGCACAACCACGATCGCGACTTCCGGCGCCTCGGGCAGATCTTTTAGCGACGGATATGCCGTGTAGCCCTGCACTTCGGACCGCTTCGAATTGATCGGATACACGCTGCCCCTGTAACCGAAGCGGGACAGGAAAAGCAGAGGACGTCCGCCCAACTTATTCGGATTTTCCGAAGCCCCGATGATGGCGACGGACTTCGGATCGAGCACAGTGCGCAGCGCTTCGCGCATCAAGTCTTTCATTGTTTCTTCCCTTTGGTTGTATTCGAAACCCGGGACAACGACACAGAGGGCAAGAGAAAATCGCGAACGAGCAGTTAACGTGGCTTCTGGATGCTGTCCCAGATGCCGTTTCGTGTCGCATATCTACCCTCGATCAGGTTCGTCTGTGATCTCTGCGTCAACGCTCTTGCCGCCGGCCGTCGGCAGGCTCGAAATAGGGAATCGTCTTGCCGGCGAGATCGACGAACCGCGTCCGCACCCGGTCGCCGATTTCGAGCGTCGGCTCGCCGTGCGCCATCAGACGGAATCCTTCGTCGGCATCCACCAGCACGATCAGGTACGGTGCGTGCGCGCGAAGTTCCTCGGTCGGCGCACGCGCGACGCTGGTGCGCGCATGAACCGTTCCCTTCCCGGACGCCTGCCGGGTTACCGGATTTCCGTCGCCGCAGGCAGGACAGAACCCGCGCTGGAAATACCACACCGCCTTGCAGGAAGCGCAGGTCTGATAGGCGATGCCTGCCCCGCCGCGGGTCCAGTCTGCGATCACGGTCGTCACACCGCCCTTTCGATGACGAGAGAAACATGGGAAGACAGGACTCCTCCGTCCCCATGCAACAGCGCCCGGCAGGCATTCTTCGCCTGCCGCTTCCCGGCACGGTCGGTGAGTTGCAAATGGGTTTCGACGAGGTGCGCCATCGCACCACCCACCCCGCAGTGACCGTAAGAGAGCAGCCCGCCGTGCGTATTGAGCGGTAGTTTTCCGTCGTAGTTGAAATGTCCGTCGGCCGCAAGCCGGCCCGCCCCGCCGCGGGGGGCCAGACCGATCTCCTCCAGAAGGATTGTGAGCGTAATGGTGAAGCTGTCGTAAATCGCGGCGTAGTCGATGTCCCCGATCGCGACGCCGGCCGCTTCCTGCGCCCTGGCAGCCGAAGACGCCGCGCCGAATTGCGTCAGGGTCGCCGCCGCGCTGATGTGTTGATGGGTATGCGCCTGACCCGTGCCGATGATGCGCACCCCGAAGTCATTGCTGCGGTCACGGCTCACCACAAACGCCGCCCCGCCGTCGGAGACGGGACAGCAATCGAGCAACTTCAGCGGGGCGGCAATTGGCTTTGAATCCAAAACCGTCTCGAGTGTAATCGGCTCGCGATATTGCGCGCCCGGATGCAGACTGGCGTGCCGGCGCATCAATACTGCCAGTTGCGCCAGGTCGGCTTCCCCGTGGCCGTGCTCGTGCATGTACCGCGAGGCGACCAACCCGTAGTACGCCGGAATGGTCGGGCCAAGTGGCACTTCGTAAGCCGGGTGGCCGACCTGCGCCAAGGTCTGGATCGCCGAGTCGCGGCTCTGGCCGGTAAGCCGGTTCTCGCCTGCCACCACGAGGATGTTCCTGGCAACGCCAGATTCAATCAAGTGATGCGCCAGCATCGCCATGGCGAAACCGGTGGCGCCGCCGACCTGAATGGCGTGGGCATACGCGGGCTTCAGTCCGAAGTGCTCTGCAAACACCGTGGCAAGCATCAGGTGCGGCATGGTGGTCGAATACCCGCACATCAGGCCGTCCACATCGGCGCGTTCGACCTGCGCATCACCGAGCGCCGCCGCAGCCGCATCGCTCATCAGGTCGAGCGTGCCGCGACCGGGATGCTTGCCGTAAGCCGTCAGCCCGACACCGGTGATCCAACTCAACGTTTGCTCCTTCGGCGCAACTAGTGAAGGGGTGAAGAGGTGAAGGCGTGAAGGAAAAAACGCACCGCCTCTCGGCGCTCCTCCCTAGTCCTTGGTCCCTCTATATCATGCCTTCGCCTTTACATCCGCAACGACCTCCGACTCTCGCTTGAGCATTTCCACCAGCGCGTCCAGCCGAGAGGAAATGCGGTCGGAGAGCGCCGCGACGCTGAGCGCCGCGATGGGCTTGCCGTCGGGGCCAAACACCGGGACGCCGACCGCACCCATTCGGTCCACCAGCATGTTCAAAAACAGCGCGTAACCGCGGTCACGGGTGCGCTCGATCTCGTTGCGCAGCCACGTCAGGCTGACCTTGGGGAAATGCGGCAATCTCTGCGCCACGAACAATAGGACCGCCTCGATCTCCGCCTCGGACTGCCACGCCAGCAGTGCCATTGCACCGGCGCCCACGCCCAGTGGCCTGCGGCTGCCGATATCCAGATAGTTGGCGCGGATCGGAAAGTTGCCGACCTCGCGATCCACGCACACCGCTTCCAAGCCGCTGCGCACCGACAGCAGCACAGAGTCTTCGGAAAACGCCGCAAGCCGCAGCAGCGAAGGGTGGGCGCGGCTGCGCAAGTCATCACGGTCGCGCAGGGCCGCAGCGAGAATGTCGATCTCGTTGCCGAGGGAATAAGTCTTGGTCGCCTCGTCGCGGCGCACGAAACCTTCGCGTGTCAGCACTTCGAGGATGCGCAGCGTGGTCACCTTGTTGAGCACGGCCTGGCCGGCGACTTCGGACAGCCGGCTGACACGCGGTTCGGTCAGGGACCGCAGGATCCTGCAGGCCTTCTGCACGGAATTGATGGCTGAGTGGTGGGTTGGCATGGCGGTTCCTCTTCTCTTAAACGGTAGCGACGGGCGTCGCGGGTGAACCGACCGCGCCGGGCAGGCGCAGCGGCGGTGCAGTAAGCAAGAAGCGCGAACGCTTGTGTTCGCGCAGCCAGTTGGCGAGTGGCGTCAGATGCCAGATCTCGCCGAGGTTGACGCCAAGCTTGAAAAGGCAATGTTCATGCAGCGGGAGCGAGGCGCAGCAGCCTGCATGGCTGACGGCGGGATGAACTTCCACCGCGTAGTTGTCGGCGATCAATGCGACCAGGCCAGAGTCGGTGATCCACTGCAGCAGCTTCTGATCGCGGCCGTCGAGCGCCGCACAGGCGTTCTCCAGCGCGAACCCGTCGGGATGCTTGTTCATGTCCAGGAGCATCTGCGCGAAGCCGGTATGGACGCACACCATGTCGCCTTCTTCGACTGCGACCCGGTCCTTCTCAAGGACACGCATCAACTGGTCGTAGCCGACTGCGGTGCGCGCGCGGCCGACGTGTGCATGCAAGTCGATCATCACGCCGCGGCCCTGTACGCATTTCGCCGCCATGTTCTCGATGCCGAGCGCGCGGGCATGCGAAGTGCTTTTCGCCGGCACTGCCCCGATGGCGCCGGCGTCGTCGGGATTGTTGGGGCCGACGATGTGCTCGCTGGGGCGATAGCCGTTGTAGTAAACCGGCTCCGGCACGCCGTCGCCGTCCGCATCGAACAACTGTCCGACATGCGCCAGGCTGTCCCACTGGGTCGAATACTGCAAATGCAAGATCACTGCGTCATCGTTGATGACGTCGGTAAGGTCCGGGTTGTCGCGGCCCAACACGTAGTTCATGTTGGGCTTACCGTTGCGCAGCGTCGGCCGCAGCACCGGCGGGTGCCGGCGTGGGTTGAGCACGTTGCCGCCCGGATAGTCGAGCGGCAGGCTCAGGCAGAAGTTCAGGCCTTCCCTAACTTCGGCCACACCCTGTTTCACCTTTTTCGGCGTTAACAGATTGAGCCGCCCGAGTTGATCGTCGGCACCGAAGTCTCCCCAGGTCGAGCCTTCCGGTCTTTTTTTCCAGCGCGTGGGCGTCGGCATCTTTTCCTCCCGTCAAATAATTTTTTCTTTGATACGACAGGGGGGAGACGCAGACCACCGTCAGCGGGGCATCACGAAACGGGCTACGCGGACGGCCACGTGAGAGCGTGGCTCTTGGATTGTTCATGGTTCTCCTCCCTGGAGTCCCGTTCTGCGACGGGTACTCGGAAGAATCTTCGGCGTCGCCGGTCCTATTTGTCAAGGAATCGTTCTGACTAGTGGAATTCCGATTAGTGCTATTGGCTCATGAATACAACAAGATAATGATATTAGCCGGGATTGGTTCCGGGATTCGGAATCTTCCGATCAACGCAGCGAACGTAGTTGCAGAGTCCTCATCCTGCCGCGACAATCCCGGGTCAGAGCAAGAGGGTGGAACAGAACATGGCCGTGATGCTCGGAGCTGGCAAGTTTCGCTACGAAGTGCAGGAAAACTGGGCGAAATTGCCCGATGGCTGGACGCTGCGCGATGCCGCGGCCGTCGCCGTCGATTCAAAGGACCGCGTTTACGTCTTCAACCGCAGCGAACACCCGATGATGGTGTTCGACCGCGAGGGAAATTTTCTGCGTTCCTGGGGCGAGGGGGTATTCAGGAACGCGCACGGCATCCACATCGGTTCCGACCAGACACTGTACTGCACCGACGACGGCGACCACACCGTGCGCAAGTGCACGCTCGAGGGCAAGGTCCTGCTCCAGATAGGAATTCCCGGTAAGCCCTCGCCGTACATGAGCGGCGAGCCCTTCCATCGCTGCACGCACACCGCGTTGTCACCGCGCGGGGATATCTACATCGCCGACGGATACGGCAACGCGCGCGTTCACAAGTACGCACCCGACGGCAAGTTGCTGCTCTCCTGGGGCGAGGCCGGTACCGATCCCGGCCAGTTCAACATCCCGCACAACATCTGCTGCGATCCGGACGGCTGGGTCTATGTCGCCGATCGCGAGAACCATCGCATCCAGGTCTTCAACGGCGAGGGCAAGTATGAGACCCAATGGCACAACCTGCACCGACCCTGCGGACTCTACATGGAACCCCGGCGCCATCCACTGTGCTACGTCGGCGAGATCGGTCCTACCATGCCGGTAAACCGCGAGGTGCCGAACCTCGGGCCGCGGGTCAGCATTCTGACGCACGAGGGCAAACTGGTCGCTCGCCTCGGCGACGTTCATGCCGGCCGGGGTGCAAACCAGTTCATCGCACCGCACGGCATGGCGGTGGATTCGCACGGTGACATCTATGTCGGCGAAGTGTCTTTTACCGCTTGGCCGCAGATTTACCCCGGCACGTCGCCGCCGGCCGATGTGCGTGCGCTCCGCAAGCTGGTACGGATTCATTGAGCTTGGTACCGGGAGCCGTGTGCTCATCAGCTATCCAGTGACCTTAGTTGTTCCTTCATGCGTTCGCCCACATCCTCGGCCTTCCTTGCCACCACTCACTGATTTCGAATCGAAACGGCCTTTTCTGCGTTAGCATTGCCACACTTTCACTTCCAAACACACATGCGTGACTTCGCCAGTCATCGCGTTGCGGCTGCCTTGATCTGCGCCTCTCTGTTCAGCGCTTGTCAGACCCTCGAAGGCATCCTTCAATCCAGTCCCAAGCCGACCGCACGCATCATCGGCACAGAACTGAAGAATCTGTCTCTGCAGAAGATCGATCTCGTGTTCAACGTGGAGATCGCCAATCCCTATGCCGTGGATCTGCCGCTGCTCGATCTCGCATACGCCGTCGGCAGCGGTGGTACCAGCCTTGTGCAGGGAAACATCAAACCATCCGGGGCCGTGCCGGCACGCGGCACCAGCGTAATCCAGCTTCCCGCCCGGATCACGTTTGCTTCGCTGATCAGAACGCTCAAGGATGTCAGACCGGGATCGGTCGTGCCCTACAAGGCCGACATGACATTGGGCGTTGATGTGCCAGTGGCAGGGAGACTGACGCTGCCGTTGTCGAAGTCAGGAGAATTGCCGGTTCCTGCAGCGCCGGAGGTCGAGCTTTATTCTTTCGAGATCGCCAAGCTCGGCATGGACGAAACCAAAGCTACCGCGAAGCTGCAAGTGAAGAACACCAATTCTTTTGCTCTCAATCTGTCGAAGATCAGCATTGAACTCGCGCTCGGCGCACACAAGGTCGCCAATACGAGTCTCGCCAAATCGGCAAAGATCGCTCCCGGTCAATCCGTTGCCGTGGATGTGCCACTGTCGTTTTCGCCACGCTCCTTTGGTCTCGCGGTCATGAATCTGCTGCGTGGAAACAAGGCGGCTTACAATTTGATCGGCTCTCTGGAAGCCGGCACGCCGTACGGACCGCTGTTATTTCCCTTCAACCGCAACGGCAACACGTCAATTGAAAAATGAGGAGGCTCCTCAATGACGGATGAAGTTGCATTCGCGTCCGCGAGAAAACTCGCTTCTCTGATCCGCCGCAGGAAAATCGGCTGCGTCGAGTTGCTCGATCTTTATCTAGAACGAGTCACTCGTCTGAACCCGAAGATCAACGCGGTGGTCGTGCTCGACGACAGGCGTGCCCGCGAACGGGCACGTAAGGCCGACCGGGCCGCCGCGAAAAAGGACTGGTGGGGGCCTTTGCACGGCGTGCCGATGACCGTCAAGGAATCCTTCGACGTGGAAGGGCTTCCCACCACCTGGGGCCGCACCGATATGAAGGGAAACATCGCAGCGCGCCATGCGCTCTCCGTCCATCGTCTCATCGGTGCGGGCGCCGTCATTTTCGGAAAGACCAATGTCCCGGTGATGCTCGCCGACTGGCAAACCTTCAATCCGGTTTACGGCACCACCGGCAACCCATGGGACGTTACGCGTGTTCCGGGCGGCTCTTCTGGCGGGGCTGGCGCAGCGCTCGCTGCCGGGCTGACCGGGCTGGAACTGGGCAGCGACATCGGAGCCTCGATCCGCAATCCGGCGCATTACTGCGGCGTGTTCGGGCACAAGCCGACTTTCGGGCTTTGTCCGATTCAGGGACACAACCTGCCAGGGAACATGTCCAACAGGGACATGCTGGTGATCGGCCCGCTGGCGCGCAGCGCCGAAGATCTCGAGATTGTGCTCGGCATCATCGGCCAGCCGGACGAGATGACGTCGCGCGGCGTGAAGATCGCGCTCGCAAAACCCAAGCCTTCCGTGAGAAAACTGAAGATTGCAGTGCTTTCCAACGCTGCGAACGCGGAAGTGGACCAGTCGGTGCAGGCAGCCGTACTGGCCGCGGCAAAGTGCTTTGCAAGTAGCGGCGCGACGGTCAGCGACACGGCGCGGCCGGACATCGACTTGCACGAAGCCCACAATACCTTCATCCACCTTGTGCGCGGCGCAACCTCGACAGCGCTCACCGACGAGCAGTTCCAGAACCATCAGACGCTCGCGGCGAAGCTTGCCGCCGGCGACGAAAGTTACCCGGCGTGGATGTTGCGTGCCAATATCATGTCGCATCGCGATTGGCACGGCTGGAACGAGAAACGCGAGCAGATGCGCCTTATGTGGTCGGAATTCTTCCGTGACTGGGACTTGTTGCTCTGCCCCGCCGCCGCGACCGCGGCATTCCCGCACAATCACAAAGGCGAACGCTGGGAGCGCATGGTCATGGTCAATGGCAGGCCTCAGCCCTCGACGACCCAAATGTTCTGGGCCGGCTACCCTGGACTGGCTTGGCTGCCTTCGAGCGTCGCACCCGCGGGCTTCACGGAGCAACGCCTGCCGGTCGGCGTGCAGATCGTGGGTCCGCAGTATGGCGACCTCGCGACCATCGCCGCTGCCAGGTTTCTGGAACAGGAGTTCCAGCCTTTCGTGGCACCACCGGGATTCGTGTGAAAGGTGATGAAGGGGCGCTGAGTGCTGCGAGAAAACTAGCCGGCAAAGGGCGGCATTAAGGGGTTCAACGCAATGGAATCTCTTTGCGTCTTTTCCTGCACTTCTTTGCGATCTTTGCGTCAACGCTCTTGTCGCCGGGCTAACGGCCTACCGTAATCACTAGAATTCGGCCAGAATCAGTCAAGCGAAACGGAAATGGAAGAACTCGACTTCACCACAACGGCGCGCGATGAAATCTACGATCCGGCAATTGCAAAGTCGTGCTTCGAAGCCCTGGGCAAACCACACAGCGTCGAAGAAGGCAAATCCTTCTTCGAGCACAATCAAGCCAGTGACCGAATGTACCTGCTGCTCGACGGCCAGGTTCGTCTTGTTCGCGGAGCCAAGACCCTCGACATCATCAAGCCAGGCGAGATTTTCGGCGAGGTCGCGGTCATAACCGGCCATCCACGCACTGCGTCCGCGGTCGCCAAGGGCGTTTGCCGCGTCCTCTCACTCGACGCGGCGCAGTTCCAACAGGCAATCCAGAAGACGCCGCAATTTGCGCTCATGCTCATGGGCATCCTGATCAATCGTCTGCGCCTGTCGGTTGCCATACTCGATAGGAGCGGCAGCCTGCCCGACCGGTCGGCGAAGGAAGTGAGCATAGTCTTCGACAAGGCGCTGCTCGGCAAGGTGATGGCCGCACTCAACCAGCGCCCACCGCAGCTTTTCCCCGCCGGACGCACAATCATGAATGAAGGAGAAAAAGGCGGATTCATGTACGTGGTGATCAAGGGTGCTGTAGCTGTTTCCATCAAGTCCAGGGTCGTCGAGCGCACCGGAACTGGCGGCGTGTTCGGCGAGATGGCGCTGGTAGACCAGTCGCCGCGTGCCGCCAGTGCCATCGCGGAAAACGACACGGCGTTACTGCCGGTAAACCGCGACGACTTCCTCTCGCTGGTGAAGACAACACCCGCGTTCGCCGTGTCGTTGCTCAGGTCACTGGCGGAACGGTTGCGGCGAATGACCGCGCGCCAGGCGTAAGGCCGATGAGGTGTAAGGAGTAGCAAACATACCGGCACCTTTCTCCTTGTGCCGGTTAGGCGCCGGACCGCACTTCCACACGCGTTGCGGAAAGAAAAACGCCGCACGGATGGACCGTGCGGCGTTCATTTGGGGCTGCTGCGGGTCTATGCGCGGCCGAAAACCTCGTTGACATCGCTGTCCTTCGTGGTCACCAACATTGGGGTTGTGCCTTGGACGGGATCGCGGCCTGCGACGTTCACATCAGCGGGACGGATGACCACCGGCCCGGCGATCTCCACAGTTGGAATGCTCGCGCGACCATAAACGTTCGTTACATAACCGAGGTCCGCAGTGTTCACGCCCGTTTCGGCAAGGGCGCCGGTGGCGACAACAGCAAAACCACCAATTACAAGCAGTTTAGAAAAGTTCATTTGTGTTCCTTTCGATTTCGTCAAGATTTCATGATGGGAAACCGGCATTTCATCGTGCGAATCCCGCTGCACGTGCGGATGGAGCACTCTTCCGTCCTTAGTCGGTCATTCCAGCGTTACCGACGGCGCCTTTCCGTTTTCGGATCTGAAGGAAATCAGCCGGGGCGGACTGCGCCGCAAATATGATCTCGTCTACAACTTCCGGCAGCAGCGCGAAGAAGCTCGATTCAGTATCGGATGGGAAACCCGTCACGATGCGCTGGACTTCCTCGCAAAAGCGCTTTCTCTCGGGCCCCATGACGTCCATGATGAAAAGTCCCATTGAGTCTTGGGACACCGACGTTAGGTGAAACCTGCCTGACATCTCCATGCCCGCCTGTTTCGTTAGTCTTATGATCGATTCCTCCAGCAGTTGTGTTTTCGTCATGTCCCTCTCCTCGGATCGAATTTAGCTGATAAACATATGACGCTTCTCGATCCTAATCTGGCGATGTGAAAATAACATTTCAACGACCGCACTGACATGTGCCAATCGTCTCATGTCGTTGCACGACGACATCTACTGAAAGTCCGGCGAGGAACGTAAGGCTGCGGGTCCGATGTGTATGAACATCGAAGAGATGAATCGGAAACGCTTAGACCACGGAGGCTAAGAAGCCCGCGTGCAATAGTGAAAGGAAAATCCGGAAAGAATTTCTAGTCTTGGCCTCTCTATTGACCTCTGCGCCCTTGCGGCAACGTTTCTTTCCGGCCGGAAAACAGTGACCTATTCAACGTAGGCGGGTGCATGGGGAATGGTGTCGCTTTGTGCCTTGTCGTGGTTGATCCAGAGTTGCGCTTTCTTGTCGGTGAGCAATGTCGCGATCCTTTCCATAGTGCGCACGCTTTGCTCGCGATCGAAGTTTCTTGCCGGGACCCGCCTGTTTGCCCAATTCTCCTGGAAATGCACCATGTCTCCTGACAGCACCACGGCGCCCCGCTTCGGCAGACGCACCAGCAGTGACTGATGCCCAGGCGTATGGCCAGGCGTGGCCAGAATCACAACCGAACCGTCGCCGAATACATCGTGATCGCCGTTGAGTTTCATCACGGGGTTGGCGCGCAGTTTTTCGTAGTTCGCTGGAGCGAAATTGAACTTCGACGGCTCCGTACCGAATGCGGCTTCATACTCCGCATCCTGGATGTACAGCGTCGCGGCGGTAAACAGGTTGGCGTTGCCGGAGTGATCCGCGTGGAAATGCGAAAACGCGATGTGCGTGACGTCCGTGGGGTCGACTCCAAGTTCACGCAATTGCGATGCAAGTGTGCGCCTGACCCATAGTGTCAACAGTCCACCCGCCGCTTTCACGCCTTCCGGTTTGTCGGCGATCGCGTCGGACATGCCGGTGTCCCAGAGCATCAGATCCTTGCCGTGGCGGATCAAGTAGCAGTTGTCACTGAAGTCCCTGGACTTGCCGACATCGATCCCTGGCGACCACATCGACACGTCGTTGGTCCGCGACTCGCCGCAGTTGAGCACGTACATTCGCTGAACGCCACCGTCAGCTGCCAGAACGGAGCCTGTCGCAAGCGTGGAAAATAGAAGTAGCCATCCGAGAGAGCTAAGCGCGACACTCAAGCGATCCATCATGGCAAACTCCCCTTTGTTTAGTCCGTCACGGAAATTCTTGCGGTTTGCGTTGCAACTCCGCCCTGATCGTCGGTCCACGTGAACACCAGTTCGCCGCTTTCCATTGCCAGGGCATGGAACATGAAGTATGGATTGGTGGACACCGCCGGATGAAGTTTGGCGCGAAAGATTTCCCTGCCGTTATAGCTGCAGGTGAAAGACTCGACGATGTGCCGCGGGATCGGCCGCCCCATGTTGTCATGGCGAAACCCCGACTCGTGCGGATGGTCGACCATCGCGCGAATCTCGACGACCTCACCCTTTGCCGCCCGCTCCGGCACGCGCACGCGCGCTTTGCCCATCCTGCTCATCACCCGCAACTCGAGACCGTAACTTCGATCTCCGTGACAGCCGACCATAAGGTGTCGTCGCTCAGTACTGCAACCGCGAGAACCTGCTGCGTAGTCGCAAGCCGTATCCGCGTGGACACCACCGCCTTGCCATTGTAAGGCCCGAGTTGCACTTCGAGGATCCTCGGCAGGTTGTTTTTCTCCGCGAACAGATGGACGCTCTTCACGTATTCCCGTTCGGTCATCGGGCTGTCGACGATCACGGTGACCGGCACCACGTTGCCGCTTTCCGCTAGCCGCGGCATTTCCAGCTTTACTTTTCCACGCTGGATCTGCCGGTCACCAAAGCTTTCGCGCAGCGCCGCAGCCAGTTCCCCGGGCGTAGCAGCCGCGGGCCGCACGATCAGAATGCAGACCCCGGCCGCCAGCGATCGCAGTGCACGCCTTCGACCGGGCAGCGTCCTGGACCCGATCCTGCAATTGACTGCCACTCGTCACCAGACGCTACGTCTTGTAAGAGAACCCGTGGTTCTTGAGCGGCATCGAGCGCACGCGCTTGCCGGTGGCTGCGAACAACGCGTTGGCCAACGCCGGGATCACCCCCCCGATCGGTGGCTCGCCGACGCCACCCCAGAACCCGCCGCTTGGCACGATGATGGTTTCGATCTTTGGCGGCGTCTCCGCCAGGCGCAGCACCGGGTAGTCGGCGAAGTTGCTTTGAACCACACGCCCGTTCTCGATGGTGATTTCCTCGTGCATGACGGAACTCAGCCCCCAGATGACGCCGCCTTCCATCTGCGCCTTTACCGCATCGGGATGGACGACGTGCCCGCTGTCGATGGCGACTATCACGCGTTTCACGTCGATCACCTTGCCGCCTTCCACCGAAAGCTCCACCACCGCTGCAGTGAAACTACCGTAGGAATCCACCACCGCTATCCCGCGGTGAAGGCCCTTGGGCGCGGGCTTGTCCCACCCGGCCGCCTTTGCCACTGCATCGAGCACGCCCAGATCCTTCTTGCCCTGTAAAAGCGGACGGCGGAACTGGTAAGGATCCTTGCCTGCCGCCAGCGCCAGTTCGTCGATGAAGCACTCGCGGAAGAACGGGTTGTTGGTATGCGCCACCGCCCGCCAGAAACCCGGGGGGACGTGCGTGTTGCGCATCGCGTACTCGTTGGTAAAGTTGGGCACCGCGTAAGGGTTGTCCTGGAAGCAGCGTGTATTGATGGGATCGACGCCGTCCTTGATCATGGCCGGGCGTACCGTAATGATGATCGACTGGTCTGCCTGCCGAACATGCCAGCCAGTCCAATTGCCGTCCTTGTCGAGTCCGGCGCGCAACTTCACCAGAGCCACCGGGCGATAACGTCCTTGGCGCATGTCTTCCTCGCGCGACCATTGCAGCCTCACCGGCGTGCCACGCATGGTCTGCGCGATCTTCACTGCCTGCTTGGTGTACTCCTGGTGTGGTCCGCGCCTGCCGAAACCACCACCGGCATGCATCTTGTGCGCGTAAACGTTCTCCAGTGGAATACCGGCGGTCTCCGAGGCCGCGGTAATGGTGGCCTCGCCATTCTGAGTGCCGACCCAGACGTCGACGCGCTCGTCCGTCACCAGCGCTGTGGCGGTTTGCGGCTCCATCGTGGCGTGATTGAGATAAGGCGCGTAATACTCGGCCTCGATGACTTTCGCTGCACCCGCGAGTGCGCTGGCCGCGTCGCCGTCCTTGCGCGCAACCGGCGCATCCTTTGCTTCAATTCCGGTGCGCAAGAACTGTTTGATCGATTCACTGGAAACGTTGCCATTCTCGCCCACGTCCCACTCGACCGGCAGCGCCTTGACTGCCTGGTTGGCGCGCCACCAGTTGTCTGCGACCACTGCAACCCAATCGTCTCCGGCCACTACGCTCTTTACGCCGCGCATGCCCTTGACCTTGGATTCATCGAAGCTCTTGAGTTTGCCGCCGAACACCGGGCACTGCACCACGGAGGCGTACACCATGCCGGGAAGGCGCACATCGGCTGCGTAGATCTGCTTGCCGGTGGTCTTGTCGGGGATATCGAAGCGGGCCGGGGAGGTGCCGATCAGCTTCCAGTCCTTCTGGTCCTTGAGTTTGGGCTCCTTGGGAATCTCCAGTTTGGATGCGGCCGCAGCCACTTTGCCGAAAGTGGTGCGCTTGCCGGAAGTATGGGTAATGACACCTTTCGCGGCCTTGCACTCGGAGGCCGGTACACCCCATTCCTGCGCGGCGGCCGCCACCAACATTTCGCGCGCGGATGCCCCAGCTTGGCGCACGTATTCCTGAGAATCGCGGATGCCGCGGCTGCCGCCGGTGGACATGTCCTTGAAGATGCGGTTGCGCCGGACGTGCTCATTCACGTCCGCGTACTCGGGACGCACCTTGCTCCAATCGCATTCCAGCTCCTCGGCTACCAGTTGCGCGAGCCCCGTGAACGTACCCTGTCCCAGTTCCGAGCGGGCAATGCGGATCACTACAGTCTCGTCAGGCTGGATCACGATCCAGTGTGTCACTTCGGGTGTCTGGGCGGCGCCGTCTGCTGCCTGAGCTACGCGCGGGAGCTTGAATCCGATTGCCAGTGCGCCGGTCGCTGCGGCGGTCTTGATCAGGAAATCGCGGCGACCCGTTTCGATAGTTTGTGTCATGGCGGTCTCCCTTTAGGCGGACTTGGCGGCAAGATGGATGGCTTCACGCACGCGGGCGTAGGTGCCGCAGCGGCAGATATTGCTCATTACGGCATCGATCTGCTCATCCGTGGGCTTCTTGGTTTCCTTGAGCAGCGCGGCGGCGGCCATGATCATGCCGCTTTGGCAGAATCCGCACTGGGGCACCTGGAGCTGCACCCAGGCTTTCTGTACCGGGTGGGAGCCGTTCGGAGACAGCGCTTCGATGGTTGTGATCTTCTTGCCAACCACCGCCGAGGCCGGCATCACACAGGAACGCACCGGTTGACCGTCCACATGCACCGTACAGGCGCCGCACATGGCAATCCCGCATCCGTACTTGGTTCCGGTCAGCCCTAGTTCATCGCGTAATACCCAAAGCAGCGGCATGTCGTCTTCGACATCGACGCTGACTTGCTTGCCGTTCACGTTGAGAGTTGTCACAGTAGGCCCCCTAATATGTAAGGAAATTTTTCAGAACGACCATCGTTTGCGGATGATGAGCATAAGCATAAACCGTTGGCACCGGAAATACCCGGTCCCCCACCACCACACCCTCAGAAGGTCTTAGCGGGCCGGAGTTCCCGAGGAAGCTATCTCGACTTTTTTTGCGCATCCTTCATAACTCTGGCTCCTGCGTCCCCAGCCCCAGGGAGTACATTGCGGTGATGGAACATTCCACATCCGTAACCTTGCAAACATTACCGCCACAAGGAAGTGGTGGCTCACACGAAGGCGTCGTCGAGCTGTCGGGCGTGCGCTTTTCGTGGTTCGTCGCGCCCGATTTCGTCATTGACATCCGTAGCCTGGGGATCGCGCGTGGGGAACGTGTCTTCCTGCGCGGACCGAGCGGCAGCGGCAAGTCCACCCTGCTCAGCCTGCTCGCCGGCGTCATTACACCCATTGAAGGCACCGTCCGGGTACTCGGCCAGAACATCGGCGCGCTCGGCGGTGCCGCACGGGATCGGTTCCGAGCTGACCATATCGGATTCATTTTCCAGATGTTCAACCTCATCCCGTTTCTGTCGGTGGTCGAGAACGTCTGCCTGCCCTGCTTGTTCTCGCTGCGCCGCAAGGAGCGTGCGCAACGCGGGGGCCGTACAGTTCAGGCTGAGGCGGTGCGTCTGCTCGGGCACCTCGACATGGGGGACGCGAGGGTGCTTGACCGCCCGGTGACCGAACTGAGCGTGGGGCAGCAGCAAAGGGTTGCGGCCGCGCGGGCTCTGATCGGTGCGCCGGAGCTCGTGATCGCCGACGAACCAACTTCGTCGCTCGACGCCGATCGGCGCGTGGCCTTCCTCGACCTGCTGTTTCGCGAATGCTCACGAGAACGGGCAACGCTGATCTTTGTCAGCCACGACGCATCTCTCGCGCCGCTATTTGATCGCACCATCCAGTTGGCCGACGTCAACCACGCGTCCGGATCCGCCCGGGCACCGGCCTGAAAGACGTTCCGATGATCCTCGCACTCGCCGTCAAGAGTCTGCGCAACCGCAAGTTCACCGCGGCGCTCACCGTACTTTCGATCGCGCTTGCCGTAATGCTGTTGCTCGGAGTAGAACACCTCCGCAGCGATTCGCGCGAGAGTTTCACCGCCACGATCTCCGGTACCGACTTGGTGGTGGGCGCACGCAGCAGCCCCGTGCACCTACTGCTTTTTTCCGTGTTTCGGATCGGCAACGCCACCAATAACATCCGCTGGGAAAGCTATCGCAGCGTCGCGCAACGCCCGGAGGTGGCGTGGACAATCCCCCTGACCCTCGGCGATTCGCACCGTGGTTTCCGGGTGCTTGGCACGACGCCGGGGTATTTCGAGTACTTCCGTTTTGGCCGCGATCGCAGGCTCAAGCTGGCGCAGGGCCGGTCATTCGAAGACAGGCACGATGCGGTGCTGGGCGCGGACGTCGCCGCCAAACGCGGATACAAATCCGGTGACTCGATCGTCATCGCGCACGGCGCGGGCGACGTGAGCTTCTCGTTGCACGACCAACATCCGTTCCGGGTGGCCGGGGTACTGGAGCGGACCGGCACGCCGGTGGATCGCACGGTGCACGTAACCCTGGATGGCATGGATGCTGTCCATGCGGAAACCGCGGATGATGCGTTCGATCCACTCGTGGCCGCCGTGCGTGGGGACGCGGACCAGCGCGAACAGCGCGCAGAAACGCAAGCGGGCCGAGCGATCACGGCGTTCCTGGTGGGACTCAAGTCGCGCGGTACGGCGTTGTCAATGCAGAGGCTGGTCAACGAGTATTCGGGGGAACCTTTGACCGCAATCCTTCCCGGCGCCACATTGCTGGAGGTCTGGGAAATCTTGGGCACAGCGGAGACGACGCTATTCGCGGTATCGGCGCTGGTAGTGGTGGTGGGTCTTTCGGGCATGCTGGTCGCCCTACTCACCAGTCTGAGTGAACGCCGCCGCGAGATGGCGGTGCTGCGGTCGGTCGGTGCGCGCCCGATACATGTATTCGGCCTGATTCTCGGCGAAGCGACGTTTTTGACGCTATTGGGAATCGCGTTCGGCATCGGAGCCCTCTACCTGGGACTGCTGATCGGCCAACCGTGGCTGGAGTCCCGCCTCGGGCTGTTCATCGTGGTAGGCTGGCCTTCGGTTTACGAGTTCGTGCTGATGATCGTGGTAGCCGCAGCCGGTGTGGTGATTGGCCTGATCCCCGCGTATCGCATCTACCGCTATTCGCTCGCCGATGGAATGACCATACGAATCTGACGCCGTGAGACCACTGCAATGACCACAAAGTCCTGCCTGCCCGTTGTCTTCCTCCTGTTCGGTACGTTGCTGGCACCGGTTGCGTGGGCCGATGCTCCGCGCCAGTTGATGTGGAAAGATCTGGTCCCGCCACTGCCGGCCGATCATCCGTTCACCAACCTGAGCAAGCAGCAGGCCCTGCAGTTGACCGATATCGCCACGGTGCGCGACCGCAAGGCGCGCGGCGAAAAGGTCTCGCCCATCGAACTCGCGGACGAACAGGCGGCTGCGAGCAAGCTCGAACAAGCGGGCATCGACGTGGACGGACTGCTGTCAAAGCGCAAGGAGATCGCCGAGCAACGCCGGCTGCGTGCACAGTCGGCAAACGCGGCTCTCGACGGCCAGACGGTGCGCATTCCGGGTTATCTCTTGCCGCTGGAATTCTCGGGCAAAGACATCACAGAATTCCTGCTGGTGCCGTGGGTTGGTGCCTGCATCCACACCCCGCCCCCGCCGCCGAACCAGATCGTGCACGTCAAGTCGGACAAACCCGTGGCCAATGTCGCCCTGTTCGCGCCGATCTGGGTAACGGGCCAGTTGTCCACTGCCGCGAGCAAGAAGGCGCTATACCTGGTGGACGGGGAATCCAACATCGACATCGGCTATTCGCTGCGCGCGAGCGCCGTGGAGCCTTACAAGGAGTAGCCCCCCTTACTTGAAAGCCGGAAGGGCAAGGGTGGTGGGCGTCGTCCCTGGTGGGTGCTCGTGCGGTGCGGGCTTGTTCATCACGGTACGCATCCGCAGGCTGTCCACACCTTCTTCCTGCACGTCCACCCGTAGCACCGCCATGGCCCTGAATTTCAATTCGGGCGAATACCAGATGGTCATTGTGCTGGTGTCGCCATCCGTCTGGACATTCGCGACGATGAACGAGGTGTTGAGTTGCATCCACGGATTCTTCAGCGACGCAAACGACGTGGTGATGACCGGCTGTCCGTCCAACTCCAGGGTAACGTAAGTCTGATCGCTGTTGCCGCCATGCTTCTCGATCGCCGCGACGCGGAACCAGCCGGCGCCGAGCACGTTCATCGACGCCTCGTCGCCAGCGGGGGTCGCTCCCACTTCACGTTCGAAGGTCACGGCGTCGCCTCTCAGATCGCCTTCGACACACGCCATGGCGACCGTCGACGCCGCGCACAGTGCGGCGACTATGGCGCATTTCAATGGGGAAAAGCGTTCTGAGATGGAATTCACGCAGTTTCGGCTCTCGTTGCGGACAGTCTAGCACCGTGCCGAATACCCAGACCGAATCCTCGTCAGCAGGTCCGCCGAAACGTCTAGTTGTACTTTCCCTTTGATACTCTTTCGTCATTTTTGCCGCGGCGCCCCGAAGGCTGATTCCACCCCCTGTTTCCTATCGCCGATCAACGTCGTACAATGGCTGAACCTCAACGATCTCGGTATTCATGATTGATGCGCTGAGCCAACACTTTCCGGGATACGAAGATTGGGCCATCGCGCTCCTGCCGGTGGTCCTGATTGCCTACTTCACTCCGCTTGTCATCGCCGTACTTCGCAGGCATCGCTTCACCATAGCGATCGGTCTTATCAACTTCTTGCTTGGCTGGACGGTTGTGGGCTGGTTGGCTGCCATTGTCTGGGCGGTCAACAAGGACGTTCGGGAAGTACGGGAAGACCCGCAGCCGGTGACAAATCCAGTGTTTTCGTTGAACGAGCCGAGCTGGAACGAGCTGGCGGCGGAGATTAAGTCCACAGGACAAGACGCCGCGAAGAAGTGCCCGTTCTGCGCCGAGGAGATCAAAACGGAAGCGCTCGTCTGCCGCTACTGCGGGCGTGATGTCGCGCCGTCGTCAGCTAGGCAGCAAATCGCCCCCGAGCCTTCCTCGTCTATCGAGCAAACCCTGGAGGAACTGAAATCCCTGCTGCAGGATCGCGACGACATCTCCACGCAGGAGCTCGCCGAAGGCAAGTTCCAGGCAGCTACGAACTACGTGGACTCGCGGGAATCGGCCGCCAATGGGCCCGTCGCGGAGCCGGGGAAGGAGGCCGTATCGGCGGAAATGGATTGGGAAGCTTCGCTGTGGAAGAAGATAGGGGTGGAGAAAAACCGCGCCTGAATCTTTGGTGCCTAGGAGCAAGACAGCGGACTCATAGCAAAACCAGCCGGCTCCAAAACCTGTTTCTCTGTGCACGCAGCACCCTCATTCGTGGTGCAGATTCCCTCTATGCAAAGACTCGGCGTCACGCTGCTTATTCTCGGATCTGTAATCTTCGGCCCGGCGTCGGCCAGTGCGGAATCTTCGACGCTGGTCCTCGGTACTGCGACCCCGGGCGGGGGTTTCACCGTTTACGGCGAGGCGCTCGCGGAGACGCTGCGTGAGACTGATCCGTCCCTGGACATCAGGACCCGACAGACGGCGGGCAGCAAGGAAAACATCCCTCTGCTCGAAGAAGGTCTACTCGATCTGGGTTTAGTCGAAGGGACGGCCGCCTACGAAGCATTGACGGGCATCGGGCGCACGCCTGCGCAATTGTCAGTCGTCGCAGCAATGTATTCGAGCGCAGGCATGTTTGCGGTGCGCGCAGACTCGCCTTACCGCACGATCGCGGATCTGAAGGGTCAACGCGTCGTCTTCGGCGCGTCGGGTTCCGGTTTCGTCCTGTTCGCGCGCTACGTCCTCGACGGTTTGGGTCTGGACCTGCACAAGGATTTCGACGCCGTTCTGCTGGAACAAGTGAAAGACGCGCCACCAATGATGTCGAGTGGAGACGCCGCCGCGCTTTGGGGCGGCGGAATCGGCTGGCCCGCATTCGAGACGGTCGCGCGAGATCCCAAAGGCGCGCGCTTCATCGGTCTCGAAGCGGACGACGTTTCCCGGGTCCAGGCAAAGCACCCGTTCCTGAAAACCATGACCGTCGCCGCCGGGACATATCGCGGGATGGATCGCGCCATTACCACGGTCGGTTCCTGGAGCCTGATCCTCGCGCGCCCCGGCCTCCCCGATGGCCTCGCCTACCGCTTTGCGCGCGCCCTGCACCGTGCCCAGCCGGCGCTTTCGCTGCGGCTCGGGCAGGCACGGGAAACCACACCGGCCAACACACTCGCTGCCACCCCTCGCCCGGCGTTTCTGCATCCCGGCGTCGCACGCTACTTGAAAGAGCTGGGACTGATACCGTAGGTCGCTCGACCCGACACGAACGTACGAAGGCCGCAGCCCCAGTCCCGCGTCTCGGAAATGAAACGCCCCGACCGTTTTCACGATCGGGGCGCCTTTACTGCTTGGGCAATCCGGCCAGAACTACCGGCCCAAACTCCTGAAACTGCGGGTTGATCCGGTATGCCATCCGGTGTTGCCTTGTAGGTCGCTCACGGGATCACCTCCTTTCAAAGTTGCCAGACTATAGTGTAGCAAACGTGCAAAGCGCAAATCCAGCGGCATTTCGGCCTTCGACGGATCGACGACTCATCGAACATGAAACTGAATCGGGAAGAACTGGCAAAGACCTCCACCCTCACTCTAGACCATTACAACGAGCGCGCCCAAGCGTTCTGGGAAGGCACGCGCGATCACAACGTCAGCCAGAATATTACCGCTCTGCTGCAGACCATCGAGGGCAGACCGCCTTTTACGATCCTCGATTTTGGTTGCGGGCCGGGGCGCGACCTGAAGGAATTTTCGGAACTCGGACATGTCGCGATCGGATTGGAAGGCGCAACGCGATTCGCGGCGATGGCACGCAAACACAGTGGCTGCGAAGTGTGGGAGCAGGATTTCCTTAAACTCGATCTGCCCGAGAGCCGGTTCGATGGTGTGTTCGCCAACGCCGCCCTGTTTCATGTGCCCAATCAGACATTGCCCCGAGTGCTGGGCGAAATACTGGAGAGTCTAAAACCGGGTGGCGTGCTGTTCAGTTCCAATCCCCGCGGCCAGAACCAGGAGGGTTGGAGCAACGGGCGCTTTGGCGTGTATCACGATTTGGAGACATGGCGTCGCCTTCTGCTCGCTGCGGGGTTCGTCGAACTCACCCACTACTACCGGCCCGAGGGTCTGCCATTCGAACAGCAGCCCTGGCTGGCGAGCCTCTGGCGGCGACCTTACTAATCGACGTCCCCGAATGGCCTCCGCCGGCGGCACATGCATTCAGCGTCCGGGAGTTCGCCGGGCCCGCCCTTTTCTGCCTATTTGACCAGCCCTTCCGCCTTCATCGTTTCTTGGACTGCCGGCCTGGCGGCGACACGGGCCACGAAATTCTTGATGTTCGGCCACTTGTCCAGGTCGATCTTGAGGCCTTTGGTCCAGTTGAGCACCGTGAACAGGTACGCATCCGCCACAGTGTATTTGTCGCCTGTGATGTACTGTTTGCCGGCGAGCAATTTTCCAGTGCATTGAAGCGCCGTTCGACAGTGCCGAGCTGGACTTCCTTCATTTCCGGCGTCATCTTCGGGTTGAAGAACGCGCCGAGCTGTTTGTGGATCTCGGTGGCGGCGAAGTTGACTGCTTCCATCTGACGGTACCGTTCCATTGTGCCCATCTTCGCTGTAAGCCCGGATTCCGGCTTCTGGTCGGCGAGGTACTGAATGATGACACCGACCTCGGTAAGCACCTGCCCGTTATCCATTTTTAGTGCAGGTACATAACCCTTCGAATTGATCGTCCAGAAATCTTCGCCGCCGACAGTCTTCTTGGCGGGGATGTCGACCTTTTCCAGATCGATCTTGTGACCCGCTTCGCGGGCAACGATATGCGGGGCCATTGAACAGGCGCCGGGTGAGTAGTAAAGCTTCATGTGTGTGTCCTTTCCGATGGGCGACGGAATCGAGCCCGCGATCATGCTACCGACGGGCCGACGCGCGATGGGCAACTACTTCAGCGACTTGCTCCGGGCATTCTGGTTCCGGATCGCTTTGCGCCGATCGTCGCGGGCCTTCTTGTTGCGGGCAACCTCTTCGGGCGTGTAACGGACAAGCGGCTGGATCTCTATGACACTCTTTGCTGGTTTCACTTCTGTCATGTCGGCTCTCCTGAAAGGCCCGCCACTATACATGGATGAAACGAGAAAGTATGTGCGCTACGGACAACCTGGTGGCTGTGTGGCTACTATCAATCTGTAGATCGAGAAACACATCACCAGCTTCTCCTTGCATCTTGAAAAGGCGAAGTCAAGACTCCATTCTCGGTGTACGCCTTCCGAAAGGGCCAACTGCACCGCCTTCTCGGCGTTGGCCAAAGTAAGACCGTCAGTCGGTCAAACCCAATTTGCAGAGGACCGCATGCTCGCATTCACCCAGTTCCTCATCATCGCCAATGTTGGCGTTTTCGTGATCCAACTGGCGGGGGGCGGCTGGCTGGTGCAATGGTTCGCGCTCTGGCCGGGTGACGGCTCTGGGCTGGCGAGTCTGCCGCTGCTTACTCCCTGGCAGTTGGTGACGTACAGCTTTCTCCACGGCAGCCTGATGCACCTGGCGTTCAACATGTTCGCGCTATGGATGTTTGGAACCGAACTGGAGCGCGTTTGGGGCGCACGCCGCGTCGCTACGGCCTATTTTGCGAGTGTCGTGACGGGTGCTGTGACGCACCTTTTGGTTGCCGGGGCGTTCGGCGGCGGCGGAGCGCCGGTGGTCGGCGCCTCAGCCGGCGTGTTCGGCTTGTTACTGGCCTACGCCCTACTTTTCCCGAATCGGCGAATCATGCTGCTGTTCCCGCCGATCCCCATGCCCGCACGAGTGTTTGTGCTGCTATACGTACTCCTGGAACTTTATCTTGGCGTAAGCGGAACGCAATCGGGCGTAGCCCATTTTGCACATTTAGGGGGACTGCTGGGCGGTTGGTGGGTTTACCGATTCGGTCGTAGCGGCCCGCGATACCGGCGAGGCTGAGAACCAGCTTCGAGTTGCAAGACAGCTCACGCACGTGATGGGCGCCGCTCCAATCACGCAGCGGAAACCTTGTGCAGTACTTGGGCTGAGGTACCATCGCCACTTTTCCCTGAAAGGATGCCACATGAAATTCGTAGTGCTCTGCCTATCAGCGTTGCTCGGAATCGGGCTATTCACCGCGCGGGCCACCGCGGCGGAACTCGCGAACGACGAGCAGAAGACCCTGTATGCAATCGGTATCGCGCTCAGCCAGTCTTTGCACGATTTCTCACTGAGCGAGGCCGAACTCGAGATCGTTAAGTCCGGCCTCTCCGATGGCGCACTGAAGCGACCCCACAAAGTCGACATGCAGATTTACGGACCAAAGATCGAGCAGATGGGAAAGACTCGTGGCGCGACTGTCGCCGAAAAAGAAAAGAAGGCTGGCGCCGCCTTCCTGACAAAGGCGGCTTCGGAACCCGGTTCCAAGACAACGGCCTCGGGAGCTATCCTCAAGACTCTAAAGGAAGGCAGCGGCCCGTCGCCGAGCGCTACCGACAAGGTGAAAGTCCATTATCACGGCACACTAGTGGATGGGACGGTGTTCGACAGCTCTGTCAAGCGCGGCCAACCGGTCACTTTCCCGCTCGGCAACGTGATCAAGTGCTGGACCGAAGGCTTGCAGCAGATCAAGGTCGGCGGCAAAAGCCGCCTGATATGCCCGGCCAACATTGCCTATGGTGATCGCGGATCACCGCCTGTGATCAGACCCGGTGCGACTTTGATATTCGAGGTCGAGCTGCTCGAAATCGTCAAATAGCGGCAGCAACCGGAAACATCGGACAGGCGCGGAATTTTCCTGGCTGGAAGGCACGCTTCGGTGCCCGGCGTATTTTCCGCGGTCAACAGTCAGCGTAGCCGGAATTCCGTGAGCCTGCTGCTCCCGCTAGCCGGAGTGTCCATGCTGGATCAGCGAGGCTGCTTCGTTTCCCGTAAGCATGAAGGAGGTGGCACCAAGCGCGAACGAACGGGACAGAATGCTACCGATCTGCTGGCGAAGGCGGTCCTTGTGCGGCGACTTGATCATCACGGAGTACATTGGCGGCTTGCCGTGGGCCGCGATAATGTCGACGCGAAATGGCACCTGGGTTGGATCGCCAGTAGCGCCCGCAAGGGTCGTGAGATAACTGAGCAGTTCGGTCTGGGTAGGGTATTGGGTCATGGATTGCGATGTCGACAGGTTTCGAGAATGTTCCTCAAAGAAGGCGTCCTGTCGCTTGAACCTTGCTTTTCAGTTCCACTACCATGTCGTCGACTGCGCGCAGGAAATTCTCGTGGCCTTCCCCGGCTTGTACCAGCAGCCACTCGTGAGGAATGGGAATTTCCATCGACAAAACTTCGTGGCGGTTGTATGCGATTCGAAGCAGGTGGGTGTCCCGAGCCGCGAAGACGGGCTGCCCGGAATCGATATCCACTCTGTAACGCAACGGGTCCAGTTGCCGGCGCTGGAGTATCGTCTTGATGCCCGCATAGGCCTTCGTCAGCGCATCTTGATACGTTAGCGAATCGGAAGTGACCATTATCCGTGGTGCCTTGCCGACCGCTCAGGCACGCCGCACGTAACGGACGGCATCAATCCGTGCAAGCGTGATGGGTTCGGGAGGAAGTTCCTTCATTCGCTCGAGCGCCTTGGCGAACAGCTCGCGGACATCGCCCGCAATGCCGGCTGCAACCGAACCACGGTCCTTGCGCTTCTTGCCATCGCAGAAGATTCTCACGCGAAGATACGACTCCATCACTTCGCGGTCATTCCTGGTGGAAAGTCCGCTGATCTCCGACGGAAACGTTGCTGCATCCTTGGCCGGGTCCATCATCATGTTCTCAAGGGTGCTGGAAAGCGCGCCCCGCACTTCAGTGCGTGTCCTGAATTGCTCGAATAGCACGGTCCATTTATCGCTGATCATTGATTTGTCCCGGCGGGGTTGAAATGACATTCAAGGGATGGCACGTCGAGCAACGCGGCGCGCAGCACGTATAGTATGAACCCTATTGGAGAAAGCAGCCCGATATATTACTGCAGCCGAAAGGGCGTTGGCGGGTAGTCATTGACATTGCCGGTTTCGATGACGGTTCAGAAGCTGCCCTTGGTCGTGAACAGGAACTGAACGGACTTGATGCTGGGATCGCCATTGAGCGGGAATGCAACATCCGCGTGCCACACGTTGCCGAAAGCGGCGCGGGCACTGAGAATGCGTAGACCGAAGCCTACATCGCTGAGCCAACCCGGGTTGGCGGTATTCTGGTTCTCGCCTCCCCAGGCGCGACCCACGTCGAAGAACACTGCGCCGCCCACGCGGAACAGGCGGAACGGATACCAGTCGGTGTAGACGCGCTCTTCCAAAGTGAGCAGCGCGCGCCGGTCTCCGCTCTGGTAGCGCAGCGGGTAGCCGCGCAAGCCGTTGTCCCCGCCCAAATACAGCAGGTCGGAAGTGTCGGGATTCTTGACGAGATCGCCGGAAACACCCGCGAAGAACAGCGCGCGTTCGCTGTGTGGTGCGTAGTAGCGCATGGAGCCGCTGTACAACTGGTGCTCGCCCTTTCCGTCTCCGTATTGCCCGGACATTGACCCGGACATCAGCAGGGAGTGATTCGATCGCAACTCGAAACCGTTGCTCACGCTGCCGGAGTAGAGCCATACCTCGCGACTGGAACCGAGGGCCTCTAGCGAGCGGCCCAACTGCACGCGTGACTGGAACCCCATGGCGAAGTATTCGGGACGTTCGATCTGGTCCCGATTCTTGAATTTCCGATAAGCGTCTTCGATGACTTCGTAGCGAAGGAATGGTCCAACCAGCGTCTGATCGGCCGGCAACCCCGGGGGCGGGGGCGGAGTCACGTCCGGTTCGATCTCGTAAGTGTCCTCCTGATAGGTGAGGCCGATAGTGTAGCGGCGCGTCCAGCCGTTGATGAGGCCTTTCGACCAGCCACCGTAAGTCTCGGCCGCATCCTGCCAATGGCGATACTGGCCCGCTATTACACCGCTGTTGTAGACCGAATCGACGCGGTTGTCCTTTGAAAGACGGACTCCGGCGGCCCAGCGCGTATCAAGCGCGTAGAAGGGCCTGTCGAGTTTGAAAGACTGGTGTTCGCCATCGTCGAGCGAGGCGTAAACGTAGCCGATCGACGTCCAGCCATCGAACGCATGCTTATGCTCAATCCCAAATTCGGTGCTGTTTCGATCGACATCGGAGCTGCTCGATGCGCTCAGGGATATGCCGGTACCCAGCAGGTTGTTTTCCTCGAGCCCAATGCTGCCCGAATTGGCGCCCCCGGCACGACCGAAACTCAAGCCCGGATACAGCGACCAGGTGTCGCGTGTGACAACTTCGATGTCAACGACGCCGTCGTGATAAGCGACCGGCTGGATGCTGACATCGTACAGATAGCCGTTGGAGCGCAGCAGTCGCTCCGTTTCCTCGATCAGTCTTACCGATACGGGTTCGCCGCTCTTGAACAGCAACATGCGCCGGATGGTGCGAGGGCGCGTGCGAATGTGCAGCTTGTTCGCGAGACGGAACAGGGCATTGTTTTCCTTTGGGTCGTCCAGATCGAAGATGTCCTGAGTGTCGATGCGAATCTCACCGATGACGGCCCCCGCATCCTGAAGTTCGGCCAACGAAGGAAGAGCGTTCGCCTGATTCGATTGATCGGCCCTTGCCGGGACAAGTGATGCGGCGAAAGCCAGTAACACGACCAGCCGCCAGCGTGTCAAACGCAACACCGAAGCCACGCAAAAGCCCCCCGGCCATACTGCCGGGAGGTGTCGAGCCGACTCTGGCGGATGTATGACCGGACTCCCGCCAAGCGGTCTTCGTGCAACTTGTCGCTCAGCGCTTGAGTGGAAAAAATGACACGGGCGTCATCAGGCGGTTTTCCTGGTGATCCAGCGCGCCGAGCCTGGCGCTTTCTTCCATAAAGGCAATCCACTCCGGGTCGGCCATCATCGCGGCGCGCCGGCGCGCGCGATCCGCAGCGTCTTCATAGGCCCAGATATGGATGTACTGATTGACGTTGCCGGTCTCGGTCACGAGGTAGGCAAAGGGGTTGCCGAGGTGGCGGGTCTGCGGCCCCTTGCCCATTTTCTCGTAGAGCGCGAGATGCTTCTTGATCGTTCCGGGGCGGCAGGTATAGGTACGCACATCGAGCAGCATGTCTTCCTCCAAAAAAATAAAAAAGAACGGGTTCAAGCTTGGCTATTTGCACGTCACCTGGAAAAAGAGCGATGCGAGTCAGCCTCCGCGCGCTCCCTGTGTATTCACATAGAGCGCATAGACGCTCTTGGCTGCCGCCATGAACAGGCGGTTGCGGTGAGTACCGCCGAAGCAAACGTTGGCGCAGCGCTCGGGCAGGTTGATGCGGCCGATCAGCTTGCCATCGGGGTTGTGGATGTTCACGCCGTCCAGCGCCGCGTCTCCCATTCCCCAGCCCATCCAGAGATTGCCGTCCACGTCACAGCGCATCCCGTCGGGCGTACCGGGTCCCACGTCGATGAACTTGCGCTTGTTGGATAGCTTCCGGCCGCCCACTACGTCATAGGCGTAGACGTTCCGCGGTGTGGTGCCCGACTCGACCAGATAAAGCGTCGATTCGTCCGGAGAAAAACACAGACCGTTGGGCCGGACAACGTCGCCTTCCACAACGGTCGTTTCTCCGCTATGGCCGTCAACGCGGTACACGTTCATCGGCAGTTCCTGCTTGGCTAGGTAGCCTTCATAGTAACCGAGCAGTCCGAACGGCGGATCGGTGAACCAGATCGAGCCGTCCGACTTGACGACCACGTCGTTTGGCGAGTTTAGCGGCTTCCCTTCGACGGCGTCGGCGATCACCGAGATCGTGCCGTCGTACTCGGTGCGCGTGACGCGCCGGCCGCCGTGCTCGCAAGTGACGAGCCGCCCCTGCCGGTCACGCGTGTTGCCGTTGGCGAAATTGGAGGGCTGGCGAAAAATGCTCACGGCGCCGGTTTCCTCCTCCCATTTCATGATCCGGTTGTTGGGGATGTCGCTCCAAAGCAGATATCGCCCGTCACCGAACCACACCGGTCCCTCGCTCCAGCGATAGCCGTGAGCAATGCGCTCGACTGCGGCCAGATTGAGGCGATACCTGGCAAAACTCTGGTCGATGATCTGGACTGCGGGATCCGGGTAACGCTGGCTCGGCTGCCAGGGTGCCTCGCGGGCATCATTGGGCATGGCGTCCTCGATCGGCATGGGTAATCCCGTTTACTGTAGGGTCGTCGTGCAGTTTACAGCGGCGCAGCCCGCATCCACCATCCGGGAATCGAAAATGAACGGGCACGGACTGCAGTCCGTTGTAATTCAGTGATCCGGTAAAATCCGCCAAATATGGCACGACGAAGCCCATGCGTTCGTGGGTCCACGTCTCTTCGATAGAATCCTTTTTCTCCTGACGATTTGTGGACGTCCGTGCCTGCTTTACATCGTCACCAAGATGAAAATGAACAACACGACTGAACTTGAAACAACCGCGCTCCCGGCCGGAATACGCTCCCGCTTCGTCAGCGACATCAACGGACTCACGATGCACATGCTGGAGGCCGGTTACGAGAGGAGGGACCGGCCCTGCGTCCTGCTGCTCCACGGTTTTCCTGAGCTTGCGTATAGCTGGAGGAAGGTGATGCCGCCTTTGGCTCAAGCTGGCTTTCACGTGGTTGCCCCGGACCAGCGCGGCTATGGGCGCACCACCGGCTGGGATGGCGATTACGACGGCGACGTCGGTTCCTTCCGAATGCTCAATCTCACCAGGGATGCACTGGGGCTGGTTTCGGCGCTCGGATACCGCGACGTGAAAGCGGTGATCGGGCACGACTTCGGTTCTCCGGTTGCGGCGTGGTGTTCGCTGTTACGTCCGGATGTGTTCCGCTCGGTGGTGCTAATGAGCGCGCCGTTTGCCGGCCCCCCATCGCTGCCGTTCAACACTGATAAGGACCGCGACGCTGCGAAGCCGTCCGCCGCCAGAATTCACGAAGAACTGGCGGCGCTGCCCCGCCCGCGCAAGCACTACCAGTGGTACTACTCCAGCCGCGACGCGAACGAAAACATGTGGAAATGTCCCCAAGGGGTCCACGACTTCCTCCGCGCCTATTACCACTGCAAGAGCGCGGATTGGAAGCGCAACAAGCCTTTTGCGCTCAAGTCATGGAGCGCCGGCGAGCTGGAGAAAATGCCGACCTACTACATCATGGATCTGGACAAAGGCATGGCGGAAACCGTGGCGCCTGAGATGCCTCCTGAACCCGCCATTGCAGCGAACAAATGGCTTCCCGACGAAGAGCTTTCCGTGTACAGCACGGAATATCGCAGGAACGGGTTCCAAGGCGGTCTGCAGTGGTATCGGTGCAGGACGGACAGAAAATACTTCGCCGAGTTGGAGACTTTCTCCGGCCGTACTATTGACGTGCCGTCGATGTTCATCGCCGGAAAGCAGGACTGGGGCAGTTACCAGGTGCCCGGCGCGCTGGAGAAAATGCAAAGCCTCGCATGCACGCGAATGCGCGGCTGCCATCTGCTTGACGACGCCGGACACTGGGTGCAGCAGGAACAGCCGGAGGCCGTGAGCCGGCTGCTGATCGAGTTCTTGCAATAGATCTGAGCGTCCATCCAAGCGGGGAAGGGCCGCCGGGTGCGGGGAGTCGCCAACTACTCAATACAATGGGCAGCCAGGCACGCACGAGAAAACACATGAGCCAACATCAATTGTTTGAACTGTCCATACCGGTAAACGAGCTCGATCATGCGCTCGGGCCCGCGCACGCCGCCGTCACGCTTGTCGAGTACGGCGATTTCGAGTGTCCCATTTGCAAGCAGGCCGCGCCGGCCGTGAAGCTGATGCTGAAGCATTTCGCCGGCAAGCTGCGCGTGGTGCTCCGCCATTTCCCGCAGGAAGAAGTGCATACGCATGCCCTTCACGCCGCCCTCGCTGCGGAAGCGGCGGGCGGTCAAGGCAAGTTCTGGCCGATGCATGACCTGCTGTTCGACAACCAAAGCCACCTGAAACTCCAGCATCTGCGCGGCTACGCGGAGCAACTCGAACTCGACATAGTGCGGTTCGACGCCGACATGGAGGACGGACTGTATCTGCAGCGCATCCGCGAGCACATCGAAGGTGGCACGCTGAGCGGCGTGCGCGCCACACCCACGTTCTTCATCAACGGACGGATTTACGACGCCTCGTTTGGCATGCAAACCCTGATGGATGGCATCGATGGCGCGCTGCGCGCGGCACCGCCCTCGCACAGGTGAACCAGCCATGGCCATCGAACTTCATGAAGCGCCGGGAACAGATGCGCGCGCGACCCCGGAGAAGTTCTGGCGATCAGCGAGGAGAACCTGGCTGGGGAGATTTCGGTGCCGGCGCGGCAGATGGCCGCTGCGTAACTACACAGCGGACAGACGGCGCAAAAGAGGAAGGTAGAAGTGGGCCGCGTATTTTCGCGCGGGAGGCCTGCAACCAGGCTATTGGAAATACCTAAGGTACTATTTGACCCAATCGCAATGCCGGGATTCCGCTCTGCAGAGCCTCATGGACACGACCATAGTCAAGCGCTACCTGCCGTGGGTAGTCGCCACGGCCTTGTTCATGGAACAACTCGATTCCACCATCGTGAACACGGCCATCCCCGCCATGGCCGCGAGCTTGCAGGTCGCGCCGCTCAGCCTCAAGGCGGTAGTCACCAGCTACATCCTGAGCCTGGCCGTTTGCATTCCCGTAAGCGGCTGGATGGCCGACCGCTTCGGCACGCGGCGTGTGTTTGCGATTGCCGTGGCACTGTTCACCCTTTCTTCGATTCTTTGCGGCTTGTCAACAAACGCCCCGATGCTGGTCGCCGCGCGCACGCTGCAGGGTGTCGGTGCGGCGATGATGATGCCCGTCGGCAGGCTCGCGATCATCCGGACATACCCGAAATCCGAGCTGCTGATGGCGATGAACTTCGTCATCATCCCGGCGCTGATCGGCCCGTTGCTCGGTCCGACCGTCGGTGGCCTGATCGTGCACTGGTTGTCATGGCGGGAAATATTCTTCGTCAACGTGCCGGTGGGGCTGACGGCGTTGTATCTCATTCATCGCTACATGCCGGATTACCGCGGGGAATCCACGCGACCTCTGGACCTGGTCGGACTGGTCCTGTTCGGCAGCGGCACGGCACTGCTGTCGTGGCTACTGGAAATATTCGGCGAGCACCAGATCGATGCAACCTCGGCGGCCATTCTGTTCCTGATTTCCATTGCGCTCTTGGCCGCCTATGTTTTTCATTCTCGCCATGCGGAATTTCCGCTGCTCCGCCTTGGCATTTTCCGGGTGCGCACCTTCCGGGTGTCTGTCGCCGGCGGCTTTGTCACCCGGCTGGGCATCGGCGGGCTTCCCTTCCTGCTCCCGCTTCTCTACCAGCTCGGCATGGGCCTGCCGGCCTGGCACTCGGGCCTGCTGATGATGCCGGCCGCGGCGGCCGCCATGGGCATGAAGCTCATTGCGCCCAAAGTTCTAGGCCGCTACGGATTCAAGCAGGTACTGGTCGTGAACACCCTCCTAATCGGTCTTACCATCAGCCTGTTCTCGCTGGTGACTTCGGCTACCCCGATGAGCGCGATCGTTTGCCTTGGGCTGACGCTGGGTTTTTTCAACTCGCTGCAGTTCTCCGCCATGAATTCGATGGCATATGCCGACACCGAGCCGCGTGATTCGAGTATGGCCAGCACCATCGCCAGTTCGATGCAGCAACTTTCGATGTCCTTTGGCCTGGCTTGTGGATCTTTGATCGCCGCCTGGTACCTGGGTGACGCGCCGCAAACCGACGGCGCCGCCGTCACTGGCGCCTTGCATTACGCCTTCCTGACGCTGGGTGTGCTGACGGTTCTATCATCGCTGTCGTTTTGGACACTACGCGCCGAGGATGGCGCCAACGTCAGTCGCGGCCCGCTGACCGAGACGCCCTGAGGCGAGTACGAGGAACAATGGCAGGATTTGCGGAATACGAACAATACGACGCGATGGGGCTGGCCGATCTGGTACGGCGCAGGGAAGTTTCGTCCTCCGAATTGCTCGAAGCCGCGATCGAGCGCGTAGAGGCGCGCAATCCTGCGATCAACGCAGTAACCATGAAACTCTACGATTACGGCATGAAAGCGATCGCCGACGGCCTTCCTGACGGACCGCTCCGCGGTGTGCCCTTCCTGATGAAGGACCTTACCTCGCCAGTTGCAGGCGTCCGCATGACGCGCGGCTCGAAGTTCTTCGCCGATACACCCCCCGCTTCCGCCGACAGCGAACACGTCAAGCGCCTGAAGCGCGCGGGCCTTGTCATCTTCGGGCGGACCAATACCTGCGAGCTCGGCCTGTCGCTGACGTGCGAGCCACAGTTGCACGGTCCCACGCGCAATCCCTGGAACGTTGCGCACATCTCGGGGGGCTCGAGCGGCGGTGCCGCTGCAGCCGTCGCGGCGCGCATGCTGCCGCTCGCCCACGCCTCCGACGGGTTCGGTTCGATCAGAGCACCCGCGGCATGCTGCGGGCTGGTCGGTCTCAAGCCTACACGCAGCCGCAACACATTTGCCCCTTTCGCAGGCGAAGGACTCGGCGGTGTTTCGACCGAGCACGCGGTGAGCCTCACCGTGCGTGATTCCGCCGCGCTGCTGGACGCGACGCGCGGGCCCGGTCCCGGCGATCCGTATGTCGCACCGCCGCCTGCGGGGCCTTATCTCAAGGAGGTCGGCGCAAGCGCCGGCGAGTTGCGCATCGCGTGGACCGCCAGGTCTCCAAATGGCGCCAGCGTCGATCCGGAATGTCTGCGCCTGCTGAACGACACAGTGGAGTTGTGCGCCAATCTTGGGCACCACGTCGAGGAACGCAATCCTGAAGTCGACGGTACCGCAATGGTACCCACATTTCTCACTCTGGCCTCCGCCAACACCGTTGTGAATCTCGCCAGCCATCCGACTGCCGGACGCGCGGCACGCGAAGGTGAAGTGGAGCGCATTACCTGGCTTACCGCGAAGATGGGCGAGAAAATCAGCGCTTCCGAGTACGTTCGTGCCACACAAACGGCGCATCGACTCGGGCGGCAGATGGCGGCCTTTCATTCGGAGTGGGACGTGCTACTGACGCCCGGGCTGGCTTCACCCGCGGTCAAACTTGGCTGGCTGGACATGATGATGGAGGACGTGGAGGAATACTGGCGGCGGGTGTTTGCGTTCTCTCCGTTCACCGTCTGGTTCAACCTCACCGGTCAGCCCGGGCTGATGCTTCCGCTCGGCCAAAGCCCGGGCGGGCTTCCCCTGGCGGTACAGCTTGTCGGACGTTACGGTGACGAGGCGACGCTGTTTTGCCTAGGTGCACAACTCGAATCAGCACGACCCTGGTTCGGCCGCAAGCCCACTCTGGCGTCCTGAGGCTCAATCCCGCAGCGGACGAAGTCTAGAGTTTGGGAATGTGGAGCGTCTTGCTGATCATCAGGGTACCGGACAAGGCGAACAACAGAGTCAAGGGATGCAGATCCCAGCCAAGGGACCATACGCCACCGTAAAAATTGTTGCCCACACGATCGTTCCATGCCGCCAGCGCCAGAACCGCGGTCAGAACCACGCTGGTGGGAATCGGTGTGCCTTCAAAGTATGCAACCTTGTCCGCGCCCGCCGAGAGGCTTTCAGCGGTGACGTTGTATCGCGCCAACCGGCTGACCCCGCAACAGACGAAGTAGACCAGTACGACCACATCCCAACCTCCGCGCAATCCTGCGGCAAACCCGAGCGCCGCCGGCGCAACGCCGAAGGAGATGACGTCCGCAAGCGAATCGAGCTCGCGTCCAAGCGCGGAATGCTGCTGCCGCGAACGCGCAATACGGCCATCGAGTACGTCAAACACGAAGGCGGCAGGCGCCATCGCCGCTGCAACGAAGAAGTGGACTACCGACGCGCTGTCAGCATAAATCATGGCAAGAAAGACACCCACCGTGCCACAGGCCGCGTTGCCTAGCGTGAAAATGTCGGCCAGGTGGAAGCCGCGGATCATCGAGAAGTGTTTCGGCGGAATGGTACGTTGGTTCATGGCTTCCCCGCTGTGGATGACGACATTACGTCGGGCGTGCAAGCATCAAAAGCCTGCCGCAAGCTCCAGCGTAAGCCGGGCGGCCGACACTTCTTTGCAGCCGCTGGCGTTCTGACCGGACCAGAGCGGTGAAAAATCACCGGAGCCTTCGGCCTCGGCTTTGGCGCGCAAAGGAACGATGGCCGACGTTGCCAACGGGAATGGGGGCGCCGCACTGCTCATCGGACCGACTTCTTTCATGATGTAGTTCATGATTCCGCGCGCGGGCCGGCCAGTGAACAGATTCGTGAGCGCCGTGTGGTGCGCTGCTTTGCTCTTCAGCGCCGCGCGATGTACCGCGCTGATGGTGGCTTCCGGACACAGAAGATAGGCCGTGCCGATCTGCACCCCGGCTGCACCCAGCGCCATGGCAGCCGAGATACCTTGCGTATCGGCTATCCCGCCGGCGGCGATGACCGGAACCTTTACCGCGTGCACAACCTGGGGCAGAAGTGCCAGCGTTCCGACCTGGGTAGTCACATCGTCGGAAAGAAACATGCCGCGATGACCGCCCGCCTCCACGCCTTGTGCAACGATGGCGTCCACCCCATGCGCTTCGAGCCACAGTGCCTCTTCGACCGTGGTCGCCGAGGACAATATTTTTGCGCCCAGGCGTTTCACTCGCGCCAGCAGTTCTTTGGACGGCAACCCGAAATGAAAGCTCACAATCGCGGGCCTGATTTCATCCAGCACGTCGGCGGCTTCCGTACTGAAGGGTGCGCGTCCCGGGCCGGCGGGAATTTTGTCCGGATCGATTCCGTACTTCCTGTAATAAGGCGAAAGCACGGAACGCCAGGCCGATTCGCGCTCCGCGCTGGGCACGGGCGGCACATGGCAGAAGAAGTTCACGTTGTAAGGCCGGCCAGTCCCCGCCTTGATCGCCTCGAGTTCCTTGCGCATGGCGTCGATGCCGAGCGTGGCGCAACCGATCGAGCCCAAACCGCCGGCATTGGATACAGCCACCGCCATTGCGCTGGCCTGCGCGCCAGCCATCGGCGCCTGGATGATCGGCAGGTCCGTGCCGAGAAGGTCGCACAGCTTCATCGTTTGGTATTCGCCGCAATCTCGCGCGGCACGTCGTCATTTCCGTGCGCCGCTGACGTCAGATTTTCCCGCACCTTGGATACGAGCTCGATCGAACGCAGGCGTGCCGGCTGATCATGAATGTGCGCGGTGATCATCAGTTCGTCCGGCCGTGTGGATTCTATGAACGCCGCGAGACCGTGCTGAACTGTCTCCGGCGAGCCCACGAACGACACGGCGAGCGAGCGTTCCACCATGGCTTTCTCCGCGGGAGACCAGTACGTGTTTATATCATCGATCGGCGGCGGCACCTGCCCCGGTGACCCGCGCCTGAGGTTGATGAAAGACTGCTGCTGCGAGGTAAACTGGCGGCGCGCTTGCATGTCGGTATCGGCCGCGAGAACATTCGCGCCGAGCATCGCGTAAGGCTGGTCGAGCTGCTTCGACGGTTCGAAGCGGCTGCGGTAGATTTCGATCGCCTGTACCATCAATTCCGGCGCGAAATGCGAGGCGAACGCGAACGGCAAACCGAGCATGGCTGCGAGTTGGGCGCTGAACAGGCTCGAACCCAGCAACCAGATCGGCACCTCCAGGCCGGCGCCCGGAACTGCACGAATGTGCTGACCCGGCTGTGCCGCGGCAAAATAGTTCTGCAATTCCTGCACGTCCTGGGGAAACTGTTCGGCACTATCCTCCATAGTTCGCCGCAAGGCGCGAGCCGTCAGCAAGTCGGTCCCGGGCGCGCGGCCAAGACCCAGATCGATACGGCCTGGATGCAACGAAGCGAGCGTACCGAATTGCTCGGCAACCACTAAAGGCGAGTGATTCGGCAGCATGATGCCGCCGGAACCCACGCGGATGGTGCTGGTGCCGCCCGCCACGTGGCCGATGACAATCGCGGTGGCAGCGCTGGCGATTCCGGGCATATTGTGATGTTCAGCGATCCAGTAGCGCTTGTAACCCAGGTTCTCGGCGCGCTGCGCGAGCGCGAGCGTGTTGCGCAACGCGTCGGACGCGGTCGCACCCCTGGGAATGGGAGAGAGATCGAGAATGGAAAAGGGGATCATGTGCGAAGGTTCAGCAGCGCGGCGTGTCGATCAGTCTTTGCCGAGGAAGTCCACTTTGCCGATCTCCACGCCGTTGTGGCGGAGGATGTCGTAAGCCGTGACCGCATGAAAGAAGAAATTGGGCAGCGCAAAGTTCAGCAGATAGTTCTTTCCCGAAAAGGTCACTTCCCTGCCACGCAGCTTGAGGACTATGGTTCGATCCTCGCTGCCGTCGAACTGCGCCGCAGTCACGCTCTGCAGGAATGCTGTGGTCTTGGCGATGCGGGCCTGGAGTTCCGGAAAAGTCGTCTCAGTGTCGGGGTAACTTGGAATGTCGATTCCGGTGAGCCGCGCAGCACAGCCCTTCGCCGAATCGCTGGCCGACTGTACCTGCCGCGAGAACGGAAACATGTCTGGTGCGAGCCTCGCATTGATGAAAACCGAAGGATCGATTTTCCTGGCGTCGGCATGCGCCGCAGCTTTGCCCACGATCGCCGCAAGGTTGTTGAGCGCGCGGCTAAAGACCGGCACGGACATTTGATAGATTGACAGGGGCATTTCGATATCTCCGGAAGGGCAAAGGCGCATTGTGCACGTCTTCGCCGGTCTGCGCCGCAGCGGATTGCGCACGCTCCTAGTAACTTGCATTATAGTAGTGACCAGGCTAACCTGCCGCCATGCAACGCAAAAATTTCGGCAAGATGCAATGCCCGATCGCCCGCGGCCTGGAGCGTGTCGGCGAGTGGTGGTGCATTCTCATTGTCCGCGACGCGTTGCATGGGCTGACGCGCTTTGACCAGTTCGAACAAAGCCTGGGCATTGCGCCCAATATACTTGCGCGGCGCTTGGAAGGGCTGGTCAAGGCGGGACTCCTCGAACGGCGCCGCTACAGCGAACGGCCTCCGCGCTACGAGTATCTGCTGACGGAGCGCGGCCGCGATTTCCGGCCTGTCATCATCGCCATGCATGCCTGGGGTAACAGGCATTTCGCGCCCGAAGGCCAAAGTGTGCTCCTAATCAATGCGCGAACCGGCAGACCCGCCGACCCGGTCATCGTCGATAGGAACAGCAGACGCCCGCTTGCCGATACCGAGTTCCGGGTGGCACCCGGGCCGGCCGCCGCCGAACGCACCCGGCACAAGCTCGCGTCCAGCGCGTGGGGCGTCGGGCTGCACCCGCCAGGCGCGGACAAACGCGGCACGCGCAAATCGCGGCCTCGCGGATGAGATTGGCTCCAAGCAAGAAGGTACTGACAATGCCTAGTACTCGAGGACGCATCGAATGACAGAGTCTTCTGCGACAGTGCGGGTTTCTACGTGGCCGCTAGTGATTACGGCAGCCGTGATTCTCATGATCACGATGGGAAGCCGGCAGACGCTGGGCCTGTTCATCTCGCCACTCAACACGTCGACCGGGCTCGGCATCGTCGCGATCAGTTTCGCGATGGCGGTCGGACAGTTCGTCTGGGGCGCGTCGCAACCGATCTTCGGCGCCATCGCAGACCGCTACGGGTCGGGTCGCGTCATCGTCGCGGGCGGAGTCATACTCGCAATCGGATGGGCGCTCACACCGCTGGTGTCGAGCGAATGGGCGTTGATCTTTACACTGGGCATCGTTGCCGCCTCCGGCGCAGGCGCGGGAAGCTTCTCGATCCTCATAGGCGCTACCGCGGGCCGCCTGCCTCCCGAGAAGCGTGCCTTCGCCGCGGGATTCATCAACGCGGGTGGCAGTTTCGGGCAATTCCTGTTCGCGCCGCTGGTGCAGGCGTTGATCAGCGCCTTTGGCTGGATCACCGCGATGCTCGCACTGGCGGCATCAGCGTTGGCAACGTTGCCGCTCGCACGTGTGCTGAGCCGGAAGCCCGTAACCCTCGGCACATCCGCCGCAAGAGCCGCGCCGAAAGAGATCGGATTGCGCGCCCAGCTTCGGCTCGCCGCCCGCAACCAGAACTACTGGTATCTGCACGCGGGTTTCTTCACCTGCGGCTTTCACGTCGCCTTCCTGGTCACGCACCTGCCCGGCGAAGTCGGCTTATGTGGTCTGCCGGCCGGCGTAGCAGCCACTTCGCTGGCGATCATCGGACTCGCCAACATCGCCGGCAGTCTCGGCATCGGCGCGCTCGGCAGTATTTATCGCATGAAATGGCTGCTGTTCTGGGTCTACTTCACGCGCGCCGTAGCGGTCGCGATTTATCTTGCGGCGCCGAAAACGGCGCTGACTTTCTACGTCTTTGCGGTCGTGCTGGGTGTCACCTGGTTGTCGACAGTGCCGCCTACAGTGGGGCTGGTCGGCAAGCTGTTCGGCACGCGTTATCTTGCGACTCTGTTCGGCCTTACGCTGCTGTCACATCAGATCGGTGGCTTCTTCGGTGCCTGGCTTGGCGGAATTGCCCTGGTCAGCAACGGCAACTTCACTTGGATGTGGTACGCGGACATGGCGCTCGCGCTCGCCGCTGCCGTGATCAACTTGCCGATAAAGGAAGCGTCGCTCGCCGCGCCTCAGCCGGCCGCAGCCTGACATCGCGCATGCGAGGAGCTCGTCGCCGAAGCCAAGGCGACGAGGACGGCAGCTCGGCATCGAACTCATAGCCGAGGCATACTGGCAAATTCACCGCCGGACAAGGACAGCACGGACCCAGGCAATCGACTTGAGGCCCTGCAAGCATCCCATCTGACGGTTATGGCTCGCAAGCAACCGCACCGAGAGCGTGACGACGCGCCGTACAGGGGGAGTCAATGAAGGTCGAGCGAATCGAAACGCTGTCCTGCGACGCAGGCTGGCGCAATTACCATTTCGTCAAACTGACTACGGACACCGGCATCACGGGCTGGAGCGAGTTCGACGAAGGATTCGGGGCGCCGGGCGTGGGCACCGTCATCGAGCGGTTGTCCGCCCGTGTCATCGGCCAGGAAGTCGGTGCGCACGAACGCATCTACGCCGAACTCCATAGCTCCACTCGCCCCGCATCCGGCGGCATCGTGGCACTTGCCATGGGTGCAATAGAAAACGCGCTGCTAGATGCCAAGGCGAAGGGACTCGACGTGCCGGTTTACGAACTACTCGGCGGCAAGATCCGCGACCGCATCCGCGTGTACTGGTCACACTGTGCGACGTGGCGCATCAATCACCCGACCCACTATAAACCGGCAATCACCGACCTCGACGGCGTAAAGGCGATTGGACGCGAAGTACGCGAGAAAGGCTTTGCCGCGCTGAAGACCAACATCTTCACGTACGACCAGAACGGAAAGAACGCACGGGGATGGCGGCCGGGTTTCGGCGTGCCGTTCGAACCCGGCCTCAATGTGGATCGCGACGTGTTGCGCAACCTGGTCATGCACCTGGAAGCGCTGCGCGACGGCGCTGGCCCCAATGTCGATATCCTGCTCGATCTCAACTTCAACGCCAAGACCGAGGGCTATCTCGAGATCCTGCGCGCCATCGCCCACCTGGACATCTTCTGGGTCGAGATCGACAGCTTCGTGCCCGAAGCCCTCGGTTACATCCGCCGGCACAGCCCGCATCCGATCAGTTCGTGTGAGACGCTGCTGGGTCTGCGCGAGTTCATGCCCTACTTTCGCGAGCAGGCCATTGACGTCGCAATCGTGGACACGCCGTGGAACGGGGTGTGGCAGTCCATGAAAATCGCGGCAGCCGCAGAAGCGCACGAGGTAAATATCGCCCCGCACAACTTCTACGGACATCTTTGCACCATGATGAACGCGCATTTTGCGGCGGCGGTGCCGAACCTGCGCATCATGGAGACCGACATCGACCGCATCGCCTGGGACGACGAGCTGTTCAACCATGTGCCGGAGTTCGTCGACGGGCATCTCATCATGCCGAACCGACCGGGCTGGGGGATTGAACCCAAGGAAGAAGCAATCCGGGCGCACCCGCCGACGGGGCCGCAGGGATTGTTAAACTACGGCCGCAACAAATAGGCCCGTTTCTGACATCGCATTTATCGGGGGAACAGAAGATGGCGAAGGGGTATTGGATTGCGCATGTCGACGTAACTGATCCTGAGGGTTACAAAGGCTATGTGGCCGCAAACGGGAAAGCCTTCGCCAAGTATGGCGCGCGCTTCCTGGTGCGCGGCGGCCAGTTCGAATGCAAGGAGGGAAAGACGCGGGCGCGCAACGTGGTGATCGAATTCAAAGACTACGCAACGGCGCTGGCTTGCTACAACTCGACGGAATACGCAGAAGCGATGAAACGGCGGGTCAACGCCTCAGTCGCCGACATGATCATCATCGAAGGTTACGACGGGGCTCAGCCGGGCTAGTGGCAAGTTACTGGTAGCGATGGTTGCGATTTCAAGCCGGCACCAGCTTGAGGTGAGTAATTTCGGAGGGCGCACCAAAGCGCTGGGGCGGGCCCCAATAGCCGGTCCCACGACTCACGTAGAGCCAGAGATCGTCAAGACGGTGCAACCCTGCGCTAAACGGTTCGAGCAGCTTCACGACAAGATTCCACGGAAAGAACTGGCCACCGTGCGTATGACCTGACAACTGCAGGTGGAAACCGGCCTTCGCCGCGCCGAAGGCAGATCGCGGCTGATGAGCGAGCAAGACCTTGACGGCAGCCTCTTCGGGCGCCCCAGCCAAGGCCGAAGCGGGATTGCTACGATGTGCAGGATCGAAATGATGCGCGCTCAAATCGGTGACCCCGGCCACTACGACTGACTCGCCGAGGTGCTTGAGCACGACATGCTCATTCAAAAGCACCGACAGGCCGAGGCGGCGCATTTCAACAATCCAGGCGTGGGCACCGGAGTAGTACTCATGATTTCCTGTGACGAAGAAGGTCCCATAACGCGACGTAAGCCGTCCGAGGGGCTCGGTATGGCGAGCAAGGCGGCCGACGCTTCCGTCGACCAGGTCACCCGTCACCGCAATGATGTCCGCCCCCAGTTCGTTTACCGCATCCACGATCTTGCTGACGTAGCCATTCTTGATCGTGGCGCCGACGTGGATGTCGGTGATCTGGACGATGCTGAACCCCCGCAATGCCTCCGGTAAACCGACAATAGGGATTTCGACTGTCCTGATCGCGGCACGGCGGCGCGCATTGAGGAATCCCGCAAACGTAATCAGCACCGCGACAGCCGGAACCGCGGCCGCGGTCCAGGAGCGTAGTTGCTGCGAGGTAGCCCCGTCGAGCAACAGTCCGTTGACCGCCAAACCGGCAAGCAGAACCACTTCGCGCAACAGCGTCAGCACCAGCAGCGAGGAGAAGAATCCCATCATCAGGAAACCCGCTCCAGCCAGATGATCGGCACAGGGATTCTGCTTGTTCCGCCGCGCGTACTCGGCAAATGGCAGGACCGACAGTGAGAGGACCAGCAACAGGACCATCGCTACGACGCCCCACAGTCCGAACGGCATGTCGGGAATCAGCCGCCATCCCATGTACAGATGGATCAACAGCACGAGAACAAAGAGTCGCAGCATGGTGGCCGTTTTTTTGAAGCGTTCGAACGTCAATCAAATCCGCAAGGGTGCTGGTTCAGAAATGGGGTAGTCCGCCGGGTATTGCAAGTCCTCACCTCGATGTATGGATGCGTTTTGAAGTCACCAGCCGTTTCTGATCCGAAAATGCGATGCGCCGTGATGATCGCATTTGGTACCCGTGCCGCTGCGATGATCCGGTAATATCCGCTTGATCTGTTGCGCGCCGGGTTCGGGCCGCGTACCACAGGTCAGTCTCCGCGCCGGCAGCGGTTGCGCGGCACACAAACGATCGGCACCGGCGCGATGCGCCGCAACAAGAACTCGAACATCGAGGCCAACGCAATGGATCCGAAATTCACGCCCGAATTCCAGCGCAACACGATCTTGAAGGTTTCGTGGCGGTTGCTCCCCCTGATCGTGGTGAGCTATCTGGTCGCGTACATCGACCGCACCAACGTCGCCTTTGCTGCATTGACTATGAACAAGGACCTGGGGATCAGTTCCTACATGTACGGTTGGGGTGCCGGGATCTTCTTCATCGGCTATGCGCTGTTTGAAGTGCCGAGCAACATGGTCCTGGAGCGAGTCGGCGCGCGCCGCTGGATCGCCCGGATCATGATCACGTGGGGCATCATTTCCGGGTTGATGGCGGCTACCACCGGACCGATCAGTTTCCTCACGCTTCGCTTTCTGCTCGGCGTGGCCGAGGCGGGATTCTTCCCCGGCATCATTTTCTATCTCAGCACCTGGTATCCCGCCAAATATCGTGCCCGCGTGATCTCGACATTGTTCATTGCGGTCCCGGTCGCCAATGCCGCTGCATCGGTTATTTCGGGCGCGATTCTGGAGATGGATGGGATCTGGGGCCTGCACGGCTGGCAGTGGGTTTTCATTCTCGAAGCCATTCCCGCGGTGCTGCTCGCCTTCGTTGTGCTGAAACTTCTCACGGACCGGCCGGCCATTGCAACATGGCTCAGCGCCGACCAGCGCGAGTGGCTCGAAACCGAGTTGCAGGCCGAACGGAGCCGGGTCGAAAGCACCGGTCGCTTGACACTCCTGCGCGCGCTCACCGACAAGCGGGTACTGATTCTGTCGATGATCTATTTCACCAGCGTCATCGCCAGCTACGGCATCGCCTTTTTCCTGCCGCAGATCGTCAAGGGGTTCGGGCATTCGAACTTCGTGACGGGGCTGTTGACTGCGATCCCGTATGTGATCGGAGTAATTGGCCTCGTGCTCTGGGGCCATTCTTCGGATCGCCGCAACGAACGGCGGTGGCACCTCATTGTCGCATCCACTGCCGCGGCCGTAGGACTCGCTGGCGTAGGCTGGTTCACCGGTTCCTACTGGGCTCTGGTTGCCATGTCTGTTGCCACCATCGGGATCTATGGGTCGCGGCCATCCTTCTGGCCGATGCCCTCGATGTTCCTTACCGGAGCCGCCGCCGCCGCCGGCATTGCGCTGATTAATTCCATAGGCAACCTCGGTGGTTACGTCGGGCCCTTTATCGTCGGCTGGATCAAGGAAAGCACGAAGAGTTTCGAGATGGGGTTGTACTTCCTTGCAGCGTGTGCGTTCTCATCGGCAGTGATCACCTATTTCGCGACCAGGACAACACTCGGGAAAGCCAGACAGGACTGAGTGAAGGCCGGCAAACGGCAATCGATTCGGTTGATGCTGTCCACCGACTTGACTGTGCCGCGTTATCGAGCTGGCTTTCGCGCCAATCCCGGACGTTCTTTTGATTCTTGAGTACAGCCAGCCGCCTTCACCATGTTCGCCTTGTTCCTCCTCGCCCTAACCGCCGCCTGCGTCCTGTTGCATTATGAAACTCTGCGGCTTTTAAACGACCGATTGGCCTGCGCCACCATTATTTCGATGCGGGCCAAGGTGCTCGCCGCGCTGGTTGGAGCACTGGCGAGCCATGTTCTGCAGATCGGGGCGTTCGCCCTCGCCTATTACCTGCTGCGAGACAAGTTCGGGCTTGGCGGATTCGGGGGAGCCTTCCAGGATACGCTGGTGAACTTTCTTTACTTTTCCAGCGAAACATACACGACCTTGGGATTCGGTGACATCTACCCGACCGGGCAATTGCGCCTCGTCTGCGGTATCGAATCGCTAATCGGGTTGTTGATGGTCAGCTGGTCGGCGTCTTTCACCTACCTGGAAATGCGAAGGTACTGGTAAGGCTGAGACGAGCGGACTCCGGTTTGCCAGTCGCCGCTCGCGGAATTGCGATCATGCTCGCTGACAAGGAGACATCATGAAACCGATAGTGCTTGCGCGGCGCGACTTCGTACTTGGCGGTAGCGTACTTCTTGCCGGCATGCTGTCAGGCTTGGCTCGGAAGACATGGCCGGGACCGCTGACGGCCGGTTCCGCATTGGTCGAGGATCTGGTAGCCGCAAACCGCATCCTCGCCGCGCTAGAGATCGTAGACGGATACGGCCACGTCAGCGTGCGGCACGACAAGGATCACAACCGCTACCTCATTGCCCGTTCCATCGCGCCGGAGTCGGTCACCGCGAACGATGTCCTGGAACTCGATCTCGACAGCGAGCCGGTGAATGGAGGCGACGCGAAGATGTACCTCGAGCGTTTCATTCACGGGGAAATCTACAAGGCGCGGCCCGAAGTCAAAGCCGTGGTGCACAACCACGCCGCCGCGGTCATTCCCTTCGGAGCGAGCAACATTGAGCTCCGGCCGATCTATCACATGGCGGGTTTTGTCGGGCGTGGCGTGCCCATATTCGACATCCGCAAAGTTTTCGGCGACACCGACATGCTGGTGAAGACACCGGCACTCGGTGCCGCACTTGCACGTACGCTGGGCGATAAACCCGCCGCACTAATGCGCGGTCACGGTGCGGTCGTGGTCGGCGATTCGCTCCCGCAAGTGGTGGGGCGCAGTTACTACTTGATGATGAATGCCAAACTGCAGGCGCAGGCCGTGGCGCTCGGGGGCGACATTATCTATCTCGATGCCGGAGAAGCCGCGAGGACCGAAGAATTCGGAGGCTACGAACGCGCCTGGGACCTCTGGAAACAAAAGGTGAACGGAAAATAGGCTGCAGCATGCGTTCTGCTGACGCACTTGTAAAAAAGTGCGTTGCAGTGCGGTACGGCCCGTCGTTGACCTCGACATTCGCCGGCTATACCGTTAAAGCCGCGTGGCATATTCCAACCCAACGGGAGGAAAAAAATGAACTCAGTGAAACAATGGCTCTGTCCGCTTTTCCTTGCTTCGGCCTTGCTGCTCGCGCAGGCAGCGGTTGCGGCCGATAATTTCGACCGGCAGGACGTGACATTCACCAGCGTGGGAAAGAAGCTCGTCGGCTGGCTGTACGTGCCCAAGGGAATGAAACAGGGAGAAAAGCGCCCCACCATCGTTATGGCGCACGGCTGGAGCGCGGTAAAGGAAATGTACCTCGACGATTTCGCCGCCAAGTTTTCCAACGGCGGCTTCGTGGTGCTGGTCTTCGACTACCGCAACTTCGGCGACAGCGAAGGCGAACCGCGCGCGCACATCGATCCTCACATGCAGCACGAGGACTACAGGAACGCGATCACCTGGGCATCGCTGCAGCCGATGGTAAACGCGAGCCGCATCGGCATCTGGGGCTCGTCCTACAGCGGGGCACATGTGATGCACCTCGCGGCATTCGACCGCCGCGTGAAGTGCGCGGTGGCACAGGTGCCGCTGGCCAATGCGACGGACAACTTCCGCCGCCTGGTGCGCGCGGACAACTGGGGAGGGCTGCAGGCATGGCTGGCTGCCGACCGGGCGGAGGAATACACCACCGGCAAGATCAACTACCTGCCGGTGGTCGCCGAACAGGGGAAGCCCTCGGCGCTGCCGACGCAGGACTCGTACGACTGGTTCATCAAGACCGGCCAGACGCGTGCGGCGAAATGGGAGAACCGCCAGACCGTGCGCTCACTCGAGCTCGCGCTGGAATACAACCCGGCGGCCAATATTCACCTAATCTCGCCAACGCCGTTCATGATGATCGTCGCGGAGAACGACGTGCTTACGCCTACCGACCTCGCAATCGAGGCGTTTGGCCGGGCCCGGGACCCGAAACAGTTGGTGATTCTTCCGGGCGGACATTTCGACGCCTATGTAAGCGGCTTCCAGGGTGCCTCGACACCGGCGCTGAACTGGTTCAAGCAACATCTGATGAAGTAAGCGCCGCGCGGCAGAGTGAAAACCAGGGCGGGCACCGGGCGGTGCCCGCCTTTACCAACAGCAGCGCGCGACCATACAAACGAATAATCAGACCACAATGAAACCGCACTGGAGCCAGGGGGTGTATCGGCTGTTCAGGCAACAGGGCATACGGCAGGTGAGTTTCGTGCCGGACGCGGGCCACACCGCGCTGATCGGACTGTGCGAAGCGGATCGCGAACTGCACGCCGTACGACTCACCACCGAGGAAGAAGGCATTGCTCTCGCCGTCGGCGCGTGGCTCGGCGGCGACAAGAGTGTGCTGCTGATGCAATCGAGCGGCGTCGGCAACTGCATCAACATGGCGTCGATGCTATCCGCCTGCCGGGTGCCGCTGGCAATGATCGTCACCATGCGCGGCGACTGGGCTGAGTTCAATCCGTGGCAGGTGCCGATGGGACAAGCGGCAAACAGCGTGCTCGAGGAAATGGGCGTGCTCGTCACCCGCGCCGACCGGGAGGAGGACATTCTGCCGCTGGCTGAGGGCGCGCTGCGCATCGCTTACAACACGCTACGCCCCGCCGCGTTGCTGATAGGTCAGCGCCTGCTCGGCGCCAAGACCTTCGATAACTGAAGACTTGCGAGGACCAAACATGGCGGCGAAGGCCGTGAAGGGCAAATCGAAAGCGCTGGACCGGCGCGAGGTGGTAAGGATGCTTCTTGCCAGCCGCGGCGAGCTGCTGGTGATCGCTGGACTGGGCGCGCCGGCTTGGGATGCGACTGACGCCGGCGACAATCCGCTCAACTTTCCGCTTTGGGGCGGAATGGGCGGCGCCGCGGCAATAGGGCTCGGGCTGGCACTGGCACAGCCTGATCGCCGGGTGCTGGTGCTCACCGGCGACGGCGAATTGTTGATGGGAATGGGCTCGCTCGCCACCATCGGCGTGCAGCGCCCACGCAATCTTGCGGTGGTAGTACTGGACAACGAACGCTATGGCGAAACCGGCATGCAGGTTTCGCACACGGCATTTGGGGTCGATTTCGCTGCGGTGGCGAAAGCCTGCAAATTCGTCTCGGCAACGAGGGTCACTACGATCGAACAGGTCAGCCAGCTGCGCGCGGACCTCCACGACGCCGAGGGTCCGTTTCTGGCGCAGGTCAAAGTGGCGCCAGACAAACTTCCTCTGGTGCTGCCGCCGCGCGACGGGGCGCATCTCAAGGACCGCTTCCGCGAAGCGCTGCTGGGAAAGGACGCTTACTTCCAGCGATGAGGGATGGCGCCGCAGCGCCGGGCGCTGCATCCGCAGTTGCGAGCGAGCCAGTCATCCAGGGAGCAGAGCCGAGGCTATACTTTCGCATTCGCCCAACCTTGCGAGATCGGCCATGAAGACAGTCGCACTCCCATCGGGCGAACGCGTTCCCGCGCTCGGGCAGGGCACCTGGCATATGGGCGAAAACAAGGCGGCCCGCGCCGAGGAACTCGCCACGCTGAGGCTCGGCCTGGATCTTGGCATCACCCTCATCGATACCGCGGAGATGTACGGCGAAGGCAAGGCTGAGGAATTGATCGGTGAAGCGATCGCCGGCCGCCGAGACGAGGCCTTTCTGGTAAGCAAGGTCTATCCACACAACGCCACGCGCAAAGGCGCGGTGGCTGCGTGCGAACGCAGCCTCAAGCGACTGCGCACCGACCGCATCGATCTATACCTGCTGCATTGGCGCGGGAACGTGCCGCTCTCGGAAACCATGGAAGCATTCATGGCGCTGCAGAAGGCCGGCAAAATCCGCCACTACGGCGTGAGCAACCTGGACCTCGAGGACATGCAGGAACTATTGTCCGTGCCCGGCGGCAAAGGTGTGGCAACGAACCAGTTGCTCTACAACCTCACCCGCCGCGGCATCGAATGGGACTTGTTGCCATGGTTGCGCAAGAAGTGTATTCCGGTAATGGCCTATTCGCCGATCGAGCAGGCAAGATTGGTACGCAATCCGAAGTTGGCCGAATTCGCGGAACGCCACGGCATGACGTCCGCGCAAGCGGCCCTCGCCCGGCTGCTCGCCAACGATGACATCATCGCCATCCCGAAGACTGGCAAGCGCGCGCGCTTGAAAGAAAATTTCGGCGCGCTCGACCGACCGCTGACGAAAGATCAGCTCGCGGAACTCGACCGCCTGTTTGCGCCGCCGACCACGCCAGTACCGTTAGAGATGCTCTAGCGGGACGGCCAGAGCGAGAGGAAGAGAAAAGAAACAGGGCTGAGTGAGGAGGACTGAGGACTGAGTAAATACTTTCTACCTCCCCTCTTTACTCTCGCCTCTTTTCCCCTGGCTTGCGGAACTTAACAGGCCGCGCGCCAGTCTGTCGTCATATCCCTCCACGGCAAACACGATGCGCACACTCCTGATTGTTTTCTGCGGCATTGCCGCCTGCGCCTGTTCGCAGGCTTTCGCGCAAGCCACCGATGACGAAAAATACATCGGTGTCGGCGCGCGAGTCCGTCCTGCGTATGAAGGCGCCGATACCAACCGGGTCGATCCCATACCCTACCTTCGCCTCTACGGCGAGCATTTCTTTGCGCGCACGACGCAGGGAATTTTGGAGGTCGGCTGGCGCACACGGCCATTCGGCGGCGTGGTGTTCGGCGCGCAACTTGCCTACGAGGAAGGCATCAAGGCCGATGAATCGGCGTTCCTCACAGAGCATCACTTCGCAGACCTCGACCCCAGCGTCTCGCTCGGCCTGCATGCGGAGGGCGACTGGAAAATCGGACCCATGCCGCTGAACGTGCTGTTGCGCTATCGCCACGACGTGGACAGCGACAACGGATCCCAGGCCGATTTGCGCGCGACTGCCGGCATCCTCAGTTGGGGCCGCATGCGCGCCGGACTATTCTGGCAAGTAACCTGGGGCGACGAAAAATCCGCGCAGAGATATTTCGGCATCACGCCGCAGCAGGCTGCTACGACGGGACTACCCGCCTATAGCCCCGGCTCCGGCGCGCGTTCCATCCAGGCCGGCCTCCTGGGCGACGTGGATATCGCAAAGCATTGGTTGGGCCTGTGGGGAATCACTTACCAGCGGCTGCAGGACGATACGGCGGGTTCGCCGATCGTGCAGGATCGCAACAACTGGTATGCGAACGCGGGAATAGCCTACCGTTTCTGAAGGGCTCCGTTTCGCGGCGCACGATTCAACGAAGCGGGCACCGACAAGTGCCCGTTGTCTTGCAGATACTGCGACGAGCAGCGGGTTTTCAGTCGAAGCTGAAACCCGGCGTGCGCGTGTAGTGATGCAATCCCTCGTCCTGTATGACCAGCGAGCGCATGCGTTTCGCGCCGCGGTTGTGGTGCGAGTGCAGCAGGGTGGCAGGCGTGATCTGTGCAGCGCCGGTGGACCAGTTCAGGCGCTGCCCGCCGATCATTGAGTGGATGCCCTCGCCCTGGATCGCCAGCGTCACCGCTACGCCGTTGTGGCGATGCGGGCGCTGATCACCGCCGGCGGCAAGCGTATTGATCGCGACGTTGATCGAAGGGATGGTCGCGTAGCCCGGCGCTAGCGCCGTAGTTGAGAACATCACGGAATGACCGGTGGTGTTTTCGGTGACCGGCCGCTGCCATACCGCTTCGAAGCGCCGCTCGATCTCCTGCGCGGGCCAGTGCACCGTATCGACCACGGACTGCTGAGGAGCGGGCGGGCTCAGCCGCCCGAAGGCCAGCAGCGGCTCGTCCGTCGCAACGAACAGCAGGCAATCGGAACCAGCTGCGCGATGCGTGGTCTCGCTACCCCCGGGGAAGCAGAACACATCGCCCGCGCCCCACATGATCAAGTCGGCCCCATTGCGGCTCTCGCCACTGCCCGCCATGACGTAGTAGATCGCGCCGGAAGCTACAAAGGCTGTACGCAGTTGTTCCCCGGCACGGATCTTCAAGTAGCGGCACAGCAGCGTGGGCGTGGTGGCCGGATATGGCGTCCCGAGATCACCGGCAGCATCCAGCGCAATCGCGGCGGTCGTCGTCTCGGTATCGAACGCACGGTCGCGTTCGGCCAGAAACTGCCGGGCTGGTACATTCGGATAGCTGAAAGTGAACGGATTTTCCGAGGTGTGGTAGCGGGCCCGGCTCGAGTATGGCGTTTGTGTCTCGGTCCGGGTGCGAATGACTTCCTTTACCGTCATGACAGTCCTCTTTGTGTGTTGCTCTCGCCCGATAATACACCGCCGGAAGAAAGATATCCTTTAGAGCGCCTTGGCAGTTCCGCCAGACGCAATTTGCGTGGCCGACCGAATTCCGCGCCGACCTTCACTCTGCGCTCAGGAGGAATGCGTTGTGCCTGCCATCGACCGCTTTCGTGGGACCGCGGCCGGGTCGGGCTTCGGTATTACGAACGGTTGCACGGCCTCATACGCACGCGCCGCCTGCAGCACGCGCGCATCGGCAAATCTGTCTCCCACCAGTTGCATCGACACCGGCAGCCCCGAGCGTGTGAATCCGCACGGCACCGCGGCGGCCGGCTGTTGCGAAAGATTGAAGGGATAGGTGAAAGGAGACCATTCCCACCAGCGGGTTCGCTCGGACCCAGGCGGCGTTTCGTGCCCGGCCTCAAAGGCCGGCACCGCGAGTTGAGGCGTGATAAGAAGGTCATAGTCCTGGTGCAGCATGCACATGCGGCGCGCGAACGCCTCGCGCGAACGCTCCAGCCGCCGATATTCGAGCGCGCTCAAGCCAAAACCGGGCTCCGCGAGTTCGAGCAACGGCGGGTCAACGAGTGCGCGTTGAGTTGCAGTCATGGGTGCAATAGCGAGCGCCAGCGCGACTGCCCACATCGGCTGCATGATGGTGATCGGGTCTTCAAGTTCGAGATCGAGTTCCTCGACCCGCGCACCGAGCGCTTCGAAGGCACGCACCCCTTTTTCAACCAGCGTGGCAACTTCAGGGTCCACGCGGGCGTATCCCAGGGTGCGGCTGTAGCCGATGCGCAAACCCCCCACCCCGGAATCGAGACCGTGGCGATAGTCGATGTTCAGTGCCGGCGCCTGGTACCAGTCGCGCGGATCGGACCGAGCTATCACGGTAAGCATCAGCGCAGCATCGGCGACATTGCGAGAGATCGGTCCCTGGTGCCAAAGGGTCGCCGCCGGTGAATGCGGATGCACCGGCACTATGCCAAACGTCGGCTTGAAGCCGAACAAGCCGCAAAACCCGGCAGGGATGCGGATCGAGCCGCCACCGTCCGTGCCGATGTGCATCGCACCCATGCCCAACGCTGCGGCAACCGCGGCGCCGCCGCTGCTGCCTCCAGGTGTAAGTCGCGTATTCCAGGGATTGACGGTGACGCCGGTCAACGGGCTGTCGGTCACACCTTTCCAGCCGAATTCAGGTGTGGTGGTCTTGCCGAGAAATACCGCACCCTGTTCCTTCATGCGCGCCACCGGTGGAGCATTTTCGGTCCACGGCTGTTTCGGATCGATGGTGCGCGAACCACGCAGTGTCGGCCAGCCTTCAGTCACGATGAGGTCTTTCACTGTGGCCGGGATGCCATCCACCAGTCCGGCCGGCTCACCGCGCTGCCAGCGCGCCTCCGAGGCGCGCGCGTCTCTCAGTGCGCGTGCTTCGTCCACCAGCACGAAAGCGTTGTAGATCGGATCCAGTTTGGCGATGCGGTCGAGCGCCGCTCGCGTCACTTCCGTCGGCGAGAGGCGTTTGCTGCGGTAACGCACAAGCAGTTCGCCGGCTGTCAAAGAAAGAATGTCGTCCGACATCTCTCGCTCCCATTGCGTGCTGAGATGAAAGGCGGTCGGGAGGGCACGCTCTCACGCCGTTCCGAATTGGAGCGAACACGGCCCCGCGGCGCCTTGCGCCGCGGGGCCGATCCGATGTTCAAGCAACCGGCCGGTTAGGCCTTCTGCTTCATCGCCTTCAGCACCGCCTCGGGCGAGATGGGCATATGTCGCACTCGCGCACCCACGGCATTGAAGATGGCGTTGGCCACCGCCGGCGCGACCACGGTGGAAGCTGGTTCGCCGACGCCGCTCGGATGGTGGTCGGACTGGATGATCGTGACATCGATCTCCGGAACTTGCGCCAGCCGGATCGGCAAGTAGTCGCCGTAATTGGACTGTTCGAACGCGCCGTTTTTCAGCGTCAGGCGCTCGGACATGATCTGGCTGGCACCCCACAACGCCGAACCCTGAATCTGCGCCTCCACGTTTCGCGGATTGACCACGGCACCCGGATCCATCGCCATCGTCAGGCGATTAATGGTGAACCTGCCAGTCTTCGGATCGACGGTTACTTCTGCGATGCCTGCGACCCAGGTCGGGCTTTGGCGTTCCTCCGCTGCGGTCACCGCAATGCCTAGACCGGTGTTTGGCGGCAGGCGCTTGGTTCCGTAACCCGCCTTGCCCGCAGCCACCCGCAGGCAATTCGCCAGACGCAGCGCGCCGCCCACGGTTGCCGACTCATAGAGGGGCCAGGAATCCTGCGTGGCCCAGGGCAGCGAGATCCAGAGCTGATCCATGTAGTAGTCCGAGCGGGTTCCCGGCGGATAGCCAGAGTTGGGTATGCCGCGATTGCCGCCCTTTCCGTTCAACATGGACAACCGGAACTCGAGCGGGTCGCGGCCAGCCGCGGCTGCTACCTCGTCCATGAACGACTCGACGACGAAAATGTTGTACGAGTTCGACACGGTACGCAAAGCGCTGGCTTGCACCGCCCAAGTGGTGGGTTCGTGGTTCCAGGCACGCACGCGATGGTTCTTGAGGTAGTACCAGTGATCGCTGCCGCCGATGGACCACTGGTCGATATCCCGCTTGTTCTCTTCCCAGGAATCAAGCTGCAGCCAGTCGGAACCATACTTCTTGCCGACCCCGAATCGCGCACCCATCCAGCCGCAGACGATGTCCTGATTCATCGCCACCAGTTCGCCGTTTTTTATTCCGGCCTTGACTTTGTGATAGGTGGGCGTGCGCGCGAAACTGGTCGCGAAATTCGTTTCGCGCGTGTGGATCAGCTTTACCGGCCGGCCGGTTTCCTTGACGCAATAGGCCGCCGCCAGGATATCGTCATAGTCCTGTTTGCCGCCGAAGCCGCCGCCCACAAGGTACTGGTGAACGAAAACCTTCAACTCCTCCGGTTTCTTCTTCAGCACCTGGGACAGGTAAGCCGTCAGCGTCATGCGCGCAAAGGACGTGCTTTGCGTGCCGACGTGGACATGCCACTCGCCGTTGGTGAATTGCACCGTGGCGTTGAGCGGCTCCATCGTGGCGTGGCACACCATGTCGGTGGTGTACTCCTGCTCGAGCACCTTTTCGGACTCGCTAAATCCCCGATCGACATCGCCTTCAAGGACCCAGGGCGCGCCTGCCTTCTCGTCTGTGGAAAGCTGCTTGTACTGCTCGAGAAGTGTGGCCGAACTCAGGTTCGCGTAAGGGCCCGCGTCCCATTTCACCTTCAGAGCCTTGGCAGCTTTCATCGCAGCCGGAAATTTTTCCGCGACCGCCACCACCCAACCGGTGCATTTGCCCATCGCATCATCGATCTTGACCGCCTTGATGAAGCCCGGAATTTTCTTCGCTTCCGAATCGTCGATGCTCAGCACCTTGGACGCATAGCGGGTACGCGGCGGAACCAGCGCGCCATAAGCCATGTTCGGCAGGAATACGTCGATGCCGTATTTGGCCTGGCCGTTGGTCTTGGCCGGAATGTCGAGTGCAGGGAGCGACTTGCCGATGATCTTGTACTGGCTGCGGTCTTTGAGCGGAATCTTCTTGAAATCGGACGGATAGGAGAACTTCCGGTCGATCTTCACTTTCTGCAGGATTTCGCCATAGCCCACCGTCCTGCCTGACGTCTTGTCGATGACACGGCTCGATTCCGCCCGGCAATCGCCCACTTTGGCGCCGAGTAACTTCGCGCCCGCCTCCACCAGCACGATGCGGCCGGCGGCACCGGCACGCGCGATGCGGTCGAACTCGGTTGTCACGCTGCCGCTATTGACCGTGTAGGCCAAGCCGTATGTCGCGAAGTTCTCCACGCTTTCAAGCGGCGTGTCGAGCCGCACATCCTCCCATCTGACTTCCAGTTCGTCGGCGATCACCTGCGCCAGAGCGGTGCCGACGTGCTGGCCCATCTCGGTCTTGAGAATGTGCATCGTCGTCATGCCGTCCGGCGTAATGGTGAACCAGATAGAGGGGGTAAAGGCCGGCGTTGCGCCGGCGGCGTCTGCGCCCCTGCTGGCGATCAATCCGGGCAGGCCGATGCTCAGGAAACCGCTGCCGGCGACTACCGACGAACGCACCAGGAACTCGCGCCGCGTAATCCCCTTTGTGTTTGTGTTAGCCATGATTTGTCCCCTCCCTCATCAGTTGCGCGGCCCGCTGAACGGCGCCTACGATGCGCGAGTAGGTTGCGCAACGGCACAGGTTGCCGTTCATGTGCGCCACGATTTCCTCGTCGGTGGGACTGGGATTGACTGCAAGCAGCGCTGCCGCCTGCATGATCTGCCCGGACTGGCAGTAACCGCATTGAGGAACCTGGGCTTCGATCCAGGCCTTTTGCACCGGATGCGAATCCGACGGGTGCAATCCTTCGATGGTGGTAATGACGGCGCCCTCCGCGTCGGCGAGCTTGACCATGCACGAGCGTACAGGCTGGCCGTTGACGTGGACGGTACAGGAGCCGCAAATGCCCAGTCCACATCCGAACTTGGTACCCGTAAGTCTCAAGTCCTCGCGGATGACCCACATGAGCGGCGTGTCGGGCGGCGAATCCGTAAAGTAACTTTGACCGTTAATGCTGAGTGTTGCCATGGCTGCGAGACCTCCCTGCACTGGTTGCAATGACGAAAACGGCCCGATCGACAATCCGTCGGGTCAATCTAGAGCGGAACGCCCGCGGGCCGGTCCGGCCGCGCGGATGTTCACCCATCAGTGAAGCGAAGACCCCTGCCATCGAAGCCACGGCTGCATCCGCTGCCCGTTCCGAGGCGATTCAGTCTCCTTACTTCTTCATCCGTCTGGCGAACTTCTCCCTGAATTTGGCCACCTTTGGCGCCACCACGTAGTGACAGTACGGCTGGTTCGGATTGTTCTGAAAGTACTCCTGGTGATAGCGCTCCGCAATGTAGAACTCCGCGGCCGGCACAATTTCGGTAACGATCGGGTCCGCGAAGACCTTATCCCGCGAGAGTTCGCTGACGATCTTGTCCGCCTCCGATTTTTGCGCCGGCGTATGGTAGAAAATCGCCGAACGGTACTGGCTGCCGACGTCGTTGCCCTGACGGTTGAGTGTAGTCGGATCGTGGATCACGAAGAAGACTTCCAGCAGGTCGCGGTAGCTGAGCACTTTCGGATCGAATGTGACACGCACCACCTCGGCATGTCCGGTGTCGCCATTGCACACTGCTTCGTATGTCGGATCGGGGCGTTGGCCGCCCATGTACCCGGACTCCACGCTTTCCACCCCTTGCAGACGATCGTATACCGCCTCCAGACACCAGAAACAACCGCCCGCCAGCGTCGCGATCTCCTTGCCTTCCCGAGCCTGTTCCATGACCGACCTCCAACATTGCCGTATTGCCCGCGTTCACAGTGTAGCGGCATCACGTGCGGGCGAGGGCAGCCTTTAGGTCTCAAATACTCCCGGCCCTTATGCGGGGCAGGAGGCCGCGCGAGCGGCCGGGTACGCGGCGAGGACGTCCTGATACGTGGCGACCAGTTTTCGCGCCAGCGTATCGGCGTGCCACTCGCGCACGTAAGCGCGGCCTTCCTCGGCGAGCCGCGCGCGCAGATCGCCGTCGCGCATCAGTCTGATGATGTGTTCGGCGAAATCCGCTTCGTCGTCATCCGGCACCAGCGCGCCGCGCTCTGGCCCAACAATGTCACGCGTGCCCATCACGGCAGTGGAAATGACCGGAATCCCGAGTGCCATCGCCTCCAGCAGCACCAGCCCCTGGGTCTCGGTGCGCGATGCGAATACGAAGGCGTCTGCAGCCCGGTAGCAATCGAGCAGCGCATCACGCCGGTCGAGATAGCCGACGAACAATACGTGTTCCTGGAGATTGAGTTTCGCGGCGAGTCTCCTGAGCGATGCCTGGGCCGGCCCTTCCCCCGCGATTACCAACAGCAGGTCGGGAATTACCGAGACCGCCCTTTCCAGCGCTCGCAGCAGGAAGTCGACGTTCTTCTCGAACGCTACTCGTCCGACGAACAGCAATACCCGGCGATCGTTCGGAATGCCATGAGCCACGCGAAAGACATCGCCGTCGCCGGCGGCGAACTGCGCGAGCGGGATGCCGGTGGGTACCACATGCATCGGCACGCGCACGCCATACTCCACCAGCTTGTCGCGCATTGCAGTCGATGGCACCACCAGTGCGTCAAGCTGATTGCACTGGCTTCGCGAAAATCGCCGCGATAACGCACGCACCAGGGCCTTCGGAACCACCGGCACATAGTGGAAAAGGTATTCCTCGAAAAAAGTGTGGTACGTCTCCACCCTGGGGATGTTGAGCAGGTTGGCGATATCGATACCCTGGTAATGGGCGACGCACGGCGTCTGGATATGGACCAGGTCATAGGAGGATTCCCGCAACCGTGGCAAGAGCCTGCGCACGTCTCCCGGTATCATCATCCTGTCTTCGGGGTCGAACAGAAGATACCGGGAACGCACACGCAGCGTGCGGTGATCCTCCGTATATGGCAGGGGGTAGGCAGGCGCGATCAGGTCCACTTCATGGCCGAGCATCACAAGCTCGCGTCGGAACGTCTGGATGGACGTGGATACGCCGTTCACCCGCGGAAAGTACACGTCTGAAATCATCAGGATTTTCATGTTTTTCGCATTGAAAACATGGTCACCAGCATATTTCGGCGGCATTTCAGATTGAAGACAATTCACAGTCAGCAGGTAAAATCCCGGTAGACACAGCAGATCGGCGAAAAATGATCGGGTTGCTTCAGCGAGTCAGCGAATCGCATGTTGATGTGGACGGCAGGACGATCGGCGCTATTGGCCCCGGACTTTTGGTGCTGATCTGTGCCGAGCGCGGCGATAGCGATTTCGAAGCTGAACGTCTGTTGGAGCGCCTGCTTGATTATCGCGTATTTGCCGATGCAGCCGGCAAGATGAACCTGAGCGTAAGGGATGTGGCGGGCGGGCTGTTGCTGGTGCCGCAGTTTACCCTGGCGGCCGATACGAGCAAGGGCACTCGGGCGAGTTTCTCGCCAGCGGCCCCGCCACAGGAAGGCAGGCGATTGTTCGAATATGTGCTCTCGCTAGCCCGCTACGCACATTCCCCAGTTGCGGCCGGGGAATTCGGTGCGATGATGAAAGTGTCTCTGATAAACGACGGGCCGGTCACGCTGTGGCTGCAAGTGCACCCGCGATCCGGGCGCGCCGGTGACGCTGCACACAAGGCAATAGGAGAAGCGCAATAGTCAAGGCATGCACGCCCTCTCCGCAACGTTGAGCGCCGCGGCGACCGTGAGACAATAACGAGCTTACTGACTACCCGTGCGCCCAAGCGGCGCAGCAATGCCAGATGTCGATGCATTCCAACCGCGAACCTGCCCCGCGTGTACTGCTGGTAGATCATTCCGCGGACGATCGCCTGCTGATGTCGCTATATCTAAGACGCTCCGGGGTGGAGATCCTGACCGCCAGCAATGGCGAGGAGGCGCTGCAGATCACGGCGGCGAAATTACCGGATCTGGTTGTACTCGACCTGATGATGCAGGGAATGTCCGGCTTCGAAGTCTGCAAGCGCATCAAATCCAATCCCGCAACTGCGCTCACGCCGGTGGTCTTCCTCACTGCAGCCGATAACCGCGAAGACCGCATCAAGGGACTGCAGGCCGGCGCCGACGATTTCTTTTCCAAGCAGGTCCAACGTGACGAGTTCCTGGTACGCGTCAAGTCGTTGCTTGCAACCCATCAAGCTCGCAAACAGGAAGTGGTCGCGAGGCAAGCCATCGAAACGGATGCGCCACAATCGCCGCAAAGCTTCGAGCGCTCTGTGCCGCGCAGGCTTATGGACAGGATCCTCGCCACGCCGGAGGTCAACGGCGATGCACCGGGGGGCTACCAGTCCCGATTCAATGCTGTGATCCTGTTTGCCGACCTGCGCGGCTTCACCCGTATGGCCGAGCAACTTGTGCCTACGGAGGTGGTGTTACTTCTTAACCAGTATTTCTCGCTGCTCACCGAAGTAACCTACCGCTACGAGGGCGTGATCTTCAACATGGCCGGGGACAGCCTGCTGGTCGGTTTCGGGGTTCCGTTCGAGCAAGCCGATGCAGCCGAACGCGCGATCAAGTGCGGCAACGACATGCTCACCGAATTCGAAACCCTGTCGTCCAAATGGAAAGAGAAATACGGCCTCGAAACCGGGCTGGGAATCGGCGTCAACAAGGGCGAGGTAGTGGCCGGCAACGTCGGCTCGCTCGCGTACATGAATTTCACCATCATCGGCGACGCGGTGAACATCGCCTCGCGGCTGATGCAGCGGGCGCGGGCCGGAGAGCTTCTGCTTTCGGAACGGGTCATGCTCGCGCTGCTGGCCGCACGATTCAAAGTGGACGCGATCCCGCTGCCACCGCTGACTTTGCGCGGCCGATCCGAGCCCATCGGACTGTATTGCATCCCGTTCAAAGGCCGCATAGACACACGCTGATCGCCCAATACGCAGATCACGCTTACCGAACTGCGCTACATCGGCGCGGCGAGGAGAACTGGCTGCGCGGCATTTTCGAGACCATCTGCCGCTGTGGCAGAATGTCTAAATCTCAGCGAGGAGAGCAACATGAAACGTTTCGATCCGGTTACCCAGGCCAGGATAGACTTGACCGCCGCGTTGCGCTCCGCTGCGCGCATGGGTCTGAATGAGGGCGTGTGCAATCACTTCAGCCTGGAAATGCCGGGCGATCCTGGCAAATTCCTGATCAATCCTCAGGGCCTACATTGGTCCGAGATCACGCCTGCCGACCTGGTCGTCGTGGACAACAGTGGCATGGTGGTCGAGGGCAAGCACACGGTGGAGCCGACCGCGTTTTTCATCCATGGACGCATTCATCTGGGCAAGCGCAAGAAATGTGTTCTGCATACCCACATGCCGTTCGCGACCGCTCTGACGCTGTTGGATGGCGGCGAACTCGACATCTTTGCCAACCAGAACGCCATGCGCTATTACGGCCGCATCGGTTACGACCGCGAGTACGGCGGCGTTGCGCTGGACAACGCCGAGGGCGATCGCATCTGCAATGCACTGGGCGACAATGAAGTGGTCTTCATGCAGCATCATGGCGTCATCGTCTGCGGCGATAACGTCGCTTACGCCTTCGACGACCTCTACTATCTCGAGCGATCATGCATGGTGCAGGTGCTGGCCCAAAGCACTGGTGGAATACTCAAGCGCGCTCCGGAAAAAATGGTCGCCGAAGCGGCAAGGCAGATCGGCGGCGAACGCCAGCAATCGGTCCTGCACTTCGAAGCATTGAAGCGCCTGCTCGATCGCGACGAACTGGGCTGGTCACGGCTGAACTGATTGTTCCGCCGCCCCGGGCAACGCCTGACGATGTTGCGCACCCGGCTGTGTGAGCTGTTAGGTATCGCGCATCCGATCGTGTGCGCACCCATGGGTTGGATCACCGGGCCAGAATTGACCGCCGCGGTAAGCGCGGCCGGGGGTCTGGGCATTCTCGGCGCCGGCGCCAACCCACCCGAACTCCTGCGCGAAAAAATCCGCCGTGTGCGGCAACTCACCGACCGTCCCTTCGGTGTCAATCTGATCCTGTCCCGCCCAGCGGAAGAACGCTTTCAGGTCTGCGTGGAAGAACGGGTTCCGGTGCTGTCTCTGTTCTGGGGCGATCCGGCGCCGTTCGTCGAGCGCGCCCACAAGGCAGGCATGAGAGTGCTCCTTCAGGTTGGCGACGTCGCAAGTGCCGTCGATGCGAAGACCAAGAACGTGGACGTGATCATTGCGCAAGGAGTGGAGGCGGGAGGTCACGTCGCGGGTGAGCTTACCACCATGGTACTGGTGCCACGAGTAGTGGATGCGGTGGCGCCGGTTCCGGTCATCGCTGCGGGTGGTATCGCCGACGCTCGGGGTCTTGTTGCCGTGCTGGCACTTGGCGCGCAGGCCGCCGTTCTCGGTACCCGCTTCATCGCCACGCCCGAAGCCGATGCGCACTCGGAATACAAGGGCCGCATATTGGCCTCCAGCGGCGACAATACCGTGCGCACCACACTTTTCGGGGGCGGCTGGCCGAACGCGCCGCACCGGGTGCTGCACACCGATTTTGTGGATCAATGGCTGGAAAAACCAGAGCGCGGCAACGAGAATCGCGCCGACGAACCGCTGGTTGCTGAGAGCAGGCTTGGCGGCGAGGTTTTCCAGATCCGCCGCTTCATGGTGTTCCCGCCTAACCGCGATACCACCGGCGCGGTGGAAACCATGGCGTTGTACGCAGGGCAGAGCGCGGGACTGGTTCGCGAGCAGCAACCCGCGGGGCAAATCGTGACGGAACTCATGCTGCAGGCAACAGAATTGATACGTAACCTGCATACCCGGGCCTACTAGCTAGACCGCGACATCTGCTGCCCCACCCGCGCGCCCCTTCGAAAGCCTATTACTTTCGCTCTATTCCGGCCAGCGGCTGGGAACCCTAAAGTCACATCACACGCGAGGCGTATTTTCCTCCGACACCTCGGAACCAGCGGTTTTTCGGGTTCCAAAGGTCAAGGCCGCCACGTGCAAACTGGGGGGCTGCTTTTGGGACGACGCCCTTTAAACGAAACACTTTGAACATTGAAAAGGAGCACATCATGAAACAGCAAATTCAAACACGTACCTCCGTCGGATGGCTGATCGCTACGGCTATTGCGCTGGCATCCGCCGGCGTCTCTGCCGAAAGTAATGTGCAAAGCGGCGGAAGGTCGGTGAACGAGGTCTATGGTCGCGCGTCCGTGACGATTCTCGGAACGAATGCGGTGCGCTCGATCTCCAGCAGAGTGAACGTCAGTCAGGTGTTTGGTCGCAGCAGCACTATCGATACGGGTGGAATGGGGACGAAAGTCGCGACCGGTAAGGCAGACGTGAACGATGTTATCGGCCGTTCGTCAGACGGCGCCACCCTCGCGGCAGCGAAATCACAGGGCGAAAACCAGACCGCCGCGCTGCACAGGTAACCGGCACCGTGCAATTTGGTATCCCGAAGGCTTTGGGTGCGGACCACCCAAAGCCTTCGTCGTTTCTGCCGGTAGCAATGTCGTTGCCAGAACCCCACACACGCCTGGTCTGCCGGAACGATCACTGGCAACCCTTTGCGGCTTTTCTACAGATGCATCACGCTCGGCGGTTGCCACCGCTCCGGTAAACGTGGTAACAAGTCCGAATCTTCAAGAGGTCCGGGAGACGATTTCGTGAAGGTCCTGGTTGCATCACCGCAGGGACCCGCCACTGAAGCTCTGTGTGGCCTGTTAGCCAAGCTCGATTTCGGCTGCGAAGTTGAAGTGGTGCACGACATTCCGTCTCTCCTGTCGCCGGGCCCCGCGACGCCTTCCGGAATGCCCGACTTGGTGCTAGTTGACATGGACGCCGCTTCGTCCGATTCCAGCGCGGCAATCCAACGCTTGCTTAAGAAGTTCCCCGGTGTACACATCCTCGCGCTGGGTTCGCGACTTGACGATGCGTATGTCGAAATGGCGCTCGAGGCTGGCGCCCTTGGCTACCTTCCGAAATCTCATTCTGAGACGGTCACCCTCTCCGTTCTCAGGCTCGTATTGAGCGGCGGGACATACCGCCCATATCTCCGCTCGGACACAAACGCGGTTGCGCGGCCGAGCGCTTCGGCCGCCATTGACGACACCGCGACGCGAAGCGACGCAGGATCTCTCGGCGAGTACGGCCTCACGGAACGGCAGACTGAAGTCCTGTCACTGGCGGCTCAGGGAAAATCGAATCTGGCGATCGCCAAGCATCTCGGTATCGCGGAGGGCACTGTTAAGTTGCACATGAGCGCAATCTTCAAGGCCCTCAACGTGCAGAACCGCAGCGAAGCGGTGTTGCTCGCCTCCCGTCTTCAGAGTGTCAACTTTCGGCAGGTCAAGGAAGCCGAGGGTGGCGCGATGGATCTCGACTGGCTGCTCCCGCACATGACGCACCGGCATCTGTCCAGGGACACGATCATTTTTCGAAAAGGCGATGCCGGTGAGGAACTCTTCTATCTCCAACGCGGAACTATCCGGCTCGCGGAAATCGGCGCCGAGATCAGCGCGGGGACCATATTCGGAGAGATCGGTATCTTTTCTCCGCTCCATGAACGCACGTCTACTGCGGTGTGCAGCAGCGATGTCGATCTTTTCACCTTGACCTCGAATCAGGTGAAGCGCCTGTACCTTCTCAATCCACAGTTCGCGCTGTTCGTCGTTCACCTGATATCCAAGCGCTTGATGGCAGATCGGGTGCGAACGATCTGATCCTTGATGGCGCGCCCGCCATTTCCCTGCGACGCCCGATTGGATTGGGTGTGAAGAAGCCCTGGGCCATGTTGGTCGTCGCACTCGCCGTCGCAACCATCAGCGCGGCGATCTGCTGGACACCGTTGTCCGAGTACCTCGAGCGGAGCATCGGTTTGGGCTGGCTCTTCCGATTGCGTGGACCGATCGAGCCACCCGGAGAAGTTGTGTTAGTGACGATGAGCCCGAGCGTCGCTGCAAAAATTTTCCTGCCGATGGACGCGCACCGGTTCCATCGCTGTGCAGACATCCGATTCGGAGTCCTGCCGCCCACGCACGTCCGCCTGCCACCGATGCCATCGCGCTGGCCTCGATGCCTGCACGCCGTGCTGGTAGATAAGCTCGCAAAAACAGGGGCAAGTACCATCGTGTTCGATGTACTGTTCCGCCCCCGACCGCCTCTGCCGGGATTCGCGCGCGATCCCAACGCCGATCAGGACGCGCGGTTGGGCACTGCGATTGAGCGCGCGGGCCGGGTATTGATCGCTCAGAAGGTAGAGTCTTCTCGTCCTGACCTTGACACGGAAGCAGAGCATCTGATTGATTTGAGCGCGTCGATCGACGATGCCGCGCTGGGCGCGGCGCCTTTTCTGGTCATCGGCGATTCGGAGAGACGGTTTGACCGCTTTCTCGCATTCAAGGAATTGGGGTGGGCCACACCGAGTCTGGCGACCCTTACGGTGCAAGCCTACACCCTCGACACCTACCCCCATTTTCGAAGTGCGCTGCGAAAGGTCGCTCCAGGTGCTTCGCGACTGCTACCCGCGGATGTCGAGGAGATCCGCCGCGCCGGCCGCCTCGAGGCAACCATGCTACTGATCAGACAGATTTTCACCGCGGAACGCGACCTTGCGACCCGAATGCGCGCCGCGCTCGACTCAGATCATTCGCTTGGTGGAGACCCCGCAACCCGCGCGCAGATCGACGCGCTCATTGGACTCTATGCCGGAGAAAGCGGGCGGGTGCTGAATTTTTTCGGGCCCCCGGGCACGATTTCGGCGCTCGACTTCGACGAAGTGCTCGCTATGCATGACGAAGAGGCATCGCGTACCTTTCAGCGCAAGGCGGTTATCGTCGGCTACGCTGAGTTTGCACAGCCCGAACAAGTCGAGCACTTCAACACCGTTTTCTCGACGGCGGCGGGGTTGGATTTGAGCGGCATGGAGATTGCCGCCACCGCATTCGCGAATCTTCTGCACGGCGAAACGATCAGGCCGACCACCAAAACGACCTGGATGGTGGTCGCACTGCTCGCGGGTCTGATCTGCACGGCGCTCAGCCTGTGGGTGCCCAACCGCTTCGCTTTCCCGGCAGTCGCAGCATTGGTTTTCGGATATGGCGCGATTACCCTCTTATTGTTCGCGAAACATTTCCTCTGGTTGCCGGTGGTCATCCCGATGCTGGTCACGGCCCCATTAGGTCTTGGAGCCGGAGCTTTATGGAAGTACGAGATGGCGCGCCGGCAGCGGGACCGGATTCGCCAAGCGTTTACGCAGTTCGTCCCGAAAGAAGTCGTGGCAACGCTGGAGCAGAACGCCCAGAACGTCAGCAGGACACGAGAATCGGTGGAGTGTGCGTGTGTTGCGACCGACGCGGCGAACTTCACGACGCTCGCCGAATCCATGTCACCCGAGCAACTCGCCGACTTCCTGAACGTCTACTACGAAGCCCTGTTTCGTCCGATCCCCAAGCATGGCGGGTTTGTGTCTGATGTCGTCGGCGACGCGATGCTGGCAATCTGGCCGAATCGCACACCCGATACGCGACGTCACGTCTGCGCCGCCTTGCTGGAAATGCGTGAAGCCGCGAGTCAGTTCAACGAGCGCCTCAGCTCTAACCGCCTGGCCACACGCTTCGGAGTGGACTGGGGACGGGTAGTGCTCACCACAGTCGGTGCGCACGGTCACTACGAATATCGAGCAGTCGGCGACGCCGTCAACACCGCGAACCGGGTTCAGGACCTCAACAAGAAGCTTGGCACCCGGGTGTTGGTTTCTGAACCGGCGGTCGAAGGTATGAAGGAGTTTTTGCTGCGCGAGGTCGGTCACTTTCTTCTGCGGGGCAAGACGCTCCCGGTACGCGCCTTCGAACTGATCGGGCAACGTGAATCCGCTGGCCCAAATGAGCTGGCAATGTGCGAGCGTTTTGCAGAGGCGCTCGCTCTACTGCGAAGGGGCCAATCGACTGAGGCGCTCAGAGCCTTCCGGAATCTGACTGCCGACTTTCCTGACGACGGCCCGGCGGCGTTCTACGTGCGTGTCCTGGAATCCGGAGCTATGCTTCGCAACGGAGCCCTGAAGGTGGATTGAAACCTGCAAACGGACTACCCGGCCGAAATTTGCGTTTGTCATGCCCGTGGCACCAAGACCAAGGTCATATTGCGCTTCTCACAGGAAAGGTCTATTTTAAGAATGCAGTCGTCCGTCGTACCTGAAGTCTTTTGGCCCGGGAGGAGGGGTAAAAGATGCAAAGGTCTCGTTGGATCGCGCTGCAGGGGAGTTCCCGGGGGTCTTTACCCCCCCTGCTGCTGGTTTGTTTCATAACGACAAGCGGGATACCCGCTCACGCCGCAGACGTTTCGGCCGCCTGTAGTTCTCCTGTTGCTCGCGTAGTTTCCATCCAGGGTTCAATTGAGGTACTCCGTGCCCGCCAGAACGACTGGTCCAGGGTTACCCGCCTCGACACCCCGCTGTGTGAGGGGGACCGGTTACGCACCGGTGTGCGAAGCCGCGCCGCGCTGTTCATCCAGCCGGAAACCCTGGTCCGGGTGGACCAGAACACCAGCATTACGGTCAACCAGACCGGGCAAGAAACCCTGGTTGAGTTCACGCAGGCGGAAGTGCTCCCGGCGGCCGCCAGTGCATACTCCTGCGGCGCTGGTTACTTCATAACCCGGTTTCCACGCAAGTTCAGGGTCAAGACACCGCACCTCAACGCCGCGGTGGAAGGAACCGAGTTCCTGGTCGCGATGCGCTGCGAGAGGACCGAGCTTTCGGTATTCGAGGGAAAGGTCCTGGCGGCAAGCACCGGAGCCGATGTATTCCCTAGCCAATCAATCTCGAGCGGCCAGATGCTTACGATCGGCGGGAGCGAGCCTCCGACAGTAAAACTCTTGGTCAAGCCTACGGACGCGGTGCAGTGGGTGGTGTACTACCCGCCGCTTAGCGATGCCATCGCGGAGCCCGACTTGCCGACCGCAGAGCAATGCCGCAGCCTTCCAAAGCGCCTGGATCAAACTTGCCTGTCGCAACGCGCGGAAGTACTGCTACGTCTTGGAAGAGTTGATGAAGCACAGCGCGAAGTGGACGAAGCGGTTGCACTCGATCCGGGGAGTGGGGATACCAATGCATTGCGTGCCATCATCAGCATCGCCAGGAATGACAAGGCCGCCGCCATCGCGGCGGCGACCGCGGCAACCACCGCTTCGCCGAATTCCTCCCGTGCCTGGTTAGCACTTTCCTACGCTCAGCAGGCATCGTTCAAACTGGAAGATTCGCTGGCAAGCGCGCGAAAAGCGCAATCTCTCGAACCGAACAGGTCGGTCACGAACGCGCGGGTTGCCGAACTGCTCATGTCCCTCGGTCGAATCAAGGCTGCCGAAGTCGCCGCCCGCTCGGCAGCCGATAGCAATCCGTTAGAAAGCCGCGCCCACACGATATTGGGATTCGTGCATTTGGCGCAGATCAAGACTAAGGAAGCGCGCGCTGACTTCCTCGCGGCAATCGAACGCGACTCATCCGACCCCCTTCCGCGACTGGGACTGGGTCTCGCGATCATCCGAGACGGCAAACTCGCGGAGGGAAGAGAACAGCTCGAAATTGCCGTTGCGCTCGATCCGACCAATTCGCTGCTGCGCAGTTATGTTGGCAAGGCTTACTACGAGGAAAACACCAAGGAACGCGACCAACTAGCCGAGACTCAATTCAATCTCGCTAAACAACTCGACCCCAATGACCCTACACCGCACTTCTACGATGCGATTCTCAAGCAAACACAGAACAGACCCGTAGAGGCGCTCGAAGAACTTCGCGCTTCAGTGGAGAAAAACGACAATCGGGCGGTATATAGATCCCGTCTGCTGCTGGAACAGGATCGTTCGAGCCGCGGAGTAAGCCTGGCGCAAACATATGCCGATCTGGGATTCGAATCGCTGGCTGTGACCGAAGCAGCCCGTTCCCTGTCGTTCGACCCTGCCAACTATTCGGGACATCGCTTACTTTCAGACATATACACCACCAAAGAACGCCACGACATAGCACGAGTAAGCGAACTCCTTCAGTCCCAGTTGCTGCAACCGGTGAATATCAACCCGGTACAGCCGCATGCGACATTCGTCGATCTTGCAACACCATTTCTTGCCGCGGGCGCGTCGCCAGGATTCAATGAAGACAGCCCGCTGTTCGAACGCAACCGGGCGCGACTCTCAGTCGCGGGTCTTGCCGGCAGCAACGATACGGTGGCGGACGAATTGGTGTTGTCCGGCGTGAAGGATCGCGTGTCCTACAGCGTGGGCCAATTCCACTTTGAGTCGGACGGATTCAGGGAGAATGACGATCAGCTTCACAACATATACGACGTATTTGCACAGGTCGCCGCCACCCCGGCAGTTAGCGTTCAGGCTGAGTTTCGCCACAGGGAAACGGAACAAGGCGATCTCATCCTGAGAGGGGATCCCGCCCTTTTCGATCCGCTTTTTCGGCAGAACCTCAACGAAGACGTCGGACGCCTGGGTGCTCGTGTCTCCACTTCGACCGGATTCGTTGTAATCGCGTCCGTCTTCTCGTTCGAGACCAATTTGGAAAGGATCTTCGTTCCCGATCCGCTCGCTGCGGAATACCGTGAGGAACGCGGTAATCAGGGTGAATTGCGCGCAGATCTCGCCCGGGAGAAGTTCAGCCTCACCACCGGATTGGGCGCGTACAGAAGCGATGTCCATCAGTTCGACAACTTTGGTACCGATTTCACTTTCACGCGCGAACGGCAAAATGTCTACGGCTACCTGAACATATGGGCGCCTTCCCGCCTTCTTTGGACCCTCGGCGCTTCCTACGATTCCAACAAAAGAGAGGGGGCGTTCACCGACCAGGATGGGCGATGGAATGCCAAACTCGGTTTGCAATGGCAGGTTTCCGAAGCCATCCGGTTGAGAGGCGCTGTTTTCGATACGTTGAAGTCAGCACTCTTCACGCAGCAAACGATCGAGCCGACCAACGTTGCCGGATTCAATCAATTCTACGATGACTTGAACGGCACCCGTGCCAGCAACCAGGCCATTGGATTCGATGTCGAGCTGAAGTCCTCAACACATATTTCAGGCGAGTATCAAAACCGGGACTTGGAAGTTCCGCTTTCAGTGGTGGGGCTTGGAACGGTATTGACCGCGCAGGAGAGAGAGCAACTCGCGAGCTTATCGCTCACCCAAACATTCGGAACGAACTGGGCCGTGAAGGTGCAATGGAACTCCGCGCGGTTCGAATCCGATGGCTTGATAAGTCTCTTTACCCTGCTGGAAACTCAGACCGTGCCGATTTCCTTACGCTATTTCACCCCGTTTGGATTGAAGGTCGAGGCACGAGCCACTCAAGTACGACAAACCGTGGACAACTCGGTGTTCGCCTCGCCGGGAACGCAATTGAGCGAATTTGTCCTTTACGATCTCTTATTGACATGTCGCCTGCCACGACGATATGGAACGATCAGCCTGGAAGGAAGAAATCTGACTAACGAGAGTTTTTTCTACATGGACCTCAATACCAGGAATCCCACCATAAGTAGTCCCGCCTTTGTTCCGGAAACGCAGGTTTTCCTGCGCCTCAACCTGCAGCTGCAATGAAATTAACCCCAACGAAAGGAGCATTAGAATGTCCAGTCAATTGATACTTCGGAAAAGAAATCCAGTCGATCTCTTTCTGGTGTCCCATCGTGCCTTTATTCTGATTATGTTTGCTTTTGCCTCGCCTGTCTGGGCGGACGTTGATATGGTTGAGAAAAAAGCTGTCGATGACGCCATGAAGACGATGTCGTCAGATTGTGAAGTTGTGATGGGGATTGATAGTGGAGTAAAACTCACTTACTACAACACTCTCCGGTATATGAGTAACGAAGTCTTAACGAGTTTGGAGAAAATGGGATTGTCAGCCAATGCGGACATCGAGCAAGTGAGAGTAAGGTTGAGTGACGGTCGTGAATATTTCCTTGTTAGAGCCGAGAGCACAACCTTCAAGTGCAAGACGCCTCATAACCTCCCCGGCGAAATACGCGCCCCTATAGAGACGCTGACCGACTTCCGCCTGAAGATAAATCCCTGCTGCACTTATTCCTTCGGCGGAGACGCATTTGCGCAATGGGCGGTTGGGAACTGTCCGTTCATGAAACCAAGAGTTATCGCCAACTCAATTTGCGGCCGTTAGCTTGTAGTTGTCCCGGGAACGGTGAAGTACCGCTGCGCCAAAGGAGAAAGATCCCAAGACCTGCCCCTCGATCATCGAGGACGCGAGAAAAATGGGCAAAGCCCCTATGGCCGAACAGCGCAGTGGATCGAGAAGTAAAGCGTTTCCGTGAAGTTCGCACAAATTGCCGGCCACGCCATGAACATGAAGTCCTATATTCTGGTTACGCCGCAGAGCAGGCCACCCCCCACGCTACTCACGACCAAAATGCAATTCTCGCAAGAAGTGCCAGGTCTGTAAGCGATCTGTATCTCCGTCTGGAATAAATTGCGCTCGTGGAAGCCTCACACGTACATCAGGGAAGAGTTCGTGAGCGCGGCAGATAACCGACGCCTGCCTTGCCCTTGGGGTATTTTGCCGGCGGAACCTGGCGTTGCCAGTACCGTAGGGAGGCGGTTTGATGCCCGGCAAGGCAGGCTGAACGGTCGAGTGCTTTGTATGGGTCAGTCATGGAGTAGCGCCACTGCGCGCGAAAGCGCACGGTCTCCTCAAGCAGATCAGGCGCAGAAAGGACGCAAAGGGGCAATTAAAGCAGCGGGACCATTCTTCACCTTGCCCGCCCGTTCACGCCCACGCAAAGCTTCACGTTCGAACCAGAACGCCACACGACATTGCCGAATCGCTTCTGGTTCGTCCTTGCGATAGCCTGGCAGTTCGGTCCAAGATTCAGGCAGTACCCACGACCGGAACACCACGTTCGAAATCAAAGCCTAGGTTGCCCTGCGAGGGGCAACGGATTGGAATTTGCAGCCACTCGCATGTCCGGGTTCGGATTCCGAACAACGGCCTTCGTGGTTTCCCGTCGTCGTACGCTACACCCCGAGGTTAGTCGGTCACTATGACCTTCGTCATACAGACTGCTTGACCATTCCCTCCGACAATTCACTTAACGGGGTAGCGGATCGTTTAGTCCATGCCAGGCATCGAGCCTGGCAACCGGCCAGACAACAAGCCGGCTCCGCGAACCCGTAATGAGTTGTTGGAGGGGCCCATCATGCACGGGACGCTATCGGACATCGATTCGAAAACCTTCCTCGGAAGGTCGACGGACAGGAATACCCGCATTGGCGCGGCGAACTCCGGTGGGACGGATGACGGCTGCCGGATTGAAAATGGCATGCCGATCCGCATCTTTATGCTCGGACGATTCAGTGTCGCAATCGACGGAGAGCCGGTTTACGTCAACGGCAATGGAAAGGCTAAACAACGACCGCTCGCTCTTCTGAAAGCGTTGATTGCGCTCGGTGGGCGGGGTGTCACGAACAGTCAGCTTTGCGAAAATTTGTGGCCGGATTCGGATGGCGACCTCGGCCTCAGGAATTTGACGGTCACGTTGCACAGGTTACGCCACTTGCTGGGGGCTCATGCCGCAGTACTACAACATGCGGGCAAACTCACACTGAACGAACGCGTTTGTTGGGTGGATGTTTGGGCCTTCGAGCGCTCGGTCAACGACGGACTGCGCGGGCTCAATGAGCCCAAGGGTAGCCACGCCGCGGAGCAGCGCCTGCACGCAGCGCTCAGCCTCTATTCCGGGCATTTTCTTTCGCGCGAGTCCGAAGAGTCGTGGATGCTGGCGCCGCAACTGCGATTGAAGACCAAGTTCGAGCGACTTGTCGTGACGCTATCCGTGCACCTCGAAAACCAGGGTCGGTTTGCCGACGCGATCGATCTTTGCCTTCATGCCCTCGAGTCCGATCCGTTGAACGAGGTGCTGTACCGCAGAATGATGAGCTGTTACCTGAAAGAGGGAGAAGTTGCAGGTGTCGTGCGTACGTACCTGCGCTGCCGGGAAGCCCTTGCCAAAGGGCTCGCCGCGACACCATCGATGGAAACCGAGCGCTTGTATCTCGAGGGCAAGCGGGCGTCCGACGAACTGAGCGGAGCGCTCGCCGCAAGGCCATCACATCCTTCACTTGGAGTGGTTCCGCGAACCACAATGAACTGATCCCCGCCAGATCTGTGGCTCGGGATTTGAGTCAGTACAATTGCGCGGTCTGATCGAGTCGCTGTGACAATCATGGACCAAGTCACCCGCTACCGGCCGGCCGTGCTTTTCCCTTCTTACGCCGTAGTGGTGCCTAGGCCAACAAAGGCGCGACCGCGAGACCCCAGTTCTGCAAATCCTCACCGATGGCGGTGTGGCGGCGCTCGACGTGGTGAGGCTCCGCCGCGGAAATACTCGGGCTCTGCCGCCATCCATCCTCACGGCGGTCGAGGATCACCGTGATCTTTTGCGCGCCGGAAAGCTCCTCTGTCAGGAGGTCGTACAGCTCGGTGTTCGTACGCGCGACGATAAACAGCTGGCCGCGTTCAGACACTTTGGTATCGCGCCGGTCCTGCCAGCTAGGCATGTCGAGTTCACGCAACAAATCGTCCGCAGCTGCGCGATGTTCTTTCGCAATTGCCTCCTCGCCCAATGTTGCGTTGATCCTGCTCAACCCGAGCAAGGTCTCCACCAGCAGCGGTCGCATTCCCAGTTGGCGCGTCAGCAACATGGCGGCATCATAGTGCTCCAACGCGTCAGCAGCACGCACCGGGTTGCTGCTAGCCGCCACATTGCCGAGGACCGCGTGGGCCGCGGCCTCGTGTGCTTGCTCACCGGCGCTATGAGCCAGGCCGAGCGCCTCCTTGGCAGCCGCGTGAGCACGCGCGTGCTGGCCGTCTGCCAAATAGCCTTCGGCGAGGTTCACCATCCACGCCGGCAGGTGCGCACGGATACCGAGTTCGCCGCTCAGACGGACCGCATCCTCAAGCAGGCGCAGCCCTTCGCTTACGTGGCCCAATCGCACGAAAGCGATGCCCAGCAGCGAGGACGGAATGGGTTGCCACACGTTCAGATTGCCGCGGCGGCAGGCCTCGAAACTACGTTCCAGCGGCAAGACGGCCCACGCCAGATTACCGCGCTTGATCGAGATGAAGCCGGTGATGGTCCAGGCGATCGTCTGGCTGTACGCGTTGCCCATAGCCTCTGCGGCGAGGCGCGCGCACTCGAGGGCGGAGTATGCGGCCTCGAAGTTGCCACGCTCGGCCAGGCTCATCGCGAGCCAGCCACATGAGGCGACGTAGGAAGTCCCCGCTCGCGACTCGTCGAGCAATTCGACGTTTTCCCTGAGGATGCGTTCGGCGTGCTCGAAATCTCCGAGCGCGAGATAGCTCTGCCCAAGGTACTGGCGTGCCAGCGCCTCGAGTGCGACATCACTGGTGGCGTGGCCCACTTCGAGGCACCGCTCGCCATACTCTATTGCCAGAGCGGTCTCGCCCTTCAGATAGTGATGGTTCACCAGATAGGAGTAGACGCGTGCGAGGCGCTGCTCGTCGCCGAGATCGCGAGCAATCTGCTCCGCTTCACGCGATACCTTCATGACCTCGTCGAGACGTCCAAGTTGGAGAAGCGGCGGGCGCAGGTCCAGCCTCAGATCGATTGCCCTCACTCGTGACTGCGGAGCCAGGGGCAAATGCCCGAGCGCTTGAAGGGCCGTCTCGAACGCGCGGACAGCCTCCTGGTTCGCTGCGCGCGCGACCGCACGTGCGCCCAACTGACGGTTGTATGTTTCCGCCTTGTCCCACACTTCACCGCGGACGGCGTGGTAAGCAAGGTGATCGAGCTGTTTCGGCAGGTGCTCGCTGTACATCTTCTCGAGGGCTTCGACGATGCGCGAGTGCAGAACCCGGCGCTGCTCACGGAGCAGGCTATCGTAGGCAACGTCGCGCGCGAGCGCGTTCCTGAACCTGAACTCGATGTCTGGAAACAGGCCAGCCTCATCGATAAAGCCGGCAGCCTGCAGGTGGCCGATCGCGTTGTGAAACGTATCGCCGGGAAGCTCTGTCACGGCTTCAAGCAACGCCTGCGGTACATCAAGGCCGATCACGGACGCGGACTGAAGCAGGAACTTTTCTTCGTTCGACAGCCGGTCGATGCGCGCTGCCAACACCGCTTGCACTGTCGCCGGCATCTGCAAATTGGCCGTGCCGCTAGCAGCATGATAGGCACCGGGCTCGCCGACCAGGATCTTTGCTTCGGCCAGGGTACGCACCAGTTCTTCGAGGAAGAACGGATTGCCTTGTGCGCGCCCGACCAGGAGTTGGCGCAATGGTAGCAGCGACCTGTCGGTACCGAGCAGCGATTTGAGCAATTCTTCGGCGCCCTCCGGCGCCAGCGGAGGGATCTGCACTTCGTTGAAACCGAAGCAGCGTTGCCAGTCGTGCACGAACTCCGGCCGGTATTCGAGAATGAGCATAAGACGCGCCGAGTGAATGCGCTCGAGCAGGCCGCCGAGAAATACCTCCGTCTCGGTATCGACCCACTGCAGGTTCTCGAGAACAATCAAGACCGGCCCGCGATCGCTCTCGTTGAGTACGATCTGAGTCAATGCATCGAGAATTTGCCGGCGGCGCGCTCGCGCATCCAGATCCCAGAACGCGTCGTCTTGCGGCAGGGCATCCAACAGCGAAAGGACAGGCGGAACCGCGCTTTGGAGTCCAGGATCCATGCCAGAAAGCTTTGTGACAACCCGCTCGGTGATTCGGGCGGCACTATCGGCGTCACCGATCTCGAAATACCGGCGCAGCATTTCGATAATCGGAAGGTATGAAGTGGCCTTCTCAAAGGCCAGCGAACTCGATTCAAGCAGGCGCCAGCCCTCTATTTCGGGTGAGTGGACAAACTCGTACACAAGACGGGTTTTGCCCAGTCCCGGTTCCCCGGTCACCCCGGCTGCCTGACCGCGGCCGGCACGTGCCTCGGCAAGCATCTGACGAAGGCGTTCGAGTTCTGCACGTCGGCCAACAAACTGGCTGAGCCGGTGAGCCACCGCGGTATTGAGGATCGAGCGATTGGGCACGGCACCCACCAGCTCGAAGATCTCGATCGGGCCATCAAGGCCCTTCACCTGCCGAAATCCGAGGGGATTGACCCGAATAGTCCGCTGGGCCATGTGGAACGTGCTGGGCGCGATGACGGTTGTGCCCGGCGTGGCCATCTGTTCCATGCGGGCGGCGAGATGCGTCGTCTGGCCCACCGCGGTGTAATCCTTGTGAAGGCCGCTGCCGATCGAGCGCACCACCACTTCGCCGGAGTTGAGTCCCACACGGATACGCACCGCTAGTCTCGTGGCCTGCTGAACCTGCTCGGCCCAGCGATTCACGTTGTCCTGCATCCGAAGTGCCGCGTAGCAAGCGCGCACGGCGTGGAACTCGAGGGCAAGTGGGGCACCGAAGAGCGCCATGATGCCGTCGCCCATGACCTGGTTGACAGTGCCCTCGTAGCGATTGACCGCTTCGATCATCCGCTCCAGGACGGCGTCGAGGAGTTGGCGCGCTTCTTCCGGATCGCGATCGGCGAGCAACTCCATCGATCCTTTCAGGTCGGCAAACAACACGGTCACTTGTTTGCGCTCGCCTTCCAAGGCACCCTTCGAGGCCAGGTTCCGTCCCGCAAAATGCTTCGGCGCATGGAGTCCCGGAGAGTCAACGCCATCGGACGATTGCGCCGCTGTCGCCGGGCAGCCACAGTTGATACAAAACTTTGCCAATTTGCCGAGAACGGTGCCGCAGTTGGCGCAGGCGCGCACGAGTGCATGCGCGCATTCCTCGCAAAACTTCGCACCCACGCGATTCTCGTGCTGACAATTCGGGCATTTCATTTGAATTTGCCGACCCGGTTCGAACTCAGTCGGTGTTCGGTCATGTGGCGTCCGCCGGAAACCATTATTTGTTCGTGTCTATTGCGAGATGGAACCTGGCCTGCGACAAAACGGAAACCAATTTTCGCTTAGTCGCAATGAAAAAAGACTATGCCTTTCCCGCGAGCTTCTGGCCGTTTCTTCCCCGCTTTCCTAGAGTTTAGTCGAATCCCGCCTGGAACCGCGACCCGATAGCCTCAGCCAAAGTCTTTTTATAGAAGCGTTTAACAAAATCCACAAGTCCAAGGGAGGCGGTAATGCCATCGGCATCGGGAACACAGGTTTCGGGAATGGCAAGTTCAGGGTGTATCCACCTGAGCGCAAGCGGTCGGTGCAGCCGACATTCGAGGGCGCGGATATCCCGTCCCGTCCGAGCAGAACAGGAAGGTGTCGAGTCAATTCGCGTGAGAAGCTTGGTCCTACGGAACGGAAATCATGGACAGCATCCGAGCCATATACGCGATGCGAAATCAAGTGTCCCAATCGCTTAACACGCTGATTCTCAAACAGAATGGTCAGTGTCCCGAATCGGGGGAAGAAGGCAGCCGGTGTTGCATGGAACCAAAAATAAGGGCCGACACGGTGAGTGTCGGCCCGATTTGACTGAAATAACTGCGCTTACTGGGTTCTTACTCCTCGATCGCACGGCCCTGGGCGTCAACTTTCTTGCCGCCGGCCTTCACTTCGTCGATCGCACGGCCTTGGGCGTCAACCTTCTTGCCGCCGGCCTTCACTTCGTCGATCGCACGGCCCTGGGTATCAACCGTCTGCTTTTTCGCCTTTACATCGTCGGCGATCGCAGCATAAGAAACTGCTGCAAACAGAGCGGCCACAGCAGAAGCAAGCAATTTCGCCTTGAATGCACTTTTCATATCGTTTTCCTCTCGTAGAAAACCCGTGAGCAAATACTCACAATGCCAGATTAACAATGCACACCAACAAACCCGCGTACAAATTACCGAAACACAACGTGAAAATTCACACGACCGTGCCACGACGCCTCATGCACTGGAGACAGTAGTTCCGAATTCCGGCCAGACCATGAAGCTCACCGCGGCCCGTACACGGCGCAGAATGCGCGCCGCAGGATGACACTGGCAATTCCCCATCCGGGATAGGGTCCATCACTTTAGTGATACCCGGACCAGCGGGCTGGGAGCACCCGGCTGTAAGTACGAGCTTGGACCAGGGTTTCACGAGATACCCGCAACAGAGGCCGGCCCCCGGACCGTGCCGGAGGTAGCCCAAGGCGCATTACCGGCGCCTAGCCGGTAGACTATCCCAAGGATAGAGGCGGGTCGTCGCAACTCCGCTATCATCCCCAAAAGGATCCCAAAAAATCACGCGGAGGCTGAGAATGAGGCACTCATCAGCCCGCAAGCAGCGGGCCATTGTTGTGTGGCCGGCGTTAATTTTCATAACGCTGGCGCTCCTCATGCGCCCGCAGATCGCGTCGCTCCAGAATAACGAGGCGCCACGCGCCGCCGCCCCCGAGCCCAGAACGCCCAGCGTCGAGTTCGACGCAAGAGAAAAAGAGTGGTTGGCATCGCATCGCGTCATAAGGGTCGGCGCGGAAACGAGTTACGCGCCATACGAATTCGTCGATAACCGGGGCAAGTTTGCTGGTGTTGTGGCCGACTACCTGGAAATCATCAAACGACGTGTCGGGGTCGAGTTTCAGGTTTTTCAACTGCTGAACTTCGCCGCGGTCCAGGACAAGCTGCAAAAGAGGGAATTGGACATCGTGCTCGCGGTCACGCGCGCGCAGGAACGCCAGCCCTTCCTTGCATTCACCAAACCCTACCTGCACTACGTAAACGTCATCGTCACCCGTGACGACTATGTTTTCGTAAGCGGATTGCGCGATTTTGCGCCCGAGCGTGTCGCGGTTGTCCAGGGACACTCGTCCCAGTCGCTGATGGTAAGAGCATATCCAAATCAGCCTGTGCCTGCCTACCCTGACATCCTCGAGGGCCTGATAGCGGTATCCACCGGAAAAGTGGACGGGCTGGTTGACGACATCTTTCCCATCGTGTTCAACATCAGGCAACGGCAGATCAGCAATCTGCGGATCGCCGCGCCGGTCGAGAAGGCGTTGCAGCCGCAAGGCTTCTCGGTGGGTGTGCGCAACGACTGGCCGGAACTTGTCAGCATTCTGGACAAGGTACTCTACGCGATCAGCGACGAGGAAAAGCGCGCAATTTCGGACAAATGGCTCTCGGTCCGGTATGAAAGCAAAGTCGACTACCGGGCCATCTGGACATCGCTGGCGGTGTTCTCCGTCATCCTCGTGGCGGGCGTACTGTATATCCGCCTCCTGAGCGCGCAGCGACGCGCTCTGATGGCCGCGCGCGCGGAACTCGAAGCGGCAAGCCGCGCCAAGGACCAATTTCTGGCAAATATGAGCCACGAGTTGCGGACGCCGTTGCATGCCATTCTCGGTTATGCGGAACTAGTGCGCGAACGCCCATTGGCGGATCCGGGCCGCCAGGAGGCATTGTCGACGATAGCGCGCAGCGGCCGTCACCTGCTCGATCTCATCAATGATTTGCTGGATCTCTCGAGAATTCGATCGGGCCGTCTTGAATTGCATGTGTCTCCCATGCCCCTCCCGGCCTTGATCGAGGAAATTGCCGCGATGGTGCGCGTAGACGCCGAGAGGAAAGGACTTGAGTTCATCCTCGAAGCCCCGGGCGATCTTCCGGCGCAGGTAAATGCAGACGGCAAGCGCCTACGGCAGATTCTGCTCAACTTGCTCGGAAATGCAATCAAGTTCACGGCCGGCGGGCGCGTGACCCTGACCGTGCAGGCATTTCCGGTCAGCAACGAGCGTGTCGAACTGCGTGCTTGGGTGCGCGACACGGGCATTGGTATTGCGCCGGAGGACACAGCCCGCATCTTTGCACCTTTCGAGCAAGCTGAACCTGGACGCAAACGCGAGTCCGGTGTCGGCCTTGGGCTGGCCATCAGTCAGGAACTTGCACATCTGATGGGCGGTGAAATCGAGGTCGAAAGCCGACCGAACGGCGGCAGTACTTTCCGTTTTGCGGTAGCACTGCCACTGGCCAATGAGCCACAGGCAATCCTGCCCACCCACCGGCGGATCGTCGGCTATGAGGGTACGTCCAAATGCATTGTGGTCGCCGACGACCAGGAGGAAAACCGTCAGTTGCTGCAGCAGTTACTGGAACCCCTGGGATTTGAGGTGATTGCCGCTGCAGGCGGCCAGGCAGCAGTTATCGCCGCGCGGCAGCGGCTTCCGGATTTGATCGTGATGGACTTGCGTATGCCCGAGATGTCTGGCTTTCAGGCTGCGCACTCCATCCGACAGTCGCCCGAATCGATGAAAGTGCCGATAGTGGCAGCATCTGCCAGTACCGCCGACCTCGAGCAGGCGGAAGCAGACTCGCTCACTTTCGCGGACTGCCTGCGCAAACCCTTCGAAAGTATGGAGCTGCTTGACATCATCGGGCGCCTGCTCGACCTGACCTGGCGCTACGAAGAGACCGAGACTCGCGGGAGCACCCCGGTGCGGGAGCAGCCAGATGCACAACTCGTCGCGCCATCGGGTGCCGCGCTCGATGAATTGCTTGAACTAGCTCGGCTGGGCAAGCTGGTGCGCGTCGAGCAGATCGCGTTGGAGCTTGAGCGCGGCGAAGCGCGGTATCGCCCTTTCGGACGCCGTTTGTACACACTCGCCCGAGACCTCGACGAAGAGCGACTCATAACGCTGTTGCAGGACTGCGCAGGAACGCATCGAGATGTCGCTCCCAACTGAGTTGCGCGGCGCGACAGTGCTGATTGTCGACGACAAGCCGCAAAACCTGCGTCTGATATCGGATTTCCTGGCTGAACAGGGATTTGATCTGATGCTGACCCGTAGCGGCGCGCACGCGCTCGAAAAAGCCCGCATGGCCCTGCCGGATCTGGTGCTGCTGGACGTGCGCATGCCGGAAACGGACGGCTTCGAGGTTTGTCGACGCATGAAAGCCGATCCACTGACAGCCGAGGTTCCGGTGATCTTCATGACCGCAGTGGATGATACCGCCCACAAGGTCGAGGGGTTTCGTCTCGGTGCGGTGGACTATGTCACCAAGCCGATTCAGCGCGAGGAGCTGCTGGCGCGCATTCAACACCACCTTCAGTTGAACCGGCTGCAGAAGGAGTTGACCGCCAGGACACAGGACCTGGCCCAAAAGAATGCCGAGCTAGAAGCTTACGCGCATACCATCGCCCACAGCCTCAAGACTCCGCTCGCGGCAGCCGGCAGATTCCTGGAGATCCTTGGCAAGTTCAAATCTGACGATTTGTCCGTCGAACAGCGACATCTAGCGCAGCAGGCGCAAAACGCGCTGGCCATGACCGGAGAGGCTGTTGACGCCCTTCTCCTGCTATCAACGGTTGCACAACAGCAGGTCGAACTGAAACCGCTCGACACAGGTAATCTCGTCCGCCAAGCTTTGAGCCAATTGAGTGAGATGTTGGCGCGTCAGCGCGCCGATGTGAAGTTGCCGCAAACTTGGCCGCAAGCGTTGGGCTACGCGCCGTGGGTTGGAGAGGTATGGGTGAACCTGCTCAGCAACGCACTCAAATACGGTGGTTCGCCACCGCGGCTCGAGATCGCCGGCGCACCGGATGGACCGCACGTGCGCTTCAGTGTACGGGACAACGGCCAGCCCCTTTCGGAGGACGAGCGCAGCGCAGTTTTTACGCCATTCACCCGCCTGCACAGGGAGCGCGCAGCCGGCCACGGCCTTGGCCTCGCCACGGTACAGCGCATTGTGTCGAAGTTCGGGGGTACGGTGGGGGTGACCGTGGGATCGGAGGAGGGCAACGAGTTCTACTTTACGTTGCCGGCGATGGCGTCACGCGTGCCGGACTGAATTGGGGACCACGCAATTGCGTTTGTGCCTACGCGAATCCTAGCCCGCGCTCTCCGAACACAGGCCACTCAAACGCCGACATGAAAATATTGCACGCCGACGACCACCCGATGTTCAGGGAGGGATTGCGGTTCTTTCTTCAGCTTCTGGGCACCCAGGTGACTGTGCTTGAGGCGGGAAATTTGCGGGCCGCGCTGGACAAGCTTTCCCTGGAGGGGCCCGTGGACCTGCTGCTGCTCGACTTGCAGATGCCGGGAATGGGGGAGATCGAGGGTTTTCTTGCCATTCGCCGCGCCTACCCTGCCCTGCCGATAGTAATCGTCTCGGGGGTGAACGATGCGCGGCTCATCCGCACCCTCCTCGATGGCGGGGCGCGCGGATACATTCCGAAATTTACCGGCAGCGAGCAACTGATGGACGCTTTGCGTCGTGTATTGAACGGAGAGGTGTACGTGCCCGATGCTATGTTCCTGCCTGCTTCGCAAGCGGCGGGGAACGGCGAATCGGCGCCGCTGACCTCCAGGCAATTACAGATTCTTCCATTGCTCGCCGAAGGCATGCCCAACAAACGCATCGCGGACGTATTGGGGCTGACCGAGGGAACCGTCAAGCAGCACTTGAAGGATTTGTTCAGGCGCCTCAACGCCAGCAATCGTACCCAGGCTGTCAGGGAGGCCAGGCGGCTCGGGCTCCTGCCAAAATAGGTTTCGCTCGAAAAGCGCCTGCGCTCGCGCCAAGGCGGTACAGCAACAGTTTCGAACCGGACGAACTGTTTACCACGCTCGCGGCGGGTTCTTGGCGATGACAATTCGTTCGCCGTCCATCCTCAAATAGCCGCCGATGCGCAGGTCCTTGAGGATTCGGCTGATCATTTCGCGCGAACAGCCCACCCGATTCGCCATGTCCTGTTGGGTCAAGCGCTGGCCGATCACCATTTCGCCATCTTCCTCTGTCGCCAGTTCCAACAGAAGATGGGCAACGCGCCCATACACATCGAGCAGTGCGAGATTCCCGACCGTCTTGGTCAGTTCGCGCACGCGGTGAATCAGGCTCATCACTAGTTCCGGTCCTGCGTCCGGATGCTCGATCAGAAATTTCTTGAACTGCTCGGTCGTAATGACCGAGAACTTCGAGGGCTCAAGCGTCATCACTGATGCCGAGCGCGGGCCCTGGTCGAGGATCATCTCGCCGAAGTATTCGCCCGGCCCCTGGGTGCTGAGCAGTACCTCCTTGCCTTCTTCGTCAGCAAGGTAGGCTTTCACTTTTCCCGACAGGATGATGAAAAGAGTATCGCTGCGATCGCCCTCGTTGACGATGACCGTGTTCTTCGGATATGCCTTGATCGCACCGCGCTCCGAAAGCGCCTTCAGATGTTTTTCCGACAAACTCCAGAGGGCCGTGCTATCGCTCGATGATACGGTCATTAAAACTCCCCTTGGTCGTAGCGTGCGGCGAAAAGTCTGCACTCAACGGGTTGCCATGACAAGGCACCCTTCGATGCCCTTGGGAAAGGTATCTCTGCCGTGCTCCGGCAGGCACGGTAAATCTCCCAACACAGCATTACGCCCTTCCCGCCGGGTTTTCAGCCACGAATTGGTGAAAAAACGACCCCGGACGACTACACAAAAAGGCCCGCCGCAAAGGCAGGCCCAAACTCCCGGGAGAGATTCGAGTTTAGTCAGAAAGGGCGAAGGCCAGGCGCGTCGGGGCACGGTTTATTGCAGGTGCGCAAAAAATCTTGCCGTCAAGCATGACGCAACTGGTCTTGCCGTGCAGGGCAAACTCCACGCGCTGCTTGCCGCCTTCCATGCCCACCTTGAGCGTGTCCGCTGCGAAGGCGGTCGAACACAGCAGTGCTGTAGTGATGGTAAGGCTGGTTAGGAGCTTGGTCGCGTTCATGATTTGGGTCCTTTGTTGATCGCCACGTGATGAGGTCACTGTACCGTTGAAGGCGCCCTCTTTCGTTGATTTCTTGCACAACGGAGGTGTGCGAAATTCACGTTCTACCGCGTTGGAAAACGTGAACCTTGAAGCGAAAAAGGCCCGCCTCACGGGCGGGTAAGGACCTTCGAGGAGAACTGGAGAATTAGGTCGCGCTGGACGAAGCCACCCGCATCGGCGCGCGCATTTTTGCCGGCGTACAGAAAATCCTGTTGAGGGGATATCCGGCTACGGCGTGAATTTTCCACACTTCGACTGCGCAATAGTTCAGTTCGCCAGGCATCCCTCCCCCTTATAGTGCCTCCAACACGAAACACTTTGAGGGGGAACCAGACTATGACCACGACCAAGATCCTGACCAGCCTGCTGTTTACTGCCGCGTTGTCGTGTTCTGTTGTCTTCGCACAAGACACGCTCCGGACCACAATGGAAAATGGCAAGCGTCGCGTGGAATTCAGCCTGCATGGCAACACGGGGTGCGTGATGGTCGATGAAAAAGTCTTTTGCGCCCCTGGTATCACACGTGCTCCGGTCAAGCTGGCTTCCACCATCTCCAACTGATCTTCCAACTCTCCCGTGGACTTGGCCCGCCGTTCGGCGGGCCCTTTTTTGAGAATCGGTCAATCCATCCTGTTGCTTTCCGGCCCGGTGGCGGGTCTACCAAGTAGGATGTTTAAAGACGCAATTGCCGTGGTGGTCGCCTGGCGCGCACGCTCTTTATCTGCTCCCGCCAGTGCGGATCGCGGCTTAATCGACCGGACCGCGCTTGAACATGAGGTCGAACGACTGGCCGGCCCTGACAAAGCCGCGGAAACCCGCACCGACAGCATCGGGCAGCGGCCCTGGCGGGTACCCATAGAGCCAGGTCTTGGCGCGGAACGCGGGTGGCAGTTGAACCAGGTCGTCGTAGTTGGGATGAACACCGGTCCTTGCCTGGCCCGTTTCGCAGTCGTGAAAAATGAGATCGGCGCGTACGTAGTAGTCGTGCAGGTGAGCCGGGGTAAACTGGGTGTCCGTTGTGAGAAACGTTCGATGTTCATCGCGCTCGATCAACAGGCCGTAGCTGTGGACGGTTGTTTGCGGGCAGGAAACATGCACCGCGGCTATAGGCTCCAAGCGGGCGCCTTCCCATTCGAACGGTTGATTTACGGTGACGGCGCGTACGTCGAAGAAGGAATTCAGTTCAGTCTCAGTGCCGGAAATGACGCCCATGCCCCCGCGCAGAGCCCGGTTCCAGAGCGGTGCGGCCAGAGACGCTTCAATGTAGAGATGCGGACGCTTGCAACGCGAGTCGAATTTCGTCTGGAAGCCGATGCACTCGAGCCCGCCGATGTGATCCGCATGCAGATGGCTGATGTAAATGTCGGTAACATCCAGGTGAGAAAGGCCCTGTTTTGCCAGCGACCAGCGAACGTCCGAACCGCAGTCGATCAGCAGGCGCCGGCCGCTGTCAGAGATCAACATCATGTTCGACTGGAAGTTGTCAGTGCCCACGGTATGCGCTGAGCCTGAACCGAGAAAGAGGAGTTGCATGTCTGAAGTCTACTAGCGGCTTGCGGGCGTTCCTATGAACTGTTTCACAGATGCAGGTGAAAAGCCGTGTCCGACGATCTGATCGACAACCTGTCGCGGGTCTGGCTTTTCAACGCGCTGACAAAGGACGATCTACTCCGCCTGTCACAGCTCGCAAGAACCAGAGTGTACAAGCCGAAGGAAACGATTGTCTCCAAGGGTGAGCCGGCCACCGAATTTTTCGTGCTTCTGCGAGGTAGAGCGAAAGTCACTGCTCAGGGCACCGATGGCGACGATACCGCCGTCAACATGATGGGTTCGGGCGAGGTTTTCGGCGAAATTGGCATTCTCGACGGCAAACCTCGTTCGGCCACTGTAACCGCGCTGGAGGCATGCGAGCTGGCAGTGGTGGACAAGCGCGCGTTCCACGGCCTGCTCGCATCCTCGCCGCCGGTTGCAATGAAGCTCTTGGCCGTGCTCGCTGCCCGCATCCGGGAACTCACCACCCGTGTAGAGGACCGCACCTTCCTCGACATTCCAGCAAGGCTGGCGAAGCAATTGCTCTGGCTGGCCGGGAATCACGGAACGGAGTGTGGCGCCCGAGTACGGATCGAGCTAAAGTTGTCACAGCAGGAACTGGGCGACTTCATCGGCGCGACGCGTGAAAGCGTCAACAAGAACCTGCGCGACTGGTCTCGCCGCGCCTTCATCAAGCACGAGCGCGACTACCTCGATATCCTAGACTTGGACGCCCTGCGTTCAATCGCTGAAAATCGGTAAGCGGGCCTCAAGACGCCTGGAACATCCCGGCCAGCAATTTGTCGCCTCGCAATTCTTCGATCTTCGCTTTGGCGTAGCGATAACCAACTTCGGTGATCTCGTCGAGCGACTCGAACTGCAGGACGCCGTACGCATCGATCGGCGGTCGGAGGCAGACGTCGGCGTTTCTTTTGACATCGCGCGTTTTCTGGCTGCTGCTGACATCGGTCGTGCGTATAAGCACGTCGACGATGTGCGGAACCTCGATCCTCGTCGCGAACGGCAGGATGCGACTGCGAAGAAACTGCAATGGCGAAGGAAACTCAGGCCGCTTGAAGGTGAATTCGTGCTCCGATCCGACGTCCACAACAATTAGCGTCCGACAGGCTCGCTCGCGCATGACGTCCCCGGGCAGATTATTGACCAGGCCTCCATCCACTAATATGTTGCCGTCGCTCAAGACCGGCACGAACACTCCGGGAAGGGAGGCACTGGCGCGGATCGCCTTCCACAACGCCCCACGCTCGTGGATCATCGCGGCGCTGGTCGAAAGATTGCAGGAGACACAGAAAAAACTAATCCACAGATCTTCGATGTCGATCTCGCCCCAAATTTTTTGTGCCATGCTATCCAGCCGCCGGCTGCGGATCAGCGAAATGAACGGCAGCGAATATTCCTTGTGCGGTTTCCTGCGCAGCCATGCCTCCCGGTTAGTTTCAAGCATCTGATGCCAATCCTGGTCCATCGCCACCAGCGACGCCATTACAGCCCCCATGCTGGTGCCGCCGATCATGTCGATCGGTACCCCTGCTTCGCGCAGCGCGCGAACCACGCCGATATGCGCCAAGCCACGCGCGCCGCCGCCGCCGAGAACGAGTCCGATCGCCGCATCTCCCAGGCAGCGCGCCAAGCGCCCGAAGTCGTTTTGCGTGTCGAGACGAACGTGGAAATTGCGTTGAATATTGCGGTCTATGAACCAATGCGAGGTCCCTGTCGGCAAATTGCTTCCGTCGGGATGCAACAGAACCAGGTTTTGCCGTGCCTTCGAAATGCCGTCCCTGGTGCCCAGAAGCGTCTTCTCGACAGGGCCGGGCACGGGGTCCGAACCGGCGTTCGCTACCAATAGAATTTCATCCGCCTGACGTAGGCAACGTCGCGTCCAGAGGGAGAGGGTTCCATCGGTTTCATACACGAGAAACTGGTGCTGCGATTCCTGCTCGTCCAGCCATGCCGTCAGGCGGATGCCAGCCGCATCGTCCTCTTCAGCCCCTGCAATTCCAGGACGGTTCAGGAGCGTGTCTAACCGCTGAGTCGACAAATGCAGCGTGGGGCCGATGTGGTCGAGCGCCTTCACAAGTCGCTCGGTAAATTCCGCGGTCGCATTCCGCACACCCGCGGCGAGCACCGCAACGCACTTTCCCGTCTTCGCGCCGGTGCCTCGCTGCTCCTTCGCCCTCAGGCGCTGTATTACAATGCGCGTAATAGTCTGCATGACCGCGGGATACGTTGCGACGATTTCGTCGAATGCATGCCGCGACACGCGCACCAAGTCACTGTCGCGGACGGCAAACACGCTCGCGGTACGTGGCTCTCCGGTCAGCAAGGCGATTTCGCCAATGCTTTCGCCCCGGGTCATTTCATTGAGAACCCGGCCATCAGCACTTACTGCGCGCAGACGCCCGCCCAGCACAAAGAAGAGATCCTCGCCCTTATCCCCCTCTGCAAACAGCATGTCACCGGCGTGCAGCCTCACCCACTCGACTCGCTCCTCGACATACTGGAGCATGGTTTCGTCGAGCGGCCCGAACAATTTCGGCAGGCCGATTGCAAGCTGGTCACGGGCAAGGCGCCGGCGTATCCCACTTGCCATCTCACGAACAGCCTTTGGTGCGGACTTCGCAATCCTTTCAAAGACCTCGCGTGGCACCCTGACGAGTATGGCGTCTTCAGCCGCAGAGACGGTCGCGCTGTAAACCCCGCCGCCCGCCAGGATTGCCATTTCGCCAGCCATCTCGCCGGGCCCGAACACCGAAAGCGTAAGTTCGCCTCCGTCGTCCTGAATAATCGTGGCGCGCAGCAACCCGGCAACAACCACGTACAGCGCACGTGCCTTTTCACCCTTGCGCAGGAGCACCTCGCCCGCCGCCACATGCACTCGTTCTAGGTCGGTCTTGGCGTGGTCGAGCAGTGCCTGACGAAACGCCGGCAGACGGTCGTCGAGGCACTCGAGGAGCTTGGAATAGTCTGGCGCCTGGTCGGTCATGACTACTGTATTGGTTGCATCTCTAACAAGCCGTTACGCCAGTCTAGGAAACCGTTTCAGCAAGGATCGATGGAATGGATCTGCAGAAGGACGATTACCCGCAGGATTGAGCACTGTGTCCGCGGGTATCGACGACGATGCGTGCCGGTCGGCCCACGGAATTCGGCCTGTCGATTCTTGCCTAGCCAGCACTGGAAGCGACTTCCCGTGTGCGGCAGGCGTCTTCCTTGAGCCTTACGTAGTTTACCTTTCCCGTTCCCAGGAGCGGGATTTCCTGCACATTGAGAATTTCCCTGGCCACCGCGATTTCGGACGAGCCCAGCACGTGCGCGGTCTGCTGCAAGCGCTCGCGGGTCAACGCAGGGTCGGTAGTGAAGAGCACGATCGCCTCGCCGCGGCGTTCGTCCGGTCGCGAAGATGCCGCATGCTGGAATTCCGGCGATGCAGCCACGGCAATCTTCTCGACCACCTCCAGCGAGATCATCTCGCCCGCTACCTTGGCAAAACGCTTGACGCGTCCGAGGATGAACACAAATCCGTCGTCGTCGATATCCACCACGTCGCCGGTTTCATGCCAGCCCGAGCCAAGCTCCGAACGTGGCGGCACAAGCACTCCGGGATTCTCGTAGTACAAATAACCGAGCATGACGTTGGGGCCGCTTACGTGCAACACGCCGCCGCGCTCGATGCCGGCCACCGGCACGAGCCTGGCCTCCATTCCGGGAAGCAGCTGGCCGACACTGCCGATGCGAGTCGCCATGGGAGCGTTGACCGAAATGACCGGCGACGTCTCCGTCACTCCATAACCTTCGTAGACACGCACGCCGAATTTCTCGGTCCACAGGTCGCGTACCGATTGCGACAGCTTCTCGGCGCCAGCAACGACGTAGCGCACGCGGTAGAAATCGTAGGGATGCGCGAACTTGGCATAGTTGTTCAGAAAGGTGCTGGTTCCGAAAAGAATGGTGCAACTGCGATCGTAGATGATTTCGGGAATCAGGCGGTAGTGCAGCGGCGAGGGATAGAGAAACAGCTTGATGCCGGTCAGCATCGGCAGCAGCCCGCCTGCGACCAGACCGAACGAGTGAAAGACCGGCAGCGCGTTGAAAATCCGGTCTTCCACCGAGAAGTCGGTAATGGCGCGGATCTGCGCGATGTTGGAGAGAATGGCGCGGTGCGAAAGCACCACACCCTTGGGTCGGCCTTCCGACCCAGAGGTAAATAGCACCACGGCCGGCGACTCGGGATCCACACCCCTGCCGAGCAACCGGGGAAAAATCAGGTGGACCACGGCCCAGAGCTTGACCGCGAGGTTGACGGTCGGCTGCAAGTCCTCGAGATAAACGACCCTGACATTGCGCAATGCAACCACCTGCGTCTGAAGCCGCGCCGTATCCAGGAACTTGCGGGACGTGACGATGGTGGAGACCTTCGCCGCCACGCAGGCACTCTGGATGCCGTCGGTTCCCGCCGTGTAGTTGAGCATCGCCGGCACGCGGCGAAATGCGGTCGTTCCGATCACCATGCACAGTGTGGCTGCAAGGTTCGGCATGAGAATCCCGACTGTGTCGCCCCGCCCGCTGACGCGCTTCACCAGCAACCCCAGCACTAGCGTCATCTTAAGAAGCGCGTTGTAGGAGAACTCGGTCCGACGCATGTCCTCCACCACTCTCCGGCCCCGGCCGTAGATTTGCATGGCGTCGATCAACGCCGTGTACAGGGTCTGATCCGGGCGCGAGCGGAAGATCATCTCCTGCATGATCTTGCGCATGCCCTCCCCGGCTTTCCTGCGGCGCATCCGGCCGGTGCCTTCCTTCGGCATGACGATCGAGGCCGGGGGCTGGATAGACAAAGTGATCCTCGGAAACAGCTCGCGCGGATTGCTTCCCGATAGTCGGCTGAAGAACGTGCGCGCGGCCCCGTCCAGACGCACCGGCACGATGACGGCCCGGGTCCTCGCGGCGACGAATGCGGGACCGTCGTAGACCTTCATCAGACTTCCGGTAATGGTGATGCGCCCTTCCGGGAAAATCACTACCGGGCGGCCGGTTTCGATCAGCCGCACCACGCGTTTCATCGCCATCGGGTTGGTGGGATCCACCGCCAGGTAGTCGCTAAGACGCAACACCAGCCGGAAAAACCAATTGCGGGTCACCTCGGTGTGCACTACGAATACCGGATCGATCGGCAGGAATGCCCCCAGGATCAGGCCGTCGAGGAAAGACTGATGGTTGGCGATGATGAGCAGCCGGGGCTGGGTGAAATGGTTCGTGTCGCCTTCCACGTGTACGCGAAACAGTACCTTCAGAAGCGCTCGGATGATGGACTTGAGCATGGACGATATCTCCCGGACGTCTCGACTCCAATCAAAAGCGGATATTGCACCCTGCTTATTTCTGGATCCCCCTTTCGACCGACTCCTGCTCGCGTGCGCAGTTCACGACTGCAGCCAATCAGGGCTACCGCGTAGCGATCGATTCAGGGCACGCGTTCCAGTTGCGCCTTGAGTTCGCGCAACAGCGCCAGCGTCGCCGGATGCTTCACCCGGCTGATTGCACCTTCGATCTTGGAGTGCAGGTCTACCACCCCCAGGCGCAACGCGGCGCGATACTCGCTGGGATGACCATCCTTCCGGTATTGCTGCGCGACATCGGAAAGAGGCGAATTTACAGCCCGCTGGTTTTGGCTCGAAAGATGCCGGGCTTGCAGACTCAGCGGAGTGGAATCGGCACTACGTGCGTCGATCGCGTTCGAAACCGTTTGGGGATCGCTCTCGGTTCCCGTTGCCACCAGCAACAGCAGCACGTAATTGCGTTGCAGGTTGCGGCGATACAACTCGATGACCGGGGCAGGCGCTGCCAGTTCGCGGAACAGTCCGTCATTCAGGTCGTAGAGCATGTCGATGCCCGTATAGCCCTTGATGGCAGGATCCAGCTCACGTGCCTCTGCCATACGCTCGAATACGCCTGTACCGACAAGTCTGCGCAGCAACTGCACGTTGGACCCCTGCAGTGCATTCGCGCCTGCGTAAGGCGCCATGCGATACATGACGTCCCGATCCAGCAGCGCTACTGGGGTGGAAAAGGCGCGATCGAGCAGGAATTTCACCGCAGCCCGCTGACGCTCCGCCGGGACCGGTTGGAACGGCGGCGCCGAGCCGCGCCCGGCCTGATAACGCGTCTCCTCCACGCCACCCACCAACTTGACTACCGCCAGCAGTTCCCGATGGCGCTGCGTGATCAATGTTTCGTACAACTCGGCCATGCGCGCGTAGCTGCCGCCGAGTTGCGTCGTCCCGGGGATCAGCATCGGCATTACCCGGTCGATGTTCCGGAGTCCGAGGTCTGCGGCATCGATCGGGTCGGCGCCGACCACATGCATGCCGACTTGTGGGTCCACCGCAGCCGCGTCATCCTCGCCCCCGTAGCGCAACATCGGATTGGTGACCTGTTGCGCCGCCATTTGATCAAGGCGGCTCCACTCGGTGTCACTGAGCATTACCTGGTTGACTCTCTTACCGTCGACGACCGCGATCTGCGTGAACTGCTTGTATCCCCACTCGATCGCGAAGTAATCATAGGGTCCGAACTTTGGAAGTAGGTATGCGTTATCGCCGGGTTGGGCAACGTAATTGAGCCGTGAATAATCCATGATGGAGGCCGAGTTGCCCCACTTCTCTGTCCATTCGCGACTACGTAGTTGTGCGATTGAATAGGCCGAATGCCCCTTGAAGTTGTGACGTAACCCCAGCGCATGGCCGATCTCGTGCGTGACGATGTAACGCAGCAGCTCGCCTGTGATCTCCGCAGGCAGCGGCAGCTTGCGCGCACGCGGGTCGAGCGGTCCGACCTGGGTGAAGTACCAGGTCTCCACCAACCGCAACACGTCGTGCCAGAAGATCGCGTGCGAGGAGATGACCTCGCCGCTGCGCGGGTCGATCACCGCCGGGCCCATCGCGTTCTGCCGGCCGCTAGGTGTCCAGCGCACCACGTTGTAGCGCACGTCCTCCGGGTCCCAGTTCGGATCCTCCTGCGGCGTCGGCGCATCGCGCGCGATGATGGCATTGCGGAATCCCGCGTGCTCGAAAACTCTCTGCCAATCCTCGATGCCGCGCTTGATGTACGGACGCCACTGGTCGGGTACTTCTTGGCTCAGGTAGAACACGATCGGCTTAACCGGTTCGGACAATTCTGCCGCGGTATCTTTTTTTTCCAGCCGATAACGCTGGATGTATGCGCGGCGCACTCTCCCGTGCTCGCCGGTACCGTAGTCATCGAAAGGCACCGTAAAGTAGCCAACGCGGTCATCCGCATAGCGCCCGCGCATCGGCGTCTGCGGCAGCGCCAGGATGCTGGCGTGAAAAATGAAACCGAGCGTGGCCGGGCGGTCCTCAGTGTCGGTGGCCGCACGCAGTTCTGCCGGGTCGGCCATCCAGGTCTGATAGAAGCGCACGTCGACGCTTCCGGGGAAAACTTTGACGGTTTGGACGTAGGAGCGCTTCGGGTCGACCGCGCGCATGTGGAAGTGGCGCATCAGATCGAGCGCGAAGCCCGCCGGTACTTCGCTGGTGAATACGCTGGTCACGTCGATCTGCGGAGCGCCTCCCGTACCCTCGCCGATGATGTCGAAGACCCTGATCACGGTGCGTAGCGAGGCCGCCTCGACACCGCGCTGCAGGTTCGGCTGTTCCCGTTTCAGAATTTCGTAACGCACGTCTTCGAGAAGAATCTTGTTACCCAGCCTGATCAACCGGACAACGCGGTTGTCGACCACGGAGCCCGGTGCAACGAAATCGATACCGGTAGAAAGCGCCGCAAACTCGGTATTGACGAGCAGGTCGCGATCAAGCCCAGGGGGTGGTATCTCGAATATCACGCGATCGCAGATCACGTGTACGGTCAGCATTCCGACCAGTGTCTGCTTGGTCGGCTCCTTGCCGGGCGCGCAGGACGAAACGATCGCTGTTGTTGCGCCGGACGCGCTCCCACAGAACAGTGCTGCAAAGAGCAGACCGAAAAAAACGATTCTTTGCATATTTACCTCACCCTCTGGACCCGTGAACTCGGAAACTGCGATCCCAGGAATCATAGCCGCGGATGAGGTGATCTGCACGCCCGCGAACAACGGCGCCAAGCCGAAAATCCAGAGCACGCTCGCACCGCCGCCCCTTGCCGGTCAAGACTACTAGTTGGAAGCGGATGGCGCCTTAGCACCCAAATTTGGGCGCGATGTCTCTCAAACCGGCGCGTCTGTCAGCGCCGCTTTGCGGAATCGAAGGGCGGAATTTCCGGCATCGGCCTGAATCGTCCAATCTGCCCGGATCATCATCGGCGAGATTTGCAGGGCGACCGATTGGTAGGTTTCTGCTGTTACATGAATATACGCAAGCAAGCCGACTATTCCAATGAACGCCAGGATGCATTCCACGATATCCGTTTTGGTCAGTTTCATGATTCGCTCCTTTTACAGTTTGCTGGTCCATATGAGCACCAGCCCACAGTAGGCAATTTACACAAAAAGGTATGCGCGGCTCGTGTGAGGATTGCCATTGGAATCAGGGAATATTTACGACGAACAGGTGTGATTGGATTCACAACGGGCGGCGGTGACCTACATAAGGTCAGCCCGTCCGGAAGTCAGCCTGCACTCCCGGCCCCGCGAAAGTGCTCGGCATCAGGCCGCTTTGAGTTGGTCGGGTCCTGCCGTTTCCACCATCCAAGAACGCCAAATAAAAAGGCCCACCCCTTGCGGGATGGGCCTTTTCACTGGGGGCGCCTGGCGGTGACCTACTTTCGCGCGGGCAATCCGCACTAGCATCGGCGCTGAGGCGTTTCACCGTCCTGTTCGGGATGGGAAGGCGTGGGTCCACCTCGCTATGGCCGCCAAGCAAACGGTTGGGAGGTAGACCTG
>DATENC010000011.1:0-447212 GCA_035275265.1 Burkholderiales bacterium | reverse complement strand
CCGCAATCCGGCGCCCACCCTCCGCCATACTGCAAACCATGCTATCCCGGTTATTCCACTCTTCCACCGTGTTCAACAGCATTGAAACGAGGGCATCTGCGGACTTGAAATGTGCGACAAGCTGCGCGTCTTCCGAGGGCTTGCCAACGGGGTTCTCAATGCGCTTCGCGACCTTTGTGTTACCTTTCTTTGCAGCCATGTGCATTTACCTCCTATGGGTGATGCATTGGTTAGGGACGGGATCGGCGTCACTGCCTTTCCTGTCCCGCTTTCCCGGAATCCGCCGGGGCGGTTTTCGCTAACCTGGTACTCGCTCCCACTCACGGGTGCGATTCACCATCGTTTCAACCATGGTCTCTCTTACCGGCACAGGCCGAATGCTTCCGCGCCAATTCATCGGCTCTGAGCCTTGATCCCTGCCTACCTTCTCAAGGGCAGCCCGAGTTTCTCTTGTCATGCGTGCTGCGCTCGCGAGTTCAGGCCAAGCAATCAAGTTCTTTTCGTCTACGCCGAATCTGACGAGTCCAAATCCTTTTTCCATGGTTTCGAGCATCGTTAATGTTCTGAGGCGCCCGTGCTCGATAACTCCTTTGTTGGCGGTTGGCTCCCAAGTCTGTTCGACCGAAAACCAGCACACACCAAATTCATGATTGCGTAAGAAACGCGTTGACGGTTTGATCTGGCCGTCCGCACAGATCAGCCCATATTTTTGCCCTGTGGTGTAGTGCCAAGCAATCATGGTTTCATCCCAGTTTGCGCGTCCCGTTCCTGCGCTTGCCCGAGGCCGTCGGGCGGCGGTTACGACTTCTTCCGTCGCTGCATCTTGACTACGTTGGCGGGCTTCTTCACGCCGGCAGCTTCCAGCATCGCACTCGTGGCGGTGTTGAGTGATGCCCGCACGGGGTCGAGGTGTAGTCTTGCGTAGATCATGGTCGCGTCTGCGCTCTTGTGGCCAAGCGACTTACCGATGATTGCGAGCGATGCGCCGCTGATAGCCTGCCAAGCCCCCAGCGAACGGCGTAGGTCGTGAACCCGCAGGTTCGCGACTCCCGCCCGCTTGAGCAGTGCGCGCCAGCGCTTTTTCGGGGGCGTCATGTAGCCCGTCTTGGATAGTGCAGGGAACACGTAGCCAGCATCCTGCGGCTTGCGCGAGCGCAGTATCTCTACCGCCTCCGGTACAAGGGCCACGAGTTGCGGCTCGTCGTTTTTCGTGTCTGGAATGTCCCACTTCGCCGCAGACAGGTTGATGTCTTGCCAGCGCATCGAAAGTACGTTCGTGCGGCGCGCACCGGTCAGCAGGGACAGCAGAACGAAATGCTGAAAGTCCGCCGACGCGTCGGTCGCTAGCGCCTTGAAGAATCGCGGCAGTTCGTCGGGGTCCTGTTCGCCGATAAAACGCTTCCGCTTCGTTTCCTTGAACGGCTTCACGCCGCTCGCCGGGTTGTCTCCCGGGTAGCCGTGTTCCTTGGCGTTGTTGAATATCGCGCTCAAGAGTTCGACCACGCGGTTCGCCATCGTGGGATGCTTCCGCCCGATCGTTGCGTGCAGGGTCTTTACGTCGTCGCTACCGATCGCATCAAGCTTCCGCCTTGACCAGTCCACGCCTGCGGGGTGCTTTGACCGTTTGCGGCCATGCTTCCTCGCGGGGGCATCCGGCAGGGGACCCACGCAGCGTTCCCAAAGGGCGCGGATCTCATCGCCACTCTTGATGCCCTTTGCTGGGTGGTCAACGTGTAGCGCCCGGTACTGCTCATAAGCCTGTAGGAGGGTCTGTGCCTTCTTTGCCTCGCGCCTCTTCATTGCGGGGTTCATGCCGCGCGCGAACTCGCCTAGGGTGCGCTCAGCGGCTTTGCGGGCCTGTTCCACGGTCATTTCGGGGAACGTCCCCAGCTTCACCCAGGCCATGCTCGCGCCGTCGCGCTTGACGACGTAGAAGGTGCGCGTGTCGGCGGCTGTGATCCTTACTGCGAGCTTCGGAACGTCCTCGTCGTAGTGCGTGGAGCGTGCGCCACTCTTGGGTAGCGGCAGGCCGTCGAGCTTGGTTTTCGTGAACCTGAAACGCTGCACCATGCGACCCCTTGGTTGTCTCGGGCTAGCACCGGGCTAGCACGGGCTATCAAATTTCGTTAAACAGGATGCTAGCCCGTTAAGCGTTAGGGGTCAACTTTCATAGGGGAGAATATGGACCGTTAAACTGCATTAGGTCCGAGAAGGGTATCTACCGTGTGGCTACGAACCAGGGGGTCGTGGGTTCAAATCCTGCCGGGCGCGCCAGTCACGTATGGAGCTGGGCACTTCGCCCAGCTTCGTTTTTTCCAGCAGGCCAAAGGCTCCGCCCAACTGACCGTAACTCCCGCGGATTTAAGCTCATTGCCTTCCAGGCGGATTTCGTTTACCAGCAGTCTCAAGTACGCCTTAGACATCCTTCAATCTAGGTTCAAGCGGCTTGGAAAACCCTTGAATTCTGCTTGAATCGACAGCGCATCGTGCGGTCTGATTTCGTTGTAGCGTCGGAGCCAGTCGTCGGTGATTTCATGGACATCTGGAATTGACTCGCGCGCGCTCTGTGCTTCCCTCCCGATAGCTGAGATCGAAGCGTTCGCTGAAGGCGTTCTGATCGGGCTTGCCTGGCTGGATGAAACGGATGTCGATGCCTGGGACACGTTCAGACTGGCAGCGTCCGGACGGGAACACCCGCCCTCTTTTTGTGCCGTCGTACTCCCGTCGTCCGCTGACTAAATCAAGTCACCAGCACTAAATGGCGGCTTGGTTAAGGTCCTATCCCAAGAAATATCCCCGTAAAGTCAGTGAGTTAAGGCGGTCAGCCAATTGGAATCATTCCACCGCGAGTGGCATAGCCCTTGCGCCATAAAAGCATCCGCCTCCACCAAAATCAGATGGCGGATTCGGTATTGGTACCGGGAACGATTCGTGCGGTCGATCAGGGGGGCTCTTGCATCACGTCAGACTCAGGGGCTTCGGGTATCCACTAGGGCTTGAGCGCATGTGTGCAAACAAGGAACATTCTGGCGTTTTCAACGCAGCCGGAGGATTCACCCTTGCCGAATTATTGCTTGCCATTGCGATCGTCGCCATTCTCGGGATGGTGGCGCTACCCGCGTACTTTGACTACCGGGAAAGGGTGCGCATTTATCAAGCGAGCGTTGATATCGGGGTTCTCAATGGGCTGTGCCGTTCCTACATGGCGGACAACCGCGATCCGCCCGATGACCTTTCTGCAGTTGGCGCCGCAGGCAAGCTTGACCCCTGGGGCAAGCCATACGTCTACCTGAACTTTAGTGCCAAAGGGGCGAAGGGCAAGGCGCGTAAGAACAAGAACCTGACACCGATCAATACGGATTTCGATCTCTACAGCAGCGGTAGGGACGGCGGCAGCGTGCCGCCCCTGACCGCGAAAATCAGCCGCGACGACGTGGTCTTGGCCAACGACGGTCGCTTCGTCGGCTTGGCATCGACCTACGAGCCGTGAGCACGGCGGATAGGTACGGGTCACGCATCACGCGGCGCATGGTGGCGCTGTTCGTCGCCTGCGCGTTACTGCCCGTCGCCGCAACGCTTCTGCTTTCCTACGACCGCGTCATCGATGCGCTGCTGAATCAGCGGATCGGGCAGTTGCGCGGTGCCGCCGCGACGTACGCAACCTCGCTGATCGACCGTCTAGGCGTTGCCGAGTTGCTCGCGCAGTCCGTCGCCGCCGATACAGCTGCAGCGCGCACGACGCAGGCGGACAAGGGATTCGAAACCTACTTCCGGGCCGCTGTGCTATTCGATGCGACCGGTCGTAGAGTCCTCTTCGGCGATCCGGCGCGAATGCTCACGGCGGACGCCTTTGATTCGGTCGAACAGCGGCTCGTCGCGGGCGAGACTGCGCTGGTCTTGCCGGCTGGCGATGGTGACGTTGGCGGCGTATGGATGGTCACAACTGCGAAAACGGATTCTGCTGGGGCGCTCGGCTTGGCGCTGGAGCTGGATCCGGGCTACCTATGGGGCTCGGGCGAAGATCTTCCCTACCTGACCGAGATCTGCGTGCTCGGACCTGAGCGCACGCCGCTTGCGTGCGCAAACCCGCTGCCCGAGTCGACCCTCGCCACCATTCGCGAGCGGCTCGGCAGCGCATCGGAAGGCGACTTGGCATGGGATGCGGGCGGCGCGCGCTACGTGGGAGGTTTCCGCGAGGTCTTCCTGCAGGGCCGATTCGGAGCCGAGCCCTGGGCGGTGGTCGCAAGCCAGCCCGAAGAACATGCGCTCGCTCCCGTGCAGGCAGTCAGGAAACTGGTGGTGCCCGTGGTGTTGCTCGGGCTTTTGGCTGCGGCTCTGCTCGGCTTGATTCAGGTGCGCCGCACGCTCAGACCGCTGAAGGACTTGACCGAGGCCACTAGAAGCATCGCCGCGCACGACTTTAACGTCCGCGTTTCCGTGACGCGCGACGACGAATTCGGGGCGTTGGCGTACGCATTCAACTCAATGTCTGAGCGCCTCGGCGGTCAGTTCAGCGCGTTATTGGCGCATGCCGAGATTGACGCCATCATCCTGTCGAACATCGATCTCGGCAAGATCGCCGCCATCGTCCTGCGGAGAATCGACGACCTGGCGAGCCCCGATCATTGCTACATGCTGCTCGCCGAATCTGGAGCGGCGGGGTGCTTTCAGTCCTATTCCCACGACGGCAGCGGCGAAGTCCGGTCGGCCGCGATCATGCTTTCGGAGGCCGATGCGCGAGCGCTTCTCGCAAACCCCAATAGTGTCGTTTCAGTTTCAGGATTTCCCGGACGCAGCGTGCTCGCTCTGCCAATCATTCTCGGCGACGAACTCGCCGGGGCGCTGGTGCTCAGCTACGATGCCGAGCGCGCGCTGGGCGGGGGCGAGATCGCGTATCTGCGGGAGCTCGGTGACCGTGTCGCGGTCGCCCTTGCCACCGCCCGACGTGACCTCGAACTCCATCGCCGCGCGCATTATGACTCGCTCACACGACTTCCTAACCGGCTGCTCGGGATCGAGGAACTTGTTCGCGCCGTGGCTGGCGCACAGCGGCAGGCGCGGATACTGGCCGTGCTATTCATCGACCTAGATGGCTTCGGGGCGGTGAACGACAGCCTCGGCCATTCGGCTGGCGACGGACTGCTGGTCCAGACCGCCGAGCGCCTGCGCCGTTGCATGCGCCAGTCCGACATTGTGGCGCGCATCGGCGGCGACGAGTTCGCGGTAGTGCTGCCCGAAATACGCGAGGCGGCGGAGGCCGCGATCGCGGCGCGGCACGTGGTCGAAGCGCTGTCAATGCCGTTCCAACTCGGCGATGGCAGCACCTTTGTATCGGCCAGCGTGGGCATCGCGCTATATCCGGCCGACGGAAGGAGTGCCGAGGAACTGTTGCGCCACGCGGACCTGGCGATGTACAACGCCAAGAACTCCGGGCGCGGGCACGTAGTCTTTTTCGAGCCGTCGATGAACGCCGAGGTGCAACGCCGCGTTGATCTCGAGCGCGAGTTGCGGCTGGCGCTGGAGGAGGACCAGTTCGTCCTCCACTACCAGCCGCAGATGGATCTGAGCACCGGCCGCATTGTCGGCGGCGAAGCGCTGATCCGCTGGCTGCATCCGGTGCGCGGGTTGATCCTGCCGGTGCAGTTCATCGGTTTCGCCGAATCCAGTGGCCTGATCGAGGAAATCGGCCAATGGGTGCTCGAAGCCGCCTGCGCGCAGTTCATCGCCTGGCAGCGCGACGGGCTTCCGATCGACCATGTCTCGGTGAACGTCTCGGCGCGGCAGTTGCGCAAATCGGGATTCGCGCAATTGGTTACCGACATTCTGCGAGCGTCCGACATGCGTGCGGGTGCGCTGCGGCTGGAGATGACCGAAAGCGCGGTGATCGATGACAACGAGGCAGTCAATACGAACCTTACGGGCCTGTTCAAACTAGGCACACCGCTCGAACTCGACGACTTCGGCACCGGTTACTCCTCGCTCGCCTATTTGCAGCGCCTACCCGTCGCGACGGTGAAACTCGACCAGGCGTTCATTCGTACCATGGAGACGAGCCGCAGCACGCAGGCGGTGGTGCGCGCAGCAATCGATATGGCGCATGCGCTGGGCAAGTCCGTGGTTGCTGAAGGCGTCGAAAACGAACGCCAGGCGGCGCTGCTTACGGCCATGAAGTGCGACACGATGCAGGGTTTTTACCTCAGCAAACCGGTGCCGGCGTTGGAGTTTTCGCAACTGGTGCGGAGCCGGCAGTTACGTCGGTCCAGCTACGCCTGATTGGGGCGCTTGGGTGGGCCGGGGAAAGGCGGATCGGTAAGCCCGCACTTGTCGAAGCGGTCCCGGCGACAGAAACGTTGCTCATAAGATGGGGAGACTCATCCGCACTTCGCGCGCATCAGCCTTCGCGACAGTTACTTCGTCTCCTTCGACCTCGATTCGGAAAAAATCGTCCAGACGGCCATGAACATGGCCGCGATTATCGGCCCGATCACGAAACCGTTGAGCCCGAAAATCGCGATGCCGCCGAGCGTGGAGATCAGCACGACGTAGTCGGGCATCCTGGTGTCTTTGCCGACAAGGATCGGGCGCAGGAAATTATCGACCAGGCCGATGACGAGTACTCCATAGGCGGCCAGGACGATTCCCTGCCACATTGCACCGGTCGCCAAGAAGTAAATGGCGACCGGCAGCCAGATCAGCGCAGCACCTACGGCCGGCAGCAGCGAGAGGAAGGCCATCACCACCGCCCAGAGCATCGGGGCGCGGATGTCCAGGAACCAGAAAATCAGGCCGCCGAGCGCGCCCTGCAAAAGGGCCACGACGATGCTGCCCTTGACCGTGGCGCGGATGACGACGGTGAACTTGTCGACCAGTGCACTCTTCTGCTCAGCGCGTAACGGAATGCAAGCCTTGATGCGCTTTTTGATTTCTTCGCCGTCGCGCAGCAGGAAGAACAGCAGGTAGATCATCACAAACAGGCTGACGACGAAATCCAATGTGTTGTGGCCGATGGCGATGGCCTGCGCGGCGACGAACTGACTGCCCTTCAGGACGTCGCCCGACAGCCTTTCCTGAATCCCATCGAAGTTCGTAAGGCCGAGGCGTTCCAGCAAACCGGACGCCCAGGCGGGCAGTGCCCCGAGGGCCTGCTGCAGATACCGGCCGAAATTGAGCTCCCCGGTCTGGATCCTTTGATAGAGGCCCGACGCCTCTTGCAGCAGCAGTACTACCACCAGGGTCACCGGCAGGATCACCATCACCACGACGATCGTCACCGTAGCGAGCGCGGCGAGGGTGCGCCTTTCACGCATCGACCTCGACAGCCGCCCATACAGCGGCTTAAACAGGATGGCGATAATGATCCCCCAGAGAATGGCTCCGTAGAGCGGCCAGAGAATCCATGCGAAGGCCAGCGATACCGCAACGATCAGTAACAGGAATGCTTTGTCTTCGATGGTGCGCAAGCTGATATTGGCCTTCAGAAAAATACGTTTCGGATACGTGGAGTGTACGCCAACGAGACGTTGCCCTCGGATTCCTGCGCGCTCCAGCCCCGGAATCCCACACCGATCGGTGAGATGGCAGAAATGAGAATAGCGCCAGGCGGAACTAGGCAGAGACGCTGCGGCGATCCAAACTTGATCGCCACTTCCTTCAAGTACGAGTCAGAGCTGTGTTTGCACAGTCTGCAAATAGGTAAACATGCGCCACAGGACTTCGTCGCTCAGGATTCCCTTCCAAACTGGCATACCCATGTCCATCCGTCCCGTGCTCACGGTCTCGTAGAAGACGGTCGAAGCCTTGTTTCCGTAGCGAATGTAAAGACGCCGCAAATCGCGCGGCCGTTCCCCCTGCACTGCGTTTGGACCGTGACAATGCGAGCAGTACTGATTGAACAGGCTGCGACCCTCCTCGACGAGGTCGGCTCGACCCGCGAACGGATTCTCGATCTGTGTTGTCGCAGTCGGTTGCTGCGCCTTCGGAACCCCGAAAGGAAGCAAAGCCAGAAACGCAATCACACCCACTAGCCAACTAGTGCCCCTGAACGCAGTCAGATTCATCGCCCTTTTTTGGTATCTTAGCCGCGAGAAAACGGCGAGGATGTCCTATCCTCGCCGTGTCGTGATACCGCGCCAGATGACAATGCGGCTATTGCCCCAATTCGAAGACCACAACTATCCCACCTTCAGGACTGGCGTCGATCACCCTTTGGCCGATTTTTCCGAGAAAGGAGGGCGGTCCCTTGATCCGGCCTGCCACAACAGCAAGGTACTGCTTGCCATCGACCATATAAGTGATGGGGCTTTGGACGATTCCGGTACCGACACCAAACTTCCACAGAACGTCGCCGGTCTTCGCATCGACGCCCTTTACAATCCCTCGAGGGTCGCCATAGAACATCAGGCCCCCAGCGGTAGACATCGCGCCGCCCAGTATGGGCAGGTCTTCCTTGATACCCCACACGCGTTTCTGCGCGATCGGATCCCATGCCATCAGCTCGGAGAGATGGCCACCGGCATCCGCCTTGTCGAGATCGAACTCGGAAGCAAGGTAGAACTTGCCAGCCTCGTATTCTTCTTCCTTGCCGGCAATGTCCATGCATAGATTAAAGGTAGGGATATACACGAGGCCGGTTTGCTGGCTATATGACATCGGTTCCCAATTCTTCCCGCCGAACAGATTTGGGCAAACGTTCCTGGCCCATTTCTTGAGCTGAGGTCGCTTGGCGGGATCCTCGACCGGCCGGCCCGTGGCTTTGTCGATCCTCTTTGCCCAGTTCACATTCACGAACGGTTCGGCGGAGAGCAGTTTGCCGTTTTCTCGATTCAGGACATAGAAAAATCCGTTACGGTCGGCTTTCATGAGCGCCGGCACCTTTTGGCCGCCGATCGACAGGTCTGCGAGCACCGCCTCGTTGACACCGTCGTAGTCCCAAACATCGGCGGGCGTCATCTGGTAGTGCCAGGCGATCTTGCCGGTGTCGCCGTCGAATGCAAGTTGGGAAGCCGTGTGCAGGTTCGTATATGGGCCTACGTCGCTTGAGTCATTGCCACGCGTATGGCCACCCCATGGTCCGGCATTGCTGGTGGACCAATACACAAGATTGAGCTTGGGGTCGTAAGAACCGACATACCAGGTGGACCCGCCGCCGACCTTCCAGGATTCGCCCTTCCAGGATTCATTTCCGGGTTCACCCGGTCCCGGGATTGTGTGCGTCTTCCATACCATCTCACCGGTGTCCTGCTTGTACGCCTGCACGGCGCCCCGTACACCGTACTCGCCCCCGGCATAGCCCGTGACTACAAGATCCTTGACGATGAGTGGCGGCGACGTGATTGAATGACCGCTCTTGTATTCCATGACGGTCGTCGTCCACAGTTCCTTGCCGGTATTCGCATCGAGCGCCACCATCTTGGCGTCCAGGCGAGTAACGAATACGCGCCCATTGGCGTAGGCAACGCCACGATTGTCCAGACCGCAGCACACTGTCGACATGAAATCTCGCGGCAATTCGGGCTCGTATTTCCATTTGATCGAACCGTCCTTGGCATTCAGGGCGAACACGTAGCGCGGACCTGATGAAGTACTGACGTACATCGTGCCGCCTACCACAACGGGTGTGGACTCCTGTGATTCGAGTGTGCCTAACGAACGAATCCACGCGACCCGCAATTTGCCTACATTTTTCGTGTTGATTTGATTCAGGTCGCTGTAGCGGGTGTTAGCGTAGTCCCCGCCGTACATCATCCACTCCTTGCCGGACTGCGCATGGGCGGACGTTGCCGCGGCCAATACCACAGCCAGCACGCCGCCTATCAAGGTACTTAGTTTTGAACTCATTTGGATGTCTCCTCTTATAGTTGATACCCATCACCGTACTACCCGCAGTGCTCCCCTGCAGGAATAGATTATCCCGGCGCACGGTTCAAGTAAAATTTGGTAATTCCGGTGTGCTTCGCAACTCCGGTTCTCGTTCCCGAAATGGCGAAGGCAACTGCAGGAGCGTGGGAGAAGGGCTCCAGGGAACGGAGCGGAGTAGCAAGAAAAACGGGAAATGGACTGCGCGGGGTATCAACCGGGACAAGCAGCCGGGCGGACCGGTACCTATGCGTAACCGGGTCGGATCACGCAGGGCATGCCAGATTACGAAAGGACCGGTGTCTCCTCTGGAGTAATCGGATTGCCGGAAAAGAGGTAGCCCTGCGCCGCGTCGCATCCATTGGTGCGGAGAAAATCCAGTTGTTGCTCTGTTGAGACGCCCTCGGCGATGACCTGGAGCTTGAGATCGCGGGCAAGAAGGATAATTGTCCGGCAGATCGCCTCATCGTCCGGATCCGAACCGATGCCATTGACAAACCCTTTGTCGATTTTCAACCGGTCAACCGGGTACTGGCTCAGATGAGCCAGTCCCGAATTGCCCGCCCCAAATTCATCAATTGCTATCCCGACACCCAGAGCCTTGAGCGCCTTCATGGTCTGCATCGCAAGACGCGGATCCTGCGTAAGCATGCTCTCCTTCAAGTCCAGTTCCAGGTACTGCGGCTCGAGATCGACCGACCGCAACACCCGTTCGATGAGTGGGACCAGGCTTGCCTGTCTGAACTGCACGGGCGAAATGTTGACCGAGATGGTAAAAGGTGCCTGCTCCGTCCGCAGGGTCTTGACCCGATTGCATGCAGCCTGCAGTACCCATTCACCAATCGGAACAATGAGCCCTAATTCCTCCGATAGCGGCAGGAACTTCTCCGGCAGTAGAATTCCGCGTTCCGGATGATTCCAGCGAATGAGTGCCTCGGCCCCGGTCAGCCTGCCCGACAGAATGTCCACCTGCGGTTGGTAACACAGGAAGAATTCTTTTTTCTCGACGGCGCGGCGCAGTTCCACCGAAAGCGCCTGACGCTCGGAACTCCGTGAATTCAGATCCGGCGTGAAGTACTCAAAGGTGTTACGACCCTTCTGCTTGGCACGGTACATCGCCTTGTCCGCATTGCTCAGGACTACGTCCGCATCGGGCGCATCCAGCGGATAGATGCTGATTCCGGCGCTGAAGGTAAGAACCAGTTCGTTACCAAGCGCGTTTATTGGACGCGAAATTTCGGGCAATGCCCTGTGCATCAATTGCGTCACGATGTCGACGTCGTCCAGATCAGTGAATAGCAGCACGAACTCGTCACCACCAAGACGAACGACCGCATCCGTGGATCGGACGATCTCTGCCAGGCGGGCAGCCACTACTTTGAGTACTTCGTCACCGACCTCGTGGCCGAACGTGTCATTGATCGACTTGAAGTTGTCCAGGTCAATAAAGGTAATCGCTACTTTTTTGTCCTGCCGGCGCGCTGACGCAATTGCATGACTCAACCGGTACTTCAGGGAATTGCGGTTCGGCAGGCCGGTCAGGGCGTCGTGCGTTGCCTGGTGCTCCAACTCGGCTTGGTATCGATTGCGCTCGCTTACGTCGCGCGCAATGATCAGCATCGAGTCGTTTCCATCAAGGGGTACCGGCGCAGAAGTCGTCTCGACATGAAGGACGGAGCCGTCCAGCCGCTTGTGCTTTTGCTCGATTGAGGAATGTTTTTTTGCGTGATCCTGCAGACCACTGAGGCGCACAGTCAGAGATCCAAGAGAATCCTCATGCACGAGATCGATATACAGCTTGCCGAGGAGTTGCTCATTGCGAGTTGCACGGTACAGCTTGAGTGCGGCTTTATTGGCAAAGGTGATCACCCCGCCCGAGACGGTCAGGATCGCGTCCGGCGACAACTCCACCAGGCTTTGATACCGTTCTTCGGCTTCGCGAAGAGCCTTCTCAGTCTCGTCGCGCCGTGCGGACTCCTGGGCGTCCGCAAGCGCCTTTCTTACGGCCGGGCCGACGCGCCGAAGGTTGTCCTTGCTGACGTAGTCGGTAGCGCCACGTTTTAGCGCCTCTATGGCTCGCTCCTCACCGATTGTGCCGGAGACGAATATGAAAGGGGACGCGGGGACTATTTGGCGGGCGAAATCCAGCGCGGATAGGCCGTCGAACCCCGGTAGAGTGTAATCGCTGATGATCAGCGACGGTTTCTGCTCAGTGAGCGCGCGAACGTAGTCGTCACGCGTCTCGACCTGCTGAATGTCAAGGTAAAGACCCGCGCGCCGAAGCTCTCGTATAACGAGTTCGGCATCGGTAGCGTTGTCCTCCAGCAGCAGAATCCCGGGAATGCCCGGCGCCGCCGCATGAACGTTCTGCGAATTCTTTCTCAAAGGATCGGCCTTTTTCGCCTGTCAGTGACGGTTGCCAATGAACCCCGCTGGCAACAAAAGAGTACCCTTCCAGCAGCCAGCGCATATCGGGCAAACGCCTGAAGTGCGTGTAGTGATTTCCCAAGGGAACGCTTGGTGTTTCCGTTCTGAAGTAGTGGCCTACCCACATGTACCGGCGCACCGAATCTCGAGCCGGTCTCGGCGCTTTCCGGCACGCAACTCAGACACAAATAGCGCCCGCAAGTTCGCGGCGCCAGTGCACAAGAACGCCGACTAACACGCAGAATGCCGAGGCGCCTACAAATAACCTTGGAGTCTTTGCCGCAAGGAAGAACGCGCTTTTCGAGAGACCGGTGCACCTCAATGACATACCACTCGGAGTGCTATCATTCCGCCATGGGCCGGGGTCACACTGAGGTTTGGCAAGTGCTGAACCCGAAGCGCGTCATGAACGGTCGTCCGCGAGCCACGCGAAGCGATTTGATCCAGGAGATTCGGTGGTCACTGTAAGTCTCGTGTTCAACCTTCAGGCGCTGTACCTCGCGGCTGTGGCCGTCACGACGCTGCTGGTCTACATTCTGATTCTGAAGTGGCGGGACCGGCGCAACCGCGCAGCGATCGCAAATATCAACACGATCGTCGGCGATTACTTCAAGTTGCACAATGTAGACGTGCTTGTCACCAGCTATGCAGTACTGGGTGGACGCCGATTCGTCGTGCTGCTCGAAGCCAAACCCAACGAGAAGCTGCGTTCTTCGCATGTGATCGAAATGGGTTTGATAGACCACGTTCGAAAGGCGACAGGGCAATTCGTCGAACGCGTTTTCTGGCGATTCCCGGTGCCGGTGATCGGCAAGGAGGACGTTGCCGAGGACTTGTATCTTGCGCAGGGTATTCAGCAGGTCAAGAGCGGCGAGGGCTACAGTGTTACCGAGACTCCGTGGGAGAATTTCGACAAAGCGATGGTGGACCTGAAGCAAGGAGTAGGCGCCCCCACGGGGCGGTTCCGCAAGATCCGGTAGCAAACGACCCCACAAGAACTTAAGGGGCCCGCGAAATCGCGAGCCCTTTTTTGTTGTGTCCGACCCCAGCTACACGTCGCTATCGTCGGCGGAAGCAGTGGTCTGAATGCAGTCGCTGATGAACGCAGCTTCGTGCTGCTCGGGTTTCATCGGCTCGTCGAAGACCTTTTCAAGGCGCCGGCTGAGGAACTCCTCGTCCACGGCATCCTGCACGAACCAGCGCAACTGCGGCGGAAACGCCTGGATGAGCATCAGGTCTTCTTCGAGCTTGCCGAGCAAGAACGCGCGGCTGGCGCCGGCATCGCGCGCGAGGGCGGCATTGCGAATGAACTCGCCGCCTTCCGCGCATTCCGCGAGTGTGAGGGGGTGGGCCGTGGCGTGGGTGGCACAGATACCGATGAGGGCAAACAGGCCGACTGCGGAAACATGCCCCCGGATCATTCGTAACCTCCAGTCACCGCGCCATTCGAGGGCCTTGACCCGCCGGTCCGCGCGGTGTCTGCCCGTTGTTATTCTAGACGACGTTTTTCCTTCTGCTACACTTCATCGTGCTGCGCCGCAGCTTTGCAGGCTCTCCCAAGAGGTGTCGATGAGAGCGAGTGTCCTCGTAATGCTGCTGTTCCTGGTGCTCCCGCATACGGCGCAGGCAGACCGTATCACGCAGATGAACCAGTCAGACCTATGCATCTACACTGCGAAGCTGCAAGTAGCCGGCTATTACTATTTCGAGCAGGGCAAGCCGCGCGAGGAGGTGACGATCATGTGGCACGGCGACGAAACACAGAATGAGATCGACTTCGTGAACAAGACGCTCGACGACGCTTACCTCTGGCTCAACAACGCGAGAGAAAACGGAGCCAAGCTGCTTCCGGTGCAAACATTCGGCGATCTCGTCTACGAAGCATGCATGAATGGCAAACCGCTTTAACCGGCGCGGCCATTGCGCTGATGGTGCTTGTGGCAGCGCCTGCCCGGGCGGAAAAGGACGCCGCAATGAAGGCGCGAGAGGGCGAGATCAACCACTGGATCGAGTACTACCGCAAAGATCGTGAACTTGCCCCTGTGTCGGCGGCGCCAAAGCGAAATGGCGTTACGGCCGAGGTGGAAGAATTAAAGCGCAAAGAGGAAAGGGAAAAATCGGAGGGACAAAAGTAGAACGGCGCATTGCGGGGGAGCGAGAACAACGAACGCGGTCCAGCTCGCAGCGGACTGGATAGCGCAGGATATCCGTTTGTGCGGGTACGCTTCGTCCACCGCCGCCCGCACCTTGCTATGACTGCGTAGCACGCGCGCCTGCTTCAGGTGGCCGTCCTGCTGGATGCTGGCACGGTCCACGAAGACGATTTCGTGCTTGTATCCCCGCAGCGAGGCTTCCTTAATTCGCCTTTTTGTTGCGTGACAACAATGTAAGCACGGGTGGTGAGACAAAGGGGGAGGCAACCACATATCATTCATGCCGTTCTGGCATGAACAGGGATCTGGTATGGACCGTCTGACCGCGATGGAAGTGTTCGTGCGCATCGTCGAAACCGGCAGCTTCTCCGCCGTGGCGCGCGATCTGGGAATGACCCAGCCGACTGTGAGCAAACAACTCACCGCGCTGGAACGACAACTCAAGACCCGGCTACTCAATCGCAGCACGCGCCAACTTTCGCTCACTGAAGCAGGTTCGGCGTACTACGAAAGCAGCAAGCGCATCATCGACGCCGTGCGGGAAGCCGATGGTAATTTGGGCCAGTTGCAGACGCAGCTTACCGGCGTGCTGCGAATCAACACTTCAATTGGTCTCGGGCAGGCTCATGTCGGCCCTATCGTGCTCAAGTTTCAGGCGCTGCACCCAGGACTCGCGATCGATTTGTCCTACTCGGACCGCTTCGTGGACCTGGTTGAGGAGGGGATCGATGTCGCGATCCGAATCGGCAAACTGAACGACTCTAATCTTGCCGCGCGGCGCATCGGCAGCGCGGCGCGCAGCGTAATCGCGACGCCGGCATATCTGAAGAAATATGGCGAACCCAAGGTGCCGCAGGATCTGTCGTCAGGGCATAACTGCCTGCTTTATGCCTATCTCTCAACTGGCAACGAGTGGACATTCCATGGGCCGGACGGTGAGATCCGCGTAAAAGTCTCCGGCAACTTCAGATCCAACAACGGCGAGGCCATACGGCAGTGGGTGTTCGCGGATCTCGGGATCGCCGTTTCACCGGACTGGTTGATTCTTAAGGAGCTGGAAGACGGACGGTTGAAGGCAATCCTTACCGGTTACACGCCACCTCCGGCTGAGATCAACGCGGTTTATCCGTCCGCACGGCATGTATCGGCAAAGGTGCGCGCATTTACCGAATTCCTGCGCAGCGAGATACAGCAAATCCCAATTCTGCGCATCCGATAGCTGCCGGACGCCAGCAACGGCCAGCTGCGGCAGCGGTAGACAAAAATTTATTTTTGCCCGGATTTCCGCTTCCGCTCTTCCCAAGAACCTGATTGGGAAGCACATTATTCAAACCTAACACTTTGATAGATTTGCTTTTCTATTTCGCTTTAGATAGCGTGAGATCGGGTGAGCGCCAAGGGCATTTTTCCTTGAAGCGGCGCCAGATTTTCTTGCAATAAGCTGTCCCGGTCGCATCTGTCTGGCCCTGCCATTACTGTCGGCAGAGTTGCGTCGCTCGCCTCCCGTCCGACGCAACTCTGAACGATCGAAGTGGCAACCGCCCCCCCGGCGGAACGCAAGGCAGGTCGAAACGGTCACCACGAAAGTGGTGCTTGTTACCGCGCTGGATATGCCCCCCATATCCGGTTCATTGCGCGGGAAGAACGCCGGCGCACCACTCCCAACAGTGGGCCGGGTTCGCGAACCGTTTCGCCGGGCAGCTTATTCTTTTCGATCCATACATGGGGGGTTCGCCTGCAACTTACCGTCCTCCCCTTTCCGCCCCTCCCGCGCTTCAAGACATCCACGTCGTGCACCAGGCTCTGGGCACTGACTTTCCGGTCAGTTGTGCAATCCCCGAGGTCTGGAGCGGAAGTGCTTGTAGACATCGTAATAAAGTTGTAAATAGAGTATCGATACATGAAAGTGTGTCTGGCAGGTCACAGAGACGGTGACATAGTGGGTTTGGTCGCGCGATCGGCGCATCAAGACAAACGCAAGCCGTCCCCCGCCTGACGCAGTTCCCTTAGGTTGTTGTTCCGTTCGATTGGGAGATCGATGGAGCAGAGCACTGGATCTTCCGCGCCGTACCTTGACCCTGACGAAAACCGCTCAGGGACGTGTGCGGTTGTGATTGCAATTTCCTCCTTCTTCAAGTTATCCCACGTCTGTCCGGCAATGCGTGTGCATTGTCCGCAGGGTATTTCCCGGCATCCGCCGTGACGGCGTGCAGCAGGTTTTGTGGATTCGTCCCGCGGGCGGGACGCGTTTTCGGTACGTGGTTTGGTCCAGAAGAAGAGGAATGGTCTGCCCGTCCACAACGGGTGAAGAAGAGAGTCTTCACTTGGGGAAATAGAGAGTTGTTTCAACCTTCGAAATTAAATCAATAAAGGAGATGCAGATGGACCGCATCAAGAGCAAAGGGGCACTAACAGGGATCGTTCTGGCCATGTCGCTGGCCGGCCTGGCCGGATGGGTACAGGCCGCCCCGGTGACCGACGCCATGCTGGCGAAGGACGCTGGCGATTCCTGGCTGCATGCCAATGGTAATTGGCAGGGACACCGGTACAGCACACTGAACCAGATAAACGATAGCAACGCGAAGGATCTGAAAGTCGCCTGGATATTCCAGACGGGTGGCAAGACCGACGCGCAGAATACGCCGCTGTATCACGACGGAATGGTGTTTTTCGCACAGGACAACAAGGTCTTCGCGTTGAACGCCGACAACGGCCGGGTAGTGTGGAAGTTCGAGCACAAACTGCCGGACGACTGGGGTGGGTACAACGTCGGGTTCATCACCGGCAAGCACCGCGGGTTGGCAATCCAGGGGGAAAATATCTATTTCCTGTCCAATGATTCCAAGCTGCACGCACTGAACTATACGACCGGGAAAGTGAAGTACTCGAAGGACTTCCCGGGATTCGAGTATCCGAAGGACTTCGCCAAGGCTCAGGACGCCAATGGCTACGCGACCACCGTCGGCCCGCTTGCCATCCCCGGCGCGATCATCGTACCGATGAACGGCACGGACTTCGGCGGGCGTCCCGGCTATGTTCTGGGCGTCAACCCGGATAGCGGCGAAATGATGTGGAAGGCAGCAATGATTCCCGGACCCGGAGAACCCGGGGCCGATACCTGGCCGCCGGGAAGCACGGAGTACGGCGGGGCGGGTCCATGGATCACTGGCTCATGGGATCCCGACCTGAAAATGTATTACACCGGTACGGCCAACGCCTACGAGTGGAACCCGAAGAATCGGGGCGGCGGAGAGATGGACAACGTCGGCGCGGCGAGCATCGTGGCCGTGAATACAGGTGACGGAAAGGTCGCGTGGCGCTATGTCGGTGTTCCTGGCGATCCCTGGGACTACGATATTCCGCAGACTCCGATGGTGATTACCATCGACGGCAAGAAGACCATCGTCCAGCCGAACAAGACCGGTTACATCCATCATCTGGATGCAAAGACCGGCAAGTACCTCAAGGCCGACAAGTTCATCGACAAGATCAACTGGATTAAAGGTTACGACGCCAACGGCCGGCCGATTGCCCAGGTGGCACTGCCGAAAGAAGGCGGCGACCCGGTCGAGATCTATCCGAGCTTGCTGGGCGGGGTGAATATGTACCCGAACGCCTACAACCCGAAGACCGGTAACCTCTATTTGGCTGCTTCCGAGTCGGGGATGAAGTACGGCTTTGAGGAAATCAAGGTGCTTAGCAATGTCCGGCACTTCGGCGCCTATCAAGAGTTCATTTTCGGCGACGAAACCGACAAGGCGGTCAATGTTAAAACCGGCAAGGAAGTCTGGCGCGACACCCGCAAGGGCAAGCCCGGATATGCGGGCGGCATGGCGACGACCGCTGGCAACTTGACGATCTATACGACCCAGGGGGGCGACTTCCAGGTGGTCAACGCGACAACCGGGAAACTCCTCTATCACTTCGACATGGGTTCCACGGCCAAGTCCGGTCCGATCACGTTCATGCACAAAGGCAAGCAGATGATCGTGCAGCCGGTGGGCGGATTGGCGGGATTCGGACGTGACGAGGCGCTCGGTCTGGAGTTTGGCGGGGCGGTAGTCGCATTCACGCGGTAATTGCAACAAGAGTTAACTAAGCGCTCTCGTGACGTAAGGAATCGGCGCGCACCGTTTACGGTGCGCGCCGTCTTTTGTCATGGCGGAGCAGAGCAGACAACAAAGAACAGAAGGACAGGAAGATGCGGAGCTTTTCAAGGAACACAATTGCGGCGGTCTTATTCGCCGGCGTGTCCGTAATTGCGGGAGGGGAACCAGGACTGGTCAGTGCCGATGATGAGATTCCGTTGACCAATCCCCTGTCAGGCGATCAAAAGGCGCTTCGAGAAGGAAAATCCTGGTTTCGTGGGGTGTGCGCGCTGTGTCATGGCGGCCGGGCAGATGGGCAGGGGGAGCGTGGCACCGGTGCAGACCTGCGCAAATTCAACAAGGGCTTCAAGGCTTATGTCGAAGTCGTGAAAAAAGGACGCGAAGTGCCCGGGCGGATCCAGAACATGCCGGCCTGGGGTGCGGTCTTGAAAGAAGAGCAGATCTATCAGATCGGCGCTTACCTGGAAACGCTGGCGATCGACGGCGCCAATTGGAAGGAAGGCGTACACAACTAAACCTTGGGGTGCCCGGCCGGGTACCCCAAATCTAGAGCAACCGCGGCGACGCCGACCGAACGGCGTCAGGCCGGTGCATTCTCACCTGGTGCGAAGTCCAGTTCGACTCTTGCGCCGCAAGGGTCGAAGCAAAACAACTGCCAGACACCGGAGTCCGGCTGTTTCCTGAGCTCGTAGCTGATGCCGCTGGTCTTCAACTTTGCTGCGACGTCGGGGAGATTCGAGGCCGAGAATGCCATGTGGTCGAGTACACCGGCGGGATTGGCCGGCAGCGGCCTACCGGCGATGACGTGCAGTACCGGCTGGCTACCGGAATACAGCCAAGTTCCAGGAAATCCCAGCGGTGGCCGATAACCCTCCTTCAACCCGAGAATGCCGACGTAGAAGTTGCGGGTGGCATCGATGTTGTCGGTGAGCACCGTGAAGTGATTCATTCCGTCAATGGCCATAGAAACTCCCAGTCTGCCACCAGTATCGAACGGTTAGTGTCCAGTTGTGAAGTTTCACAAGATTTTTCATTCGCGGCAAGTCAAGGACGCTGATGCTCGAGACAATCAATGCTCAGGGGTTCCGAACGAATGATGAGCGGAATGCGCGTGTAGCCCGGTTAGTGCTTACCGAGTAATCTGTCGATGCTTCACAACCAGCCACCAACCACTATCAACTTTCTCTGAATGTCTGACTGGGTCCTTGTTGCCGAAGCGGCCAGCATCAAGCCCGGCCACTACGAAACTGTCGATCTCGATGGCACGCTGGCGGCGGTGTTCAATGTCAACGGCGAGTTCTACGCGATCGAAGACGTATGCACCCACGACGGTACGGTGCTCACCAGCGGCAACCCGATCGAGGGCGACGAAATTGTCTGCCCGCGACACGGCGCACGCTTCTGCGTCAGGACCGGCGAGGCACTCTCGCCGCCGGCGTACGAACCTACTGCCACGTTTCCGGTGAAGGTCGAAAGTGGAAAAATCTACGTGCGCGACAATCGCTGGGACTGAGAAGTGTTGCCGCGGTTGCGGTCAACCCGGGAGTCAGCCCAGCTCTTTCAGCACAGCGCGCGCCTGCGTGACGCGGGTAGCAACGTCCGGCATTGCGGCTTCCACCCGAAGCCGATCCTGTCCGCTCAACTTGAAGTTCTTGCGACTTTGTACCAGTCGAATGATCTTGGCCGGGTCAAGCGGGGGATTGGGAATGAACTGCAGCAGAACGCTCTCCGGGCCCGCGTCGATACGTGAGATGCCAAGCGGCTTGGCGGCAATGCGCAGCTGGTGAGTCTCCAGCAGGACTTTGGCGGGATCGGGCAGCAGGCCGAAGCGGTCCACCAGTTCCTCGTGCATTGCCTCCAGTTCTTCCGGGGTATCGCAGTTGGCGAGCCTCTTGTACAACACCAGGCGCTCGTGAATGTCGGCACAGTAGTCTTGCGGTAACAGGGCCGGGGCGTGCAAATTGATCTCGGTGCCGAGGTTCAAGCCACCGGCGAGCTCCGGCTCCTTGCCGGCCCTCAGCGACTTGACAGCCGCGTTGAGCATCTCGGCGTAGAGCGCGAAACCCACTTCCTGCATTTCACCGCTCTGCGATTCACCCAGCACTTCGCCAGCGCCCCGGATTTCCAGGTCGTGCATGGCGAGATAAAAGCCCGAACCCAGTTCCTCCATCATCTGGATCGCCTCAAGTCGTTTTCTCGCCTGGCTGCCGATTGCATCTTCATCCGGCGTCAGCAGATAGGCGTAAGCCTGGTGGTGCGAGCGACCCACGCGGCCGCGTAACTGGTGCAACTGCGCAAGGCCGAACTTGTCGGCACGATTGATAATAATCGTATTGGCGGTCGGCACGTCGATGCCGGTCTCGATAATGGTCGTGCACAACAGCAGGTTGAAGCGGACCTGGTAGAAATCGCGCATCACCAGTTCCAGTTCGCGTTCATGCATTTGGCCGTGGGCAGTGCGTATGCGCGCTTCCGGCAGCAGCCTCTCCAGCCGTGCCTCCATGTTGCCGATGGTCTCGATCTCGTTGTGCAGGAAGTAAACTTGCCCGCCGCGCTTCAGTTCGCGCAGCACGGCTTCGCGGATCAGGCCCTCGCTCAGAGGTGATACGAACGTCTTGATAGCCAGGCGCCGTTGTGGGGCCGTGGCGATGACTGAGAAATCGCGCAGCCCTTCGAGCGCCATTGCCAGGGTACGCGGAATCGGCGTCGCCGTAAGCGTCAACACGTCCACCTGGGCACGCAACGCCTTCAGTTTCTCCTTCTGTCGCACGCCAAAGCGGTGCTCTTCGTCGATGACTACGAGGCCGAGGTTCTTGAAATTCACGCCGCGGGAGAGAAGTTTGTGAGTGCCGATGGCGATGTCGACGCGGCCCTGCGCCAAGCCTTCGAGTGCGGCGCTGGTTTCCTTTGCCGAACGGAAGCGCGACAACTCGGCTATCTTCACCGGCCAATCGGCAAAGCGGTCGGAGAACGTCTGGAAGTGCTGTTCGGCAAGCAGAGTGGTGGGCACCAGAACCGCAACCTGCTTGCCGTCCAAAACGGCGACGAATGCGGCCCGCAGCGCTACCTCGGTTTTGCCGAAACCTACATCGCCGCACACCAGACGATCCATCGGCTTGCCGGCCTCCATATCGCCGATCACGGCCTGGATGGCCGCTGCCTGGTCGGGTGTTTCCTCGAACGGAAAGCCTGCCCGGAACGCCTCGTAGTCATGGGACCTGAGCTTGAAGGCGTAGCCCTCGCGCGCGGCGCGCTGGGCATAGAGGTCCAGCAATTCTGCCGCGGTATCGCGCACTTGTGCCGCCGCACGCCGCCGCGCCTTTTCCCACTGGCCGCTTCCCAATTTGTGCAGCGGCGCTGCTTCTGGCGCCGCGCCGCTGTACCGGCCGATCACGGCAAGCTGCGCCACTGGCACGTAGAGCTTGTCGCCGCCGTCGTATTCGAGCGTAAGGAACTCGGTCTCGCCGTCTCCCAGGTCCATGTTGGCGAGGCCGAGATAGCGGCCGATGCCGTGTTGAGCATGCACCACGGGATCGCCAACCTTGACTTCCGCCAGATCGCGCAACATGCCCTCGGTGGCGATGCGGCGTTCCCGCGAAATGCGCGTGCGGGCCTGTGACGGATAGAGTTCGTTCTCGGTGATCACCGCGACGGCATCACCGGCATGGACGAAGCCGGCGTGTAAAGGACCTACGGTCAACATAAAATGCTCCGGCGCATCCTTGAAGGATTTCCAGCCGTCGCAGACTTTCGGCCGCACGTGATATTCGTTCAGCAGTCCAAGCAGCGTCTCCCGCCGTCCCATGCTTTCCGCGATCAACAGGACGCGGCCGTCATAGGCGTTCTGAAACGCGGACAGCGCGGCGAGCGGATTCTCGGCGCGACGATCGACCCCCACCGGCGGCAGCGACTGCGTAGGGATTGGAGTCCCGGCGCCCTTGATGCTCGCGGCGGGAGCGTTTTCGATGCGCGCGAACGGCCTGAGGCTGCCGAAAAACTCGTCCTCGCGCACAAACAACTCAGCCGGCGGCAGCAAGGGGCGATCAGGATCTCCGCGCAGGAGGTTGTAACGCGAATGGGTATCCTGCCAGAACTGGCTTATCGCCATGGCCACGTTCTGATGCAGGCACACCAACGTTCCAGCGGGAAGGTAGTCGGCGAGCGTCGCGCTGGATTCGAAGAAGAGAGGCAGGTAGTACTCGATTCCGGCGGGAGTGAATCCCTGGCTAATATCCTTGTAAAGGCGGCTCTTGGAAGGATCGCCCTCGAACTTCTCCCGGAAGCGCTGACGAAAAGTGGTGCGAGCGTTGTCGTCGGTGGGGAACTCGCGTGCCGGCAACAGCCTTACTTCGTTGACCTTGTAGATGCTGCGCTGGGTATCTACGTCGAAGGAACGGATGCTTTCGACTTCGTCATCGAACAGGTCGATGCGATAAGGCAGCGCACTTCCCATCGGAAACAAGTCGATAACGCCGCCGCGGAAGCTGAACTCCCCGGGCGAGACCACCTGGGTGACGTGCGAGTAACCGGCCAGCGTCAATTGCTTGCGCAGCGAGTTCGCATCGAGTTTTTCGCCCTGCTTGAGGAAAAACGTATAGCCCGCGAGATAGGACGCAGGCGGGAGGCGGTAGAGCGCGGTGGTAACCGGTACCACCGCGACGTCGAAGGCATCGTGGGTTATCTGGTAGAGCGTGGCCAGGCGCTCGGAAATCAGGTCCTGGTGCGGCGAGAAGCTATCGTAGGGCAGCGTTTCCCAATCCGGCAGCAGGAATACGCGCAATGCCGGGTCGAAAAAGGTGATCTCTTCGCGAAGCCGCTCCGCATCCTGGGCGGTCTCGGCAATAATTGCGAGCGGACGTGCGCGGCGTGCCAGTTCTGCGAGCGCCAATGCGTCTGCGGATCCGTGCAGCGGAGGAAAGGTGGCACGCGACCCCGGGGTCAGGGTCGGCGGAGGCAGAAGCATCGTTGCAGCCTGAGGAGAAGCCGCGATTATAGTGGATCACGGCGCGCCAGGCCGCACGCCGCACAGTGGTTGCTCGGGCCGAGCGGGAGCCCGATAATGCGGACGCCCCGATGTCAAAATATTTCGCACTCATTCCCGCAGCCGGAACTGGTTCTCGCATGGGCAATGCCATGCCGAAGCAATACCAACCGATCAATGGCAGGCCGATGCTTTGGCATGCGCTGTTCCCATTCAATTTGCATCCCAGAATCGAACGCATGTTCGTGGTGCTGAGTCCGACAGATGCTTGGTTCGCCCAGATGCGCTGGGATGAGTTCAAATCGAAGCTCGAAGTGCTGCGCTGTGGCGGCGAATCCAGGGCACAGTCCGTGCTCAACGGATTGCAGGTGATGGCCGGTGGGCTCGTTCAGGACGACCAGGTGCTGGTCCACGATGCTGCTCGCCCATGCCTGACACGTCACGCCATAGACCAGTTGATGTCCCAGGTCGCGGACAACGAGGCCGGCGGCCTGCTGGCGGAACCGCTGGCAGACACGTTGAAACGGGCGGACGAGAGCGGGCACGTCCTTCGCACCGAGCCGCGAGAGCGACTTTGGCGCGCGCAGACGCCGCAAATGTTTCGTTACGACGTGCTGGTTCGGGCGTTGAGCGCCGGGACACTGGAGGACCTCACCGACGAGGCAAGCGCGGTCGAGCGCCTCGGTCTAAGTCCATTCCTGGTGAAATCGGATGCCACCAACCTCAAGGTGACCTACGCTGAGGACCTACACCTTGCTGAGGCGATTCTCAACAATAGAGCGAGTTGATTGAGCATCAACTTTACTTTCTCTCCAATGGTGTGCGCAGGGAGACGATCTTCGTGAAGTCAACAGCGAAATACTCCCTCTCCGCGCTTGCGGGGAGAGGGCCGGGGTGAGGCGATGAGAATTGGACAAGGATTCGATGTGCATGCGCTAGTTACGGGCCGGCCGTTGATCATCGGTGGTGTGACCATACCTTATGACAAGGGACTGGCCGGCCACTCGGATGCCGACGTCCTCTTGCACGCAATCTGCGATGCGCTCCTTGGTGCCGCGGGGCTGGGCGACATCGGTCGTCATTTTCCCGATACCGATCCGGCATATCGCGGTGCGGACAGCCGATGGCTGTTGCGCGAGGTCGTCGCTTTGCTCGAGAAGAACCACTACCGCGTGGTCAATGTAGACACTACCATCATCGCGCAGGCACCGCAGATGGCTCCGCATATTCCCGCGATGGTCGCCAACATTGCCGCCGATCTGGCAGTAGCCAGCGAGCGTGTAAACGTGAAAGCGAAGACTACCGAGAGGCTGGGTTTTGCGGGCCGCGGTGAGGGCATTGCGGCAGAGGCGATCGCCGCGATTGAATCGCAAACGCCGCGGGATTTCGGCCGACGTTGAATTTGCAGAGATCGCGGGTTTTCTACGCGCTGTGGCCGGATTGGAATGTAACCGGCGCACTTGCCCAGGCGGCGCGGCAGATGCATCGCGCGGTCAGGGGCCGGCCCACCCGCGATGACAGCATTCACCTCACGCTAGCTTTTGTTGGCGATGTTGACAGCGCACGGCTCGCTGAATTGCTGGCGCCGCCCGCTGAATTGGCCGTCGCCCGGTTCACGCTCTCGTTCGACAGTTGGGGTTGCTGGCCGCGCAACGCCGTTGCGTGGGTGGCGCCGTCGCGGGTGCCCGACCCGCTGCGCGAACTGGCCGCGCGAACGGAAGCCTGGTTACGTGATGCGGGCTTCGAATTGGATGTTCGTCCGTTCAACCCGCACGTGACGCTGCTCAGGAAGGCGCAATGTGCGCCATTGCCCGATTCGGCGCCGACAATAGAGTGGCAGGTCGAAGACTTTGTTCTAGTGCGATCGGCGCTCGCGCCTGCCGGCTCCCGCTACGAAATAATCGGCCGCTGGCCCTTGTTGAACGCGGTTTCTTGAATCAAGGAAAACAATCGGGTCACCCGTCCCGATGCGGATGACCAACTTTCATTCTCAAGCCACTTTCTGCGTTTCTGTGGGAAGCTCGACCCTGGCTTCCAGTCCGCCCCCCTCGCGTCGCATCAGCTTGACGTTGCCGCCGTTCATGCGGGCGGCGCGTTCGACGATCGCCAGTCCGAGACCAGAACCCTTGCCTGCGCTACGCGACGCCTCAAGGCGGGTGAAAGGTTGCATTGCCCTCCAGACTTCGGACTCCGGGATACCGGGTCCGCGATCCAGAACCCGAACCAGCGCACGTCCCTCGACGCATTCGGTCCTGACCTCCACGTCCCCACCGCCGTAGCGCAGCGCGTTGTCAACCAGATTGGTCACCATCCGCTGGGTCGCGGTTGGTTTCAGCGTGAGTGGGGGCAGAGCACCCAGATTGGTGTTCACCGATTTGCCCATCCGCGAGAATCGTTCGCATACGCTGGCGACGATCTGGTTGAGATCCTCACCATTCCGGGACGGTTCGTTGCCTCCCTCGCGGGCAAAGTCGAGGAACTGGTTGATGATCGTGTCCATGTCCTCGATATCCTGGATCATGCCGTCCTTCAAACCGCGGTCTTCAACATCGTCCAGCATCTCGATACCTAACCGCAGCCTGGACAGCGGTGTTCGCAGATCGTGGGAAATTCCGGCGAGCAGGACCGCGCGATTGCTGTCGAGTTGCTTCAGGTCGGAAGTCATCTGGTTGAATGCGCGGGACAGAGTGCGAATTTCAGTGGGCCCTTTTTCGTCAAGCGGCGAGGGCGTCTTGCCGGCTCCGATCTGTTCCGCGGCTGCGGCTAGCGCCTGCAGCGGCCGGTTCACCCGCCGCATCAACAACAGTCCGCCGGCGATTGCCAGCGTCAGTCCGATGACACTCCAGCCCGTCCAGGCCCAAACCGAGGCGGAACCGCGCGATTCCGGTGGGAACACTACCCAGTAAGCCTGATTCTTGACTTTGATCTTGATCCACAGGGCCCGCGTGGCGTCCTCGAACAGCGCCAGTGCCTGCACATCTTCCGCGACTTCGCGCTCTAATGTTTCGCTGATGGCGCGCAGCAACGGAGACGGTGGCAGCGGTACTTCTTCGTCGTCCCAGGCGGTGGCCGGCAACAGCTTGATGTTTTGGTGTGCCGGCAATTTTTCGCTGAACTTGCGGCGAACCGCAGGGGGCATGGTTTCCAGCGCCACGCTTAACGTACTGATCACACCGGCGATCTGGTTGGCGAGGTGTTCGGACTGGGCGCGTATATTGTAGGACCGGTACAAGCCGAACCAGATAAGCTGGCTGACCACCAGCAGCGCCGAGATCAGCAGCACAGAACGGGAAAGCAGGGATTGCGGCACCCAGCTCATGGAAGAGCCTAGTCGTCGGGAACAAAAACGTAGCCGACGCCCCATACCGTCTGGATGTATCGTGGATTGGCGGGATCTTCCTCCAGCAGCCGCCGCAGGCGCGAAACCTGTACATCGATGCTGCGGTCGAAGACGCCGTACTCGCGTCCGCGCGCGAGCTCCATCAGTCGGTCGCGCGACAGCGGCGTGCGCGGGTGGGTCACCAGCGCCTTGAGCATCGCAAATTCGCCGGTCGTCAGCCCGACTTGCTTGCCATTGCGGGTGAGCGTCCGGGTGGCAAGATTGATCTCGAATGGGCCGAATTGCACAGGGGCCTTGCTGTCGTCGGGAGCGCCGGGCAATGCGGATGCTGGTGACTGGCGGCGCAAGACCGCATTTATCCTTGCGACCAGTTCGCGGGGGTTGAACGGCTTGGGCAGGTAGTCGTCTGCGCCGATATCGAGTCCGGCGATGCGATCTCCTTCGTCGCCTTTCGCTGTGAGCATGATGATCGGTGTTCGTTTTCCACCCGCGCGCAGCCGGCGGCAGATGCTCATGCCGTCTTCACCCGGTAACATGAGGTCGAGGATGATCATGTCCACGTTTTCCTTGCCCATTACCCGCTCCATCGCGCTGCCGTTGGCAACGGCGTGTACGCCGAAACCCTGCTCTGCGAGGTAGCGGTTCAGCAGATCGCGCAGACGCTGGTCATCGTCGACTACCAATATGTTTGTGATCGCCGCGCTCATGTCGGTCCTGGTTGTCGGCAGGATACCTGCAAATTATGAAGCCGTTGACCGCGCCATGATAACGCCAGGAACAGGTTATTCTTGGCCAATGAGCCGGAGCATCCAAGTGCTACAGGGCGATATCACCCGCCAGCAGGTGAATGCGATCGTCAATGCTGCCAAAGCCTCCCTGCTCGGAGGCGGGGGCGTGGACGGGGCGATTCACCGGGCCGCTGGACCGGAACTGTTGGAGTTTTGCCGGGGGCTTGGAGGCTGCCTGACCGGCGAGGCGCGCATCACGCCGGGTTTCCGCTTGCACGCGCGCTGGATCATCCATACCGTCGGCCCGGTATGGCGCGGCGGCGGCGAAAACGAGGACGATCTGCTCGCAGGTTGCTATCGCAACAGCTTGGCGTTGGCAGTGTTGCACGAAGCGCGGACCATTGCCTTCCCGCGGATCAGCACAGGGGCCTACGGCTTCCCGTTGCGTCGGGCCGCGGGAATTGCCATCGCCGCAATTGCGAAGTTTCTGTCGCGAGAGACGTGCATCGACGAGGTTCGCTGCTTGTGCTTCAACGCGGATTCGTACTTGGCGGCTACCGAGGCGCGGGCCAGCCTGGGCTGACACGCTGCATTCGCAGGGACGATCGACGCGATGGACGTACTGGACGGGGAATACGACCTCTTGGTGATCGGCGGCGGTATCAACGGCGTTGGCGTGGCCCGCGATGCCGCGGGCAGGGGCATTCGCGTTGCCCTGTGTGAACGTGGTGATCTGGGCGGCGCGACCTCGATGGCAAGCAGCAAGTTGATTCACGGCGGGCTGCGCTATCTGGAGCAGCGGCAATGGCGCCTGGTACGCGAGTCGTTGGTGGAGCGCGAAATACTGATGCGGCTCGCGCCGAATCTGGTGAGGCCACTGCGCTTCGTCCTTCCCCACGCGCCGGGTCTGCGGCCAAAATGGATGATCCGTGCCGGCTTGTGGCTCTATGATTGCCTCGGCGGCACCAGCACTCTCCCTCGAAGCCGCGCGGTCGATCTCCACAAGCCGCCTTTCGACGACGATCTCGATCCCCGCTTCCGCCGCGGATTCTCGTACTCCGATTGCCGGGTGGACGACGCGCGTCTGGTCGTGGTCAATGCGCTTTCGGCGCAACTTCTTGGAGCCAAAATCCTGCCCCGCACCGCTTGCGTAGGGCTCACTGCCGCGGGAAACGGCTGGCGCGCCGATCTCGAGGCTGCCGATGGACGGCGCGGATCGATGTCTGCCAAAGCCGTGGTCAATGCTGCCGGACCTTGGGTTGAACAATTGTTGCGCGAAATTGCCGGAATGCGGGTGGATACCCGGGTACGTCTGGTCAAGGGAAGTCATATCGTCGTGCCGCGAAGGATCGCCGGCGATCACGCCTACATTTTGCAGAACCTCGATGGGCGGATCGTTTTTCTCCTGCCATTCGAACGCAAATTCACGCTGGTTGGCACCACAGAGGTGGTGCTTGCGCAACCGCCCGAGGCCACGGAAGTGTCGGACGAGGAAATACGCTATCTGTGCGAGGCGGCGAACCGCTATCTGAGGGAACCAATAGACGCTGACGATGTGGTGTGGCGATATGCCGGAGTGCGGGCGCTGCACGACGACGGTAATGCAAGTCCCACCGAGATGACACGCGACTATTTCCTGCAGTTCGACCGTGCCGGCAGCGGCGCGCCCATCCTGTCTGTATTCGGAGGCAAGATCACGACGTACCGGCGCCTTGCCGAACAGGCCCTGGAAAAACTCTACCCGGTTCTGGAGTTTCCACGCCGCCCATGGACCGCCACTGTGCCGCTGCCCGGTGCCACGAGTGGACACCTTGATTACGTGGCCTTTCTGAAAAGCATGCTGGTACGTTACGCCGCGTTGCCGGCCGCGCTGGTCGAAGGCATCGTGCGGCGACACGGATCGACTGCAATCGATTTGATCGGCGACGTACACAACGTGAACGACATGGGCCGGCACTTCGGTGCCGGGCTCACCGCGCGCGAAGTGGATCACTTCATCGACAAAGAATGGGCGCGCACCGCGGAAGACGTGCTGTGGCGGCGCAGCAAGTTTGGTCTGCACCTGGACCATGCCCAACGCGCCACCGTAGAGGACTACATCAGGCGACGGGTTGCCGCCTGATCCCCTTCACGCGAGCATGGCCGCGAAGCGTTCGGCGTCCATCGGCCGGCCGCCGAAGTAGCCCTGGTAGGCGTCGCAGCCAAGCGCGCGCAGGAAATCGAGCTGGCTCCGGGTCTCTACGCCTTCGGCGATCACTGTCATGCGCAGGCTCTTGGCCAGGTTGATGATCGCCTGCACGATCGCGGAATCGTTCAGGTCGTGTGGCAGGTCCTCGACGAAACTGCGGTCGATCTTGAGTTTGTCGATCGGGAAGCGTTTCAGATAATTCAGGCTCGAATAGCCAGTGCCAAAGTCGTCGATGGACAGACTTACCCCCATCTCGTGCAGCATCTCCAGAGTCTTTGCGGTTTCCTTAGGGTCTTGCATGATCGCGTTTTCGGTAAGTTCGATTTCGAGCTGATGCGGTTTAAGGTCATGACGGGCAAACGCCGCCGCCACGCCCTGGACCAAGGCGGCGCGGCGGAATTGAAACGCAGAATAGTTGACGGCCACGGGGACCACATGCAGTCCCTGCGTCTGCCAGGCGTTGATCTGGCGGCACGCCTCGTTCAGGACCCAGTCGCCTAGGAGATGGATGATGTCCGATTCCTCCGCAAGGGAAATGAAACTCTCCGGAAACAGCATGCCGTGTTCGTCGTGGTTCCAGCGCACCAGCGCCTCTGCACCCAACAACTTGCCATTGGCGGTGTCGAACTGCGGCTGATAGTGAAGGACCAGTTGATTGCGTTCGATGGCGCGGCGCAATTGGTTTGCCAGTACCAGGCGCTCTGCCACAGGAGCGGTCAGTTCAGGCGTAAAGAATTCGTAGCGGTTGCGGCCGCTTTTCTTCGAGTAGTACATTGCCGCATCCGCATTGCGGATCAGATCTTCCATGGTCTGACCGTCGTCCGGATAGACGCTGATGCCGACGCTTGCCGAGATCTGGATTTCCTGCGTATCGAGCAGGAACGGTTCATCGAATGTGGCGAGCACCTTGCCCGCGACCAGCGCCGCCTCGGCGGGTTCACGCAATGCCGACAGGACGATGAGGTATTCGTCGCCTGCGTGCCGGCACACGGTATCGGTCTCGCGCACGCAGCCGCGTAACCGCGCCGCCACGGTTTGCAACAGAATGTCGCCGGCGCGATGACCGAACGAATCGTTGACATACTTGAATCGGTCCAGATCGATGAACAGCAGCGCGACCCGGGTCGCCATCCGTTTCGCCGATGCCAAGGCCTGTTGCAAACGGTCCTGAAACAGTGTGCGGTTAGGTAGGCCGGTGAGCAGGTCGTGGTGGGCGAGGAAGCGCACCCGTGCATCCATGTCCTTGCGCTGGGACACGTCCTCGGTCACCCATAGCACTTTGATCGGTTCGCCCTCCAGATCGAGCAACGCATCGCCTTTGGTGCGCAGCCAGCGATGGGTGCCATCGGGCCAGGACACCCGGTACTCGATGTCCAGGTTGCCGACTCCACTGAGGCATTCGTCGACGGCCTGTGTAAAACGCGAACGATCTTCGAGATGGATCGATTCGAGTAACTGTTGGTAAGGAACATCCGCGCGGTCGCTGCGAATACCGGACAGCCGCAAGCTCATTTCCGAAGCACGCACCATGCGGCTGTGTACATCGAACTCGCAAGTTCCGATCTCCGCAAATGCCAGCGCCAGCTTCTCGCGATCGAGGCTTGCCTTGAGCGCGTCGAGGGTGTTACGGGTAACGGTCTCTGAATCCCGCAGTCTTTCCGACGATACCTGCAGCTCCGCGGAAGCGCTCTGCAGTTTCTCGTTGGTTTCCCGCAAGCGTTGTTCCGTCTCTGCGAGTCTCTTTGACAGGTCAGCTGGCGGTGCCGTTGCACGCACGAGGGGCTTGCGCGCGCGTGAACTTGCGCGTTTGACTGGTTTCGCCTTGGTTGCGGCGCGTCCTTTGCTTTTTGGGAGGCTCACTCGGGGGGACTCAGTCGTTTCTTGTTTCATGCCTGCGCGATCAGGGGAGGCGCGAACTGGTCGGATAGAGGGTCTGGCCGTATCGTCGCAAGCCCCGTGCCAGTGGCATTTTGAGTGATTCCCGTGTCATGGGCAACACAGCCGGGCAAACTTGCGCCCGTGAATCGGGATGGACGCAGGCGGGCTGCAACAGCGCCGATTGTCGGAATCAGGCGCGTATTGGCAGTGTTTCGACGACCTTGCGGGTCGCCCGTGTATCCTGGTGCCTAGAAATTGACGTTGTTCTTGCCCTTGAGCTTGAGGATCCTGCGTGCATCGTCTGGAGTGGCGATTTCGAGACCCAGCTCTTCGAGGATGCGGCGGATCTTGGAAACCTGATCGGCGTTGGATTTGGCAAACTGGCCCTTGCCGATCCAAAGGCTGTCTTCGAGCCCAACGCGCACGTTGCCTCCCATCACCGCGGACTGTGTGGCGATGTACATCTGGTTGCGTCCCGCACCAAGCACTGACCATTGGTACTGGTCGGCGAACAAACGGTCCGCTGTTCGCTTCATGTGCAGCACGTCCTCCGGATGGGGGCCGATGCCGCCGCGGATGCCGAACACCGACTGGATGAATAATGGCGGCTTGACCAGGCCGCGATCGAGAAAATGAGCCGCGGTATACAGGTGGCCGATGTCATAGCACTCGATCTCGAAACGCGTGTCGTTGTTGCTGCAGGACTCGAGGATGTGCGCAATATCCTTGAAGGTGTTCTTGAAGATGCGTTCGTCGGAGCCCGCCAGATAGGGCTTTTCCCAATCGTGCTTGAATTCGGTGAAACGCTGCAGCATTTCGTACAGGCCGAAATTCATCGAACCCATGTTGAGCGACGCCACCTCGGGCTTGAGTTGAAGCGCGGGCTGCAGCCGCTCTTCCACGGTCATGGTCGGAGCGCCGCCGGTCGTGAGGTTGATCACCACGTCGGATGCCGCTTTGATTTTCGGCAGGAAGCGCAGAAACATCTTCGGATCTTGGGTAGGGCGGCCGTCCTTTGGCTCGCGCGCATGCAGGTGCACGATTGCCGCGCCGGCTTTTGCCGCACCAATCGCGGCATCTGCGATCTCCTCGGGCGTTACCGGCAGGTACGGCGACATCGAAGGCGTGTGGATGGCGCCAGTTACTGCACACGTGATGATGACTTTCTGTGCCATTTTCAGTTTCTCCTCGCTAATTTCCGGTTTTCTTGTTTGCGTCGCGCTTGTGGGCGATCAGCGCCATCAGTCGCCGGTCGCGCCATGCTTCGCGTTCGGCGTGCTTGGCCCGAGGCATGATCCTGCGCCGTTCCTCTGCTATCTTCGCGATCAGTTTGTCGTCCCACGGCTCGTGCTTCACGTCCTTCATCATGCCGTAAAGCGTTGGGCCATAGCGCTCCGCGTAGTCGGATACGCCATCGGGTGCGTTCAGATCGATGGTCTCGAAAGGACCCATAAACGCCCAGCGCAACCCCAAACCGTCCTTGAGGCATTTATCGACGTCATCGACCGAAACGTAATCCTCTTTCACAAGGCGCCATGATTCCAGCAACAGCGCGGCCTGCAGGCGATTGAGGATGAAACCTTCGACCTCTTTCTTCACGGCAATGGCGACCTGACCGACCTTTTCGTGCAGCGCATGGGTTCTTGCGACGACCTCAGCGCTGGTCCAAGGTGCGGGCGAAATCTCGACCACCGGCACTACATGCGGCGGATTTACCGGATGCGCGACGATGCAGCGATGCCTGCCCTTGAGTCCGTCGCTAAAGCGCGATGTCTGAATGGTCGATGTCGAACTTGCCAGGATGCAATGCGCCGGAGCCGCTTCATCGAGCTGTCGATAAACGTCGCGCTTGACGTCCAGCCGCTCTACGGTGTTCTCCTGGACGTAGTCGGCGTCCCCCACGGCTTGTGCCAGCGTGTCGACACCGCGTACGCGTTTCATCACCATTTCGGGAGATTCCTTGATCAGCCCGAACTGCCGCAGTTCCTCCAGGCCTTCCCTGATGAGGCCGATGGCCTTGTCGGTCGCGCCGGCCGTGCTGTCGTAGAGTTTCACGGCGTGTCCCGCGCGCGCGAATACCATTGTCCAGGCACGCCCGATCAGTCCTGTACCGATGATTGCTACTTTTTCCATTTAGTCTCCAAGGTCTGTGATTGGACACATTTCAGCCAAGCATTTCCACGCCGGCGCAGATCGACAGCGCTTGGCCTGTGACATTCCTGCCGATGTCGCTGGCGAGATAGAGTGCCATGTTGGCGATGTCGTAAGGGCTGACCATGCGGCGCATCGAAACGCGTTCGAGCGAGATCTTTTTCTGTTCTTCGAAACTGATGCCGACCGCCTTGGCCTTGGCCGTGATGACACGGTCGATGCGCTCGCCTTCGACCACACCCGGCTGGATCGCATTTACTCGGATGTTGTCCGGGCCGACCTCCATCGACAGGCTCTTGGTGAACCCGACTACGCCCCACTTGGCGGCGGCATAAGGAGTCCGAAACGGGAACCCCAATCTCCCTGCGGCGGAGGAAAGATTGATGATCGAGCCGCCGCCGGCGGCCTTGATCATCGGCACCGCCAGACGCGTGCAATAGTACATGCCGTTCAGATCCACCGCGATGCAGCGCTCCCATTCATCGACCGCGATGTCCTCGACCTTCCCCGTCGGCCCGGCGATGCCGGCGTTGTTGATGAGGCAGTCGAGCCCGCCAAGACGTTTTTTCACCTCGGCAAACAGCCGGTCCACGTCCTTGAGGCTGGACACGTCCGCAAGCGTGGCGTGGATCCCGGGAAACGTTTTCGCAGTATCGTCGAGCGAAGCCTGTACCACGTCGCAGATATGCACGCGCGCGCCGGCCCTGTGAAACACCTCTGTCATCGCCCGGCCGATTCCGGCCGCACCGGCTGTGATCAGGACTCGCTGTCCCCTTGCTGAAATTTCCATCAATTACTCCATAAAATGTTTGCGCTGAGATTAAACAAGACTAGAGCCACAGGACCTGCTTGCGAAATTCAAGATCGGTAAGCAGCGGCTGCGCCGGCCCCTGGTGCGACACGTGCCCGCGGTCGAGGACGTAGGCGCGGTCGGCCAGCGATAGCACCAGGTCCAGGTGATGCTCGATTATCAGGATCGCAACTTCCTGCCTGAGTTGTTCGATTGACTTGAAGACTTCTTCGACCATTGCCGGCGACAGACCTTCGAAGGGCTCATCCATCAGCAGCAGCTTTACGTTGCCGGAGAGGGCACGGGCAATCGCGACCATCTGCTGTTCGCCTCCGGAGAGCAGGTCGGCTTTGACGTGGAGCTTCTCGCGGATTCTGGGGAAACAACCGTAAACCCTGTCGCGATCCCATTTGACGCCGTCGCCCGCTTGGCGGGCGAGCGCGCCGAGACGCAGATTCTCCTCCACGGTCAGACCTGAGAACAGCCTTCGTCCCTGCGGCACCAGGCCAATGCCCAAACGTGCGATCCGTTCCGGCGTGCTGCCGCTGATCACTTGGCCGTTGAAAGTAACTTGGCCGGAAGCGGGCTGAACGATGCCGAGTATGCTCTTGAAGGTCGACGACTTCCCGGCCCCGTTGCGTCCCAGCAAGCCGATGACCTCATGCGTGTGCACCATGAGGCTGACATCGTGAAGGATATGGCTCTTGCCGTAAAAGGAATTGATCCTGTCCAGTTGCAGCAGGACTTCCTGCGTGGACGGATCCGACTGCGTCCGTTGGGAGGCAAGGTGCGCATGACCGGTTCCGATGTAGACGCGCTGAACTTCTGGATGCGCGCGCACAGTTTCCGCGTTGCCCTCCACCAGCACCCGGCCTTCGTTCATCACGGTGACGATGTCGGCCATGCCGAAGACGCGGTCGATGTCGTGCTCGACCAGTAGCACTGCCATCTCCCCGGTCAACCGGCGTATCAACAGGCCGATGCGCTCCCGTTCCGCCGCGGCCAGACCAGCGAGCGGTTCGTCCAGCAGCAGGACACGTGGCTTTGCCGCCAGCGCCATGCCGATCTCCACCAACCTTTGTCCACCGTAGGAAAGGCTGGAGATGAGTGCGTGTTCGGTGTTCTCGAGCCCGAGAAATTTCACAAGTTCCCGCGTTTCTGCGGTTACTTGCGGCAGGGCGCTACTGCGCGTCCAGGCGTTGAAGCGCCGCGCATCGCGCGCTTGTACCGCCAACCGCAAGTTCTCCCAAACGGACAGCGCCGGGAACAGGCTGGTGATCTGGAAAGAACGCGCCAAGCCCCGCTTCACCACTTGTTCTGCGGGAAGGCCGGTAATCGGAGTCGTGTCCAGCACGATACCTCCGGCATCTGGAGCGAACATACCGGAGATGGTATTGAACAGGGTCGTCTTGCCGGCGCCGTTGGGTCCGATGAGTGCATGCAGCTTGCGGTCAGCGAGCGTCAGATCCACCCCCGCGATCGCAGTGAACCCGCCGAAATGCTTGACTACGCCGGCGCAGTTCAGAATCGCGCCTGAAAGCGGAGAATGCCCGCGCAGAAAAGCAGGGATGTCCTGGCCTGGTTGAGGGGTTACGCGCGCGGCCATCGCGCCGGCGATTTCCTGCTTTTTGCGCAGAGGCGCAAGCAGACGTGCGCCGACGCCGACCAGTCCCGAAGGCGAAAACAGGATGAAAGCCATGAAAAGAAGGCCGAACCAGAACTGCCATGCCGAGGTGTAGCCGGTCAGCACCTCGCGGAACATGATGTAGAAAAACGCGCCGAGGGTCGGCCCCAGAAAGCTGCCGACGCCGCCGAAAATGGTGATGGCGAGGATTTCGCCGGAGAAATTGACGTGCACCGTATCTGCGGAAACGAAAAGCTTGAGGAAGGCCATCAGGCTGCCGCCCAGGCCGGTGACCGTGGCGGAGATGACAAAGGCCGCAAGCTTGTAGCGCAGCACCGGATACCCGATGAAGCGGGCCCGGTTCTCGTTCTCGCGGATCGCCGCGAGCACCGAGCCAAGCGGCGAATGCACCACCCGCCACATGATCCAGGCAACGACAAATACGGTGACCGCAATCACGTGATAGAAAACCACCTGGTTATCGAGGTCGAGTCCGAGAAACGGCACACGTTGAATCCCGGAAAGGCCGTTTTCGCCGCCGGTGAACGAGGTCCACCGGTAGACGATGTAGAAAGTCAGCGCGGTGAACGCGAGCGTGAGCAGGGAAAAGTACACGCCGCGCCGGCGCAATACCAAGAAGCCGACCACCAGGCCGAAGGCGGCGGAGAACAGCACCGCGAAGCCGAGCGGCAGCCACAGGCTGCCCTTGAACCAATGCATTTGCGAAAGCGCAGTGGCGTAAGCGGCCAGTCCGAAGAACATTCCGTGACCGAAGGACAGCAAGCCTGTGTACCCGAGCAACAAGTTATAGCCCAGGCCAACCAGTGCAAAGATGGCAATCTCGGTGGCAATGCCCCAGGTAAAGCCGGTAGCGGTGACCACATGCGGCAGCGCCAGCAACGCCAGTGCGCCGACGAAAAGCGGATGTCTGAGAGAGTTGCGTGGCTTCACTCGAACTTCTCGAACTTCTCGCCCATTAGTCCGCGCGGGCGGAAGAGCAGGATAAGCACCATCAGCAGGTACATCGAGGCCTCTGCCGCGGGCGGGTAGTAGTACACAGTGATCCCGCGCACGGCACCGACGAGGAGGCCGGCGACCACGACTCCCCAGAAACTGCCCAATCCCCCAATCACGACCACCACGAAAGTCGCGGTGAGGATCTCGGTTCCCATTGCCGGTTGCACGCCTGCGAGCGGTGCCGAAAGCACACCCGCCAGACCTGCGAGCGCTACCCCCAGCGCGAACACCGCGGTCAGGATCGGCCGCAGCGAGATGCCGAGCGCGCGCACCATTTCAGGATCACGAACCCCTGCGCGCACCACCATTCCGAACGCGGTCTTGTTGAGCAGCAGCCAACAGCCGGTCACTGCCGTTATCGCCACCGCGAGCACGAACAGGCGGTAATAGGAATAGATAAAATCGCCGAGAATCAGCTGGCCGCGTAGCTGTTCCGGCAACGAGAATGGCAGGCCGGTGGTACCCCAGATCATGCGCAGGCTCTGCTCGGCGGTCAGCGCTAGTCCGAAGGTGAACAACAGGCCCAGCATCGGATCCTTGTTGTAGAGGCGCCGCAAGGCGATACGCTCGATCAGGATACCGATCAGAGCCACCCCAACCGGGGAGAGTCCCATCGCACCGAAAAAGCCCAGCCGCCTTTGGATTTCGTAGGCGAGATAGGCGCCTACGGCGTAGAACGCACCGTGGGCGAGGTTGACCACGCCGCCGAGACTGAAGATCAGCGAAAGTCCCAGCGACAGGACGATATAGTACGACCCGACCAGCAGGCCGTTGGCGATCTGCTCGAGCAGCAGCACGACTGAAACGAACTCAGCCCGGACTCATGCCGCCGGCAGGCTGCAGGGGTTTTCCTGCTGGGTGGGTTGGATCAGCTCCAGTGACTCCTTGGGGCCCGGCACCGTCTCGACGATGTCGAAGATGTCCCACTGATCCTTCGACTTCGATTTGTCCTTCACGTTGACCACATACATTTCCTGCAACAACTGATGGTCCCAGTCGCGGAACTTGCCCTTGCGCGCCTTGAGCAGATCGAACTCCGCGCCCTTCTCCAGGTGCTGGACTATCTTGGAAGCGTCGGTGCCCTTGGTTTCCGCGACGGTCTGCAGAACGATGCGAACACCTACGTAGTCGCCCCAGGCTTGATTCTCCGGAGGTTGTCCATACTTCTTCACGAAACGTTCGGTAAAGGCCCGGGCGGAGGGAATGTTCAGGCCGTGATACCACAAGCTCTGCCAGTGACCCGACAGTGCGTCCAGGCCGGTAGCCCAGAATGGTGCAGTGTCCATCACACCGCCGGCAAGCTGATAGGGAAGGCCGTATTCCTTGTATTGCTTGAGGAACGTGGTCTGGTCCACGCCGGCGAGATTGAGGTAGATGAAATCAGGTTTGAGCTGGCGGATCTTGAGAATGTAGGCGCTGTAGTCCGCGGTGTTGGTCGGAACGAAATCGTTGTTGAGGATGATGCCGCCGTTCTGCTCAAGGAAGCGCGAGGAAACTTTGTAGAGATCGTGCCCGAACGCGTAGTCGGCGGTTAGAAAAGCCCAGCGCGCGCCTTTAATCAGCTTCTTCTGCAGCTGCCACGTGCCGATGGTCTTGGTGTACATGGTATTGCTGCCTTCTATGTGGAACGTGTAGCGCTTGCAGTTGGTGCCGCGCAGCGCGTCGGAATTGCAGCCGGTGTTGAAGAACGGGATCTTGTAGCGCTGCGCCTGCTCTCCGATCGCGAGCCCCGAAGCCGAACTGATCTCCCCGATCAGACAGATCACCTGGTCGCGCTCGACCAGCTTGTTTGCCTTGGTTACCGCGGTGGCGGGATTGACGCTGTCTTCGGCGATCATCTCGATTTTGCGCCCGAGTACGCCGCCCGCTGCGTTGGCTTCCTCGACCGCCAGCATGGCGCCCTTGTAGCCGTACTCGCCCACCTGGCCAAGAAAACCGGTGCGCGGCGTGATGTGTCCGATGCGGATCGTGTCAGATTGCGCGCGCAGGATTGCCGGGAAGCCGAGCTGAGCCGTAACAGCAGCAACAGTCAGCGAGGCAGCCTGCTTGATCAGCTTGCGACGACCGGGCGCGGCCGTCCTATCGGGTTTCTTGCTCATGGTTGCTCTCCTGAATATCCGTGCCAACGTGTTCGCAGGCTGCCGATTCGAATCCGAACCGTTTCAACCCGCTTTGAAAATGCCGGCGACCACCGCGTCGGTGACCTGCCTGGTATTGGCGTTGCCGCCGAGGTCCGGCGTGCGCAGCCCGGACTGCATCACCGTGGATATGGCGGACACGATTCGATCAGCGAGTTCCGCGTGGCCCAAATGCTCCAGCATCATCGCTCCGCTCCAGATCTGCCCGAGCGGGTTGGCAATGCCCTTGCCAGCGATATCCGGCGCCGAGCCGTGCACGGGTTCGAACATGGAAGGGTACTGCCTTTCCGGATTGATATTGCCGGAAGCCGCTATGCCGATGCTGCCCGCAATGGCCGCTCCGAGGTCAGTGAGAATGTCGCCGAACAGATTGCTACCTACCACCACGCCGAAACGCTGCGGATGTGTGACGAAGCGCGCGGACAGTGCGTCGATGTGCATCTGCTCGCTTTCGATCTCCGGGTAGCCTTTGGCAATTTGCCAGAACACCTCGTCCCAGAACGGCATGCTGAAATTGATGCCATTGGATTTGGTCGCCGAGGTGACTTTCTTCTTGCCGATCCTGCGTGCGAGCTCGAACGCATAGCGGATGATGCGTTCGGTGCCCATGCGCGTAAAGATGTTGATCTGGCTGACTACTTCGTGGGGAGTACCGGAATAGATGCGGCCGCCCATGTTCGAGTACTCGCCCTCGTTGTTTTCGCGTACCACCACGAAGTCGATGTCCTGCGGGCCGCGGTCGGCAAGTGGCGTTTTCACTCCCGGCAGCAACTTTACCGGCCGCACACAGGCGTACTGCTGGAAGCCGCGGCGTATCGGCGCGAGCAGTTCCCACAGCGAGACATGGTCCGGCACGCCCGGAAACCCGACGGCACCGAGAAAAATGGAATCGAAGGGACGCAACTGGTCCAACGCATCCGCGGGCATCATGCGCCCATGCTTCTGGTAGTACTCGCAACTCCACGGAAAGCTGCGGTAGCTGAACCTGAGTCCGCCATGCGCTTTCGCTGCGGCGTCGAGAACGCGTGTGCCTTCGGGGACGACTTCCTTGCCTATGCCGTCACCCGGGATAAGCGCGATGTTGAATTCTTTCATTCGCTTCTAACGTTTGAAACCGGAGCGGATCCAGTCGATGCTCTTCATTCCGTCCGGCGGGCTGATCTGCTCCGGGGGGTAGTATTTGATGTTGGTAAGCGTGATCTTGCCGTCGACCTTCTTTACTGTCCCGTAGGGCACGTGCTGCACCGCCTGATGCCCCTTGCCGAGCGACATGTCCACCGTGCCGGCGACCGATTCGAACTTCAGGTATTCGAAAGCTCCGATGATTTGATCGATGGAAGGGTCCTGCACCTTGTTTGCGGCTTGAGCTTTTTCATATGCGGCCTTGGCGCCCAGGAACGCAGTCGTCATGTGATACGAAGCATAGACTGGAGCGACACCGAAACGCTCCTTGAACGCTTTCTGGAACCACTTGTTGAGCGTGGTGGACGGGGCGAACGGGCCGTTCGGGCCGCGCGCGCCGAGGATGGTGCCATCGGCAAGTTGCGCACCCATGCGGTCGATCACCGTCTCGCCGGTCATAATGATATTGGGCATCTTTGCCAGCAGGCCGCGCGGCGCAGCCTGCAGTATGTAGGCCTCGAGGTCGCCGCCCCACAGCCCGTTGTGCACGATCTCGCCGCCGCTGCCCAGTACCGCGGAGATCTCGGTGCCGTACTGACCCGCGCCTAGCTTGGGCCAGACGATGGTGCCGATCTGCGCTTGCGGCTTGATTATCTTCATTGCCTCGGTGAAATCTGACCAGGCGTCCTGGCCCCAGGCGTAATTCGGGTTGATGCCGGAGAACGTCTTGAGGTCGGGATAGTTCTCCGCGATGTAGCGCGCTGCCGCCACATTTTCCTGAGTGGCCATCGTGGTGGTGCGGAACACGTACTTGTAGCTGCCCTCCTCGAAGATGCGGTTGGTGGCGCAGTCGAACAGGATTGTGAGTTTCTTCATCTCCTCGGCCACAGGGGCCACCGCCAGGCAGTCGCCGGAGGAGATCACGCCGATCACCAGGTCCACGTTCTGGCGCTCGACCAGGTTGCGGTATTCGGTGACGACCTTGGTCGGGCCGCCGGCTTCATCGACGTACACCACTTCGATGGGACGTCCGCCGAAGCCTTTCTTTTCAAAGCCCGGAATCTGCCCACCCCTATTGAGCGCGTCGGTCACGAGGTCCGAGGCATTCTTGGCCGGAACTCCGAAGGGGCCGGCAGCGGGTCCGGAAAGGAAGGTGATGACGCCGATTCGGAGCGGAGCTTGCGCCGAGGCGAACGGACTACAAACAAGCGCGAGTGCGAAAAGTGCGGAAGTTGCGCCGCCGCTGCGCAGGAAGCGATTCATTGTTGGTCCTCCGGATGGGTCTTGTTTTTGACGGCGCGGTCGCCGCCCTCCGCCCAAAACGGTCGTGAGCCCGCCGCAGCTGACAGGCTCCGATTATAACAACTAACTTACCGCGATTCGGTTCAGCTAGAATCCGCGTGGCTCGCTGATTTTGCTTTGGCATTTGCCGATAGAACTCTTTGAACATCCTTGCCCTCGACACTTCGACGGAACACTGCTCGGTCGCGCTGCTGCTCGACGGAAAACTAACGTTCCGCGAAGTCCTCGCCGGTCAGAGGCACTCCGAACTGATTCTGGCAATGATTGACGCGCTGTTGGCCGCATCAAGTCTGGAGCTGGCGCACCTCCACGGCATTGCATTCGGCGCCGGACCAGGTTCGTTCACCGGACTGCGCATAGCCTGCGGGGTCGCGCAAGGGTTGGCGTTCGGCACCGGCGTTCCGGTTGTGCCGGTTGGAACGTTGCTGGCGCTGGCGGAGGCCGCCGGCGCACCGAGGGTCGTGACCTGTCTCGACGCGCGCATGGGCGAGATTTACCACGCGGCCTACCAGCGCAATGGCGCCGGGTGGAGCGAAACGGTGATGCCCAACGTATGCAAGACCGACGCGGCGCCGGCACTGGAAGGCGCGAACTGGGTGGGTTGCGGAAGCGCTTTCGAAGTGTACGGTGATGCCCTGGCGACGCGCTATCGCGGCCAACTCGCCAGCGTACAATCGCGGGCCTTTCCTCATGCACGGCACATCGCGCAACTGGCCCTGCCGGTATTTGCAGCCGGCCACGGCGTTCCGGCGGAGCAGGCGCTGCCGCTCTATGTGCGCGACAAGGTCGCCCGTAAAATGCACGAACAACGATGAGTGCCCAGCTCGACAGCCTGCCCAAACTGCGTTCGATGCGTGCCGCAGATCTCGATCGGATCATGGAGATCGAACCGGTGATTTATGCGCATCCGTGGACGCGCGGAAATTTCGACGACTCAATGCGAGTCGGCTACAGCTGCTGGGTGATCGATTGTGGTGGAGTTGTGGTCGGCTACGGAGTGCTGATGATCGGCGTCAGGGAGGCGCATCTGCTCAATCTTAGCGTCGCGGCGGAGTGGCAAGGACGCGGATTGGGCCGCTCGCTGCTGGAGCATTTCGTGCGCATTTGCCGCGACAGCAACGCACTGCAGATCTTCCTGGAAGTGCGGCCTTCCAATACGTCGGCGCGGCGGCTGTACGCGGAATCAGGTTTCCGTGACATCTGCGTTCGCCGCGGCTATTACCCGGGTGCCGGCGGGCGCGAGGATGCCATCCTCATGGGCCTGATGTTGTGAGCCGCCGCGCGCTGGTCCTCACCGAACTCGGGCTCACGCCCTTATGGGTGCGCAGACGCGCAGCGGTTACTGCACCTGAGGCGGACTCAGTTCAATTCGCGGTGACCCAGGATTTGTCCTCGCTGCCAAGGGCGAAGGCGCTTCCCGCGGACAACTGCGGCGGGCAGATCGGGTCGATGAACTGGCAACAACTCAGGTCGACGGTGGCCTCCTGCACCTCGTGCGTTCTGCACAAGCAGCGGCACCAGGCAGTGTTCGGGGTAGGCGACGAGCATGCCGAATGGCTGTTCGTCGGCGAGGGCCCCGGTGCCGAAGAGGATGCGCGCGGGGAGCCGTTCGTCGGCCAAGCCGGCCGTCTGCTGGACAACATGCTTGCCGCGATCGGATTGAAGCGCGGCGAAAACGTCTACATTGCCAATATTGTGAAGTGCCGGCCGCCGGGCAATCGCAACCCCGAACCCGCCGAGGCCGACGCTTGCGAGCCCTACCTCGCGCGTCAGATCGGGCTTATTCAGCCGAGGCTGATTATCGCGCTTGGAAAGGTGTCGGCGCAGAACCTGCTGGGGGCCGAAGCAACAATCGCAAGCCTGCGTGGCCGCACGCACGCCTATCGCGGCACGCCTTTGATTGTCACGTACCATCCGGCCTACCTGCTGCGCAACCTCACCGACAAGGCCAAGGCTTGGGAAGACCTATGCCTCGCGGTGGACACTATGAAAGCGTTGAAACATGGCGCCAGCACCCCCAATTGATCGCTTGTCTCTAACCGGGAGAATTCAATGAAACGCATCTTTGCCCCGCTGTTCGTGCTGGTCATTTCGTTCGGCCTCGCCAGCTGCGGCTACAACACGCTGCAGACCCGGGACGAGCAGGTCAAGGCGGCGTGGGCGGAAGTTGTCAATCAGTACCAGCGCCGCGCCGATCTGGTGCCGAATCTGGTGAATACAGTGAAGGGTTTCGCCGCCCAGGAGAAGGACGTGCTGCTGGGCGTGACCAATGCCCGGGCGCGTGTTGGCAGCATTCAGGCTACGCCGGAACTGGTCAACGATCCGGAAGCTTTCTCCAAGTTCATCGCCGCGCAAGGTGAGATGACTTCGGCGCTGTCGCGGCTCTTGTTGGTTGTCGAAAACTATCCGCAACTGAAATCCGATGCCCTTTTCCGCGACCTGCAGGCGCAACTTGAAGGTACCGAGAACCGTATTGCGGTGGCGCGCCAGCGTTACATTCGCGGGGTGCAGGACTATAACGTCACCGTGCGTTCCTTCCCCACCAACCTGACGGCGATGCTGTTCGGCCACAAGGTCAAGCCTACATTCACGGTCGAAAACGAAGCGGCGATCGCCAAACCCCCGAGCGTCGATTTTTCCAAGCCCGAGCCGGCACAGAACAAGTAAGGCCATGATGCTGCTCATGCGCGCCGCTGCGGCGTTCGCGCTGCTGTTCGCCTTTGGTATAGCGGCGGAGGATGCGCCGATTCCCCCTTTGACAGGGCGCGTCGTGGACCTTAACGGCACGCTGACCGTCGAACAGAAGCGCGAATTGGAAGCGAGCCTGGAAGGATTCGAGAAACGCAAGGGTAGCCAGATCGTGGTACTTATCACCGGATCGACTTTCCCGGAGCCGATCGAATCTTTCGCCATCCGTGTGGCAGAGGCCTGGAAGATCGGCCGCAAGGGCGTGGACGACGGCATCGTCCTGGTCATCGCCAGAAGCGACCAGGCAATGCGCATCGAAGTCGGTTATGGGTTGGAAGGTGCGGTATCGGATGCCGTCGCAAAACGTCTGATCGAGGAAGAATTCATCCCAGGGTTTCGCAGGGGTGACTTTTATGGCGGCCTGCGTTCAGGACTGGATCGCCTCATGCGGGTCATCGACGGCGAGCCGCTACCTGCTCCGCAGCAGGAGACCGGCCGTGGCAACGATCCGCGCTCGATCGAGACCTATTTCGTTCTGTTCATGGTGATCGTGATCGCGGTCGGCGGCTTGTTGCGAGCGCTTTTCGGACGGTTGCCTGCCGCGGCAATCGTCGGACTCGGTACCGGCTTGCTCGCGTGGCTGATCGTCGCCCCGGTGATGATCGCGATGCTGGTGGGCATTGTCGGCTTCATATTTACGCTGGCCGGCGGCGGCCATCGCGGGGGATGGGGCGGCGGGACGGGAAGTGGCGGCTTCGGCAGTGGTGGTTTCGGCGGTGGTGGATTCAGTGGGGGTGGCGGCGGGTTTGGGGGCGGTGGTGCTTCGGGGCGCTGGTAAATGAAGCTTGCGCGCCTGTTGCGTCACCTGACGATGCCGCAGTGGCGGGCTAGCCAGGTGTTGCCGCGTGGAACACTGCGGCAAATCGAACGTGTCATTGCAGAGGCGGAGTCACGCCATTCCGGGCAAATCCGTTTCGCCGTGGAAAACGCGCTCGATCTGCATGCCCTGCTGCGCGGCGAATCGGCGCGTGAGCGTGCCATCGAAGTGTTTGCGGCGTTGCGAGTCTGGGATACCGAGCACAATAACGGCGTGCTGATTTACCTGTTGCTCGCCGATCGTGACGTGGAGATCGTCGCCGACCGCGGCATTAACGAAAGAGTCGGCAGCCACGCCTGGGAAGAGGTCTGCCGCGAAATGGAAGCAGCGTTTCGAAAAGGCCGCTTCGACGTGGGCGTGTTCGCCGGTATTGCGCGCGTTTCGCGTTACCTTGAAACCTATTTTCCCGGGCAGGCCCCCGGACCTAACGAATTGCCCGACCGGCCGGTCGTGCTTTAACTTCAGGGAAGGAACCAGCCGCCCGGAGCCAACCCATCCTCCACCCCTTACCCCTGGTCCTGATCGTGCCAGTGCATGACTGTTATCCATGCCATGGTTACCGCGATAAACACGCCGAACGCCACGATGATCGAGTTCATCGACAGTTCCGCTTTGATCATCAGGGCATAGGCGCCGAGCAACACCAGGATCGACAGATTCTCATTGAAATTCTGCACCGCGATCGAGTGTCCCGCACCCATCAACAGGTGCCCGCGGTGTTGCAACAGCGCGTTCATCGGAACGACGAAATAACCGCCCATCGCGCCGACCAACACCAATAAACCGATCGCCACCCGCCAGTCGGTGACGAATATCATCGAGACCACCACCAAACCCATTGCGATCCCCACCGGCAGCACCCGCACCGCCCGTGGCAGCTTGACGTATTTGGCAGCGAGTATCGACCCGAGAGCGATGCCGACGGCGACGACCGCGGTAAGCTGCGTGGCTCTCTCGAGGTCGAAATTCAAGGTCAGCGCGGCCCAGCTGAGCACCATCAGGCGCAATGTGGCCCCTGCGCCCCAGAACAGCGTCGTCACCGCAAGCGACACCTGGCCCAGCGGATCGCGCCACAAAAGTCTGAGGCTGTGCCAGAAGTCCTGCAGGATGAACAACGGGTTGCGTCTGGGCAACCGGTGATCGATCGCAACCTTGGGTATGTAGAGATTGATGATCGCCGCCACGAAATAGAACGTCAGAATGCAAACGATGGCGACCTCGGGCACGGTGTCTATCCACAGATCCACGCCCGGGAACTCTCCGTGCTCGAGCATATATTTGGCGAACTCCGGGCCAAGCATGAGGCCGCCGAGGATTGCGCCGAGAATGATGGCTGCAACGGTCAAGCCCTCCATCCAGCCGTTGGCAAACACCAGCTTCTGATGCGGCAGGTACTCTGTGAGGATGCCGTATTTTGCCGGCGAGTACATCGCCGCACCGACGCCCACGATGCCGTAGGCGAACAGCGGCTGCATACCCAGCAGCATGGCCACGCAGCCGGCAAGCTTTACAGCATTGGCAACAAACATGACACGGCCTTTCGGGAGCGCATCTGCGAAAGGCCCGACGAAGGGTGCCAGCACGATATAGGCAACCACGAAAAACTGTTGCAGCAGCGGAGTGTGCCAGGCGGGCGCATGAAGTGTCGAAAGCAGCGCGATCGCGGCGAACAACAGCGCGTTGTCCGCAAGCGCAGAGAAAAACTGGGCGGCCAGAATAGTGTAGAACCCGCGATTCATGAGGTCGGGGAGGCAGAGTGCGCGTTTTCGGGGTTCTGTCGGAGCGTAACCGGTAATGGCAGGCCGGCGGCTTTATACCATAGAAGGTAGTGCGATTCCGTGAAGCTGATGCCGGCTCGATTTATTCGATCGCGGCGTCGAAGCGCATAGAATAACGGCAGTCCGGTTCTTTTTCCCGCCCCACAACAACAAATTCCATGGCCCGCCCGATCCAGGCCTCCTTCGATCTCGCCGCGTTGCGGAGCAACTTCGCCATCGCCCGGCGTTCAGCCGGCTCGGCCAAAGTGATGGCGGTGGTCAAGGCCAATGCGTATGGACACGGCTTGCTGCGTGTTGCACGCGCGCTTGCGGAGGCCGATGCGTTTGCGCTTTTGGAACTCGAAGACGCGATACGTCTGCGGGATTCCGGTTATCGCCAGCGCATCCTGTTGCTGGAAGGTTTCTTCCGTGCCGACGAACTACCCGTGATCCGCCACCATGGGTTCTCGGTAATGATTCACAACGACGAGCAGATTGCGCTGCTTGGGAAATTGCAAGGCGACAGGAAGCTCGATGTGTTCGTAAAACTCAATACCGGTATGAACCGTCTCGGGTTTCCCGCCGTCCGCGCCGGCCGCGTGCTGGAACAACTGCATGCGTTGCCGTGCGTCGGTGAAGTGGTCCTGACGACCCACTTCTCGTATGCCGAGGGTGTCAGCGGAATCAAGTCGCAGATGCTCGAATTTGAGCGTCATGTGGCGCGCCCGGGATATGCGCGCTCGCTCGCCAATTCAGCGGCGTTGTTGAGCTTCCCGGAGGCACGCGGAGACTGGGTGCGTCCGGGCATCATGCTCTACGGCGCCAGTCCGTTCGAGGACCGCTCCGCGGCACGGATCGGCCTCCGGCCGGCGATGTCGCTTACCAGCGAGATCATCGGCATTCAGAGCCTCAAGCGCGGAGACACCGTGGGCTACGGCAATCAGTTCACCTCCGACCGCGAAATGCGCATCGGCGTGGTCGCCTGCGGCTATGCCGACGGGTACCCACGTCATGCCAGCAACGGCACGCCGGTGCTGGTCGACGGTGTGCGCGTGCCGATGGTCGGGCGGGTTTCGATGGACATGCTATGCGTGGACCTCAGTGGCGTTCCGCGGGCGGGTATCGGCAGCCCCGCGACGCTGTGGGGAGCGGGACTGCCGGTGGAGGAAGTGGCGGCAGCGGCCGGGACGGTAAGTTACGAGCTGCTCTGTGCGCTGGCGCGGCGTGTGCCGGTCGCGGATCGCGAGGGGGACTGAGCCGGTGGCCAAGGCGAAGACCGTATACAGCTGCAGCGAATGCGGCGGCCAGACGCTCAAATGGCAGGGGCAATGTCCGCATTGCAGCGCCTGGAACACCCTGATGGAAACCATCGCGGAAAAAACGTCGACACGCTACCAAGCACTGGCGCAGTCGAGCAAGCTACAAAAGCTTGCTGAGATCGAGGCGCAGGAGGAATCGCGCCGGCCAACTGGAATCGGCGAACTCGACCGCGTTCTGGGCGGTGGCCTGGTGCGCGGCGCGGTGGTGCTGCTGGGTGGAGATCCGGGCATCGGCAAATCCACGCTGCTGCTGCAGGCGTTGTCGCTTATGAGCGGCTCTTGCAACGCGGTGTACGTCAGCGGCGAAGAGTCGGCCCAGCAGATTGCGTTGCGCGCCAACCGCCTTGCAGTCGGTGCGGGGACGCTCAATCTGCTGGCCGAAATCCAACTGGAAAAAGTGTTGTCGGTGCTGGCGGCGCAGAAGCCGGATGTGGCGGTCATCGACTCGATTCAGACCATTTACTCCGAAGCGCTGCAGTCGGCGCCGGGCAGCGTTGCCCAGGTGCGCGAGTGTGCCGCGCAACTGACCCGCTATGCCAAGACTTCCGGCGCCACGCTGTTGCTGGTCGGGCACGTCACCAAGGAAGGGGCGCTCGCTGGACCGCGCGTGCTCGAGCACATCGTGGATGCAGTGTTGTACTTCGAAGGCGACACGCATTCGGCTTTTCGGCTGGTGCGCGCGACCAAGAACCGGTTCGGCGCGGTCAACGAACTCGGGGTCTTCGCCATGACCGATCGGGGCCTGCGCGGCGTGTCCAACCCCTCGGCGCTATTCTTGTCCCAACACGGCGCCCAGGTGGCGGGTTCCTGTGTGATGGTGACCCAGGAAGGCACGCGGCCGCTGCTGGTGGAGGTGCAGGCGCTGGTGGACGAAGCGCACGCGCCGAACCCGAGGCGACTTAGCGTCGGACTGGAGCAGAACCGGCTCGCGATGCTGCTCGCCGTGCTGCACCGGCACGCGGGGATTGCGGCTTTCGACCAGGACGTATTTGTCAATGCCGTGGGAGGTGTGAAAATCGACGAGCCGGCGGCCGATTTGGCGGTGCTGCTGGCCATTGTGTCGTCGCTGCGGAACAAGCCGCTTCCGGAAAAACTGGTTGCGTTCGGAGAGATCGGCCTCGCCGGCGAGGTGCGGCCGGTGCAGCGAGGCCAGGAACGATTGCGGGAAGCCGCCAAGCTGGGATTCAGGACAGCAATTATCCCCAAGGCAAATGCGCCGAGGACGCCGCTCGAAGGACTTGAAGTAGTGACGGTGCAGCGGGTCGAGGAGGCGGTGGCGAGAATTCGGTGACCGGCTAAGTAATTGAGTGACTACCTTAGCGCAACAGAAACAGCGCGGCAGCGGCGAGAGTCAATAACGCGCTGCTTATCCAAACCAGCTTAAGGTTGACTCCAGCGGACTCGCCACCGCTACCCACCGATCGAACCAGACCGCCGGATTGCTGCCAGGTCGAACTGGCAGAGAGCGGGGATGTCGCCGGCGCGCGCTTGGCCTTCGAAAGGGCTTTGAGCCGCGCGATTTTCTGCGTTTCGGAAAACTCGTCCAGTTCTTTTTCCATTCCTGTCAGCGCCGCGAGGCGCATTGTGGCATCAAAGGAATCGAATGCCTTGGACAATCCCAGCGCCGGCTGCATGCTTCCCGATGAAGAGTCCGACTGCTCTTCTTCGGACTGTAGATCGGGATTTGTGCTTGCCGGCCCGAGAATGCGCGCCGCCCTGTCTTGCTGGCGGGTCAGCGGCGATTCGGGCAGCACGAAAGGCCCGCCCTCGGTCGGACCCGTGACCACTTCCGGCGTTGATACGCCTGTCAATGTGGCCATGGCCTCGCGCAGATCGTGGGCGAGATCGTTGGATTTCTGATAGCGATCGTCGAGATTCTTCGCCAGAGCTTTGGCGATGATGAAATTCAGCACATCCGGCAGGTCGGGATTGAGCGTTTTTGGCGCCGGCGGATTGAAGTTCATAGTCTGATACATCACGCCATGGATATTGTCAGCCACGAACGGCGAGGTTCCGGTGAGCATCTCGTAGATCACCACCCCGAGGGAAAAGATGTCGGACCGGGTATCCGCACGCTTTCCCGACACCTGTTCCGGCGACATGTATTTGGGGGACCCCAATATCATGCCGGTCATCGTCTTCACTTCGTTATTGCGCATGCGAGCAATGCCGAAATCGGTGATTTTCACCAGTCCGTCGTGCAATACCATGATGTTCGCCGGCTTGATATCACGGTGGATGATCTGGCGCTCGTGTGCATACTGCAGGCCTTCGGCGACCTGAGCGCCGATCTCCAGTGCCTGGGAAACGGGGATGGGATCCCGCGCCTGCAACAGTTTGCGCAGCTCATCGCCTTCGAGGAACTCCATGGCCATATAGGCGATGCGTTCGCTGCGGCCGATGTCGTAGATGGTGACGATGTTGCGGTGGGACAGGCCGCCGGCAGCCTTGGCCTCCTGGTAGAAGCGTGCTTCGTACTCCGCCAGCTCTTCCTTGGGCAGGGTCAGGTTCACAGTCTTGATCGCAACCACGCGATCGAGCATCGGGTCGCGCGCTTTGTAGACAACACCCATAGCACCCTGACCCAGTTCGGCCAGAATTTCGTAGCGGCCCAGCGTGGCGATCGAGCTATTCGGAGTCATCGGGCGACGTTCGTCACTTCTGTTTTGCCTTCACACTCTTGTAAACCGGCCCCCAGATAGGGTGTCCGGATTCTGCGGCGTCGAGTTCGAACGACGGGTCGAGCTCCACTGCGATGCTGAACTCCTCGCGGCAGGTGAGTTGCTGGCCTGACACGCATGCGATGAACGCCAGGTACTTATGCGCCTTGACGCGATCAGGACGGGTCAGGCCTTCTTCCAGCGCGTACTGGAGCCGTCGGCTGGAGGTCCGGTAGTTTCCCTCCTCGTAGTTGCGGATGCCTTCTTCGAGGTAGCTGCTTCCCGCCGTCCGGGGAAGGAAAATGTCCCTGAACGAACCTGTCGAGCAGCCGGCTGAAAGATTCATGGCCAGGATGACTACCAATGTAAGTCGGATAGTGGGCATGGTCTTATGTTGTTCTAGTTGAACTTATGTTTGATGCGCACTTTCTGGTCCGCTTTCACGTCGACTACCTGGGTGTAAGCGGGAAAACTCCCATTGCGGATCTCGATCCTGCGTTTGCCAGGCGCGACCTCCACTTCGTTTACCGGCGGACTTACTCCGACGCGGTCGCCATCCACGTAAACTTCTCCCCATGGCGCAATCGCGAGCACGACTACCCCGGTGCCGATCGGTGCGGCGACCTTCGGTTCCTCATCTGCGGACAAGGACTCCAACACGGAATTTCTTTTCTCCCGGGCTTCTTCCGTCGCGGCAGTCTTCACGCCGGCAGCCGGTTTTTTCTCTGCGGCCCTTGGAAACCCGAAAATGGAAGGCGCCTCGGCTTTGGCGGCGGTTTGGGATTTCTTTGGCGCCGTCTGAGCTTCGTGCCTTACTGGGGCCGCCGGCACGTCGCCCTGGCCGAGAAAGTTGAGCAGTACTGCCAACGCGAACGCGCCCACAGACAGGGTTGCGGTCCCGTAAGCAATGGTCCTGTTGTTCAGCCAGGGATCGATCACGGCCAGCAAATTGCCGGTCCCTGTCGCCATGGTTGCCGTGGCCTGCTGGCGTATGCCCTCAGTGGTTGAAACCCGAGCACGCTCGGCCGGAGAACGAATTGCTTTGTCATCGGCCTTGGTGTAGCCCACGCTGTAGATGTCGTGCTCGCGAACGTGTTTGTCGGTGCGCGAGCCTTCGTTGCGGAACAGCTTGGCGTAACCTTCGGAAATATGCGACACCATCTCAAAGTAGGAGCGAGTCACGAGAATTTGCCCCGGTAACGCAAATCCCATGACGCGTTGAGCGACGTTAATACCGTCGCCGATGATATTGGGCTGCCCGTTGAGATCACGTACCAACCGCACCGGACCGAGGTTGACACCGATGCGGGCCGGAAGCTTGGGCGGTTCGTTGGGCCTGGGGGCAAACGATTCGCGCAGGCTCATCGCCACGAACAGTGCGTCTTCAGGATCGCCGAGGAAATTGATCGCCACCCCGTCGCCGGTATCCAGAATGATCCGATCGTTCGACGCTATGTCGCGAATAGCCTCGGCAATCAGTGTGTTGAACTGATCCTTGAGTTGTATCTGCTCCGACACCGGCTTCTTCGAGTATTCGGCGATATCCAGGAACAGCACGCTGCAAATGAACGTGCGGTTGGCGCGCTCAGGCATCATCGAATATCACCTGCGTAGTCGGCTTCAAACAGGCTTCCTTGGCGGGTGCATGCTTTCGGGGACGATAATCTTATCACCATTCAAAGCTGATCCGGCAAGCGCTCGGGATAAATTTCTTCACTTGCGTCAAGCTCTTTGCGAACAATCTTCCACGGTTTTCGAGGTTTTGTCAGTAGCCTCCCGCCCGTGGAATCGACGCAATCCCTTATTATTGGACCCTGCCGGAACACCGCAGTGGGATGCGGCTGCAAGATTTCGGCGCCCTGAATTTTGTCGGCTCCGGAGCAGCTTTGAAGCGCATCAATTCCTACCGAATCGGCCTGGATCGAAATCAGGCCAATCATGCTGCCCTGTCACCGTTGTCATTTTTGGCGCGGGCCGCGGAGGTCTATCCGCGACGCGTCGCGGTAGTGCACGGCGAGCGGCGGCTGACTTGGGCGCAAACCTACCAGCGCTGCCGCCGACTGGCCTCGGCGCTCACCCGGCGAGGGATCGGCATCGGGGACACGGTTGCCGTCATGGCGCCTAACGTGCCGGCCATGTTCGAGGCCCATTACGGGGTGCCGATGACCGGTGCGGTTCTGAATACGCTCAATACGCGCCTGGATGCCGAGACCATAGCGTTCATGCTCACTCACGGCGAGGCCAAGGTGCTGATCACTGATTGCGAGTATTCCACCACGATCGCAGAGGCACTGCGCCACATCGAGCACAAGCCGGTTGTAGTCGATCTCGTCGATCCTTTGGGCGCGGGCGGCGAACTGCTGGGCGAGGCCGAGTATGAGAATTTCATCGGCGGAGGCGATCCGGATTTCGACTGGAGGCTTCCGGACGATGAGTGGGACGCAATCGCGCTGTCGTATACCTCGGGCACGACCGGAAATCCCAAAGGTGTGGTTACGCATCATCGCGGGGCCTATCTCAATGCGATCAGCAATATCGTCACCTGGGCGATGCCGCATTTCCCGGTATATCTGTGGACGCTGCCTATGTTCCATTGCAACGGCTGGTGCTTTCCGTGGACATTGGCGGCGCTGGCCGGCACCAGCGTGTGCCTGCGGCGAGTCGAAGCGGCACCGATTTTCGACCTGATCCGGCGTCACAAAGTCACGCATTTCTGTGGCGCGCCAGTGGTTCACAACATGTTGATCAATGCGCCCGCCGGACTACGTGCTGGAATCGATCACAAGATTTCTGCCATGGTGGCGGGCGCTGCGCCGCCGCCCGCGGTCATCGAAGGCATGGAGCGCATGGGTGTGGACCTCACTCATGTCTATGGATTGACGGAGGTGTACGGGCCGGCATCGGTGTGCGCCAAGCATCCGGAGTGGGACGACCTGCCGCCGGACCAGCGTGCCGAGCTCAACGGACGGCAGGGCGTGCGTTACGTGTTGCAGGAAGGAATGGACGTGCTCGATCCCAAGACGCTGAAACCCGTATCACGCGACGGAATCACCATGGGCGAAATCTTCTTTCGCGGCAACATCACCATGAAAGGCTATCTCAAGAATCCAAAGGCCACTGAAGAGGCGTTCGACGGCGGCTGGTTCCACACCGGAGATCTGGCAGTGATGTATCCGGACGGCTACGCGAGAATCAAGGACCGGTCCAAAGACATCATCATTTCCGGCGGAGAGAACATTTCCACGATCGAAGTGGAGGATGTGCTTTATCGGCATCCGCAAGTGCTGGAAGCAGCTGTGGTAGCCAGGCCAGATGAAAAATGGGGAGAGACACCGTGCGCATTCGTGACCCTCAAGAGCGGCGAGGCGGCGGTTACGGAACAAGACATCATCGATTTTTGCCGAGAGCGGCTGGCGGGCTTCAAATGTCCACGCAAGGTGGTTTTCGGTCCGCTGCCCAAGACTTCTACCGGCAAGATTCAGAAAAACGTTCTGCGTGAACAAGCGAAAACTGCTTGATACCCTTGCACTGAAAGTCATTGACTTTGCTGCTGGTAGAATCTCACCCCTTTTCTAATAGGCAAAGGTCCATGAAATGAAGGTACTGGTCGCGGTAAAGCGGGTCGTGGACTTCAATGTCAAAGTGCGGGTGAGGACCGACGGCACCGGCGTTGAAACAGCCAATGTGAAGATGTCCATGAATCCCTTCGACGAGATTGCGGTGGAAGAAGCGGTGCGGCTCAAGGAGGCGGGGACTGCCACCGAGATCATCGCGATCTCCGTGGGCTCCACCCAATGCCAGGAGACGCTGCGTACCGCATTGGCAATCGGCGCCGACCGCGCAATTCTGGTGGATACCGCTGTCGAAACGCAGCCGCTCGCCGTGGCAAAGATCCTCAAGGCGGTCGTTGCCAGGGAACAGCCCGCTCTGGTCATTATGGGCAAGCAGGCGATCGACGACGACTCCAACCAGACCGGCCAGATGCTGGCAGCGCTGCTCGACTGGTCGCAGGCCACTTTCGCCTCGAAGGTGAAGGTAAGCGGCAACGCCCTGGAAGTAACCCGTGAAGTGGACGGCGGGCTGGAGACGCTATCCGTCAATCTGCCAGCGGTGGTGACCACCGACCTTCGGTTGAACGAGCCGCGTTATGTGACGCTGCCGAACATCATGAAAGCCAAGAAGAAGCCATTCGAAACCCTGACGCCGGACGCGCTCGGCGTCGACGTCGCGCCGCGGCTGAAGACGCTCAAGGTGCAGGAGCCGCCGAAACGCAGCGCCGGCCAGGTCGTGAAGAACGTGACGGAGCTGGTACAGAAACTCAAGAATGAAGCCAAGGTGATTTGATGCGTATTCTCGCCGTAGCCGAGCACGACAACGCCGAGTTGAAACCGTCGGTGCTCAATACCATCGCTGCCGCGCAGAAAATCGGCGGCGATATCGAAATTCTGGTCGCCGGACACAATTGTGCGGAAGCTGCACAGTCCGCGACACGAATTCCCGGGGTGAAAAAAGTTTTGATCGCGGACGCAGCCCAGTACGCGTGTCCGCTAGCAGAGAACCTCGCAGCGCTGATCGTTTCGATCGCCAGGAATTACACCCATGTGCTGGCGCCAGCGACCAGTTTTGGCAAGAACGTGTTGCCACGCGTAGCAGCATTGCTCGATGTGGCGCAGGTTTCCGATATCGTCAAGGTCGAATCGCCCGATACGTTCGTGCGCCCGATTTACGCGGGTAACGCGCTTGCGACCATCCAGTCCAGCGATGCGATCAAGGTAATTACTGTGCGCTCGACCGGTTTCGACGCCGCGGCCGCAACCGGCGGTACGGCCGCAATCGAAAGCCTGCCTGCCGTTGCCGACACCGGCTTTGCCCGCCTGGTGGGTCAGGAACTCACCAAGTCGGCTCGGCCGGAATTGACCGCCGCGCGCGTCATCGTTTCCGGTGGCCGCGGCATGGGTAGCGGCGAGAATTTCAAGATTCTGGAAACCTTGGCGGACAAACTCGGTGCTGCAGTCGGTGCCTCGCGCGCGGCAGTAGATTCGGGTTTTGTGCCGAACGATTACCAGGTCGGCCAGACTGGGAAGATCGTCGCGCCAGAGCTCTATATTGCGGTCGGTATCTCCGGTGCGATCCAGCACCTCGCCGGAATGAAGGACAGCAAAGTGATCGTGGCGATCAACAAGGACGCCGAAGCGCCGATCTTCCAGGTCGCCGACTACGGGCTGGTCGCCGATTTGTTCCAGGCCGTGCCCGAACTCACTTCCCAGCTTTGATCAAAGACCAAAAAACATCTTCTGCGACAGAGGGCATAGAGAAAAAGCGATGGAGAGGCCCGTCTTTATGGCAAGTCATTTGGTTTTGGGTTTTCCGTTTTAACGATTCGGGAGCAAGCCATGTCCACATACGCAGCGCCGATCCGAGAGATGAAGTTCGTAATCAACGAACTGGTCGGGCTCAAAGATATTTCGGCGCTACCCGGATGCGAGGAGGTCACACCGGATCTAGTTGACGCGGTGCTCGAGGAAGCGGGCAAGTTTGCAGCCGGAGTGCTTGATCCGCTCAACAGGGCCGGTGACCTGACCGGCGCCAGGCTCGATAACAACGTCGTCACCGCGGCACCGGGCTTCAAGGAGGCGTTCCGGCAATTCTCCGAAGGTGGCTGGACCGGACTGAACTGCGACCCGCAATTCGGCGGGCAGGGACTACCACACATCATTTCGGCGCAGACATCGGAAATGTGGAACTCGTCAAACATGTCGTTCTGCCTGTGCCCGATGCTCACCGCCGGCGTGGTTGCCGCGTTGATGCGCCACGGTTTGGCCCAGCAGAAGACGCTGTATCTGCCGAACCTAGTGTCGGGCAAATGGACCGGAACCATGAATCTCACCGAACCACAGGCGGGTTCCGATCTCGCGGCGGTGCGCACTCGCGCTATTCCCGAGGGTGACCACTACCGGCTCCACGGCACCAAGATCTTCATCACCTGGGGCGAGCACGACATGGCGGAAAACATCATCCACATGGTGCTGGCAAGAACACCGGACGCGCCTGAAGGAGTCAAAGGCATCTCGCTGTTCCTGGTGCCGAAGTTTCTGGTGAACGGGGACGGGACCCTCGGCAAGCGCAACGATGTCAAATGCGTGTCCATCGAACACAAGCTTGGCATTCACGGCAGCCCCACCTGCGTGATGGCTTACGGCGACGCGGATGGCGCGGTCGGATATCTGGTCGGTGAAGAAAACCGCGGTTTGGAATTCATGTTCACCATGATGAACTTCGCCCGGCTTGAGGTCGGCATTGAAGGTGTGGCCATCGCAGAGCGCGCCTACCAGCACGCACTTGAATACGCCAGGACTCGCGTGCAGGGTCGGGAGATCGGTGTCAAGGGCGGTGATCGCGTCACCATCATCCACCACCCGGACGTGCGCCGCATGTTGATGAGCATGAAAGCGCAGATCGAGGCAATGCGGGCGATCGCGACCGTTGCTTCGGCGTATCTGGACAAGGCGCTCCTGCACCCCGACAAGACCGAGCGCTCACGGAATCAGGCGCTCTTCGATCTTCTTACCCCGGTAGTCAAGGGCTGGTGCACTGAGCAATGCGTCGAGATTGCATCGATCGGCGTGCAGGTTCACGGCGGCATGGGTTTTGTGGAGGAAACCGGGGCGGCGCAATACCTGCGTGACGCACGCATCACGACGATTTACGAGGGGACCACCGGAATCCAGGCGAACGACCTGATCGGCCGCAAGATCGCTTACGAAAAAGGCGCGACTATCAAGCTGATGATTGCGGAGATGCGTGCCCTTGACGCAGAACTGGCGAAAGTCAGCCACGCGGGCATCGCGGTCATCCGCCGTTCGCACTCGGAGGGTGTGGCAGCATTGACTGAGGCAACCGATTGGCTGCTGGCGACATTTCCGCGCGATATGAGAGCCGCCGCTGCCGGGGCGGTGCCGTTTCTGAAACTTTTCGGCGTCGTAGCCGGTGGATGGCAGATGGCACGCGCCGCGTTGCTGGCCAAACGTCGCCTCGACGAGGGCGCGGAGGACTACGATTTTTATCGTGCCAAGATCGGCACGGCGCGTTTCTATGCGGAACACATCCTGCCTCTCGCGCAGCCCTGCAAGCAGGAAATCGTGAACGGTGCGGCCAGCGTTCTGGCGCTCGAGGAAACCCAGTTCTAGTGTCAATCCTGCGAATAGCGCAACAGGACACGAGCTACTCGCCACGAAGCCCGCATCGTCGCTTGAAACAAAGCGCAGCGGGAGGCCACGCGCTTTTCTTGCGGCACGTTCTCGTTGACAAGCTCTGACTCAGCCGCGCAAGATCGGAAGCATTCACGGTCAGATTGCGACCCGAGACCTATTCATGGGTTCGCGACATTGGGAGCACGAAAATGAACGGACTTTTTTGGTTTGCCGCCGCCTTGGTGGTGTTCTGGGTCCTGGCGTATTGGCGCACTTCCGCGCCGGCCTGGCTGATCGGTGTGGGTTGCTACCTCGGCGCCTTGACGCTCTGGTCGGGTGCGCATGCGCAAACCAAAGTGTCGCTGTGGACGATGTTTCTGGTGACAGCCGGTGTACTCGCGGTGCCGACATTGCGCAAGGCGCTTATCAGCGATCCGTTGCTCGGCTGGTTCCGCAAGGCGCTGCCCCAGGTTTCGCAAACGGAGCAGGAGGCACTCGATGCCGGAACGGTTTGGTGGGACGGCGAATTGTTCAGCGGCAATCCGAACTGGAGCAAGTTATTCGGCACTCCGAAACCGCGCCTGACTCCGGACGAGCAGGCTTTCCTGGACGGTTCGGTGGAACAATTGTGCCGCATCTGCGACGACTGGAAAATTACCCATGAGCTGAACGATCTGCCGCAGGAAGTCTGGCAGTTCATCAAGGACAGGGGTTTCCTGGGCATGATCATCCCGCGCCAGTACGGGGGTCTTGGATTTTCCGCATACGCGCATTCGCAGGTGGTGCAGAAGCTTGCGACCCGCAATGCCACGGCATGCGTTTCGGTTATGGTGCCGAATTCGCTTGGTCCAGCCGAACTCCTGCTCCACTACGGCACCGAAGAGCAGAAAAACCTGTATCTGCCGCGCCTGGCCAAGGGTCTCGAGATACCGTGCTTCGCGCTCACCGGTCCGGACGCTGGCTCCGACGCCGGCTCGATTCCCGACTTTGGTGTGGTATGCAAGGGCATACATGAAGGCAGGGAAGTATTGGGCATTCGGCTTACGTGGGAGAAGCGCTACATCACACTGGGCCCGGTTGCGACAATCCTCGGCCTGGCGTTCAAACTCCACGATCCGGACCATCTGCTGGGCGGTGAGGCAGACATTGGCATTACCCTGGCATTGATTCCGACCAGTCATCCGGGGGTAAACATTGGCCGCCGCCACCTGCCGCTCAATGCCTCATTCATGAATGGCCCGAACTGGGGCAAGGACGTATTCATTCCCATGAACTGGGTGATCGGTGGAAAGGAATACGCCGGTCAGGGCTGGCGCATGTTGATGGAGTGTCTGGCGGCGGGGCGCTCAATTTCGCTGCCGTCCTCGAGTGCCGGTGCCGCCAAGTTGGCTGCGCGCACCACCGGCGCCTATAGCCGGGTGCGCAGCCAATTCAAGATACCCATCGGAAAATTCGAGGGAATCGAAGAGGCATTGGCGCGCATCGGCGGCAATACCTACGCCATCGATGCGGCACGCACAATGACCGCCGGCGCGGTGGACCTTGGGGAGAAACCGTCTGTCATATCCGCGATCGTCAAGTACCACTGCACGGAGCGCGGCCGCCAAGTCATCAACGATGCGATGGACGTGCACGGCGGCAAAGGCATCTGCCTCGGGCCCAACAACTATCTAGGTCGTGCCTACCAGCAGATTCCGATCGGCATTACGGTCGAAGGCGCAAATATCCTCACCCGCAGCATGATGATCTTCGGTCAGGGAGCTATCCGCTGCCATCCCTACGTGCTCGAAGAAATCGCGGCGACTCGCACGCAAAATCCTGAGGAAGCAAGCAGGAAATTCGACAATGCATTCTGGGATCACGTCCGCTTTGTGCTTGCGAACTCCGCGCGGGCGCTGTGGCTGGGGTTGACTGGCGCGCGCCTGGTTGCGGTACCTGGTGTTCCGGAATTGCGCCGCCACATCCAGCAACTGACTCGGCTTGCCGCCGGTTTCGCGCTCACGGGCGACGTCGCTATGCTGTTTCTCGGCGGCGATTTGAAACGCAAGGAAAAGTTGTCCGGGCGGCTGGGCGACATTCTCAGCCAGCTGTACATCGCGTCCACCGTATTGAAACGATTCGAGGACGATGGCCGGCCGCCGGCCGATCTGCCGCTGGCGCAGTGGGCGTTGGAAGATTGTCTCAACCGCATCCAGGAAGCGTTTTACGGCGTGTTCGGGAATTTCCCCAACCGCATCGCGGCGTGGAAAATGCGGTTCCTTGTGTTCCCCTGGGGCAAGGTTTTTAGCCCACCCAGCGATCAACGTGGCCACCAGGTGGCAAAGCTGTTATTGGAGCCTTCACAGGCGCGCGACCGCCTGACAGCGAACATGTTCCTGCATAAGCACGAGGATGACGCGGTGGGCCGGCTTGAACTGGCAATGCAAGCGGCACCTGCCGGCGAGGCGGTGGAAGCGAAAATCAGGAATGCGGCAAAGGCCGCTGTGATTTCCGGGTTCACTGAGGAATCGCGTGCGGCATCAGCGCTGGAAAAGGGCATCATCAGCGCAGACGAAGCCGCGCAATTCCGGCGTTTCAGCGCGCTGCGGCGCGCCTGCATCATGGTCGACGATTTCCCGCATGACGTGGGGCGCATGCAGTCGGCTCGCGAACCGGCGAACGTCGCCGAAATGGGCAGCGTCGTTTCGCGGAAGACCGCGGCATGAGCACGGTTGTCCAGCTGACCATAGAGGGGGGTGTGGCTACCATCTCGCTCAACCGTCCGCAGGTACTGAACGCGATGGACGGCGAGATGATGCAGCAACTGCGGGCGATTGTGGAGTTGGTGCAGAACGATCCGGTGGTGCGGGCCGTGGTTGTACGCGGTGAGGGCCCGGCTTTCATGGCCGGGGGCGATGTTTCTGTATTTCATGCCCATCTGCAGGAACTACCGGAATTGATCGTGCACTGGGGCAGGGAGATGCATTTCGCCTTCCTGGCGCTACGGCGGATGGGCAAGCCGGTACTCGCCAGCGTGCACGGCGCTGTTGCGGGCGCTGGCTTCAGCCTGATGTGTGCGGCAGACCTGGTTATCGCGGCGGCTGACACGAGGTTCACTCTTGCGTACGCCAATATAGGTGCCAGCCCGGACGGCGGCAGCACCCATTTCCTGCCGCGGCTGCTCGGCTATCGGAAGGCGATGGAATTGGTATTGCTGCCGGACCGCTTCGACGCCGAGACGGCACGCTCGCTCGGTTTGGTGAACTGGGTGGTTGCCGGTGACAAACTTGCCGACGAAACCGCGAAGGTTGCGCAGCGCCTTTCCGGCGGCCCGACGAAAGCCTTTGCCGAGGCCAAGCGGCTGATGAACCAGTCCCTTGCGACGTCCATCGAAACGCAAATGGAAGAAGAACTCTTCGCGTTTTCGCGATGCGCGCGTACCGAGGACCTGATGGAAGGCGTGACCGCGTTCGTGGAAAAGCGAAAACCCGTCTTCAAGGGCGTTTGAACGCTTCAGTAGGCGAGGACGCAAAAAAGCATTGCATGCGTCGAAAAAAGGACGACCTCGCCAGTTAGTCAAATCTGGTAATTAGACTTGGTCTAACAGTCTCGCCAGCCATCAGTTGTCGAGATTTCCACATATCCGACCAATTCGTGTCGCTTATTGTCGGAGCCCCCGGTGTCTGGCGCGATTGTCGTGGCCAAGGCAACACGTCCGTTCAAAAACCCCCAGTTCTTGCTGTTGAATTTCTTGGCTTTCTGGCTGCGGAGCCGCCTCTCCTGTTTTCAGGCATGCAACCTGCTCCAGACGTTACGGGGACGCAGGTTGCTCATACAAGTTCGTATCCCCTATCACAAGAACTCCCGCAGAACGGACAAGGTGATGGCATACGCTGATATCAAGGCCGGCATGACCGCGATTGCGAAAGTCATTCAGTGGTTGGCAATGAGCAAACGCATGCTGCTCATCGTTTCGCCGTTCCTGATGATCGTCGCGGTGCTGGTGTGGCTTGCCATCGTGAGCATGGACATCCTTGCTGCGGGTCGCGCCTACGTCGAAGGCGAAAGCCTTTGGTCCAAGAACCAGAAGGAAGCGGTGTTTCACCTGATACGTTTTGCAGCGACTGGCGCCGAATCGGATTTCCTCAGCTATCGGAAAGCGATCATGGTGCCGATGGGATTCCGCAAGGCTCGGGTTGAACTCGAACAGCCTCGTCCGGATGACGCCGTGGTGCGGGCCGGCTTCATCCAAGGTGGAACCCACCCGGACGACATTTCCGGCGTTATCAGCCTGTACAAGCGTTTTCACCGTGTGAGTTACATGAAGAACGTGCTCGACATCTGGAAGACCGGAGATGAATTCATGGAGAGACTTGACGCGGCAGCTCAAGAACTCCATGCGCTCCAGGTGTACGGCGGAATCGACTTTCCCGGGCGCGAAACGGTATTGAACCGCATTATCCAGATCAACGAAGAACTCAGGCCGTGGCAGAACCGGTTTTCAAACACATTGGGCGAGGCCACCCGCTGGATCCGGTCCACGTTGTTGCTCGTGATCCTCACGGTCGCGGGAATTCTGATTCCATTCGGGATTTTTCTTACGCAGCGCATGGTCAGTCAAGTCGACCGAGCGGAGCGCGAACTCAAGGAACTCAAACTGGGGCAGGAATACTCGGTGAAGCTTGCCTACCATGCCAGCCACGACCCACTCACCAATCTGGTCAACCGCCTCGAATTCGAAAAGCGCCTCGCGCTGGCGTTACACACCGCGTCCAGTCAGGGACGCCAGCACAGCGTCATGTATCTGGATCTCGACCAGTTCAAAATCGTCAACGATACCTGCGGGCACGCGGCAGGCGATCAGTTGTTGCGGCAGGTGGGCGCACTGCTGAAGGAACAGGTACGGGAAGGCGATTCTCTCGCCCGTCTGGGCGGCGACGAGTTCGGTGTTCTGCTTGAAAACTGTCCTATGCAGGAGGCTATTGGCATCGCCGACAAGCTGCGTCAATGCATAGCCGACTTCCGCTTTGTCAGCGAAGGCAGGGCTTTCAGTATCGGCGCAAGCGTTGGGGTGGTTCAGGTAGCGGATGGGATGCTCAGTCTTACCGACATCCTGAGTGCTGCCGACTCTGCGTGCTACACGGCGAAGGAGAAGGGGCGCAATCGCGTTCAATTCTATAGACCGCACGACAGTGAGGTCTCCATGCGCAAGGGCGAGCTCGAGTGGGTGCCCCGGCTGCAACGAGCGCTCGAGGAAGGACGCTTCGTCCTGTACTCTCAGGAGATCATTTCGATCGGGGGGCACTACCCTCAGGCGAGCCATCACGAGTTGCTTGTGCGCATGGTCGACGAGCACGGCAAGATCATTCCCCCGATGGCGTTCATTCCTGCCGCCGAACGCTACAGCATCATGCCGATGATCGACCAGTGGGTCGTTCAACACGCCTTCGCAGCGATCAGCACCCTGGGCCCGGACTGCGGGACCTACGCAATCAATATTTCGGGCACATCAATCGGAGACGAACGCTTCCTTGAATTCGTCCGGGAACAGTTCCGGAAAAATGTCATGCCTCCCCGGAGTGTCTGTTTCGAGATCACTGAAACCGCCGCGATTGCCAACTTTGACAAGGCAGCGCGATTCTTCGGCGAAATGAAATCGCTTGGCTGCCTGTTCTCGTTGGACGATTTCGGGGCCGGAATGTCCTCCTTCGGTTACCTCAAGCATCTGCCCGTGGATTTCATCAAGATCGACGGCAGTTTCGTCAAGGACATAGCGCAGGACCCCGTTGCCGTTGCGATGGTTCGGGCCATTAACGACGTAGGACATGTCATGGGCAAGAAAACAATCGGCGAATTCGTGGACGGAGAAATCGTCCTTGGCGTATTGCGCGAGATTGGTGTGGACTTCGCACAAGGCCACTGGATATCTCCGCCCAGTCCGTTTCCCGCAAAGCTACCCGCTGCAACGCCTCCGATGCATACCGGAACAGAACCAGACCATTTTCCACAGCCGCGGACGATTGTCCGGGACTTAATTCTTAACTCCACACTATGAAAGAGCAGACCATGAACATGAACGACAAGGCAGTTCGGGAAATGGCTTCGCACCCCCGGTGGGTTTCTTCGCTGTACGAGTTCGTCGCGCCCCACTGGGATAATCTGGTCAACGGGCAATGGGCGCAGGCGGTCGCATCGGCGCGCCTGAGTGTCGAACAGATGCAGGGATGGATTCTTCAAATCTACCCGTTCATCTATGATTTCCCAAAGTTTCTCGCCGAAGGTCTGATCAAGGTAGAGGACGACTTTTCGCGGACGTTTCTGATTGAAAACATCCGGATCGAAAGGGCGCACGCCGAGCATTGGCTATGGATGGGCGAGGGTTTCGGCCTGGATCGCCAGCAAATGCTGAACTTGGCCGAGGGCGATACACCGATACTGCGTGACGTGCAGTCGCTTACCGACTGGGTTTGGCGAGTGAACACCAAGGGGTCTCTTGCCGAAGCCGTGGCCGCGACGAGCTTTGCCATCGAAGGCGTTGCAGGCGCTCTCGCGAGAAAAATCGCGACGGGTTTCGAGTCCTATCGGGACCGGCCGGGCGTGGACATGAACCCCAAGACCTACAAGTGGATCCGGGAGCACAGCCACTACGACGACGAGCACCCTAAATTCGCATTGGAAATTGTCAAGCACTACGCCATTACGGAGAGAATGCAGCGGCAGGTCATGTTCGCAGCCAAGCGGAGCCTGGAACTGCTCGAATTGGCGCTCCAGAGCTCGACGAAGTTGACCGCTGCCCAGAAGCGTTGACCGCATCGCCTGTGTGACGTTGCACGGGCGCGGCCAACGCCGCCTGGCGTCGGCCAAAGCAACGGTAGATCCGGTACCGGCAGGGCAAGGGGCGCGCTTTGACGACGGCCCCTCGTCGGGCAGGGCGATTTTGCACACTGCGCGGGGACTGCTGCCGGGGATTGGTTCCGGCGCTCCAGACGGCTCTTGACCGGAAGCTAACTTGGTCAGACACTGTCTTTCGGATCAAGTCCGCAACCATTCCAGTATGCGAATGCACCTTCTGGTTCCTTCGAATCGTCAGCGGTGAGCGCTGTTATGGAAAATGTCGAACCTGAAGAACAGAACGATATTCATCACCGGTGCGAGCCGCGGCATCGGCCGTGAGGTTGCGTTGCGCTTCGCGCGCGACGGAGCCAATATCGTGGTGACTGGAAAGACCGCCGATCCTCACCCGAAACTCAAGGGCACGATTTTCGCCACTGCGAAGGAAGTCGAGGAGCTGGGCGGCCGGGCGTTGCCCCTGCAGCTCGACATCCGTGACGAGAATTCGGTTGCGGCTGCGGTAAAGGAGACGGTCGGGCGATTTGGTGGCATCGATGTGCTCGTCAACAACGCCAGCGCGATCAGCATCAGCAATACCTTGACTACGCCGGCAAAGCGCTACGATCTGATGCATCAGGTCAATGCCCGCGGAACGTTTGTTTGCTCGCAGGCGTGCATACCGCACCTGATGAAGTCCCGGAACCCCCACATCCTTACGCTCTCGCCGCCGCTCAACCTGAACCCGAAGTGGTTCAAGGATCACGTCGCCTACACCATGGCCAAGTACGGGATGAGCATGTGTACCTTGGGGATGGCAGCCGAGTTCGCGGCGAATGGCATTGCCGTCAACTCGCTGTGGCCACGCACCACCATAGCCACCGCAGCGGTGGAGACCTTTTTCCCGCAAGCGGTGGCGTCCAGCCGCAAGCCTGCAGTCATGGCGGACGCCGCACATGTAATCGTCACGCGCGACAGTCGTTCGACGACAGGCAACTTTTTTATCGATGAAGAGGTTTTGCGCGGCCATGGCATCGCGGACTTCGAACAGTACGCGGTGACACCAGGTGCACCGCTGTTCAACGATATTTTTCTGGACTAGTGCCCTCTCGGATCCACGCTGGAGGAGAACCAACGTGACGCAGAAAATGGACGTCATTCCCCCCGAAACTGCCAGGACGCTGGATGGCATGTTCCAGGAACGCGTGCGCCGGTCGCAGGGCGCGCTTGCCTACAGGAACTTCGACGAAACTAGCGGCACGTGGAAGGACTACACGTGGGGCGAAGTCGAAAAGCTGGTGGCCCGCTGGCAGGCGGCATTCGAGGCCGACGGCTTTCAACCCGGAGACCGGGTGGCAATCGTGCTGCGCAACAGCGTCCCCTGGGTGGTCTTCGATCAGGCAGCGATGGGGCTCGACCTGGTCACAGTGCCGCTGTACACCTCCGACCGTCCCGACAATATAGCCTACATCGTGCAGAACTCCGGAGCGAAGCTGCTGCTCTTCGAGAACCCGGAACAGTGGGAGCAGTTTTCCGAAGTGCAGGATCAGCTTAGCGGGCTCAAACGCGTTGTTTGCCTGAATTCCCTTTCCGGCCCATCGCCGGAACCGCGATTGAAAAGCCTGAATGAATGGCTACCCAGGACTGCCGGAGACGTTAAGCACGTTAACAGCGACGGCAAAAAACTCGCCAGCATCATCTATACGTCAGGCACAACCGGGCGCCCGAAAGGCGTGATGCTTTCGCACAACAACATGCTGCAAAACGCACATGCGACGCTACAGTGCCTGGAGATCTACCAGGATGACCTGTTCCTGTCGTTCTTGCCGCTCTCACATACTCTGGAGCGCACGTGCGGCTACTACGGCACCGTCATGTGTGGCGCACAGACGGCTTTTGCGCGTTCGGTGCAGCAGCTCGGCGAGGACCTGCAGTCCATACGGCCGACGTTGCTGATATCGGTGCCGCGGATTTACGAACGTGTCTACGGTGCCATCAAGCAGAAGCTGGCTGAAGGACCTGCGGGCCGCAGGAAGCTCTTCGAAGCGGCAGTCGCCGTGGGCTGGGCGCGCTTCCAGCATCAGCAGGGCCGCGGCCCCTGGAAACCCGGTTTCCTGCTGTGGCCCGTTCTCAAGAAACTGGTCGCTTCGAAAGTCATGGCACGGCTCGGCGGGCGCCTGCGTGCGGCGACCTGCGGTGGTGCGGCGCTGTCGCCGGAAATTGCCCAGCTGTTCATCGGACTCGGCCTGCCAGTCATCCAGGGTTACGGCCTGACCGAGACCAGCCCGGTGGTCAGTACCAACCGAATCAACGACAACATTCCGGCCAGCATCGGGAAGCCCATCCCAGGCGTACAGGTCAAAATCGGCGACAAGGACGCATTGCTGGTGAAGGGACCGAACGTGATGCTCGGCTACTGGAACAACCCAGAGGCGACCAAGGCCATGTTCACGGCCGACGGCTGGCTCAATACCGGCGATACCGCGCGCGTCGACGATACCGGACATATCTACATCACCGGGCGGCTGAAGGAAATCATCGTCATGTCCAACGGCGAGAAAGTACCCCCCGTGGATATGGAGGCGGCAATCGTGCGCGATCCGTTGTTCGAGCAGGTGATGGTCCTCGGCGAGGGCAAGCCGTTTCTGACGGTGTTCGTTGTCCTCAACAAGGATCAATGGACGAAAGTCGCTCCGGGGCATGGGATCGATCCGGGTTCAGAGAGCGCACTGCGCAGCGAACAGGTGGAGAAACTGGTGTTGGAGCGGATTCAGGGACAGATCAAGTCGTTCCCGGGTTATGCCAACGTTCATCGTGCGGCAGTTCTGGCCCAGCCGTGGACCATCGAGAACGGCATGCTTACACCAACCATGAAATTGAAGCGCGGGAAAGTGGTTGAAGCGCACAAGAAGGAATTTGAACAACTTTATGAAGGTCACTGAGAGGCCGCAGACGACTGCGCCGATCGTCGAACTGCCCAAAGGACGGGAGGTAGTGCTGCGCGTGGTGCCAATGCCATCGGATGCCAACTACACCGGGGATATCTTCGGCGGCTGGATCATGTCGCAGGTAGACATCGCCGGCAGCATCCCGGCGCTGCGCTTGGCGCGCGGGCGGATTGCAACGATCGCGGTGAACTCGTTTACCTTCAAGCAACCGGTGCTGATCGGTGACCTGGTGAGCTTTTACGCGGAAATCGTGCGCGTGGGCCGCACCTCGATCACGGTGGATGTCGAGGTGTACGCCGAGCGGCGCACACTTCAGGAGGTGGTGAAAGTGACGGAAGCGACTTTGACATACGTGGCAGTGGACGACAAACGGCGTCCGCGGCCCGTCAATCAGGAATCAAGCTAAGCCAGGCTTGGTCTTATTGCGGTACTTTCTCAACGAGGAGGAACAAATGCATCAACACTTTCGCAGGAATCTGATGGCATTGGCCATCGCAGCGGCACTCGGCGGGGCGTCCGGACTGGCTTCTGCTGCCGGATTCGCGCTGATCGAGCAGAGCGGCAGCGGCATGGGCAACGCATATGCCGGTGCCGCTGCTAGCGCTGAGGATGCAAGCACGGTGTTCTTCAACCCGGCGGGAATGAGCTTTCTGCAGGGACCGCAGGCAGTCGCCGCCGCGCATGTGATCAGTCTTTCCGCCGAGTTTTCCGGGACGGCGACGAATCCTGCGGCACTGGGCGGCGGCGCAGCGACCGGCGGGACCGGCGGCGATGCCGGCGGCGCAGCGGTCGTGCCGAACCTTTACTTCACGATGCCGGTTGGCGAGCGGCTCAGCCTCGGCCTGGGCGTCAATGTCCCCTTCGGCCTGACGACCGAGTACGACGACACCTGGGTCGGGCGCTTCCAGGGGATCAAATCGGAACTGACGACGATAAACATCAATCCATCCATTGCTTACAAATTCTCGGATAGTTTCTCGATCGGCGCTGGCGTCAACTACCAGATGCTGGACGCGGAATTGACCAATGCCGTGGTGCTCGGAGCTTTAACTGAAGGCCGCACGAAACTTGAGGCGGACGACGATGCATGGGGATGGAATATCGGTGTGATGTTTCAGGTCACGCCGATGACGCGAATCGGAGTGGCCTACCGGTCGGAGATCAAGTACGAACTGGAAGGCACTGTGACGACTACGCTTGGCGGTACAGTGGTCGGGCCAGCCAGCGGGCCGACCGGCGCGGAGGTCACGCTTCCCGACATGTTCTCGCTCAGCCTCGCCCATACGATGTCAGACCGTCTGCAATTGCTGGCTGACATTTCCCGCACGGGGTGGAGCAGCGTCGGTCAGATCCCCATTGTCAACACTACCAATGGCACGTTGCGGGACAATCTGGTGCTCGACTTCGACGATTCCTGGCGTTACTCGGTCGGCGCCAATTACAAGTTAAATGATACGTGGGTCTTGAAAGGGGGGCTTGCCTACGACGAGACGCCGGTCAAGGGCGCAACCACTCGGTCGGTCAGGCTGCCTGACAACGACCGTATTTGGGTCTCGTTTGGCGGCCAGATGAAAGTTGGCCAGAAGGGTCGCCTGGATCTCGGCTACTCGCATCTGTTCATCGACGATGCTGAAATCAACAATACCCGCAGCCAGCAAGCACCGGGCCTTACTACGCCGACGCCAGCCCCCGGCACTGCGTCGACCGTAACCGGTAATTACGAAGGTGCGGTCGACATTTTCAGCGTCCAGTACACGCACAGCTTCTGATGGGTATTCAGCGGCGGGCTTCCGCCCGCCGCCGTTTCGAATGTTCATGGCGTGAGATGACTGCGCCGTCGCGTCAATCAAGGAACAGAGATGGCAGGCGATTCCCCGTTCATCGTTCGAAAAGTCGCCATCTTCGGCGCTGGCGTCATGGGTGCGCAGATCGCCGCCCACCTGGTCAATGCCAACGTCGAGACCATTCTTTTCGATCTGCCGGCGAAGGAGGGCGACCCTAACGGTATTGTCCACAAGGCGATAGACGGACTGAAGAAACTCGAACCGAACCCGCTTTCGGTCCCCAGTTGCGCAGAATGCATCCAGGCAGCAAATTACGAACAGCATCTGGAGCTTCTCAAGGACTGCGAAATCGTGATCGAGGCAATTTCCGAGCGCATGGACTGGAAGAAGGCGTTGTACGAGAAGGTCGCGCCGTATCTCGGCGAGAGCGCGATTTTTGCCAGCAATACTTCCGGACTGTCCATCAACTCGCTGTCGGAGGCTATGCCGGAACGGCACCGTTCGCGGTTCTGCGGTGTGCACTTTTTCAATCCGCCGCGTTACATGCACCTGGTGGAGTTGATCGCCTGCCGGGCGACCAAACCCGAAATTCTCGACCAGCTCGAGGAATTCCTGGTAACGACGCTTGGCAAGGGGGTGATCCGCGCCAAGGACACGCCGAACTTCATCGCCAACCGGGTTGGCGTGTTCTCGATCCTGGCCACTTTCCATCACACCAAACAGTTCGGACTCGGCTTCGACGAAGTGGATGCATTGACCGGTTCGCTGATCGGCCGACCGAAGAGCGCCACCTATCGCACCGCGGATGTGGTCGGGCTCGACACGCTCGCGCATGTCGTCAACACCATGAAGGAGACGCTGCCGCACGATCCGTGGCACAAGTATTACGAGGTGCCGGACTGGTTCAAGGCTTTACTCGAGCAGAAAGCCTTTGGACAGAAATCAGGCCGTGGCGTGTACCGCAAGGCGGGCAAGGAAATCCAAGTACTGGACCCGGCGAAGCGCGACTACCGTCCTTCCGCCGGCGAGGCCCATGAGTCGGTGGCGACCATCCTCAAGAATAGGAACCTGGGTGAACGCTTTGCCCAATTGCGTGCCAGTTCGCATCCACAGGCGCAATTCATGTGGTCGGTGTTCCGCGACATGTTGCACTACTGCGCGCTTCATCTCGAATCGATTGCCGACAACGCGCGCGACCTCGATCTCGCGATCCGCTGGGGCTTTGGCTGGAATCAGGGGCCGTTCGAGATCTGGCAGGCGACCGGATGGCCCGATATGGCGAAGTGGATTGCGGAGGATATCGCCGCGGGCAAGAGCATGTCCCCCGTACCACTGCCAGCGTGGGTCATGGAACCGGGACGCACCGGCGTTCACGCCGCCCTGGGCTCCTGGAGCGTGGCACAGCGTACCTACAAGCCACGCCCGACGCTCCCGGTCTATCGGCGCCAGCCCTTTCCGGATCGACTGATCAGCGAACCTGCCGTCTACGGCAATACGGTATTCGAAACTGACGCAGTGCGCATGTGGACCACCGGTGACGACATCGGAATAGTCAGCTTCAAGACCAAGATGCATTCGATCGGGGAGGACGTACTCGACGGCGTGATGCAGGCAATCGACGAGGCCGAGCGCAGCTTCAAAGGCCTGATCATCTGGCAGACCGAGCCGCCGTTCTCCGTAGGCGCCAATCTCTCCGGCGGTGGCAATCGCAAGAGCGAAGCCAAGCCGTCCGCGTTGGCTTCGATGATGAAGAAGTTCAAGCGCGAAGCGGAGTCGGTGATCCTCAAGGCGGCGCGTACGCTCAACGTCGCGGACGCTCTGATGGCCGGACGGTTGGAGAAAGTCGAGCAGGTCGTGGAGCAATTTCAAGCTACGTCGCAGGCGTTGCGCTACTCCATGATCCCGACAGTGGCAGCGGTGGACGGCATGGCGCTGGGCGGGGGCTGCGAATTGGTCATGCACTCGGACCGTGCGGTGGCTGCTTTGGAAAGTTACGTTGGCCTGGTGGAAGTCGGGGTCGGGCTACTGCCCGCCGGCGGCGGCTGCAAGGAATTCGCGATGCGGGCGGCGGCGGAAGCAAGAGGCGGGGATATGTTTCCGTTCCTCAAGAACTATTTTCAGAACGTGGCGATGGCCCAGGTGGGAAAGAGCGCGGAGCATTCGCGCGACCTCGGATACCTGCGGTCCGGCGATCGAGTCGTGATGAACCGGTTCGAGTTGTTGTATGTAGCCAAGGCGGAGGTGGTTGCGATGGCTGAGGAGGGTTACCGCCCGCCGCTGCGAGCGCGCAACATCCCAGCGGCAGGGCGCACGGCGATCGCCACTTTCAAGATGGCAATGGCCAATATGCTCGCCGGGCGGCATATCTCGGAGCACGATTTTCTGATTGGCAGCAAGGTCGCCTATGTCCTATGCGGCGGCGACGTCGAACCGGGCACACCGGTGACCGAGGAGTGGTTCCTGGATCTGGAGCGCCAGGCGTTCATGGAACTGATCGCCACGGAGAAAACGCAGGCCCGGATCGAGCATATGCTCAAGACCGGGAAACCTCTACGAAATTAACGCCCAATACGAAGGACACGGACGAAAACCAAGGGCAGTTTGGTTGCCCTCTGCGGTTCGCGTTTGATCTGGAGAAATGAACATGGCAAAGCAAGTGCAAGAGGCATACATCGTCGCAGCGACGCGCACACCGGTGGGCAAGGCACCGCGGGGCGTATTCAGGAACGTCCGTCCCGACGACATGCTCGCGCATGTGCTGAAGAGCGCACTCTCCCAGGCGCCGGGGCTGGATCCCTCGCTGATAGACGACGTTGTGGTCGGTTGCGCGATGCCGGAAGCCGAGCAGGGGATGAACGTAGCGCGCATCGGGCTGCTGCTCGCCGGATTCCCCAACAACGTTTCGGGAATGACCATCAATCGCTTCTGTTCATCGGGGCTGCAGGCGGTGGCGATCGCGGCGGACCGCATCCGACTCGGCGAAGCTGAAGTCATGATCGGGGCCGGCACCGAAAGCATGAGCATGATTCCGATGGGCGGCAACAAGATCGCCGCAAACGAGCAGATTTTCCTCAAGGATGAAAACGTCGGCATCGCCTACGGCATGGGCATTACCGCTGAGAAGGTCGCGGAGCAATGGAACGTCAGCCGCGAGGCCCAGGACCAGTTCGCCACCGAATCGCACAGGAGGGCGCTTGCGGCGATAGAAAAGGGCGAGTTCGGTGACGAGATTGCACCCTATACCGTCAACGAACGCATCCCCGATTTCGAGCGCCATCAAGTGGAGACCCGCACTCGAGTGGTCAGCGTGGACGAAGGTCCCCGCGCTGGCACAACTGCAGAGGTGCTGGCCAAATTGAGGCCCGCGTTCGCCGCCAACGGCAGCGTTACCGCCGGCAACAGTTCGCAGACCTCGGACGGAGCCGGGGCCGTGATTCTTGCGAGCGAGTCGGCAGTCAAGCGCTTCAACCTGCAACCACTGGGACGTTTTCTCGGTTTCGCTGTGGCCGGCGTGCCACCGGAAATAATGGGGATCGGTCCGAAGTTCGCCATTCCCAAGGTATTGAAGCAAGTGGGGCTGAAGCAGGACGCGCTGGATTGGATCGAGTTGAACGAGGCATTCGCCGCGCAGAGCCTGGCAGTGATCGGTGACCTGGGTCTCGACCGTACGAAGGTGAATCCGCTGGGCGGGGCGATCGCGCTCGGTCATCCGCTGGGAGCGACGGGCGCGATTCGTGTCGCGACTCTCCTGCACGGCTTGCGCCGGAATGGCCGGAAGTACGGCATGGTCACGATGTGCATCGGCACCGGAATGGGTGCCGCCGGTGTCTTCGAGACACTTAGGTGAAAAGTGGTACGGCCAAGCGTTCGGGCGCCGGCCCCAGGGGGTCGCTGAAGGCCTGGTTTCGACGGCAGCGCTTCAATCTTTTTCCTGCATTCTGGGGCACGGGAGCGAAAGTCATCTATATCGCCGAGGACCTGCGCGCAATCCGTATCAAGCTTCCACTCAATTTTCGCACCAAGAACATCTATGGCACCTTGTTCGGCGGCGCGATGTATGCCGCGACGGATCCCTTGTATGCGATCCTGGTCAAGGTGGGGCTTGGGCCGGGATATGTCGTCTGGGACAAGGCGGGCGCAATTCGCTACCGCAAACCAGGCCGCTCGGCGCTTTATGCGGAATGCAGTATCAGCGAGGCGGAGCTTGCGTCTCTCAAGTCCCGGCTCGATTCCGAGCCCTCGGTTGATCTCGATTATGAAATGGAACTGACGGATGCCGAGGGCGTTGTACACGCCGTGGTGCAAAAGACGATCTACGTAGCGAGGAAAGACATGTACCAGGCGAAACTGCAGCAAGCAATGACGAGGCAATAGGACTGCGCGGCTGGAATCTGCCGGGGCGACCATCGTCCCGGCGGCGCAGGTGTCGGGCGCAACCACAAGGAGGCAAATGAATCATGAAGGCGTTCAAATCGATCCTGTTAGGTGCCGCGGTGCTAGCGCTGCTGGCGGGAAACACGTTTGCCGACACCAAGTCCCCAGTCGGTGTGTGGAAATCTATCGATGACAAGACCAAAAGCGAGCGCTCGATCATCCGCATCACCGAGGTCAACGGCGAGTTAAATGGTGTGGTGGAGAAGCTTTTCGATCAGCCTGGCGACGATCCAGCGCACCTGTGCAAGGAATGCAAGGGCGATCGTAAGGACAAACCGATTGTCGGCATGACCATCCTCTGGGGACTCAAGAAAGACGGCGATACTTGGGCCGGCGGAGAAATCTTGGATCCCCATAACGGCAAGATCTATCGATGCAAGATGACGCTTTCCGAGGATGGCAAAAGTCTGAACGTGCGCGGATTCATCGGCATATCGTTGATAGGCCGCTCGCAGACCTGGTGGCGCGAACAGTAGGAAGCGCCGGTGCAGGGGCGACGCAAGTTCTGGGGTTGGGGTCTTGAAGGCGAGGACCTGCGCCCGGAGGAGGTGAGTGCACTCGAGGCCGCCTACGCACATCGTTTCGGTATTGCGGCTTACGACGTGACTCCAGCGCCTCGCGCGGAGGAAATCCGGTTGCGCGCGCCGCGCGTAGCGCCATCGGAAAGCCTGCGCGAAGTATGCTCGACCGAGCATTACCAGCGGCTTCTGCACAGCTACGGTCGTTCCTTCTTCGACAGCGCGAGGATTTTCGCGCGCAACTTCGAGAATCCGCCGGATGTCGTGGCTTTTCCTCGCGACGAGAATGAGATCGTCGCCGTGCTCGACTGGTGCGATTCGGTGAACGCCGTTGTCATTCCCTGGGGTGGCGGTTCGAGCGTGGTCGGTGGCGTCGCGCCGCCACGCACCGACCGCCATGTGGTTACCATCGACCTGAAACACCTCGACCGCGTGCTCGAGATCGACACGACCTCGCAAGCCGCACGCATACAGGGCGGAACTTACGGTCCGGCGCTGGAAAGCCAGCTCAAGCCCAGTGGCCTCACGCTGCGCCATTTCCCGCAGTCCTTCGAGTTTTCCACGCTGGGCGGCTGGATTGCCACCCGTAGCGGAGGTCACTACGCCACGCTTTATACGCATATAGACGATTTCGTCGAAAGCCTGCGGGTGGTGACTCCGGCCGGCAGACTGGAATCGTTCCGGCTGCCAGGCTCTGGCGCGGGACCCAGTCCGGACAGGCTTTTCATAGGCTCTGAAGGAATACTTGGCATCATCACCGAAGCCTGGATGCGGCTGCGGCCGCGTCCGGCTTTTCGCGCCTCGACCACCGCGCGTTTCCAGGATTTCTACCAGGCGGCGCAGTGCGTGCGTGCCATCAGTCAGTCGCATCTGTATCCGGCCAATACGCGGTTGCTCGATGCCGGCGAGGCGCTGATCAACGGTGCCGGCGACGGCCGACATTCGATCCTGGTGCTGACATTCGAGTCCGCCGATCGGGCGCAGGAGGCGAGCCTACAGCGCGCGCTTGAGATCGTGCGTGCCAATGGGGGCGAGCATGACGAAAGAGGAGCGGTCAATACCGACGGTGCGCAGCGCCAGGGAGCAGCCGGACAATGGCGCGACAGCTTCCTGCGCATGCCGTACTACCGTGAGGTCCTGACGCCGCGCGGAATTATCGCCGAGACGTTCGAAACTTCGATTACCTGGGACCGCTTTCCCGATTTCCATGCCAGGGTCAAAGCCGAAACGGAACGCGCGATCGAAGACGTCACCGGACAAAAAGGTGTGGTCACCTGTCGCTTCACTCACGTCTACCCGGATGGGCCCGCGCCCTATTTCAGTTTCCACGCGCTCGGCGACAAGCGCCATCTGGTGGAGCAATGCTGGGCCATCAAGATCGCCGCTTCCGAGATACTCAATGCGCTCGGCGGTACGATTACCCATCACCACGCGGTCGGGCGAGACCACCGGCGCTGGTACGACAAGGAGAGGTCGGAGCTGTTCGCCGGAGCGCTACGCGCCGCGAAAAAGTCCCTTGATCCTCGCGGCATGTTGAATCCCGGAGTCCTGGTCGATCCGCTTGGCTGATCGTTCTCGCGTTTGCAGTTACGGGTGTTAGGAATATAGTGGCTTGTCGGGCGAGCCATATTAAGTCGGATGCGAGTTCTGCTTGTCACGTTGATCTTTCTATTACGGGTCGGTCCCGCGCCCGGTGCGGACGGCCCGGTAGTGGTGCTGTCCCTAAACGGCGCGATCGGCCCCGCGACCGCGGACTATGTCCACCGCAATCTCGATCGCGCCGCGGAACAGCAAGCTCAACTGGTGGTGTTGAAGATGGACACCCCGGGCGGGCTCGACACTTCGATGCGCGCGATCATCAAGGACATTCTTGCTTCAACGGTTCCAGTGGCCACTTTTGTAACGCCGAGCGGCGCGCGTGCCGCCAGCGCCGGAACCTACATTCTTTACGCCAGCCATGTCGCCGCGATGTCGCCCGCCACGAATCTGGGTGCGGCCACTCCTATATCGATCGGCGGTATGCCGGGGTCGCCGGAACCGCAGCCCCCGCCGGAGGAACCCCAGCGCAAGACCGGAAAGAAAGCGGAGCAGACCAAGGACTCCGAAAAAGATTGGATGAGTGATGCGCATCGGCGCAAGGCGGTATTCGACGCGGCGGCTTACATTCGCGGGCTGGCGCAATTGCGCGGCCGCAACGCAGAGTGGGCCGAGAAGGCGGTGCGCGAGGCAGTAAGCCTGCCGGCCGAGGAAGCGCTGAAGCTCAAGGTGATCGATCTGATCGCTCTTGACCTGGCCGATCTCCTCAGGAAGGTGGATGGGCGCAAGCTCAACGTTGCGGGGCGGGATTGGGTGCTGCGGACCACGGCAGTGGAAACAACCGCGGTCGAACCGGACTGGCGCAACCGCTTCCTGGCGCTGATCACCGATCCGAGCATCGCCTACATCCTGTTGCTGCTCGGCATGTACGGCCTGCTGTTCGAGTTCTACAACCCGGGTTTCGTTCTGCCGGGTGTGGTAGGCGCGATCTGTTTGCTGATTGCGCTCTACGCGCTGCAGTTGCTTCCGGTTAATTTTGCCGGCGTGGCATTGCTTGTCGTCGGCATCGCATTCATGATCGCGGAAGTTTTCGTACCCGCCTACGGATCGCTCGGGATCGGCGGGATCGTTGCGTTCGTGATCGGCTCGGTGATGATGATCGATACCGACGTTCCAGGATTCGTGCTGCCCTGGCCGCTGATAGCGGCCATCGCTTTCCTGAGCGCGTTGTTCATCGTGGTCGTGGTAGCCATGGCGATGCAGGCGCGCAAGCAACCGGTAGTAAGCGGCAGCGAGGAAATGATCGGGGCCACTGGCGAGGTTATCGAGGATTTCGCGCGGGAGGGTTGGGCGCTGATCCATAGCGAGAACTGGAAAGTCAGGTCCGCGGTTCCGTTGAAAAGCGGGCAGAAAATCCGCGTTACTGCGATCGACGGTTTGGTCCTCGAAGTTGCCGCGGACGGTAATATCAGAGAGGAGTGAAGATGGGCGGATATTTCGGAATTGTGCTTTTAATCGGTATCGGGTTCTTGCTGTTCACGGCGCTTCGGGTGCTGCGCGAGTACGAGCGGGGCGTGGTGTTCCAGCTTGGCCGGTTCTGGTCGGTAAAGGGACCGGGACTGGTCATCATTATTCCCGGCATCCAGCAGATGGTGCGTGTGGATCTGCGCACTGTGACCATGGACGTGCCCAGTCAGGACGTGATCTCACGCGACAACGTTTCGGTGAAAGTCAACGCGGTGGTGTACTTCCGGGTGGTGGATCCTCAAAAGGCGATCATCCAGGTGGAAAATTTCCTGGTCGCAACGAGCCAGTTGGCGCAGACGACGCTGCGCTCGGTGCTAGGCAAGCACGAACTGGACGAAATGCTGGCCGAGCGAGAGAAGCTCAATCTGGATATCCAAAAGACTCTGGATATACAGACCGACGCGTGGGGAATCAAGGTCGGAATGGTCGAGATCAAGCACGTGGACGTCAACGAATCCATGATCCGAGCGATTGCCCGCCAAGCCGAAGCCGAACGCGAGCGCCGCGCCAAGGTCATCCACGCGGAAGGCGAACAGCAAGCCTCGGAAAAGTTACTTCAAGCGGCGCAGACATTGGCAAAGGCGCCGGAGGCGATGCAACTGCGTTATCTGCAAACGCTCTCCAACATCGCCGGGGACAAGAGTTCAACCATCGTGTTCCCGGTGCCGATGGACCTCATCACTCCGCTGCTGGAAGCGATGAAGAAGAAACTAATATGAAGGATGGAAAGGCAAGGACGAAAGCGATGATACGTAATAGGTCGCGGTGCGAATAATCGTCCTGCTGCTCGCGGCTCTTCTTGCAGCCTGCACCCAGGAGAAGCCGGCTGCGCGTGGGGTTGCGCCTGTGGCTCAGACCGCCAGTTCCAACCCGGTCCTGTCGCCCGCGGCGTATGGCCCCATTGCGTTTGGCGCTCGTCTCGAACACGTTGAAAAGGCGATCGGGTCGCGCATGGATGTTGAACGGCCGATTGATCCTGGCTGTGATTATGTGCGGTTCAAAACGCTCCCCGGGGTTCGTTTCATGGTTGAAGGCGGCATCATCACGCGCGCCGACGCTGAAGCAGGCGTGCCGAACATTCTGAACATTGAGGTGGGCACTTCACTCGAGGCTATCCGCAAGACCAGGCCTGACGCCCGCATCGATCCCCACAAGTACGATCCCGGAGGCCACTACGTCACCTTCAATAGTCCGGATTCTCATACCGCCATCGTCATGGAGGAAGGAGCGGGGGTCATCAAAGTTATCCGGGCCGGGCTCCAGCCATCTGTAGGTTACGTAGAGGGCTGCGCGTGACGCGCGGCGACCCAACAATCACTCTCCGCCCGTCATTCTTGCCTTTCACATATTCGGGTAATTGGGTCCGCCACCGCCTTCCGGCACCACCCAGTTGATGTTCTGCGTCGGATCCTTGATATCGCATGTCTTGCAGTGCACGCAATTCTGCGCGTTGATCTGCAGCCGCGGGCCTGACGTTTCGTGCACGATCTCATACACCCCAGCCGGGCAGTAACGCTGCTCGGGCGCGTCGTAAAGGGCGAGGTTCACATTTACCGGCACAGATGGATCCCCGAGCACGAGATGACAGGGCTGGTCTTCGCTGTGGTTCGTGTTGGAGATGAAAACCGAAGACAGTCGGTCGAAAGTCAGCACGCCATCCGGTTTTGGGTACTGGATTGACGGCACGTCGGTCTTTTTCGTTAGCGTCTCGTGATCGGCGTGGCCATGGTGCAGGGTCCATGGCGCTTTGCCGCCGAAGACGATCTGGTCGATCCCGACCATCAGCGTTCCGGTGTACAGGCCCTTCGACATCCACGGCTTGAAGTTTCGCGCCCGATAAAGCTCTTCGAACAGCCACGATTTGCGGAACGCTTCCGGGTACGCCGCCAGTTCGTCTGCAGCACGGCCAGACGCGAGCGCATCGAAGGCGGCTTCGGCAGCAAGCATGCCCGACTTGATGGCGCAATGACTTCCCTTGATGCGCGATGCATTTAGGAAGCCTGCGTTGTCTCCGATCAAGCAACCGCCGGGAAAGATCATTCTTGGCAACGACTGCAGTCCTCCCGCGGTGATCGCCCGGGCGCCGTAGGCTATGCGTTTGCCGCCCTCGAAGAAGCCGCGGATCGCCGGGTGTGTCTTGTATCGCTGAAATTCCTCGTAGGGATTGAGATAGGGATTCGAATAGCCTAGGCCGACGACGAAGCCGACCGCGACCTGGTTGTTTTCGAAGTGGTACAAAAATGAGCCGCCGTAGGTTTCCCGATCCAACGGCCAGCCGGCGCTGTGGATGACGAGCCCGGACTTGTGTTTCTCCGGCCTGATCTCCCAAAGCTCCTTCAGGCCGATGCCGTAGACCTGCGGGTCTGTGCCATCGCGCAATCGGAATTTCGATTCGAGTTGTTTTCCGAGATGGCCGCGGCAGCCTTCCGCGAAAAACGTGTACTTGGCATGAAGTTCAACGCCGGGCTGGTAGGCGTCGGTTTTCTCTCCCTTGCGGTTTACGCCCATGTCACCGCTGGCGACACCCCTGACGGCGCCGTGGTCCTCGTACAGCACTTCGGCAGCCGCGAAACCGGGAAAGATTTCCACGCCGAGAGATTCCGCCTGTTGACCCAGCCAGCGACAGAGGTTGGCGAGACTGATCACATAGTTGCCGTGATTCCGAAAGCAGGCGGGCAGCATCCAGTTCGGCACTTTGAGCGAACTGCCTTCGGTAAGGAAGACGAACCGGTCTTCGCTTACCGGTGTGTTGAGCGGCGCGTCCTTTTCTTGCCAGTCCGGGAAAAGCTCCGCAATTGCGCGCGGATCCATCACCGCGCCCGAGAGGATGTGCGCGCCGACTTCCGAGCTCTTTTCGATCACGCACACCGAAACCTCATTACCGCGTTCCGCGCTTAATTGCTTGAGACGGATCGCGGCCGCAAGCCCGGCCGGACCGGCGCCGACGATCACCACGTCGTACTGCATGGATTCGCGTTCTGCCAAACCTGTTCCCTTTGCTGACAGCGAGACAGTTACGAGTGTTTGCTAGAATGTCATCGCCGTCGACGAATGATAAACGCTTTCGCACTGACCCAGAAATCGCGCGACGAACAGACAAGATGATGAACAAGACAGAAGGCTGCCTGGTGCGCGTTGACTGCGTGCCTATGCGCTGGGGAGAGATGGACGCGCTCGGTCACATGAACAACGTCTCCTATTTCCGCTACTTCGAACAGGCGCGCATTTCGTGGTTCGACAGCCTGAAAATCGACTATTCGCCGGACTCGGAAGGCCCAATCCTTGGCACCATCACCTGCAAGTTCGTCAGGCCCGCTATTTATCCCGCCGAGCTGGCGATCACCACTTATGTGGGCAAACCGGGTCGCAGCAGCTTCATGATGTTTCACGAAATGTATCTCGCGGGGGATCCCGCGACGCTCTACGCCGAAGCCGGAACGGTCATGGTCTGGATCGGAATCGGCGATGGCAAGTCACGACCGCTACCAGATTGGTTCCGCGAGCAGCTCAAGCCGCGATGATTTGGCCGGTCACCCCGCGGCTGTCCGGTCCGATCAGATAGAGATATGCGGGCATAAGCTCTGCGGGCGCACGCCTCGATGCCGCCAGCTCCCCAGGATGCGATTTCGCGCGCGAAGGAGAGTCAACCGGTCCGGGAATGATGACGTTCGCCCTCAACGTCGGCAGCGTCTTCCATTCCGCAGCCTGGATTTTCATCAGCGCTTCCAGTCCTGCCTTTGAGGCGGAATAACCGCCCCAATACGGCGCCGGCACTTGACCATGGGTCTCCGAGGTGAACACCACGGAGGCATCGGGTGAGGCCTTGAGTAGCCGCGCGCAGGCCTGGGTCAGCGCGAACGGGGCGATGAGATTCACTTGCAGCGTACGGGTCCATTCCTCAGCAGTTTGGAATTCCAGTGCCGACAGTTTTTCGAAGTGCGCGGCATTGTGGAGAAGACCATCCAGCCTGCCGAGCTTGGATGCGATCGAATAGGCTAGGCCGTCAAACTCGCGCGTGCCGGCGCGCTCGAGGTCGAGCGGAATGGCGGCAGGCTCGGGATGACCCTTGTCCTGAATTTCGTCGTAGACCTTCTCAAGCGCAGTCGTATCGCGCCCGTGCAGTACCACAGTCGCGCCGTGAGCGGCGAAGGCCAGTGCCGCTATGCGGCCGATGCCGCGTGAGGCACCTGTTATCAGGATCACCCGGCCTTTCAGCAAATCCGGGCGCGGCGTGTAAGTGCTGATTTCAGCGATCGCCACGTACTTCTTCCGCAACGAATTTGGCGCAGGCAATGCCGCTGCGCACTGCAGCTTCGAGGGTCGCGGGATAGCCGCTGGCGGTGTAATCGCCAGCCAGATATAGCCGCGGAATTGGCGTGCGATTAGTAGGGCGGCGCAGTCCGACGCTGCAGGTAAAGGTCGCGCGCTTCTCAGCGATCACGCGGTGCCAGAGCGGCTCGCCGAGACCGGGGAAGTGCAGCGACAGTTCAGTGTGTACGCGCCGAGCCAGCTCGTCCTGTTCGATTTCCTGGTGCGCCCCGGAGGCCGAGATCACGACGCCGAACAAGCCGTCCTGCCCGGAAAGCCGGCCGCGATCGAATAGCCACTGCGAATACGTTGCTTCGATTCCGCCCATGCGAAACGGCAAGCGCGTCCCGGGCGCGTACTGAAGGAAGACCGAATAGATCGGCTGGTAGGAAAACGCCCGCACCAGATTGTTGATTTCCGCGAGTTCTGGATGGGGGGCAATCAAGGCACCCAGACGGTGCGGCGACACCGCCAGTATCACGTGGCTGAAATGCCGGCTGTCCACCGCCAGGTCAAAGCCATCCGGCGTTCTGTGCAAGGCCTCCACCGTCACGCCCAATTGCACGTTGCCGCCGTGCGCGGGCAGAAAAGCCGCTGCGCGCTCCGGAAACAGTGCGGAGAAATCCATGGTCGGAAGCAGAAGGTCGCCGTCGGAGCGCTTGCCATTGAAGCTGTCGCGAAGGACGTTCAGCAAGATCTGAGCAGACGCCTCGCGGGGTTGGGTGTTCAAAGCCGAGATGCACAAGGGGTTCCAGAGGTAGCGTATGACCGCCGGCGGTTGTCGGTAGGAGGCAAGCAGGTGTTCGACACTGGTGTCGGTTTCGAGACGGAAACTCCGACGCCGCATGGCGGCGATGAATGCGGCAGCTTTCAAGCGTGCGGCGAGGTCCAGACCCCGCGCGCAGATCAACGCTGTAGCGAGGTGCAGAGGGGCCGGCAGTCGTGGTGCGCGCAGGTGGAAGTGCGGGTGCACGATGAGTTCGAGCGGCAGTCGGACCAAACCCGCAGCTTCCTGCGGTCGCCGGGTAAGTTCGATCAGACGCAAGGTGTCCCGATACGCGCCGATGAGGATATGCAGGCCATTGTCGAGCGGAACGCCGTTGATCTCAACCCGCCGCGCCCGCCCGCCGAGCGTCCTGGCCGTCTCAAAAACCGTAACGGGAATGTCGCGATGCGCAAGTTCGGTGGCGGCTGCCATTCCCGCATAGCCGCCGCCAATGACAGCGACGCGGGTTGTGCTTCGTGCCTCGCGCCTCACGCCGTGAGCCAAGTCCGCCACGCGATCCACAATTTGCGCAGCGGGGTGAGCGACGTACGCTCGTTGAGGACTTTGCAGCCGCCGACGCGTATCTCGTCCAGGACGGTCCGGTAGATCGCCGCCATCACCAGACCAGGGCGCTGCGACTTGCGGTCTTGACGCGGCAAGTCGGCGAAGGCCCGCCGGTAGTACTCGCTGGCACGGTCGATCTGGAATTCAATCAATTTACGGAAGGAATCGGTCTCTCGCAAATGAACGATGTCGGACGCGGCAACGCCAAAGCGCGCCAGTTCGTCGAGCGGGAGATAGACGCGATTGCGTTGGGCATCTTCGCCGACGTCGCGGATGATGTTGGTGAGTTGAAACGCGGTGCCGAGGTTTTCGGCGTAGCGCAATGTGGCGGAATCGCGATAGCCGAAAATCTGTGCCGCCATCAGGCCGACCACGCCGGCTACCCGGTAACAATACGATTGCAGCGTGGCGAAATCGGGATAGCGGTTGTACTTCAGATCCATCTCCATCCCGTCGATGATGTCATGGAAGCGCGTCTGCGGAAGGTCGAAACGGCGCACCACCGGGATCAGGGCCTTTGTAACGGGGTGCTGCGCCGTGCCGGCGAAGGTGCCGGCGATTTCCTGCCGCCACCAGGCGAGCTTGGTTCGGGCGAGGTCAGCATCGGTGCACTCGTCCACGACGTCGTCCACCTCACGGCAGTAGGCATAAAGCGCAGTGATCGCGCGGCGTTTTTCCGGCGGCAGGAACAGGAAGCTGTAGTAAAAACTCGAACCGCCTTTTGCAGCCTTGTCCTGGCAATACTGATCGGGGTTCATGGATAGGCGAGGAACGCTCGGAAAAGCACCTTGATCCAATCGTGGGGTTGCAAGACCGGGCGATGACGGAACACATCACCTCGGCCCGCCCGCAGTTTGTCGAGGATGCGGTTGCCACCCATCACGATCAGACGCAATTCTAGGCCGACTCTCCCCGGGAGCTGCCTAGCCAGCGGTGCGCCGGCCAACAGCATGCTGCGCGCGCGTTCGATCTGAAACATTATCAGTGCTTGCCAGGCGGAGCCGTTGGCGCGGTCGGCAATCTGCGCCTCAGTTACTCCGTATGCCGCCATCTCGTCCTCAGGCAGGTAGATACGATTCTTGCGGAAATCGATCTCGATGTCCTGGATGAAGTTGATCAACTGCAGGCTCGAACAGATGGCGTCGGAGCAGGAGAGATTGCGCGCTTCAGTTGCCTGATACAAGTGAAGCAGCAGCCTGCCGACTGGATTGGCCGATCGCCGGCAGTAGTCCATGACTTCGCTCAGGTCCGCGTACCGGCTCTTGGTTACGTCCTGGCTGAATGCCGAAAGCAGATCGCGAAACAACGCGACCGGCAGGCGATGCGCCTTGATAACCGGCACCAGATCTGCAAACAGCGGTAATCGCGGCTGTTCCCCGCGTTCGATACGATCCAACTCGCTGGCGAATTCTGCGAGCTTTCTTAGACGCTGTTCCGGAGGCAAGTCGCCTTCGTCGGCGAAATCATCGGCCTGACGGGCAAACGAGTAGATCAACTCGACCGGACGACGCAACTTTGCGGGCAACAACACCGAAGCCACCGGAAAGTTCTCGTAGTGATTGACCGTCATCGGTTATTCGCGTTGCGTGACAGAAGGTTGGAGGTGAAGCGAGGCTCCGGCAAATGGGCATTCGGGTGGCGGGGGCGGGGGCATTATATTAGAATGCATCGAGTGCGAAAGTGGCGGAATTGGTAGACGCACCAGATTTAGGTTCTGGCGCCGAATGGCGTGAGAGTTCGAGTCTCTCCTTTCGCACCAGAGCCACTACAGCGCTGTGGGCCGAACCGCACCCGCCCATCAACACGGGAAAACAGAATTAGATGCAAGCAGATCTCGAAACTCTCGGTTCTCTCGAGCGGCGCCTCTCGGTAACCTTGCCGCTGGATCAGGTCAATAGTGAAATTGAGAACCGGCTCAAGCGACTCGCGAGAACCGTAAAGCTGCACGGCTTTCGCCCCGGCAAGGTGCCCCTCAAGATTGTCGAGCAGCAATTCGGCGGCCAAGTGCGCCAGGAAGTGCTCGGCGATGCCGTGCAAAACAGCTTTGGCGAGGCAGTCAAGGAGAAGAACCTGCGTGTCGCCGGCTATCCGCGCATCGAGATGAAGTCCGCCGAGGGCAAATTCGAATACACCGCAACGTTCGAGGTTTACCCGGAACTTGCGATCGGTGAATTGGGAAGCGTGAAAATCGAGCGTCCGCTGGTAAACATCGGCGATGCCGAAACGGACAAGACCATCGAAATACTGCGCAAACAGCGTACCCAGTACCACAGCACCGGGCGTCCCGCCCAGTCCGGCGACCAGGTGCTGATGGATTACCGTGGCAGTATCGACGGCAATCCTTTCGAAGGCAGTACGGCAACGGATCAGTACGTCGTGCTCGGGGGCGGCCAGTTGCTTGCCGATTTGGAGAAGAGCATCCTCGGCATGAAGGCCGGCGACAAAACCTTTGAGCTGCGCTTCCCCGACGATTACCACGGCAAGGAAGTCGCGGGAAAAGCCGCCCGGTTCGAAGTAACTGTCAAGGACGTGCGCGAGCCTCATGTCCCCGAAGCGGACGCCGAGTTTGCCAAGACTCTCGGCGTTGCGGACGGCGATATCGGCAGGATGCGCGCCGAGATCAAGGCCAACCTCGAGCGCGAGGTCAAGCGCCGCGTCGGCACGCTGGTAAAGGATCAAGTCATGAAAGCGCTGCTCGATGCGACCCGAGTGGAGTTGCCCAGGGCACTGCTGGAGATGGAAATCGATCGCCTGATGCACAACATGCGTCACGATCTGGAGTCACGAGGTCTCAAGGCCGATAAGGTGCCGATGCCCAGGGAAGCGTTCGAACCGGAAGCACGTCGCCGCGTCAGCCTCGGCCTGATCCTCGGGGAACTGGTGAAGAAACACGGTCTTGAAGCCCAGCCGGACCAGGTCAAGGCGGTGGTCGGGGAATATGCGCAGAGCTACGAGAAGCCGGAAGAGGTGCTTCGCTGGTACTACCAGTCGCCAGAGCGGCTGCGCGAGGTCGAGTCCATCGTCCTCGAGGATAACGTGGTGCAATGGGTGCTGGCCAATGCCAGGGTCGAGGACAAAGCGACCGAGTTCGACGACCTTATGGGGAACGCAAAATGATCAAGATGCACGACCGGATAATCAGCGAGCCGCAGGGGCTGGGGTTGATACCCATGGTCATCGAGCAGAGCGGCCGCGGCGAGCGGGCTTACGACATCTACTCGCGGCTGCTCAAGGAGCGCGTGGTGTTTCTGGTTGGACCGGTCAACGAAATGACGGCGAACCTGATCGTGGCGCAGTTGCTCTTTCTCGAATCCGAGAATCCGGAGAAGGACATTTCCTTCTACATCAATTCGCCGGGGGGATCGGTTTCCGCGGGATTGGCGATCTATGACACGATGCAGTTCGTGAAGCCCGACGTGAGTACCCTCTGTATCGGCCAGGCGGCGAGCATGGGAGCCTTCCTCCTTGCCGCCGGCTCCAAAGAAAAGCGCTTCGCACTACCTAACTCACGGGTCATGATCCATCAGCCGATGGGCGGTTTCCAGGGGCAGGCTTCGGACGTGGAGATCCACGCGCGCGAGATCCTATACCTGCGTGGGCGCCTCAATGAACTGATGGCGAAACACACAGGCAAGGACGTGAAGACTATCGAACACGACACTGACCGCGACAATTTCCTGAGTGCGGAAGAGGCGGTAAAGTACGGTCTGGTGGACAAGGTACTGCTCAGCCGCAGCGAGGTCGGGCTGCCAGCGTGAGGCGGACTCCGAAGCGCGACTTGGAACGAATGCGCTTATGGGTGTGTGATGGGTTGATGTTCATAGCGAAGGGACGTTATGTCTGAGAAACCTGGCGGCGAGAAACTGCTCTACTGTTCTTTCTGCGGCAAGAGCCAGCACGAGGTTCGCAAGCTGATTGCCGGCCCGTCGGTGTTCATCTGCGACGAGTGCATCGAGCTTTGCAACGACATCATCCGCGAAGAGAGCCACTCCGAGACGACTGGGAAAGGGGCCAAGTCCGATCTCCCGGTTCCGCACGAAATCCGCGAAATCCTCGACCAGTACGTGATCGGCCAGGACATCGCCAAGAAGATTCTTTCGGTTGCAGTTTACAACCACTACAAGCGCCTGAAGACAGTGCAGAAGAAGGACGACGTCGAACTTGCCAAGAGCAATATCCTGCTGATCGGCCCCACGGGCTCGGGCAAGACGTTGCTGGCGCAGACTCTCGCGCGGCTGCTTAACGTGCCTTTCGTCATGGCGGATGCCACAACGCTGACCGAAGCTGGCTACGTTGGCGAGGACGTCGAGAACATCATCCAGAAGTTGCTGCAGAAGTGCGACTACGACGTGGAGAAGGCGCAGCGAGGCATCGTCTACATCGATGAGATCGATAAAATCTCGCGCAAGTCCGACAACCCCTCGATTACCCGCGACGTATCCGGTGAGGGTGTCCAACAGGCGCTGTTGAAGCTCATCGAAGGCACTATCGCATCGGTGCCGCCGCAGGGCGGGCGCAAGCATCCGAACCAGGAATTCGTCCAGGTCGACACCACGAACATTCTGTTCGTCTGTGGTGGCGCATTCGACGGCCTGGAGCGCATCATCCGCGCCCGTTCCGACAAAGGTGGCATTGGTTTTGGGGCAGAAGTTAAGAGCAAGGACAACCGCAAGGACATCGGAGCGGTGCTGCGTGGCGTTGAGCCCGAGGACCTGATCAAGTACGGCCTGATCCCCGAGTTCGTCGGCAGACTGCCGGTGGTTGCGACGCTGGATGAACTTGATCAGGCCGCGCTGATCCAAATCCTTACCGAACCGAAGAATGCGCTGCTCAAGCAGTATCAGCGCATGTTCAGCATGGAAGGCGTGCAGTTGGAGGTACGCAACGAGGCGCTGAAAGCGGTGGCCCTGAAAGCCCTGGCGCGGCGAACCGGTGCGCGCGGGTTGCGTTCGATCCTGGAACACGTCTTGCTCGACATCATGTATGACCTGCCCTCCCTGAACAACGTGGAGAAGGTCGTCATCGACGAAGGCATGATTGCAGGTGATGCGCAGCCGATACTGCTGTATTCCGACCAGCCCAAGGTGGCCGGATCTGCCTGATCACCGGCAGAGGTCCGCATCCGGCTCGTGGCGGGCTTCCCGCCGCAGCCGAAATTGCTGGCTTTACAAAGACTTGCCTTTCGGGTTGAAATACCCGGATGGCCCCCAACCTTGGTACGTATCCTTGCCCTTTCAGGTGATCAAATGACATATCCCGCTGATCCTGCCCAAACGACCGTGACCTACCCGCTGCTGCCGTTGCGCGACGTGGTGGTGTTTCCTCACATGGTCATTCCTCTGTTTGTGGGACGCCCGAAATCGATCAAGGCGCTGGAGACGGCAATGGAAGCGGGCAAGAGCATTCTTTTGGTGGCTCAGAAGTCTGCGGCAAAGGATGAGCCCTCGCCGGAAGACCTGTACGAAATCGGCAGCGTTGCCAACATTCTGCAGATGCTGAAACTTCCGGACGGTACAGTGAAAGTGCTGGTCGAAGGTGTGCAACGTGCAAGGGTTTTGACGGTCGTCGACGAGAAGACGCATTACACAGCCGAGGCGCTGCCGGTTCCGGCCGACGCGGTCGAGACCAATGAAGTGGAGGCGATGCGCCGTGCCATGCTTACGCAGTTCGATCAGTACGTGAAACTCAACAAGAAGATTCCTCCTGAAATTCTCACATCGCTGTCGGGAATCGACGAGCCAGGCAGGCTCGCCGATACGGTCGCCGCGCACCTGCCGCTGAAGCTCGAGCAGAAGCAGGCAGTTCTGGAAATGTTCGAAGTGCGCAAGCGGCTTGAGCACCTGCTGTCGCTCATGGAAGCCGAACTCGACATTCTGCAGGTCGAGCGCCGCATCCGCGGGCGCGTGAAGCGCCAGATGGAAAAGAGCCAGCGCGAGTATTACCTCAACGAGCAGGTCAAGGCGATCCAGAAGGAACTCGGCGACATGGAGGAAGGCGCCGACCTGGACGAAATGGACAAGCGCATCAAGGCAGCGCATATGCCCAAGGAAGCGCGCACCAAGGCTGAAGGCGAACTCAAGAAGCTGCGGCTGATGTCGCCCATGTCAGCGGAGGCGACGGTGGTGCGCAACTACATCGAGACGCTGGTCGGCCTGCCTTGGAAGAAGAGGAGCAAGATCAGCAACGATCTTGCCAAGGCGCAGGAAATCCTGGACGCGGACCACTATGGCCTGGAGAAGGTCAAGGAGCGCATCGTCGAGTACTTGGCGGTGCAGCAGCGCGTGGAGAAGCTCAAGGCGCCCATCCTGTGTCTGGTAGGGCCCCCGGGCGTGGGCAAGACCTCGCTCGGGCAGTCAATTGCGCGCGCGACCAACCGCAAATTTTCGCGCATGTCTCTGGGCGGTGTGCGCGACGAGGCCGAGATCCGCGGCCACCGCCGCACCTACATCGGCTCGATGCCCGGCAAGCTGCTGCAGAACATGTCGAAGATCGGCGTGAGGAATCCGCTGTTCCTGTTCGACGAAGTGGACAAGATGGGACAGGATTTCCGTGGCGACCCGGCTTCTGCGCTGCTCGAGGTGCTCGACCCGGAGCAAAACGACAAGTTCGTCGATCACTACGTCGAGGTCGAGTACGATCTTTCCGATGTGATGTTCGTGGCTACGGCCAATACCATGAACATTCCGGCGCCGCTGCTGGATCGGATGGAAGTGATCCGTCTGTCCGGCTACACCGAGGACGAGAAAATCAATATTGCAATGCGTTACCTGCTGCCGAAGCAGATGAAGGCCAACGGCGTCAAGGAAGGCGAACTATCGGTTTCCGAGAGCGCCATCCGCGACATCGTCCGCTACTACACGCGCGAGGCTGGGGTGCGTAGCCTGGAGCGCGAAATCTCCAAAATCTGTCGCAAGGTCGTGAAATCGCTGCTTATGAAGAAACGCGACCACCGGGTGACGGTGAGCGCGCGCAATCTCGATCATTACTTGGGCGTGCGCCGCTTCACTTACGGTTTGGCGGAAAAGCATAACCAGGTTGGCCAGGTTACCGGCCTGGCCTGGACCGAGGTCGGCGGCGAACTTCTAACTGTCGAGGCTGCCGTCATGCCGGGCAAGGGCAACATCCAGCGCACCGGCTTGCTCGGCGATGTGATGAAGGAATCGGTCGAGGCGGCCAGGTCCGTGGTACGTGCGCGAGCGGCTCGTCTCGGCATCAAGGACGACACATTTGAGAAGTTCGACATCCATGTGCACGTGCCCGAGGGCGCGACGCCCAAGGACGGCCCCTCCGCGGGTATCGCCATGACGACGGCGCTGGTATCGGCGTTGACCGCGATCCCGGTCCGTGCAGATGTGGCAATGACCGGCGAAATTACGCTGCGCGGCGAAGTGCTTGCGATCGGTGGCCTGAAGGAAAAGCTGTTGGCGGCGCACCGCGGCGGTATCAAGACCGTCCTGATCCCGGAAGAGAATGTCAAGGACCTGACTGAAATACCCGATAACATCAAGAACAGGCTGGACATCCATCCGGTGAAATGGATCGATGAGGTGCTGGGACACGCGCTCGAGCGCAATCCCGAGCCCTTGCCGGAGAAATCCGAAGCGGTCGCGATTCCCGCAGTGGCGCCCCCCGAGGCGGTGAGCGCGGTCAAGCACTGATTTCACTGGTTTAAGAGAACGGGAATGCGAAAAGCATTCCCGTTTTTTTTGTGCCATGTGACGCTGTGTCAAAAAAGCTGCGATGTGCCGGGAACGTGCTTGACATGAGGATTTTCACCTTGTTATAAAGTGCGTCCGGGGAGTCGATCGCCAAAATAATTCTTCTGTCTTCGGCCCGCAGTCGAAAACAGTTTCCTGTTTCTCCCGTCAACGAATAACGAAAGGGGACCCAAGTGAACAAATTCGAGATCATTGAGGCCGTTGCGAAGTCCGCCGATATCTCCAAGGCGGCCGCAGGCAGGGCACTGGAAGGCACGGTAACGGCGATCAAGACCTCGCTGAAGAAAGGCGGAATGGTGACTCTGGTAGGTTTTGGCACTTTCTACGTGGGCAAGCGCGCAGCGCGCAGTGGCCGCAATCCCCGCACCGGCGCGACCATCAAGATCAAAGCGGCCAAAGTGCCCAAGTTCCGTGCTGGAAAAGCACTCAAGGATGCAGTAAACTAGCGCGCCTCGTTGAACCGCACGCCGGCATTTCCTCCAGATTTCGGGGTAACGAACCAGCAGCGACGCGGAGATTTCGCGGCTGCAGGGGGTGCTTAGCTCAGTTGGTAGAGCGTCGCCCTTACAAGGCGAATGTCGGGAGTTCGAGCCTCTCAGCACCCACCAGCGGAACCGACGATTCGCGTATGGAGTGGTAGTTCAGTTGGTTAGAATACCGGCCTGTCACGCCGGGGGTCGCGGGTTCGAGTCCCGTCCACTCCGCCAGAATATAGGGAAGGCGAACGCGAGTTCGCCTTTTTCATTTGTTGTCCGCGTTGCCGATCGGGGCCACACAGGGTGGCGGTGTATAGGGCATACTTTCCGATCCTCGCTATTGTTTTAGAACAGGTTCATCAATGTACGATTTCATCTACAAACACAAGAAATGGCTGCAGATTGCCCTGCTGGTTCTGATCGTGCCGCCGTTCGCACTGTTCGGAATCGACTACTATTTTCGCGATACCGGCAGTGGAGGCGCTCTGGTCCGTATCGGCGATACCCGCATTTCGGATCTGGAATACTCCCAGGCATTGCGAAAGGCGCAGGATCGCATGCGCGAGATGGCGAAGAACAACCCCGACCCGGCGCTACTCAACAGCCCGCAACTGAAGGAATCGGTGCTCGAGGATTTGATAGCACGCAAGGTGGCATTGACGCACGCCTATAAGTCGGGAATGACAGTCTCGACAGCGGAGTTGCAGAAGATCATCGGCGCGGTGGAGGCTTTCCGCGACGAATCGGGGCGATTCTCCCAGGCGCGCTACCAGCAGATGTTGCGGGGGCAGGGCATGACACCGGTTGCGTTCGAGAACGACATCCGCACGAACATTGTGCTCGAGCAACTACGCAGCGTAACAGCCGGTTCGGGCTTCCTCCCCGAGTCGGTCGTCGAGCGATTGCTCAAGATCGGGGAGCAGGAGCGTGAAGTCGGGCAGTTCATTTTCGACCCGGTGAACTATCGAAAGCAGGTGAGAATCTCCGAGGCAGACGTGGAGAAATACTACGAGGAGCACAAGAACGAATTCCAGATTCCCGAACGCGTTCGTCTCGAGTTTCTCGTACTGTCCCCGGAAGTTGTGGAGCATGCGGCAAAGGTCACCGACGAGGAACTGAAGAACTACTACCAGGCGAACATAGAGCGTTACAGCTCGCCGGAAGAGCGGCGGGCCAGCCATATTCTGATTCCCGCACCTGCAAGTGCCGGTGCCGCAGACAAGGCCAAGGCGAAGGACCAGGCCGAGGATCTCTTGAAACAAATAAGGTCGGCACCGGGCAAGTTTGCCGAATTGGCTGCCAGGTTCTCGAAGGATCCCGGGTCCGCGGAGAAGGGCGGCGATCTCGGGTTCTTCGGCCGCGGCCTGATGGTAAAACCGTTCGACGATGCTGTTTTTGCGCTCAAGGTTGGCGAGCTCGCGGGCCCGGTCGAAACCCAGTACGGCTATCACATCATCCGCTTGGTAGAGATTAAACCGTCGCACGCCACGCCCTTTGAGGCAGTGAAAAAGCAGATTACCGACGAAGTCCGCAAGCCAAAGCTCGGTAAGGCGTTTGCAGAAGCCGCCGACAGTTTCAACAACCTGGTGTACGAACAATTCGACAGCCTGACGCCTGCGGCGGAGGCGCTCAAGTTGACGGTGCAGACGTCCGACTGGGTCAGCCGGGTCGGTGGCAATCCGAACCCGCTGTTCAACAACGAGAAGCTACTTAACGCGGTGTTCTCCGACGAGGTGTTGAAGAACAAACACAACACTTCGGCAATCGAGGTGCAACCCAACGTGATGCTTGCAGCGCGGGTGCTTGAGCACAATCCGGCGGTGGCCATGCCGCTGGCGCAGGTACGCAGCGATGTGATGCAATATCTCACCGACAAGGGCGCGATCGAATTGGCAGAGAAGGATGGCCGTGCGGCGCTCGACGAACTGCAGAAGGGGAAGGCGGTGACGTTGTCCTGGTCGCCGTCGCAGCCGGTATCACTGCAAAAGCGCCAGGGACTGCATCCTGCAGGAGCGCAGGCGGTATTCGGTGCCGACGTGAGCAAACTCCCGGCCTATGCAGGCGTATCGGCGGCGCAGGGGCGATTCGTCGTGTACCGCATCACCAAGGTCAAGGACCTCGCGGCCGTTGATCCAGCACAGCGCAAGGCGCTGGGCAAACAACTCGCGGAGATGATTGGCCAGGAGCAGTATGTCGCGTATCTTGCCAGCTTGCGGGAACGTGCCGACGTCAAGATTGACAGGAAGAAACTGGAGCAGGGACAGTAAGGCTGGTTCCAAAAAAGCCTGCGTGGCTCGGCCACGCAGGCATTTTCTTTGTTTCACAATTCCGTCTATTCGATCTGGCCGGCGCCGGTGGTATTGAATCCTGCGTCCACGTAGGTGATCTCGCCGGTGATGCCGCTGGCCAAATCGCTGCACAGGAAAGCAGCGACGTTGCCTACTTCCCCAGTTGTCACATTGCGGCGTAGCGGCGACTGCTTTTCCGCATAGGCCAGCAGCTTGCCGAAGCTATTGATACCGGCGGCGGCGAGCGTCTTGATCGGACCAGCTGAAATCGCGTTCACCCGGATGCCCTTGGGCCCGAGGCTTTGCGCCATATAGCGCACGTTGGCTTCGAGACTGGCTTTGGCCAGACCCATCACGTTGTAGCTGGGAAAGGCGCGCCGCGCGCCGAGGTAGGTAAGCGTGAGCAGCGCACCGTTGCGGCCTTGCATCATCTGTAATCCGGCTTTGGCCAGTGCGGCAAAGCTATAGGAACTGATCTCGTGGGCTATGCGGAAGGCCTCGCGGGTGACCGACTCAAGGTAATCGCCGGCGAGTGCTTCGCGCGGCGCGAATGCTATCGAATGTACGATGCCGTCGAGGCCGTCCCACTGCCGCCCCAAGTCGGCGAACAGCGCGTCGACCTCGGCGTCGCTGGCGACATCGCATGGCAGTACCAGCCTGCTGTCGAATTCGGCTGCCAGCTCGGCCACGCGATCCTTGATTCGTTCCCCCTGGAAGCTAAAAGCAAGTTGCGCGCCCTCGCGGTGCATTGCCTTGGCAATGCCATAGGCAATGGAACGGTTGCTGAGCAGGCCGGTAATCAGAATCTTCTTGTTGTCGAGAAACCCCATGCCCTTCTTCCTAACTCTTCTCGTATCGCGGAATTCAGCATTATAGCGAAAGGGCCCGTGCCGACGGTCGTGGGTTCCGGGTGCGCGGGTCGACCACCCGGTATTCCGCTACACTTCGGCGGAAGTATGAGCCGGCTGAGAACAACAGCCGTGGCGCTGGCGCTGCTCGGTTGCCTGGGCGGGTGCGGCGGACCATGGAACAACCCCTATCCCGTCCAGGAGCGCGGCCAGAACATCCTGTACTCCGCCTTTGTTGAGCGGCCCAAGCACCTCGATCCGGTGCAGTCTTACTCCGAGAACGAGTATGTCTTCATCGCGCAGATCTACATGCCGCCGTTGCAGTACCACTATCTCAGGCGGCCATATGAACTGGTTCCCCTGGGCGCGGCGGAGATTCCGCGCGCGGTGTATCTCGACACCGGCGGCCGCCGGCTGCCCGATTCCGCGCCGGCCGAGCGGGTCGCATTCAGCGTCTACGACATCCGGATTAAGAAGGGCGTGATGTATCAGCCGCATCCGGCCTTTGCTGTGGATGAGACCGGCACGCCGCGCTATCTGAGTCTCGGGCGTGACGATCTGAAAAACATATTTGAGTTGCGCGATTTCCGTCACACGGGCACGCGCGAACTGGTTGCCGACGACTACGTGTTTCAGATTCGCCGGCTTGCGCATCCTGGCTTGCATTCGCCGATATTCGGGCTGATGGGAGAGTACATCGTCGGTCTGAAGGAACTCGGACAGCAACTCCAGGAATCATCCAAGCACCAGCCTGCGGGTGCGTATCTCGATCTTACGACGTTCCCTCTCGAGGGTGCCCAGGTTCTGGATCGATACACCTACCGCATCAAGATCCGCGGCAAGTACCCGCAGTTCGTTTACTGGCTGGCCATGCCTTTTTTTGCGCCGATCCCGGAGGAGGCGCATCGCTTTTACTCGCAACCGGGTATGACCGAAGGCAAAAACCTCACGCTCGACTGGTACCCGGTCGGCACCGGACCGTACATGCTTTCCGTCAACAATCCGAACCGGATGATGGTGATGGAGCGCAATCCGAACTTCGGAGGGGAACCTTATCCTGCGGATGGCGAAGCGGACGATGCCGAAGCGGGGTTGCTCGACGACGCCGGCAAGCCCATGCCATTCATCGACAAGGTCATATTCAGCCTGGAGAAGGAAAGCATTCCCTACTGGAACAAATTTCTGCAGGGCTATTACGACTTTTCCGGCATCTCATCGGACACCTTCGACCAGGTGGTGCAGATCACGGGCGCGGGCGATATCGCGCTAACCGAGGATATGCAAAGGCGCTCGATAGCGCTGCAGACCTCAGTTGCGACTTCCACCCTGTACATGGCCTTCAACATGCTCGACCCGGTGGTCGGGGGGAACTCGGAACGCGCGCGCAAGTTGCGTCATGCCATTTCCGTCGCGCTGGACTTCGAGGAAATGATCTCGATCTTCCGCAATGGGCGTGGCGTTTCGGCGCAAGGACCGATACCGCCGGGCATTTTCGGCTACCGCGACGGGCGCGAAGGCATGAACCCCTACGTCTACGATTGGGTCGATGGCAGGCCTAAGCGCAAGTCGATTGCGTACGCACGTCGGCTACTCGCCGATGCGGGTTACCCGAACGGAATCGAAGCTGTGAGCGGCAAGCCCCTGGTGATTTACTTCGACGGCACACTGGTTGGCGCGGAGGGAAAGTCGCGCGCCGACTGGCTGGTGAAACAGTTGGCGAAGATCGACCTGCAACTGGTGGTTCGCAACACCGATTACAATCGTTTCCAGGAAAAGGTGCGCAAGGGCACGGCGCAAATGTTCTTCTTCGGCTGGAATGCCGACTATCCGGATCCGGAGAACTTCCTGTTCATGTTCCACGGGCCGCAGAGCCGTGCACTCAAGAACGGCGAGAACTCCGCCAACTATGTGAACGCGGAATACGACCGTCTGTTCGAGCGCGTGCGCGCGATGGACAACGGGCCCGAGCGGCAGGCGCTGATCGACCAGATGATCGAAATGCTGCGTTTCGACGCCCCTTGGGCGTGGGGGCTGCATCCGCAGGATTTCACCCTCGCGCACGCCTGGGTGTACAACCGCAAGCCAAACAAGATGGCCAACAACAGCCTCAAGTATCAACGCATCGACCCGCAACTCCGCGAGACGATGCGCGCGAAGTGGAACTCGCCGGTGGTCTGGCCGCTGCTTGCCGCGCTGGCTGCATTTGCGCTTATATTGATTCCCGCAGTTCTCTCATACCGGCGGCGCGAGCGTGCGGGGGGCAAATTGGCGGAGCCAATTGGCTGAAGCATAAATGCTCAACTACCTCATCCGCCGCGTTCTTTACGCCATCCCCATCCTGATCGGGGTCAACGTGATCACGTTCGCACTATTCTTCTTCGTCAATACACCGGACGATATGGCGCGCATGCAACTTGGGCAGAAGCGCGTCACCGAAGAGGCCGTGCGCAAATGGAAGGAGGAGCGCGGCTACGCCCGTCCCCTGTTCGTCAACTCCGCGGCGGCGGGCATGGGCAAGCTCACGGACACTATTTTCTTCACCAAATCGGTGAGGATGTTTGCGTTCGATTTCGGACGCGCCGACGACGGGCGCGACATCGGCCATGAGATCCGCGACCGCATGTGGCCCAGTTTCGCGATCGCGCTGCCGGTTTTTCTGGTCGGCATGCTTACCTACGTCACCCTGGCGCTGCTCATGGCGTTCTTTCGCGGCAGCTACATCGACTTTACCGGCGTCGTCCTGTGCGTGATTGCCATGTCGGTCTCGGGATTGTTCTACATCATCGGCGGACAGTACCTGATCAGCAAGTTGTGGAATCTGGTGCCGATTTCCGGATACGGCGAGGGCACGAGCGCATGGAAATTCCTCTTGCTGCCGGTAATCATCGGCATCATCGGCGGCGTCGGGGCGAGCGCGCGCTGGTATCGAACCATCTTTCTCGAGGAAATCAATCGGGACTATGTTCGTACCGCCCGAGCCAAGGGTCTGTCGGAACTGCGTGTCCTGTTCAAGCACGTATTGCACAATGCCATGATCCCGATCCTCACCGGCGCCGTGGTTGCGATTCCGCTGTTGTTCCTCGGCAGCCTGATCACCGAGTCTTTCTTCGCTATTCCCGGGCTGGGCAGCTACACCATTGATGCGATCAACAACCAGGATTTCTCGGTGGTCCGCGCCATGGTGTTTCTCGGTTCCGTGCTTTACATCATTGGCCTGATCCTCACCGACATTTCTTACACGATTGCCGATCCCAGGGTCAGGCTGCAATGACGAATCTGCTGCCGATCATGCCGGTGGTGCTGTGGACCGACGCGCTGGTTTTCCTGCTGGTCGCGGTGATCCTCTTTTTCGGCTGGCATGTGCGCCGACACGAGCATCTGTTGGCGCCGTGGAGGAAAGTGGGCCATAGCCGCAGCGGCATGGTCGCAGCGGTCGTACTGGCCGTATTCGTCGCAGTCGGTCTCCTGGATTCCCTGCACTTTCGCCCGCGACTGGCGGAGGGTATTGCCGGCGGCAAAGCCAGTTACTCGGTCGAGATGCTGTCGTTGTTCGATGTGGTGGCGTCTCACCTTCGAAGCAAACCCGAGAAAACCTACTCCGCGCCACTGGCGACCCATCTGTTTTCCAGGGAAACGGTGGAACTGCCGGACGGCAGGCAGGCGCGGTTGTTCCCACGGCTGACTTACGGCGGCGCTCATCTCGGCGAACCGGAAACCGATTGGGCAGGGGACGTGGCGAAGCGCGCAATTGCCGGCATGGCGAGCGCTGTGTTGGCCTGGAATCTGTTGCTGTTGATCGTGATCACATGGCTGTCGCAGCGCCACAACCGCAGGATGGCGGACACCTGGCGGCTTATCTGGAGTGGTAACAGTGCGGTCCCCTGGCGGGAAATGCTCATCACAGCGGGGTTTTTGCTGCTGTTGCTGGCGCCGATCCTGCTGTTATCCGCGAAGTATCACGTGCTCGGCACCGACAAGGTCGGACAGGACGTCTTCTACCAGGCGCTCAAGAGCATACGTACCGGGCTGGTGATCGGTACGTTGACCACGATGGTGATGCTGCCGTTCGCGCTATTGCTCGGCATCATGGCCGGTTACCTGCGCGGCTGGGTGGATGACGTCATCCAGTACGTCTACACCACACTCAATTCCATTCCAGGCATTCTGCTCATCGCGGCTTCCGTGCTGATGCTGCAGGTGCTCATGGACAAGCACGCCGAATTCTTCGAGACCGTGCAGGAGCGAGCCGACGCCAAGTTGCTCGTGCTTTGCCTGATTCTAGGCGTCACAAGCTGGACCGGACTGTGCCGGCTGTTGCGCGGGGAGTCGCTGAAGCTGCGCGAGATGGAGTACATCCAGGCGGCGCAGGCTTTCGGCGTTTCCGGTTTTCGAATTATCACCCGCCACATACTGCCCAACGTGATGCATATCGTTCTGATCGCGGTGGTCATGGATTTCAGCGGCCTGGTGCTGGCGGAAGCCGTGCTGTCTTATGTCGGCGTCGGTGTGGATCCAACCATGATCAGCTTCGGCACCATGATCAATTCCGCGCGCCTGGAGATGGCGCGCGAACCCATGGTGTGGTGGTCGCTGGCGGCGGCATTCGTGTTCATGCTGATGTTGGTGTTGTCCGCCAACTTGTTCGCCGATGCCGTGCGCGATGCGTTCGATCCGCGCATCCGGGGAAGGCTCGTGACTCCGGCATTCGTTTCCCTTCCCGCCGTAAAGAATAGTTGATAACGGATGGCCCACGCACTGCTCGAGGTCGAGAACCTGTCCACGTGGCTGATTGCCAACGAGGGTACGGTGCGCGCCGTCGACAAACTTTCGTTTTCGATCGAGCGAGGTCAGACCTTTGCCTTGCTCGGTGAATCGGGCTGCGGCAAGTCGATGACAGCACTGTCGATCACGCGTCTGCTGCCGGACGTGGGCCGCATCGTGGCGGGCGCGGTACGGCTGGAAGGGGAGGAGCTGCTGCAGCTTCCGGAAGTCGCGATGCGGCGCGTGCGCGGACGCAGGATAGGCATGATTTTCCAGGAACCGGGCGCCAGCCTGAACCCGGTGATGACGGTCGGTGCGCAGATCGCCGAGGTTCTGGAACGCCATACGGCGTTACGCGGGCGTGAGGCGCATTCGCGGGTGATCGAATTGCTGAATGCAGTCGGCATTCCGGATCCACCAGGACGCGTCGATGAGTACCCGTTTCAGCTTTCCGGTGGAATGAAGCAGCGGGTGATGATCGCGATCGCTCTGGCTTGCGAGCCTAGCCTGCTGATCGCGGATGAACCGACAACGGCACTGGACGTCACCATCCAGGCGCAGGTCCTGGATCTGTTGCGCGGCCTGCAGAAGCGCATGGGTATGTCCATCCTCCTGATCACCCACGACCTGGGTGTGGTGGCGGAAATGGCGCACCACGTGGCGGTAATGTACGCCGGCGAAATTGTCGAGATGGCGCCGCGCGAGGCTTTCTTCCGTAATCCTTCGCATCCCTATTCGCGCAAGCTGTTCGCGTCAGTGCCCAACCAGCAGGCGAGGGACAAATCGTTGGCCGTGATCCGCGGCATGGTGCCCTCGCTCGCCAGCGAATTCCACGGTTGCCGTTTCGCCGATCGTTGTGACTTTGCGTGGGATCGTTGCCGAGACGTGATTCCGGTATGGTCGCCCATCGCGGAAGGGCATGGGGCGCGGTGCCACTTGTATGAAACAGGGGAGAGGGACGAGGGGAGAGGGAAGAGGACAAGCAAGGAGGAAGGGGGACGGAGGAAGGATGAAGTAGCTTTAGAAGCTTCTGAATCCCCCTCACCCCTCATCCCTCGTCCCTCATCCCTTGACGGCAAGCCCTTGCTTGCCGTCGACGACCTCAAGGTCTACTTCCCCATCCGCAAGGGCTTGTTCAAACGCGTCGTTGGCCACGTGAAAGCCGTGGACGGCGTGTCGCTCTCGATCCGGGCCGGACGCACTCTCGCGCTGGTCGGTGAATCAGGCTGCGGTAAAACAACCGTAGGCAAAGGCATCCTGCGACTCTTGCCGCTGACCGGCGGAAGTGTGCGTTTCGTTGGCGAGGACCTGGCGTCGTTACCAGCAAGGGAGTTGCGCATACGCCGCAAACACCTGCAGATCATCTTCCAGGACCCGTACAGCTCGCTTAACCCGCGCATGCGCGTCATGGAGATCGTTGAAGAGGGGATGGCGGCGCTGGGCGTCGGTAGTGACCCGCGGGCACGCGCGAAGCGCATCGACAATCTCCTGGGGCAAGTCGGCCTTTCCCCGGAAATGAAATACCGCTATCCGCATGAGTTCTCCGGCGGGCAGCGCCAACGTATTGCCATCGCACGGGCGCTCGCGGTCGAGCCGCAATTGATCGTCTGCGACGAGCCTACCAGCGCTCTCGACCTATCAGTGCAAGCGCAGATTCTGAATCTACTGAAGGATCTCCAGGACAGCTTTGGCATCGCTTACTTGTTTATCACCCATAACATGTCGGTGGTCGAGTATCTCGCCCACGAAGTGGCGGTGATGTACTTGGGTCGAATCGTCGAGCAGGGGACAGTGGATGATGTGCTCGGCAGTCCGAAACATCCTTACACCAGGGCGTTATTGTCAGCAGTTCCCTCGGTGGACCCGGCGACCCGGCGCGAAGTCATCAGGCTGCAGGGCGACCTGCCTTCGCCGGTCAACCCTCCTTCAGGCTGTCACTTCCACCCGCGCTGCTCGCAGGCGATGCCGGAATGCCGGCAGACCTACCCGGGAACGAGCACTCTCTCGGCAACGCACACGACGCGCTGCCACTTGTATCGGTGAGGATGAAGGGGCGGATCAGCGCCGCGCGGCGCGAGGATTGCTGTAGATGGTCAGGTGCTGGCCCGGTCGGATATTGTTACCGCGCAGGCGATTCCACTCTTTGAGCGCGGCGACGGAGATGCGGTTGGCTCGGGCGATCGAATACAGGCTGTCACCGCTTTTCACCCGATATACCATGCGGTTCATGTAGTAGTCGTCGGGCGCGAGGAATTCCGGGTTTTCCCAGGTATCCATGAGGTTCGAGGATTCCGTTTCCTCGTTCATCGGCACCAGCAGCGTGCGCCCTCCCGGAACCGTCAAATGGCGGTTGATGCCATTGATCTCCTTAAGTCGCGCGGTGCTGATGCCGAACTGTCCGGCCACCTGCTCCAGCGTTTCGTGTTTCTTCAGCGTGTAGGTCTGCCACGACACCAACGGCTGGTCGTAATCCTTCAGATTGGCGTTGAAGATGCCGGCCTTGTCGATCGGCAGCAGCAATGTGCGTGATCCATTCGATGTGATCACGGGCCGCGTGTGCCCAGGGTTGAGCGATCTGAAGTCGTCCTCCGACATTTCAGCGAGGCGCGCAGCCACTTGCATGTCGATATGCTCAGGCGTGGTGACCGTGGTGAAGTAGGGCTGGTCGGGAATGTCCTCAAGCGGAAATCCGACTCCTTGCGGATTGGCGATGATGTTCCTGACCGCCTGGAGTTTGGGCAGATAGTTACGGGTCTCGCGCGGCATGCGCAGGCTGCGGTAGTCCGTCGGCTTGCGTTTGGAGCGGTTGTGGGCGATGGCCCGCGCAACCCCATTCTCGCCCCAGTTATATGCAGCCAGCGCCAGCGGCCAGTCGTCGAACTGCGCGTGCAACTTCTCCAAGTAGTCGAGTGCGGCGCGTGTGGCCGCGAGTACGTCGCGGCGGCCGTCATACCACCAGTCCTGTTGCAAACCGTATCGCCTGCCGGTCGAGGGGATGAACTGCCAGATGCCGGCCGCGTGTGCGCGCGAATAAGCGCCGGGATTGTATCCGCTCTCGATCATGGGCAGCAGCGCGATTTCCATGGGCATGCCGCGCTTTTCCACTTCCTCGACGATGTAATACAGGTACAGGCGGCTGCGCTCGATCATGCGCAGGGTGTAGTCGGGATGGTTCAGGAACCAGGCTTCGTGCCTTGCAACCAGCGCACTTTCGATCTCGGGAAGGGCGAAACCGGAGCGTATGCGCTCCCAGATGCTCGCCGCGGGTTGCGGTGCCGGCGTTGCTGCAACCGATACATCAGGCTGCGGGTTTTCTGCGGAAGGTGCGGTGCGGACTACTTCGTGGGGGGAGCTATCTTGCGGTGGTTCTTCTGAAACGGAGGGGGTTCGCGAGGGATCTTCGATGGCGAAGACTGGGATTGCGGCCAGAGCGGCGAATACGCCGGCCAAAAGCATGCGTGGTTTCGTCATCCTCATCCGTTTTTAGTGGAATCAGCATCATATGCTAACGAACGCGCTCCGGTAACGCAAGGCGAAATTCAGGTTCGAGGGTAGGGGAAGTGTGGGCAATCCAACATGACTCGGTGAACGGCACTTTTTCTCGTCCGTCGCCCTCGGTTCCGAATCTAGAACCCATCCTTCCACTTCCGTAGCGCCGCGAATACTTCGACGGGGTTCGTGAGCGCACGGCCGGCAAACCTGCTGGCCGACGTGACCAGTGCCGCCTCGTTGACGCGCAGGAATGGATTGGTAGCGCGCTCCACTGCAATTGTAGACGGCAGGGTGGGCTTGCCGCGATCGAGCGCTACCTGTGCGGCGGCCCGGCGTTCAGCGAGCGCAGAATTTCCGGGCTCTGCGGAATCGGCAAAGCGCAGATTGGCAAGCGTGTATTCATGTCCGCAGTACACCAGCGTTTCGGAGGGCAAGCTGGCCAGTTTACTAAGCGACGCGTGCATTTGCGCCGGCGTACCTTCGAACAGGCGCCCACAGCCGCAAGAGAACAGGGTGTCGCCGCAGAACAACACGCCTTCGCCGCAAAAGGCGATGTGACCTGCGGTATGGCCCGGAATGTCGAGTATGCGCAGCCGCGCGCCGATGCCCGGCACTTCGATTTCGTCACTCTCCGAGAGCTTTCGCGTGACCCTGGGGATGCTCTCATGCGCCGGCCCGAATACGGGTACGTTATACTCCGACAGCAGATCGGCATTGCCCCCGACGTGGTCTGCGTGATGATGGGTGTTGAGTATCGCGGTAAGTTGCACACCTTCGGCGCGCAGGTAATCGAACACTGGCCCGGCGTCGCCCGGATCGACGACTGCGGCATTGGCGCCGCGTCGCAAGCACCAGATATAGTTGTCCTTGAACGCGCGAATCGGAGCGATAGTGGTCTTTTCCATGACCGTATCTTTCTTGGCCCGAAACTGAATGTCAATCGAACCTCCATCCGCCAGCCTGTCCGCATGGTTGTCCACGCCGCTTGGCGCGCACCTCCTCGAAGCCGAGCTGCGTTATTTCGACCACGAGCTGGCGGACGTGTTCGGGTTCAACGCGTTCCAACTCAGCCTGCCGGAATTCGATTTCTTGCGCGCCAACCGCATGCCGCATCGCTGGGTGACCGGTATGGACGGACCCGTGCGGTTGCAGTCGGATCTGTGTGCGCTTCCGATCCAGTCAGCGGTTGCCGATCTCGTAGTGCTGCCGCACGCGCTCGAATTCAGTAGCAATCCCCATCAGGTGCTGCGCGAGGTTTCGCGAATCCTGATGCCCGAGGGACATGTTGTTCTGTCGGGATTCAATCCCTGGAGCCTGTGGGGCGTTCGGCGCCTCGCCGGTCATAGGGAGGGCGTCTATCCATGGTGCGGCCAGTTCATCAATCTGCCACGAATCAAGGACTGGATGGCGTTGCTGGGATTCGAGCTCGCGGGCGGGCGCATGTGCTGCTATGCGCCGCCACTAACCACGGAGAAATGGTTTCGCCGCTTCGACTTCATGGAAGGGGCGGGGGACCGTTGGTGGCCGTTCGCCGGCGGAATCTACTTCCTGCACGGCGTCAAGCGCGTGCAGGGCATGCGCATCATCACGCCGAAATGGAAATCCGCGAACGTGAAGAAGAAAGCGTTGGCCGCCGTGCCGCACAAGACCAACGGACATGACGACGCGATGGCCGCGCGTACCAGTCACATGGCCGGTGATCCGCAATGAGCGATGTCGTCGACATTTATACCGACGGCGCGTGCAAGGGCAATCCCGGGCCGGGCGGGTGGGGCGTCTGGCTGAAGTGGGGCGACCACGAGAAGGAGTTATTCGGCGGCGAGCCGGAGACCACCAACAATCGAATGGAGTTGACCGCGGTGATCGAAGCGCTGGCATCCCTGAAGCGCCGCTGCAAGGCGCGCCTGCACACCGATTCCCAATACGTGCAAATCGGCATCTCCAACTGGATTCACGACTGGAAGAAGCGGGGCTGGCGCACCGCGGACAAGAAACCGGTCAAGAACCTCGATCTCTGGCAAAAGCTCGACGAGCTGGTCGGGAAGCACGACATCGAGTGGATATGGGTGCGCGGTCATGATGGCAATCCAGGCAACGAACGCGCGGATGAACTCGCGAATCGCGGCGTTGCCGCGGAGCTACGCTGAGGGGCGAGAGATGAGGGACGAGGGGCGAGGGAAAAGCTGGACGCGAACGAAGGTGCTTTGGGTTTTCATTCGTCCCTCGTCCCTCTTGCCTCGTCCCTGAATTTCATGCGCCAGATCATCCTCGATACCGAAACTACCGGTCTGGATCCGTCGCTTGGGCATCGAATCATCGAAATCGCAGCGGTGGAGATCGTCAATCGCCGCTTCACCGACAGGCAATACCACCAGTACGTGAATCCCGAGCGGGAAATCGAAGCCGGCGCGATCGATGTGCACGGGATCACGGGCGAGTTCCTGCAGGACAAGCCGAAGCTGCGCGAGGTGGCGAAGGAATTTCTCGATTTTGTCGCCGGCGCCGAGCTGATCATCCACAATGCCCCCTTCGACGTGGGCTTCCTCGACCACGAACTGGCGCTTCTCGACCTTCAGCCGATCAGCCACTACTGCCCGCTGGTCACCGATACGCTGAAGATGGCAAAGGGCCTGCATCCCGGCAAGCGCAATTCACTGGACGCGCTGTGCGAGCGCTATGAGATCGATAATTCCGCGCGCACGCTGCACGGCGCGCTACTCGACGCGCGCTTGCTCGCCGAGGCCTATCTGGCGATGACCCGCGGCCAGGACAGCCTGCTGATGGATATGGGCGAATCCTCCTCGCCGTTGCTCGATGGCGCGTTTTCCGACGAGAAACTGGAGTTGATCGTGTTGTATGCCACGGTCAGCGAGCTTGCTGCCCACACTCTGGAACTCGAGGACATCGACAAGGCCGCAAGGGGTGCCTGCCTGTGGAAGCGACTGGATCGAATGGTCCTAAGCTGACCATCATTCGGTGGACCAACAGCTATGCGGCAGGCTGCTGTTGAGCATGGACCGTCTGCGGGACTGATTCAATGCGGTGGTGAAACGCGAATGGGGCCGCCTGCTTCCGGAAATCACTTCGAGCTACAGTCAGTCCGGTCCCGAGTTCTATAGGCGATCAGACAAATTAAGCCGCTGCAGGTCGGGCAGAACACCAAGCTAGTTTTGGACTCAACCAGGTCGCTTAGATGACTGGAGTGGACCGGTCACTTGGCCGGAGATTCGTGTCTTTGATCAAGGATCTGAAGGTATTGAGCCACGGAATCGCCGATAAGCGCGTTTCCACCAACCCCTCTAGCACGGTGATGGCAGTGGCGACGGCTGCCAGCAGGGCCGGCGCGACGACGAGGCAGAAGAAAACGCCCACCGACACTCCGACGAAGGCAGGTTGAATGGCAATCCAATTGAACAATTCAGGCAGTGGGTTCATATATCCTTGATTTCAGTTACTTTTAAGGTGCTTGCCAGAGTGTGCCGGTGATGTAGTTTTTCCGTGACAGCAGACGTAGTGAGGTTACTACAGCCGCGGTCCACTTGTCCATCAAATTTAGGCCGTTAGGCGGGCTTATTGAACCGGATTCGATCATCCATGTCGGCCTGATCGGCGGAGGGGTGTGCATCGACCCTTGCCGGCACCAAGGAGGGGAGGCCGGCGTGCGTCTTTCGTCACGACGGAGACGTGACGGTCAGGAAATAACTAAGCCGGCCAGCTGAGTGTCAGAAGGAAGAGAAGGACGTGTGCGACGCTTTGCGCGTGCGATCCACGACTCGGAAAATACGGAGCCGTTCGTGAAGCAGGCTTTTAAATCCGCTTAGGACGGAGCTTCACTTATACCGGTTGTGGATTCAACCACGCCAAGTCGTGCGCTCCGCCCCGGCCTACCCGCAGTTCCAGTCGCAGCGGGTGGAAGCCTGCCAACTCACTGCGGTGGGCAATGCTGACAATCGTCGTGTCCGTCAGACGCTGCGTCAGTAGCTCGTACAACCGCATTTGGCTGGCATTGTCCAGGCTGGAGGTTGCTTCGTCGAGAAATAGCCACGCGGGTCTTATCAGCAAAGCGCGCGCGAAGGCAACTCTCTGCTGTTCACCTCCCGAGAGCTGCGCGCTCCAATTGGCCGATTGGCCCAATTGCGACACCAGGTGAGGCAGGCCGACCGCAAACAACGCTTCTTCGAGTTCCGTATCCGTGAATGTATCCACGCGGGCGGGATAGCACACGCTCTCGCGCAGCGTTCCCAGAGGAAAGTACGGGCGCTGCGGGAGAAACAGCACGTCGAAACCGGCCGGCTGTCGAATCTGCCCCTTGCCGAAGGGCCAGATGCCTGCAATCGCGCGGATCAATGTGCTCTTGCCCGATCCCGATGGTCCTTGGAGCAACACGCGCGATCCATGTGCAATGTGTAGATTCGCGCTCGAGACCAGTGTCTGGCCTGTTGGAAGAGCCAGTTCCAACTGGTCGAACCTCAACGTGCCGTCAGGTCCGGCCAAGAGCTCGACGCCGGAATTCAGTCGCTGGTCCTGCTTGGCAGCCTCGATCAATTTGTGGAAGCCGATGAGGCGATCCACCGTCGCCTTCCATTCCGCGAAGCTGGGGTAGACGTTGATGAACCAGGACAAAGACTCGCGCACATAACCGAACGCGCTTGCCGTCTGCATCAATCCTCCCAGCGGGATCGCACCGGAAAAGAAGCGCGGCGCAGCAACCACGAATGGAAAGATCACTGCCAGCTGGCCGTACCCGGCGCTGAACCATGTGAGCTGCTTCTGGCGTTTCATGATTGCCCACCAATTGGCGAAGATGCTCTGAAAACGCCCATCGAAAGCCCGCATCTCGTCCTCTTCGCCGCGGTAGAGCGCGACGCCCTCCATGTTTTCACGAAACCTTACCAGGCTGTAGCGGAAGTCCGCTTCGAAACGCTGCTGGTTGAAGTTGAGATCGATCAGTGGTTTCCCAATCTTGTTGGCGAGCCAGTTCCCGAGCGCGGCATACACTATCGCTACCCATACCATGTATCCCGGGATGACTATTTCATAACCATTGAGCGGAAAGCTCAGCGGGCCCGAGAGCGCCCACAGCACACCGACGAAGGAAACCAGCGTGACCACTGCGTTGAGCAAGCCAATCGACAGTCCAAGCGTCTGGTTGACGAAGATCTTCAAGTCCTCCGCCACGCGCTGATCGGGGTTGTCGGTCTCTTTGCCTTTGAGTTGCATCGGATAGTAGGTCTGGTCCGCGAGCCAGTCCTTCAGGTACTTGTCGGTCAGCCATCGCCGCCAGCGTATCTGCAGCATCTGCGTCAAGTACGGCGAATAGACGGCCATGATGATCCAAAGCCCGGCAAGCATGGAGAAGCGCAGAATCAGGCTGTAGAACTCCGGCTTGTTTTTGTCCTGCAGAGAGTTGAAGAACAGATTCTGCCATTGGTTGATCTGAACGTTCATGTAGACCATGCCCAACGTCAGGCCGACGATGGCGAACAGCAGCAGAAGCGCGGTAGTTTTTTCTTTGGAGAACCAGTAGGGCTTGAAAAGTGCCCAGAAATCACGCAAGAAGCTGGATCTGATCACGTTCATCTGAATATTTCCTGTGTCGGGTCGCTGTTGACTAGCGGCTTCAGGGCAGAGTCACTTGCATAACAATCCGATCGAGGCCACGGGTACGCCAGGGTCTCCGTGGCCTCATTGTGTGTGTCGTGTACTTCTTTCACACCGGTCGCACCGATGTCTGTACGTCACCCCACATAGCGCCTACTGCGGCGTATCGGCGCTCATGCAAGTTAGTCCGGAGAACACGGGGCGAGTTCTCGGATCATGGCTAGCCCAAGCGCCACTTCGATGGCGGGTGCAGGGGGAATCTGAACCGGTAATCAGTGTGGCTGGAAGCGGAGAAGCGGTGCGGGGAACTGCTTGAAGGATTTGGTGGGTGGTACAGGGATCGAACCTGTGGCCCCTGCCGTGTGAAGGCAATGCTCTACCGCTGAGCTAACCACCCACGCGAGAGGTCGCAATTTAACCACGGTGCGCCGCTGCGGGTCAATTTGACGGCTCGGATTTCCGCATCGGTCGGTCGCGTACAATACCGCCTTTTCCAGCGGCTGTTTTCCGATGGTCCGCACCCGCTTTGCCCCCAGTCCGACCGGATACCTGCACATAGGCGGGGCACGCACCGCGCTGTTCTCGTGGGCGTTCGCGCGCAAGACCGGCGGCAAGTTCATCCTGCGAATCGAGGACACAGACACCGAGCGCTCCACCGCGGCTTCCACGCAGGCGATCCTGGATGCAATGCAGTGGCTGGGGCTGGACTACGACGAAGGGCCGTTCTACCAGATGCAGCGGCTCGAAAGATACGAGGACGCGGCGCAGAAGCTCGTGGAACAGGGCAAGGCGTATTACTGCTACGCGAGCAAGGAAGAACTCGACGCGATGCGCGAGGAGCAACGCAAGCAGGGACTGAAGCCGCGTTACGATGGCCGTTGGCGCCTTGAAAACGCGAAGGGCAAAACACCTCCTGCGGGCGTCACGCCCGTGATTCGCTTTCGCAATCCCGATGATGGCGAAGTAACCTGGGACGATCTGGTCAAGGGGCCGATTGCGATCGACAACCAGGAACTGGACGACCTGGTGATTCTGCGCGGAGACGGCGTGCCGACCTACAACTTCGGCGTTGTCGTGGACGACTGGGACATGAACATCACCCACGTCACCCGCGGCGACGATCACGTCAACAATACGCCACGGCAGATCAACATCTTCAATGCGCTCGGTGCGCCCGTTCCGAAGTTCGGACACATCCCGATGATCCTGGGTCCGGATGGCGAGCGGCTTTCAAAGCGCCATGGTGCGGTGAGCGTGATGCAGTATCGCGACGACGGTTATCTGCCCGAGGCTCTGGTGAATTACCTGGCGCGTCTGGGTTGGGGGCACGGCGATGCAGAGGTGTTCACCCGCGAGCAGTTCGTCGAATGGTTTTCGCTGGAGGCGGTGAGCCGCTCGCCGGCAAAGTTCAATCCCGAAAAACTGCAGTGGCTGAACAACCAGTACATGAAGATGTCGGACGATACGCGGCTCGCAAGACTTGCAGAATCATTTCTGAAGGCCGACGACTTCGACATTTCCAACGGGCCGAAACTCGAGGACGTGGTTGCGTTGCTCAAGGAGCGCGCCAACACAGTCAAGGAAATAGCCGACGCATCGGTGTATTTCTATCGGCCCGTCGCCCCTTCAAGTGCGTTGCGCGCGCAGCACTACACGGTGGATGTCCTGCCGGCGATGAAGCTGCTGCGCCAGAAACTCGCGTCGGTGGATTGGAACCGACAGGCGCTCAGCGGTGCCGTCAAGGAAATCGTGACCGCGCACGGACTGAAGATGCCGAAGATTGCGATGCCGCTGCGGGTGATGTTGACCGGCACGCCGCACACGCCATCGATCGATGCGGTGTTGGAATTGATCGGACGCAACCAAGTACTCCAGCGTATGGATTCCGAGTTCGCGCACTATCCCGGATAGCCGGATTTCCCATTCTTTACAGAGGGAAACCCCGCCCGTATAATGCGCCCCTTTCGTGGGGGTATAGCTCAGCTGGGAGAGCGCTTGCATGGCATGCAAGAGGTCAGCGGTTCGATCCCGCTTACCTCCACCACGAAGCACCAGTCCTAACAAAGTCCCCATCGTCTAGAGGCCTAGGACATCGCCCTTTCACGGCGGTAACCGGGGTTCGAATCCCCGTGGGGACGCCATGCTAGCCCCGGAAGTGACGCTTATCTTGTAGTGGATCCGCACACTTAGGTCGTCGGGATCGAGGACGATTTTGTCCGTGACGTCGGCGATCAGGCGCTTCAAGGCCTGCTTGTCGGCGCGCTCGATGCCGGCGGTGAGTTTGGCCAGCGCGCTGGTGATCATCTCTTCAGTGATGCCGGCGGCGAGATCTGCGGCCGCGGCTTTCTTCTGTATCTCTTCCTTCTCCCTTTCCATCGTCGCGCGCTCGAGCTCGAGCGCGTTGATTCTGTCGAGCAGCGGCCGGGTTTGTTCGATCTCGGTCAGCATCGCCGTCAACTTCCCGATCTTTCCCTCGAGGGCGTCATAGCGATTGGCAATGGCGGCCGCCTGCAGCTGCAGGCCTTCGCCTTTGCGAACCTTCTGCCCGTACCTGGCCAGGCTGGCGGCGAGTCCCTTCGATCGCAGGTGGTTGGTCACCGCGGCCGCGACCATGTCGTCCACTGTGCGCATCGCAATCCGTCGACCTTTCCCCGCGCGATAGAAGCCGCCGTCCTCGAGGTAGCCGTGCCACGCCTGGTCGCTCGGTGTGAGCAGCAGGCCGCCGAGCAGTGTCTCGAGGCGCGTCGATCGCCGGCCGTGTCTCGAGGTGGCCAGCGCAGCCAGGAGCAGCTCGGCTGCGTCGGTGGTGATGAGCGAGTGGTGCGTATCCCTCTGCACAACCCATTCGTTCCTGGCGCGGCGTTTGTGCCCGGTGAGGTATCCGCCGCGGTTGTATTCGTTGTGCACGTTCCAGACGGTGTGCCCGGCGTAGGTCAGTGCATTCCACTCGACACAGATCAGCGTCGACTGTGGCGCGCGCAGGCCTGCGCGGCGCGCTGCCTCGGTGCGACCGATGCCGGCGACGCGATCGCAGAGAAAGGCGGCGATCGCGGGCGCGCGTTCCGGATCCGGGACCAGGCGCGACTTCATCACCGGCGCGCCGTCGCGAATGGCACCGGTGGGCACGTGCTCGAGCTGGTAACCGATCGGGGCCCGGCCGCCGGCGCGGAAGCCTCTGCGCACGTTCTCGCGCATGCCGGCGAGGCCTTTCTCGCGGCTGACGATCGAGTGCCAGCGATCGACGCCGCGCATGGTGTTGAGCAGCAGGACGTCGGCGGCCGTGCCGGTGGTCGGCAGCTTCGCGTAGTGGATGGCGATGCCCTGCTGGCGCGCCTCGCGGTGGACCCAAGCCTGTTCGAACTCGTCGCGGGCGATGCGCGCGGTGTCGAGCGCGAGGAGTACTTCCCAGCCGCGATCGCGGCGCTGCAGAGCGGCCTTGAGCGCGACGAAGCCCGGCCGGCTGTCGTCCTGGCCAGACATTACGACGTCGCTGAATTCGGCGACGAGCGTCAGGTCAAGCGTCGACGCCAGCTTCGATAGTTCGTGGCGCTGCGCGTCGATCGAGACGTCGCTGCGGTCTTTGCTGGACCGAAGGTATGTCGCCGCGCGTTTGGGCATGGTCAAGGTGGGGTTCCAGGAGGCGCCAGGCGGATTCTACTGCGAGATCCGGATCCGGCTCGCCGGCGGGCGCGACCAGGTGGAGTTTGGCGGTCATACCGGTGCGCAGTCCGGCCACACCTGCTTGAAAGAGATCGCCCACACCCAGGGATTGGCAAAGAAGGGTTCAGAATTCTTCCAACCAGGCGGCGGCTCGTCGTCATCCCAGGGGAAGCCACGGCGCGCGTTGAGGTTGTCCCACAGCGTGCTGAATGCGATGCGGTTGAACGATCGCTCGATCGCGGGATCGCCGTTGTCGGACGGATCGATGCCCTCGCAGAGGATATCGTCGTCGCTGATTTCCTGGATGCGCTCGACGCGGATCTCGGTGACTTCGAGCGTGATGCGTGAGGCCCAGCGGGGCATGAACATTCCGGGGCGGAGTTTCCCCATGCCATCATGGTTTCCATCCGCTTCGTAATGGGTGTACGCCTCCACATTCATGAGGTTGCGAGGCGCAATGCTGTCCGCGTCTGGCAAGGTGCGCCACGCCTCGCGGACCCAAAGCTGATCGCCTGGCACGCCGTAGGGGCAGAGCTTGTCCGATTGCAGTTCGCTCATCTTCCCGTCGAAGTGGCGACGGTCCGGAGCCCATCGCTCCCACATCCACCAATCGTTAACGCAGACCGCTTTGACCGCTTCTCGTGCGGGCTGCGGCTTCACGACGCGCCGCGTCTGCGTCTTGCGGTCCTCCAGGATGGCGCGGACCATCTCGCCGGAGAACAGTATCGGGCGCTCGGTCATAGATCCTCTGGCGCTTCTGGATGGCAACTGGTGCATTTGCGCCAGCCACCTTTGCCGCGGCAGATATCGCAGCGCTCGTTCTCTTCCGGATAAAGGCAGCAGCAGACGTCCTCGCCGCAGTCGTGCCCGTATACACCGTCACCGCCGCACTGCCAGCATTCAACCCAATGCTTCTCACCGTGCAGCGGGCACAGATCGGTTCCCTCAGCCATTGCGACGGCTCCATTGAGCAACCCAGCCAGTCCAGAACCAGCCGAACGCGTCCAGTGTTTCGGACGTCCCGTATTCCTTGCCGCGCATTTCAGCAAGAAAGGCGGCGCGAATTTCCTCGGACGAATCCGGTTGGTTGTCCTGCAAAATTTGCGCATAGCGCGTCTGATTCGCGGCGATGCGGTCGGGGTGATCGGGCGAATCGGGCGACAGGCTCATGCGGGATACTCCTCGTGCGTGCGGCCGTCGAGCTGGCGGCCGGCGGCTTTCTTGCCGACCTTTTCGAAGCAATACTCGGCCGACGGATAGAACATCAGTTTCGGCGGCACGTTTTCTTTCGGTGCGTCCTTCAGTTCGCAGACCGGCATCAGTTCGCCCCACTGCTTAAAGAAGAACGGCACGCCGGCGTTCGCGCATTGATCGCGCAGCGAGCGGAACCAGCCAGGATTCGAAGGTCTGGCGTTGGGTCCTGACTCGCCGCCGGCGATCACCCAGTCGAGGCCTGCAGGCGCGGTGCCGTATGCGAATTCGGAGGCATCGAAGAACCATTTAGTGCAGTCGATCGGCTCGAGCAGCGGTTCGGCGCTGATGAAGCGCACGGCCGCCGGCGTCTGCAGCAACAGCGGGATCCGCTCGTCGGCGGTCGCCTGGTCCTCGACGCTGACGCCGAGCCAGACGTTATCGACCGGCCAGGTGAAGTGCGTGGTATCGGTATACATATCGGCGCTTTCCTCGAACGCCATCAGGAACGCCTCGCTGGCCAATACCTCGAGCATTCGCTGCGGGCGCTTGGTCAGGACCTGAAACGTGTGTTGCGCACACGCGGCCGCAATACCGAGAACGCTGCCAATGAACAGCGGCGTAACGTCTTCGTGGAAAAGATCGGACATGGAGTTGACGAAGATGCGGCGCGGCCTCTTCCAATGCAGTGGCGCGTCGAGGCGGTTGGGGTGCATGCGGACTTCGGTGAATGCGCGCTTCGGCGCCTTCTGCCAGTCCCAATGTTCGCGCATGCGTTGCGCCGCTTCGACCTTCGGCCAGATCCGCTCGGCGTAGCAGTTCTTGCAGCCCTGGCTGACCTTGGTGCAGCCGGTGACCGGGTTCCATGTTTCGTCGGTCCATTCGATCTTGGTGGTCATGCGGGTTCTCGAGCGGCGCGCCAGATCGCGACAGCCTGGCGTCGATCGACCTCGACGGCGCCACACGCAACGGCCAGGCGCCGGCGTCGCGCCGTGAGGTCGTAGTGCGGCGTGCTCTTCGGTTGGAACCATTCACGCCGCATGCCGATGCGCTCGGCGAAGGCGTGCAGCTCGTCGATCTGGCCGTCGGTGAAAAGGTGGCAACTCCGCACCATGTAGCCGCGCAGATTCCAACCGTGTTTCATGAGCGCGTCGACGTAGATGGTCACGTTGGCGATTCCTCGGGCTCGGGCGGCTCGCCGTGCATGCGACGTAATTCTGGATCCTCGTGCCACCCTGGCAGGGAGATGCACGTAGCGCAAAGCGGTGGTTCGGGAGGCTTGTCGCCGATGATTGCGACAATGTGCCGGCGGCATTCGCAACAATCGAATTCGATCATCGCCCCTCCATCTCTTTGAGCGCGGCCGCTCGAGCCGCGGCCGCGGCCGCGAGTTCGGCGTCGACGTCGGTGGTGGCCACTGCGGTATTGGCCTTTGCTTCGGCGGCCGCCTTCGCCTGCATGATGCAGGTGCCGCACCATCCGAAGCCGGGCACGTGCGGGCGCTCGGTGAAGATCTGGTTGTTGTCTTTCGTGTAGGCAACTCGGCCGCAGCGGTTGCGGCAGTAGTATTTATTGCCCCGCGGTCCGACGAAGACGGTCGGCTTTTCCTTCTTGAGTTTGGCCTGACCCATTACGGTTTACGGGGCGGCGCTTTGAAGGGCCCGTCTCTTCGAATGGGTTGATATCCACCATTCGTTCCGGCTGCGCGCCTGGGTGGTTCTGGCAATGGCCTCTCGACACTAGGTCGCTGCGGCTGTAGCGGCTGATCGAACGTCATCTGTTGCAGCCACAAGCGGCCGGCGAACAGCACCTTGAAGCGTTCGCGTATGGAAAGCTGCCAGCAGGTAGTGACGATGCCATCCTCGCCGCGGTGTGCTGGCAGCGGTAGGTATTCGGGCTGGTCCTTGGCGAGCGTCACGTTGAAGCCGTCGAACTCGATAGGTGTCATGCCCGCACCTCGCGATCGCCGGCGTCGTAACGGGCTTCCTCGTCACGGCATTCGCTGCACACGCCGACGCCTTTTTCATAGTCGACGCGCAGCCAGCTGCAGGGGCCGTGCAGGTCGTGGTAGCAGGCGTGCAGGTCGTCGCAGCCGCAGCCGATGCAGGTGGCGATAGGGTCGGCGGCGCTCATTCGATCCTCCACACGCGCAGGCCTCCGTCGACGTGGCGCGTGGCGATCTTCATGCCGCGCCGTTTGGCTAGGTTGTTCATGCCGCCGGAGTTTTTCAGACCCTCCACGTAGAACGAGTCGCCGACCTGGAGTTGGTCGATCGGATACTTTGTCTTCGATCCGTTTTTCTTCGGGGGGAGGGGGATCCCGCGCTGCACCTGGCCGGCGAGATCGAGGGCATGGATCACGGTTGCGTTCTTCAGCGTGTTCATGCGGCCGCCTTCGCTTTCTTGCCGGCTTTCTTTGCCGGCGCAGCGGCCGAGGCCTTCGCCTCCTGCTTCAGCGCCTGTTTAACCTTGTCGGGATCGATCTTGAGGCGGCGCGCGAGATCGAGCATCGCTTTCGGACTCTCGCTGGACCATTGAAGGCACTGCCAGACGTTCAGGATCGCGAGCAGGCGTGTCAGCTCGGCTTCTTTCATCTGCCCGGGCTGGGGAACCTTGCCGTCGTAAAGGAACTTGAGGGTGTCGCGCGCCTGGTAATTGTTGTCGAGCTGCTCCTCGGCGATGGCCTCGAGATCGTCGCGCTTGAGCGGGCCGCTCCACTTCGCGAAGATCAGCGTCATGACCTCGCGCCGGAACTGCATTTCTTTTTGCTCCCGCGCGCGCTGGCGCTCCTCCTCCTCGAGGCGCTTCTGCTTGTCGGTGGCGCTCTCGACGGGCGCCTGGTACTGATGACGCTGTTGCGGTTGCGCCTTGTAGCGCCAGTCGGAAAGCTTGATGCCGACCTTGGCGAGGGCCTGCTTTGCATCCTTCAGCGGCACCAGGGTGCGCAGCCGCTTGTCCTTCGGATCCTCGAGCAGGACCGTCGGCAGCGCCTGGCCGTCGAGCAGCTGGCGGAACGTGCGCGACTTGTAGGCCTCCGACTTGCGGTCCCATTCCTCCATCGCCTTGTCATAGGCGGCGATGGCCGATTGATCCTTGGTCTTCCGCGGGTAGGAGGGCTGCGGATCGGGCAGTTCGTCGTCGTCGCAGACGTCGTCGAGGTCGATGTAGCCGTTGAACTCTTCCTTGCGCGGCATGATCTTCTTCGCGGCGTCGCCGGTGATGATGGTCGCGCCGCCGGCGGTCGCGACTTCGCGCAGCCGCTCGGTGTTCTGGCGGACCTTGATCGCGTAGCAGGCCGGCTCCATGCAGACGTCGGGGCTGTCGTCCTGGTTGAACAGGTCCAGGCAGTTGCCGGTGCGGTTCGGGCAGGTCACGCAGTCGGGCAGAGGCCGCTTGTCGGTGACGCCTTTCTTGACCTTGACCTCTTCGAAGAAGCTGACGTCGCTCAACGCGAACGGTGCCTTGCGCAGGTCGACGCTGAACTGGCCGCTGGTCAGTTGCTTCTGCAGCTCGCGGGCCGAGAACATAAACTCGCCTTTGTAGGTTTTCTCCATTGCGAGCTCGAGCGCGCGGGCCTTGAGCTTCGGCGTGGCGATGCGCGCCACGTAGAGCGCGCGCGATGCGTCGATATCGCCGTTGTAGAACGCCTTGCGACCCTCGAGGTCAAGCCCGAGCAGCTTGAGCCGGCCGAACACGTAACTGCGGCTCTTGCCGATCATGGTGGCGACCTGATCGGCGGTGACCTTCTCGAGCTTCATCAGCTCGTCGTATCCCTCGGCCTCTTCGAGCGGGTGTAGGCCTTCGCGTTGCAGATTTTCGACCAGCTGGGCCTTGAGGACCTGTTCGTCGGTCAGTGCGCGGATCGAGACGGGAATGGTGGCCAGGCCCGCGATCTTGGCGGCGAGCCATCGGCGTTCGCCGGCGACGAGCTCATAGAACTCGCTGGCGGTGTTGGGATCCGGTCGCACCACGACGGCCTGCAGGACTCCGACCTCAGCGATGCTGTTGGCGAGTTCTTTGAGGCTGGCCTGGTCGTAGCGCGCGCGCCGCAGTTCCTGGATATGCGTGCCCGAGTGCACGATCCGGGCGAGTGGCAGTTCAGACGTCTGCACTGCAGACGGTGCGACGGGTGAGTTCATGGGTTCAGCTCCAAAGGGGTGCGACGGTTTGTAGGAAGTCCTTCAGCCGTTTGACGTCGGCGCGGCTGAGGCTGACCGCGTTGCCATGCTTGTCGATGCCCAGCTCGCCGTCGTTGCGGATCGCGAACACGACGTCGGTGGGCTCGGCGGCCCGCGGGGCCAGTGGCGCCGGTTGCGGCTGGGGGGCGGCGCGGCGGGTGTACTTTCGTTTAGCGGGTATTCGAGCCGCTTTGACTTCGTTTACCGGTGCAGCTTTTTTTCTGCCGCGTTTTCCTGGCGGGCTCTTCTTCGCGGGTTTGGGTACCGGCGCCGCGGCGGAACGTCTCTTGACCACGCGTACGGCCTCGTCGTGTGCCATCGGAGGTGGCGGTGATTTGTTGCCGCTCGAGGGCAGCCAGTACTGGGTGCCGTGGCCCTCGACTTTCTCGTGCTTGATCTCGTCGGCGGCCATCAGCGCAAAGAGGCCGTTCGAGATGCTCTTGCTGTCGTCGGTGTCGAGGGCGTCGCGGAGCGTTCTATTGTTGAAACGTGTGTCGGGGTGCGCGGCAAAATGCTCGCGCAGTTGCGGGATCAGACTCATATATGGCTACTCCAGTCCTTTGAGTTCGATGTACGCGCGCAGCCTGCCGACGGTGTCGTTGCTGGCCTGCGCCTGCTCGGCTCGCTTGATGGCGCCGGCGATGAATAACTGGCCAAAGGCGCCGGCGGGCCCTATGGCCTGGTAGCTTTTAAGGAGTTCGCGCGCGCGGGCGATCTCGCGCGGAAGCACAACTGACAGGCTTTCGACTTGCTCCGGCATTGGTTCAGCAGGCTTCGCCGCCGATGGTGTCGTGCGCAAGGGTTGCGTGGCAGCGCTTGATTGCGTGATCGTGGCAGCGCTCGGTGACGCCGGTGAGCTCGAGGCTCGCACAGACCTCCTTGATATTGCGTCGCTCCGCCTTGTTCATTCCCCAGGTGGGCGAGGCGGTGCTGGTATTGTTGAGGCGCTGACGAAGGTCCTCGGGCATGAAGATCATCACGAAGCCCCACACGCAAACCGTAATCAGCGCGCGGCGGAACCACTTGCGGCCCTCGACGTCGTGCGGATCCTGCGGCGGCCGCAGATTCGGCAGACCGACCGACTCGGGGCCCAGCACCACTTCTTCCTTTGGCTTGAAGCGATCGGAGATCCAGCGCCAGGCGGTGGCCGCGCATTCGCGCGCAGAGAACGGATCCGGGTGGAAGAGATGACGCTGACGTTGAAGAGTAAGGCGGGACCGCAGGCCGATCATGGGTGCCTCCTTTTACGAGTCGATCCGAACGAGGTCGTGCGGGATCCCGGACAAGCGATCGGCCGCGCACCGCGCAGCCGATTCAATGGAGGGAAAGAGTGTTCCGAGCAGCCCGGGCCGGAGAGTCGGCCGGGTGCCACACATCTTGAAGTGAAGGCCCGTGACGGGTTCCTGCAGGGCCCAGCAGGTTTGCTTGAGGGTGATGCTGGCTTTCATGCTGCCTCCGTTATGACGGCGGCAGATTAGAACAACAAATGTTGTGTTGTCAACAACAACCGTTGTCTGAATTGGCGGCAACGGGCCGCCGGGCAGGCCTACTTAATGAAATCAAAAGGGAATTAAGTCTTTTGCGCGGGCGATCTAAGGGCCCGCACTTTATCGAGGAATGGCGCGAATTTCGTATTCACCGTAGCGCCTGCGTGACTTGGGCCGAAGGAAGAGACGGAATAGGCATCGATCTGAGAGAGGCGCATCTTTACGGACTTTGCATGTGCGATGGTCAGAAAGTCATCCCATGACATGGCAAAGCGGCGGGTGGACCCCGGCGGCGCGTAGTCCCCAGGGGTGCCGTGGTCGGTGAACCTGCTGGCCTCGGTAAACTTGTCGATTATTCTGTCGTCGGCATTGAATGCAACGGTGCTGATATTCACGATGCCATTGACACCGGCCGTGATGATGACCACATCCGGATTGTTGGTGCGCCACTCAAATCCTAGCGTGTGCCAGGCTTCGTTCAGAGAGCTCGCGGCACTAACTGGTTCCTGACGCACAATCTGAGAGCCGTCGAAATCGTCCTTTATCGTTTGGACTGACGGTGTCATTGAATCATTGAAGCTAGCACAGCCGAAGAGTGTTGCAAGAGCGAGCAGGGCGGGCAGAGTTCCTTTGGTCATGTCGGTCACCTTTGACGATCTGCGTCTGCGCGTAGAGAAGGTATGAACTTCTCCACGTCCTTGTCTGGCAGGGCATCGCCCAAAAGCAGCACCATTACCCACCATTTTCTCCTGATGTCTGGGCTCAGGGCTTGAAATTGTTCGGCCCACATCCTGGTCTCCGGCAAGAAACCGTAAGAACTGCGCGGCTCCTGAGCCGCTGACGGCTTGGCGGTCTTAACGCCCCACCTGCCGCTCATCAGTTGCTCGGCGGTTAGTTCGAGCGCGCGCGCGACTAGCGGCACATATTGTGACCGCTTGGTGTCGCGTTTGATCATCGCGTTGATCTGTTGCTGGCTAATGCCGGAGCGTGGTTCCAATTCCTTGCATCGAACTAGCAAATCCTTGGGGCGCATCGGTGGAGTCATTTCACCCATGCGCTTTTTTATGTTTGTTCCGATAGCCATTTCAAAACCTTACAACCGTTGTTGTTGACTGGCAAACAACAATTGTTGACACTAGAACAACGGCTGTTGTATAAAAGCCGCATGAGCATAGAAGCGCTTGAGAAAGCCATCCAAATTGCCGGCAGTCAGGCGGAGCTAGCCCGTCGTATCAAGAAAAAACAGGGGCACGTCTGGGCCTGGCTTCATCGAGACAAGTGTGTCCCCGCTGAGCTGGTGCTGGCGATTGAACTCGCCACCGAAGGCAAGGTAATGCGCCATGAACTGCGCCCGGATCTGTATCCGGTTCCGGTACCGCTGGCGGTCGCGGTGGTGCAGGAGGTCGCCAAGACCGAACGGCGGCTCGAGCTGCAGGAAGATTTGGGAAACCTCCGGCAGAAAAAGGCTATGGGGGTGCCTCTGAGTGATTAACCGTTTGTCGCTTGGAAGCAGCAACGCTAACACGCGAGGCGCTCCCACCCTGAATTTCCTCCCCCAGCGTGAACGAGCGCTGGTTTGCCCGCCGCGATTCCTCTCCCGGCGGGCTTTTCTTTTTCGTTTTTCGGTGCGGAAGTTATCGGCCGCGCCGGCCCGCCCGCCGCATTTGCACCCTCCCGTGTCGCCTCCCTGCGCGCGGAGCTTGCGGCGGGCGTTTTTATTTTTGGCTCGCACATGGGGTGTTTTTTTACCCTTTGCACGACCTGAAACGCACTGAAACATTTTTTCAGGAACTTTCATGCGGCAGATGCAGATCGATTTCCAGCCGGGACTGGTCGAGCAGTTCCCGGAATTCCGGGACGTGGTGCGCGCGTCTGTCTACGACTGCGGCCGCGCCTTCAAGACGGTGGCTGCGGATCTGGACATGAGCGTGTCGGAGTTGTCGCGCAAGCTCGCCGATAACCCCGCCGACCCGGTTCACTTCCCGCTGCACCGGCTCCCGGAATTGGTCAAGGCAACCGGAGATCTCCGGCCGGTGTACTGGCTGATCGAATCATTCCTCGAGGATCCCGATGCAAAGAAGCATCGCGTCATCTCGGAAGCGGCGGGGATGGTGAAGCGGCTGACGTCGCTGCTGGACGGTCTGGAGCGCACGGCGCAATGATTTTCTATCTGCAGCGCCAGCGCCCCTTCATCGGCCGTCATCCTCAGGACTGGTACTCGCCCCTGAAGAAATTCCTGCGCGACAGGCTCGAGCGGCTCGCCGTCAGAATCGCGACCGAGCAGGGCCCGCCCCAGTATCCGAAATTCATCGACAGCGAGCTGCACAAGGGCAATGAGCTGATCGACCAGGTCGAGGCCGATTGCTGGATCGTGGCCAAGCAACGCCTGGGCTATCCGCTGGCGACGAATCAGGTTTCGAAAATGCTCGCGCAGCAGACGCGCAGAGTGATCGAGTTCAGGCGGCGCGTCGCATGATCGGGGCCGCGATCATCCAGGCGCTGAACTGGTATTTCTGCGCCGGCATCGTGGCCGTGATTGCCCTGATCATGTACGTGTCGCCGAAGTCCTGACCTGCAATGGACTGTCTCGCCGCGGCGAATCTAATCGCTGAGAAGTCAAACCTGAAAATCATTGCCAGGCGCACCAGCGACGGCGAGGTGATCAACTACCGCGTCTACCGGGTTATGCCCGACAGGCTTGTTTTCCTCTGCTCGCGCGCCGACCAGAAGGATCTGTTGCGCATTGTTGAGCACTACGCGAAGGCGACAGTGCCATGAACCTCTGCGACGTCGAGAACGTGCACCTGGTGGTGCTCGATACCTTCGAGCAGCTCACGCGCAAGCCGCGCACGGTGCCGGGCGACTGTTACTGCGCGCGCTGCCAGCAGCCGGTGCAGTTTTGGTTCAACGACGGGCAGCCCACGCCAGTGGCGGAACCCGCCGCATGAAGCGTCTCGATATTGGGATTGAGTTAACTGCCAGCGCTTTCACACTAGCCGGCATTTATGTTGGCTCCACTACAGCGGTCGGGGCTGGTTGCTACCTCGTTGCGCTGGTGTTCTGGTACGTGATCATGTTCCGGAAGGCCTTGTGGGGTATCGCGCCTCTCAATGTCGCCACAACATTCGTGGCCACGTTCAACCTTTGGCGGGCGCTGTGAAGCTGCCGGCCTTCGGAAAATCGCTGCTGGCCGCGCGGCAGAAAGACCGTCACCCGGAGGCGATCCAGGTGATCTACGGCGAGGACTGGACGCCGGCGCGAGAAGATGTGCCGCTGCTGGCGGTAAAGCCCGAGCAATTCGCACCTGGCATCTATGACTGGCGTGGCGTTGCAGGCGTACCAGTGGAGGTGCACCTGCGTGCACGGCCGCCAAGCGACTGGGGGCGTGCCGGCGTTTGTTTCCTTTCTGCGGAAATAGCGGAATGGTCACCGTTCGTCGAGGTGTACGGCAACGATGGCAGTTGCCAGGACATACGCGTACTGGCGTTTGCCTGCCGTGTAGCGCAGCGGTGGCCGGTTTGGTGGAGCGAAAGTCTGGACTTCGACTATGGCCGAAGACAAGAAACCTACTTCACCGAACTCACCCGACCCGTCGCGGCCTGATGGCGATCCGGCCGCCGCATTTCGACACGCGCACGCAGGGGACAAAACCCGCAAGCGCGGCGCGTCGAAGCCTGGCCTTCTGGACGTGCATCGCATCCTGGCGTTCGGCGAGCCGTGGGCGGGTGTGCTGGCGTTCGACGAGTTCGCGGGCCGTATCGTCAAGCGCAAGCTGCCACCATTTGCCGGCGCAAGCCTCGGTGAGTGGTCCGACGTGGACGATACGCGCACGCTGATGTGGATCAGCTCGAACTTCGGCTTTCAGCCGCAGGAGAAGGATCTCGTCCGTGCCGTCGACGCGGCCGCGCAGGATTGTTCGTTTCATGAAGTGCGCGATTACCTGAAAGGGTTGGAGTGGGACGGGACGCCGCGCCTGGCCACCTGGCTGATCGATTGCCTGGGTGCGAAGGACGAGGAGTACGCACGCATCGTCGCGGTGCGATGGATGGTGTCCGCCGTAGCGCGAGTAATGAAGCCGGGCTGCAAGGCCGACTACGTGATGATCCTGGTGGGCCCGCAGGGCGAGGGGAAGTCGACAGTTTTATCGGTCCTTGCAGGAGGCTGGTTCACGGATGCACCGATTCGCTTCGGCGACAAGGAAACGGCGATGCTGATCCGCGGCAAGTGGATCGTGGAGCTCGCCGAACTGGACAGCTTTTCCCGCGCGGAGAATTCCGCGTCGAAGTCTTTCTTCTCGACATTCATCGATCGCTTCCGTGCACCGTGGGGCCGCAGGCCTGCGGACGTGCCCAGGCAGTGCGTGTTCGCCGGCACGGTCAACCACTTCACGTTCCTGAAGGACGATTCCGGCAATCGCCGCTATTGGCCGATCGAGGTCGGTGCGCTGCGGCTTGATCTCTTGCGAGCGCAGCGTGATCAGTTGTGGGCGGAGGCCTTTCACCTTTTCAACAGCGGGCAGATCTGGTGGCCAAGGCCGGAGGAAAAATCGCTGTTCGAGGATGTGCAGGAGCGCCACTACATCGGCGATGCCTGGGAACCGATGGTCGCGCGCTGGGTTGCCGAAAAGCTCGCGCTCGAGCCGACGCACGAGTTCACCACGACCGAGGTGATGAGCGAGTGTCTGAAGCTCGACACCAGGGCCATGGACCGCACGGCGCAGTCGCGCGTCGGCCCGTTGTTGCAACGGCTGGGCCTCAAGCACAAGCGGAGCGGGGTTGTCGGTGCCGACGGCAAACGGCCGTACCTGTACGTGAAAGAGAGGGAACCGGGCGAAGACAAGGTCGAACTCTGACGATTTTAGGTTAGACGCCTAGACGGAAAAACGCTTGCAGATTCAAGCGCGTCTATCCGTCTAACCTAAAACAGGGAAAACCCGCACGGGTGCGCGTACGCCCGTGCGCATCCCGCGCGCATTTGGGTTAGACGCCTAGACATATATATGAAAGTAAACAGAGAAGAGGCGGCTAACTTCGCAAAGGCGGTTGGACATTATCAAGTTCAGCTTGATGAAGTGCTTCTGATGAAAGCGGCGTATGAGCGAGATCACGAGGGTGCGGCGATTTGCTTTGCGGCGATCGCGTTCCACGTGGATCGAATGACGGCGCGGCCTTTGGAAAAGGAAAGTTCGATTAACGGGGAGCAGTTTTTGAAACTTGGCGCGATGGCGCGCGAACTGGAGAAAGAGAGAGGGGAGAGCGATGAGTAAAGAAGCCATCATCAAGGAACTGCCCGACAGTTTTGTCCGCCAGATGCGCAACTGGGTGTTGACCTGCTCATGCGTGGGTATGTATGCGATCAGTCCAGCCTATGAGGGCATGCCGAACACGGGGACCTATGGCCCTCGCACACCTTCCTCAGGTGGTGAGATATCAGATCTCGAGTGGGCGCTGTTGACGGTGCCGATTCGATATCGCCAGGCGGTGATGCTGTTCTGGCAATACGAAGGCAATGACCTGGTGTGGATGGGGCGGCGCTTGAGCTGCGACTTCCGTGCTGTCGAGCGCAGGGTGAGGGAGGGGCATGATCGATTGCGCCAGGAGCTGGCTAGGCGCGAGGCCCGGCGTGAGCGACAGATGGAGAGCCGTGGCGAGCGTCACCCGGCTGGCTGGGCCGCGTAAAAATCTCGAGTTGCCTATTGACTAGGCAGAATGGTCGGTCTAGAGTGCCGATCCAGATATTCCCGAAGTTGCCTCTACACGAAACCCGCGCCCAAAAGCTGCGGGTTTTTTATTGCCTACGCGGGCTGCCAAGCTGTTTGCGCGGACTTGGAACTAGCACACTCACCGGGCTCTCACGTTGCGTGTGTGAAAGCGCAGAGACTGCGACGCCCGCTCCATTTGAAATTCGCGGGTCCTTCCCAGCGAGTTTCCATTGCGCATCGCAAGAGCGCGAATAAGCATTAGTGGCTGATTTTGCTCAGGGTGGTCACTCAGGGTGGTCATTGTTGCAGTGGTGACCGTGGTCAGTGGTCGCGCGGTGGTCAACGGAGAGCCAATGCAGGACGGGTACATCAGCCTTCGCGCGTTCGGCCGGGCTCACGATGTCCGGTTGTCGGCGGTCCAGAAAGCGATCAAGACCAACCGCGTGACCGATGTGCTGCGCAACGATCGCGGCTTCGTGGTCGGGATCCACGCGGTGAACGCCTGGATCGAGTGGCAGCGGAATACGGACCTGGGCGAAGCGGCTAAGAGCGGCAAGGTCTATGCGGGCGTCGATCAGCACGGTAGCGCGCCGAGCGTCGCCGATTCGCACCAGACCTCGACGCCGGCGTCATCTGGCGCGAGTTCTGACGACAAGCAGCGTTTAAACGCATCGGTGGCCGTGTCGGGTGTTCTGGCAGAACCGCCTTCGCAAGAGGGTGATATCCCGCCGCGCGCTGCCGATTCTGTGGTCGTCCACAAAGGCACCGGCGTTGGCCGGACGGAAGCCGGCCAGTTGCCGCTGACGGGCCAGCTGTCAGGCACATCTTCGCAAGAGGATGCGAGCCCGCCGGCGGCGCCAGTGCCGGGGTTCATGGAGCACAAGACCGAGCGCGAGAAGCATCTCGCGGCCCTGGCCGAGCTCGAGTACCTGGAGCGGGTCGGTGCGGTGGTTTCGGCCGAGGACGTTGAACGCCAAGTCGAGGAGATCTTCGCCGTGGTGAAGAGCAACGCCTTCCGGATCATCCCGAAGAAGTCCGCCATCCTGGCGGCAGAGACCGACCCCGGCCGCATCGAGCGGCTGTTGACCGAAGCACTTACGCAGGCCTTCCATGAATCAAGCCGTGCCTTTGCCGATGTTGCTGCCGGCGGGGTTGAGGAGCGCGCGACAGCTATGCCGTAAAGCGGCGGCACGCGCGCTGGCACCGGAACCGGTCCTCACCGTTTCGAGCTGGGCCGACAAGAACCGGAAACTTTCGTCGAAGGCCTCGAGCGAGCCGGGCCAGTGGCTCACCTCGCGCACGCCGTACCTGCGCGAGATCATGGACGCAATGTCGTTCTCGCATCCGTGCCGGGACGGCGCGCACGTCAAAGGGACGCAGCTCGGCGGATCCGAGGCGCTCTACAACATGCTCGGCTACAGCGCCGACCAGGTGCCGTGTCCGGCCATGCTGGTCATGCCGACGACCGACGGCATCAAGAAGGTTTCGCGCCAGCGCATCGATCCGATGATCGAGGAAACGCCGGCGCTGCGCGCGAAGTTCGCGCAGGCGAAGTCGCGCAATTCGTCGAACACGATGTCGCTGAAGGATTACCCGGGCGGCATCTGGGCCTTCGTCGGCGCGAACTCAGGGCCCGGCCTTCGCAACATGCCGATGCGCATGGTGTGCCAGGACGAGATCGACGCCTACCCGGACGACGTCGACGGCGAGGGCGATCCGGTCCAGGTGGCCGACAAGCGCACCGACCAGTTCTCGGCGCGGTGCAAGCGCTTCAAGTGCTCGACGCCGAAGATCAAGGGCAAGTCGCGCATCACCAAGCGTTTTGAGGAGGGCACGCAGGGCCGCTATTACGTGCCGTGCCCGCACTGCACGCACCTGCAATACCTGCGCTGGGAACAGATGCGCTGGGAGATGCTGCGGCGGCGCGAGCTGGTGTGCACCGAGTGCGGCGGGGTGAGCGCGATCGACGGCGCGGACCACAGCTGCGAACACTGCGGCGCGCGCCCGGAACTCACCGACGCCAACACGCGCGCGGTCGAGACGGATGAAGTGGACCGCGTTTGGTATGAGTGCGAGGCCTGCGGCGAGGCGATCCAGGAGCACCACAAGACCGCAATCATGGAGGAGTGGCCCAGCGGCCAAGCGCGCTACATACATGCCGCGCCCGGCGCCGGCCAGGTCCTCGCCGACGACGATCCGGATCCGCACGCGATCTGGGCCTGGGTGCGCGGAAAGATGGTGCGCTACCTGCCGCGCTACGTGCGCCCGATGTCGTGGCACACGCCGGCGCTGCTGTCGCCGCTGGGATGGAAGTCCTGGTTCGACTGCGTCTCGGAGTTCGTCGCCGCGGAGAAAGGCGGTTACGACGAGGAGTCCGGCGAGTCGCTGCTGCAGGTGTTCTGGAACACGGTGCGCGGCGAGGCCTTCGAGGTCGTCGGCGAGCAGCCGAAGGTCAACATCGTCAAGCAGCGGGTGGACGCCTACGAGCTGCGCCAGGTGCCTGCCGGCGGGCTGATGCTGGTGGCCTTCGTCGACGTCCAGGGCGATCGCCTCGAGTTCGAGTGCGACGCGTTCGGGCGCGGCGAGGAATGCTGGACGATCGACTACCAGGTCATCCACGGCGACCCGAAGTTAAGGGGGCCGGATTCGGTGTGGGCCGAGATCGAGAAGCTGCGCGACAAGGCCTATGACCACGCCGGCGGGCAGACCTTGCGGATCTCGGCGCTCGGGATCGATTCCGGGTTCCTGTCGCAGGAGGTCTACGATTTCTGCCGGAAGTGGTCGCACCGGCATGTCTTTGCAACCAAGGGCGACGGCCGCACCGGCAAGCCGGTGCTGTCGCGGCCGGCGCTGGTGGACATCAACCACCGCGGAAAGAAGATCAAGCGTGGAGCTCATCTCTGGCATATCGGTACCGATACTGCGAAGGAGCGCTTTTACGGGCGGCTGGATCTGGGAATCGATCCGCAGTCAGGCAACGTCGTCGAGCGTGCGGGCCCTGGGTTCCAGCATTTTCCGCGCGGACTGCCCGACGTGTACTTCGACGGTATCGCCTCGGAAAAGCTGCTGCGCCGAAAGGTGCGCGGCGTCGAGCAGCACGAGTGGGTCAAGACCTTCGAGCGTAACGAGCCGCTTGACCTGAAGATCGGCTGCTACGCCGCGTTTGTCTACGCCGGCGGCCAGCGGGTTAACTGGGACGAGCTCGAGCGCAGCATCAACCCGCAGCAAAAGGACATCTTTGCCGCCGCTGATAAGGTAGTGGAGACGTCTGCACTCGAACAAAACCGCGATGACGGCGTTGACGCGCCGGCGGGTGGGGCCCGGACATCGGCGCCAGACCAGGGTGGCCGGGCGGATCCCGTGCGCGATCCGCATTTCAGGCCGCGCGGGTTTGCGCCGGCGCCGCGGCCGCGCTGGTCGGTCAACAAATGGTGAGGAAGAAATGAACCAGACAATAGAAATCTCTTATCCGGATTCGCCCAGGATCGGGAAGTTCAGGGTCCTGCACGAGTTCCTGCGCGACGGGTCCCGGCGGCCGATGCTGCAGGCGCTGAACGGCCTGTGCGTGATTCTCCACACGGAGGACGACGAGACCGGCCGCGGCAAGATGTTCTACGCCGCCAGCGAGCTGTTCCAGCCGATCACCGAAGGCGAAGAGATCCCCGAATACCGCATCGAATGCGCGACCAACATGCCGTTCGAGAATCCCGAGTACCAGCGCGACCGAATCAACAGCGGCATTTTTGGCTTCGTCGCGATCCGCAAAATCATCCTGCGCGTGCCGACGTTGACCACACGCTTCCGACCGAACGCCGTTCATTAGGAGGAAACCATGAGTGACCAGGAACTGCCCGCGCTGTTCGGCGGCGCGACTCATCGCAATACCCTGACCGGCGAGCCGGTCAAGGCGACGCGCTGGACCAGGGACGGCGACCATCCGCTGGTTGAACGCTACCCGATCGAGAAGCGCGCGTTCAAGGGACTGCTGGTCGCGGGCCCGAAAGAGAAATTCGGGCTTGCGTTCGGCGACTGGGTTCTCGAGGACGTGCGCGGCCGGTTGCGCACGCTCGAGCATGCCCGCTTCGTCAACGAGTACGCACCGGTAGGAGGGCAATCATGAAGACACTCCGCGCGCTTGCGCTCTTTGCGCTGCTGTGGATCCTGGCCAGCCTCGAGCGCAATCTTCTGACGCGGCCTCTGCTGGGCCTGGGTGTGACGCACCTGATGTACTACTCGGCGCTGCTCGGGCAGTGGAACGGGCTGACCAACGGCGTGTTCGACCTCGACACCGACACGATCAAGGTCTCGGCGCACACCAACACCTATTCGCCGAACCAGGACACGCACGACTTCTTCGACGATGCGACCAACGAGGTCACCGGCACCAACTACACCGCCGGCGGCGCAACGCTCGGCTCGGTGACGCTCACCAGGTCGACGACCACGGTCACCTTCGACGCGGCCGACGTGGTGTGGACGCAGTCCGGAGCCGGGTTCTCGACCGGGCGCAAGTTCGTGGTCTACCGCTCGACCGGCACGGCATCGACCTCGCGGCTGTTCAGCGTGGTCACGGCTGACGCCGACGTCGGCAACGTGACCGGGGATCTGACGATCGCCTGGAACGCGAGCGGGATCGCGACCTGGTCGACGACGTGATCCGGGAGCCGATCGCACTATCGCCCGACGAAGAGTTCGCGTTGTTCTGGAAGCACTACGGCACCAAGCACGCCGGGGATCTGCACGTCGACGAAGCGCGCAGGCACTTTGTAAATGCCATCGAGCGCCAGGTGAGCCTGGCATTGACCGAGGAACAAACTGCGATGTTGAAGTTTTCAGGACACCGACTCGCGCTGGACGTGCTGCGCTGCTGCCTGTTCGTGCTTTTGCTGCCGTTGCTGGCGCTCGCGCAGCCGTACCCGATGGAACGCGGCGAGGACAGTGCGGCAGCCGAGATACGGCTGAAGGGTCCAACGGGAACGACGGTCAAACTGCGGAAGATTCCTAGCGCCGAAGGTGAAGTGCCTGCCTACAAAGTTCCGAGCCTGGCCTATCCGATCATCCTGCACATTGAACCGTGCTGGAAAGCGACCGGTGAGTGCGTCGTCTCGGCGGTGACCGTCAAGACGTTTCTAATCTTAACGCTGGGCACCCGATACAACCTCACGAACTGGTGGTGTAAGCCGAATTCGGCGGGGGAGTGCCCGATGCCAGCGTTTGCCACGGTAAGCGTGCCAGCCGGCAAGCAGTTGTGCCTTGCCTACGATCGTCGCACCGCAGCCTGGCATTACCCGCCGCGCGCGTGCACGCCGGAGGATTTGAATGTACTGCCGCCAGCGCCTACACCTGGGCCGGCCACGATCACGCCGACGTCGGCTGAAAAGACGCTCACCACACCGCACGGCACGTTTAGCTTCGGCGCCGCCGGCGCGCCCGGCGGGAGCGTGATCCTGCTCAACAACCAGCCGGCGGCGAACGGGTCGGGCGTCAGACTTTCCCTGATCGATGGCAAGGTCTACACGCAGAACAGCGAAGGCAACTGGTACGTGTGGATAGGGGAGCGCTGGAGTCGAGTAGACGCGCCGCTCTGAATGCTGAACGTCAGCGACGAGCTGCTCAGGATCCCGCGCGGTAGTGTCGGGAATCCTACGCCTTGGGTGTACCAGACGAACTTTCCCGGGACGGAAAACCCGTTGTCGGAGGGCGGGGTCTGGGTCAACGGCCTAGCCGACGGGACGGACTGGAACAACATACGAAAGACGCCGGGCAAGGCATTCGCGACGGCGAACGTCAGCGATACTGAACCAGAACGGTACGCCGACAACCTCGCGCATCTGAATCTCGCGTTCAACGCCAACCAGTATGCGCAAGGCGTCGTTTTCTTGGCGGGCGGCTACACGCCGGGCAACACGCACGAAATCGAACTGCTGCTGCGCTTCCAGATCACCGCGGGTGTTGCGCGCGGGTACGAAACGCTGTGGAACGCAGATGGCCATATCGCAGTGGTGCGCTGGAATGGGGACCTCGGCGATTTCACCGTGATCAACGAGGGCCCGGACATTTCCCCTCCGGTAGACGGCGATACGCTGCGGATGGAGATCACCGGCGGAATCATCAGGGTCTATCGAAACACCGGACTGGTCGTCACGGTCGCGGAGGATCTGACCTGGGCCACCGGAAAACCTGGCATCGGGTTCTGGCCGACCTCTGCGGCGACGCTGGCGAACTACGGCTGGAAGTCGTTCGAAGCGGGGAATCTGTAAGTGGCGGTCAGCAGCCTGCTCGGTGAATTCAGCGGCGGCGGGCATGGTGCCGGGCAATTCGTAACGAGCGCCTTCACGCCGCCGAGCGGCTCTCTGCTGGTCGTCATCGTTTACGCGCAGGAACAGTCCGGTTCGAACGTAGATGTCGGCACGCAGATAACCGTGTCGGGCGGTGGCCACGCGTACACCCCGCAGGTCACCGTCAACGACGTGGACTCGTGGACGAGCGGGCTGAAGATCTACACCGCGCCGGTGACAACGGGCGCATCGATGCAGCTTACGATCGATTGCGGCGCGTACACCATCTACACCTATCGGGTGGTTGTCCTTGCCGTTACAGCGTATGACACCGGCACCCCGACAGGCGCAACTGCCAGCGCGGCAACTGGCGTAACAAACGGTGCGGAAACGCTGACACTGTCCGGCGCCCCGGCGCTCGACAGTGTCGTGATTGCGGCGCTTGCGACTGAATCCGTCGGAAGCGCCAACAGCGTCCTGCACGGCACCGGATGGACAGAACTGTACGACGTCGGCGCTGGCTCGGATTTCGGCTCGCTGCAAGTGCAAACCAGAACGGCCTCGACGTCTACAGGTGTGGGTTGGGATGACGTTTCCACGGACGCGGGCGGACTGTGGCAGAACATCCGGGCCGCTCTTGAAATAAGAGCAGGCGCCGGCCCTGCCGTCGACACCGGAAAGATTTTCAACAGGACTGTTCGGCCGCGCCCCTTCGCGCCAGGCAACGCACGATAACGGAGAAAACTGATGTCAAGGCAAATGTGGAGTGAAACGCTGTTCTGGGCAACAGCGGACGGAACGGCCGTCGCCAACACCACGACCGAGACGATCGTCTTTCCGAACGTCACCATTCCCGCGAACTACATGGCGGACGGGCGGGTCCTGCGGTTGCGGGCGTCCGGCAAACTCTCGACCACCGGCACGCCGACCATTACGTTCGCGATTCGTTGGGGTGGCGTTGCCGGCACGCTGCTCGCAACGACCGAGGCGATTACCTGCGCATCGGGTGCGGCGAATACGGCATGGGAACTGGACGCCATCATCCAGACGCGCGCGAACGGTGCCACCGGGTCGCTTCTCGTGATTGGGCGCGTCACCGTGAACCTGACCGCCTCGACGAACACCCACGGCGTGTTCGGCGTCTCCGGGTTCGATGCGCCGGCCGCGGTCACTGCCGACCTCACGGTGGACACGGCGCTCTCCCTCACAGCCGACTGGAGCGCGGCCTCGGCGAGCAACACGCTGACGGGCATGATCTACACGGGCGAATCGCTCAACTGATGCGTACTTTCGAACTTGACGTGCAGGCGGTGAAGTTGCGGATCCTGCGCATGGCCGAGCGTGAGGACCTCGACAGTGCGGTGCTGTTGGCGGCTCTCGCCGATGTCGTTGGGCTGACCGGGGCAACGGCGGACAAGCACGTCGGGTTTCAGCCTTTCGACGATCGCATCGATTCCTTTGTCGAGCGAGCGCGTGCGGCCTATGTGCGTATCAACCTGGCAATGCAGCGCACGAGCCTGCAGCAGCCAGGTCTGAAGGGAGATTAGCGGATGCGCGCAACACACTCGCAAAGGCTGGAAAAGTGGCTCGGACCCGAGTCCGTTGCCGGCGTCTCGCGCGCAATGCGCGGCTTCTACCACCCGATCGCCATGCACGGCGTGCCGGGCGTGGTGTACGCAATGCCGGGCGGCGACTTCACCGGCCGCATCGATGCCGGCCAGGAGATGTCGGCCTTCGATCGCGGCCATGACTGGATGCGGCGCTATCGTCGTGCCTGCAAGGCACGCGGCAATCCACACGGACGGCTCAATGCGTATACCGGACTGAGCGCACTGATCGCTGCGGCCACGGGTGGCAAGGCGCAGAACATCGTCTTCAGCAAGACCGGCGTGGCGTCGAATGCGATCGGCAACGGGAACGACTTGTGGGTCGCCTCCGGACAGCCCGCCGCCGGCGCGGCCGGCGCCGCGGCGCCAGGCGGAACTGCCCACACTTCCGCCAACACCGGCGCGCTGGGTTTCAAGAATCCTGCTAACGCGAACACCGGCCACTTCGTGACCGGGTACGCCACCGGCTCGGTGATCGCGAACACGCTGCTGCTTTACGACCGGCTGATGTCGGTCGCGAAGACCATGAACAGCACGTCGACCGAGGCCGTGACCGGTGTGCCGACGCGCTACCAGAACCAGACGGCCGGCGCGGCCGATTACATCGGCGGCAACTTCTGCTATCCGATGAACCCGACGACCGTGCTGGCGGGTACCGGGCACAACTGGACCGTGTGCCAGTACACGGACCAGGACGGCAACACCGCGAATTCTTTCCCGAGCATCGCAGGGGTATCCGCCTGCGTGGTGCAGGGCATCGATCTCGCGGCCGGGAGCTGGTTCATGCCGCTCGCTTCCGGCGACGTCGGCGTCAAGGCGCTCACGCAGATGCAGTGCTCGGCCGCGGTCGCCACCGGCACGATCACCTTCGTGGTCGCGCATCCGATCGCGTTCTTTCCGTGCCCGGTTGCGAACATGGTGTGCGTCGTGGACGGGATCAACACCGCGTTCAACCTGCAGAACATCTACGACAGCGCGTGCCTGTCGCTGCTCGAGATGCCCAAGCCCGCCACCACCGCGACCAGTTACAGCGGGATGGTCACCGCGGTTGCGGAGTAGTCGTGTGCATCCAGTTCCGGCTGGGCGCCACATCGATCACAGCGCTATGCGCGGACCAATGGGCGCCGACGCTCACCAGGCACGATGAGCCAGGCGGGCCGCTGGCGCTTGAGACTCCGGAGCCGAGCGCGAGCATAAATAACTTCATGTTCGTCAGGGTCGGTGACGGCATGAGTACGGGGGAGAAGAGCAGGTGAGCTTTCCGCAGCGACGCTCGCCACGTTTCAACTTCCCGCGATCGAGCCCGCCTGGTGCCGGCGACACTGTGGCGGCAGTGCTCGCGACGCACACCTACCTCGGCCAGACGCCGCAGGTTCGGGCCCGGATCCAGCCGGCGCAGGTTGTCCACACCTACACGGCGCAGACGCCGCAGGTGCGGGCGATGGTGAGGCCTGCGCCGGCGACGCACACGTACACGGCGCAGACGCCGCAGGTACGCGCGAGGGTGCAGCCGGGGGCAGCTACGCACAGCTATGTAGCGCGAACGCCGAAGGTCAACGCCCAGGTCAAGCCGACGCCGGCGACGCACGTTTACACCGGCCATGTGCCTGGCATCACAGGGTTGTCGGGAGTGAACGCGCCGGCGGCGACGCACACCTATGTCGGTCGCGTCCCGCAGGTCAAGGCGAGGGTGCAGCCAGGCGCGGTGGTTCACACGTACACCGGGCAGGTGCCGAAGGCCTCCGGCACGCTGAAACCGTCGCAGGCGACGCACAGTTATATCGCACGCACGCCGTCTGTCCCGGTGCGTGTGCAGCCTGGTCCGGTCGTGCACACCTACACGGCGCGCGTTCCGCAAGTACGCGCAAGGCTGCAGCCGGCGCCGGCGACGCACAGCTACCTCGGCCGGATCCCGGGCGTCACGTCGTCTTCGGGCGTGAATGTGCCGGCGGTGACACACATCTATACCGCGCGCGTGCCGAAACTGCAGCCGCGGGTGCAGCCTTCGGCAGCGGTGCAGACGTATGCACCGCGCGTGCCAGGCGTTCTTTCAGGCAACATCGTGCACCCCGCCGCCGTGACGCAGACCTACACCGCGCGCGTGCCGAAACTGCAGGCACGGGTCCAGGCGCCGGTTGTGGTGCATTTCTACACGGCGCGCGCGCCGCAGTCCGTTGCGCAGATCGCCTTTACCGCCCTGCCGCTGAGGGGGCGGATCGGCCCCTCGCCGGCAGCTGATACGCACGATCGCATCGGGCCCGAGGTCGGGACCGTGACGACGACGAGAATCGGAGATCCAGCGAAATGATGAACAGCGAACTGATCGCCGGCGACACGCTGGACTTTCTGGACAGCGTGCCCGAGTACCCGCCGGCGGACGGGTGGTCGCTCAAGTATCGGCTGATCCCGCGGTTCACTTCGCCGCCGCAAGCGGCGATCGACATCACCGCGTCGACGAGCGGCAGCGACTACCGGGTCCAGGTGGCATCCGGCGTGACGGCCACGTGGCCGGCCGGTGCATATACCTGGTCGCGCTGGGTGGAGAAGGCTGGCCCGATCCGGCAATCATTGGGCGATGGCCAGCTCACGGTCAAGGCGAATCTGGCCGCCGCGGCGCAGGGATACGACGGCCGCTCGCAGGCCGCGAAGGCGGTGGACGACATCAAGGCCGCGATGGCGACGTTCACCGCGTCCAACGGAACGATCAAGAGCTACTCCATCGGCAACCGCCAGGTGACTTACAGGGACAAGGCCGAGATGATCACCGACCTGGACTTCTGGCAGCGTCAGCTGGTAGCTGAGCAGGACGCGGCCAAGATCGCGGCAGGCATGAACCCGCGCAATGCCGGCATCAGGTTCAGCAGGATCTGAGGTGCGTTGATGCAAACAACTGAGCGCTTCAATCCGCGTACCGCGGCATGGGAAACGGTTGCCCCTCCGGCGTCCACAAGGTTTGGTGAACCGCCGAGACGCACGCGAGCTGTGAAGAAGGGCAAGCTGGCTTCGCCGGCGCCGACTTTGGGAAATCGTGCTGTAGCGGCACCAGCATCTCCTGGGTTTCGCATGTACCAGGCGGCGCGGGCCTCGCGCCTGACCTCGGGCTGGGCCACGTCGACGACGTCGGCTGATACGGAACTGGTGTCGAGCCTCACGCAGCTGCGCAACCGTTCGCGTGCCCTGGTGCGCGACGCGGCCTATGCCAAGCGGGCGAAGGTGGTGGTGCAGAACAACGTGATCGGTTCCGGCATCGGCATGCAGGCGCAGGTAGTGTCCACGCGCGACACGCTGCGTGGTGACGTGAACGACGCGATCGAGGAGGCCTGGCGCGAGTGGGCGTGTGCGGAGAATTGCCATACAGGCGGCACGCTCCACTTCTGCGACCTCGAGCGCGCGCTGATGGGCCAGGTGTTCGAGGCCGGCGAGGTGTTTGTGCGCAAGCATTACACCCGATTCGGCAGATCGGAGATCCCGTTCGCGCTGGAAATGATCGAAGCCGAGCGCATCGCCGATGAATTCATGTATCCGATGGTTCCGGGCCCGGCCGCGGCTGGCACGATGATCAAGATGGGCGTGGAGGTGGACCGCTTCGGTCGCCCGATCGCCTACTGGATCCGCAGCCGTCATCCAGGGGAAACGCGGGCGCTCCAGGGCGAGACTGACAAGCTCGAGCGCGTGCCGGCGGACCAGATCATTCACCTGCGGCTGGTGGATCGCTGGCCCCAGACGCGCGGCGAACCGTGGCTGCACGCGGTGGCCCGCAAGCTGAACGACATGGACGGCTATTCCGAGGCCGAGATCATCGCGGCGCGAGGCGCGGCGCAGTACCTGTTCGGCATCGAGACGCCCGAAGACAACAATCCGCTGGCCACGCCGGCCGATCCGGCCAGCCCGCAGGGCGAGCAGGAGGTCGTGACGGAACCGGGCATGACGCTGCGGCTCGCCCCTGGGGAAGTGTTCAAGCCACATACGCCGACGCGCCCGAACGCCGCGCTGGATCCGTTCATGCGCTACATGCTGCGCGAGGTGGCCGCCGGTACCGGCGTGAGCTACGAAAGCCTGTCGCGCGACTATTCGCAGAGCAACTACTCGTCGAGCCGCCTGGCGCTGCTGGATGACCGCGACCTGTGGCGGATGCTGCAGCAATGGTTCATCCGGAATTTCCGACTGCCGCTGCACATGGAATGGTTGCAATCCGCCGTGCTGGCCCGCGCGGTCATGCCGATCAGGGTCGACGAATACGCTGTCGACCCGCGCAAGTTCGAAGCGGTGCTGTTCAAACCGCGCGGCTGGAGCTGGGTCGATCCGACCAAGGAAGTCGCGGCGTACAAGGAGGCGATCAAGGCCGGCTTTACCACGGTTAGCGATGTCATCTCGCAGACCGGCGGCGGCCAGGATGTCGAGGACATGATCACCACGCGCACGCGCGAGCTCAATCTGTTCGAGCAGGCGGACCTGGTGTTCGACACCTCGCCGGAGGTCTACCTGAAGGCGGCGGCGCCGGCGCCTACATCGGCGAAGCCGAAGGACGGGACGGACGACGAGCCGAAGCCACCGGACAAGGACGAGAAAGACGATTCCGAAACCGACGACCCGCCATCGCGGGTCGTTCCATTTCAGAGGTGACCATGACCACTGCGACGAAGAAACCCACCATCGCCGAGATCCTTGCCAAGCCCGATTTTCGCGAAGGCGTGTTCAACCGCGCCAGCGTGAAGAAGAACGAACGCACTGTCGAGATTTCGTTTTCCTCGGAGGAGGCGAAAGTCGCGCGCTGGTTCGGAAAAGAGATCCTCTCGCACGCGCGCGGCGCGGTGAACCTGGAGCGCTTCAACTCCGGCCGGGCGAACCTGCTGGTGAACCACGATCCGTCGGACTGGGTGGGCGTCATCGAGTCGGCGCGCGTCGACGACGACAAGGTCGGCCGCGCGGTCGTGCGATTCGGCAACAGCGAGCGCGCCAACGAAGTATTCCAGGACGTACAGGACGGCATTCTCACATCGGTCTCGGTGGGCTATTCGCGCGACGAAATGCGGCTGACCAAGACCGGCAAGGACGAGGACGACGAATACACGGTGACGCGTTGGTCGCCGTTCGAGGCGTCTCTGGTAACTATTCCCGCCGACCAGAAGGTCGGTGTGGGCAGGGCAGCAGAAGGGCAAGTTCATCAACCGGCGGTTTCCGCCACATCACAGGAGTCACCTATGACTACCGAAACAAGGGGCGCGGCGACCCAAACCGCCGATGACGTCGCCGCAACAGCGGCGGCAGGAGCTGATGCCGTGCAGCGCGCGCAGGAGACCGTGCAGAAGATGAGCGCGGTGGAGATGGAGAAGGCGCGCAGGAGCGCCATCGAGAAGCTCTGCAAGGCGAACAAGCTCGATGATCGCATGCGCGACACTTGGATCTCGCAGGGCTACACCATCGACCAGGTGGCCGATGACATCCTGCTGATCCTGGAGGAGCGCGGCCGATCCAATCCGCAGCCGGCCAGCCGGCTTGGACTCACGACCCAGGAGACGCAGCGTTTCAGCCTGTCGCGCGCGATTCTCGCCGCGGCGAGCAAGGACAACGACTGGTCGAAGGCGGGGTTCGAGCTGGAGTGCTCGCGCTCGGTAGCGCAGCGCATGGGCAAGATCGCGGAGCCGCACAAGTTCTACGTGCCTTTCGAGGTGATCGAGCGGCCGCTGGATCACCAGGTGCGCGAGTATCTCGCAAACCTCGGCCGACGCGACCTGACGGTCGCCACGGCCGGTGCCGGCGGATTCCTGGTCTCGACCGAGAACATGGGATTCATCGAAATGCTGCGCAACCGCTCGGTGGCGTTCCGGCTGGGTGCGCGCAGGCTCTCCGGCCTGCAGGGCAGCGTCACGGTGCCGCGGCAATCGGCGGCCGCGACTGCGGTGTGGCTCGCAAACGAGGCCAGCACGGCCACCGAGAGCCAGCAGACCTTCGTGCAGATGGCGCTGGCACCGAAGAACGTCGGCGCCTACACCGAGATCAGTCGCCAGTTGATGCTGCAAAGCTCGCCCGGCGCGGAAGGCATCGTCACGGACGATCTGGCACAGGTGGTATCGGTGGCGGTCGACCTGGCCACATTGGAAGGCACCGGATCGGGCGGTCAGCCGACCGGGATCAGCGCCACTGCCGGTATCGGGTCGGTGACGGGCACCTCGCTCGCTGCTGCCGGTGTGCTGGAATTCCAGGCTGACATCGCGGGCGCGAACGTCACCCCGATGCGCCCGGGCTATGCAACCACGCCAGCGGTTGCTGCGCTGTTGATGGTTCGCCCGGAGCTGCCCTCGACCGGCACCACGCGGTTGTGGACCGGCAACTTGTGGGACGGCGCGCTGTTCGGCATGCCGGCAATGTCATCCAACCAGCTGACGGCCGCCAGCATGATCTTCGGCGACTGGCAGGAGGTAGTGGTCGGCGAGTGGGGTGTCCTCGAGGTCGAGGTCAACCCGTACGCCAACTTCCAGGCGGGCATCATCGGCGTGCGCGCCATCTACAGCATGGACGTCGGGGTGCGCAGGCCGTTCGCGTTCTCGCGCGCGACCTCCATCACGTAATTCAACCGAGGCCATCGTAATGGTCCTGCTGGCGGCGGGCTCGGCGCTCGTCGCCGGCAGTTCTTATCAGGAGACGGATGTGCAAGCGCAAACGCAGAAAGTAGAAGTGGTGCGGTCGTTCTATTTCAATCGCAAGCCGCTGCCGGTCGGGTCGATCGCCGAGCTTCCGGCGATCTTCGCCCGCGAGGTGATCGCCTCCAACAAGGCCAAGGCGGTGAACGGGGACGATCAGTCCGGTGCAAGCCAGGCGAAATCGCAGGACGAGAAGGGTAAGACCCAGAAACCTCTGGTGTGACGTAGCACCGATTCGCGCACGCAGCGAAAGGCCTGGCGTTTGCCTGGTCTTTCGCGGAGTTGGGCGGAACGCAATTTTCCTTACAGGAGCAAACGGACATGCTGGCAAATCAAGGGCAAGCGGCGGAATTGGTGACCATGCTCGCGGCCGTGAGCGCGGCGGCGACAGTGAACGCGACGAGCGCGTGGATCGACGTGCGCAAATACGAGGGAGACCTCGTGATCGTTTCCAATATCGGCATCGTCAGCGCCGGCAGCATCACGCCGACAATCGAGGATGCGACCGACGGCTCCGGCACCGGCGCCGCGGCAGTGACCCCGGCCGAAGGTGCCTTCACTGCGGTAACGACCGCCAATGATCCGCTGCACGAAAAACGGACCATTCCGGCCGGCTCGGTGCGCGGGTGGATCCGATACGTCGGCACCATTGTCACAGGACCGGCGCTCGTCGGTGTGTCGCTGCTCGCGCATCCGAAGTACACCTGATGTTCACGGAGGACCTCAGCGTCTTTTTCAACAGCGCGGAGCACGCCACCGACGCGCTGTGGACGCTGCAGGGCGGCGGGTCGTTCACGATCCAGGTGATCTTCGACAACGGCTATACCGGCTATGCCGTCGGCGAAGCGGACCAGGTTGGGCGAGGACCTCGCTGCCAGGCGCGGGACGATCAGATCGCGCAGGGTGCCGGCATGAAGCGCGGCGACACGCTCGCGATCGGCGCGGTCACCTACAAGATCGGCAATATCGAGCCGGAGGACCAGCCTGGCGTGTCGTGGCTCGTGCTGAAGAGATGACATGGCCCACCATCGCGAAACGCTCGTCGAAGGCCTGCGCGACATCCTGCGGGCGGCCGGCACGACCATCGGCTCTAGGTTCTACCGTGGCCGCCAGCTCCCGGTCGAGGACACGGAACTACCGGCCGGGCTCGTCTACCAGGGCGACGAGCAGAGCCCGCCCGATGACGTCCGTTCCCTGAAGCGCCGCGGGCTCGAGACGTTCATCGAGCTGCACCACAAGTCAGATCCGGCAACGCTGAACGACCCGGACATCGAGACCAAGCTGAACGAACTGGCCCGAGAGGTCGAGGTCGCGCTCGAGGCCGATTTCACACTCGGTGGGCGCTGTCTGTTTTTCATACACGTCGGCACGCTCACGCGGATCGAGGACGGGGATTCGAACCGCGGCACGATCCGCCTGCAGCTCAATGTGCAGTACCGGACATTGCGCACGGATCCAAGCATCCAAGGATAGGAGCAACGAAAATGGCAGAGAAGAAAACGGAACCGCGCCCGCGCATGACGACGATTTCACGCCGCGGCGATTCAGTCGTGATGACGCCGGCGGGCAAGTACGTCTCCGTTAACGGCGAGCCCGTCGATCCCGACACCGGCATACCGATCACGCGGCCGGTGAGCGTCAACGAAGACATCAAGACGGCCGCCTAAGAACCTTTTCGTCCGATCACCCGAAGGCCCGCACCCGCGGGCCTTTTATTTTTTGGAGACGCCGACATGCTCAAGCAACTCACCGTCATCCTGGCCAAGGTCGAGTCCACTTACAACGTCGACCCGACGCCGACCGGCGCGGCGGACGCCATCCTGATCGAGAATCCGAGCTGGAGCCTCGACAGCGCGCGGCGCTTCGAGCGCCAGCCGGTCAAGGCGAGCCTGGCGCCGCTGAAAAGCCTCTACGGCGGCAGCCTGATGACGATCAGCTTTGACGTCGAGGTCAAGGGATCCGGCGCGGCCGGGACGCCTCCCGAGCTAGGCGTGCTGCTGCGCGGTTGCGGTTTCGCGGAGACGATCATCGGCGGCACGTCGGTTGAATACAAGCCCGCGTCGTCGGCGCTCAAGTCCATCACGATCTATTACTTCGAGGACGGGATCCGCCGGGTCGTGACCGGCGCGCGAGGCAACTGTAACTTCAACGGCGAAGTTGGCGGGCCCGGCAAGTTCTCGTTCACCTTCACCGGGCACTACAGCGCGCCTACCGACGTCGCGCTCCCAACGCCCACCTATGACAGCACGGTGCCGTCCGTGTGGCTCGGGATGTCGTCGTTCCTGGTCGACTCGTTCGCCGCGGTGGTGACCAAGTTCGCCTTCGACATGGGCAACGAGATCGCCAAGCCCGGCACGATCGTCGCTGCCGACGGATACGGGGAGATCCGGATCACCAGGCGCAACATCACCGGCAGCCTGGATCCGGAACAGACGCTGGTCGCGACCTACAACTGGATCAACAAGTGGCAGACCGTCGCAACCGGCGCGTTCACCACCGGCACGCTGGGTTCGGTCGCGGGCAACCGTTACCTGATCACCATGCCGGCGTTGACCTGGTCAAGCCTCTCCCCGGGGGACAAGGAAGGCATCAGCACGTTCGAGGCCGCGTTCGAGGCGCGCGAAAGCTCGGCCGACGACGAAGTCTCGATTCTCTATACCTGATCATCAAGGCCTGGCCGCCTCATCGTTTCGTTGAGTTGCTTGAGCACGATGTAAATGCGGTTCAGGCGCCAATCGACCAGGAACATGAATATAACGAACAGCACGCCGATCACGATTTCCATAATCCCTCCCAAGGGTAATTGACCGACGATTTTATGCTCAAAGCACTCAACCCGCTCACCCCGGAGTGGTACACGCCCCGCGCCGAGGTCGCCCAGCAGAATCCGACACGCTTCAGGATCAAGCCGCTCTCCGGCGTGGAGGCGATGGACCTGGAGCTGTTTAAGGACGTGGAAGGCAACACGCGCATCAGCGGGCGCAGCGCGAAAACTATCCTGCGCCACGGCCTATCGGACTGGGAAAACTTCGGCACCGATACGGAGACCATCCCGTTCAAGGCCGGCAATCCGGACGAGAATATCGCCAGGCTTTCTACCGATATCGCCGACGAACTGGTGGCCGAGATCTTCCGCCGCACCGTGCTGCAGGAGACGGAAAGAAAAAACTGATTCTGGCCGTCCATGTGGCGGCCGAGGATAAGCGGCCCTTCAACTGCAGTCGCTGCACGTGGGGCAGGCACTGCGACGAATCGCGTCCGGCTCCATTCAAGCAGTGGCACTTCACCTACCAGGGCGAGACGGTGTTCCATTCGCGCACCTGCCCGCTGCCCTTGATCACGGCCGCATCGAACAGTCTTGTACGCCTGTATCGGCACTACAAGGCCGGGCGCTACCCGTTCGGCGGCGGGCTCCTCGAGCAACCCAACGCCTACATCGAAGCGATGGAGGTTATCGAAAGCGTCTCGGCAGAGATCGAGTCCGCGCAACTCGCCAAGCGACAGGCGCAATCATGATCTCGATGCGGATCGAACTGGACGGCCTGTTCAAGCCGGACAAGTTGAGGTCATGGGAGCGGCTCGTCAAGACTGACGTCCGCGAGAGCGTGTCGCGCGGGATGGGCACCGGCGCGCGCGAGGTCGTGGAGCGGCTTCGCTATGCGCTGGCCTCGAGCGTGAAGGTGAAGAAGTCGAGTTTTCCGAAGACGATCAGCCACAAGGTTTTCGACAAGAAGCTGAACGAGTTGCCGGCGCTGATGATTGGCACCCGCGCCTCCCTGGTGGCCGCGCACGCGTTCGGCGCGAAGATCCCGGGCCCGGTGCTGATCCCTCTTCTCGAGGAGGGTCGGCGCATCGGGCGCAAGAGGTTTGCAGCGCTGGTGCGCGAACTGATGAACCAGGGCAACGCCGGGTTCAGGAACGTCAACGGCAAGGTGATCCTGTTCGCCGAGCAGGACGCGGCGAACGCGAAAGGCCTCGCGCCGTTTCGCAGGGCCGAGCGGTTGCGCCGTGGCGGCAAGTTCAGGAAGCAGCGCGGCCGCGCGCTCGAGATCCCGATCGCGGTGCTGGTGCGCGACGTGGTAATCCCTCAGCGCTTTTCCTTCACCCCGATCGTGCAGGCCGGGTTGCCGAATATCACGAATGCGATTCAACGTGAACTGGACAAAGTGTAAATGGCTGAACGTGCCCAGATACTGATCCGCGCGAAGGACGAGACGGCTGCCGCGTTCTCGTCTGTGCAGTCGCACTTTCGCGGGGTGTCGAGCACGCTTGGCCAGGTCGCGCCGCAGCTGCTCGCGGCCTTCAGCGTCGCGGGCATTGTCGCGTTCGCGAAGTCGGCGATCGACGCAGGCGACCGCATGAACGACCTGTCGCAGAAGACGGGGCTTTCGGTCGAATCGCTTTCCAAGTGGAAGTTCATCGCCGAGCAGAGCAACACCACGCTCGAGGGCCTGGTGCCGGGGCTCAAGGGCCTGGCGACCAACATGGACGTGGCGGCGCGCGCCAGCACGGAAACGCAGAACGCGTTCACGCGCCTTGGTGTGCCGGTCAAGGACGGTGCGGGCCATCTGCGCCAGATGGACGCCGTCATGCTCGACCTTGCGGACAGGTTCTCGAAGATGCCGGACGGCGCTCAGAAATCGGCGCTTGCGGTGCAGATCTTCGGCAAGGCTGGGCAGCAACTGATCCCCGTGTTGAACCAGGGCACGGCCGGCATTGCCGAGCTGATGGCGACCGCCGAGAAGCTCGGCCTGGTGATGGACGGAGAAGCGGCTGCAGCGGCCGACGAGCTGAACGATTCGCTGAACCTGATCAAGCAGGCGGGCACCTCGCTTTCGACACAGCTTCTGAACGACATGGCGCCGGCGATCTCTCAAGTCGCACGCCGGATGGCCGAGGCCGCGCGCGACGGCGGACTGTTCGCGGCGGCGATCCGCGGATACGCCGAAGCGTGGAAGGTGCTGCTCTTCGGCGTCGACCAGACCCAGATGCAGCAGCAAATCGAGTTCATCCAGGAACTGGACAAGGAGATCAAGCAGCTTCAGCACGACATCCCGATCCAGGAGAAGGCCGGGGTGCTGGGGCGGCTCTCCGGTGGCGACCCGCTCGAGATGAAGCGCCGCCTCGATGCGCTGATCCTGACGATCAACTCGGCGCGTATCGCCTTGAAGCTCATGCAGGAGCAGGCCCAGAAGCCGCAGGAAATGCCCGTCGTCGACGTGACCGGCGAAACCGACGAGTTTGCCAAACAGCGCGCCAAGTCCCGCGAAGAGATCATGGCGGCCACGTACAAGCGCTGGCAGGACAAGATGAAGGCGCACCTGGCGGTTGTTGCGGATCTGCGCAAGGCCGAATTCGATGAAGCTGTTTCGATGGGTATGGAGCTGCGGGCGCTGTTCGACGAGAACGAGGACCACAAGCGGAAGATCGGCATGGAGACGGGCTCGCAGATGCGCGACCTGTTCGAAACCGCCATGGCGTTGGAGAAAACCCGGCTCGCGAGCCTCACCGAGAGCCTGAAAACCGAGAATGAACTGCGCAGGTTCCAGTTCGAGGAGGACGTGAACCTGTTGCACAAATCGCTCGCGGACAAGCTGCTGGCGCAGGAAACCTACGACACGCTGATGGCGCGTCTGACGGACCAGAACGCCAAACGCAGGACCGCGATCGAGGATGCCGAGATCAAGAAGCGCTTCGGCATAAATACCGTTTACCGGAAGATGGATCTCAACAGCGCAGGTTTCTTTTTCGACCAGATGGGCGCGCTGATGCTGACCAAGAGCCGCACTCTTTTCGAGATCGGCAAGGCTGGCGCGATAGCCGGGGCAATCGTGGATACCTACAAGGCCGCGACCGGGGCTTACGCCGCGCTAGCGAGCATCCCGTTTGTCGGACCGGCTCTCGGTGTGGCGGCCGCAGCGGCCGCGGTAGCGGTGGGCATGGCGCGCGTGCAGGCCATCAGGGCCACGACGATGGGCAGCACCGGTGCCACTGGAACCTTCGCCGCGAATCCCTCGACGGGATTTCCCGAGTCGCCGACCAGCTCCGGGTTCGAGCCACCGCCGAGCCCGATCGCGCCGGCGCAGACTGATCAGGTCGTGCGGCGCGAGATCAACATCACACTGAGCGGTGAGGGCATGTTCTCGGCCGATCAGATACGCGACTCGCTGATCCCTTTATTGAATGACGCGATCGGCGACAACGTTCGCCTTAATGTGCGGTGAAGCATGGCAACCGGCCCGCTGGTCCTGTACGAAAACCGCCTGCGCGATGCGGTTCCGGTGGCGAGCAGCACCGCAGCCGGGTTCGACGTGCTGAACCTGCGCGACCTGCGCGACTACACGTTCTGGAAACCGTCAGCCATTCCGGCCACGGTCACGGTCGATTGCCTGACGTCGAAGTCCGCCGATTACCTGGCGGTGTACGGGCACGATCTGTTCACGACCGGCTGCACGATCGAGGTCCGGAAGTCCACCGACAACTTCGTCGCAAACGATGTGCTGGTCGCCACCCACACGCCGACGGACAATCAGCCGATCCTGGTGATGTTCACCTCGACCGCCTCGCGCTACTGGCGCATCCGCGTGCTGACCGGCACGGCGCCGAGCATTGCCATTGCGCTGGTGGGCATCCGCCTCGAGATCCCGGCGGGAGTGCGCGAAGGGTTCGATCCGATCGGCCGCGAGCTCGTCGGGCAGATGAACCGCAGCAACGCAGGCCGCGCGCTCGGCCGGGTGCTCAACTGGCGGCGCTGGAAAACGACGCTGCACTTCGAGCTCGTGACATGGACATGGGTGCGCGACACATGGAAGGTCGCCGCCGAAGCGTGGCTCGAATCCGAGCCGTGGCTTTTCTGTTGGCATCCGGACACGTACCCGAAAGAAACGCGCCATATCTCGATGGACGACGCTGGCTGGGACACGCAGCACCGGGCCGGAAGTTACTGTGACCTGGTCGTGCCGGTAACCGGAGTGATGCCGGCGTGACAGAGCGGGTCTTAAGCGAGGTCGTCGAGCTCGACCTTGACCGGTGCGCCAACGTGTACGGCGTTTCGCCATGCGCCGTGGGCCGCGTCGAAAGCGGCACGGCGCAGGCAGGGGCCTCGACCACGCTCACGCTGCGCGCCGGCGCGTCCGCCGTGGACGATGCATACAACGGCATGACGGCGCGGCTCACGAGCGGCGCGGGAAGCGTTCAGGAAAGGAAGATTCTCGACTACGTCGGCGCCACCAAGGTCGCGACGATGGAGAAAGCCTGGTCGACCAACGCGCTCACCAAGTCCAGCGCAGTTGACCATGCCAACTGGACGAAGCAGAACGGCATCACGATCACCGCAAATTACGGCCTGGCGCCGGATGGCACGCAGAAGGCCGAGCGCGTGCAGACCGATGGTGTCAGCCTCGCGCGCTATTTTCAGCAGGTCAACGGCTTCGCCGGCCTGACGGTTTGCTTCTCTCTGAAGATGAAGTCAAACACAGGCGCGAACCAGACCATTACGTTCTTCCTGCGCGAAACCGGCTTCGGAACCACGTATGCGACGGGCAGCGTAACAGTGACGCCTGAGTGGGGATTGTTCTCGGTGTCGGCTGCAATTCCAGGCGGATCCGCTGGCGTGTATGCACTGGTCTACGATGCCGCCGGCACGAACGTCTGGGACATTCAGGTTTGCGACCACCAGTGGAACCAGGGATCCGCGCCGCTCGATTTCATCGAGACGGATGCCGCTGCGATCACGTTGCCGGGCGCGACGTCGGTCTATGACGTGATCGACCGGGCGAACGCCTGCTACAACACGTTTCGCACCTGTCAGGACAAGCCGAACTATGTGAAGGGCACGCAGACGCTGCGCTTCACCGGAGTCGGCCAGCCGATCAACAAGGCATCGCCGGCGCGGCCCTACATCTCCAGACTGACTACGGCGCCCACGGAGATCGACCCGGAGCAGGCCACCGGCCGGCGCGCATCGTCCTCGGTCGGCATGGTTGACGAAAGCGATGCGGATGTGGAAACCGATCCGTACGTGCGCGACCGCGTGAGCCCTGCCGGCGGGACATTCTGGACGCGGTTCTTCGCGAGGAATCAGAATTACGCCGGACGGGCGGCCCGGGTGAAGCGCGGGTTCGTGGACCATGGCACGTTCGGCGCTTACGACACCGAGCGCTTCGTCATCGAGGGCGCGAAGGGTCCGGACGCGCGAGGCGAAGTGTCCTTCTCGCTGAAGGATCCGATCAAGCTGCTCGACCGCGCCAAGGCGCCGACGCCGACCTCGGGCAGGCTCGCGGTGATTCTGACCACCAACGATTTACAGATCACGCTCGAGTCCGGCCAGGGCACGCAGTACGACGCCACCGGCTACGTCCGCGTGGGCGACGAGGTCATCCGCTACACCGGTAATGCTGCGGACGTGCTGTCATGGCCGAACGGGACCTACCGCGGGCAGTTCGGCACCGAGGCCGTCGAGGGCGCCGTCGGCGACGGCGTGCAGCAGTGCCTCGTGTATCTGGACACGGCGTTCTCGGCGGTGGTGGAGGACCTGCACAACCGTGGCGGCATTGTCGATGCGGATCTCGACCTTGCCGGGCTTGCGAGCGAGGAACTGATCTGGCTCGGCAACGACTTCCGGGTGGCGTCCGTTTGCATTACCGACCCGGAGGATATCACCACGCTTTTGCAGGAACTGCTGCAGCCTGCCGGCATGACGACCTGGTGGTCTCCCACCGAGCAGAAAGTGAAGTTCAAAGTAGTGGCGCCCGCCAGTCCCGCGGTGATCGTGACGACGGTGCTCGACGATACAGAGCAGTTGATGGACGGCTCGGTCGCGAACGAGCGCCTCGAGGATCTGCGCGTGACCCTTGCGTCGGTCGACTTCGGGCTTCGTACCGCGATTGCCAACGCCGACGAGGCGTTGAGTTACAAGCAGTCCGAGGTTCATATCGACGTCGACGCCGAGGGACCGAACGAATACAACGAGCGGCGAGTCATCAGCATGCGCTCGCGCTTCTACGGTGCGGACAACATCACGGCCATGCGCACCTTCGTGCAGCGCTACGTGGCACGCCACCGCGACGCACCCGAGCGCATCGAGTTCGTGGCCGACCCGAAAGACCAGGCGCTCGTCGAGGGCGACATCGTCGATCTGCAAACCTTCAGGCTGGTGGACTTCGACGGCTCGGTGCGAACGGTCCGGGCGCTGATCGTCAGGCGTACGCCCCGCGGGTTCGACGTCGGTTATGCGGCACGGATCACGAACTTCGACCGCCCCTATGGCTTCATCGCGCCGGATGCAACGCCGGACTATCCGGGCAATAACGGCTATGCGTGCATCTCGCAGAACGACGGACGAATGACCAACGGGGATCCCGGGTACCTGATCATATGACAGCCCCTTCAAAAAATTTCATCACGATCCCCGACGGCGACGTCGATCCGGATTCACCGTTGAGCACCGGGCTGATGACGAAGCTGCGCGACAACGACATCAACGTCGCTGAGTGGCTCGGCCACGGCTACACGCCCGCACAGGCGCACGATCATGACGGTGTGAATTCCAAATTGATCCCGGGCAACGTCGCCGGCAATCTCTTCAACTTCTACAACTTGGGGTGATACCCGATGTCCAGCTCACCTGGCTTTGCTTCCGTTCCGCCGAGTAATTTCACGCCGCAGTCGGCCACCGCGGCCAACACCGCCCTCGACGGCACAGGCACGACCGCGCTGATTGCAACCGCGCCGGCCGTCACTGGCGGCGGTGCGCTGGTCGAACGTGTCCGCTGCATGCACCTGGGCACCAACGTCGCCACGGTCGCGCGCGTGTTTCTGAACAACGGCTCGACTCCGGGCACAGCCGGAAACAACGCACTGATCGCGGAAAAGACCATCGCGGCCAACACGCTCAGTCAAGTGGCCGAATCCATTTCCTACGACATCGTGATCAACCAGGTACTCAAGGGCCACGCGACAACGCCGGAGCGGCTTTACGTCTCGATCGGAACTGCGGTCGCAGCCGGCATCAAGTTCACCGCGATCGGCGGGGACCTGTAATGAGCGGAGTTCGGCCCGGGTTCCTGGGCACGCCCAAGCATTGGCTGCAATTCGAGCGCGCGCGCATGAACCAGCGCCACGGGCTTGCCACCTTCACGGCCAATGGCGAGTTCATCGTTCCGGAAGGCGTATTCACCCTATGGGTATCCGGCGCGGGCGGCGGCGGTGGCGGTGGTGGTGCCGCGAGCGTCGGCGGAACGGGCGGCACGACCTCGTTCGGTTCATTTATTACCTTGCTGGGCGGCGCGGGCGGCGGTGCATTGGGGGCCGCAGCCCAGGGCGGTTTCATCGCTGGAGGGTGGGCGGGCGACTACGGCGTGCGCATTACCGCCGTGTCCTTTTCGTTCCCCGGCAAGGGCGGCGACTCGCCGTGGGGCAGCGGGGGCGAATCCGAGGTCCTGAACAGCACCAACGGAGGACGCCCCGGAACCGGATTCGGGACGGGCGGATCGGGTGCGACGACCAATACCGAAGCGGGTGGCGGCGGCGGTGGCGGACAGATCGCGATGGACACCCCGGTGACTGTGGTGCCGGGCCAGCGCATTAGCGTAACGATCGGCGCGGCCGGTACCACTGGCGGCACGCCTGTGGGTGGTGCCGCAACCGGCGGCATCATCATCGTGAAATGGTGAACACATGAGAGCGCAACCCGGCAGGACTTACGCGCACATCCTCAACGGCCGCTGCCACTCGAAGTTCACCGCGGCCGAGCTTCCGGAGTGGAACAACGACATGGCCCCGGCGGTGGACATCACCGACCTGAATCCGCAGCCGGCCGTGCGGGACTACTACCGAAACGGCGCGTTCATTGCCGATCCGGGTCCGGCGCCGAGCGAGTATCACACGCTCGATCCGGCGACGCTGACCTGGCAGCCGCTCGATGCGCCGACGGTCGATTCGATGAAGGCCGCGCAGGCCGCCCGCGAGATCGACGCCAAGATCCAGCGCACCGTGTTCGAGACGCTGTTCGTGCTGGTGAACGACGTGCGCGTGCTCAAGGGTCAGGCACCGATCACGCGCGTGCAGTTGCGCGACCAGATGGTGGCGTTCTTCAAGACCTTGTGAGCCGACACCGATTTTTGAACCAGGGCCCGCCTTCGAGCGGGCCTTTTCGTTTAAACGAGGTGGGCCCGTGATCGACTTCCTGGTGGTGGCAGCCATCGCGGCGGAGGTTATCGCTGCGGAAAAGAGCCCGTTCGACTACAGCTTCTTCACCTATCTGTGGGTGATCGCGTTGTCGATGTTCGCCGGGTTCACCAATTTCCTGCGCAAGCTGAAGACCGGCAAGGTGCGGCCGTTCAACATCGTCGAGTTCATCGGCGAGCTGGCAGGCAGCGCGCTGGTCGGCCTGATCACGTTCTGGCTGTGCGAGGAGTCCGAGGTGCCGCGCCTGTATGCGGCGGCGGCGATCGCGATCTCCGGCCACGCCGGCGGCCGCCTGATGTACCTCCTGGAGAAGGTGCTCGAGTCCTGGTTCAAGCGCCGCTTCTCGCCGCCAGACGCGTCATGAGCAAGCGCGACTGGCACGGCGTCGGGGTTGCGATCGGCTGGACGCTGATCGCGGTGGTGATCGCAATGGCCGTCGCGGTCCTGGTGTTGCTGGTGCAGCTGTGGAAGGGCAACACAGCACATGCGGCCCGGCTGAGCCACGAGCATGAGGTGATGCTCTACGCGATCGCGTATGGCCAGTACGGCAGCGCGCACGGCGGGATCCCGATGCCACCCCGGCCGGAGATCCACTTCGACACCAGGGCGAACATCTGCGCCGTGATGGGCAAGTGGCCGACCTGTCCGGCCGGCGGCTATTTCGATAACGGTCGGGTCGTCATGGCCGACGACCTGGACTTCGCCAGTAAGTTCGACGCGAGCAAGGTCGTGCACGAGCTCGTTCACTACCTGCAGGAACAGCACGAGGGCAAGACCAAAGACTGCCGCATGTGGATCGATCGCGAGGTGGAAGCCTACCGGATCCAGTATTACCTGCTCGCTCGAGACGGCGAGGACAGGGCCGCAGAAATAGTGCGCGCGAGCGCGCGCCAGGTGCGCTGCAGGGAGCCCGCCAAATGATCGGCCGCCAGATCACCGACATCGTCATCCACTGCGCGGCGACGCCGAACGGCCAGGCAGTAAGCGTCGACGCGATCGACGCCATGCACGCCGCGCGCGGCTTCAAGCGCCAGCCGTTGTGGTGGGGCAAGTTCCAGCCGACGCTGCGCCATATCGGCTATCACTACTTCATCGGGATCGACGGCGCGTGCACGCCCGGCCGGCACCTCGAGGAGATCGGCGCGCACGTGCAGGGATCGAACGCGCGCTCGATCGGCATCTGCATGGCCGGCACCGACAAGTTCAAGCCCCTGCAATGGACGTCGCTGCGCTATGCGTTTGTGACGATCGGACGGCAGCTCGTGCCGGTGGAGCAGTACCGCGCGCTGAATGCACCGGAGCTCGCGGTCGCCGCCATTCAGAAGCTCGGGATCCGGATCCGCGGCCACCGCGATTTCTCGCCGGACCTCGACGGCGACGGCGTCATCGAGCGCAACGAGTGGCTGAAGATCTGCCCGGGCTTCGACGTCAGCGAGTGGCTCGCCGGCGGCATGAAGTCTTTGCCGGCGCACGAATGTTAAACCAGGAGGACACCATGACCAGACTCTTCGCAGTGTTCCTGATCGCATTTGCATTGCTGTTTCCTGCGCTGATCCTCGCGCAAGGGCTGCTGCCCGAAGGGGCGAAGGACCTGTTCGCGCTGCTGGTGGCCTGGCCGCGTTCACCGATCGAGTACGCTTTCCTGATCTCGGCCTGGTGCGGCGTGTTCGGGCACTGGTGGAACAAGCGTCGACTTTCTGAGCACCACGGGAACTTCATCGACTATCTGATGGCGGAGCGCAGCGACGCCGCGCTGTCGATCGCGACGGTCGTGATGATCTGGGCCGCGATCATGGGCCTCATCGTCGCCGGCCTGGTGGCCAATGCAGCCATGTCGGGCGCGATCGCCGGCGGCTTCGCGGTGGGCTGGCTGATCGACAGCCTGGTGCAGAAGAAGGCCGGATGATTCAGATCTACCTGATCATCGGCCTGGTGGTCACGGCACTCATGACCGGCGGCGGGTTGTGGATCCGTGCGCTGAAAGCGGAAAACGCGCTACTCGAGAACGCCTATACGGTCGCCGCCCAGGCCGCGATCGACAATCAGGTGGCGCTCGAGCGCCAGCGCGCCGAGACTGCGCGCGTCGACGGGATCCTGCTCTCGCGCGATCGCGATCGCCGGGCGGCCCAGAAACGAACGGAGGACCTCAATGCACTGCTCGACAACCTCAAACGCACTGACCAGGCTGTGGGCGACTGGAGCAACGCTCCTGTGCCTGATGGCGTTATCCGGCTGCTCAACGGCCCCGAAGGCGCTGGTCAGGACCGAGATCCAGAAGCAGTACCCGCCGGCGACGCTGATCCAGCCGACCGACCTGCCGGCAACTGACATCCGCAACAACGGCGACCTGGTCGAGGCGCTGCGGTCCGCCAGGAGCGCCTTCGAGGCCTGCAACGCCGACAAGGCGGCGCTGCGCGCATGGATAACTGATTGATAGATAAGACCCGACAACCGGAGTGGAAGAAAACAAGTCGACTTGTGTTGACTATATGTGCATCCCTATGTAAGTTGCCCTTACGTAGTGAAAAGTACGGTTTTGTGTGATTTTGTAGGTTTTTGTAGGTTTCAAAGAAAAAGTAGGTATCAAAGAAAAAGAAGGCCAGCCCTTGGAAAAGGCTGGCCCAAACGGTGGTGCATCCGATGGGATTCGAACCCACATGTCCCGGAGGGGACGCCGGATTGGAAGTCCGGTGTGTCTACCAGTTTCACCAAGGATGCGACCATGCAACAAAGAGCGAGACTCGCTCAAACTACAAACCCCGCTCCTGCGGGGTTTTTCTTTCCCCGCGTATTCCGCTGCGGATTATTCTCGTCGAAGTAATAGTCCGTCAACCATCAAAGTGCGAAGGGCTGTTTTCACAGCCCTTTTTTTGCAAGGTCACTTCCATGTACATGACCATCAATGGTTGAAACTTTGCGTTTCCGGGCGGATAATTCGAGCGGGTCTAGAGCCTGTCCTGGTACCACGAAAGCCCGGCCACTTGTTTCCTCCGAGTGCCCGGGCTTTCACTTTTCCTCCCTCATGGCCAGCAGGTCGCGGTAGAAAGACAGCGGCATCTGGCCACTCTTGATTTTCAGCAGCTCGAACAGCCCTGGGTGCATGGCCCGCTGTTCGTTGCCTCCGTCTGCGACCCAGTTCTCCATCGACTTGCGCCCCGCATAGATCAGATCCGCTCCGGCTTGCTGTGACAGTCCGGCGCGCTCGAGCACCGTCCGCACTTCCGCCGGCGTCGGGTTCGACCAGGCGGTCCGGTTGTTCTTGCTGCGGTTGGGGTGGTTTGACATGTCATCTCCGAACGAAAATCGCATTATCGCACCAGCGCGCGCAGCGCCGTCCTCGCCTTGGGTGAGACTCCGCCGGAGTGCTTCAAGTATTTGCGCACGGCTTTCTTCAGCGGGTAGTCGATCGGCCGGAAGCCGCGGCTGGCGATCTCCGCCGGCGACAGCGATCGCAGCACGAGCTCGCCCTCCTCGAGCGGCACCAGGTGCGTGAGCTTGCGGCCGAGGCGCACCACGATCGCGGTGCGCCGGTTGCAGTCGGCCAGGACGTCGCCGGCGTTCATTACGGCCTCCCTTCGTGCAGAGTTGGGGTACCGAGAAAAGCCTCCTTTTGCTTGGGCTCAACGCGTTTAAACGCGGAGCCGCAGTCGTCGCACTTGGCGTGGAACTCGTCGCGCGCGACGCGCGCAATCACGCCGCAGTCGCATACAAACTTGCGGAGGCGCGATCCCGATCCGGCGCCGCGGGACTTGCCACCCTTGACGCCGATGCCGGCGCTGCAGGGACGCAGCTTGAACTGGAGCGGTGCGCCGTTCGGTGCGGTGCCACCGAAGGGTTGCGGGCGGCCGTCGGTCGGTTTCGGCAGGGCGGCGATCGCCATGCGGATATCTGGAGCGAAGCAAGCCGGCGAGTAGCGCGTGCCGGCGGCGCGGACGAACAGCAGGCCGAGGCGCTTGCAGGCATCGAGCCAGCCTTGGCCGTGACCGTGGCCCGGGCCCGCGATGACGTGCGCCAGCTCGTGCAGCGTGGTGCCGGCAACCTGGATCGGGGAATCCTCACCGAAGGCGCAGATCTCGGCGAAGGCGTGCTCGTGGCCGTTTTTCCAGCAGCCGAAGTAGGTGACGCCGCGGGTGTGTTTCGAGCCGGCGCCGTAGACCAGCTTGGCGTCGAGTGCGGCCGCGCGCTCTTCCGCGTTTAAACGCTGGACTGCAATGTCGCGGACTGCGTGGATGAACTGCTCATGGGTGAAGGTTTTCATTCTCTTGCTCCTGGCCCCTGATTCCCCGAGGCGCGGGTCGCGGCGTTTGCCGCTTTGTTTCTGGCTGGAGGCGGCGGGAGTTGAACCCGCTCGGACAAGGTCTAGGGCCTGTCTTGGCTACCGAACCCGCCCCCTGCATGATTCTTAGTATCCGCTCAATGAGCGGAATTGTCAAGGGGTTTGTGAAAATATTTTTCGCGGGTAGGGAAGGGAGGGGAGGGCAGTGCTAGTAGGACTTTTGGCGCCCCCTGGCGTAGGCTTCCACTCAATCGCTTTACCGGGGGGACGATATGCGCCGCTGGATGAACGCCGGGTTGTCGTGGTTGGTCGACCACGCTATTGAGCATTGGCCGACCATCGTTGCTGCTGTTATCGGCGGGGGCTTAATGACATACCTTGCCGCTGTTTCACAATGGCTGGAACCGTTTGGGCCGGTCGCTTGGGGTGCGGCCGGGCTTTTGGCTCTCCTGATCATGGCCATCGCACTGGCGTTGCTGGGGATTGCGCGCACGAAGTTCGTGGCCGCGAATTTCGCCGAAAAGTTCAATAACGTTACATCAGTCAATCCAATGGCTGGTCGTTACGAACGACAACGTGTTCGCTTGGCTGACTTCTTTCATCCTTTCTACCGACCGATTGAGGACGCGCGATTCGAGAACTGCGACCTTCTTGGACCGGCTCACTTGGTATTCGTTGGAAACACAATCATCGGTAACAGTAGTTTTTACGATTGCGAGATCGTCATCGTTAAACCGAATGCTGTCGTTCGAGGGGTGACCGGTTTTAAGGACTGCCACATCAATCGTTGCCGCCTCTTCCGGCTGACGCTTTACATGCCCAAAGATGCGTTCCTTAAAACCAAGGCTCAGATGGGCGGTAACGAACTAACTGTAATATCTGATGGAACCGCTGGTCTTTTGTGACGTTGCTGAGATTAGTTTTTCTGCTGGGGAGTCACTACTCGTCGTCGCTGCCAGGTGCGCGCTCGAAGTCGTTGCAGATATCGCCGGGCCGAACGTAGTGCTCTGTCTTCGGGCAGAACCGTTTGCCGCTGAAGTCGCCGCTTCGATCGGGATCCGCGCCAAAGTAACGGCAGATCCCGCACGCCGGCTCAGCGCCGTGCTTGCGATACCACTCCTGCCTGCCGTAGTTGACGCGCACGGCGCGATCGTACACCCTGCGGTCAACCAGCCCTTCTGACGGCCCTCAGTATCAATTCGCCGGGGTTATCTGCGCTTTGCCGTGGGGACGCCAGACAATCCGTCAATTGGTCCGCCAATTGAGGCTGTGTCTCGGGCGATGTCAGGAAATTCCTCTATGAATCCGAAAACCTTCGCGCGCACCATAGACGAATTGAATAGATCGGGTGCGCGTTACAACACTCTGCACGGCCACTTCGAGCGGTTCTGTGCGCAGGCAAAACGGTTGGCCGAGGACAGCGATTCGCCATTGAGGGGGCTTTTGGCGAACATGGACGGAGACGCTCTATTGGTTCAATTCCTCGATCGACGCATCCGTATCAGCATGCGTTACGACCGCAAAACCCTAAAGGGAGTGTTGCACGCGGAAGATGAATCCGCCGTACGTCCCGGGCTCGCGCCTGAAACTTTCGAGCGCGTACCGTTCGATGGAGCCGGTGAGACTGCACTCAGCGGCGGCGAACACGGGGATAACTTGAACCTTAGTTTACCGGCCGACTGCCTGACGCTACTGGTTCGCCTGGTCGATGCAGCGTTGGGCCGTGATCCTTGGGACGTAGCGCGCGACCCAGGGCCACTAAAATGAAATCTCCTCAGCGTGCCGACCATCCACACGAGTCAATTTCCTTGACGCTGATTGCCCGGGCGAGAAAGACACCCACCGAAGCGGGGCCGTTTCCAGTATAACGAGGACCACGGTTCGGCCATGGATCGCTAGTGCACGTGACGAAGGGCGACAAATCCGTCCGCGTTATTACCTCCGTTTGGCGCGACCAAGGCGTTTCGCATTCGCGACCGCACGACGACGAACCGGAGCCATACCCTTTCCAAGGATGCCCAGCGCGGCGTTGCGCAGTTGCCTTGAACCGGATTTGACAGAGGGCCTGCCACGAACCCAAGGAAACCAGAACGATTGCATGAATGAAAGCGTCAATTGTTGATTTGCCCGAAAGGTCTGGACGGCCATCGCGTTCAAGGCTTCGTTGAGCGCGGTGATCTTCTCAGTGCCCATGCGGTGAAACTCCCTGCGGTCACGCGCAGAAGGCGATGCACCGGCCATCGCCATTCGGGCGACCCGGTGGGCGATGACCTGTGGCATCGCAACTGCAAGCTCGATGCTCTGTACGGCGAGCGACTTTGATTTGCGAGTACGGCGAGTTGACAAGGGTGCTCCTACGCAAAGGTGGTGGTTGAAAGCCCCAGCATTCATAAAGAGGGCGCACGGCCCTTGTTGGACTTGAATCGTGAGCCGGTAGTTCAGGAACAAGGGGTCGCCGGGGTAGCGAGCTAGTGGTTGGAACTGTGGCGCAGCCCCTGATACCCTCGGAGTGACAAGTGGGCCGCGGAGGCTTCAAAGACGCCCGCGTAGTGGATGCCCGGAAATTGCAAGGTTCCCATGAGATCAGTATGCCCGCTCGATTCTTGAGGAAATATTGTCGCTACCACGACCCGGCACGCCTGAGGTGCGGCCAAGGGTGACACGTTACGCGGCGCTGTTGTGTCTGGCTGCGAGCACTGCGCTGGCAGATCGCGGCGCGCTCAATCCGGATGTGACACAAACGACCATCGCGCAGACTATTTGTGTGCCTGGATACGCAAAGGGCGTGAGCCCTTCCACCAGTTACACAAACGGCGTGAAGCAAATGCTTATGCAGCGCGCAAGAATGAATCCAGCGCTCGCCGAGTACTACGAACTGGACCATATCATCCCGCTCGTGCTCGGCGGACACCCGACCAAGCTCGATAACCTCGCGCTTCAACTCCGGGAAGGGGAGAATGGGATCGAGCGCAAGGACAGAATCGAAACCAAGTTGCAGTGCCTTGTGTGCTCGAATAAGGCGACACTTGCCGAAGCCCGGCGGGAAATTCTCGAAAACTGGCAGGCGGCGTATCAAAAGTACAGGCAGGTGAAGTGTCCCGGGCGGAAGGCCGTGCCGGATCGTCGATAGGTCGCTTGCGCGGTCACGCGGCGATAGTTGCCCGCAGTTAGTTTTTCATCGTCGCAATTCCACTGACGTCGAGTTGATTGCGAATTCGCCACCAGCGCGGCGACGATACGCTCGAAGTGGCTGATGCCTTGCACCGGATGCATCCAGATATTAAGTACCATGCCGACCATCGATCTGTAGCGGCTCGCAGGTGACCCCGCACGTTCCGCTCATTCAACGGAGACATTGCGCCATGAGAAGACCCCCACTGTATTTTTTCGTCTTGTTGGGATTGATCCTAACGAGCCTAGACGCGCTCGCACAGCTCGCGGAGCGCAAGGTGGATATCTATAGCGAAGGCGTCCGGATGACTGGATCGGTCCTCTATGCGCAGCCGCTCGAAGGCAAGAAGCTTCCTGCCATCATCCTTTCCCACGGTTGGGGCGGAACGGCCGCCATGTTGCATCCACAAGCGGAGCGCTTTGCGCAGGCGGGCTATTTCGTGCTGGTTTTCGACTACCGGGGCTGGGGCGAAAGCGACTCACGCTGGGTACGCGACGAATCGGCGACGTCGGCTGCCAATGCCCGGCGGGAACTGCGTGAAGTGGTCGACCCGCTGGATCAGGCTGCCGATATCTTCAGCGCGGTTCACTGGGTGATGGGTGAACCCATGGTGGACGTGAACCGCGTCGGCCTGTGGGGCACCAGTTTCTCCGGGGGGCTTGTGGCCTACGTTGCTGCGCGCGACCCACGTATCAAGGCTATTGTCAGTCAGGTAGGAGCGTTTGGGCGACCGCGCGCCAGCATGCCGCCAGATGCACTATCGCGTGCGCAGTCAGACGCGACCCGACGCGCGCGCGGCGATATTGGTTATCCGGCTCCCGGTGTGCGCGAGATCGGCAATCTGCGCGGCGCGCCCGTGCGGGAAAGTTTTCTGCGCTATGCACCCATCGCAGACATATCGATGATCAAAGGCTGCGCCATGTTGATCATCGATGCCGAGAAGGAGGAGTTGTTCGACATTCGCGAGCACGGCGGGCTGGCGTTTGAGCGCGCCGCCGAGCCCAAGAAGCGAGTGGTGATCCCCGGCACCCACTACGGTATCTACACTACCGCGCGCGAACAGTCGATCGATCTGGCTATCGACTGGATGGATCAGCATCTCAAGGGCGCGATGTAGGGTAGGCCTCGCATTGCGTCGCGCAGACGTTGCGCCGCTCTTGCAGATCGCCAAAGCGCTATGAGGCAGACACTGCTCGACCTGTTGCCCGAGGTGCGAGTGATCTTCCCGCGAGTGTCGTCACGCGCAATTGCCTGCAAGTCTCAAGCCCGTACACTGCTTGCACATCAGTCCAGTGGTCGGTTTCTGCCTGTGCTCGATGAATTTGGCGTTGGGCCACTGCGGACAATTGATACAAAAATGCCAAACATTTACAGGTCCCAAGTGCCTTCGATAAATCATGGCAGCGAATTCCGGGTTCTTCTCGCAGTTGTGTCCTACCGAGGAAAGCGACGCATTGGCAACCCGCCGCGCCGGCACAATTGTCCTAGTGCCTAACAGTGATTGTGCACAGGTGAGCCGGGCGGGTAAAGAAGCAGCCACTCGACGGTGGCTCCTTCGATAGTCCATGAAAAGATCCATAGTTTCGAAAAAACGCCCGTTCGTTTCCGAACGGGCGTTGCCTTCTTAGTTCCGACAACCGCCTCCGGGAGAGAAGACCCCGGAAGCGTTTTCCATCAAGCGTTCAACTGATCACCCAGCGGCAGGTTGCGGATACGCTTGCCGGTCGCCGCGAACACGGCGTTGATAAACGCCGGTGCGAACGGAGGAACACCCGGTTCTCCGACTCCACTAGAGGGGTCATCGATCGTCGCAGCGATGATGTGCGTCCTAACGTCCATCGCGCCTTCGCCTATGCGTAGCACCTGGTAATCATGGAAGTTATTCTGCTGAACGCGGCCGTTCTTGAAGGTGATTTGATTCAGCTTCGCAAGGCTCAGCCCCATCACAGCGGCGCCTTCAATTTGTGAACGGATACGCTCGGGGTTAACCACAAACCCGCAGTCGATCGCAGTATCCACGCGCGGGACCGAAACATTCCCCTTGCCGTCCACTGCAACTTCAACGACGGTAGCCACATAGGTCAGGAAACTGCGTTGAACTGCGATTCCCAAGCCATGGCCTTTGGGCAACTGCCGACCCCACCCGGCTTCCTTGGCGGCGCGTTCGACGACACGGCGAGTGCGGGCGGTATCGACAGGATAGGTGTCCCATGGATCGCCGTAATTCCACAGCTCGCTCGTCACGGTCTTGCGCGGATCGACGATGCGCGGCGGTCCAATCATTTCGAGCAGGAAGTCCTTTGGATCCCGCCCGAGTTCATGAGCCAGCTCCGCCACCATGGATTGCATGGCGAACGCATGTGGAATGTTGTTGACCGAGCGGAACCAGCCTATGCGGGTCTGAGCAACGGCCTCACCGGTTTCCAGCCGCAGGTTGGGCACGTCGAACGGCGTGTCGATCAACCCCAGTCCGAGTTCCAGTGAGCTTTCGCGTTTCGGATCAGGCATGAAGTTGGACATCAGCGATGGCGAAACGCTGCGATGACGCCACGCAACGACCTTCTTGTTCTTGTCCAGGCCGGCGGTAACGTGCTGGTAGGAAACGCTGTGATAGAAGGAGTGATGGATATCGTCTTCGCGAGTCCACACCACCTTTACCGGCGTGCCACCCACCGACTTGGAAAGGATTGCAGCTTCCAGGGCAAAGTCGCATTTCGACTTACGCCCGAAGCCGCCGCCCAGCAGCGTCACGTTGACCTTGACATCGTCTACCTTCATTCCAAGGGTCTTCGCGACTTCACCACGGGTTCCGCCGGGGCTTTGCACGCATGCCCAGACTTCGGCCTTCCCATCCTTGATCTGTACGACAGCCGCAGGTGGCTCCATCGGAACGTGGACGCCGTGCGGAATGTAGTACTCGTGCTCTATGACCTTGTCGGCGCCTGCGAGCGCTTTGTCGATGTCGCCTTCATTGCGCTCGATCTTGCCCGGCTTGCGCGCATTTGCCTGCATCTGCGCCTTGTAACTATCCGAATCGTAGTTCTTGTTGGGGCCATCATCCCAAGTGACATTCAGCGCTTCACGACCCTTGATTGCCGCCCAAGTGCTGTCCGCGATAACCCCTACGCCACCCAGGGGAGCGAACACGGCGGGCATGGGTGTTGACGGGATCTTCACGACCTTGATGACGCCCGGTACTTTCATGGCGGCCGCTTCGTCGAACGTCTTGACCTGACCGAGGACGACCGGCGGACGTGCCACGACCGCGTACTTCATGCCCGGAACGTGGATGTCCTGCGCGTAATTGGCCTTGCCGGTAGTGATGTCGAACAGGTCCGTGATCTGGACTTTGCCCTTGCCGATGTAACGGAAGTCCGCCGGGTCCTTGAGCGTCAGGCTCTTCTCCTTGGGCGTTTTCAGTGTGGCGGCGAGCGCGGCCAGTTCGCCGTAGCCGAGCGACTTGCCGGTAGGGATATGTATCACTTTGTGATTTTCGGCACGGCAGTCAGAATCGGAAACTGCCCATGTCAGCGCGGCTGCATGCTCCAGCATTTGCCTTGCTGCAGCGCCGCATGTACGCATCGGCTGAATGAAGTGGCGGATGCTGCGCGATCCATCGGTGTCCTGATTGCCGTATTTCTGTTCGTTGCCTTCCGCCTGGATGATCCTGACCCTCGACCAATCGGCTTCCATTTCGTCGGCGACGACCATGGGCAGGCTGGTACGAGACCCGGTTCCCATTTCAGAGCGGTGGGTGACAATCGTCACGATCCCGCTCGGATCTATGGCTACAAACACGTGCGGATCCCACACGACCCCACCCGTCATCCCGTCCGCGCCGGTCTTGTATGCCGCCATTGCTACGCTGGAGGGTACGAATTGAGCGGCGAGAACAAGCCCACCGGTACCTACAACACCCTTCAGGAGATTGCGGCGGCTGACGTTTGTTACGATGGCCTGACTTTTGGCGTTTTTCATCTCAGGCCTCCTGGGCGGCAGACTTGACCGCCGCAAAAATGCGTTGATAGCAACCGCAACGGCAGATGTTCCCCGACATGGCGGCGAGGATATCGTCGTCCGAGGGCTTCTTGTTCTCTGCGAGCAATCCGGCCGCGCTCATGATCTGTCCGCACTGGCAGTAGCCGCACTGCGGCACGTTCGCCGCACGCCAGGCCTTTTGCACCGGGTGGTTGCCATCGGGAGAGAGCCCCTCGATGGTGGTCACGGCATGACCCGATACATCCTGCATGACGGTGACACAGGAACGAACTGCCTTGCCATCGATGTGCACCGTACAGGCGCCGCATAGGCCCACGCCGCACCCGAACTTGGTTCCAGTAAGGGCGAGTTCATCGCGCAGGTACCACATGAGTGGCATCTGCGGATCCCCCTCATAACTCCGTTCTTGCTGGTTTACTTTGAGTTTCATTTGCTTGATCCTCCATTGAGCAGTGAAATGTTCTAGTTTTGTCGTGCCTAACTGCCTCTGCAGCACCGGCCTTCTTAAATCTGGGCTTTAGAGGTGCGCGGAAACTCTACTCCTTTGGCACCGCCGCTGCATAGAGCATGCGGCGCCATTTTCCGATCCTCACGTTACGGCCTGCAAGATTGGTCCTTTCCACCGGTGGTAGTCACGAAGCGGGACGGCAAGGGGTAGGGCTGCCCCCGCATTGTTGTCCGGCACGGACAGGTTCCGTGCATCAGTTTCGGGACCCTGGAACGTTGGCCACCGAAACACTGACAGGTACGACGCTAGAGTATGCTGACCGGGCGTTGGCCTGACACTTCGATCCGCCCGGAAGAGCTTCAGGATGATCATAAGTACGGGAGCGTTCGTCCGTTTGCTTGGACTCGCGCTTGGACTACTGTTCGTTGCCCATCCGCTATCGGCTGCGGACCCATATCCTACCCGCACCATTCGCTGGGTCGTGCCGTGGCCCGCTGGGGGTGTGGCTGATACGCAAGCTCGCATCATCGCCGAACAGCTCGGCAGGGCCCTTGGACAGCAAGTGATGGTCGACAACCGTGCCGGGGCCAGCGGCGTGCTTGGCGCCGACATCGTTGCCAAGGCCAAGCCCGACGGTTATACCTTGCTCTACGTGTCGCCTAACGAACAGGCAATCGCGCAAGCCATCGGAATGAAGGTGGGTTACACGGCGGAGAAAGACTTCGCACCCATTACCCAGTTTCTGCGTCGCCCTACCGTGCTCGTGGTGAATCCGTCGCTCAATGTGCGTACCGTCATTGAATTGGTGGCGCTGGTCAAAGCAAGGGCCGGCACGATGAGCTATGGAACTCCGGGCGTAGCCCACTTCAATCACTTCGTTACGGAAGTATTCAATCGCAAGGTGGGCATCAAGGTGCCTGCCGTGCCGTATAAAGGCGAAGCGCCCATGATCACCGATCTCATCGGCGGGCAGGTGGACTATGGTTTTGGGTTTGCGACGACCGTGGATCCTCTCGTCAAGGCTGGGCGTTTGCGTGCACTGGCGACTACGGGCAGCTCGCGCTCTCCACAATTGCCCGATGTGTCTACGTTCATTGAACTCGGCATGCCCGAATTGGAGATGACCATCTGGACGGGCATGGTGGGCCCGGCTGGTTTGCGTCCTGACATCGTTGAGCGACTGCAAAGCGAATTGAGCAAGATACTGCGCAGCCCAGCCATCACCTCACGCCGCGAATTCGCCGATTCTGAAATCATCGCAAGCAAGCCTGAAGAGTTCCGGGAGTTTCTTGCCGCCGAGCGCCTGCGTTGGCCAAAGCTCGTCAAGGAAACCGGTATCACCGTGGAATGACCTCGATAGTGGTCGACAGGCCTCGGGTAACGCCGGTTCTTCCAAGGCCTGATCCGGCCCCCGACGTTGATAGGTTCAGTGGTTGTGGGAACCTGTTGACCCCTCGCAACGCGCAGGCTGCAGTGACTTTCGTCGCTCTGTGACGATTTGCGCACGTCATATTTGTTGAAATTTCGGCATACCCAAGCGCCGGTTTTCAGACACCCCCTATTTAGCCCCGGAAACAGGGCTGTTTTCCAACAGCGTTCGCTATGACATTTTTTCGACGTCTCGAACTGGCATGGGCGTTGCGCTATAGGTAATGCGCACGGGGACAACCGGCGATAGGGGGATCGGGTGCCTTGAGCCACTCGATGTCGGCAAACCCCGCGCGCTTTTTTGGTGGCACATTACCAAGGAGATTAGGCCATGCGATCACGTACAGGTTTTGTGGCGTTTGCGGAAGTAACTCTCCGCTCGGAAGCGCAGAACGAAGAGCTTCAGCCAGCGACGAGTCGCGAAGCGGCGGCAGCGATTTTCATGGCGCTCGCAGCGTCCGGTCCGGGGCACGACCCGGCGGATGAGGACACCTGGGATCGCGAGATCGAATTGCTCGACGAGTATTTCGACGTGGAAGAGGACTTGGAAGAGGACTTGGAAGCGGAACTGCGGAACGTAACGATTCCCACGAAACACTAATCGATCCAAGCACGATTCCGAAAGATCGCGCGCGGTTCTAAGGAACCACCGATTGAAGATCAACCCTGGTCGGCGAGAGGAACTGGGGTACGCCGTGACTCACATGCAATGGCTCTAGATGACCTCCCCACTATTATCTTTAATCATACTAATCAACGAATTACTATTATAAGTTAAAGAATCTTGCAGCATTCGAATGATGCTGTCCAGGTGACTAGGCGCCAGCCCAAATAGCGCCGCTTTTTTCCACATTTCCTCCCAAGCCCTGTCCGGCCCCTACTGCTGTCAAAGGTGGGTTTTCTACTCGAGTTGGCCCGCAAGAAACGGCCACCGGCGTCAGACCGAACGCAGGGCTGATGGCCGTCTGTGCTCTGTACGCTGGCATACAGACGTTGCTCTATTCGTTGCGTACCTTGCATTGGGTCCGGCTGCGAAACCATGTTCAGCCTAGATGGTCATTTACGTTTACGAGGAGAAAGAAGCATGAAGTTCAACTCCGGAATTGCTGCGGCGATCGTACTGAGTTTTGCGGTCGCGGGACTTACGGCTTGCGAAAAGAAGGGGCCGGCTGAGCGCGCCGGCGAGAAGATCGACGACACGGCGAAGAAGGTTGGTGAAAAAATAGAAGACGCCGGCGATAAGGTCAAGGACGCCGCGAAGAAGTAAGGCAGGCTAGGGCACTCGCCCGCCTCGTTAGAAAAGCCTGATTCTAGTTACTTCGCCTGCGTCGGCAGCGGCCATAAAGTGCGGCCGCTCCGGGCAGGCGAATGAGCCTCAACTGTAGATCAGTCGCCCAGCAATTCCGCGACAGGGTGCAATTGGTCGACGTGCTGCGATATCACCTTTGCGATGAAGATGATGGGGATTCCCAGCAGCATGCCCCACACGCCCCATAGCCATGACCAGAATAGCAGCGCGATGAATACCGCCGCTGCATTCATTTTTGCAATTCTCCCCGACATCCAGGTGGTGATGAAGATGCCCACCACCGTGGCAATGGCCACCGAAGCCCCGGAAACCAGCAAAGCCATCCAAAGCGAGTCGAATTGCAGGAAGGCTGTCAATCCGGTGGCTCCCGCAATGACAGCCGGACCGAAGTAGGGGATAACATGCAACAGGCCCGCCGCGACTGCCCACGCTCCTGCGTTTTCCAGGCCGATCCATCGCAACGCGATCCAAGTTAGCAGCGTGAGGAGCAGGCTGGTCACGAAGAGCATGAACATATAGCGCTGGATGGACGCGTTGATGTCATCGAGGATGTTCACCGTGATCCTCTTTTTCGACAGCGACGGCCCCGTCAATCGCACGAGCTTTCTCTTGAATGTGTCACCAGACAGCAGGAGAAAGAAGACCAGGAAAGCCACCATTGCCGCTTCACCGATGAATCCCAGGGCGCCCAGGGAACCGGCCCACAACAAATTGCCGAGTTTGAACCCGGGCTGATCGACGACCACATGGGTGGCGGACTGTCTGGCGGCCGACGGAATGCTTTCCGCCTGGCCGGTCGCTTTTTCGATCTCGTGCGCGGCGATCCGCACTTTCTTCAGGTCGATGAGCTGGCCAATTTGCAAGCTGGCAACTTGCGCAGTCAATTTGCGCGCCGCTTCGGGTAACTGGTTGACGATCGTTTGCATCTGGCCACGCAGCGAGTATGTCGCCAGCCCGAGCCCGCAAAGGACCGCCAGGATCACCGTGCCCGCACCCAAGATTCGGGGAATCTTGACGCGTTCCAGCCACACTACCAACGGATTCAAGGTGTATGCGACGAAGATTCCCAACACCAGGGATATGGCAAAGTTCCGTGCCCACTGCAGGGCGAAGATCAGGGCGAGCGTTGCCAGGATGCCCAGAGCCACGCCGCGGGCATCTACGGGCATGTGGACCGTAAGCTGGGACTCCGACGCGGGTTTGTCTTGAGACGCTGGAGAATCAAACGCTGGAAGGTCTGTGCTGCCCGCGGCGTCCACGAGCATCGGAACCGTTAGCTTGGAAGCGTCGGACGTAGCGTTCCTTCTAGGGACCGGAGTATCACTTGAGGGAAGACTTGCTCTCCCCCGTACGTTCGGGTCTGTTTGTGCCGGAACAGACCCGAGGGGGGTGTCCGCAGTGTCCAGCGGAAAGTCTGTGCGTAGTTCGCCTTTCACGCTGCTGCCTAGCGATATCGCGGCGTGGGCGTCGGGGCAGGCACGCCCGATTGCGCGGAAGCAACGATCGGGGCTGACGGAAAAGCCTTGGACAGGATACGGGCGAGGGTAATCAACTTCAGCGCCTTTTCGAAGAGTTTGCTGCGAGCGGGGCGCGGATGCTCAGTGCCGTCCGGCGTTGGGGCAGTGTGCACAGGTAAATATCCGGCCGCAAAGCCGACACTTCCAGCAACAAGCAGCATGGTGGGGGACGTCAACTGTCGGCGCACGCTCTGGCCAAGCATGGACGCGCGCACTCCGATGAGGCGTTTGCGACGCAGGACCTGCCGTTCGGCTTGCGTGATCTGGATGGACCGGTAGATAGACTTATGTCGTATTTGCATGCCCGCTGCCTTCGCGGTCTTCGGGACTGTTGAGCCTGGTGGTCGGCACGGGCCGAAGCGCGCGAAGAGTCGCCGGGAACTGAAGGTGACGGCTTTGTCGGCGGATCACGTCATACAAGATCAGCGCCAGCGCCAGATTGGCAATGACGGCAACCAGCATGGCAACGCTTGCAATGACCCCCATATTGATCAGCCATAACACCGCAGCGCCCATCAGCCCCAGCCACGCGCTCACGAGCAACGCCGCAACCATTACCCCGGCCGCGATCATGGTCACGAGACTGTTACCGGCTGACCTTGTCTCCAGCGCGGCGAGAGTCAATTGATCGTGCACCAGCCCGAGCAACTCGTGCCACAGCAACTTGAGGTCTTCCAGCAAGCCCGAATCTGGCGGTACGATGCCGCCGGCTACGATCGGCTCACCCGCCCGATTCAGGGTGTTCGTTGGTTCCATTTTCCGGGTGGTCTAACGAATCCACTTCAGCATCCGGCTCAAGACAAACCCGGCAGCTACGGCTATGCCCAACGCGGCCACGGGGTTCTCGCGTACATAAGCGCGAGCCTGCTCCAATGCTTGCGCCTGGGCATTCTTCAACTGCTCTCCCTTCACCCCGAGAGTCTCCGCCGCCTGGCCGGCCGCACCGGCAAGCTTATCGACCGCCTGATGGGCCCCGGACGCGATACGGTCCACCATCGGACGCGCGGCGTCCGTGACTTTGTCTATCGCGTCATGTGCCCCCGCGCTGACTTTATCGACGCGTCCCGTGGGACGGCTGCCTTCGTTCAAACTTGGCGTGACTATTCCGGTTGGTTCCATTGGCTTCCTCCTTATAGGTAAATACTATCGAAGATCAAAAAGTTGATCCCGATGGCTATGACCCCAGATACAAGGGCTAGTTAAAAATGAGATAGATGATCACCAGCACGATCACCGGCACACCGAGTAACCATCCAAGAACATATTTGCCCATCGCAATTCTCCTTTTCCAACGAGAGCATCGATGAAAATGCGCTCAAAGTTGTTAGACCGGTCCTGCAAAGCGCGCGCCGCGAATGCACTCCAACAGCAGAGTCATTCGTGTGGCCCGTCGTCCCGCTATTCAGTACGGTCGATACATGCATGTTAGTGGGCTGCCCCAGGGTATTGATATTGGGCGCTGACCTGATTTGCTTGTAGCGGAATCGTGCGCCGCTGTAACAGCCTTTCTACAACTTTGACCGCGACCGGCTCGGAACACGGTTCTGAAGAAATTGCGGGTGTGCGACAGCCGGCGGTTCGCCTCGATGCTACGATCGAACCACCGGCATCATTTCATCGCCAGGGTCACTGGACTCGAATGTCGTTCTCGACGGCCGTCACGCCTTTGACACTACGCGCGATGTCGGTGGCCTTATTCGCTTCGTTCCACGACTCCACGGTGCCGGTCAACCTTACTATGCCGTTCTTCGTGTCGACCTCGATCTTATGCGCTTTGACGTCCTTATCGGCAACCATCTCCGACTTCACTTTGGTCGTGATCCACGCATCATCGACGTACGCTCCTGTTTTCTTTCCGGTATCACCCGAACTGGCGCATCCAGCCAAGGCCAGTATCAAGGCACCCGCAAGGATCCAGGTTCCACCGAATGCATTTTTCATCGTTTGCTCCCGCTAGTTGACATATTCGCAATAATCCGGAGCCGTAGACCCCGGAACTGTTGCATTCAGAACTCATTGTTGCGTGGGCGAAGGTACACCCTGCACGGCTGACCCTCTGTCGGTTGTCACACACACACGGCTCCGCAGGGGCACACGCCCATGCGCCAATCGGCAGGGGGGTGACATATGTGTGTCACCGTACCGACCGAGGGTGCCCTGTTTACTATCGTGAGGTACGCCTGACGCAGGACTTGCTCAGGCTTTCATCAACGTGGAGATACCAATATGTCGAAATTACTTAACGTAGCTTTTGCAGCGGCATTCGGATTTGCCGTAAGCGCACCTTTGTATGCGGCCGACACGCAGAAGACCGGCGCAATGTCGGATAGCGAGGTCCGTGCTGCGATGGACAAGTGCAACAACCTGACCGGAACCCCAAAGTCAAAGTGCATTGCTAACATCCGGCCCACCGCCCCAGGAGACAAAAGCGCGGCGAACTCCGGCACCACCGAGGAGGCCAATGTGGTGAAGGATGGCAACGCCCGCGCAGAAGAAGAGTACGCGGCCGCGGTCAAGCAATGCGAATCAGCGAACGCCTCTGACAAGGATCGTTGCATCACTACCGCCAAGGAAAAATTCGGACGCATGTGATCGGCGGAAGATCTTCGTTTCAAGCAATGGCGGATGCCACCGGCGTCCGCCATTTTTCTTGTTTGTGTCTCAAGCGTACCCCTTAGTTTGCGTCCAGACCGACTTCCTCCGACTCGAGAACCAGCTCAACCCGGGTGCGGATTGCGACGTCCTGCGTTGCGGTGCTCCGGCCGGGGACCTTTGTCCTCGTAGTAAGGCATCATCTGCGGGATGAGCGCCGAAAGTGCTTCCTCCCGCTCTTCGTTCTGAGGGTGGGTACTCAGGAAGTCGGACTGGTCCCTGTTGCCGGTGGCTTTGAGCATTTTGGCCCACAACCGTGGCGCGGCGTGCGGATCGTAACCGGCCTTTGCGGCTAGTTCGATGCCGATTCGATCCGCTTCGGCCTCCTGCTTGCGGCTGTTAGGCAGTCGCACGCCAACGGTCGTTGCGACAGCGGTTGCTTGCAGTGCAATCTGGTTCATTGAGCGATCGCTTCCAAGCAGTATGGCGCCGACCTGCATGGCCGCCCGAGACCCCAGAGCCGCGGACATGCGTTCGGCGGTGTGTTTGGCCAACGCGTGCGCGATCTCATGACCCATCACCTGGGCAATTTCGTCGTCCGAAAGTTTCAGTCGACTGATGAAGCCGGAGTAGATGGCCATCTTTCCCCCTGCCATGCACCAGGCGTTGAGCGCCTCGGGATCGCTGATTACAGCGACCTGCCAGTCCCAGCTCTCGGTTTCGGGGCGGTACTTGATCGCCTGCGCGACCAAGCGCGCGGTAATGCTGTCCACGCGCGCTTTCATGGCGGGGTTACGATTGAGATTGCCTTCGCTTTGGATCGGTGCCAGGACCTGTTCGTAAGCCCGCGCGGAAACCTCGATGGCGCGCGACTCGGGGACGAGCACGAATTGCTTGCGGCCGGTCACCGGGGCGGTTTGGCAGCCCGCTATCACAACGGCAATGGCGAGTAGGGAGAGTAAGCCGAAGAATCGCATGATTTCAGTCTCCTGCCACAGAAAGGCTCTGGGGCGAATAATCAAAAACCGCGATTCTCCCTTCCGGCACGCAACCCGCGCCGCCTCGCAATCAGTCGTTAAAAGGCTAGCCGCCTGTCACCACGGCTGTCAGTGCGTTGGGATACATAGGCCTTCGACCTGAGAAATCCGTTTCCGAACGTTGCTTCGGCACGGCTTGGCGACCAGCCCAGGATCTGATCGTAGATTTCTGGTCGGACCGAAAACACCCGCAAGCAGCGGTCTCCTGGCCGCTACTAACGAGAATCTTGATATGCCTGCGGCCTAAAGATTGCGCAGTGGGGGAGCGGATCGGACAACGATTTCACGCGTTGGCGGGAGGTTGGCGGCGTCCAATCGGAGCTCGGCCGAGAATCCTGAGCCGACCGGACACTTCAGGGCAGGTTCCGGTCAATCGTCTCCGGGGGTGGAACAAGGCGCTCCACCATGGCACGCCGGTCAAGGGTCGTGTGCCCGGACATCCTCATGCATTCATCTGCAAAACATGCACTCGCTCCGACTCTGTTCAGGGACGTTCCGCCGGTCACTGGTCAGTCGTGGTTGGGACGCCGGGCAGACGATACGGCAGCAAGCGGTCGAATTCTCTCTTGACCACGCTGTAACACTCGCAGACGCGCTGTTCCAGTTTTGCGCGGTCCAGGATGGTTATGTGGCCGCGCGAATAGTGAATCACTCCCGCGGTCTGCAGGGCGCCCGCAGCCGTGGTCACGCCCTCCCGGCGCACTCCCAGCATGTTGGCGATCAACTCCTGCGTCATCCTCAGCTCATTGGCTGGTAAGCGGTCCATGCTCAACAGCAGCCAGCGGCAGAGCTGCTGGTCGACAGAGTGATGTCGGTTGCACACCGCGGTCTGCGCCATTTGTGTGATCAAAGCCTGCGTATAGCGCAACGCCAGATGCTGCAATTCACCACCTAGCGCGAATTCCCTTTTCAGAACGCTCGCGTTGAGCCGAAAACCTTCGCCGGCGCTTTGCACTACCGCGCGGCTCGAAGTGCTTTCGCCCCCCATGAACAATGAAATGCCTACAAGCCCTTCGTTGCCGGCAATCGCGATCTCGGCCGATGTGCCATTTGTCAGCACGTATAGCAATGAAACAATGCAGGTGGTCGGAAAATAGATGTGGCCGATGTCGGCACCGGATTCGTAGACCACCCATCCGAGCGGCATGGCGACGAGCTCCAGCTCGGGCAGTAGACGTTGGTAGTCCTGCTCGGGGAGTGCCGCGAGAAGATGGTTTTGCTTTGGGTCGGCGGGTGAGGGCATATCGGCAACCTCGCTTCGACGTCGAGTGATAAGAGGATCAGGATTCAATCAGCCTGATCCCACCGATATTGCGAAGTCTACACCTCCGCGGAAATCTGTAGTAGCCGGGTCGCATGTCGGGCGACTCGGAGCTGAAAATCCGCCGAAAGTCGCACGTACGAAAAGTCCGTCGGTCCAGGGCGCTGCATGCTAACCAGCGCGCAAATAGGTATGTGGCTCTCGTGTCAAACTTGCAGACGAGGGGAGCCACCACTGTAAGGGTTTGTCTGATTTGGAAATCCGTTCGGATCCCGCCACAAGGAGATCCGCGGACACCGCGATGAAGCACGACAAGGACGGACGTGTACCCGTTCTTTGCGACGGAGATGAACGGCAACTTGTTGTCGCTGAGCGGTTCGCGACAGGAGATCAGCCAGCTACACACAGAACTGTGGCGAAGACCAAAGCGACTATTTGAGCGTGTTGGCGATCTGCCTAAGGCGGGCGACCAGCGTTCTTGAGAATCGAAAGCGCTGCCCGGGAAAGGCCTCTACGAAAAGCTCTGCTGCGGTAACCGGTCTACCGAACGATCGTGGTCCAGAAAGGTGTCCTGACGGGGAATACGGACGCACGGTGATCTTGTGCGTTTGTCCGCGACCATGCCGATGGCGTTGTTTGGTTATTGTTCTGTGCCAAATTGCGCCCCTCCACATGCCACGCAAGGAAGGTAGCAACATCCACGCGATCCTCTTCATCGACGCGGGCTGGTGTGGCAGCGGCCATGTTGTTACCCATCCCGCAGCCAACGGTATCGGCAGACACGCCGCTCCCTTCGATGACCCGTTGCGCCGTCACGGCGAGTTTTGCGCACATCGGTCCGGCTGGAAAGTCGCCAGGCCGATGTCCAGGATCAGCAGGGACTGCTTTCGTGCCGGCCGCTCGTACCGCGCGAAGCCCGGCGTTAGGCGCGGAATCGTGGTTGGCGCTCCCGATCGACGATGGCGTCCATGCCACAAGGATGGCGATGACTGCGGCGCGGGACATGACCATTGGGATACCCGTGATCCGAACCCGCTGTTTGAGCATTTGGTTAGCGTGAGTTTTCATCTCAGTGTCCTTTCGGTTTGCGCGGCCCTGTTACAAAGGCCATGCCGGCGTCACTCGACGCAGTTCCGGCTTTCGGCGCCAGCAGCCTTCCGTTATCTTGACACTACATCGGAATTCCCAGGCACAGGGTATCCACCAGGCCTCTCAATGGTCCGTGCGGTGGTACACATATGGCGCAAACGGTAACTACCCCCGGCAGGTGCCGGCGCTAGACCGATCGGAATAGGGAGGGACTGGTACGGTCCGCGCAAAATCTCCCGTGGCCGCTTCTTCCTGGCGAGGGCCTTGCATGTGTGTAGTCGCACAGACGCGCCTGGGCATTGCCACATGCTTGTAGTCGGGTTCAGGCACGCGTTGAATTTCGGCGCGCTATTCCCGCCTCAAGATTCGTCCCGTCCGGTTGCCACCCGGCTTGCCGTTGTTCCAAACCACGGCTCCATTGACGATCACGGTATCGATGCCTTTCGCGGCTTGAAGCGGCTTCGCGAAAGTCGCTGCATCATTCACGGTTCCGGCGTCGAATATTGTGATGTCGGCGTAGGCGCCTTCCTTCAGCACGCCACGATCCTTCAGCCCGAAAGTCTTTGCAGGCAGGCCGGTCATCTTGTATACGGCCGTCTCGAGCGGAAACAGTCCGACATCGCGGCTGTAGTGGCCCAATACTCTGGGAAACGCACCCCACAGACGCGGGTGTGGTGCGACATCGTGCGGCAACCCGTCCGAGCCGATCATGGTGTGTTCAAAGGCAAGGATGCGCTGCACATCCGATTCGTCCATCGAAAAATAAATCGCCGAAGCCGGGCGCAGCCGATCGATGGCCTGATCGCGCGGCAGGGCCATTTCTTTCGCAAGTTCATCCAAATCCCTTCCGGCGTGCTGAGGCAGCGGCTTCGAGGAACTCACGATGACCTTCGATGCAATGGCTGCGCGGTCCGCGCTCAGGATCGTGGATGACGCGGTATAGGGATAGCAGTCCAGGCACACCGGCTGACTACGCATGGCTGCGGAGATATGGGGCAGCGTCTGCCTGGAGCGACCGTGGTTCGGCACCCCGACTACTTTGTGGTGCGAAATGACCACCGGCACGCCCAGCTCGTGGCCGATGCGAAAACTCTCGTCGAGCGAATCGATCACCTGCGCCGCTTCGTCGCGCATGTGCGTACAGTACAAGCCGTTGTGTTCCTTCAACGGCCGGCAGACCTCGATGACTTCGTCGGTCGGCGCTGCATTCGCCGGTTCGTAGTACAGGCCCGTGGAAACTCCGATCGCGCCGGATGTAAGGGCTTCGTGTACATGCGCTCGCATGCGCCCAATCTCCGTGGTGGTAGCCGGGCGATCATAACGGTCCATTGTCACCACGCGCAGCGTAGTATGCCCGACCAGCAGTGCACAGTTGGCTGCCGCCGGACGGGAGCGCAGCTCCTCTACATATGCTCCGAAAGTCGGGAAGCGGAACCAGCTGCCCGAGTCGTCGAGCAGATCCAGCGGTGGGGGAATGGTCCCGCTCAACCCTCCCGGCATGGGGGAGAGCGAAATGCCGCAGTTTCCAGCGACCACCGTCGTGACGCCCTGGCTGACTTTCGGTGCCATGTCCGGGCCGGAAAGCATCAGGCGATCGTCGTGCGTGTGGGCGTCGATGAATCCGGGTGCGGCAATCTTTCCGGAGGCGTCGATCTCGACGTTGGCCTTGGCTCCATCGAGGCGGCCGATGCGCGCAATGCGATCCCCGCGTACGCCGAGGTCGCCGGCAAAGCGCGGGGCACGCGCACCATCGATGAGAGTGGCATTGCGGATAAGCAGGTCGAAACGTTCCATATGCTTCAGTCCAGTTTTGCGCCAGAGCGCTTGATGACTTCAGCCCATCGCGGCCGCTCGCGCCTGCTCAGATCGAGGAACTCCCGGGGCGTGCTCCCGTCTACGTCGGTATCGAGTTCCGCGAATCGCTTGCGGACGGCGGGGGCATGCAGAGCGGCGACGGTTTCGCGGTGCAATTTCTCTACGATTTCCGGTGGAAGATTCGCAGGCCCGATTATCCCGCCCCACGCGATCGTCTGGTAGCCGGGCACACCCGCCTCTGCAATCGTGGGGACATCGGGAAATAGCGGCGAACGCCGCGTGCCGGAGACACCAAGCGGGCGCAACCGTCCTGCCCTTGCGAACGTCGTGATCGAAGACATATTGTCGAAGATGACATGCGCTTCGCCGGAGATGACGTCGTTGATGGCCTGCGTGCTGCCGCGGTAAGGGACATGCAGCATCGAAATGCCGGTCATGGCCTTGAAAAGTTCCCCACCGAGGTGGCCCGTCGTGCCGTTGCCGCCCGAAGCCATCACCAGCCTTTCGGGGTTCTTCCTAGCGTAGTCGATCAGTTCCCTTACGCTTGCCACCGGAACATCGTTGTTTACCGCCAGCAGGTTGAAAACCCGCACGCAGTTGGAAATCAGAGTCAGGTCCTTCTCGACGTCGTACGGTACATCGGGAAGAAGTCCGTAGTTGATCGCAAGGGAAACAATATTGCCATACCCGAGCGTATAGCCATCGGGCGGCGCCTTCACGATGTCCAGTGTGCCGATCACAAAGTTCGCGCCCGGCTTGTTGATAATGACGAATGGCACGCCGAGCCGCTTCGACAATTCCGCGGTGAGAATGCGCATGAGCACATCGGGCGAGCCGCCGGCCGCGGAGGGAATGATGAAGCGGATCGGCTTTTCGGGATAGGCGCCGTGCGCACCGACGAAACTCGTCAGCAGCAGTGTGGCCAGCAGCAGGCGCAATCGCATTGGTCGGTCCGGTGGGAAGGCAATGGACATTGTAGAGGCGCGCACCGGGTTGGCAAGTTGGGTAGGGTCGCACTCCGACAGGGATATGTTTTGGTGTAGGCTCCGCGTGCATCGAAGAGATCGTATTCCCATAGTGACTTTCCAGCCCATCGTCCCCGCAGCGCCGGCATTCGATTCGGACGGCACACTCTACTCGCAGCAGTTCGACGACGTGTACGCATCCGCCGCAGGCACGCTGGGTGAAACCCGGCATGTTTTCCTGCATGGCAGCGACCTACCCAAACGCTGGCGTAACAGTGGACGATTTACCATCATCGAGACCGGCTTCGGCGCCGGCCTGAATTTTCTCGCTACCTGGCAGGCCTGGCGGGAAGACGCGCCCGCTCATGCGCGCCTGCACTTTGTTTCGGTCGAGAAACATCCGTTTGCGCGTGCGGACCTTGCGGTCATCCATGATCGGTGTCCGGAACTGGCGTCGCTTGCCGGTGAACTGCGTGGCCGTTATCCGCCGCTCTTGCCGGGATTTCACCGGCTGCACCTGGACCAGGGACGGGTCACGCTGACATTGCTTTTCGGCGAGGCCGCCCTGATGCTGAGCCAGCTCGACGCCAGCGCGGACGCTTTCTATCTGGATGGCTTCGCGCCCGCGAGGAATCCACAAATGTGGAGCGAGGCCGTTTGTGCCCAAATCGCACGGTTGGCAGCGCCAGGGGCAACCATTGCCACATATTCGGTAGCGGGCACGGTCCGCCATCGACTTGCCAGAGCCGGTTTTGCCGTGGAGAAACGCGAAGGCTTTGGGGGCAAGCGCGAGATGTTGGCGGGCCGGTTTACAGCCGAAGGGCCATCCAACAGATCGCGTACCGACAAGCGCGCGGTAGTGATCGGGGCCGGCCTTGCCGGCAGCGCCGCTGCGCAGCGCCTGGCGGAACGCGGCTGGGCCGTGGAGATCATCGAGCGGCAGGCCGCTCCTGCACAGGCGGCATCGGGGAACCCAGCCGGTCTGGTGCGCCCGGTTTTTTCGCTTGACTGGAATACGCACGGCCGCTTCACGTCGGCGGCTTTCCTCTACGCGTTGCGCCACAACGCTGCGTTGATGGCAGCAGGGGGCACTTTGATTCAAGGCGCGGGAGGCGTATTACAGCTGGCACGTGACGACGTTCATTTCACAAAGCAGCAGCGCATCCTCGATCGATTCGCGTTGCCGCCGGAGCTTGTGCAAATTACAGAGGTTCGGCAGGCAACGGAGCTGGCGGGTGCGCCGGTCGCCGGACCAGGATATTGGTTTCCCGAGGCAATATGGATGAAACCTGCAAGCATGTGCCGGGCGAACCTTGATGACGCGTCCGCACGCACGCGTTGTTTTTTCCAAAGCGATGCCGATACCTTGCGCCGGACGGAACAGGGATGGGAAGTCATCGATTCATCCGGGGGTGTCCTGGCGCGTGCGCCCGCGGTGATTCTTGCCAACGCGCATTTCGCCGGCCGATTCTCCCAGGCCGCGAAACTACCGTTGCGACCCGTGCGTGGGCAGGTGAGCATGTTGCCGGCGCGCGCAGGCAAAAGACTGAAAATTGCGGTGTGCAGGGATGGGTATATAACGCCCGCGCTCGATGGCATGCACTGTCTGGGCTCGAGTTTCAACGAGGGCATGATCGAGGAATCCAGCCGCGTCGAAGACCACGCAGCGAATCTGCGGCGTCTTGAACTCATGCTGCCGGGATTCGGTGCGGGTGTGCAGCCGGACAACTTGGTTGGACGGGTCGCATTCCGGGCAATGAGCACCGACGGCCTGCCGGTGCTCGGCGAATTGCCTGACGAACCAGGACTGTTTGCGTGTCTCGCATTGGGTTCACGCGGAATGACCTGGGCCGCGCTTGCGGCGGAGATCGTGGCGAGCCGCATCGACGGCGATCCGATGCCGGTGGAACGGGATTTGTTGGCAGCGTTGGCGCCAGGAAGGTTCGAGAAAAAAGCGGTGAGGGGTGAGGGGTGAGGGGACGAGGGGTGAGAAGACGACGGAACCGAAATCCACGAGGACACACTAACCCTCTTCCCTCTTCCCTTCGCCCTTACAGCTTACAAAATCCCGCATCCGCGATCCACACGCGGAGCTCTTCAGAAAGTGCAGTGGCAATCTCCGAGAATGCGGCGGCGCCTCCGGGTGCGTCCGCAGTCGGGGTTGGGCGTTCCAGTCGGAAGACTCGACTCATATTTTGGCCAGCCGCGGCATTTTCGACCAGCGTAGCCTGCGCGTGAAGTACGGCGCGGCTGGTGTTCCCGGATGCAAAAACCTGGCTGAATTCCGCAAGACCCAATCCCAACACGCACTTGACTTGAGGGTTTCGCACAACCGCACCGTTGCCCAACGATTGGCGCAACCGCACCGTGAGCATGGACGCGGGCGTGCCGGCCCAGCGGCTGTTGGCGTAGGACGCCAGTGAACGTGAATCGCGGTATGCGAGGCGGTAGACCATGTCCGTGGTATCCAGCCAATCCGCAGAACGAACATCGGCAACAAATAGGCTCTCGCCCGAAGCGTTGTCCGGTGGCGCGGCGATTCCGAAGTCATAGATCTGCATGGGATGTTCACGCGTGGAGACACAGCCCATCGCGAGCAATGCGGCAACACAAAGCGCAAAGACTGTCTTCATTTTCGTCCGTCCTCGAAACCGGGTTCACCGGGCCCTGGCGGCGGCGGCGTGCGGCCGAACACCAGGCTTTGCGGCTCGCGCTCGACTTGATGAATCAGGCGACGAAAATCACGGGAATCCCGGGTCAATTGCTCAACCAGGTCGTTGACCTTGGGCAAGGTGCTGTCGGTGATCTCGGTGGAAAGCGCGGTGGAAATCGTGTCCAGTTTTTCCGAGAGCGAGCGCATGTTGGCAAGGACCTGCCGGGAGTCCTGCGCGACCGGCACGATAGCACCGGTGGCCTCTTCCAGATTGCTCAGCGAACGCCGCAGCAGTTTCTGATTTTCGTCGCCAAGAAGTTCCTGGGCCCGCCGTGCGACCTCCGGGATCGCCTGCAGCGCCGGTTGCAGTTGTGCTGAAGCCTCTTCGAAATTGGCGAGTGTGCGCTCGAGCCGGTCCTGGTTTTCCACGCTGGCTATGCTGTTGAGGCGGTCAAGCAGTTCGCTTGACTGTTTGAGCAGCGCCTTGCTTGATTCCGCAATGTCGTCGAACAGATTGCTGCGCATCGCGATTTGCGCGGGATTTTCCGGCGGGCTGGGCAGCGGCCGCGGATCGGAGCCGTCGTCATCGAGCAGCATGTAGGCTAGACCCGTCAACCCTTGATAGCCGATCTGGGCGAAAGTACCATGAGTGATCGGGACGCTGCGTTCGACCGCAATCCGGATCACGACGGTACGGGGATCTTTCCGGTCCAGAGAAACTTCATCGACCTTGCCGACTTCCACGCCGCGGTAGCGCACCATGGCTTGAGGATACAGGCCGTTCACGGTGAACTTCGATAACACCACATAGTTGGTATACAGCCGGTTATCGCCGCGAAACCAGACGAAGGTCAGGGCCAGCGCGATCCCGAGCACGATCGTGAACAAGCCGGTGAGCAGGGCGTAAGAGCGGCTTTCCATGTCAGTCGGAGTGTAGCAGCGGCTCCGCCGTGCCGAAAAAACTTGCTACGAAAGGATGGCCGCTCGCTTTTACCGCGTCCAGGGAACCATCGACAGCGACCTTTCCTTCGGCCAGCACCGCCACCCGGGTCGCGAGCGTGCTCAGCATGTCGAGGTCGTGCGTGATCATGAACACGGTCAAGGCATGTTCGCGCGACAGCGTCTTGATTAGCTCGACGAAGCCGCGGGAGAGATCCGGATCGAGGCCTGCGGTCGGCTCGTCCAGCACCAGAAGCTCGGGGTCGAGTGCCATGGCACGCGCCAGCGCGATGCGCTTGGCCATCCCGCCCGAGAGCTCGGCCGGCATCTTGGTCGCATGCTGCGGCTCGATCTCGACCAGGTACAGCTTGAGCATCACCAGGTCGCGGATGATGGATTCGTCGAGATATTTCAATTCCCGCAGCGGCAAGGCTACGTTCTCGAAAACAGTCAGCGCGGAAAACAACGCGCCGTTCTGGAACAGCGTGCCGAAGCGCCGTTGCATCCGCAGTCTGTCGGCACGAGGCGCACGAAACGGATCCGCGCCGAACAGGCGTACATGGCCCCGTGCGGGCGCGTCCAGTCCGATGATGACGCGCAGCAGTGTGGTCTTGCCGCTGCCGGAGCCGCCCACCATTCCTACGATTTCACCGCGTCCAATCCGCAGGTTCAGGTCGCGATGGATCGTCAGTTCGCCGCGCCGGGTCCACAGGTGTTCGACCTCTATGATCGTATCCGGATTCGTCACGGGAAGCCGATACTTCTGAACATTATCGCGAACACCGCGTCGAGCAGGATTACCACGGTGATTGCCGCTACCACGGCATTCGTTATCGAGCTGGACACGCTTTCGGTGTTCGGCCTGACGCGCAGTCCGTAGTGACAGGCGATCAGCGCGATCGCGGCGCCGAAACTCAACGACTTGATCGACGCAATCCAGATGTTCGCAGCTGGCACCGCTTTGGGCAGCGTTTCGAAGAAATAAACATAGCTGATGCCCAGTTGCACGTTGGCCGCCGCCGCGCCGCCGGCCAGAGACGCCGCGGTCGACCATACGGAGACCAGCGGCATCGCCAGCGCCAAGCCGATCACTTTCGGCAGAACCAGCCTGAGCGTGGGCGAGATTCCGAGGGTCACCATCGCGTCGATCTCCTCGGTGACACGCATCACGCCGATCTGCGCCGTCATCGCCGCGCCCGAGCGGCCGGCGAGCAGGATCGCCACCACCAGCGGCCCCAGTTCTCGAATGATCGACATCCCGAGCAGGTCGATGATGTAAAGGTCGGCGCCGTAGGCCTTGAGGGTGTCGGCGATGAGGTAGGACAACACCACGCCGATCAGGAAACCTACCAGCGCAGTGACCGGCAGCGCCATGGCACCCGCTTTGAAAATAGTGGCGGAGATCTCGCGCCAGGGAATGCGCAGCGGATGCGTCAGGAGATGTAGCGCATCCATCACCAGAAATCCGAGCAGCGCGATGAAGCCGAGAAGGTGGCCGGCAAATTTTGCCTCCAGGCGTCCCACCAAGACGATCGGGCCCAGCCAGTCGGGACGCCAGCGCGGCCATGTCACCGGCGGGACCGCGGCCAGGCGTTTGAGGATTGGTTCGTGCTCGGGCTTGAGCAACGCATCGGTGCGCCTGCGTCCGCCCCAAGCGCGCCAGATCAACAGCGCTCCGGTACTGTCGAGGTTCTGGACGCGGCGCAGGTCCCAGATCAGGTTCGGATCGGCCGCTACGGATTTCAGCGAATTCCACACCGCGGCGACCGAAGACCGCAGAGAGACGAGCGTCCAGTCACCGGCCAACGCGACAATGCGTTGGCCGCCGTCCCTGATCTGCAACTGCACCGTCGCCGGCGTCATTGGTAGTTTTGCGGTGTGGTCAGGGAAGGGTGTTGCAGCGGATTGTAATGGGATCGCCCGTTGACGGCGCGGCTGCTCAATTTCCCGGCCTATCCCACAGCCACGCGGCACCGCGAACCCCGCTGGAATCACCATGAGTATTCCTGGCGAGGCGCGTGTCCACGCGATCGGAGAACACGTAATGCGACCACAGCCTCGGCACATTCTCGTAAAGCCGGTCGAGGTTGGAGAGGCCGCCACCGAGGACGATGACATCCGGATCAAGCACGTTTATCACGTGCGCCAGTGCGCGCGCCAGGCGGCCCTCGTAGCGCGCAAGCGATGATCGGGAAGCGGCATCGTGGGCGGCGCCGGCGACGATGGCGTCGGCTGCGAGTGCCGCTCCTGTGAAAAGGCGATGATCGTTGGCCAATCCGGGTCCGGAAACGAAAGTCTCGATGCAACCTGCCTTGCCGCAATAGCAAGGCGGGCCGGGCAACTCGCCAGGCTGCGGCCAGGGCAGCGGATTATGCCCCCATTCACCGGCTATGCCGTTGGCGCCGTCGAGCGGCCGACCGCGCACCACGATGCCCGCGCCAACGCCTGTCCCGAGGATCACGCCAAAAACGACTTCGGCGCCTGCGGCCGCACCGTCGGTCGCCTCGGAAAGCGCGAAACAATTGGCGTCGTTGGCAATGCGCACCGGACGGCCTAGCAGCGCTTCGAGGTCCTGCACGATCATCTGGCCGTTGAGACAGACCGAATTGGAGTTGCGCAGCCTGCCGGTTGCCCGCGACAGTGAACCCGGCGTACCGATGCCGACGCTGCCGCCTGCGCCAAGTTCGCGTTCGCATTGCGCGACCAGGCCGCGAATTGCTTCGAGGGTAGCCCGGTAGTTGTTGTGTGGTGTGGGAATGCGCCGGCGCAAACGCTCGCGGCCTACCCGGTCGAAGGCTATAAGCTCGATCTTGCTGCCGCCGAGGTCGATTCCGAACCGCAAGCCTGTCTCAGAAAGCATCGATTCTCTTTCCCGTCAGTCGCGAACTTGATTGTCTTGGGGTCGAGCCTGCGCGCGATTCCTCGGGCAGGCCCAAATCGGCGTGCGCCCGCGATGTGGTCACGACCGACCAGTAGTTGGCGACCTGCCGGTCTGTTGCGGCATCCGCGATTGGTCAGGCGTGCGGCGGCGACATGAGATCGAGACCGGTCTCCTCGCGCTTCTTCGTCTTGCCCGCAGGCGGCGGTGAACGCGCCGGCGTGTCGGCCTTGACGTTCAGTTTCACCTGGCGCGGCGAGGTTGACTTGCGGTTGTCGAATATCACGTAATAGTCGCCGCTGCGGGGAATGACGACACTGAAGCCGAGGCGTTTCTCCATCGAGGCTTCGAACAGCGGGCGCGTATCCGGAAATCGCCGCAGTTCGCCGCTGTCGACCACGATTACGCGCAACGCGTCCGAGCTTTCTACCCTCAGCGCCACCGAAGCCCCGCGCGGCAGTGATTTCAGCCTCACCCCTTTCCACTTGCCTCCCTGCACATCGACGTTGATCGTGGCTTCCACCGAGAAGGCAACCACGGGAAGCAACCAGCCCAGGCAGGCGAGGAGCAAGAGCGGTACGACGCGGGTCACGGGGGCGGTGGGCATCAATCGAAACGAGCGCGGGAACGGCTACCCGTCCGAATCTGCAACTGCACCGATTCGAGTAGGGGCCCCACTTGGCTGGGGCCATCGGCCTGCTGGCGTGCGTCGATATGCCGGTCGAACTCCGAGACGCGGGCGTTGCCCTCGAACAGGAGGGCTGCGGCAAGGACCGGGCAGAAGTATCGCCTCATGGCAGGTTAGGGAAGGTTGAACATTCTGGGAGAACAGGCCCTGATTGTAGCGAATAGACCTGGTTGTCGTAACAGAAAATTCCTAAATCAATCAGGGCCCCGGCGCGATTTCTTATGAATTTAGTAGAGGCATTCAAGATGGCCACCCGCACGTTTCCAAGCCGTTTCACGTGGAATTCGTCCGTCCGAATGGGTCTCCCGGCGTTGCAGGGAGACAGATTCAAGAAGTTCAGTGAGATGTTTAAAAGTCAGGTTAAAATGTACTGAATCAATAACAACGCCACAATATTTCCAGTAGTATACGAACAAGGGGGGCGCTGATTTCCGGCTTTGCCGGACGCCTTTTTCTTCAGCGAAGGCACGAATGGACAAGATGAAACAAGCAACGCGCCGTTGTCGCGATTGCCGCCACGGGCCACAGGACTCTGTGGGATCTCCCGCTCATCCGGCAGCGGGCCGGGAAATGTTCATTATTGCGTTGTCATCCTCCTTCCGCGCGAACGCTTCGGCCGCGCCGGCGGGTACGCCGGACTGACCCATGCGATCCGGCCCTTTCGAGCGTTCCCCCCGCGATCGCCGGAAGTCCGACGTCCTGCAAGAAAGTGAAGCGCGCTTCCGTGCGCTGGTGCAGAACTCGTTCGACATCATTACCATCCACGATGAGGGCGGGGTGACCATCTACGAGTCACCCGCGGCATCGCGTTTGCTGGGCTATCCGCCCGGCACGCTGATCGGCAAGACCCCGTTCGAGACCCTGCACCCCAAGGACGTGGGACGTGCGCGCGACGCGTTCGCAGCGTTGCTGCGTGGCGAGACTCCGTCTTCGCCGCTTTTGCTGCGCTTCCGTCACGCCGACGGCTCCTGGATTCACCTCGAGGCGCTCGGCAATAATCTGCTCGAGCATCCCGGCATCCGCGGCATCGTGCTCACCTCGCGTGACATCACTGAGCGCAAGCGCGCCGAGAGTCGGGCGCAATTCCTCGCCAACTACGACGTGCTCACCGGATTGCCGAACCGGTTCCTGATGCAGGACCGGCTCACTCAGGCGATGGCGCAGGCGCATCGCAACCGTTTGCGGGTCGCTGTCATGCACATCGATCTGGACCGCTTCAAGGTGGTGAACGAGACGCTGGGACACTACGTCGGCGACGCGCTGCTCAAGCAGGCGGCCGACCGCATCCGCAAGTCCTCCCGCGAAGGCGACACCGTTGCTCGCGTGGGCGGCGACGAGTTCACCATCGTATTTCCAAACGTTACCAGTCTTCAGGCGTTGTCCACTACCGCCGAGAAGATACTCAGTGACCTGGCCAAACCGTTTCCCAGCGACGGGCAGGAGTTGTTCGTTTCCGCGTCCATCGGCCTGAGCCTGTACCCGGACGACGCTGCCAGCGCGGACGAGATCATCAAACATGCCGACGCGGCGATGTACAGCGCCAAGCACCTGGGACGCAATAATTTTCAGTTCTTCACCACCGATCTGAACCAGGAAGTGCAGGATCGCATGCTGATCGAAGGCGGCCTGCGTACCGCCATCCAGCGCAACGAGTTTAGCCTGCTCTATCAGCCGAAGATCGATCTCGCCACGCGTCAGATCTACGGCGCCGAGGCACTGTTGCGCTGGATCCATCCCAAGCTGGGAATGATCTCGCCGGCGCGCTTCATTCCGGTGGCGGAGGACGCGGGACTGGTCGGACAGATCGGAGAGTGGGTGCTGCGCACCGCCTGCCGGCAAGTCCGCGAATGGCAGGACACGGGCTTTCCGCTGCAGGTTGCAATCAACGTCTCGGCGCGACAGTTCCAACAGTACGATCTTGCCGTGCTGGTGATGGGGATCATGAACGAAACGGGCGCACTGCCCGAAAATCTCGAACTCGAACTGACCGAGAGCGCCGTCATGAACGACGCCGAAGCTTCGATCGTAACGCTTGAACAATTGTCGGCGTTCGGCGCGCAGATCGCGATCGACGATTTCGGCACCGGCTACTCGAGCCTGTCGTATCTGAAGCGGCTGCCGCTCGACGTGCTCAAGATCGACCAGTCGTTCGTGCGCGACATCTCCTCGGATCCGAACGACGCGGCAATCGTGCGCGCGATCATCACGCTCGCGCGCAGCCTGGGCATCAAGGTGATTGCCGAAGGCGTGGAAACCGAGGCACAACTCGCCTTCCTGAACGCCTACGGCTGTCAATATGCCCAGGGTTACCTGTTCGGCGAGCCGCTTACCAGCCGCCAGTTAGAGCAACTGATCACTGGGCAATTGCAGAAAAAAGCAATCTAACGCGCCAGCTCGGTCGCAATGATCGGGCGCACGAGTTTCTCCCCCCGGCGCAGCACCACGATAGGTACTTCCAGCCCAACCTTGATCTCCGTCAACAAGCGGTGCACGTCGTCGATTCCACCCACTACCATGCCGTCGTAACTCACCACCACGTCGCCATCCTGCAGTCCCGCTTTCTGCGCGGGGCTGCCGGGTTCCACCGACGCGATGCGCACACCGCTTTCGATTTCGAGCTCGTGATAACGCACCATGCGCCGCGACAATGGCGTGTTTTGCCCGGCGATGCCGAGCCAGCCGCGCCGAACGCGGCCGTGCCGGAGTATCTGCGTGACCACCACTTTTGCGGTGTCTATCGCAGTGGCGAAACAGATGCCTTGCGCCGCCATGATGATCGCGGTATTTACACCGATCACGTCGCCCCGGGAATTGCTCAACGGCCCGCCGGAGTTGCCGGGATTGAGCGCGGCATCAGTCTGGATCACGTCGTCGATCAACCGGCCGGAATAGGCGCGCATCGATCGGCCGAGAGCGCTCACGACCCCCGCGGTGACGGTACATTCGAAGCCGTAGGGATTGCCAATGGCAATCGCGAGTTGTCCGACTCTTATGCCGCGCGAGGTTCCGAATTGCACCGTGGGCAGCTTCGATCCGGACACCCGCACTACCGCGAGATCGGTGTGCGGATCGTCGCCGAGGATGTCGCCGTCCAGGCTCTGGCCGTCGCGCAGATGCACCCCGACTTTGGACGCACCGCTCACGACGTGGCTGTTGGTGAGGATCATCCCGTCCGGCGTAAACAGAAAACCCGAACCGCTGGCACCGCTCTCATTCCGTTGCCGCGCGGAGTTGCGGTGAACGTCGATTTTCACCACTGCCGGGCTGATCCTGTCCGCCGCCGATACCACCGCGGACGAGTAGGCGTCCAGCAGACTGTCGTCTGATAAAATCGGCGACGGTTTCGCCGTGCCCGAAGACGCGGAGTCGTCGACGTCTTCGACCAAAGTGAGTGCAGGTCTCATGAATTTCCTTTCCGGAAGTCAATTCCGGCTAACTGAGGCCGCAATTTGCAAGTTCAAGAGCGCTTCAACCCGGCTCGAAGAGGGGTCATGTCCAACGTGAGGATCATTGCCTTCGCAGGCAGCCTACGCAGCGGCTCGTTCAACAAGAAGCTGATCAGGATCGCCGCTGCCGGTGCGCGTGCTGCCGGAGCCGAGGTGACCGAGATCGACCTGCGCGATATTCCCATGCCGCTCTACGATGGCGACCTTCACCACGACCACGGACTGCCGCCGAACGCCAAGGTGTTCAAGCGTGCGCTTATCGAGCACCACGGAATCCTGATCAGTTCACCCGAATACAACAGCGCCATTTCGGGCGTGCTGAAAAACGCCATCGACTGGGCCTCGCGTTCGGAGGCGAACGAACCGCCTCTTCTGGCGTTCAAGGGCAAAGTTGCGGGCCTGGTGGCCGCGTCGCCCGGTCATCTCGGCGGAATTCGCGGTCTGGCGGCGCTGCGCTCGATTCTTTCCAACATCGGGGTGATCGTGATTCCCTCGCAGATGGCGATCAGCCGCGCCAATGACGCGTTCGAGCCGGACGGTGAACTCAAGGACGAACGCCATCAGGCCGCGGTGGAATCGGTCGGCGCCGAACTCGTCGCCATTTCCGCGAAGCTGTTGGGAGTGATCGTCTGATCGTCTAGCGTTGTTATGACGTCGCCTCATCTCCGGCGTGGTACCGACCATCGTCGTCTAAAGCAGTGCGTCCGCCTGGCCCTGTGCCTTGCCGTGGTGCATGGTCGCGGGGAGGCGGTCGCGAGGGCTTTCGCCAAAACAAATTAATTCTCTCCGAGCCAAGTGCTTAGCGTGCGCGAGGGACGCACCCATGGCGTGGCACAGCGGTTGCTAAATCAATCCGGAGGTGAACCATCCGGTCGGAAGCACGGCCATGTCATTCGATTCCTACTACAACGAGATGTATCTGGCGGACGGCAGCGTGCGCGGCCACTATCGGCGCCTTGCCGAATGGATAGCGGGGACGCCGGCCGACCACATCCTTCAGATGCGCCAGGCGGCCCAACTGCTGTTTCATCGCGTCGGCATCACCTTTGCGGTGTACGGGGAAGACGCCGGCGCCGAGCGGTTGATACCGTTCGATATGCTGCCGCACATAATTCCGGCGGCTGAATGGCGGGACATCGCCAACGGCCTGCGCCAGCGCGCCAGGGCGCTAAACGCCTTTCTGCATGACATCTACCACGGCCAGGAGATTCTCAATGCCGGCAAGGTGCCTAGGGAGCAGGTGCTTGAAAACAGGCAATACCGGCCGGAGATGGCCGGCATCGACCTGCCCGGCGGCATCTACGCCCATATAGCCGGGATCGACCTGGTGCGCGCCGGAGCCGGCGAATACTACGTGCTCGAAGACAACCTGCGCACCCCGTCCGGCGTGTCGTACATGCTGGAAAACCGCAAGATGATGATGCGGCTGGTACCCGAGCTATTCGCGCGCCAGTCGATCGCGCCGGTCGAGCACTATCCCGACATGTTGCTGGAAAACCTGCGCAGCGTGGCACCCGACGGCGTCGAGAATCCCACCGTGGTGGTGCTCACTCCGGGACAGTTCAACAGCGCCTACTTCGAGCACGCGTTCCTGGCGCAGCAGATGGGCATCGAACTGGTCGAAGGCGCGGATCTATTCATGCGCGACGACAGCGTTTTCATGCGCACAACCGCGGGGCCGCAGCGCGTGGACGTGATCTACCGGCGCATCGACGACGACTTCATCGATCCGCAAGCGTTTCGACCCGATTCCACACTCGGCGTGCCCGGCCTGGTGAACGCGTATCGCAAGGGCAGGGTGACGCTCGCCAACGCCATCGGTACCGGTGTGGCGGACGACAAGTCAATCTACCCGTACGTTCCGGAGATGATTCGTTTTTATCTCGGTGAAGAACCGCTGCTCAACAATGTGCCCACTTATCAGTTGCGACTCGAGAAGGATCTCGCCTACGTGCTGGATCATCTTGCAAAACTGGTGGTGAAGGAAGTGCACGGTTCTGGCGGCTACGGCATGCTGATCGGGCCAGCCTCGACCGAACGCGAGCGCGAGGCATACCGTCAGCGCATTCTCGACGCGCCAGAAAAGTTCATTGCGCAGCCGACGTTGTCGCTCTCGACCTGCCCGATATTCGTCGAGCAGGGAATTGCCCCGCGGCACATCGATCTGCGTCCTTTCGTGCTCTCGGGAAAGCACGTGATGATGGTTCCCGGGGGACTTACCCGCGTGGCTTTGCGGGAAGGTTCGCTGGTGGTGAATTCGTCGCAGGGCGGCGGCACAAAAGACACGTGGATAGTGGAAAACTAGGGGAGAGGGGCGAGGAACGGGGGGTGAGAAAAAGCCAGGGTCTTACTCGTCCCTCGTCCCTCATCCCTCGTCCCTTGCGAAGCCCATGCTGAGCCGCACCGCCTCGACTCTCTACTGGATGGCGCGCTACGTCGAGCGCGCGGAGAACACCGCGCGCATCCTCGACGTGACGTATCGCATGTCGCTGCTTCCGAAGTCGGCCAAGTTTTCCGACCAGGAGTGGTTCGCACCGTTGAACATCACCGGAACCCTGTACCCTTTTTCCGGGCGCTACAGTATGGTCACCGCAAAGGACGTCATGCACTTCATGGCGCTCGACCCGGACAATCCGTCGTCGATCTATTCCTGCGCCAAGGCGGCGCGCGAGAGCGCGCGCGCGGTGCGCGGCAACATCACTTCGGAAATGTGGGAGGTGATCAATTCGACCTGGCTGGAGTTGCAGCACGTCACTGAGTCGCGCCTTTCCGGGGAACGGGCATTGGCATTCTTCGATTGGGTGAAGGATCGCTCCCACCTGTTCCGCGGCGTTACGGTAGGCACCGCGCTCAAGGACGGGGCCTTCCACTTCAACCGCCTGGGCACATTTCTGGAACGGGCCGACAACACCACGCGCATTCTCGACGTGAAGTACCACGTGCTGCTGCCCTCGGTGGAAGACGTCGGCGGGGCGGTGGATTACTACCAATGGGCTGCCGTGCTGCATTCGGTTTCCTCTTTCGAGGCCTATCGCAAGGTCTATCGCGATGTGATCACGCCGGTCAAGGTGGCGGAACTGCTGATCCTGCGCCAGGATATGCCGCGATCGCTGCATGCTTGCATGGACGAAGCCTACGAAATCTTCCAGATGATCGCCACACGGTATTCCGGAGAGGCATTGCGGCGCGCCGGTGAGTTGCACGCTGCGTTGCACTTCGGGCGCATGGACGTCATCTTCGACTACGGCCTGCACGAATATCTCACGGACTTCCTGGGCCGTCTCAAGGACCTTGGCGGCGAAGTGGATCGCAGTTTCTTCAATGTGGCCTACGCGTGACTGGCATCTGAGTATGCTGAGGTATTATCAGAATCCCAGCCGGCTGACGGACATTCCATGACCTACTGCGTCGCACTGAAGCTTGACTCCGGGATGCTGTTTGCATCCGACTCGCGCACCAATGCCGGGGTGGACCATATCGCAACCTTCAGCAAGCTGAAGGTCTATGAGCAGAAAGATGAACGCGTGCTGACCATCCTTTCCTCCGGGAATCTGGCCGTGACCCAGGGAGTCATGAACATCCTCGACCGGCACAAGAGCGCCGAAACCGGGACCAACACGATCTGGAACGTCGGAAGTCTTTACGACGTCGCCTCGCTCGTGGGCGATGCGCTGCGCGACGTGCAGAAGCGCGATGGACCGTACCTTGCGCAGAACAACGTCGACTACAGCGCCACGCTTCTGCTGGGCGGCCAGATCAAGGGCGAGGATCCGCGCCTTTTCAACATCTACGCGGCGGGCAATTTCATCGAGGCCAGCGTGGACACCATTTACTTCCAGGTAGGCGAAAGCAAGTATGGCAAACCCATCCTCGACCGCGTGCTGACGAGTTCCACGCCTTACCAGGAAGCGGCGAAATGCGCGCTGATCTCGTTCGACTCGACGATCCGCAGCAACATCTCCGTTGGGATGCCGATCGATCTGTTGTGGTATCCGCGCGATTCGTTGCGCGTGGGAGTGCAGAAGCGCATCGGCGAGGGCGACCCGTACTTCACCATGATCCGCAATAGCTGGGGCAGCGGGCTGCGGCGCGTGTTTACCGAACTTCCCAACCCCGATTGGCTGTCGTAATGAATTCAGGGGCGAGGGCCGAGGGCCGAGCTTCTTCTCTGCTCGTCACTTGTCACTCGTCACCTGTCACTTCCTTTAGTCACTTGTCACTCCTCACTTGTCACCGTTTCTCATGACAATCCGCGTAGCGCTGACCCACGAGACCCGCTACCGTTTCGACCGCCCGGTCAATCTCTCCCCGCACGAAATCCGCCTGCGCCCGGCACCGCATTGCCGCACGCCGATCAACAGTTACTCGCTCAAGATCATGCCCGCCAGGCACTTCGTCAATTGGCAGCAGGATCCGTTCGGGAACTGGCTGGCACGCGCGGTGTTCCCGGAGAAAAGCACGGAACTGACGATCGTCGTGGACCTGGTGGCCGACATGACGGTCGTGAATCCTTTCGACTTCTTCGTCGAGAGCTATGCCGAGAAGTACCCGTTCCAGTATTCCGATCAACTGAAAGTCGAATTGCGGCCTTTTCTCGAAACGGAGATGCCCGGGCCTCTGCTTTCGGACTGGCTGAACGGGTTCAGACAGGAAGCACTTGGCCATCCGCTTGCCATCGTGGACCTGCTGGTCGCCGCGAACACGCGCCTGCGGCTCGACATCGCTTACATCGTGCGTCTGGAGCCAGGCATACAGAGGTGCGAGGAGACGCTCGCGATGCACCGGGGTTCGTGCCGCGATTCCGCGTGGCTGCTGGTGCAGATTTTCCGACATCTCGGCCTCGCGGCGCGCTTCGCGTCCGGCTATCTCATCCAGCTTGCCGCCGATGTCAGAGCGCTGGACGGGCCGAGCGGGCCCGAGAAGGACTTCACCGACCTGCACGCATGGACCGAGGTCTACATTCCCGGGGCTGGTTGGGTGGGGCTGGATCCGACTTCGGGGCTCTTTGCGGGCGAAGGACACATCCCGCTTGCCTGCACTGCCATGCCGTCGAGCGCGGCCCCCGTGACTGGTCTTGCCGACGTGGCCGGAGTGCAGTTCGGCTTCAACATGGAAGTCCGGCGCATCCATGAAGATCCGCGTGTCACGAGGCCGTATGCCACCCAGCAATGGGCCGACATCGACACGCTGGCGCACAAAGTGGACGGTCAACTCGCGGCATGGGACGTACGACTGACCATGGGAGGCGAACCGACATTCGTGTCGATCGACGACATGGACGGCGTGGAGTGGAACACAGGGGCACTGGGCAAAAAAAAGCGCCAGCTCGCGGGCGCGCTGCTCGCGCGCCTCAAAAACGAGTTTTCCCCCGGAGGGCTGTTGCATTTCGGCCAGGGGAAGTGGTATCCGGGGGAGACGTTGCCGCGCTGGGCGTTGAGCTGCTTCTGGCGCTCGGACGGCAAACCATTGTGGAAGGATCGAGCGCTGCTCGCGGCGGATGCGAAGGATTACGGATTCGAAGCAAAGGTAGCGGGCCGTTTTGCGCTTGCGCTCACGGAAAAACTCGGCCTGCATGCCGATTACGTGATTCCCGCCTACGAAGATGTCTGGCAGACCGTGCAGCAGGAGCAGAAACTGCCCGTCAATGTCGATCCGCTGGACCTGAATCTGGTCGAATCGCTCGACCGCAGACGCCTGGCGCGGCTGCTCGATGGCGAACTCGGCAAGGAGGTTGGTTACGTGTTGCCGCTGAAGCCCGCGCAACGGCCGCGAGTGCAGGAGACGCCGGCATGGTTGTCCAGCCCGTGGCCGCTCAAACGTGAACACTTGTATCTGCTGGCCGGCGATTCCCCGATCGGCCTGCGCTTGCCGCTGGATTCGCTGCCATGGATCGCGCCCAAGGATATCGATCCGCGCCATGCGCGCGATCCGTTTGAGGAGCGCGAAGAGCTCCACGAACCGGCAGGGGAAGTCGCGGTGAAGGCAAAGAAACCCAAACCTCTGAAACTCGAGATCGGCAAATCGGCGATCGAGATCATTCATACCGCGCTTTGCGTGCAAGCTCGGGATGGACGGCTGCATGTGTTTTTCCCGCCGCTGTCCGCGGTCGAAGACTGGATCGAGTTGGTTGCCGCTGTCGAGGCCACCGCGGCCGAGCTCAACATGCCGGTCATGCTGGAGGGTTATGCACCGCCATTCGATCCACGCATCCGGCGCCTTGCGGTCACACCCGATCCCGGTGTGATCGAAGTCAACATTCATCCGGCCCAGACCTGGGACGAACTAAGCGCCAACACCAGGGCACTGTACGAGCACGCGCGGCTGACCCGGCTCGGCACCGAGAAATTCATGCTCGACGGCCGGCACACCGGCACCGGGGGCGGCAACCATGTGACCATCGGTGGGATCACCCCGGCGGACAGTCCGCTGTTGCGACGCCCGGACCTGCTGCGCAGCCTGATCACCTACTGGCAGAACCATCCGGCGTTGTCGTATTTGTTCTCTGGCATGTTCATCGGCCCGACCAGCCAGGCGCCGCGGGTGGACGAGGCGCGCGACGACAATCTGTACGAACTCGAGATCGCCTTTCAGCAGATGGAGAGGAAAGCCAAGCCCGGCGAGGAAGTGCCGCAGCCGTGGCTGGTGGACCGGTTGCTGCGCAACCTACTGGTGGACGTCACCGGCAATACTCACCGCGCCGAATTCTCGATCGACAAGCTCTACTCTCCCGACGGGCCGGCGGGAAGACTCGGGCTGCTGGAGTTTCGCGCTTTCGAAATGCCGCCGCACTGGCAGATGAGCCTGACGCAAATGCTGCTGCTGCGCGCGCTGATCGCGCGTTTCTGGAAAACCCCGTATTCCGGGAATCTGGTCGCTTGGGGCACCAGCCTGCACGATCGTTTCATGCTGGCGCATTTCGTCGCCGAAGACATGAAGGATGTCATCGCTGATCTGCGCGATGCCGGTTACGCATTTGAACAGGCCTGGTTCGCCCCGTTCCTCGAATTCCGGTTTCCGCGCTACGGCACCCTCGACTGCGATGGAATGCAACTGGAACTGCGCCAGGCGCTCGAACCCTGGCATGTGCTCGGCGAGGAAGCCGCGACCCGCGGAACGTCTCGCTACGTCGATTCTTCAGTCGAACGCATGCAAGTGAAGATCAGCAATATGGTTCCCGAACGTTACGCCGTGACCTGCAATAGCCGGGTCGTCCCGCTGACCCCGACCGGCACTCGCGGCGAATATATCGGTGGTGTGCGTTACAAGGCTTGGGAGCCGCCATCTGCTCTGCATCCGACCATCGGCGTGAATGCGCCGCTCGTATTCGACGTCGTCGATCAATGGAGCGAGCGCGCGATCGGCGGATGCACTTACCACGTGTCGCACCCGGGCGGGCGCAGCTACGAAAAACTGCCGGTGAATGCCAACGCGGCTGAGGCGCGGCGCGTGGCCCGGTTCATGCCGCAGGGGCACACGCCGGGACCGGTGACGGTCAAACCCGAAGTGCGGTCGGCGGATTTTCCGCTGACTCTCGACCTGCGGCGCCAGCCGGATTACGCTGTGACTTTCGCCGCGGCGCCGCCCCAGGCGCAGCAGCAACAATAGTCCGGAGCGGGAGAGCACATGGATCGGGCTTGGCTGATCGGCTTGGCGTTGGTCGCGGAGGCAGCAAGCGCGGCCGAGTGGGTTGAAGTCGGAGTAGATACCGAAGCGAAGTACTACATTGACGTGGACTCGATCAGCGTCGATGGCGAGAACGTGAGCGTGCAGAAGCGCGGCATCTACACCCACGTGCTTACGGACAACTTCGGAGGCCATCCGACCACGTTCAAGGAAACCGTCGGCACCATCGAACTGGATTGCGCCCGTCGCATCAATCGCGTCACGCGCATCGACATGATCGGCGAGAACGGCGAGGTGGTCTGGTCCTCCGGTCCGATGAAGCAGCGCATGTGGGAAGAGGTCCGCCACAACAGTCATGCGGAGTCTACGCTGGAAGTCGTTTGCGGCTTGCTGAACAGGATCTGAAGCGCGAACGCAGCTGCATGCAAGTCCGGAAAGGCCGCCGTCCAGGCGGTTTTTTCATTTCTATTGCCCGCGTTTCCTTCGCCCCCTACTATTAGGGCAGCTTTGGCGCGATGGAGCAGACCGGAAATCAGCCCATGGAGATCGAACGCATGGTGCGTGGAGGGATGAAGGCGACCTGGACGGCGATCCTGATGCTGTTGACGGCCGGCGCGACCTGGGCGGCACAGGTGGAAGTGTTCTCGCCGCAGGGCGAGGTCAAGGGTGTGCGCCAGGTGGCGGTGCGTTTTTCCGAGCCCATGGTTGCGTTCGGCGATCCGCGCCTGCCCGAACCTTTCGATATCGAATGTCCCGAGCCCGGGACTGCGCGCTGGGCAGACCAGAAGAACTGGGTGTACGACTTCGGCCGCGATCTGCCCGCCGGAGTGCGCTGCAGTTTTCGTTTGAAAGTCGATCTTGTTTCGTTGGCCGGCGGCGAGGTCGAAGGTGGACACGCCTTCGAGTTTTCCACCGGCGGGCCGGCGATCTTGGAAGCGCTGCCGTACGAAGGCGTGCCGGTTGACGAAGAGCAGATCTTCATCCTCGGCCTCGACGCCGCGGCAACCGATGAATCCATCGCCGCCAACGCTTACTGCGATATCAAAGGCGTCACCGAGCGGGTCGACGTGCGCGTGCTCGCCGGTGACGATCGCCGCGTGGTGCTCGAAGCGCGCAAGGACTTCGTGCATCGAATTGCTCAATCCCTGTTGCGCGGCACACGCACGGACAAGATGCTCAGGAAAGCAGACGTGGACGGACTGCCCATCGCTGTGGTGCAGTGCAAGCGGCGGCTGCCGAACAACGCTGAAATCCGGCTGGTGTGGGGCAGCGGAATCGTATCGGGGAACGGCGTGGCTACCAGCCAAGACCAGACCATTGCCTACCGGGTTCGCGATACTTTCCAGGCCAGGTTCACCTGCGATCGGGTCAACAAAGATGCGCAGTGCCTGCCGATCATGCCGATGCGGCTTTCGTTCACCGCGCCGGTCGCACGGGCCACGGCCGAGAGAATCACGCTCAGGACCGTGGCTGGGAAGGCCTATCCCGCCGAGTTGGCGGATGCGCGAAACGCCGCCGATTTCGTCGAGCAAGTAAGTTTTACCGGCCCGTTTCCCGAGCGTGCGCAGTTCATGCTCGAGATTCCGGCGGAAGTGACCGATGACGCCGGGCGCAAACTCGCCAACCAGAAGCGCTTTCCGCTGCAGGTACGCACCGACGAGTACCCACCGCTGGCCAAGTTTCCGGCGCGCTTCGGCATCATCGAACTCAAGGGTGACGGGATGATGCCAGTGACGCTGCGCAACCTGGAAGCATTGGTCGAGACGCGCATGATCAAGACCGGAAAGCAGGATGATGCTGCCGCGGAAGCGGCTGACCGCGCCGACCAGGCGATCAACTGGCTCAAGAAAAAACTCGACGACTCGAAGCACGACGAGGACAGTTCGGTGCCCGGCAGTTTTTCGCGAGTAGCGGACGGCGATGTAATGGCGATGCTGGAATGGATGAAGCGCCTTGGAAAGATGGAGCACGATCGCTGGGGATACGACGAGAAGAAGCAGGAGAGGGTGCTCGAATACCAGGTGGGGCAGTCGTCGATATTCAACGAACGCGACCGCATCCGCCGCATGCACGTGCCCAAGCCGCAGGGCGCGCGTGCCTTCGAAGTGGTCGGCATACCTTTGAAAAAACCCGGGTTCTACGTGGTTGAAATGGCGAGCCCGCGGCTCGGCGCGGCATTGCTCAAGGCGCGCAGCAAGCCGTACTACATACAGTCGGCGGCGCTCGTAACCAATCTTGCGGTTCATTTCAAGTGGGGCCGCGAAGTCTCGCTGGTCTGGGTTACCACGCTGGATACCAGCGTCCCGGTGCCCAACGCACAGGTGGCGATCCAGGATTGCAGCGGCAAGGTGTATTACCGCGGACAGACCGACGCGCAGGGCCGCGCCCGTATTGCGTCGGTATTGCCCGAGCGCGAGCGTCTGCCAGCATGCCTGACAGATTACGACAAGCAACTGGTAGCCTCGGCGCGCGCGGGCGATGACCTGTCGTTCGTCCTGTCGGACTGGAACGAAGGGATCTCACGCTGGCGCTTCAATCTGCGTGCCGGAAGTTTCGCCGGCCCGTACATCGCCACGACGGTCTTCGATCGTACCTTGCTGCGCGCGGGTGAAACCGTGAGCATGAAGCACTTCTATCGCAGGCACGGAGCCAAGGGCTTCGCGTTCGTTCCGGTGGACGGTCTTCCGAAGAAGGTCGTGATCCAGCACCAGGGCTCGGACGAAAAATACGAAGTGCCTCTGACCTGGGACCCGCGCAGCACCGCGGAAACCGCCTGGAAAATCCCCGAAGGCGCGAAAAAAGGCAGCTACTCGGTATTGATGATCGACACGCTGGACGCGAAGCCGGGTTCGCGCGGAAGCACCCGCATGTCAGGCAATTTCCGAATCGAGGAATTCCGGGTGCCGCTGATGAAGGCGGAGATATCCGGACCCAAAGCGCCGCAGGTGAAACCGGAAAGCGTGAATCTGGATCTGGGCTTGCGTTATTTGTCCGGCGGCGGCGCCGGCCGCGCGCCGGTGAAAGTGCGCGCGGTGGTACGCCCGAAAAGCGTTAGCTTTCGCGACTACGACGGCTTTACCTTCGCCAACGGCAAAGTGGTCGCGGGTATCGAGCAGCAGGGCGGCTATCAGTGGTTTGCCGACGAGTACGAACTCGAGGACACGGACGCTGAATCACCCGTGCCGTCGGTGCCGGGCAGCGGCGTGCGGCCGCTCAAGTCCATTGCCCTGGACCTCGACGCCACCGGCTCGGCGCGCGTGACCATGCCGGGGATACCCGCCAGCGATAGTCCGCAGGACCTGAACGCCGAAATGGAATATTCGGATCCGAACGGCGAAGTGCTGACCACTTCGACAAGAGTTTCGCTGTGGCCGTCGAAAGTGATCCTCGGCATCAAGCCGGATTCCTGGGCGCTGTCGCAGGACCAGCTCAAGTTCCAGGTGATCGCGCTTGATCTCGCCGGCAAGCCCGTCAGGAACCAGCAGGTAAAAGTCCAGCTTTTCGTGCGCAACATGTTCACGCACAGAAAACGCCTGGTGGGCGGCTTTTATGGATACGAAAGCGGCGCCGAGGTGAAGCTTCTCGACGTTGCCTGCGCGGGCAAGACCGACGAACGAGGGCGGCTGTTCTGCGCGGTGAAGCCGCCGGTGTCGGGCAATATCATCATGGCGGCGGAAACCAAGGACCGCGACGGCAACTTGGCCTACGCCAACGGCTCGGCCTGGGTTGCAGGCAAGGACGCGTGGTGGTTCGACCAGAGCAACGACGACCGCATCGACGTGATCCCCGAGCGCAAGCGCTATGAACCGGGCGAGACCGCTCAGTTGCAGGTGCGCATGCCGTTCCAGAAGGCGACAGCATTGATCACGATAGAGCGCGAGGGCGTGGTCGAATCGTTCGTGCAGCCGCTTTCAGGAACCGCGCCGGTAGTGAAGGTGCCGATCAAGGGGAATTACGCGCCCAATATCTTTGTGTCGGTGCTGGTGGTGCGTGGGCGTATCGCGGATCTGCAGCCGACGGCAATGGTGGACCTGGGGAAGCCGGCTTTCAAGATGGGTCTGGCGGAGATCAGTGTCGGATTGCGCGCACACGAACTGCGCGTGAGAGTCAGCGCCGGCAAGCCGGCATACAAGGTGCGAGAGAAGGCGCAGGTCACCGTGCAGGTAACGCAGCGCGCGGCCGGTAAACCGGTGCCGGTGAAGTCCGGTGAAGTCGCGATCGCCGCGGTCGATGAAGGCCTGCTGGAACTACTGCCCAACGACTCGTGGAAACTGCTGGATGCGATGATGCGGCCGCGCGGAATCGAGGTGGATACCTCGACGGCGGCAATGCAAGTGGTCGGCAAGCGCCACTACGGGCGCAAGGCATTGCCGCAGGGCGGCGGGGGCGGGCGCCAGACCGCCAGGGAGCTTTTCGACACGCTGCTGCTGTGGAAAGCACGCGTGCCACTGGACGCCAAGGGCAGGGCGGTGGTGGACATTCCGCTCAAGGATTCGCTTACCTCCTTCCGCATCATCGCGGTCGCGGATTCCGGCACCGGGTTGTTCGGCACCGGTGAAACGACGATCCGTGCCACGCAGGACCTCATGCTGCTCTCCGGTCTTCCGCCACTGGTGCGCGAGGGCGACCGTTTCGACGCGCGCTTCACCGTTCGCAACGCCTCGGAACGTGTCATGGATGTGGAACTGAACGGGACCGTGGAGGGCCAGGCGCTGCCGGCCGTGCGCGTGACGCTTGCCGCCGGCCAAGCACGCGACGTCGGCTGGCAGGCGACCGTTCCCATGAAGGTCGATGTCTTGCGCTGGGAAATTACAGCGGCGGAACTGTCGGAAAAGTCGATCGCGGACCGGCTCAAGCTGACGCAGAAGGTGATCGCGGCGATACCCGTCCGCACATTCCAGGCTACGCTGACGCAACTCGAACAGCCAATGCATCTAGTGGTCAAGCGTCCGGAGGATGCACTTCCGGAACGCGGCGGCATAAGTCTCGCACTGGCGCCGAAGCTCGCCGGTCCGTTGCCGGGCGTACGCGAATACATGGCGGCCTATCCATACACCTGCCTCGAACAGCGCATCTCGCGCGCGGTCGCGCTGCGTGATCAGGCGTTGTGGCAACGGGCAATGGATGAGTTGCCCTCGTTCCTCGATCGAGACGGCTTTGCCAAATATTTTGCTCTGGAACGTGCGGGAAGCGACACGTTGACTACGTATATCCTCGCCATCGCACACGAATCCGGCTGGAGCGTGCCTGAGGGTGCTCGCGGCAGAATGCAGGGCGCGCTGACCGCTTTCGTCACCGGCCGCGCGACGCGCGATTCGCCGTTGCCGACTGCCGACCTGACGATTCGCAAAGTGGCGGCGCTGGAAGCCCTGTCGCGCTACCAGGCGCTTGAGCCGAACTGGCTCGATTCGATACCCGCGGAGCCGAACCTGTGGCCGACCTCTGCGGTGCTCGACTGGTACGGCGTGATGAAGCGCGGCGAGGCTCTGAAGGACCGCGACAAACGCCTTGCCGAGGCCGAGCAGATCGTGCGCTCGCGGCTGAACTTTCAGGGCACGACCATGGGATTCTCCACCGAACGCACGGACTACTTGTGGTGGCTCATGATCTCCGGAGACGTGAATGCAAACCGGGTCCTGCTGACTTTCCTCGACGCCGACCAATGGCGCGAGGTTATGCCGCGGATCATCCGCGGTGCGCTTGGCCGGCAGCATCGTGGCCGCTGGAACACCACCGTTGCCAATGCCTGGGGCGTCCTGGCACTGGAGAAGTTTTCTGCAAAGTTCGAGACGGAGCCGGTGACGGGCCAGACCCAGGCGCGGCTCAATGAGCAGCAGGGAACGCTCGATTGGGGAAAGCAGGCGCAGGGTGGCGTGCTGGCGTTCAAGTGGCCGCCGGCAGAAGCGCCGCTGTCGGTCAGCCAGTCCGGCACGGGCAAGCCCTGGATTACGGTGCAGAGCCGAGCGGCGATTCCGCTCAAGTCGGCGTTTTTCAGCGGGTTCAAGATCGTGAAGACCGTCGCGCCGGTGGAGACCAAGATACCGGGCGAGCTACGCCGCGGCGACGTGATGCGGGTGCGGTTGGAACTGGACGCGCAGGCCGACATGACCTGGGTAGTGGTGGAAGACCCGGTGCCGGCCGGTTCGGCGATCCTCGGTACCGGGCTTGCAAAGGACTCGCAAATCCTGGCTTCCGGTGAACAATCCCGCGGCTTCGTGTGGCCGGCGTTCGAGGAGCGGACCTTCGATGCTTTCCGCGCCTATTACCGCTTCGTTCCTAAGGGTGCGTGGGTGGTCGAGTACAGCGTGCGGCTCAACAACGCAGGCAGCTTCGAACTGCCGCCAACGCGTGTCGAGGCAATGTATGCACCGGAAATGTTTGGAGAGCTGCCGAATGATGCCGTTACAGTGGGGCAGTGACGAGTGACCAGTGACAAGTGACGAGTGACAAGTGACAAGTGACAAATCCGATTGAAATCCTAATTTCGACTTTGTTTTGCTGCATTCTGGGGATTGTCTGTCGCCGCCTGACCGCTATCTCGCGTTCTTCACTCGTTAGTTATTACTTGTCACTCTTCACTCGTCACTTGTCACCGCTTCTCGTGGTGTTTTTCCTGTCGACGCCAGCTCTGCATGCCGAGACACCTTCGTTCGACGCGGTCAGGGCGGCATGGACGGGCACCGAAGGCATGCTGCTCGACCGTCATGGCGTGTTGATCCACGAGCTGCGCGTGGTCGATCGCGGCCGGCGCCTGGGATGGATCAGCCTTGCTGAAATTTCACCGGTGGCGCTGGCCACCATTGTCCGCGCGGAGGACAAGCGCTTCTACCGGCACGGCGGCGTGGACTGGCTCGCGTTGTCGGATGCCGCACTCGATACGCTGCTGTTCTCGCAGCCGCGCGGCGCCTCGACCATATCGATGCAGGTTGCCGCGCACTTGGACGATGCGTTGCGCCCAAGCAGGCAGAATCGCTCGTTGTCGCAGAAGTGGGACCAGATCAAAGCGGCAAAGGAACTGGAAAAGAGCTGGAGTAAGAGCCAGATCCTCGAGGCTTACCTCAATCTCTCGACCTTCCGCGGTGAGTTGCAGGGGATCGCCGCGGCTTCGCGCGGATTGTTCGGCAAGAGTCCGGACGGCCTCGACGAGCGCGAGTCGTTGCTGCTCGCGGTGCTGTTGCGCGGTCCGAACAGCAGATCGGAAACGGCCGCGAAACGCGCCTGCGCGCTGTCGGGGAACATGAAACTCGACCTCGATTGTCCTCAGCTCGAAACCCTGGCGCGGGCGGCGTTGCCGGGCTCGCCGACCATTGCGCCGCGGGCGTCGTTGGCGCCGCACGTCGCGCGCGAACTGCTTTCCGCGGAGCGCGCGCGTGTGCAGACCACGCTCGATGCAGAGTTGCAGGCCTTTGCTGCGGAAGTACTGCAGCAGCAGCTCCTCGCGCTCGCCGAGCAGCACGTCGCTGACGGAGCAGTGCTGGTGGTGGAAAACGGGACGGGGGAGGTGCTGGCCTACGTCGGCAATGCCGGCAATAGCGCTAGTGCGTTCTACGTCGACGGCGTACGCGCCGCGCGCCAGGCCGGTTCGACGCTCAAACCCTTTCTCTATGAGATGGCCATAGAGGACAGACTGATCACCACCGCATCTCTCATCGACGACTCGCCTGTGAATCTTATAACGCCAAGCGGGCTGTACGTCCCACAGAATTACGATCGCGACTTCAAGGGACTCGTCAGCTCGCGCACGGCGCTGGCGTCCTCGCTAAACGTGCCGGCGGTGCGCACGCTCATGCTGGTCGGCGCGGATGCATTCGCGGAGCGATTGAAGGTGCTCGGTTTCGATGACGTGACGGGGGACGGGGACTTTTACGGCTACTCGCTGGCACTGGGCTCGGCGGAAGTCAGCCTGTGGCAACTGACTAACGCCTACCGGTCGCTTGCCAGTGGCGGAGGCTGGTCCCCGCTCAGGTTGCAGCACGCGACCGGAACTCCCGCCACGCTGCTTCTCGATCCTGCCGCGTCCTACCTCATCGCGGACGTGCTTGCCGATCCGCTCGCACGCAGCATCACTTTCGGCCTGGAAAATCCGTTGTCCGCGCGCCACTGGGCGGGAGTGAAGACCGGCACCAGCAAGGACATGCGCGACAACTGGTGCATCGGCTTCACCGATCGTTACACGATAGGTGTGTGGGTGGGCAACTTCGACGGCAGTGCCATGCGCGACGTGTCCGGCGTTACTGGCGCCGCGCCCGTGTGGCTGGAGATGGTGAACTATCTGCATCGCCGATTTGCCTCGAATGCGCCGGTTGCCCCGCGGGGTGTGGTGCGTACGCAGGTACATTTCGATCAGGACGTCGAGCCTGCGCGCATGGAAGCGTTCCTGGCAGGTACGGAAACCCCGCACATTGCCGCCAAATCGGTTGCCGCAATTCATGCTGGCATTGCCTATCCCGGCAATGGCACCATTATCGCCCTCGATCCGGACATTCCGGAATCGGTGCAGCGCGTGCGGTTCATGATCGCGCCGCAAGTGGCCGGTTATCGTTGGCGGTTGAATGACGAGGAGATCGGACCGTCCGATGAGCCGATGTTCTGGGCGCCGCGTTCTGGAAGCCACGTCCTTGCGCTTCTGGACCCGAGTGGCACGGCGGTGGATCAGGTACGCTTCGAAGTCCGCGGATCCTTGCGGCAATCCGGTTCGCATTAGTCGAAAAACGACGCCCGCCCCGGACGCGGGCGGTACAACGGAGGAGGAATCATGTTCAGGCAAACACTGGTCGCAGTCGCTTCGTCGTTCATTGTTTCAGCCCTTTGGGTTCCCGCGAGGTCAGTCGAGGCAGCCGATGTGCGGCTCAACCGCATGATCGAACTTTGGGAACAGGGCAAGCCCGCGATTGGGGCGTTCGCGCGTTTCAGGGACGGGGACGGGGCAATCTATTACTCGCAGTCCCAGCTCGACTTCGTGATTTTCGATATGGAGCATGGTGCGACCGACTTCTCCCAGCACAAGACATTCCTTCAATTCATGGTGGACAAGGCGCAGTTGCTGAAGAAAGGCAATCTGCAGCCAAACGTCACGCCCTTGGCGAGGATCCCCTCGAACGGCTCCGAGAAGAACCAGTGGGTGATCAAACAGACCCTCGATGCCGGCTCGTTCGGGTTGATGTCGCCGCATATCCGCAACGTCGAAGAGGCTCGGGCGCTGGTCGCCAATTCTCGTTATCCGCAGAAAGTCGGTGCCACCGACAACGACCCGCCCGGTGAACGCGGCGTGGCGCCTGCGAATGCGGCGCGCTACTGGGGCATTACCGTTCCTGAATACTTCGAAAAGGCGGACGCCTGGCCGCTCGATCCGAAGGGAGAGATTGCGGTGATCGCGATGATCGAAAGCGCGGAAGGCGTGAAGAACATTCGCCAGATCCTGACCGACGTGAAGGGAATCTCCGCCATCTTCATCGGCCCGAATGATCTTTCGACTTCGTTGGGCTATCCGGGGCAGATGGACCATCCCGAGACCGAGAAGGCTGCGCAACAGGTTCTTGCCGTAGCCAAGGAGTTCAACGTTCCCTGCGGCATCCTGGTGTTCAAACACAATATCGAGAAGCGCGTGAAGGAAGGGTTCAAGTACCTGGTGATCGCAGGGAGCCCGGGCGATACCGAGGAGGCAGTCCGGATCGGGCTGAAGGCGGCAGGAAGGTAAGTCTTCGTGTGCGGCCGCTATGATCTGAACACTCCGCCGATAAGACTCAAGACCCGATTCCAGACGGATTTCGGCCACCTTGCGCAGGAGTTGGGCCCGCACTACAACATCGCGCCTTCGATGCGGGTGCCGGTGATCCGCATCCAGGACGGCCAGCGGTGCGCGGCGATGACGACATGGGGCCTGGTGCCGCACTGGGCCAAGAATGTTTCCGGAGTCAACCCGATCAATGCGCGAGGCGAGTCGCTGGCGGAGAAACCGATGTTCCGCGACGCATTCAAGTGGCGGCGCTGCCTGATACCGGCCGACGGGTTCTACGAGTGGAAGCGCAGCGCGGCCGGCAAGCAGCCCTGGCGCTTCACCATGGCGGACAAGGAACCGTTTGCGATGGCGGGGATCTGGGAAGAGTGGCGCAAGCAAGGGGAGAAACGTCAAACCTGCGCCATCATCACCATCGGCGCCAACGAACTGATGGCGCCGATCCACGATCGCATGCCGGTGATCATCCCGTTCGAGAGGTATGCACGCTGGCTCGATCTTGCCGACGAGTCGGTGTTCGACCTCCTGGTTCCCTATCCGGCGGAAGAGATGGTTGCCTACCCGGTCAGCACCCGGGTCAACACACCGAAGAACGATGATCCCGCCCTGATCGAGCCCCTGGACTGCTAGAATAGCGCGCCCAAAATCAATAACAAGCGGGCGCCGGAGCAAAACAAAACAACATTGAGGAGGAGACTCAGTTGGCCACCACTTTCACCCCGGAGTTCGAGGCGGCGACCTATGCCAAGGTCGCCAAGCGAATCATTCCGTTCCTGTTCATCTGCTACATCGTCGCTTTCCTCGATCGAGTCAACGTCGGATTCGCCAAGCTGCAGATGGCGCCCGATCTTCAGTTCAGCGACACGATCTACGGCTTCGGCGCCGGCATTTTCTTCATCGGCTACTTCATCTTCGAGGTCCCCAGCAACGTCATTCTCGAGCGGGTTGGGGCCAGGATGTGGATCGCGCGGATCATGATCACCTGGGGCATCATCTCCTCGGCATTCATGTTCACCAACCAGATCCACTGGGGCGTGATCGCGACGATGTTCAACTGCACCGACGCAGAGTTCACTTTTTACTTCCTGCGCTTTCTGCTCGGTGTTGCGGAAGCGGGCTTCTTCCCGGGCATTATCCTGTACCTGACGTACTGGTTCCCGGGTCAGCGCCGCGCCAAGATGGTGGCGTTGTTCATGACCGCCATTGCGATCTCGAACGTGATCGGGTCACCGGTCTCCGGTGCAATCATGCAGTACATGGATGGCGCCAGCGGCTTGCGCGGGTGGCAGTGGCTGTTCCTGCTGGAAGGCATTCCTTCCGTGATCATCGGCGCGCTGGTGTTCGTACTACTTGACGACGGACCGAAGAAAGCCGGGTGGCTGACCGATCAGGAGAAGGCCTTGGTGCTGCAACGGGTTGCCGAGGACGATGCCTCGAAATCCGAACTGGGGAAAAAGCATCATTTCCTCGATGCTTTCAAGGATGGCCGCGTCTGGGCTCTCGCGCTGGTCTATTTCTGCGGCGTGGTCGGGTTCTACGCGGTGAACTTCTGGATGCCGACCATCATCCAGGAACTCGGCATCGACAAGAAGGACTTTCTTAAGGTCGGGTTGCTGAGCATGATCCCCTGGGGTATCGCGGCGGTGTCAATGGTGGTGGTGGGAAGTCATTCCGATCGCACCGGAGAGCGCCGCTGGCATGCGGCGGGCTCGCTACTCGTCGCCATGATCGGACTGATTGCGCTGGCGGTAATCGGCCACGCCGCGATTCCGTCGATCATCGCGCTGACCCTGGTTACTGCGGGGATCCTGTCCTGGGTGGCTACATTCTGGTCGTTGCCCACGGCGTTCCTTTCCGGCACCGCCGCCGCCGCCGGAATCGCCTGGATCAATTCGGTCGGCAACCTGGGCGGACACTTCGGACCCGATCTCATCGGACGCATCCGCACCGCGACCAATTCGACCGAGGCCGCGTTCTTCACCCTGGCGGCGGTCGCGTTTGTCGGCGCTATGATCATCCTGCTGCTGCCGCGGACACAGAAGGCGGTTACGGCCTCTGCCGTTGCTAAGTAAAACGGAGATTTGGCCGCTTAGCGGTGAATTCCTGACGCAAATCAAAAGCCCGCCGATCGGCGGGCTTTTTTTGCCGGCAATCCCCGTGACTCGTCGATCCGGACAAGAATGCGATGCGGTACAGGCTCGCTTCCATTGCCTGCCTCGTCCATGAAGTTTGCGCCGTTGCATAAGCGGCTGAAAGAATTCGAAGTTTGTCCGGGACGCGGTGCGACCACTTGCCGTCGAAGCATTTTCTTGACGAAATTTCGCGTTATGTGGGCTACCGCACCGACAGTACCTTCGTACGGAAGTAGACTTTTTTTCGCCGAAGGCGGAAGGAACTGAATGTGCTGCGGATGCTTCACCTAACGCGGGGATGTATTACGGGCCTCCAGTTTGTCTGTCTTGGCTTTGCAAATTCGGGAATCGTTCGCAAGACAATTCTGGTTTATGCGGCCGGCTCAAGGCTGCTTCGCACTACATAAACGAGGAGGTTCCAATGCAAACGGCACATTTGAGAATAAAGGGGATGCACTTCGACGCTTCGGTGAGAAGTGTTCAGAGCGCATTGAGCGCCATACGCGGTGTCCAGGACGTCAGAGTCTACGTCGCTGAGAGCGAGGCGACGATCAGGTACGACCCGCACAAGGTGCTCCCAAGGCAGTTCGAAACAGCTGTCCGCGTCGTGGGGTGCGAGGTCGAAAGACTTGTCGTTGAAACGCCTGAACAATGTTCCCTTCCTTAAAGGGCGGGCGATGAATCGAGCCGAAAGGTTCTGCCAAGGATGGCTTTCACCTTAACTTGCAGTAGGACCGGTCATGTCCAAGCCGCGCGTGAAGACTGGAGGGAACGGCCATGAATACAACACAAACGCAAAGAAGTCGCGGGGCTGCACGCAATGCGACGCGAGCAACCCGGAGAAACATGAAGCCGAAGCAGCCGCTCGGCGCCATGCAGGAAAAGAACGAAACACCCCGTAACGAACTCAACAACGAAGCATGGCACGAGATGGTGGCGACCGCTGCGTACTACCGCGCGCAAGCTCGTGGCTTCGGTGAGAGTTCACCCGAGGACGATTGGTACGGGGCTGAAGCCGAATTGCGCGCGCGACTCGCGCCCGCCTGAGGCAAATCTTCTGCAAGTATCGAAAAGCCCGCTTCCTGGCGGGCTTTTTTTCTTGTGTGATCCCATCACATGCTGCATCATCGTGCCACGCGGGCTTGTGGCTGATTCACGGCGGCGCGTCATTGCCGGTTTGCTTCCCTGGCGCTGGCGGTAAACGAGAGTGCCGGTAGTGCGTTGGGGGGAAATCAGGTATTCATGCAGACATGACACAACATGAGCTCGTCTCACGCGGTGCGACGTTCTTGCGGAGAACCGGCGCCGTTGTGCAAATTGGCCGCTTCCGCCCGTGGCTCCTGCTTGTCTTGATCTATTTTGCGGTTTCCACGTTGACCCGCCTGGTGTTGATCGGTATTTCTATGGCCCCAGGGCTGGTCGCATCGACCGATGTACCGAGGGTGTTGGTGGTGGGGGCGGTTTACGACCTGGTAACCGCGCTGTATCTGTTCGCGCCGTTCGCGGCATACCTGGCGCTGATTCCCGAGCGCTGGTACCGCAAGAAGTGGCAGCGCAGGATGGTCGCCGGCTTGTTCACAGCGACCGTGTTCGGGCTGTTCTATCTAGGAGCCGTCGAATTTTTCTTCTTCGACGAATTCGACTCACGCTTCAATTTTGTAGCGGTGGAGTATCTGATCTATCCGCACGAAGTCTTCGTCAACATCTGGCAGTCCTATCCGGTTGCAAAAGTGTTGGTTGGGACCGCGGCTTTGACGGGTGTCGTGTTGCTGGCGTTGCGCGAGCGCTTGTTCAGTCCGGACGGACACCCTGATGCGTTGCGCACCCGTGTGGCTGTGCTGGTGGCGCTTGCGATAGCAATCGGTGCGGCGCAGGCCGGCCTCACGGTCAATACCGGGCGCTACTCGGAAAACCGCGTGGTCAACGAACTGGCTGCGAACGGGGTGTATTCCTTTTTCAATGCCGCATTCCATACTGACCTCGATTTCCCCGCGTACTATCTTTCGCTGCCCGACGATGAGGCCGACGAAAGACTGCGCAGACTGGTCGGGCAAACGGACGCGGCGTTTTTCCCCGAATCCGACCACATCGAGCGGCACATCCGCAGCAGGGGACCAACGAAGCACCTGAACGTAGTGGTGCTGCTGGAGGAATCGCTGGGCGCGGAATTCGTTGGCACCTACGGCGATACCCGTGGGCTGACGCCAATTATCGACAGGCTGTCCAAGCAAAGCCTCCTATTTACCAACGCCTACGCAACCGGCACCCGGACCGTGCGCGGCATGGAAGCAGTGTCGGCATCGTTCCCGCCGGTGCCCGCCGAGTCCATAGTCAAGAGGCCTTACAACCAGGGCCTGTTCAACTGGTCAACGGTGATGGCCAAGAACGGCTATACCCCAACCTTCATATACGGCGGTTACGGAACCTTCGACAGCATGAACGAGTTCTTCGGTTCGAACGGCTATCGCGTCATCGACCGCACCGACATGGACAAACCACGCTTTGCCAACATCTGGGGCGTGTCCGATGAGGATCTGTTTCGCCATGCCGCGAAGGTTTTCGACGAGCAGTACGCGCGCGGCGAGCGCATTTACTCGATCATCATGACCACGTCGAATCACAAGCCGTACACCTTTCCGCGGGGAGTTCCCGGCGTGCCCGAGAAAGGCGGCGGGCGGGAAGCCGGTATCCGCTATGCGGACTACGCGATCGGCCGGTTCCTCGATGCGGTAGGCGGCAAGCCCTGGTTCGATAACACGATGTTCGTGATCGTTGCCGACCACGGGGCGCGGGTGTATGGCCGCGCGGACATCCCGATAGCGACTTACGAAATCCCGCTGTTGATCTATGCCCCGAAGCACGTGAAACCCGGCAAGGTTGATACCCTGACCAGCCAGATCGACGTCGCGCCTACGGTGCTGGGCTTGCTTGGTTTCAGCTACGATTCGACTTTTTTCGGCAAGGATGTTCTGCGCGACACGCGCCCGGGACGCTTCATCCCGATGAACCACAATCGCGATGTCGCGCTATTCAACGGCACCCGAATCATTGAAATCGGTTTCCGCAAGACTGCCGCCGAGTATCTGTATGACCCGGCCAGCGGCAACCAGAAACGGGTGGAGATCGACCCCGAGCACCTCAAGGACGCGATCACGGTGTTTCAGGAGGCCTTCGAGCTCTACAAAGAGCGGCTCTACCGCGTGGTGACGGACCGGTAAGACGAGTATGGTCGACGCGCGGCTACAGCCGGTGCGGTTCTACCTGCTGCATCTTGGCGGTGTGTTGTTGCTGGCGGCCCTGTGCCTGGTGATCGTCGAACAATTCCGCATCGACCGGTGGGTTTCCAACCTTTTCTTCGATCCCGTACGCGGACGGTTTCCTCTGAGAGACGATTGGTTTCTCGAAAAGGTCATGCATGTCGGCGTCAGGAATGCCGTCGTGGGCGTGGGGTTGCTGGTGCTGGCAGCCTGGGTAGCCTCGTTTCGGCTGAAGCTGCTGGCGAAGTGGCGGCCGCTGCTTCTGTTCCTGTTCGTCGCCATGGTGTCATCGTCCTCCGTGATAGGCCTGATCAAGAGCGTGAGCGGCAAGTATTGCCCGTATGAACTCGAGCAATACGGCGGAACGTCACACTTCGTCGGACTTTTCGAACGGCTCCCGCAGGGCGTGAAGCCCGGCAAATGCTGGCCGGGTGGGCACGCCTCGGCGGGCTTCTGCCTGTTGGCGTTCTATTTCGCCGCCGTCAAAATAGGGCGCCGCTGCATGGCAGCATCATTGCTCGCGGGATCGCTGCTGCTTGGTCTTGTCCTAGGCATGGTCCGGGTCGCGCAGGGCGCGCATTTCGTTTCCCATAACCTGTGGTCGGCACTGATTTGCTGGCTGGTCATATTGGCGCTTTACGAATTGCTGCTCAGGCGTGCGCCACTGACAAAAGTTGATTGATCTTCAACCCCGAATCGGTATAATCGCGGCCTTCCTTGCTTTACCGGGTCCGCATCCCGGAAGGCTTTTCGTCCGATCCGTCGGGCAAACCCATAAGGAGATATCGATGCGGCATTACGAGATCGTTTTCATCGTCCATCCCGACCAGAGCGAGCAGGTGCCCGGGATGATCGAGCGCTACCGGCAGATGGTCACATCCCGCGCCGGGCGCATCCATCGCCTCGAGGACTGGGGACGCCGGCAACTCGCGTATCCGATCCAGAAAATCCACAAGGCGCATTACGTGCTGATGAACATCGAGTGCGATCAGGAAACCCTGACCGAACTCGAGCATGCCTACAAGTTCAACGATGCGGTGGTGCGCCACTTGATCGTGAACATGACCCGCGCCGCGACCGAACCATCGCCGATGATGAAGGAAGAGAAGTCGCGCACCGTTGTAGGCGAGAGCGCCAGGCCAGCGGCGGAGATCGCCAAGCCGGTCGGTGAAATGGCCAAGCCCGAAGTCGCGGCCGAAAATCTGGCCCCTACGGCCGCCCAGTAGCGCGGTGAGTCGCAACCAGGTTGTCCTGACGGGCAAGCTGATCGAACGCAACGACCTGCGCCACACACCTGCGGGGCTGCCGGCGCTGAATTTCCGTATCGGCCATGTTTCGGAACAGGTCGAAGCCGGCAGATCCAGAAACGTCAATCTCGAGATCGACGGCGTGGCGCTCGGCGAAGTGGCGCAGAAGTTGAGCAAAGCCGCGCAGGAAGCGGAATACAGGTTCGAAGGGTTCCTGGCGATGAAAAGCAAATTGTCCAGGCAACCGGTTTTGCACGTAAACGGATTCGATTTCAATTGAGGATGAACAGCCATGCCACGATTTGGAGGTAGCAAGGGGAAAGGCAAGGATAAGGGCAAGGAACGCAGCAACCGCCCGTTGTTCCGCCGTCGGAAATTCTGCCGCTTCACGGCCGAAGGCATCAAGGAAGTGGATTACAAGGACGTCGAGATCCTGAAGGATTTCATCAACGAGAATGGCCGGATTATTCCGGCACGTATCACCGGCACCAAGACGCACTTCCAGCGCCAGTTGTCGGTTGCGATCAAGCGCGCACGTTTCCTTGCGCTGATGCCTTACACCGACTTGCATTGAGGAGCCCAGCCATGCAAGTCATTCTGATGGAAAAAGTGCATAACCTCGGCCAGCTTGGCGACATCGTCAAAGTAAAAGACGGCTTTGCGCGTAACTTCCTGATTCCCCACGGCAAGGCCAAGCGCGCCACGGAGAGTGCGATCGCCGAGTTCCAGAGCCGCCGCGCCGAACTCGAATTGCACCAGGGCAAGGCGCTCGCCGAGTCGCAGGCGCGCGCCGCCAAACTGGAAGGATTGATGATCCAGATCACCCAGAACGCCGGTGTGGACGGACGACTGTTCGGTTCGGTGACCAACTACGACATTGCAGAGACACTCAAGGCCCAGGGCCACGAAGTGACCAAGGCGATGGTGCGCATGCCGCAAGGGCCGCTTAAGCAGGTCGGCGACTACCCGATCACGCTCGATCTGCATGCCGATGTCACAGTAACGATTACCGTATCTGTTTTGGGAGAGGCCGTGGGCTGATCGTCAAAGACTGCGCTTGCAAAAAAAGGGCTGTGAAAACAGCCCTTTTTATTTTTCCGCTTGCGCGCCTCATAGCGTTGCGAATAATAGTCGGCGGCGGTTGGTGTTTTGCGCCACATTTGTTCACCCACTCAAAACAACTCCGGCACAAATGGCGCAGTTCGCAACACAAAGAGTAGCGGACACCCAGGTCGAGCTGATCAAGCTGCCGCCGCACTCGGTCGAGGCCGAGCAGTCGGTCCTTGGCGGGCTGATGCTCGACAACGCTGCCTGGGAGAAGATCGCTGACATGATCAGCGAGTCCGACTTCTACCGTGCCGACCACCGACTCATCTATCGCAGCATCTCCAAGCTGATCGAGCATTCCAGGCCGGCGGACGTCATCACCGTCGCGGAAACTCTGGAGAGCACGAAGGAACTGGAAGCCGTCGGCGGCATTGCCTATGTGGGCGCGCTGGCGCAGAACACGCCCACTGCCGCCAATATCCGGCGCTACGCGGAGATCGTCCGGGAACGCGCAGTGATGCGCAAGCTTGCCGAGGTGGGCACCGAAATTGCCGACGCTGCGTACAATCCGATGGGCAAGGAGGCCGGACAACTTCTCGACGAAGCCGAGTCGAAAGTATTCGCAATATCGGAGGAAGGCGCGCGCGGCCGCCAGGGATTCGTGGAGATGCCGCCGCTGCTTACGCAAGTTGTCGAACGCATCGACCTCTTGTACAACCGCGACAATCCTTCAGACGTCACCGGGGTACCGACCGGGTTCACCGATCTCGACCGGATGACTTCCGGGCTGCAACCGGGCGACCTGGTGATCATTGCCGGAAGGCCGTCGATGGGCAAGACCTCGCTGGCCTTGAATATCGCGGAACACGTGGCGCTCGAGGCGGGACTGCCGGTAGGCATATTCTCGATGGAAATGTCCGGAACGCAACTGGTGATGCGCATGCTCGGCAGCGTCGGCCGGCTCGACCAGCACAAGGTTCGCACCGGAAGACTTGCGGACGAGGACTGGCGCCGGCTCACCGATGCGGTCGGCAAGCTCAATGAAGCGCCGATACACATCGACGAAACCGCGGCGCTCAACGCACTGGAACTACGCGCGCGCGCGCGCCGCCTGCACCGGCAGTACGGCAGGCTCGGCCTCATCGTTGTGGACTACCTGCAGTTGATGTCGGCGAGCGCGCAAGGCGAGAACCGCGCCACCGAGATATCGGAGATCTCGCGCTCGCTCAAGGCACTTGCCAAAGAACTGAACGTGCCGGTGGTCGCATTGTCGCAGCTCAATCGCAGTCTCGAGCAGCGCCCCAACAAGCGGCCAGTGATGTCGGATCTACGGGAATCGGGGGCGATAGAACAGGACGCGGATGTGATCCTGTTCATTTTCCGCGACGAAGTCTACAACCCCGACTCGCCCGAGAAAGGCAAGGCCGAGGTCATCATTGGCAAACAGCGTAACGGTCCGATCGGCACCGTGACCCTGGTGTTCCAGGGCGAGTACACCCGCTTCGCCAATTTCGCCGACCCCGGGCGCTTCTGAAATCGTTCGACTGGCCGGACTAGCGCGCGGGCGAGTCTTCGCCCGGGAAGTTCTTCTTGAACTCGCGTGCCGCGCCGGCGAGTTCCGAATCCATTTTTTCCTGTCGGTATATCGCCATCAGTTTGATCCAAGAGTCGCGGTCCTTCGGATCCTTGTGGACCTGGAACTGCAGCAGGCTGATGGCGTTCTGTGTGCGTCCCAGCGCGATGAACCGATCCACGTCGGTGAACATCGAGCGCGTGTTGTCCAGGGCCTGGTCCATTTCGAACAGTACTTTGCTCGACAACCCCACTGACCGCGCGAGAGAGTCGTTTTCCATTGCCACGTCCACGTTAGTGGCGGGTGGTGTGGGCCGGATGTCCGGTGCGGGTTCGACAAACGCCTCCGGGAGTTCTGGCAATGGCGTCCGCGCGGGCTCCGGTCTTAGGTTCGGTGGCGGCGGGCGCACAACAACACGCGTGGGCGGCGACACCGGTTCGGTATGGAGCTCGCGCATGGCGGTCGCAGCGGACGCCAGCATTTCATCCAGGCGTTCGTCAGTTTCGCTCAACGATCCGGTATATGCCTGCCTGCGACCTAGAGCAAAGCCAACAATTGCGCAGGCCGCGACTATTGCGGCGAACCCTACCCAGTAGTACCACGGCATCGGTTCGGTCTTGATCACGGTGCGGATTTCCGGCTTCGGCGCCGGTGTAGGTGGCGCAGGCGGCGGGCGCGGCGCAGGCATTTCCGCGACTTTCTGCAGTGCCGCTAGCGATTGCTCCAGCCGGGCGAGTTGACTGTCTATGCTTTCCTGCTTCAGCCGCAGTTCCTGCATGCCAGATTCGATTCCTCGAGTCTTTTCCTCGAGTGCGGGCGGAATCTCGCCGAGTGCCGGCTGGGCCCCACACGACGGCAGCAAGGCCTTGCATTCCTCGGGCCCCGGCTTTTCGCCAAGCTCGATTGCACGGCGCATGCTGACCGGTTCGCCCGAAATGGCATCGGGTGTCCTGCGCTTGGCGCTCCGTCTTGCTGCGGTGGGGGTCTCGGTGGCGGATTCTGCATCCGGCGGCGCAACCGGTGCTCGCCGCGTTGGCGCTACTGCGGCGCGCGAACTCACGGCTGGCCTTCCGGCGTGCTCGGACACTCTGCGAAGCTCGGGGAAAAATAGCACCGTTCCGGCCGCGACCGGCCTCAGCTTTCCCTCCGGGAAAACCTGTGGATTCAGACGGACAACATTATCCTGCAGCACGCGACGGAGTTTGCGATTGTTCGGAAAAATCGAGGCCGTGAGGCTTTCGACCGACTCACCCGCACCTACCCTGAGCGTGAATCCCCGCGGCGGACGTTGCGGCGATACCTGCGCTGCCTTCAGGGCAGGCGGGATCAACAGCGTGAAATGGCGCGCATAAAAAAAAGCCCCTGGACACTGGACGCGAAGGACCAGTGCCAGGGTGGGGGAGGAAACAGGAGAATCCGTGGAAATTTCAACCGCGTCGCCCTTCGTGTTCAGCATGACGCGGGCAGCGCTCAGAAAGGGGGCATCGGAGTCCGGTGCGTCGCTCTCCGGCCCTAGTGACAGGCATTTCTGGGTTATGCGTTCCTCGGGCAGCGCCTGCAGGGTAACCACCGCTCTGAGTGGCTCACCCTGATGAGAGCGGACGGTGATGCGCCACAGGTCTACAGGATCGGCGAGCGCGGAAATGAGGGTGAATAGTCCAACGAAGGCCGTAATCGCCTGCCACGCCCAAGGTGGTGGTGGGATCGGTCTATGCACTCTTGATCTATATGTTGTAGGGTTTCAGCCCATACGCACCATATGTAGTGTCTGGCAGTTTAGTCCGTTGGAAGATCGCGTGCAATGGCCAACGTATGGCCAGATGTAGCAGAACGGGTCAGGAGGCGATGGCGCCCCCGGGAGTCACAGAATTTCGGCCGCGTAGTCTGCCAACCGCGATCTTTCGCCGCGCATCAGGGTCACGTGTCCACCGTGCGCCCAACCCTTGAAGCGATCGACGACGTAGGTCAATCCGGAACTGCCCTCGGTCAGATAGGGGGTGTCGATCTGGGAGATGTTTCCGAGACACACGACCTTCGTGCCTGGCCCGGCGCGGGTGATCAGCGTCTTCATCTGCTTGGGCGTGAGGTTCTGCGCCTCGTCGATGATCAGGAACTTGTTGATGAAGGTGCGCCCACGCATGAAGTTGAGGGACTTGACCTTTATCCGGGAGCGGATCAGGTCGCGGGTTGCGGCGCGTCCCCATTCGCCGGCTTCGTCGTCGGTCTTGTTGAGCACATCGAGGTTGTCTTCGAGCGCGCCCATCCACGGCGTCATTTTTTCCTCTTCAGTGCCGGGCAGGAAGCCGATGTCCTCCCCTACCGGAACGGTGACGCGAGTCATGATGATCTCCGAGTAGACCTTGTCCTCAAGCGTTTGCATCAGGCCGGCGGCGAGTGTCAGCAGGGTCTTGCCGGTCCCGGCCTGGCCGAGCAGGGTTACGAAATCGACATCCGGATTCATCAGCAGGTTGAGCGCGAAGTTCTGCTCGCGATTGCGCGCAGTAATGCCCCACACGTTGTTTTTCTGGTGGGTGTAGTCCCTGATGGTCTGCAGGATTGCGGTCTTGCCGCTCTGTTCCTTGACCTGCGCGTAGAAGGGTTTGTCGATTTCGTGGTAGATGAATTCGTTCACCATCAGGCTTGCGCACAACGGTCCGCGCACGCGATAGAAGGTGCGGCCTTCCTGTTGCCAGGATTCCATTTCCTTGCCGTGCTGATCCCAGAAGTCGGCCGGCAGTTGGCGCACGCCGGTGTAGAGCAGGTCGGTGTCTTCCAACACCTTGTCGTTGAAATAGTCCTCAGCGGCCAAGCCCAGTGCGCGAGCCTTGATGCGCATGTTGATGTCCTTGCTGACCAGGATCACCTCGCGCTTGTCGTGCCCCTCCTGCAGATGCTTGACCACGCCGATGATCTGGTTGTCTGCCTTTCCGGCGGCGAGTCGCGCAGGCAGCTCGCCGTTGATGGCCTCGGTCTGCAAGAACAGCCGTCCGGTCGCCTCCTTGGCTCCGGCGTTTTCCAGGGGAATGCCGGCGGAAATGTCCTCCACCGCCTTGGTGACGATCTCGTCGAGAAAACGGCTGGCCTGGCGAGCGTTACGCGCGACCTCGGACATTCCCTTCTTGTTGGAATCCAATTCCTCCAGCGTGACCATCGGCAGGTACACGTCATGTTCCTGGAAGTGGAACAGGCTGGTGGGATCGTGCATCAGCACGTTAGTGTCGAGGACGAACAGTTTGGTGAGGGGTTGCAGCTTGGTGACTAACGTGGGCCCGGGTTTGCGCTGGGTCATCGGGCTGTCCCGTCAAGTCGAATGAGGAAAAGAAAGCGACAGTGATTGAAAAACCTACTCCATCGAAGGATCATCCACGCTCCTGTGTTTGACGGTTAAAGAGACTTTACAAATTCCAGAACCTCCCGGGCATGGCCGGGCACTTTCAACCCGCGCCATTCCCTGCGAACCACACCTTCCGGATCGATGACGAATGTGCTGCGTTCCACGCCTCGCACCTTTTTGCCATACATGTTTTTCATCTTCATGACGCCGAACAGGTTGCAGACCTTCTCGTCGGGGTCGGACAGCAGGTCGAAGGGAAAATTCATCTTGGACTTGAATCCCTCGTGCGACTTGATGCTGTCGCGCGAGACGCCGTAGACAGCGCAGCCGCCGCGGACGAACTCGCCGTAAAGGTCGCGGAACTCCTGACCTTCGGTGGTGCAGGCGGATGTGTTGTCTTTGGGATAGAAGTAGAGGACCAGCGCGCTTCCAAGCGCTGTCGAGAGCTTGAACATCCGGTTCCCGGTCGAGGCGATCTCGAAATCAGGAACCTTGCGACCCGCCAAGGTTGATTCCATCCCTGCGAACTATGTTTACCGAAACGCCGGCCGAAAGCAAGTTCACTGGCGAAATCGCACGGCCTCTAAGCCGATGCCAGAAACTCCCGTCCTTGCAGCGCCAACGCTCCTGTGCGGCCGGCCATCGGACCTACCGCCACCTCGTGGCGCGGCAGATCCCGTGTCTCCAATGACTCCAGGTAGTCATGCAACGAGGCCAGTTCGTATCCCTGCGCATGCCAGCCCTCGATCAACTGCTCGAAAACCGGAGCGAGCCGCTTGCCTTCGAACTCCGCCTGTGCGGTATACACATGGCCGGTTTCAGGCGGATTGCGGGTCAGGTCCAGCAGGCGCTCCGCCGCATTGGCGGCCGTCACGCCATTGAGACCGATCACTTCATCCAGCGTCGGCAGAGTGGTCGGCAGTTGCGGACAGGCGACGATTTCGGCTTGGTATATCGGCACGAACGGCGCGCTCCCGCGCGTGTCCGAGCAATAACCGAAACCCAGCCGCTGGGTGAGGCGATAGGCATAACGGTTCATCTGCCACCCCGCTGCACCGTGCACGCGGGCCGGTTCGCCAAAAATCTCCTCGAAGCGGGTGCAGGCGAGATCCATCTGCCGGCGGGTCCACTCAGCGTCGGCGCCGGCAGCCTGGTGCTGCCAGAGCACCCGGTCATACCCGTGAATGCCGACTTCGAAGCCCGCATCGCGGGTGCGGCGCATGATGTCGGCGCATTGCGTGCCAATGTCCGGTGCCGGAAGCAACGTGCCGTAAAACAGTGTCCGCAAACCGTAGTTTCGAATGGTCTGATTTCGCCACGCCTTGGAAAACACGCCAGGATCGAACAGGCGCCTGATGGCGCGGCCGGAGCGGTCGGGGCCGAGCGTGAACAGGAACGTGGCGCCGGCACCGTGGGCTTGGAGGATGTCGATCAGCCGCGGCACGCAATCGCGCGTGCCGCGGTAGGTGTTGACGTCGATTTTCAGCGCCAATTTCATTGTTGTTGTTTCCACCAGAAAGAAGCGACATTACACCCGGAATCTTGGCTACAGTCCGCAGTGGTAAGAACGGGCACTGATCCTAGACCATGGCGAGGGTGGGATTGAGGAGCGCGCACGCTGCCCGTTCGAAGTCCGCCTCACTTCCATCGTTCAAGCGCACGTGAGTGGCGCGGTCGAGCCTTGCATAGTTGCGGGCAATGGACTTGAGGTACGCAGGATCGTAGTGCTCCTCGAGAATACCGGTCACGAAATCCGGCCACTGTGCGCTGGCGGCCTTGTCTTTCCAGCTGCTGACCTTTTCCTGCCCGTGCTGCATGACCAGGCAATCGAGCCTGCCGCAAAGCGCCGATACGTCTTCGGTGAAGTGACGGTAATCGCACAGCAGCAGCGCAACGCGAACCGGCGTCGGGGTCTCGAGCCAAAGGCATTGGCTCTGCCACATGCTCGCAATCAGCGGCTCCGGCACCCTGAGGTTGCCGACTTTGCGGCTTTCCGATTCGATGAACACCGGCCGGCGGGAATCCAGGGCCTTGAGTTTCTGCCACAGCCGGCTTTCGAGCATCTTCTGCGAGGGCTGTGGCTCACCGGGCAGATCGCCGAGCAGCGAGCCGCGGTGCGCGGCCAACCCCTCCAGGTCGAGCGCTTGCGCGCCGTTTCTTTCGAGGTGCCGAAGCAGAATGGTCTTGCCGGAACCAGTGAGGCCACAGATGACCCGATAGTCGAACTTTCCGGCCAGGGCTTCGATGCCGGCGATAACCGCGTGGCGGTAGATTTTGTATCCGCCAGCAAGCCGCTTTGCATCCCAGCCGATCTGACCCAGGACGTGGCTCATCGCTGCGCTGCGCTGTCCGCCGCGCCAGCAGTAGATCAGCGGCCGCCAGGTCTTCGGCTTGCAGGCGAAGCTCGCTTCGATGTGACGGGCGATGTTGCGTCCGACCAGTGCCGCGCCGACTTTCCGGGCGGTGAAAGGCGAGACCTGGACATAGAGCGTGCCGACACGCGCACGCTCGTCGTCGTCGAGGACCGGACAGTTGATGGCGCCGGGAATGTGGTCGAGGGCAAACTCGGCGGGCGAGCGCACATCCACGATGTCGTCGAATTCGGATAGCTGTGCTACCGTGACAGTGTCCTGATTCATGTTTTGAATCGTAAGGGATGCGGGCAGGCATCAGTTACCCGCGCAGCCGTCGGTAAAATTCTGCGTGCGTCAAGCACGCTGCGGTGTAAGCAAGGCGCGCAGGCGCCGGTAGATGTTGTCGAGAATGCGAGGTTGCGCTTCGACGGTGGGATGGATTCCGTCGGACTGGAACCAGTCGCGCTTGTCGGCGAAGCCCTGCAGCATGAATGGAACCAGCGATGCGTTCTGCTGTCTAGCCACCTCCGCGAACAGTGCTTCGAAGCGTCGCGTATAAACTTGCCCGTAGTTGGGCGGAATTCGAATTCCCACCACGAGCACCTTGGCGCCGGACACACGCGAGGCTTCGACGATGCCAATCAGGTTGCGCCGCGTTTCTTCGATTGAATTGCCGCGTAGACCGTCGTTCGCGCCGAGTTGAACGACGACCACCGACGGCTGGTGCTCCGCGAGCGTAGAGACTATACGATTGCGGCCGCCAAGCGTGGTTTCACCGCTGATGCTGGCGTTGACGACTGCATAGTCTAAGTGGTCGCGTTTGAGCCGTTGTTCCAGCAGGCTCACCCAACCGCTGCCGCTTGGCAGGCCGTAGCCCGCCGAGAGGCTGTCGCCGAACACCAATATCGTGCGAGCGGCATGCGCAGGCGCAACCGTAACCAGGACCAACAGCAGAAGAAATCGCAGCCACATGTCTCAGGAACCCTTGATTCCGCCTATTGTGAAGGCGGTCGGTTTGACGAAGCAAGTCTCGACCGGCGCCACCACTCTCACCATCCTCCACGATATCTCGCTGGAAATCGCGGCGGGGGAAGCCTGCGCGATCCTCGGCGCATCCGGCTCGGGCAAGACTACTCTGCTTGCGCTGCTCGCGGGACTGGATGTCCCGACAGCGGGGGAGGTTCGCATCAACGGCGTCGAGCTGTTCGCGCTCGATGAGGATGGCCGCGCGCGCCTGCGACGCAACCAGGTTGGATTCGTATTCCAGTCCTTCCAGCTGCTTCCGGCGCTGACCGCGGTGGAAAATGTGATGCTGCCGCTCGAACTCGCCGGCAACCACGGCGCGAGAGGGAAGGCCACAGCCTGGCTGGCGCGTGTCGGCCTGGCAGAGCGGCTCGAGCACTATCCACGGCAACTTTCCGGCGGGGAGCAACAGCGTGTCGCCGTGGCGCGTGCCTTTGCCACCGAACCGCGGCTTCTGTTCGCCGACGAGCCGACCGGCAATCTCGACTCGGCTACGGGTGAAGAAATCATCTCGCTCATGTTCGCGCTCAACCGGGAAAGCCACACCACATTGCTGCTGGTGACCCATGACGAGGCGATTGCCCGGCGCTGTCCGCGCCAACTCAAACTTGCCGCGGGGAGGCTGACCAGCGATGAGCGCCGCTGATCGCTTGAACGCAGGCGCCGTGCTGCGCCTGGCTGCGCGCATGCTCGGCCGCGACTGGCGTGCGGGCGAGCAACGCGTGCTGGCGGTTGCTCTGATCGTCGCAGTGGCAAGTCTGACTACGGTAGCTTTCTTTGCTGACCGCGTCGGACGCACGCTCACGCGCGAGGCCAATCAGTTGCTCGGCGCTGACCTGGTCGTCGTTTCCGACGTGCCGATCCCGGAATCGTTTCGCGGTGAGGCGCGCCGCCTCGCGCTGGCTGTTACCGAAGCGGTGCGCTTTCCGAGCATGACGCAGGCGAGCGGCCGTACGTTGCTGACCGAAGTGAAGGCGGTGTCGTCGGGTTACCCCTTGCGGGGAAAACTGCGCATACGTGAGAGCGCGACCGGGCCGGACCTCGAACCCGCGCGCATCCCGGCGCCAGGCAGCGTCTGGGTGGACGATCGCCTGTTGCGCCGGCTCGATATCCGTATCGGGGATCGCATTGCTCTCGGAGAACGCGAATTCACGGTGGCGGCGATGGTGACCGAGGAACCGGAATCGAGCGCTGGTTTTCTCAATCTCGGCCCACGGCTGATGCTTAACATCGACGATCTGGCTTCCACGGCCTTGTTGCAGACGGGAAGCCGGGTATCGTTCCGCCTGTTCGTGGCCGGCGAAATGCAAGACGTGGGCGCGTTTCGCGATTACGCCGCGCGCACGGTACGCCTGGGCCAGCGGGTCGAGGACATCCGCGAAGCGCGCCCGGAAATCAAATCGGCACTGACCCGCGCCGAGCGTTTTCTCGGTCTGTCCGCGCTGCTGACGGTCATTCTTGCCGGCGTTGCCGTGGCGCTGGCGGCGCGCCGTTATCTGCAGCGTCATCTGGACGCCTGCGCGATCATGCGCTGCCTGGGCGCGAGCCAGGCGCTGATCCTGACGTTGCATTTGCTGCAGTTCGCTATGATCGGATTGGCCGCTAGTGCGATCGGTTGCGCCATCGGTTTCCTGTGCCAGTACCTGCTGGCGGCGCTGCTGGCTCCCATTGTCTCGGTTAGCCTGCCTGCGCCGGGATGGCTGCCGGTCGGGCAAGGGCTCATCGCGGGGTTCGTGCTGCTGCTCGGCTTTGCGCTGCCCCCGCTGATCGGGCTCAAGAGAGTGCCGACATTGCGGGTATTGCGCCGGGATCTGGGAACACCGGACTCGTTCGGATTGTCGGCTTATCTGCTCGGTGGCGCGGCGATGTCGGGACTGATCGTGTGGCAGGCGCAGGATCCTGATCTCGGGATGTATGTGCTCGGCGGTGTGCTGGGCACCATGATCGCATCCGCTTTCCTCACACTGGTGGTGCTGCGGTTGCTGTCGTCGTTCAGCCGGGGGGCGGGACTCAATTGGCGCTTCGGGCTTGCCAACCTGCGCCGCCGTACCATCGGAACGGTGATCCAGGTGGTCGCGCTGGGGCTGGGCATGATGGCGTTGATCCTGCTCACGCTGGTGCGTTCGGACCTGCTGGAGAGTTGGCAGAAAAGCCTCCCGCCGGATGCACCGAATCGATTCCTTGTGAACATCCAGCCCGACCAGGTCGGGGAGATCGCGGACTTTTTTGCTGGCCGGCAATTGAAGCCGCCGGCGCTGTTCCCGATGATCCGTGGCCGCCTGGTGGAAGTGAACGGCAAGCCGGTGTCCTCAAAGGACTACGTCGAAGATCGGGCGCGACGTCTCGTCGATCGCGAGTTCAACCTGTCGTGGGCGGAGAAGCTGCAACCGGACAACGTGATCGTGGCAGGCCGCTGGTTTGCCGCGTCCGATGCCGGAAAGCCGCTACTGTCGTTTGAAGAAGGCATCGCCGAAACGCTGAGACTGAAGCTCGGGGACGAAGTGACCTACGACATCGGCGGGTCGCGACTGACGGCGAAGATCAGCTCGCTGCGCACCGTGGACTGGGACTCGTTCCGGGTGAACTTTTTCGTGATCGCGCCGCCCGGCGTGCTGGAGCGCTTTCCCGGCACATTCGTCACCAGCCTGCACCTTCCGGTGTCGCGTTCAATCGTGATGGACGAGATCGTAAAGCGGTTCCCGAACCTGCTGGTGATCGACGTGGCGGCGATCCTCTCGCAGGTGCAGCGCATGATGGATCAGGTGGTTCGGGCGATCGAGTTCGTATTCCTGTTCAGCCTCGCGGCTGGGCTGTTGGTGTTGTTTGCCGCGGTCAGCAGTACCCACGACGAACGGGTGTTCGATGCGGCGGTAATGCGCACGCTCGGCGCAGCGAGCGCGCAGTTGCGCGCCGTGCTGGTGTCGGAATTTCTGTTGATCGGTGCTCTAGCCGGATTGATTGCCGCGGTAGGTGCCAGCGCCGTGGGGTTGGTGCTCGCCAAACAGGTGCTGAACGTGCCCTACAGCATCGATGCATGGGTGTGGCTGTTGGGATTGGTTGCCGGTGCGATCGGAGTGGCAATCGCGGGGTTGCTCGGCACGGCAAAGGTGCTGCGCACCCCGCCGATGCAGGTTTTCCGCGCCAGCGCCTAGAGGCTCTCACCGCAAACTTGCGGCAAAGACAATCCGGGCAACAAGAATACTGTTCATGTCGTTCGATTTCGGCGTAGCCAAGGCTCGCGAGGTCTCGCGGGTATCGCACTTTGCGGGATTCTGGCTGTCTATTTTCATGCTTTTCCTTGTGTTCTTTGAATCTTTTCCGTGAAAGTGGCATTTCGACGGCAAACCGCGAAAATTCAATGAATTGCAACAATACCCGTGGTACACTGCGCGACCGTTTTTCGGGACACTGCATCACATGAGCCGCAACGTTCGCAACATCGCCATCATCGCCCACGTGGATCACGGCAAGACCACGCTGGTGGACAAGCTTTTGCGCCAGGCCGGTACCTTTGCCGCCCACCAGCACATCGCCGAGCGGGTGATGGATTCGAACGACCTGGAACGCGAGCGCGGCATCACCATCCTCGCCAAGAACTGTGCCGTGCAGTATCAGGGTACTCACATCAATATCGTCGATACGCCCGGTCACGCCGATTTTGGTGGTGAAGTCGAGCGCGTGCTGTCCATGGTGGATAGCGTCCTTCTGCTTGTGGACGCGGTCGAAGGACCGATGCCCCAGACCCGTTTCGTCACCCGCAAGGCTCTGGCACTGGGACTAAAGCCGATCGTCGTGGTCAACAAGGTCGACCGGCCCGGCGCGCGTTCTGAGTGGGTGGTCAACCAGACCTTCGACCTGTTCGACAAACTCGGTGCGACCGAAGCGCAGCTGGATTTCCCGGTCATCTTTGCCTCGGCGCTGCAGGGCTGGGCGTCGCTGAAATACGACCAGCGCGGCGACGACCTGCGGCCGCTGTTCGACGCCATTCTCGAAAACGTGCCGGTGCGCAAAGACGATCCCGACGCGCCACTGCAACTACAGATCTGTTCGCTCGACTATTCCAGCTTCGTTGGCCGCATCGGCGTGGGGCGCGTTGCACGCGGTCGCATCCGCTCCGGCCAGCAGGTCGCAGTCATGAATGGGCCAGACAGCGAGCCGGTGTTGGCCAAGATCAATCAGGTCATGGTGTTTAAGGGCCTGGAGCGCACCGTTGTCGAGGAGGCGCAGGCCGGCGACATCGTGCTTGTGAACGGCGTGGACGAAGTCGGCATTGGCGTCACCATTTGCGATCCGGCAACCCCGGAGGCATTTCCGCTGCTGAAGGTGGACGAGCCCACGCTAACCATGAATTTCCTGGTCAATACCTCGCCGCTTGCGGGCAGGGATGGCAAGTTTGTCACCAGCCGCCAGATCCGCGAACGTCTCGAACGCGAATTGCAATCGAACGTCGCGCTGAAAGTGGAGTTTACCGCCGATTCCGACACGTTCATTGTGTCCGGGCGCGGCGAACTGCACCTCACCATTCTTCTCGAAAACATGCGTCGTGAAGGTTACGAACTGGCCGTAGGCCGCCCACGTGTGGTGATGAAGACTGTCGACGGCGAGAAGCAGGAGCCGTACGAGCTGCTCACCGTGGATGTGGAAGACGCACACCAGGGGGCGGTGATGGAAGAACTCGGCCGCCGCCGCGGCGACCTGCAAGACATGCAATCGGACAGCAAGGGGCGCGTGCGCCTGGAGTACCGCATCCCCGCGCGCGGCCTGATCGGATTCCAGGGGGAGTTCCTCACGATTACACGCGGCATGGGTCTGGCCAGCCACATTTTCGACGACTACGGCCCGGTGAAGGGCGACATGGAAGAGCGCCGCAACGGCGTCCTGATCAGCCAGGATGTGGGCGAGGCGGTTGCCTACGCTCTTTGGAAACTTCAGGATCGAGGCCGGATGTTCGTTTCGCCGGGCGATGCGTTGTACGAGGGTATGGTGATCGGCATCCATTCTCGCGACAACGACCTGGTTGTAAATCCGATCAAGGGCAAGCAGCTGACCAACGTGCGCGCGTCCGGTACCGATGAAGCAGTGCGCCTGGTACCGCCGATCGAACTCACGCTGGAAAAAGCAGTGGAGTTTATCGCTGACGACGAACTGGTGGAGATCACGCCCAAATCGATCCGTATTCGCAAGCGCCACTTGAAGGAGCACGAACGCAAGCGCGCCTCGCGCGACAGCACGCCCGCGGCAGCGTAACCCCCTCTCTTCGGCTCCCTCCCGCGAGGGGAGGGAGAGCTTCAGTCCCTAAATAACATCAATCAAACAAAAAATGGGCGACCACTTGGTCGCCTGTTCTTCTTCTATGACTCCCTCCCCTCGCGGGGCAGAGGGGGAGAAGGGGCTTGGTTTATACTCTTTTCATGACTGAGTTTTCCGTTGCGTTGATCGTTTCCGCCCTCACGCTGCTCGCGGTCATCGTCCTGATCTTCATCGTTTCGTCGATGGCACGCCGCCAAGTGAGCCATCCCGAGTCGCTCGCCCGCGTGCTCGAGGAAAAGCATCTGGCCATGTTGAAGGACCTGAACTCCGGGTTGAACCACCTGGGGGACCGGCTCTCAGCCTCACAAACCGAATTGTCCGAACGGTTGCGCAACAGTGTTTCGCAGGAACTGATCCAGACCCGCACCGCGCTTGCCACTCTGCAGCTCAAGCAGTCCGAGGAGTTGTCAGCCAACCGCGAAACTCTCGCGCAGCGTCTTGCGCAAATGAACGCCGATCTGCAAGGCAAGCACGATCAGCTCCGTACCGAGGTGCTTACGCGGATCTTGCAGACGCTGGCAGAACAGAGCCGCGCCGAGCAGGAGATGATCCAGACCACGATGCGTAACGCCACCGCGCAGCTTGCCGCTTCGATGGAACTGCTCTCCAAGACCACTGACACCCGCCTGGAGCAGATCAGTGGGCGCGTCAGCGAGCGCCTGGAAGAGGGTTTCAAGAAAACCAACGAAACTTTCGTCAGCGTGATGGAACGCCTTGCCGCCATAGACGAGGCGCAGAAGAAAATAGACGGACTGACCACCAACGTGGTGAGCCTGCAGGAACTGCTGGGCGACAAGCGTGCGCGCGGCGCTTTCGGCGAAGTGCAGCTCGAAAATCTGGTGCGCAATATCCTTCCCGAGATCGCCTACGAGTTCCAGTACACCTTGCGTCGTAAGGACCACGATGGGCGGGATGCCCGTGTCGACTGCGTGTTAAAGCTTCCAGAGCCGACCGGCATGGTGGCCGTCGATTCGAAGTTTCCGATGGAGAATTACCACCGCATGTTCGAACCCGGTGTCTCAGAGACGGATCGCGCGATGGCGCAGCGACTGTTCCGCGCCGACGTGAAGAAGCATGTCGAGGACATCGCCGGCAAGTACATCGTTCCCGGCGAGACCTCCGACGGCGCGGTGATGTTTGTCCCGGCGGAGGCGGTGTTCGCGGAGATCCATGCCTATCATCCCGAGGTGGTGGATTTCGCCATGCAGCGGCGCGTCTGGATTGTCTCGCCGACCACGCTGATGGCGGTGTTGAACACGGCGCGGGCGGTGATGAAGGATGTCGCCACGCGGGAGCAGGTCCACATCATCAAGGACGAATTGAGCAAGCTGGGCAAGGACTTCGCGCGGTTTGACCAGCGCATGAAGAAACTGGCAGACCATATTCGCTTGGCCCACCAGGATGCTGAAGACGTTCGTGTTTCGAGCGACAAGATCACCCGTCGTTTCAATCAAATCGAGCGCGTCGAGCTTGACCAGCTCGAACAGGTCCGCGAGTTCGAGAGTGCTTTGCTGGATTCGCCGCAGGAAGACGACGATGGGCCCGGCGAAATCCGTTCCTGAACGCAGAATGCGGTACTGATGATCGGCTTCAGGCAGTGGCGGCGGCGGCGCATTCTTCGGGGCGGCCGGGTGGACGACCCGACGTGGAACCGGACCGCCAACCGCTTTTCGTTCGCAATGCGGCTCACCGAGCCAGAGCGCACGCAGTTGCGCGATCTTGCGGTGTTGTTCCTGCATGAGAAACAGATTTCCGCCGCGGGCGGGCTGGCTCTGGATCAGGAGATGAAGCTCGGGATTGCGATCCAAGCGTGCATCCTGGTTCTCAACCTGGGACTCGACTACTACGACGGCTGGGTGGAGATCATCGTGTATCCGGATGAGTTTGTCCCGCGCCAGGAGATCCGCAATGAACACGGGCTGGTCGAGACCGACGAAAGGTCGTACGCAGGCCAGGCCTGGTTGCACGGGCCGGTAATCCTGTCTTGGGCCGATGTCGAAAATGCGGGTGATGCAGACGGGAGCAACGTGGTGATACACGAGTTCGCGCACAAGCTCGATATGCTCAACGGCGGCGCCAATGGATTTCCGCCGCTGCACGCCGGCATGAGTCGGGAAACATGGGCGCAGGTGTTCACCGAGGCCTACAAAGACCTCCGACGGCGCGTCGAAGCCGGCGAAGACACCGATATCGATCCGTACGCAACCGAGGCACCGGGAGAATTTTTCGCCGTTGCGAGCGAAGCGTTCTTCGAGATTCCAGATATCGTGCGGCAGTCGTATCCCGCGGTGTATGCGCAGCTGTCGGAGTTCTATCGCCAGGACCCCGCGAGCCGCGAGTTGCCGCGGGAGTGGAGGTTGCGAGGCAGGGCGTAAGCCCCTTGGAAATTCACTCAAAACGCCATAGGTCGCGAATTCGTCATGTGAGTTTCCAACGGGGCGGGGTGACGGGCGAAAAGCGAAAGGAAAAAGACGACAGGATGCGCAGACTGGTTTTCTTGATCATGCTGGCGTTGGCGCTTGCGGCGCAGGCGCAGCAGACCGTGCTCGAAGTCATCGAGTTGAACTATCGAAACGCTGATGAGGTGATTCCGATGCTCAAGCCACTGCTGGCGCCCACCGGAACCATCAGCGGCATGCAGAACCGTATCATTGTCCGTACTACACCGCAAAACCTCTCCGAGTTGCGCAAGGTTCTGGACGTGGTTGACGCCATGCCGCGCAAGCTGATGATCTCGGTCAGGCAGCAGAGTACTGCGAGCAAAACGGGCTCCGAGGCGGAAGCTTCCGGCACGATCGGCAACGATCGCGCACGCGTAACGGTGCCAGGGACGGGCAACAATCAGGGCGGGACCGTGGTGCTCAGGCGTGATGATGATCGAGTTCGTGGCCGGACGTCGCAATCGCAATCAGCCGGGATCGACAGCAGCGTGCAGTCACTGCAGGTATCGGAAGGCAACGAGGCTTTCATCCAGATCGGCCAGTCGGTACCGGTGCGAAGCCAGTCTGCGCAGGGTTCCGAGACGGTTCAGTATCGTGATGCCGGCACGGGTTTCTATGTGCGTCCGCGAGTGAACGGCAAACAGGTCACCCTCTCGATCAGTACGCGACGCGACAGCGTTGCCGACCCGAACACCGGAGCATTGAATGTCCAGCACGTAGATACCGTGATCTCGGGGCGCCTCGGCGAGTGGATCGAATTGGGCGGGATAGCCCAGGAAAGCTCGCAGCAAGACCGAGGTACGGTGTATCGGCGAAGCGTCACCGGCCAGGATGACCGGAAGGTATTTTTGAAGGTGGAAGAAATGAAGTGAGTTGAGAGGCCTTCGCCTTCGATGACAGCACCCTAAGCCGCTGTTTGTAAGTCGGCGGGCCACGCGCCGCCGATCTTGGACGCTATGATCTTTTCGATTGTGGCGTGCGGTCCAGACAAACCACGAACTCTTTGTGGCAAATGTTCTCCAATCCGATGGAAGCATCAACCCGGATACCAATGAAGGAGGACATATGCAAAGACGATTCAAGATACTCTTGATAGTGACGGCCGTCTGTCTGTGCAAGGCGGCGCAGGCGGATATCACCGTTCAAATGAACGCCGTTGACGAGAAGGGAATCGGTAAATCGGTTGGTCAGGTAGTTGTCAGTGAAACACCCTATGGTGTCGTATTTAGCCCTTCGCTTGCAAAGCTTCCGCAAGGGTTGCATGGCTTCCATGTGCACGAAAACCCAAGTTGCGAGCCCAAGGAACAAGACGGGAAGATGGTCGCGGCTTTGGCTGCCGGAGGGCATTTCGATCCCGCCACAAGCAAGCGCCATGGCTTGCCTTGGGGTGATGGGCATCTCGGCGATCTGCCCGCCATGTTCGTAGATGCCATGGGTAACGCAAACAATCCGGTGTTGGCGCCCAGGCTTAAACTTATTGACGTCAAGGGCCACTCTTTGATGCTTCATGCCGGAGGTGACAACCACGCGGATCATCCGGCCCCGCTAGGTGGAGGGGGCGCACGGATGGCTTGTGGGGTTATTCAATAGCTCGCTAACAAAGCGCTCACGGACGCATACGCGCGCCACTGAGCCCCAATTGCGAGACCTATCCTAGAAGGCGCTGAAATTTTCGTGGCCGAAGGCAGCGTGCCACGTGCCATTACCTTGCGAGCTTCAGTATGGTCCACTCGGCCCATACCCACTGACAGGCCAGTTCATGTCAGCAACATATCTTGCAATCTAGCGCGCCATGCCAAGTGTTTTGCTGGAACGGGCCGCTGGTTTAATGATTCGCACAGTTATTGCAAAGGAGAAGCAAATGCTCGAAACCATTGCAGTCGTATTAGTGATCCTCTGGCTTCTAGGATTCGTCACGTCGTACACCATGGGCGGGCTCATTCATGTCCTGCTGGTTATTGCAGTTGTGGTGATTCTGATTCGTGTCATTCAAGGGCGACGCCTGTAGCGACTTGATTCAATGCGGTGGGCGCAGGGTGGGGTCAACAAAGCACCTACTCGCGATGGTGAATTGGATGGTCTTTCCCTGGGGCCGTGTTCGCAGTGGGGTGCCCCAGGAGTATCTAATGCAGGAGGATACGAAATGAACGCAATCAAGATGGTGGCAATCGTGTTGATCGTGGCCGGCGCTTTGGGCTTGGCGTACGGCAGTTTCACCTACACCAAGGAGACGCACGAGGCCAACTTGGGACCGCTCAAGCTTTCGGTAAAGGACAAGGAGACGGTCAATGTCCCGGTATGGGTTGGTGTGGGCGCGATAATGATTGGCGGCGCATTCCTGCTTTTTGGAAGCAAGAAATGATCGGCGTGGAAACTTTGCATTGGTGGGATGTCTACACAAGGTATGAGGTTACACGTCGAGAGAAATGACTTGAAATAGAGGCGTACCAGGCTCTGGAAGCGAATTTTTGCATCCAATGCGCGGGCTCTAAAGTATGGAACGATCTCCCGCGCCAACCGCAACGTTGGTTCCGAAGTAACACAGGCCTGCCTGGGGACCGACAGCATTCCCTTGCGGACTCTTCCAGGTCGGGACGCGCTCCAGGCGCTATGCACTCACCCGCACGAAACCTCCCAGCACGTGCAGCGCGAAACGCCCCTCCAGACATCTTTCCGCGGAGCACGCGGTTGACAGTTGGACACCAAGCGAGAGTGGCGTAGCGTGGTCCGGCGAGCTTATCCAGAATTCAAAGCGGCGCGCGAAGCGATCGCCGGATATGTATTGCCCGCATCAGGGCGACTCCGCGCCGAACGCGAGCGTGCACCGCGCGTACTGTTGTTGACTTCCACTCTGGGTTCCGGTCACCTGCGCGCCGCACAGGCCGTCGAGGCAGCACTGCTGGAACGTTCGCCGACCCCGATCGTGAAGACGATCGATTTTTGGTCTTTGATGGACGCAAGCGTCGCACAAACCGTGCGCCAGACCTATATGCGGCTGGTACAGGAGCGTCCCGAACTGTACGACCGGATCTTTCAGCTCGACGAACGAACCTGGCGCGACATACTGGAGAGCAACGAGGCGCCGCCGCCGGCCCTGGGCGAGGGTCTGGACCTGCTCGCGGCCACCGGCGCTGACAACGCTAGGAAAGAGCCGGTCGGTGACCAATATGCGCTGGATCGGATGCTGTTTCGCTCGCTGTGCGCGTTGCTGCCCAAGCGTGAGCGCAGGAGTTCGGAAAACACTGCATTGGGACGGCTCGCACTCATCAAGTGGGGCTGGGCGCGGCTTGCGCGACGGCTGCAGACACGCCTGCAGGCCTTCGCTCCCGATGTCGTCATAGCCACGCAGATGGGTCCGGCGGCGCTGCTCTCCTTCGTGAAAAAACGCGACGGGTTGAATGTACCGTTGATCGCTGTATTGACCGATTTCGGCGTGCACGACCTCTGGATTCAACCGGGGATCGACCGCTATTGCGTCGCTCATGACTCGATCGTTCGACGGGGCGTAGCCATCGAACGCTCACGGCTGTCTGTAACAGGCATTCCTTTGATGCCGGGCTTCAAATATCCGCCCAACGTCCGGCAAGCGCGTCTGCAGCTCGGGCTCCGCCAGGACGTTCCAGTCGTGCTCGTACCGGGTGGTGGTCTGGGCTTGGGCGTGGACGTAGTCACCGCGCGTCTGCTTGCATCTGTGGCTCGCGTGCAAGTAGTGGTACTGGCGGGCCGCAATGCGTCCGTGCGCAGCGCACTCGATCCACTTGTCACCCGGTATCCGGGACGACTCAGCATATGGGATTGGACCGAGCAGGCGGAAGTTTTCATCCGTGCAGCCGACGTGGTGGTCGGCAAACCCGGCGGACTGACGGTGGCCGAGGTACTGGCATGCGGCCGGCCACTGCTGGCGACGCGCTCTTTGCGCGGGCAGGAAGGCTTTAACGTGGGGTTCCTCGAGAAGCACGGCGTCGGCCGCCTGTTGCCCGAAAATGATCTAATGGCGGGCATCGAATCCCTGCTTGCGAATCGCGGCGAACTTGCCAGAATTCAGGATCGTGCGTGGACTTTGGGCAGGCGCGACGGAGCGTCGCGGATTGCAGAATTGGCCCTGGCGGTCAGGCATCCGCGTAACCGCGCCAAACCGGTACATTCACTGACGGAACGGGTGCGGCAAATCGCGCAAAGTTGCCTTCGCAGGGTGGATGACGCATATCGTAACCGCCATCGGCTGCGGCCCGTCGGCGAGATACTGTACGTGGGGCGTTCTCGCTATTCCGGCCCAGCAATAGAGTTCGCGGACGGGAACCGAATGCTGCCAGGGGATCTCGTCGGGACATTACATTTCAACAACGCCCGCTTTTCCCAGATGGACGCAGACACTTCCCGTCTATTGGCACTGCGCTTCGCGCGTCTGATGCTCGAGTCCATGCGAATACTGGCAGAAAGAGCACGCGAAGACCCAATGTTCGCGGACCTGGCGGTCTACCATGGGGTCACTTCGCTGCCCCCTCACGGCCAGCGCATCGGATTCATTACTGAGCCGTTTCCGGATGGACTCAAGAAACGACTGATCGCCGCCTATTCTCGTCTTCTAGTTTGGGCGTACGCACCCGCAGGGCAAACGCGCGATTCTGTCCGTGCGGATCCGACCATTTTCTGGCTCACCCGCAATGAATTACTGCGGCGATTTGGCAACGTGCGCGATGATGTGGACGAAAGCAATAGCGAGTCCCGCAGTCCGGTTCACGCGTCCGGATGAGGTCGGGGTTATGTACCTGACCTTTGACGATGGGCCGGATCCGAAATGGACGCCGCGTGTCCTCGACATCCTGGCCGAGGCCGCCGTTCGCGCCACCTTCTTCCTGGTGGGTCGGCTCGCCGTCCGCCACGCCGCACTGGTACGGCGATTGGCCGCAGAGGGCCACGAGGTGGGGAACCACACTTGGAGTCACCGCCATCCCTGGACGGTGCTCCCCTCAACGGCGCGCAAAGAAGTTCACGATGGCGCCACCGCAATTGCCGACATCACCGGACGCGCGCCGAAGTTATTTCGGCCACCGCACGGGCGTTTGCGCCAGTGCATGATCGACGAAGCCGAACGCGGCGGCCAGACCGTGGTGCTCTGGAACCGCAGCGCCGTTGACTGGGGGCCGCTGGGTTCTGCACACGGCATTGCCGGCCGGCTAAGCGCGGCGCAGGCAGGCGACATCATCTTGATGCATGATGGTGGCCGAGGCATCAATCACCCCCAAGAACTGGTCAAGGTGCTTCCGGAGTTCCTTTCCAGCCTCGAACGGCGCGGCCTCTCGCCGAGACCGTTTCCCACCCACGCGCGCCGCGATCGGGTGCTGTTGCACGAGTCCCCATGAACGCCGACGAACAAGCCATACGCGATCTAGTTGCGCTTTGGCACAGTGCAACCGCCGCGGGTGACGTCGACACCATTCTCGGCCTCATGGCCGAAGACGTCGTCTTCCTTGTTGCCGGTCAACCGCCACTGAAGGGACGAGATTCGTTCGAGCGCGGTCTTCGCGATCTGCTTACCCAGCACCGCATCGAATCAACGGGCGAGGTCCAGGACATCGAAGTTTCCCGAAGCCTGGCGTACTGCTGGACCACGCTGAAGGTACGCGTCATTTCTCGTACAGGTGGCGACACGACAGTTCGCGCGGGCAACAGCCTGTCTATTTTTCGCAAACAGCCGAATGGCTCGTGGGTCCTGGTGCGTGACGCCAATCTGTTGTCTGCGGTATCGTGATGCGCAACCTTGCCATCGAACGTTGCTCGACGCACGACCTGGCTCGGTTGGTGTCCGGCCTGATCCTGCTGGGGTTGGTTGCCTGTACTACGACCAGCGCACAAAAAGTCAATTTCGATCGCTGTGCCGCAAACGAGCGCTCCTGCGACGAGTCGTTGCTGACTGCTGGGGAGCAAAGGCACTTGTTCGACTTGAAGAGTCAGCAGCATTTCAAGGATTGCTTGGCGGGCATGCGCTGCAACCCCGCCTTCCTGAGCGAGCAGGAACAGCACCAGGTTCGTATCACCGTTTCGCAGTTGAACTTCCAGGCCTGTATCCGGGGAGATGCTGCATGCCGCGAAAAAACGCTGACCGCTGAACAGCGCATTGAGGTTTGGCAAGCGGATCGGCTCCGCAACTTCGACGCTTGTCTGGGTGGGCTTACCCGCTGCAACGAAACGATGTTGAGCCAGACACAACTTGCCTCAGTGCGGGAGGCGTACGCGCAGCGAAACTTCTCTGGTTGCATGAACACGGTCGGCACGCTGGTCGGATGCAATCCGGATGATCTCTCCTCCGAGCAGCGCGATCTTGTCACACGCCGGAATCTGGCCGTGAACCTGTTTCTGTGTGTCAGCGCGATTCTGGGCTGCGACGAAAGCTTGCTGACGTCCGAGCAGCGGGCACGAATTGCCGCCGGGCCGTCCAAGTAACTCTTCGACCAGTTTGGTGTTAACGTTTCCGCCAAACCTGCCAGCGCTCGGAGCCCTGAAATACCGGGATCGAGTCTGTGACGGCCTTGTTTTCGACCAACTCGAAGTATGGGTCGAGGAGCGCGTGTAGAGCATGAGGGCTCGTGCCGAAAGGCGGACCTTTTTCGGTTTCCTTGAGAAAAAAGAATCCTGCAAGTTCTCCGTTCGGCCGTAGTAGCTGCGCCACTCGCGCTGCGTATTGCGGCCACATTTGCGCGGGCAGTGCGCATAAGAAAGCCCGCTCGTAGACCAGGTCGTAGGGCATGCCACTGTCGAAGTCGAAGAAGTCGGCAATCCTGACGACGTCGCTGAAACGGGGGAAGTTCCTCTTCCCCAGTTCTACTGCGGCGGGGCTGAAGTCGATCGCCAGGACGTCGAAACCGTTCTCGGCAAGATGACCCGCCTCGTACGCCGATCCGCATCCCGGAATCAGCACACGCCCACCCTTGCGAATCCTGGGCAGATATTCCTGCAATGCCGCAGGTACCTTGCCTGCATCCCATGGAATCACGTGGTCGCGGTAGCGGCTTTCCCAGAAGTCCGCCTTGGAACTGTCTTGTGCCAAAACCTGGATCTTTCCTAATACCTTCGATTTGAAGTTTCTTTGTGTCCTGTGCGGATTCTGTAACTAAGGTTTTTCGCCTCCCTCGGGACCATAGAACATCACCCAGGTACAGAAATCGTCAGTGAACTCGACGAAGCGATGCTCGACACCCGATGGGACGAAAATTACATCTCCTTTCTGAAAGGGGTGCCGGTCGGTGCTGTTGAGGAACCAGCCCGAGCCGTGCGCGATCACGTAAATTTCATCGCGGCTGTGTGGCTTCTGCGGATCCTGCCCGGCAGGGCGATACATTTTCACCTGCAAAGTGCCATGTTCGAAACAGAATGCGGACGGAATACCTTCGCGGATCTTCGACACGGCATCAAGGGCGTCTGCAATGCTTACCCTGCGCGCATCGTTCGAAATAGTGTAGTTCCTCTCCGGTTTCATCGTCATTTGTCTTTCATCCTTCACTCATTCAATCTTCACGCCTTCACCGATTTTCGTCCCTTACTCCTGCACCTGCTTCCATCGGAAACAGTCGACCGTATGGTCATTCACCATGCCGGTGGCCTGCATGTGCGCATACATGATGGTGCTGCCGACAAACTTGAAGCCGCGGGTCTTGAGATCCTTGCTCATGGTATCGGACACCTTCGTGCTGGCGGGCACCTGCTTCATGGCTTTCCATGAATTGTTGATGGGTTTGCCGCCGGTGAACTGCCAGATGTATGCGTCGAAGCTGCCGAACTCCTGCTGTACCTCAAGGAAAGCGCGGGCATTGACAACCGCGGACTCGACTTTGAGCCGATTGCGCACAATCGCGGAGTCCTGCAGCAGCTTGTTGATCCTTGCCTGGTCGTAGCGCGCAACCTTTTCAGGATCGAATCCGCTGAAAGCCTTGCGATAGCCTTCACGCTTGTTAAGTATGGTGGACCACGAAAGTCCGGCTTGCGCACCCTCCAGGATCAGGAACTCGAACAGCACCCGGTCGTCGTGTTGCGGTAGGCCCCATTCGTAGTCGTGGTAGTCAAAGTAAAGTTTGTTGCCGCCTGTTGCCCATTGGCAGCGGGTCTTTTCGCTCATTGCTTCCTCAGAAAAGCAGTTCTTGCTGGTCGATTCCAGGTGTGGTGTAAGTGAGCCTGCCGTGGATCAGCCGCGCGGGAGCTGTCCATGGATGCGGTTCGGTAGCGGCCGCATCGAGGATGTGAATGACCTCGATCGCCGACGCTTTGAGATGGTCGGCAATCAGCCCACGGTGGCAATTGCGCCAGGACTTCTCCGCGCACATGATCGCGGTTGGCCGTGCCCGTGCGGCTTCTAGCAGGCGCGTAATACCCCGACGGAATTCTGCTGTTTCCATATGGTCTGCGTAGCCCCGAAATCCCGCCTCGCGCCACGCGGTGTTGGGGGAATCGGGTTTCGGCTCTCGACGTCCACCCAGCTCCGGCAAATGCAGATATGCGGAACCGTGCGTTACAAGCATTTCCGCCAGCGCTTCGCGATGGAATTGCGGATGACGGCGGGAAGCAGGGAAGCGGCGCACGTCCGCAATCAACTCGACGCCGTGCGCCGTGAGCATTGTCATGAACGCAGCGGCGGCAAGCGTCGAGTGGCCGATGGTCAGGAGTCTGGCCGGGTGATTCACTTGTCCTCTGACGGCCTGCTTTCCACGTGCCGCGGGAGTCCGTCCTCCAGTTTGATCCAGGGTATCTGCCGCTTGGTCCAGATGTGGTCCACCGGCGTGATGGCTCCGGGGTCATCCAGGCTGGCGAGCGTGACGTCGATCTTTTGAGGCGATTTGTGGAACTGGAAGGTCAGTTGAGTCCCGCAACTCGGGCAGAACTGGCGAAACGCGATATCTGAAGAATCGAATCGCGCGGGTTTGGTCTTTGTGAAGGCAAAATCGGCAGTCTTGAAAGTAGCCCAGGAAACGAATGCCGCACCGCTCGCGCGCCGGCATGTTACGCAGTGACAATGGGTTTCGTCGGAGGGTTTGCCGCTCGCCCGATAACGGATGCGCCCGCACAGACAGCCGCCGGTGTACGCGTTGCCTACCACGATCTTTCTCCTTGTGCTGTGACCCAAAGCCGCACGGCAGTGGGGATTGCTTTTGTTTCGCGCGACGGAAAATTGGTCATTTCGTCGCCTGGGATCGGCGCGCCTCGGCGTTGCGTCGGCGCCATTCCTGGATCGCGATGAGGATTCCGACCGTATACAGCGCCGCGACAACGAGCAATTGCAACTCGGTGACGCGTTTCTCCCTGGAAAAGTAGGCTACCGCGATGTATGCCATGCTGGCGTGCCCGCAGACGATTGCAGCCTGGCTGGTGAGCGCGAACGCGCCGGGACGGTCGCCATCCGTGTAACTGGCCACGCCCATCATGCCGTCCATCACACTCGATAGAATATGCACGGTAAGCGCGAGGCTGATCAGAACTGCCACACCGGCTATCGGCTTGACCCAATTCGGCGCGATGATCGAAAGCGGCAACACCACCAGGTAATTGCCCGCAAAGTAGAAGCCGATGGCGACCAGCACGCCGAAGCCGAGTAGAAAGTTGATGCGCGTAAACATGCTTGTGTGTTGAATACGATAGCAGGGATTCGGATTTGTCTGGATGAAAAATTCGGGTGATTCCAGCCGGCCGAAATCCGGGAATATGAGCGCAACTTGCGGAAAAAAAGAGGCTCGCTGAAATCCGTCTTTAACATGACCTTGGCGTCAAGGTCCTTCCGTCAGGAAAACCGGCGCTTCCTCCTGCAGGAACTGCAGCACCGCGACTTCTTCCTGACGCAGCGCCGGCGCGGGTGTGTCACGACGCTTGCGTGGCCGCGGCGGTCCCGCCGGCAACGGCAATGGCGCGGTGCGGCCCTGTTGGTAGGCATGCAACAACGCGGGATGCACGTAATACTTCCGGCACACGGAGCGGGTATTGCCCAGCCGCTCGGCCACAACGTCAATGGCGCGCACTATGTTCTTTTCCTTCACGCGCTGGCTTGATGCCGTCCCAGCGGCGTGCAATTCCCGGGCCGCCAGCATTGTGCCCGCCCAGGTACGGAAATCCTTGGCGGTGATATCGCGCCCGGTGATCACCCGCAGATAGGCATTGACGTCGTCGGAGGCGACGGACTGGCGCTTCCCGGCGGCGTCGAGGAACTTGAACAATTCCTGTCCGGGCAAGTCCTGGCACTGCTGGACTATTCGGGCGAGGCGGCGATCGGTGATCGCCACATCATGCTGGATGCCGCTCTTGCCGCGAAAGCTGAATCGCAGCGTCGCGCCCTTGATCTGAACGTGGCGTCCGCGCAGAGTAGTAAGCCCGAAGGAACGGTTTTCGCGCGCGTACTCGTCGTTGCCCACCCGAATCAATGTCCGATCCAGCAGTTGCACGACGGTGGCGAGGATCTGGCGACGCGACAGGTCGCGGGCTCGAAGGTCGCGCTCCACGCGATCTCGGATATCCGGCAGAACCTCGCTGAATTCCAGGATGCGGCGAAACTTCGACTTGTCGCGTGCTTCGCGGTAAGACGGGTGATAGCGATATTGCTTGCGACCTCGCGCGTCGCGCGCGGTGGCCTGGATATGGCCGTTGGGATCCGGGCAAATCCAGACGTCGGTCCATGCCGGCGGTATCACCAGAGAAGTGATGCGCTTGCGCTGCGCCGGATCGCTGATACGCGTGCCGTCCGGGGCAAAGAAAATCCAACCCCTGCCGGCCCGCCGTCGGGTGATTCCTGTCAAGCCGTCCGTGACATAACTCAATCCGGCGCGGGTGGCTGCCTTGCGGTGCTCGTCGATACGCGGCGATGTCACCAAATCCCCTTTCTCTGAATTTCGGGCGGACACAGAGTATCCGGATGCTCCCTCGATACGCAAGCACCGGCCGGATGAAACCCTAGAACCAGTCGCGGCGCGGGAGCCTCAAGTTGTTAATCCGAGACTTGCGCAGGAGCTTGAGAAGCAGGTTACGGAAGAATCGAAACAACGGGTAAACGACGGCGGACAGGCTCTTCGAGCGGAACGTCCAATAGGTGAGTCGGTTGAAGACGCCCGAGCGGCTGCTCATCAACGACAGGACGTGGATGGCCTCGGCGCCGTAGTACAGGGTGTTGCCGACCTTGAGGACCATGCCTTCGTCGATATCGAGTTCTGCTGCAGTGATCTCGTCCATGATCCCGCCCGGGTCGCGCGCGTTGACCAGGCGCAGTACGCCCGCGGACTGGCGGATGCGAGCCATGCGGCAATAGGCATCGCACACCGGGCATTCCCGGTCGTACACCAAGAGAATCTCTGCCAAGTCCACGGGTTGCATGGCGCGTTCGTCGGCGCTCATCGTCGCGGCAAGAACTTGCCGGACTCGGTCATCGTTTTCATCTGACGCGTCGGACTAGCGGAGATGCCGAATCCCGTGAACTTTGCGACACGCCGACAGGGGCGCTGCGGGTCGAACAGGGGACTCGCGCGCGCCGGCACGCCTTTCGGTATCTGTCCAGCCAGCCGTTGCGCTCTACTCAGGGTTACCCGGCGAGAGGACTCGCCGTTCCCGATCGTATTCTTCGTAGCTCGGCGACGTGCCGGGTTTCTCGAGAGGCGTGGATCTCTGACTTTCCTCATGAGTCTTGACGCCCTCGTAGATGTTGCGCGAAAGATCATGCGTGGCGCATCCGCTTTCCCACAGTACGAACAACGCAGCCGTCACCGAGCAGGCACAACGCTTGGATTTCACGGCGTACGTAGTTGGCGCATTCCAGCCGGTGTTTGAACATAGGCGACGAGACGTGGGGATTCTTCCGGCGAAATCGGGGAAACGGTGAATGGCCCCTGAAAGCCAATCGATTGCAACATGTTCAGGATTTCCGCACTCTGTCTATGAAATCCTTCGAGTCTCACAAGTGCGCACCCGAAATCCTTGAGCGTTTCTGCAGGATGCGAATCCGGTTCCCATTCGATGAGCGTTGGTGCGACACCGTCGAGAGGCAGTGTCCCGTTTGCGGGAACGGTGATGTGCCATTTGAACGGCCCACGGCTCATTGCTTCAATATTGCCCAAGGGAACCATCGCCGCGGCCGTCGCGGCGCAAATGTCGTTGGTTCGGCTGATCCAGGTTGCCAGGCGCGGTGCCGCGTTCGAGCGTTCCAGATCGAGCTGGAACCAGCGCTGGCGATCGGGATTTCCCGCGGCGGGATCAATCGAGATGACTTCAAGATACAAGCTATCCCCGAGCCTGAGCAGGCAGTTATGAGTCCCCATGCGCGGATGTTTGCCCCCGGTTTCAGGTGTCACGCCGAGGGCGTCCCGCACGTACGCCACGCCGATCTCAAGCGACGGCGCGGTGAGGACTATGTGGTCGATATGTGAACGCAGTGTAGTTACGCCTGACATGGATCGGCGGACTTCACCAGAAAGCATGGAATCTTGCTGCGCAGAAAAATGGCCGGCGCGCGCAGTCATCGATCAAACCGCGCATACACGATGGGCGCCAGGATCGCGAGTACGACCAGTACCATTGCGACGTTGAACGCGAAATAAGCCAGCATCGCCAGCGGTGCAACGAGGAAAACTGTTGCCAGGATCCACGGCACGGGCGGAAATGTCCCCATGTCCGCGTCCAACTTTCTTGATAGCCACGCGGCAACCGTTCCCTTCGCCGGCTTGGTGCGATGACCGAGCGCTAGGGCCAGGGACCGGTTTTCCAACCAGGAGAAAAACACATACATCTGAACGAACAGGCTGCCGATCAGGATCAGCGGTGCCAGAAGCAAAGCCAGGAGCGTAAGCAGTCCGTGCGCTCCAGCAAGAAAGACGACGGTCCCAGCGGCACATGCAACGCCGATGAGGACAATGAACAAGACCGCCGGAATCACAAGCCTCTTCCGTTCGACTACATAGAGACGAAACCCCTCCACTTCCTGGAATCTGATAGCGAGGTTTTCGGCTTGCTTCAGCGTTTCCAACGGCAAAAATCGAACGATCCAATGCTGCGGCGAGCCTTTCCGGTGCGGAGTCGCCATGACGTGATCTCCTGTCCGTAACAGACCGCAAGCATACGAAACTCCGGGCAACAATGCTGGGAATATTTCCTCACTTGCCCGATGGGAGGGAATTGCTCCGGCACTCTGACGTCCGCTCGCCGATGATCTACACTGACGTTCTTGAGCGCGGCGGGCGGGCAGTTGTGTCGGCCCGTCAGGCGCGGTCTGAGGGATACGGAACTGCAACTCACATATTTCTTTTCCGATTCCGGTCCACTTGCCTCGGCCATCCCTTCCTACCGCCTGCGTCCGCAACAAGTGGAGATGGCGCAAGCGGTCGAGCACGCGATCGAAAAGCGCAGTGTCCTGATCGCCGAGGCCGGCACTGGGACCGGCAAGACGTTCGCCTACCTGGCACCGGCGCTCGCCCAGGGCGGCAAGGTCATTATCTCGACCGGCACCAAGACCCTGCAGGACCAGTTGTTCAGCCGCGACATCCCGATGGTGCGCAACGCGCTGCAGGCGCCTGTGACGGTTGCGCTTCTGAAGGGGAGGGCGAATTACGTGTGCCACTACCATCTGGAACGCGCCAAGAACGACGGCCGCTTCCTGAACCGCGACGACGTCGTGTATCTGGCGCGCATTGAATCGTATGCCAAGACCAGCAAGACCGGCGATCGCAGCGGTCTTGCCTCGGTCCCCGAGGACGCTACCGTCTGGCCACAGGTGACTTCGACACGCGAGAACTGTCTGGGCGGCGATTGCCCGAACTACAAACAGTGCTTTGTGATGGAGGCGCGCAAGCAGGCGATGGAAGCGGACGTGGTGGTGGTGAATCATCATTTGTTTTTTGCGGATGTGGTCTTGCGCGACGAGGGCGTGGCGGAACTGCTGCCCGCGTGCAATACCGTGATCTTCGACGAGGCGCATCAACTCCCCGAGACTGCCAGTCTGTTTTTCGGCGAGACCGTGTCCACCCATCAACTCATCGAGTTGGGACGTGACACCCGCATGGAGACCGCCGCTTCGGCAAAGGACAATCCGGCGTTGCCGGATGCTGCTGCGCAACTTGAAAAAGCGGCGCGGGATTTGCGGTTGCAGGTGCGCGAGGACCTCGGCCGCCAGACCTACGCACAGGCCACGGCGAACCGTGACTTTACCGAGGCGCTCAACGTGGCGGTGACACGGCTCGGCGAGCTTGCCGGGGTACTCGAATCACAGGCCGATCGCTCCGAGGGGCTGCGCAACTGCTGGATTCGGGCAATCGAGATGCTGGACTGTCTCGGTCGATGGCAACAGCAAGAGGACCACGAACGGGTGCGCTGGGTCGAGGTGTTTGCAAATTCTGTGCACGTGAACGCAACACCGCTCTCGATCGCAGACATCTTCCATCGCCAAATCAGCGGCAATCCGCGCGCGTGGATCTTCACATCCGCGACGCTATCGGTGGGCGGCGACTTCTCCCACTACCAGCACGAAATGGGCTTGGACGAGGCTGTCACCGCATTCTGGGAAAGCCCTTTCGACTACCAGAATCAGGCGCTGCTTTATGTCCCCGAGAAACTTCCGGAACCGAATTCGGAGAGATACACCCGCGCGGTGGTGGATGCGGCGCTGCCGGTGATCGAGTCTTCGGAAGGGCGGACCTTCTTCCTCTTCACGAGCCTCAGGGCTATGCGCGAGGCGCGAGAGTTGATGGAGACCGGAATGAAGCGCATGGGCATGTCGTATCCGTTGCTGATGCAAGGAGAGGGCTCACGGACCGAATTGCTGGAGCGCTTCCGCAAGCTGGGCAACGCCGTACTATTGGGGAGCGCTTCGTTCTGGGAAGGCGTGGACGTCAAAGGCGAAGCGTTGTCGCTGGTTATTATCGACCGGTTGCCTTTCGCGCCTCCTGACGATCCGGTGTTAGCGGCCCGCATCGAGAAAATGAACAGCGAGGGGAGGAACGCCTTTATGGAATACCAGGTTCCGCAGGCAGTCATCACGCTCAAGCAGGGCTCAGGCAGGTTGATTCGTGACGAGAACGATCGCGGCGTGCTGATGATTTGCGATCCGCGCCTGATTTCCAAACACTACGGCAAGCGTATCTGGCGCAGTCTTCCGCCGATGAAGCGCACCCGGGATCTCGGCGAGGTGCGGGACTTCTACAAGAGCATCGCTGACGATGTGGCCGCGGTGCGGTGATCGCCTGAGTCACTTCTAGAAGTAAGCCGGTCAAACGAGCAGAACAAAGGCACCCCGCAACGCCAGTGCCCACAGCGTCATGACCTCGCGCTTGAGGGTCGCGGCCCAATTTTTCAGCCGCTGAATCACGACTATGCGGCGATCTCGCCGTAAAGGTCGTGGGTGTCGCTGCGGGTGATGCGCACTTGAACGAATTCGCCCGGATTGAGACCCTTGGCCTTCCTGATGTGCACCAAGCCGTCGATCTCGGGCGCATCGGCGCTCGAGCGGCCGACTGCACCTTTTTCGCCAGACTCGTCGATCAGGACCGCAATGGTCTTGCCGATTTTCTGCTGCAATCGGCGCGCGCTGATTTTCTCCTGGGCCGCCATGAAACGGGCGCGGCGTTGTTCCCTCACTTCCTGCGGAACGGGGTCGGGCAGGGAATTGGCGGCCGCGCCGTCCACCGGCGAATAGGCGAAGCAGCCAACGCGATCGAGTTGTGCCTCCTCCAGAAACTTCAACAGGTCTTCGAATTCCGTTTCGGTTTCCCCGGGAAAACCAGCAATGAACGTGCTGCGGATAGTGATCGCTGGACAGATTTCGCGCCACGCGCGGATGCGTTCGAGATTACTTTCGGTATTTGCCGGACGCTTCATGAGCTTGAGGATGCGGGGGCTCGCGTGCTGGAACGGTACGTCGAGGTAGGGCAGTACCTTGCCTTCCGCCATCAGCGGAACGATTTCGTCGACGTGTGGGTAAGGGTAGACGTAATGCAGCCGCACCCACACGCCGAGATCGCCGAGCGCGCGCGTGAGTTCGGTCATGCGCGTTTTGAGCGGGCGCCCGCCCCAGAACCCTGTGCGGTAGCGGACATCCACTCCGTAGGCACTGGTGTCCTGCGAGATCACTAGCAGTTCCTTGACTCCGGCTCTAACCAGATTCTCGGCTTCCTGCATGACTTCGCCCACGGGGCGACTGACCAGGTCACCGCGCATCGAGGGGATGATGCAGAAAGTGCAACGATGGTTGCAGCCCTCGGCGATCTTCAGATACGCGAAGTGCTTTGGCGTAAGTTTGATGCCCTGCGGCGGCACGAGATCTAGGAAAGGATCGTGAGGCTTGGGCAGGTGCATGTGCACCGCGCTCATGACTTCCTCGGTGGCGTGCGGGCCGGTGATAGCCAGTACCCGCGGATGCGCGTCTTTGACCACGCTGCCCTTGGCACCCAGACAACCGGTGACGATGACCTTGCCGTTTTCCGTGAGCGCTTCACCGATCGCGTCCAGCGATTCCTCGACAGCGGCACTGATGAAGCCGCAGGTATTGACGATGACGAGATCGGCGTCGCGGTAGGTGGGGGAGATCAGATATCCCTCGGCACGAAGCTGCGTGAGGATGCGCTCGGAATCAACCAGCGCTTTCGGACATCCCAGCGAAACGAAACCTACCGTGGACGGTTCTGCAGAGGACTTGCGAGACTTGATTGCGGTCATGCGACGTTGGCTGGGATGAAAAACGGCGCGGGACCACCGACCCCGCGCCGCTCTCGCAATAGATTGGGGCTTCAGCCGGTCTTTTTCTGAGGTTGCTTGAAGCTTTCGGTGTCGGGGACGGGCGCTTCCGGTTTGCTGTCTGACGCTTGCGCGCCGAAGTTGCCGAAGGGGAAGTTGCCGAAGATCGAACGTGCCTGTTTCTGGAGTTGCTGTTGCATGTCGAGGAAAGTGTTGGCGCTTTGCTCGAGGTAACTCGACATCAGTCCCTGGATCGTCGGGCCCTGCATCTTTACGAACTGGCTCCAGGCTTCAGCATTGAGCATCGGATTGTCCCCGAATTTGGGCATGCTCTGTTCCTGCAGGCGGCGCTGGATCTCTATGAAGGTTTGGATGTTTTTCTCTAGATAACTGCCCATCATTCCCTGCATTGCGTTTCCGTAGAAGCGGATGATCTGCGACAGCATGTCGGAAGTGAACATCGGCGCGCCGGCGCTTTCTTCCTCGAGAATGATCTGCAACAGAATGCTGCGGGTGAGGTCTTCCTCGCTCTTGGCATCCATGACTTTGAAGATGACTTGTTCGAGAACGAGTTGCTTCACGTCGGCGAGTGTGATGTAACTGCTGGTCGCCGTGTCGTAAAGCCGACGATTCGGATATTTTTTTATGAGGCGGATCTCTTCAGTCATTTTTTGTGCAGTCCGGAAAATTCCCCGAAGGCGTTCGGATTGACGACGGTGCCCGCTCTGTCGCGGCGCGCGAGAGGCAAATTATAACCTTTTGAAAATTAGGTTTTCCAATGTTTATGCACTGCCGTAAAAAAGTTGACAGCGCACGGCATGGCTCCTAAGATTCGTCTATTGCATCGCAGCAATAGAAACTCATGACGATCTCGGGTCTCAAGCTTTACAATTATTAATCAGAATGTTGAGGAGTAACCAGGGTGACTGAGCAAATTTTTGCGCTGAACAAGAAGCACGTCGAGACTGCGTTTCAGGCGATGCAGATCATGTTCGACGGCATCGAGAAGCTGACCCGGCTCAACATCGAGGCAGCGAAAATGCTATTCCAGGAGGGCGCCGCTAGCGTCAAGACATTGGCTTCCGTGAGCGAAATCGACCAATTCAACCAGTGGAACGCCAACCAAGCGCGGGCCGGAGCCGGGAAGGTTCTGGGGTATTCGAGCAACGTGTACGAGATCACATCCAACGCCCAGCGTGAAATTGGCGAATTGCTGGAACAGAGCTTGCTTCTATGTGGACAGGATGTGCGGGATTGGGTTGAGGTGGCGTTGAAATCCTCCCCGGTTGGCCAGTCGGAAGCAGCTGCTTCTGCAACAAGTTCGGCGATGGCCAATGCCCAAGCAATGATCGAAGGGATTTCGAAGGCCGCGAAGCAGGCGGCCGGATACGCGGATGCCAACGTCAGGGCGGCCGCGACGGCGACGGCGGAGGCCGTGAATGGCGCCGTAAGGTAAAGAATCCAAGGCTCCTCCCCCTTTATCTAAAGGTTTTCCTTTGGTAAAGGTTCACCCCGGCGGGTAACCCCACCGGGGTTTTTTTTGCCCTTTCGTGGTGCGTAAAAACGGCAGAAAATTGACGCAGTACGGCACACGAGAAGCACCCAGAATGAGGCCAAAGCATGTCGACTGCAAAAAATAACCTGTTTTGACTAAGGGTTATACGGCACTCTGAATCTAAAAAATTAAGAGCGAAATGGTTGTAGGCGAGGCGCAAAGGTCGTCTCTCCAGCGCCATGTTCTACGACATGTGTTGGCCGCCGTTGATCGATATGTTGGCGCCAGTGACAAAGGCGGCTTCATCCGACGCCAGGTAGATGATGAGGCCGGCGACTTCCTCCGGCGTCCCCAGTCGTCCCAATGGAATCTGCGGCACGATTTTGGAGTCGAGGATCTCCTGTGGGATCGCTGTCACCATTTTGGTGCCGATATAACCCGGCGAGATGGTATTCACGGTCACACCCTTTTTCGCAACTTCGTACGACAGCGCCTTGGTGAAACCGTGCATGCCGGCCTTGGCCGCGGAGTAATTGGTCTGGCCGAATGCGCCTTTCTGGCCGTTGACGGATGACACGTTGATTACGCGGCCCCAGTTCCGCTCCACCATGCCGTCGAGCACCTGTTTGGTCATGTTGAAGACGCTATCCAGATTCGTGCGGATTACTGCGTCCCAATCGGCCTTGGTCATCTTCTTGAAGGTCATGTCGCGGGTAATACCGGCATTGTTGACTAGCACATCAACGGGGCCGACTTCCGCCGTGACACGTTTGACGCAGGTGGCGCAAGAATCGAAGTCCGTGACGTCGGCCGGATATGCCTGAAAGCCGTACCCGCGGTTTTTCATTACCCCAAGCCAATCCTTTGAAGTCTTGTTGCCGGGCGAATAGGTGGTGACGACGGTGTAGCCTTGGTCCGCCATCTTGGTGCAGATGGACTCGCCGAGTCCGCCCATGCCCCCCGTCACCAGGACGTTTCGTTTTGCCATGGCTGTGGTCCCCATATTTCTTGAGTCATCTGCGCCGCAGCGCCCGCGCTCTCAAGGTAGTTTTTGCTTAACGTACCGCCCCGGTGCCGCCTCGATTGCGGGAAATCGCGTGTTCCCCAAGGCAGCGGGTGCGGGCGCTTTCTGGCCGGATTTCTTACGCAGCCAGCTTGCCCAATGCGGCCACCAGCTTCCGGGTTGTTGCGCTGCCCCGGCAAACCAGGCGTCCGCGTCCAGCGCCGCCGCGGAGTTGGTCCAATAGTGTCGACGGCGCTTCTTCGCTGCCGGGTTGATGATGCCTGCCACGTGTCCGCTCGCGCCGAGAACAAATTCGGTGTCTCCACCCAGCAATGCGGCGCTCAGGTGCGCGGTCTTCCAGGGAACGATGTGATCTTCGCGGGTGGCCAGCACGAAGGCCGGCACGCCGATTCTGCCCAAATCCACGGGCACGCCGCACGCATCGAGTTTACCGGGAATCCTTAGATTGTTCTCCAGGTACATGTTGCGTAGGTAATAGGTGTAGAGGCGGCCCGGCAGGTTGGCTCCATCGGCATTCCAGTAGAGCAGATCGAAAGGTTTCGGTTCCTTGCCTTTCAGATAGTTATTGATCATGAAATGCCACACCAGTTCATTTGCGCGCAGCATCGCAAAGGTCGCGGCGAGCCGACTTCCGGGCATTGAGCCGCTATCTCGAAATTCCAGCTCGGCGCGTTCGACGAATTCCCGGTCTACGAAGACGCTGATGTCGCCGGTATCGGAATAGTCCAGCATCGAGGCAAGCAACGTGAGCGAGCAAACCGAGCCAGCGTTCTTCTGCGCCATGACTGCGAGCGCAGTTGCAAGCAGGGTACCGCCGACACAGAAACCCAGCGTGTTGATCTGTCCGGCGCCGGTGATCGCGCGAACCACATCGAGCGGGGCCAATACCCCGTCGCGGACATAGTCGTCCCACGTGAGATATCCGAGTTCTGGCGGGATATTTCGCCAGGAGACGATGAAGGTCGTGAAGCCCTGCCCGACGCAGTAGCGCACGAAGGAATTCTCGGGCTGCAGGTCGAGGATGTAGTACTTGTTGATGAACGGCGGCACGATGAGCAACGGCCGTTCGAAAACCTGCTGGGTGGACGGCGCGTACTGGATTAGCTGCATCACCCGGTTCTCTGAAACCACCGCGCCGGGTGTGACTGCGAGGTTACGGCCGACTTCGAAAGCCCGTTCGTCGCTCATGGAAATGCGCCCACGCGCGAGGTCTGCTGCGAGCAGATTCATCCCTTGCGAGAGGCTCTTGCCCTGACTCTCGTTGGCTATCCTGATGACTTCAGGATTGGTCGCCGCGAAATTGGTCGGTGCAATCGCGTCCACGAACTGGCGCAGTACGAACTGCAGCTGCCGTTTTGCGTGACTGTCGAGCGCGGCGAGTTCCCCGAGTTCGTTGAGGAACCGCGCATTCATCAAGTAAGCCTGCCGCAGATAGCGGAAGAAAGGCAACTCGCTCCATTCCGGCGCGTCGAAACGGTGATCACCGGCAGTGGCAACATCCGGGTTGGTGTCGTTGCCGCCGCCGAGCAAGTTGCTCCAGAGTGCGAGGTGCTCCCGATAGAGCCGTTCCTGGAGCGAGAGTATCTTCGCGCGCTGCGCATCGGTGCCGAACGCCGTGGCGCGCATCAGTTCGACGAATTCGGGGCGGCCGGAGGAAGGAAGCTGGCGCAGGAAATCGTCGACCAGTGCCTGATTGGCTTTGGCGAGTTCCTGATAGACGCCGGGAGCGGATTCTGCAGGTAGGTTCATGTCCCGGTGGACGCCGGAAGGAGAGGTCACAACACGTTAAGGATTCTTGACCGCACCTCCAGTCAAGTCAAGTTGCGTACGCCGCTGCGTACGCACCGTGTAATTAACCATGGCTTCTTGACAGGAAGCCAACGAGCGCGATCGAACCGATGCCCAGCGATATGAGCGATACTTGCTCGAGCGTGGCGCGCAGTTCCGGTCGCCTGTGCAGTCCCGGGATCAGGTCGGCCACCGAAACGTAGAGCATACTGGCCACCGCCAGTCCGAGCAGTGCCGGAATCCACTGTTGCATCGGCTGCAGTGCGAAGTATGTAAGCAAACCGCCGATGAGCGTGGCGAGGCTGGAGGTCAGATTGAAGACGAACGCGCGTGTCCGGCTGAAACCGGAATGCAGCAGGATCAGAAAATCGCCGACTTCTTGCGGAATTTCGTGGGCGATGATGGCCACGGCGGTGACGATACCCAGCCCGATGTCGGCCATGAACGCGGCGGCGATCAGAATGCCATCTACAAAGTTGTGCATCGTATCGCCGATCATGATCATCGTGCCGCTGCGGCCGTGATCGTTGGGATCGGCGTGATGATCGTGCGCTTCGCATTCCTCGGCGTGACAGTGGCGCCATAGAACCAGTTTCTCGAGTACGAAAAACAGAAGGATACCGAACAGGATCACCGCAGTGAGCCTGTGCACGCTCGGGGCTTGCTCGATTGCATGCGGCAGGATTTCGAGGAACACCGCGCCGAGCAGGGCACCGATGGCGTAGCTAATCAGCATCGGGATGCGAGTCGGGGAAGCGCGCAGCGCGAACGCGGCCGCAGTCAGTACGCTAAGAACCGCGCCGACGATGGTCGCAGCAACAATCCAGGCAAGGGTTGACATGAACGAAAACGAAAAAGACGAGGGATTGACTGCCGGAAAGTATAGCCGGGCCGGCACGCCTTCAATCGTTGAGCCAGATCAGTGCCGCCATCCTACCGGTCACCTTGTCGCGCCGGTGGGAGAAAAAACGCCCCCGGTCCGAGTAAGTGCAGAGACCGCCGCCATATATCTGCGTCACCCCGGTTGCGCGAAGAGCCTGCCGAGCGAGCTCGAATAGATCGGCCAGCCATTTGCCTGGTTTGTGGGCTGCGAATGCAGACGCTGCATCCGCGCTTCGTGCCAAGAATACATCGCGGACATCGGCGCCGACCTCGAAGGCGGAGGGGCCGATGGCAGGACCGAAGTAGGCAAGCAGTTCATGGGGAGCTCGAGCCATCGCGCCTACCGTATTTTCCAGCACGCCCGCCGCAAGCCCGCGCCATCCTGCGTGGGCTGCCGCGACCACGCTACCGTCGCGATCGGTGAGCAGCACCGGCAGGCAGTCCGCCACCATCACCGCGCACACCGAACCCGGGTTCCTTGCGACTGCGGCGTCCGCTTCCACCGGCTGCTGCAGAGCGTCGGCATCCGCCACCCTGGCGCCGTGTACCTGCAGGAGCCACTTGGGGTCGGCAGGAAGAAACTTTCGCAGCAATGCGCGATTGGCCCGCAACGAGCGCGTGTCCTCTTCGATCCGATGTCCCAGGTTCATGCTTGCGAAAGGACCCGTGCTCACGCCGCCGCTTCGGGTGGTGATAAGCGTGCGCACGTTGGCTGGGGCCGGCCAGTCCGGGATGATCCAGTCGCGAGGCGGCTCAAGCATTTCTTAGTAGCAACAGCAATCGTGCGATGTCCGGGGGCGTCGGCGCCCGCCATCTCAATGTCTCGCCGGTCTGCGGATGCACGAGAGCGAGCACGGTGGCGTGAAGCGCTTGGCGGGGAAAATCCAACGCCTCCATGGGCAGGGCCGTGGCGCGATTGCTCAGGCTATATACCGGATCACCGATCAACGGATGTCCAATCGAGTGCAGGTGCACGCGAATCTGATGTGTTCGCCCCGTTTCAAGGCGGCAGCGCAGCAATGACCAGGACGTGCCGCGCTCCAGCACCGCGAAGTGCGTGGTGGCCGGCTTGCCCCTGGCCACCACCGCCATCCTGGTGCGGCTTACCGGGTGGCGGCCTATCGGTGCTTCGACGACACCGTCGCGCGCCACCACGCCATGCACCACCGCACAGTACTCACGGGTAACGGAACGTGCCAGCAATTGCCGCACCAGATCGACCTGTGCGGGAATGGTCTTGGCGACCACCAGCAGCCCGCTGGTGTCTTTGTCGAGTCGATGCACGATGCCGGCTCGCGGGACGCCGGAGAGCTGTGGTGCATGACGGAGCAGGGCGTTCAACAATGTGCCGCTCCAATTACCGCTGCCAGGATGCACCACCAGGCCGTCCGGCTTGTCGATGACCAGGATCTGGTCGTCTTCGAAAACCACTTGCAGCGGAATGTCCTCGGGGAGGTGGGACGCATCACCGGGGGCAGGCTGCGGGACAACGACGATGGTTTCCCCGCCCCATACCTTCGTCTTGACGGAGGCAGGTTCCCCGTTCATGGTCACGTGCCCGTTGCGGACCCATTCCTGGAGGCGGCTGCGCGAGTATTCAGGCAACAATCGAACCAGCGCCTGATCGAGGCGCATGCCTGCGCATTGCGCGGGAACGGCGAGGCGGTGATTCAGGTCAGACGTAGGGTTTTCTATATAATTCGGCAATTTTGTTGCGGATTCCGTCATGAGACGTAGTGTAGCGATTCTTGCGTTGTTGCTGGCCACTGGATGTTCGCTGGACCCGATCGACGAAACCAAGAACTGGAGCCCCGAGCGGATATACAGCGCCGCACGCGAGGAACTCGACAGCAAGAATTACCAGAAGGCGATCAGCTATTACGAGAAACTGGAATCGCGCTATCCCTATGGCCGCTACGCGCAGATGGCACAGATTGAAAGCGCCTATGCCTACTGGAAGGACGGAGAACTCGCCCAGGCCCTGGCAGCCTGCGACCGTTTCATCAAGTTGCACCCCGAACATCCGAATGTCGATTACGCGTACTACCTGAAGGGGCGGATCAACTTCAACGAGGACATGGGCGTGATGGGTTATGTTGCCGAGAAAGACATGACGGAGCGCGACCCGAAAGCAGCGAGGGAGGCATTCGACGCGTTTCGAGAACTGATTTCGCGCTTTCCGCAAAGCCGGTACACGCCCGATGCGCGCGCACGCATGAACTACCTGTTGAATGCGCTGGCCGCGGCAGAAGTGAACGTGGCCGAGTATTACTTCAGGCGTGGCGCCTATGTCGCATCGGTCAACCGCGCGCAATATGCGCTGATCAACTACCCCAAGGCGCCGGCGATTGAACGCGCCCTCCAGGTATTGGTCAAGGCCTACGACGAGATGGGACTTGCCGATTTGCGCGACGACGCCAAGCGGACGCTGGATACGAATTTTCCGGAATCCGCCGTCAAGCTTCGTCAAAGCAAAGCCTGGTGGAAACTCTGGTGACAAGAAGGGCGCCGAGCCGCCGTCTGCATAAGGATGTCCGGACGGTAATACTCCTCTTCGAGCATCCGGGACCCCGAGCCCCCAGTCTTCGGTGCCGTTTTGGCGCTAGTTTCTGAGTTCAGCCCTGTCCCGGTACTGCTCCAACGCTTCCGGATTGGCGAGCGCCTCAAGGTTCTTCACCGGGTTGCCGTGGACCACGTTGCGCACTGCGAGCTCGACGATCTTGCCGCTCTTCGTACGAGGAATATCACCTACCTGGACGATCTTTGCCGGGACGTGGCGCGTGGTGGTGTTGAGGCGGATCCGGTCCCGGATTTTCTTCGCCAGGGTTTCGTTGAGTTCCAATCCATCGCGCAGCCGCACGAACAGTACGACCCGGACGTCGTTGTCCCAATCCTGGCCGATCACCAGACTTTCCACCACTTCATCGAGTTGTTCGACTTGGCGATAGATCTCGGCGGTGCCGATGCGAACGCCGCCGGGATTGAGGGTCGCATCCGAGCGCCCATAAATGATGGCGGTGCCGCGCGTGGTCAGTTCCATGTAATCGCCATGGCACCAGGTATTCGGGAATCGCTCAAAGTACCCTGCGCGGTACTTGGCGCCGTCGGCGTCGTTCCAGAAATAGATCGGCATCGAAGGAAATGGCGCAGTACATACCAACTCGCCCTTTGCCCCAACGACACCTTTGCCCTCGTCATCGAATACCTTCACGTTCATGCCGAAGCCGCGGCACTGGATTTCACCGCGGTACACTGAAGCGGTCGGGTCGCCGAGAACGAAACAGGAGGCGATGTCCGTTCCCCCTGAAATCGAGGATAGCAAAACGTCCTTCTTGATCGCGCGATAGACGTAGTCGAATCCCTCCGGGACCAGCGGTGAACCGGTCGAGGTGATGGTCTCGACCGAGTCCAGCCCGTGGGTGTCCATCGGGCTGGCACCGGCTTTCTTTAACGCGTCAATGTATTTAGCGGAAGTACCGAACACGGTCATGCGCTCTTCGTCGGCCAAATCGAACAGTACTCTCGGGCCGGGATGGAATGGCGAGCCATCGTAGAGAAGCAGCGTGGCGCCGGTCGCGAGGGCGGACGCAAGCCAGTTCCACATCATCCAGCCGCATGTTGTGAAATAGAACAGACGGTCGCCGCGTTTCAAATCGGTGTGCAGCTGATGCTCCTTGAGCTGTTGCAGCAGCGTACCGCCGGCACCGTGAACGATGCATTTGGGCACGCCGGTGGTGCCGGAGGAATAGAGGATGAGAAGAGGGTGATTGAATGGGAGGCGCCGGAACGCGATTTCACCGCCGCGATACGGTCCGACGAAGTCGGCAAGATGCACCGCGTTCTTGATGCTGGATATGTCGGGTTTTTCCCGCGTGTAGGAGATGATCACGGCGCGCGCCAGCGTCGGAAGATTCCTTGCGATCTCCGCAATTCTCGGCAGCGTGTCGTGGGTCTTGCCGTTGTAATGGTAGCCCTCGACCGCGAACAGCACTTTAGGCCCGATCTGTCCAAAGCGATCGAGGACGCCTTGGGCGCCGAAATCAGGCGAACACGACGACCAGATCGCACCGAGGCTGGTGGTAGCCAGCATGAAGATGATGGTCTCGGGCATGTTCGGCATGAAAGCCGCGACCCGGTCGCCTTCCTTCACCCCAGCGGCCGACAATGCCTGCACTGTGCGGGAAACTGCGTCGTACACTTCGGCGTAACTCATCCGACGGCGCACCTTGTCCTCGCCCCAGAACACCATCGCAGTCTCGCCGTCGCGCCGGCGCAGCAGGTTTTCGGCAAAATTCAAGCGTGCATCCGGAAACCACTGTGCGCCAGGCATCTTGTGGCCATCTACCAGAACCCGCTCGCCGCGAGTCTCGGCCACCACGCCGCAAAAATCCCAGATTGCGGCCCAGAACTGCTCAGGTTCTTGCACCGACCAGCCGTAGAGTTGCTGTGAGTCTCTGACCCCGGCATTCCAACGCTGGTTGATCAAATGGATAAAGCGCGTGATATTCGACTTGGCGATTCGCTCCCGCGAAGGCCGCCATAACACCTTGGGTTCGTTCGATGAACTCACGTTTGTTGCTCGGAGCGCATTTGCGGGAACAGGATGACGTCCCGGATCGAAGGACTGTCTGTAAACAGCATCACCAGGCGATCGATACCGATGCCTTCGCCCGCAGTGGGCGGCAGACCATACTCAAGCGCGCGCACGTAGTCCGCGTCGTAGTACATGGCTTCCTCGTCGCCGGCCTCCTTGGCTCTGGCCTGCTCCGAGAACCGTTCGGCCTGATCCTCCGGGTCGTTCAGTTCCGAGAACCCGTTCGCTATCTCGCGGCCGGTAATGAACAGCTCGAAGCGGTCGGTGACTGACGGATCGGCGTCGTTGCGGCGGGCCAAGGGCGAGACGTCGGTCGGATGAGCCACGATGAAGGTCGGCTGGATGAGTTTGTCTTCGGTGGTCTGTTCGAACAGCTTGAGTTGCAGCATCCCCAGGCCGTCAGTGGGAAAGATCTCGACTTTGAAAACGTCGAGCGCCGCACGCAAGTACGCGGTTTTTCCAAGCTCGACAAGCGGGTATTTCGGGTTGTAGCGGGCGATAGCTTCGGCCATGGTCAGCCGATCGAAGGGTTTGCCCAGTTCAATACTCTCGCCTTGATAACTAAGCGTGGTCGTGCCGAGCACTTCCCGTGCGATCTGCCGAAACAGTTCTTCGGTGAGATCCATCAAATAATTGTGATCCTGGAAAGCCTCATAGAACTCCAGCATCGTGAATTCGGGGTTATGCCGGGTCGAGATTCCTTCGTTGCGAAAATTGCGGTTGATCTCGAATACTTTCTCGATTCCACCTACTACCAGCCGCTTGAGGTAAAGCTCGGGCGCGACGCGCAGATAGAGGTCCATATCGAGCGCGTTGTGATGTGTCACGAATGGCCGTGCCGCCGCGCCACCTGGAATGGGTTGCATCATCGGCGTTTCAACTTCGAGATAGCCGTGCGCGACAAAGAACTCTCGCATCGCCTGGATCATCCGGGAGCGCGTCTTGAACACGCGCTGCGTTTCAGGGTTCGTGATCAGGTCGAGATAGCGCTGGCGGTACTTGCTTTCCTGGTCTGCCAGGCCGTGGAACTTTTCCGGCAAGGGCCGCAGGCACTTGGCGAGCAGGCGCACGGCGGTTGCCTTGACGGTGAGTTCGCCGGTTTTGGTCTTGAAAAGCGAGCCGGTCGCGCCGACGATGTCACCGAGATCCCAGTGCTTGAATGCGGCGTGTGCTGCTTCGCCGGTCACGTCGTTTGTGACGTAGATCTGGATGCGCCCGGACATGTCCTGAAGGGTGGCGAAGCTCGCTTTGCCCATCACGCGCTTGAGCATCAGCCGCCCGGCAACCGTCACTTCGACTTTCCGCGGCTCCAGTTCCTCGTTCGAACTGGATCCGTTTTCCCGATGCAAGTCGCCGGCGAGATGGCGGCGGCGGAAATCATTGGGAAAAGCATTCCCATGCGTACGCAATTCGCGCAGCTTGACTCGCCGCTCCTCTATGATCTGGTTGCTATCCGGCTGATTTTTGTTTTCGTTCATTGTCAGCGTCAAACTCCCTGTTTCAGGCTGGCCTCGATGAACGGATCGAGGGCGCCGTCGAGCACCGCCTGGGTGTTGCCGATCTCGACGTTGGTACGCAGGTCCTTGATACGCGACTGGTCGAGCACGTAAGAACGGATCTGGTGCCCCCAGGCGATATCGGTCTTGGAATCCTCCATGGCCTGCTTTTCCTCATTGCGCTTGCGCAGCTCGAGTTCATATAGGCGCGCTTTGAGCATTGACATGGCCTCGGCGCGGTTGCGGTGCTGCGAGCGGTCGTTCTGGCACTGCACGACGATGCCGGTCGGCATATGGGTGATGCGGATCGCCGAGTCGGTCTTGTTGATATGCTGGCCGCCTGCACCGCTTGCGCGAAAGGTGTCGACGCGCAGATCGGCGGGGTTGATCGCGATCTCGATTGTGTCGTCCACTTCCGGGTAGACGAAGACGCTGGCGAACGAGGTATGGCGGCGCGCATTGGAATCAAAAGGAGATTTGCGCACCAGGCGGTGCACGCCGGTTTCGGTGCGCAGTGTGCCGTAGGCGTAGTCGCCGTTAACCTTGAACGTTGCACTCTTGATTCCGGCCACTTCTCCGGAGGACTCCTCCAGCACTTCGACTTTGAAGCCGCGGCGCTCGCAGAACTTGAGGTACATGCGTTCCAGCATAGACGCCCAGTCCTGGGCCTCGGTTCCGCCCGATCCGGACTGGATGTCAAGGAAGCAATTGTTCGGATCCATAGGGTTGGAGAACATGCGGCGGAACTCCATGTCCGCAACGACCTTCTCCATGCCGGAGACATCGCCGGCAACTGCGTTCAGGGTGGCGTCGTCGTTTTCGGACCGCGCCATCTGGAACAGTTCGCGAGCATCCCTGAGGTCCTGGTCGAGTTTTTCCAGGGTCGTAACCACCGATTCCAGATTCTTGCGCTCGCGCCCGAGCTCCTGAGCGCGCTTTGCGTCGTTCCAGAAGGCGGGGTCTTCGGTGAGCTTGACGACTTCGATCAGGCGGTTGCGTTTGCCATCGAAGTCAAAGATACCTCCGCAGTTCCATAGCCCGGGTATCGAGATCGTCGAGTTGATTTTCGATGCCGTTAAGTCGTTCTGCGTCCATTTTGAATTCCGATCCGGGGATGGAGACGAAGGTAAATGATCGTTCATATTAACCGAAGGCCACGCCTTTAGTCTCCATAGGGGTTTGCAGCCCACCAGTGATCCAGCACCAGTTGCACCGAGCGCGTGCTGTCAAACTCGTTGACCTGTACACGGTAAACCGCGTTCACTCGGGAGGGAAGGGGCGCCTCGCGGCCGAACAGGATGGCGTTAAACGCCGGTTCAGCTGGCTTGCGGCGAAGACGCAGCTTCAGATGGCGGCCGCCGACGGTTCTTTGCTCCGATACCTCGAACTCATCCAAGAATGACGGGGGCGCGAATCCCTGACCCCAAACTTGCGCGGTCAGCAGTTCGGCAAACGGCAGGCTGACGTCGTGCGGTTCAAGCCCTCCATCGGTTTCGATCACATGCTCAAGGTCGGCAGGCGTCAGTAATGCGCGTACGGTCTCTTCGAACGCGTTCTCGAACCTAGCCATGTCGGCAATGCGCACCGTTAGTCCCGCGGCGGCGGCGTGGCCGCCGAAGCGCACGATCAGGCCTGGGTGGCGCTTCGTCACAAGATCGAGTGCGTCGCGCAGATGAAGGCCTGGTATCGAGCGGCCCGAACCTTTCGCTTCGCCGTTGCTACCGGGCGCGAACGCGATCACCGGCCGGTTGAAACGTTCACGCAGGCGTGCGGCCAGGATGCCGATCACGCCCTGATGCCAGGTTTCGTCGTATAGGCTAAGGCTGTACGCATCCGCAGGCGCGATTCGCTCCATCAGCGCCAGTGCGGTTTGCTGCATGCCCGCTTCAATGTCCCGGCGCTCGCGGTTGAGTGCGTCCAGCTGTACCGCGAGTTCGGTGGCGCGGTCGCCTTCGCGTGCCAGCAGGCACTCGATGCCGATGCTCATGTCGGTGAGCCGGCCGGCGGCATTGAGCCTCGGACCGAGGACGAAGCCAAGATCGTATGCGGAAACACGCGCCGGTTCGCGGCCGGCCACGCGCAATAGTGCGGTGATGCCAGGGCGGGTGCGTCCTGCGCGGATGCGCTTCAGGCCCTGGTCTACCAGGATACGATTATTGTCGTCGAGCCGCACCACGTCGGCGACGGTTCCAAGCGCAACCAGATCCAGCAGGTCTGCAAGGTTCGGTTCATCGCGGCTCTCAAACCAGCCGCGCGAACGCAATTCGGCGCGAAGCGCCAGCAGTACGTAAAACATCACGCCGACTCCCGCCAGGTTCCGGCTCGGAAAATCGCAACCCGGCTGGTTTGGATTGACGATGCAGGACGCTGAGGGCAATTGCGTAGCGGGCAGATGATGATCGGTGATCAGCACCCCGATGCCGAGTTTGCGCGCTGCCTCCACTCCGTCGATGCTGGCGATGCCGTTGTCAACGGTGATCAGGAAGTCCGGCCGACGCGAGGCTGCAATCGCAACGATTTCGGGCGTCAGGCCGTATCCATACTCGAAGCGATTGGGCACCAGATACTCGACCTTCGCCCCGACGCTTTGCAGCGCGAGTATCCCCAGCGCACAAGCCGTGGCCCCATCGGCGTCATAGTCGGCGACGATCAACAGGCGCTGCCCGGCCGCAATCGCATCAGCAAGGAGTCTTGCCATGACGACGCAATTTTTCAGGCGGCCGACCGGCGCCAGCCCATTGAACGAGGTATCGAGCTGTTGCGCAGTGCTCACGCCGCGCGCGGCATACACGCGTGCCAGTACTGGGTGCACGCCGCTCGCGCAAAGCAAATCGAGGGCCGGTTGCGGCACGCTGCGAGTGACGACGCGCGGGGTGCTCATTTCATGGGTGCCGCGTCGTGCCCGAGCAGAATATTGCGGGCATGCCGAAACAGCTGCTGTGGCCTCCTCCAAATCTGCCAGCGAGCGCTACGCGTGATCGACCATTCGTAGCTGCGGCCGTCGGCGACGGTGGCAATTGCCGCCTTGTCGATCCTGGCCGATCGCAACCATTCGAAAATCCGTGCGAACCAAAGTGTTTCCATTGATTCGAGCACATTCCGCCAGCCGCAAACGTTGCCGCGCATGAACTCGCGTTGGGCATCCCCGAGTACGACCAGGGTATTGTTTCCCGCGGCCAATGCGTCGCCGACGGGTAGCACAGAGCAGTGAATGTCCGCGAGCCTCGCCAGACCCACCGTAAGAGGATCTTCGCTCTGTATCGCATCGAAGGGGCTGCTGGAAACGGGCAGGGTGCCGCCACCCCACAACCACAGACTGTTCACCACCGCCGCACCGCGATCCTCGCGCGCCGCGTTGACCGGATGGGCGTGCAGAAGCATCTGCGCGTCATTGATAATCCGGTGCCAGCGCAGACGCTCCTCGCCATTCGGGAGCAGGTGATTGACATCGCGGCCGATCGCCTGCGTCAGGGTCACGGTCCGGATCTTCTCCGTTCGCGGTAACTTCAGGTACCAGCGTTGTGGATGCGCCGCATAGAAAGCGAAACCCTCCGCTTCGAACTGCCGAGTAAGTGCCCCCGTGAGATCGCGCGACTCGTCCTCGCTTAACTCCACGGTTCCGGGGGCGAACAGAACCAGTCCGTCGTTCTGCACGCGCAGATTCACCGGGTCAGCGCGCATCCAGTACGCGGCGGAGGGTTCTCCGCCGTCACCGGCAAAAGCGATCGGTGCGACCGGCCAGTCGATCTGTTTCTGCACCCCGAAGCGCTCACAGAGCCAGGCGGACTCGTTCTCGCATGCGCCGCTGGTGGCGCTACCGCGCGTCAATAGAGTTTCAAGCGCGGGCAACCTTAGACCAGAATAGGGATCCGTATCACCCGTTTCGGGCCAGAACAGCCATGGAATAAACAGGGTGACGGCGCGCACGGGAGATGAGACTGAACAGTGCCGAGTTTAACACGCGACATTGGAATCGCCGCCAAGTGACGCTATGCGGGCCGCTTAGTCATCCGCGCCGGAATGTGGCAGACTCTGCGTCCAGCCAACCACGCCACCCGCTTATTTGAACATTTCATGCTGACGCCGTACGAGTTGTTTGTCGGGCTGCGCTACACGCGTGCCAAGCGGCGCAATCATTTCATCTCCTTCATTTCCATTACCTCGATGCTGGGCGTTGCGCTGGGCGTCGCGGCATTGATCGTCGTGCTCTCGGTGATGAACGGATTCCAGAAGGAACTGCGCACGCGCATCCTCGGCGTTGCTTCGCACGTGCAGATCATGGGGCTGGATGGGAAGCTGTCAAACTGGCGGGGAATCGCCGCGGAAACCGAAAAACACGCGGAAGTGGTCGCGGCTGCGCCGTTTATTACCGCGCAGGGCCTCATTTCCAACCGCGGAACCGTGCAAGGCACACTGGTGCGCGGGGTTCTACCCGCCGCCGAAGCAAAAGTCGCCGACGTAGGCCAGCACATGCGCTCCGGCAGCATGGACGACCTTAAGCCTGGGCGCTTCGGCATCGTTCTCGGCATTGACCTGGCGATGAGCGTGGGCGCTCGCGTTGGCGACAAGATCGTGCTGATCGCGCCTCAGGGACAGGTGACGCCCGCAGGGATCCTGCCAAGGCTCAAGCAGTTCGAAGTAGTCGGTATTTTTGAAGTGGACATGGCTGAATACGACGCCGGACTTGCGTTCATGCATCTGGAGGACGCGCAAAAGCTCTATCGGCTGGATGACAAAGTGTCTGGGCTACGGCTCAAGCTCCACGACCTGTTCAGGGCTCCGTTGGTGGCGCGTGACCTGATGCACACGCTGAGCGATGACGTCTATGCCACCGACTGGACGCGCAGCCATGCCAATTTCTTCCGGGCCGTGCAGATCGAGAAGAGGGTGATGTTCATCATCCTCGTGCTCATAGTTGCGGTAGCTGCCTTCAACATCGTTTCCACGTTGGTAATGGCGGTGACCGACAAGCGCGCCGACATCGCCATCCTGCGCACGTTGGGGGCGGCACCGGGCGAGATCATGCGGATTTTCATCATACAAGGCGCGTTGATCGGCGCAGTCGGCATGATCGCTGGGGTGGTCGGCGGTGTGCTGCTCGCGGCAAACATCGAGGTCGTGATCCCGGCGATCGAACGCCTCCTGGGCACGCAGTTTCTCTCTAAGGACGTGTACTACATCAGCGATTTGCCATCCGATTTGCATTTGCAGGACGTGGTGGTGATCGGTCTAACCTCGTTTGGGCTCAGTTTGCTGGCAACCATTTATCCCAGCCTGCGTGCATCGCGTGTGAATCCGGCCGAGGCGCTGCGCTATGAGTGAGGTCGTCCTATCCTGCCGCAGCCTGCAGAAGACCTTTCGCCAGGGCGAGTATGCGGTCCCGGTGTTGTTGGGCATCGACATTGATGTCGCACGTGGCGAGACCGTGGCAATTGTGGGTGCGTCGGGCTCAGGCAAAAGCACGCTGCTGCACTTGCTCGGCGGACTCGATGCCGCGAGCGCGGGACTGGTTACCGTGCTCGGTCACCGGCTGGATGCGCTGAACGAGAAGGAGAAGGGGAAGTTGCGCAACCGCGCGCTTGGTTTTGTTTACCAGTTTCACCACCTGTTGCCGGAGTTCACCGCGCTGGAGAACGTGGCGATGCCGTTGCTGATCCGGCGACTCGAACCGGCAGATGCCGGTAAGCGCGCGGCCGCGATTCTGCAGCAAGTCGGACTGGGTGCACGCATGACGCACACACCGGGGGAACTATCCGGTGGCGAACGCCAACGCGCGGCGCTGGCGCGCGCACTGGTCACCGAACCGGCCTGCGTGCTCGCAGACGAACCCACCGGCAATCTCGACCGTCACACGGCGGAAGGTATGCTTGACCTGATGCTCGACCTGAACCGCGGGCTCGCCACGAGCTTCGTGGTGGTCACTCACGATCCGACGATTGCGGCGAAGATGCAGCGAACGCTGAGATTGGAAGACGGAAAACTCCGTGATGCGTGAGGCGAAGAAAGACTAGATTCGTCGCAGCCTTACCGCTTTCATGCTGGTGAGGTTGAGTTACCCGTCACCCCCCTGTCATTTTCTTGCAGCGAAGCTACGCATGCGTCGGCGTTTCCTCCACGACAGCATGACGTGCATGCGCCACGCGGCGATTACAAGCAGATAGCCCGAAACAGCAAGAATCAGCGCGAGCAGGAACAGGCCAATGACGAACGGCTTGCCCATTTCAGCCATCCAGTGGAACAGCGCCGGAATCCATTCCATGATTGGCAGCCCGAACACATCCAGATCATCGCGGGGAAGGACATTGCCGTTGCCGCCGGTGACGAACATGCCGAGCCGATAGGCGACGTAATAAAGCGGAAGGATGGTCAGCGGGTTGGTGTACCAGGTAAGGATGACAGATACGGGCAGGTTGACGCGGAACAAGATCGCGAGCAGCGCAGCCGAGAGCATCTGAAGCGGTCCCGGTACCAGCCCGCAGAACAGGCCGACAGCCGTACCGCCCGCCACGGACTTGCGGTTCAGGTGCCACAGGTTGGGGTGATGCAGCGCGGTGCCGAAAAAACGAATGTGCCGGTTCTTGCGAACGCTTTCGTGGCTTGGCAGGTACTTGCGGAAAAACTTGCGTGGCATGAAGGTGGCGAATTGTACCGGAACCTCTCCGTATGATTATTAACGTTACCGCCCTCATTGCTGGCGCGTGGTGGTTGCATCAACAGCCCCTGCTCCCTGATTTGACCGATGCAGCGGTACTGGTTCCTTTGGCGGCGTTGTGGCTTCTCGTTACGCGCAGAAATGGTGCAGCCGCAGGGATGGCAGCGCGTGCCATTGCCGTGGTTGCTTTTGCAATTGGTGGATTCTTCTGGTCGGCGGTGATGGGGTACTGGGGTCTGGCGCACCCTTTACCGGAACAATGGGAAGGACGCGATGTAGAGCTATCCGGGGTCATCGCCGAAATGACGCAGCCCGCCGAGCGCGGCGTTCGTTTCGTATTCTATGTGGAAAAGGTGCACACCCCGGGTGCTGAAGTGCCACCGCGGATTTCCCTCACCCGATATCCACCTGGCGACACCGCGCAGGTTCCAGATCTGCACCCGGGACAACGCTGGCGCCTGACCGCGCGGCTGCGACGCCCCCATGGCAACGCCAACCCCGGCGGATTCGATTTCGAAGCGTGGATGCTTGAGCGCGGCATACGCGCGGTTGGATATGTAAGGGCCGATGCGCCGGCGGTGCTGATTGTTCCACGGGTGAATCGTCCTGCCTATGTACTGGAGCGCGTACGCGAAGCCGTGCGCACGCGACTGCTGCACTCGCTCGATGGCCGGCCTTACGCCGGGGTGATCGTTGCCCTTGCGGTGGGCGATCAGCGCGCGATTTCGCCGTCGCAGTGGCAGGTTTTCACGCGCACCGGGGTCAATCATCTGATGAGCATTTCAGGGCTGCATATCACCATGGTCGCGAGCTTGGCGTATCTGCTGGTGTTGCCGCTGTGGCGACGGTCGGAAACGCTGACCCTGCGCCTGCCTGCAGTGCGCGCCGCCGCTCTCGCCGGTCTTGCGGCCGCGCTAGCGTATGCGGCACTCTCCGGATTCGCGGTGCCGGCCCAGCGCACCGTGTTCATGCTGGGGATGGTGGCGGCGGCGCTGTGGCTGGGCTGGATGACACGGCCGCTTGTGGTACTGGCAGCGGCTGCGGCGCTGGTTATCGTCATCGATCCCATGGCGGTGATTTCCGCCGGGTTTTGGCTGTCCTTCGGAGCGGTCGCGGTCATCATGCTTGCCGGTCGTGGCCGCATCGGCCGGTTTTCCTGGCTGGGGGCGTGGGCGCAAACCCAGTGGGCCGTTACGCTTGCGCTGGTCCCGTTGTTGCTGGCAATGTTTCAGCAGATGTCGCTGGTGTCTCCGATCGCAAATGCGATTGCGATTCCACTGGTCAGTCTGGTCGTGGTGCCCCTGACCCTGCTTGCCGCGGTTTTCCCGTTGGATTTGATTGCGCACGCGGCGCATGCGGTCATGGCGTTCTCAATGGGCGTACTGGAAACGCTGGACCGTGTACCCGATACGGTCTGGCAGCAACATGCTCCACCTTCATGGGCGGTGTTGCTGGCAATGTGCGGAGCGCTGTGGATGCTGCTGCCCCGGGGTTTCCCGGCACGTTGGGTGGGTACCGGGTTCATGCTGCCGCTGTTCCTGTCGTTGCCGCCGCGGCCCTTGCCGGGCGAACTGTGGCTGACAGTGCTGGACGTCGGGCAAGGGCTCGCGGTGGTGGCGCGAACCCAGGGGCACGCGTTGCTTTACGACACCGGGCCGGCATTTTCGGATCAGGTAAGCGCCGGCGATCGCATCGTTGTGCCTTATCTGCGAGCGAGCGGGGTACGCCGCCTAAACGGCATCATCGTCAGTCACGACGATCTTGACCACAGCGGCGGGGCGCTGGCTGTGTTGCAGGCGATGCCGGTGGAATGGTTATCCTCGCCGCTTTCCGAGGTTCACCCAATCAGCGAAGCAGCGGCCCGCGCACGGCGCTGCAGCGCCGGTGAGCGCTGGGAGTGGGACGGGGTGATCTTCGAAATGCTGCATCCCGATGCCGAAAGCTATAATGAATTCGATCTCAAGGACAACGATCGCAGTTGCGTGCTCAGGATCGTTTCTCCTTACGGGGCCGTCCTGCTACCGGCTGACATCGAACGAAGCAGCGAGGCCCGGCTGCTGCGCATTTCCCTGGAACGCTTGTCCGCCGAGGTGCTGATTGCGCCCCATCATGGCAGCCGCACGTCATCCACGCCGGAGTTCGTACGCGCGGTAGCGCCGCGGCTGGTCATCATTTCGGCCGGATATCGCAACCGCTTCGGGCATCCGCACCCGACCGTGGTGCGCCGTTACCGCGAACATGGTAGTGAAATGGTACGGACAGATCTGGCAGGGGCGGTCCTGGTCAAAATGGGCAGGTCAGGGATCGAGATGTCGGGCTGGAGGCAACTCGAACGGCGTTACTGGCAAGGTCGTTGAATTCGGTTACAGATACATGGTCAAGGTCAGGGAAATCAAGCGCGATACCGAATCCTCCGAATGGCTGGAGGTGGTGACGTTGCGCCTTTCACAGGCCGAGCGCGACCTGGTGGCGCGCGCTGACCTCTGGGCACAGGAGAACTACGCTGATCGCGTGCACCCGGCCGGTGCGCGTTGGATCGAGCACGTGCGCGCCGCCGCCGGCACTCTCAGCTCTCTGCCCGTCGATGGAGAAGCCATCGCGGCGACCCTTTTGCTCGGCGCGCCGGTGTCATCCCGTGCACAACGCGAGGTCCTGGCGATGACGTTTGGGCCTCCCATTGCCGCCCTGGTGGAAGGTGTGCTGAGCATGTCGCAGATTCAGGTGCTGCGCGGACGGGTCGAGTCCGGTCTCCGCCAGGCCGACCGGGCGGCGCAACTCGAGTCGTTGCGCAAGATGTTGCTGGCGATGGTACAGGACGTGCGGGTGGTATTGATCAAGCTGGCCGATCAGCTCCAACTGCTGCGGGATCTGGCTGCTGGCGGTGATGCACACACTCGCCGGAACGCCGCCGGCGACACCATGGACTTGTTCGCGCCGCTCGCCAACCGACTCGGCGTCTGGCAGATCAAGTGGGAGTTGGAGGATTTGGCTTTTCGTTGCCTCGAGCCGGATGCCTACAAAGACCTCGCGCGTCAGTTGGACGAGAAGCGCGTGGATCGCGAAATCTATATCACCACCGTCGTCCAGTTGCTGCGCGCAGAGCTTGCGGCTGCCGGTATCGCAGGCGAAGTTGTGGGGCGGCCGAAGCACATCTACAGCATCTGGCGCAAGATGCAGGGCAGGGGCGTGGGACTGAAAGATCTGTTCGACGTGCGCGCGTTACGGGTGATGGTGGACGACGTCAAGGCGTGCTACGCCGCGCTCGGCCTGGTGCACAATCTTTGGGTTCCAGTGCCGGGTGAATTCGACGATTACATCGCCAAGCCAAAGGCCAATGACTACCGGTCGCTTCATACCGCGGTCGTGGGGCCGGATGGCAAGATGCTGGAAGTGCAGATCCGCACTCACGAGATGCACCAGCATGCCGAACTCGGCGTAGCCGCCCACTGGCGTTACAAGGAAGCGGTCAAGGGCGACGCCGCCTTCGACAATCGAATCGCCTGGCTGCGCCGGATTCTCGATTGGCGTGATGAACTTGCAGATGCGGGCGAGCTGGCCGAATACTTCAAGACCGAGCTTTTTCAAGACAGCGTATACGTGGTAACGCCGCAAGGGCGCGTCATCGACCTGCCGCGCGGCGCCACGCCGGTCGACTTCGCCTATCACGTGCACTCCGAGTTGGGGCATCGCTGCCGCGGCGCCAAGGTTAACGGTCAGATCGTGCCGCTGACCTACCCACTGTCTAACGGCCAACGGGTGGAAATCATCACCGCCAGGGAGGGCGGCCCGTCGCGCGACTGGCTCAATCCCGTGCTTGGTTTTGTCAAGAGCAACCGCGCGCGCGCCAAGATTCGGCAGTGGTTCAATTCGCAGCAGCTCAAGGAGGCGACCACCCACGGCCGTGTGGTGCTGGAACGGGAGCTGCATCGCCTCGGCAAGACCGGCCAGAACCTTGACGAACTGGCGGCGCGGCTGAACTTTGCCGGTGTGGAGGAATTATTGGCCGCCTTCGGTCGCGCCGAGGTGACGTCACGGCAACTGCATGTCGCCATCGCTGGAGACGATATTGCGGTGGCAACCTCAGTCGAGGCCAAGGCGCCATCGCTGTTCAGGCCGGGCGCCGGCGCAATCCTGATTGTTGGCGTAGACAAATTGCTCACCGTGCTGGCGCGCTGCTGCAAGCCCGCGCCGCCGGATCCCATCGTCGGTTTCGTCACGCGTGGACGCGGCGTGACGGTGCACCGGCGTAATTGCAGAAACGTAGCGCGCCTGCCAGCCGAACGCCAGATCGCGGCCGATTGGGGAAAGACCGGGGAAACACGCTTCCCGGTGGACGTGGAGATCGTGGCCGGTGCACACCCAGCGCTATTCCGCAACATACTGGATATCTTCACGCGCGAGAAAGTACGGGTCATCAGCAGCAAGTCGGCGAACCAGGATCTCGATGCCAGATTCTTGTTCACTCTGGACGTGGAGAATTTGCCGCAACTCAAGCGTCTGCTCGCGCTGGTCCAAGACCTCCCCGGCGTGGAGTCGGCGCGGCGCCGATAAGTTTGAAGGGGCTTACCCTTTCGGCTAGAATCCGCCATTCATTAGGCGCGTAGCTCAGCTGGTTAGAGCACCACCTTGACATGGTGGGGGTCGATGGTTCGAGTCCATTCGCGCCTACCAACTTCCGCGGGGAGCACACGAAAAGTGGAAATTCGAACTTGCACCGCAGGGCGTTTGCAATACGGTTGCTGAACCTGTTTTTCGATTGACGAAAAAGTGCGGTTCGGCCGCACTTTTTTTTTACACTTGGCCAGAACATCGATCATGCCCATCGTCCGATTGCCAGACGGTTCGCAAAAGACGTTCGACAAGCCGGTCACGGTTGCCGATGCCGCAGCTTCGATCGGCCCGGGACTGGCGCGCGCTGCGCTCGCCGGTCGCGTCGACGGCAGACTGGTCGACACTTCGTACCTGATAGACCGGGACGCCGATCTCGCGGTGGTCACCGACAAGGATCCCGACGGGTTGGAGATCCTGCGGCACTCGACCGCGCACCTGTTGGCCCACGCAGTCAAAGAACTCTATCCTGAAGCCCAGGTCACCATCGGCCCGGTCATCGAGGATGGCTTCTACTATGATTTTGCCCACAAGCGCCCCTTCACCACCGAGGACCTTGCCGCGATCGAAAAGCGCATGGGGGAAATCGCCAAACGCGACATCAAGGTCGAGCGGCGGGTATGGGATCGAGCGGAGGCAATCAGCTTCTTCAAGAGCCAGGGGGAATACTACAAGGCGGAGATCATCGAGGCGATCCCCGGAAACGAGGCAATTTCCCTCTATACCCAAGCCAATTTTACCGACCTGTGCCGTGGCCCGCACGTGCCTTCGACCGGCAAGCTCAAGGTCTTCAAGCTACTCAAGGTCGCCGGCGCGTACTGGCGCGGCGATTCAAAGAACGAAATGCTGCAGCGGGTCTACGGCACCGCCTGGGCAAAGAGGGAGGATCTCGACGCCTACATGTTTCGGGTCGAGGAAGCGGAAAAACGCGACCACCGCAAACTCGGCAAACAATTGGACCTGTTTCACCTCCAGGAAGAGGCGCCCGGAATGGTGTTCTGGCATCCCAAGGGCTGGACCATCTGGCAGCAAATCGAGCAGTACCTGCGTGAAACGCTGTCGCGGCACGGCTACCGGGAAGTACGGACCCCACAAGTGATGGACCGCGTGCTCTGGGAAAAATCCGGGCATTGGGAGAACTATCGCGAACTGATGTTCACTACCGAATCGGAAAAGCGCGACTACGCGGTGAAGCCGATGAATTGTCCTGGGCACGTGCAGATCTTCAACCAGGGAATCAAGAGCTACCGGGACCTGCCGCTGCGGCTTGCCGAGTTCGGTGCCTGTCACCGCAACGAGCCTTCCGGTGCCTTGCACGGGATCATGCGGGTGCGCGGATTCACCCAGGATGATGCGCATATTTTCTGCACCGAGGACCAGGTGCAGGGCGAGGCGTCGGCATTCATAGAGTTGCTGCAGAAGGTGTATGCCGACTTTGGTTTCAACGAGATCCTCATCAAGCTGTCGACTCGGCCAGCCAAACGCATTGGCTCGGACAAGACCTGGGACCGGGCCGAAGCGGCGCTCAAGGCGTCGTTGGACACCAAGGGCCTTCGATGGTCCCTCAATCCCGGCGAGGGCGCGTTCTATGGGCCCAAGATCGAGTTTTCGCTCAAGGATTCGATCGGCAGAGTGTGGCAGTGTGGCACCCTGCAGATAGATTTCGAGCTCCCAAACCGCCTTGGCTCCGAGTACATCGCCGACGATAACAGCAGGAAAACGCCGGTTATGCTGCACCGGGCCATTTTGGGATCAATGGAGCGTTTCATCGGTATTCTCATCGAGAACCACGCCGGGGCGATGCCACTGTGGCTGGCTCCACAGCAGGCGGTGGTCATGAACATCTCCGAGCACCAGGCTGAATATGCCGCCGGAGTGGCCGAAAGACTCAAGGAAGCTGGGCTACGCGTTTTTGCGGACTTGAGAAACGAGAAAATTACCTATAAAATTCGCGAACATAGTTTGCAGAAGCTGCCTTATCAGGTGATCGTTGGGGACAAGGAGGTCGCTGCAAACACCGTTGCCGTGCGAACCCGGGGGGGTGCTGATCTCGGCCAGATGTCGTCCGACATGTTTGTCGCGCGGCTGAGATCCGAGCTGCCCCATGCGGGAAGTACGGCTTAATTTTTGATGGGGGTCTGCTCATAGCTCAGGACAAGGACGTCAGGATCAACGGCGAGATTACTGCGCCGGAGGTCCGGCTCATCGGCATCAAGGGTGAGCCAATCGGGATTGTCAGCCTCGCCCAGGCGAATGCCATGGCGGAGGAACTGGAAATCGACCTGGTGGAAATCGCACCTACCGCCAAACCGCCGGTTGCCCGGCTGATGGATTTCGGCAAGTTCAAGTACAGCGAAGCCAAGAAAAGACACGAGGCAAAGCTCAAGCAGAAACAGATCCAGGTCAAGGAAGTGAAATTCCGGCCGGGCACCGACGAAGGTGATTACAAGATCAAGCTGCGCAACCTGATCCGTTTCCTGGAGGAAGGAGACAAGACCAAGGTGACGTTGCGGTTTCGGGGCCGCGAAATGGCGCATCAGGAATTCGGCGTCAAACTGCTGGAACGCGTGAAGGCAGACCTCGAGCCTTACGGCGCGGTAGAGCAATTTCCGAAGATGGAGGGGCGGCAGATGGTCATGGTGCTCTCCCCGAAAAAGAAGTGACTGGTGACGGGTAACAGGCCACCGGTCGGATTCCGCGGTAGTTCTTGCTGGTTACCGCTTTCAACAAGTGATGACCGGGTTCCAAAGTGCCGCTTGCGGCCACCCGGCGTCAGGCTAAAACATGAGGAGTTGATGCATGCCCAAGATGAAAACCAAGAGCGGCGCAGCCAAGCGCTTCCGCGCGCTGGGTAACGGCCGCTTCAAACGCTCGCAGGCCAATCTGCGCCACATCCTTACCAAGAAGTCGACCAAGCGCAAGCGCCATCTGCGCGGCACGACTGCCGTGAAGGCATCGGACCACGGGCATATCCGTGCCATGCTTCCGTACGCGTAAGGGGGATAGCCATGCCAAGAGTCAAACGTGGAGTTACCGCGCACGCGCGGCACAAGAAGGTCCTCGCCAAAGCCAAAGGGTTCCGTGGCCGCCGTGGCAATGTCTACCGCATCGCCAAGCAGGCGGTGATGCGTGCCGGGCAATATGCCTACCGTGATCGCCGCCAGAAAAAGCGCGATTTCCGTGCGCTGTGGATCGTGCGGATCAATGCCGCGGCACGCGAATTTGGCATGACCTACAGCACGCTGATCAATGGTCTCAAGAAGGCATCGGTGGAAGTGGACCGCAAGGTGCTCGCCGACATTGCGGTGTTCGATAAACCGGCTTTTGAAAGGATTGCGAGTCAGGCGAAAGCCAGCCTCGGTGCCTGATTCGGACCAGCAACGGAAAAGGAGGCTTCATCGCCTCCTTTTTTTATTTCGCAGGACAGCGGTGACACATGGATAACCTGGAAAAGATCGTCGCTGAAGCTCGCGCCACGTTTGAAGCAATCAACGATGCTGCCCAACTCGAGCAGGCAAAGGCGCGCTTTCTCGGCAAGACCGGCGCACTTACCGAACAATTGAAAGCTCTCGGCAAGCTACCCGCGGGCGAACGGCCGCGCGCCGGTGCGCTGATCAACATGGCAAAGGAAAAGGTGGAGACGTTTCTTGCCACGCGCCGGGAGGCCATTCAAATGCAGTCGCTCGAAGCCCGCCTGGCGCAGGAAGCCCTGGATGTGACACTGCCGGGGCGAGGCCGCGGCCGAGGCGGCATTCACCCGCTTATCCGTACCTGGCAGCGCATTGAGGGCATTTTTCGGTCGGCGGGATTCGACGTCGCCGACGGGCCGGAAATCGAGACCGACTGGTACAACTTCACCGCGCTCAATCAACCCGAGAACCATCCCGCCCGCTCGATGCATGACACCTTCTACGTCGAGGGCGGATTGTTGCTGCGTACCCACACCAGCCCAATCCAGGTACGTTACGCGCGCGCGCACAAGCCGCCGATCAAGGTGATCGCGCCGGGCCGGACCTACCGCGTGGATTCGGATGCGACCCACTCGCCGATGTTTCACCAGGTCGAAGGGTTGTGGATAGACGAACACATCAGTTTTGCCGACCTGAAAGGTGCTTACACCGATTTCCTGCGCCGCTTCTTCGAGACCGACGATCTCCAGGTGCGCTTCCGGCCTTCGTTTTTTCCGTTTACCGAGCCCTCCGCAGAAATCGACATGGCTTTTTCCGGCGGACCACTCGAGGGCCGCTGGCTGGAAATTTCCGGTGCCGGACAAGTGCATCCCAACGTCGTGCGTAATTTCGGGCTCGACCCTGAGCGCTACATCGGGTTCGCCTTCGGCAGCGGACTTGAGCGTCTGACGATGCTGCGCCATGGCATCAACGACCTGCGGTTGTTCTTTGAAAACGATTTGCGGTTCCTCAGGCAATTCAATTAACAAATGCAGTTTTCGGAAAAATGGTTGCGCACGCTGGTCGATCCGCCGTTGAGCACGGACGCGCTCGCGCATTTGCTTACCATGTCGGGCCTGGAGGTGGAGCAGTGTGTGAGCGTAGCGCCGCCCTTTACCGGCGTGGTCGTGGGCCGCGTGCTCAGTGTCGAGAAGCACCCCAAGGCGGACAAGCTGACGGTATGCAGAGTTGACATCGGCGACGGAGAGCCATTGGAAATCGTCTGCGGCGCGCCCAATGTGGTTACCGGGATGAAAGCGCCGTGTGCGCCGGTCGGCGCGAGACTGCCGGGTGCATCGGCAGACAAGCCATTCGAAATCAAGGCTGCGACCCTCCGCGGAGTGGAAAGTCAAGGCATGCTCTGCTCGGCTCGTGAACTAGGGCTTTCGGACGATCACAGTGGCCTATTGGTGATTTCTGCGGACGCCGCGCCCGGAAGTGACGTGCGCGAGGTGCTGGCACTCGATGACAGAATACTGACGATCAAGCTTACGCCGAACCGCGCAGACTGCCTGTCGGTTTTCGGCGTGGCGCGTGAAGTGGCGGCGCTTACCGCTGCGACGCTGGACACTCCTGATACGCGCCCGGTAACTGCCACGATCGACGCCCGGTTCCCGGTGCGGATTTCCGATCCGAACGGATGCGGACGCTTCACCGGGCGCGTGATTCGCAACGTCAACGCAAAAGCGCCCACGCCGGAGTGGATGAAGCAGCGACTCGAGGGCGCTGGACAGCGTTCGATATCGGCGCTGGTGGACGTCACCAACTACGTGATGCTCGAACTGGGCCGGCCGCTGCATGTGTACGATCTTGACAAGGTCAGCGGCGCCATAGACGTCCGCTACGGCCGCAAGGGCGAAAAACTCAAACTGCTCAACGAGCAAGTCGTGGAGATCGACGAAAGCGTGCTGGCAATCACCGATGCCAGCGGGCCAATTGGACTGGCTGGCATCATGGGCGGGGAAAGCACCAAGGCCGACCTGGAAACCCGCACGATTTTCCTCGAAGCCGCGTTCTTCTTTCCGGACGCGATTGCCGGACGCGCACGACGCTACAACTTCGTCAGCGACGCCTCGCACCGGTTCGAACGCGGCGTCGACTTCAACAACAACATCGACGGGATCGAGCGTGCCACCCGGTTGGTCCTGGATATTTGTGGCGGGGAATGCGGACCGACAGACGACACTGTCGCTAAGTTACCGCCGCGCCGCCCGGTGCGGATACGGTTGGCTCGCGCGCGCAAGGTCATCGGCGTGCCGGTCGCCGCGAAGGATGTGGCAGACATCTTCACTCGTCTGAATCTTGCATTCCATCATGAGGGCGCAGGTGCCGAGGAAGTCTTTCTGGTCACGCCACCTTCTTACCGCTTCGACATCGAAATCGAGGAAGATTTGATCGAAGAAGTGGCGCGGGTGTATGGCTTTGAGCGCATTCCTGCGCATCCCCCGGTGGCGCCAACCGCGATGCTGCCGGATTCCGACTGCCGGCGCTCGCTGCATGACTTGCGCCTGCAGATGGCCGCCGCCGGATACCAGGAAGTGGTCAACTACAGTTTCGTCGATGCCTCGTGGGAAGCGGATTTTGCCGACAATGATGATCCAATCCGGTTGCTCAATCCGATCGCCAACCAAATGGCGGTTATGCGATCCACGTTGATCGGCGGGCTCGTGGCGACCGTTGCGTACAATCTGAACCGCAAACTGGAGCGGGTATGCGTGTTCGAGGTGGGACGGGCGTTCCTGCGCGATCCCGCTGTCAGGGACAGCGAATTGGATGTCGCCGGGATCCGCCAGCCGATGCGCGTGGCGGCAGTTGCATATGGCAGTGCGGACGAAGAACAGTGGGGCGTTGTGGCGCGCGCCGTTGATTTCTTCGACGTCAAGAACGACCTGGAAACGCTGATAGCGCCCAGGCGCGCCCGCTTCGATCCGGTTAGGCACCCGGCACTACACCCCGGCCGCGGCGCCAAAATCATCCTCGATGAGTTGGTTATTGGCTGGATCGGAGAGTTGCACCCGCAATGGCAGAAAAAGTACGAGTTGCCAGAGCCGTTGATTGCCTTCGAAATCGACGCCGAACCGTTACTGCGGCTGCCGCTACCGCAGTATCGCGAGGTGTCCAAGTTCCCCCCGGTGCGCCGCGACCTGGCGGTGAGCGTAGACGAGACCACCCCTGCCCAAGCTATTCTGGACGGGCTTTTGCGGACGAAACCGGCCATCGTCCACGAGGTCGGGCTGTTCGACGTGTACCGCGGCAAGGGTATCGAAAAAGGGAAAAAAGGTCTTGCTTTCCGTGTGTTATTGCAAGATACTCAAAAGACACTAACGGATGCCGAGGTGGACGCCGCGATTGGGGCTCTGCGCCGGGTCCTGGAACAAGAATACGGTGCCAAGCTGAGACAATAAGGTGAAGTCATGACACTGACCAAAGCAGACCTGGCTGATTTGTTGTTCGAAAAAGTCGGTTTGAACAAGCGCGAAGCCAAAGACATGGTGGAGTCTTTCTTCGAAGAAGTGCGCATAGCACTGGAGGCCGGGGAAGGCGTGAAACTTTCCGGTTTCGGCAATTTCCAATTGCGCGACAAACCGCAACGGCCTGGCCGCAACCCCAAGACCGGCGAGGAAATCCCGATTACGGCGCGCCGGGTTGTGACCTTTCATGCCAGCCAGAAACTGAAGGCGATGGTAGAAAAGAACTACGGTGGACAGCAGCAACCACAACAGCAGCAGTCCTAAGACCCCGCTGCCGCCGATCCCGGCAAAACGCTACTTCACCATCGGTGAAGTGAGCGAGTTGTGCGGGGTCAAGCCCCACGTATTGCGTTACTGGGAGCAGGAATTCACTCAACTGAAGCCGGTGAAGCGGCGTGGCAACCGGCGCTACTATCAGCACCACGAAGTGCTGCTCATCCGGCGTATCCGAGAGCTCCTGTACGAGCAGGGATTTACCATCAGCGGCGCGCGGGCGCGGCTCGACGAGGCCGCAGTTCAACTCAAATCGTCTTCTTCCAGATTCAATACCGCGCTGTTGCGCCGGGAAATCCAGAGTCTCCTCGACATACTGCGCGCCTGACACGTGCCGTGCGCGGACCCTCTGCTATAATCCGCTCTCGATTCGGGGCGTAGCGCAGCCTGGTAGCGTACCTGCATGGGGTGCAGCATCGCGGCGTCCAGTAAAAATAATAAAATTAAGTAGTTAGAAATATCCTCAGGCAGTTTTCTAGTTTCAGGTGCCACTCCAGGTACCATCTGAAATGCAGTAGGGCAACAATATTTCACCTCCGTACTGCTCGGCCATGGCCACGTCTGTTGACTTGCGCGAAGCGCGAAATTTCCTGAAGCGTCCAAAGCTCACGAACGTATTCGCTGCTCTAGCGGCGACAAAGATTGAGTTCATTTGTTGACGAGATGATGCGGCGGGCGAAGGCAGTGTATTGCTCGTAATTCAGGCGACGCCTTCTTGCCCTCTCTACGGCCTACGAAACCGGCCGTTTCTCCTGATTGACGATGGGGAACGCTGCGATCGCCGCTTCCACCTCACTCTCCAGCCAGCCGACTGCTCGAGGCCCGATCTGTCTTGGCGGCGGGAAACTCCCGTCCTTGACGCGCCGCCAGAGCGTCGGTGCTGACCATCCCGTGCGATCCAACACAGAAGGCTTACGCAGAATCTTGTTAGGCATGAAGTCGCGGGTGATGCGCACTACGGTGCCGCTTGGCTGCAATGGGCCTGACACACGCCGTACTGTGCGCTCTTCGGTCGGCGGCAATAACGGGCTTTGAGTTCGTTGTCTCATGGTCTGTTGCAAATGATTGTGAGAGTCGAAGAACACCAATAGCATCGAGTCGCTAAACCGACTAGGGTGTACAGCCCGGAGTCGAACATCCGCCCCACAAATCGGTATCGTTTGCGTTTTCGCCGGCCGCACGCGTGTCAAGTTAGTCCTGTACGCGGCGTTGCGGAACTAGCAGAATTCACGGGCTGGCAGATCTGATAGTCCGGCAGCGCTGCTGAGCGCGATGCTCTCCGATCCGGCCGCAAGCGCTCGGCTAATGGCCGTAATCGGGGGGTTACACTTGGTGGCTGTGGCGAAAGGATCGAGGCCGGAGGAGTTGGGGTGCAGTTAGGAAATCGACGCGTCGTCGGCGTCGTCGGGCAGCGGTACGAATTGAGTGACCGGCGAGCCGAAGAAGATAGGCCGCAAGCGTTCGATGTATCGCCGCGCCAAGCTTTCGCCAAGAGATTTCATGACCGGTATCTCGCTGGCGCTATCCAGCTCAAAATGGTCCTTGGGAGCCGACGCTTCGATTCGGAAAATTCTTTCCGGCGGATTGCCCCGGTCATCCAGTAACAGGCAAGTCGAAGCGAGAGACGATCGGGATTGGGCTTGCAGAAATAGTTCAGATGCTGCAGGCGCCCAGCGAATACGTCCGCCGCCATCCGGGGGGATATAGTCCTCTTTGACGCATCCGAGGGCGAGCATCCGCACAGCTTCGGCCCTCCATTTCAGCACTCCCAAAGCCTCTACAGCGGCGATGTACATCGGGTTGTTCGCCCATACGCCGCCATCGATAAGGCCAGTCCCGCCGCTCTTGCGTGACGACGCGAAGTAACTCGGCGCAGACGCCGTGGAAACCAGCGCTTCGACGACCTGCCTCTTATGATCGAAGTGAAAGCGCCCACAGTGGCGGGTTTTCCAGACATAAACGGTCTGTCCCTCAGGCTCCCATGACGGGATGACGAGGCGCGTGCGCGCTTCGCCGATGCGCGTGGCGCCGAAGTGCCGCGTGAGCGTGGAACGCAGAACCGAGGTGGGGTATCTCGCGCGCACCCATCCCTTTATCCATATTAGCGTGCGCGAATACCACGTGGTCGTCGGGAATATGCACGGTCCATCCTTCTCGTAGATCGCGAGAATTTCGCGCGCGCTCATTCCCATGGCTAAGCCCGCCGCGATGATACCGCCCGTCGATGTGCCGACGATTAAGTCGAAGTACTCGTGCAGGGGCCTGTCAATGTGCTCCTCGAGCGCGGCCAGGAACGCGGCCGGAATTGTCCCCTTGAGCCCACCACCATCAATCGTGAGAATGCGGCGCATCCCGAGCTCGTTCATGCGCGCCGCCCGGCCATGCCGAAGCGCCTGCGGGGCGGGCTCGGATCAGCGTTGGGGTGCTCGCCCCCGCCCTCCCACTTCCCCGTTATCTGCCAGATTTCGTAGAACCGCAGCCAGGTGATTGTCCACGGCACTATCGTTCTCGACAGCCATGACTGCGTCGTCCATTCGTTGCTCTTCGGGTAGTACAGGCAGAGCCGCGTCACCCCGTCGACATGATCGTAGATGTGAGGCGGGCGTTCGCCGCCTGCGAGTTCCTGCAGGTCCGGTCTCAGCACGTACGCTTCCGGGACATAACCGCCGCTGGACAATTCGATCCGGCAAGAATACTCGCGCGAAATCAGCGTCGGCCGGACGGAAAAATCGAAACGAAGCTTCGTCCTGCGGTTGAGCAGGACGCCGTTCGCGGTTCCCAGACCGAGCGCCCTGAGATGGTAGAGCTGCGTGATCAGGGGCCGGGCCGAAATCGGCCGATCCGGCATCTCAGTCGCGTCCGAAGAAGCGGTGCGTCTGGCTGGCGATCCCGATCGATGGAGCGGCGGCCGCCCCGGCAGCCGAAGCGATGGCGCCGGGGATGACGATGCGCTGAGCCGTGCGCTGCCGGTCGGCCACCTGAATCATGGATGTGGCCAGGCCTATGGCGGATTTTTCGCCGTAAGACTTCCTGATGCGCGTGGTCAAGGCGGTGACGCCTTGCTCGGAATTTGCCTGCGCGATCAGATCGAGTAGGTCATCGCGGAAGCGCACGTGCCAGGCATTGAACTGCTGCTGGCGATTCCTCTCATTCATCCTGTCGGCGAGGTTGTCCCCATGGGCAGTCGGATTGTCGAGAGTCCACTTCTCGCGGCCGTTGGGCAGCGGGTCACGCTGAATGTAGCTCGGCATGTCCTGCCATATCGCCAGAATGAGATCTAGGGGTGAGGCGTAGGTGTGCTGGAGCGCGCGCCGGTAGGCATGGACGATCAGCGTCGTGATGACAATGCTTGGGGGGCAGAAATCTGTGTTATTGGCGAAGCAGATATTGCGGTGAATCTTGAACAGCTGGACGACGCGCGCCAGCAACCGGTCGAATATCTCCAGCGACGGCAGCGGGATGATGTCGGCCTTCGCGGTGAGTTCCGCTATGGCGCGATAGAGCGTGAAGATAGGCATGCGGGCTGCAGCCTCCGAGAACCACTGGGCGTAGCCCTTGGGATTCGTGCCGAGGTAACGCGATAGGTCGCGGTCCGGGACGACTGCGTAGGTGGGGCCGTAACGGTCGTGTGCATGCGGGCAATGGACGACCGGCGTCGCATCCACGTGCATCGCGCCGGCGTACTCGATTTGGACGCAGCGGCGCTTCAGCTTGATTCCGAGTTCATAGCGGTCCGTGTGCTCCTTGATGGCGTCAAAGAGAACGGACAGGAGGGTCGAGCAACCGACCTGATTGTGGAGGCCCTTGATCAGCAGGACGACCAAGTCCACGTCAATCTCGATCTTGCCCTCGGGCCTCGTCGTCGTGCCGAGCAGCATCGAACCTTGCGGATGAACTTCAAGCGTTACATTCTTGAACTCGTCGTGCTCAGCTAGGTGGTCAGCTATGGTCTTGTATGCGCTTTCGAGGCGCTCACGCTCGGTCTCGGTCAGAGCGTGTGCGTTGGTGATGGCCGCCAAGACCCCGGAGGCGGCCGCTACAGCGGGAGTGGAGAGGAACGGCAGATCGCGCTGCATGGTCGTGCTCCTTCAATGGTGGCGCACTCCTGAGGAACACCTGCGCGAGTCTGTTAAAGAGCAAAAGGCTTCCGCGGTCGAGAGGCCAGCCTGCGCCGGGCAGGTCGCTCCAGTCCTCGGGCGATAGTATAACAGGCTACCATGGCGAGCGGGGTCGGTTTGAAAAACCACAATATGTAGTGTAGGGCGCAATATCTTGGGGGCTGGAGCGCGATGCCTACAGGGCTCTCGAGTGAACCACCGTGTGGCCAGACAATCGAAGATGCGGATCGGGACGGAAGTGCGGATACACCCGCACCTCCGTGCCAACGAATTCGCGAGCGGCCACAAATCACGACTTCGCATGAACTGTGGCCGCTCGCCGCACACCCAACACCGTTACCACGCCGCAAGGCTCTACCGTACCTGGCAGAACTGCGAGTTTCCTCCTCGCAGACCCGTCACTAGAGTCGGTACCGTCACCACCCTAGATTCCACTTCGGACGTGCGCCATGGCGAATCCTATATTCGAAGCCTCAATGGAACGCATGTTCCTGCGCGTCAAGATTGCCCGCGACATGCAAGAACGCGACGAGCATTGCCGCGCATTCTGTGGCGCCCTTGAACTCACCCGATCCGGTGGAGCGCGCGCTCGCGTATGTCATGGACAAGGACGCGGATTGTCGGGCGCAGGAGAAGGAGGGCGCCATTCCAGGGAGGGGGCGCATCGGTGGTCTGTGAAGTGGGTTTCCCCCGCCGATAAATCCGGCGGGGCCCCGTAAATTTTTTGTCACACCTGATGCACTCCCGCGGAGAGCCGGAAAATGCAACAAGGACAACAGCATAGGGCGAACACGCCTCCCGCTCTCAGGCGAACACACCCCATGGAACGAAGTGCTTTCGCGTCAATCGTTTGAACTCAATTTGAGAGAACACATGAGGACGCAAAATCATGCACGACCGATGAAACACAAGACCCTTCGCCTGTCCGACGAACTCTCGGAAGAGATCACACGGCGCGCGCGCATAAAGGGTGTACCGGATGCCGATTACACGCGTCTTCTGATCGAGCGCGGGCTGCTGCTGGAGGGCGTGGAAATGGCGATGAAGGCACCCATTCCGCCGGCCTGGTGGGGCCTTTGTGAGGCGGTACTGGAGACCCGAAACATTCTGCGTTCACTGGCTGCGGCACGCGACCACGGCACTATCCCAAGTGCCCAGACGCAAGCCAAAGACGAGCTCGAACGCATGAAAAACGACGGCGCCGAGTAACCTGACAACGCTCGATTGCACGGCAGCGAACAGACTGCGCCGCGTCATTCTCTCGAAGACTTGGCGGTGCGCAGGGTAGGTCCGCCGCGTGTCGTTGGAGTCGCAGGCTCCTTACTCCTCGTCGAGTATCGGGCACTCGACATTGAGGATCGGATCAATCCAATCGGCTTTGTGCCGTGCCCAGGCAATCCATTGACCGAGCTCGCTTCCCACTTCAATATTCCCGTCCTCGCGCGCTGCCTTTGCTTCCACCGCCGCCACATAGGCGCGAATATTTTCCGCTCGCTTCCAGTTATGTGCCTCCTCTTCGAGAGCCTTTAATCGCTCCATTTCCTTCCGCTGTTTCTCCTCGCGCTCGCGCCGCCGGCGCGCCTGTTCCTCCCAATGGCGACGCTGCCGTTCGAGATGTTCTTCGTGCCTTTTTCGTCGGACTGCTTCCGCCTCAAGCTTGACCACGAACTCGTTAAGGAACTGCTCGACACGTTGATGCTTGCCGTCGGCCACGACTTTTTGCAATTCATTGTGGCCCAGTATTCCGAGTTTTAGCGCACCTGTGGGCTGGTATGAATAGCGGTTCGGAAGGTAGGTATGGCCGTATTTCTTTATTTCCTGACGCTCCTCCTTGGTGGGCTCACGCTCGATGCGCGACGTGTTTTCTACGAGACGAATGGCGAGCACCTGGCCTTGGATGGTCAGGCACGTACGCCGATTTCCGTCCGGTTCGATGCGTAACGGCATGCCTCGAGCAATTAGTGCCTTGACCAGCGCGTCCATGATCCGCAGCGCGCGCGGAAGACTCGCTTCGTTTACGGAAATATCCAGTGCCCGCCGCTCCGTCCTTGGCTGGTTGCCAAAATTTGTACGCTGCGGTTTCCGGAAAACGCGTTCCGTGACCGCGACAAGCACATGTGGCATGTCGAGCGTTTCGGAGACGACAATCCGATTCTCGGGCCGTGTTTCGAACTCCCGTCTGGCCATGAGATGCTCCGGATCGGGCTCAATGGGTTCGTCGCTTTCATAGCGCTGCCTGACGATCTCTGCCCGGCCGGAATATTTAGGAAGTGGCGGAGTAGGGGGGCTTTCTTCCTGCAGCAACCCTGGCCCAGTAGCCCAGCGGCGGTACAGGCACCGCGAGTTTCTTGCAGATTTTTCGGAGTGCCACGTCCGATATGCCGTAGCGCTTAGCAACGATGGTGACGGCTTCTGCCCAGACTTCCTCGTAAAGCTTTAGCCGTTCATAGCGAAGAGTTACGTATGGCATGGAGTGCTCCCTAGATCATTGGAAAGGGCAGGGGCCGTCCCCGAACTTGCCTGATCTATTGACCTCGTTGAAAGCCCAGATAGGTAGGTTGGCACGGGGGCCGAATATCTTGCCTGGATTGGTATTCAGGTATATTCTGTGCAACGTAACACAACTTAAATAAACGGTACGTTGCGGAAAGTATACTATGCTGCCGGTCGGTGGTCTGCGGGGGGCATCCCGCGAAAAATTATCGAAGGTGCTGCGTCAATCCAAGGGCGCCATCTCCGCTGCTGACGCATCGCGTGCACTGAATGTCGAGCGAGCTGAAGCCGCGCGACTGCTTTCAAACTGGTCTGCGCGCGGCTGGCTTAGCCGGGTGCGGCGCGGCCTATACGTTTCCGTTCCGCTCGAATCGTCTACTGCGGATCTGCCCCTCGACGACGCCTGGGTTGTGGCCGAACGACTATTCGTTCCCTGCTACATCGGAGGATGGAGTGCGGTCACGCATTGGGGCCTGACCGAGCAGCTCTTTCGATCGACGCTCGTCGTCACCACGCGCCGCCCGCGCGCCCGGCGCGTGGAGGCGCGCGGTACGGTATTTGTCGTGCGTACGGTCGACAGGCGTGCAATGTTCGGACTCAAAACAATCTGGCGGGGGAAGGCCAAGGTCAATGTCTCCGATCCGACGCGGACGGTCGTCGACTTGCTCGATACGCCTGAATTGGGTGGTGGAATCAGAACGGTGGTCGACATCCTGAAGTCCTATTTCCATTCCATTCATCGCGACCCGAAACTCCTTATTCGTTACGCGGACCAGCTCGGGAACAAGGCCGTATTCAAGCGGCTTGGTTTCCTCGCGACGTTGGTCGCTCCGGGCGAGGCGGAACTCGTCGCGGAGTGCCGCAAGCGCTTGTCTGCCGGAAACGCGAAGCTCGATCCCAAGCTTCCCGGGAAGCGCCTTGTTACGGCTTGGCGGCTCTGGATTCCGGCTGGCTTCGCCGAGGCCCCGAAGACATGATCGACCGGCAGGAAATTCTCGAATTTGCGGGCGAGGTGGGCCTTGATCCGAACGTCGTCGAAAAGGACTATGTGCTCGGCTGGATGCTCGCTGGTATCGCGCAACACCCACAAACGCGCGAGACGTGGGTGTTCAAAGGGGGTACTTGCCTCAAGAAGTGCTACTTCGAAACCTACAGATTCTCCGAGGACCTGGACTTCACGTTGCTGGATGCTTCGCATGTCGATGAGGCGGCGCTGCGCAGGTTGTTCGTCGAGATTGCCGAGTGGATTTATAGCGAGTCCGGCATCGAGTTTCCCGAAGACGCAAGGCTCTTTGAGGTGTACGTAAACCCCCGCGGAAAAAACTCGGGCCACAGCAGAATTGGCTATCGCGGCCCGATGCGTCGCCCAGGCGACCCACCGCGCGTTCGTTTCGATCTTACCGATGACGAACGCCTCGTCCGAGGGGCCGAGCTCAGGCATGTGCACCATCCCTATTCGGACGAACCCGAGGGCGGCATCGAAGTACTTAGCTATTGCTTCGAGGAAGTGTTCGCCGAAAAGCTGCGCGCACTTTCCGAGCGCGAGCGCCCGCGCGACCTCTACGACGTCATTCACTTGCACCGCCACGATGCGGATGTCAACCGGGAGGTGGTCCTGGAGATCCTGAAGTCGAAGTGCGAGTTCAAAGGTATCGCGGTACCTACGCTCGCATCGCTGCGCGCAAGCCCTCAGCACGCGGCGTTGCGCGCGGATTGGGATCAGATGCTTGCGCACCAGTTGCCTGAACTGCCGCCGTTCGATTCCTTCTGGAATGAACTCCCGGCGGTGTTTGACTGGCTGCGCGAAGCGCCGGTGAAAGCGCGGCCGCCTGCCATGGGCCCGGGCCGTCACGAGATCGACCCGAGTTGGCGTGCTCCTGCGATGGCGAGTTCCTGGCGTGCTCAAGGAATCACCGCGCGGCTTGAGATCATTCGATTCGCCGCGGCCAATCATCTCTGCGTGGAGCTGGATTACCAGGACGAAGAGGGGCGGAGCGGTACCAGGACCATCGAGCCCTATTCCTTGCGTCGCACGAATGCGGGGGATCTCCTGCTATATGCGGTGCGGAGCGAGGACGGGCAGGATCGTTCGTATCGGGTGGACCGCATAGTTGGTGCGCGCGCGACAAAGCAGGCTTTTACCCCACGCTACGCGGTGGAGTTGAGCGTGGTCGAGCCGCTGAATGCTCCGCGGATTAGCCGCGCAGCAGTCGCTCCGTCCCGTAGGCCGACTGCGCGGCCCGTGGCTCGTCGCTCGTCCGGCTTCGGCCAGATGAAGTATATTTTCCAGTGTCCATATTGCTCCAAGAAATTCGAACGCACCAAGCATGATTCCGCGCTGAATCCGCACAAAACCAAAGATGGATATCCGTGCCCCGGTCGCGTCGGGCATTACGTAGAGACGAAGTACTGATCAGAGCACTTGCGAGTCGCTAAGGATGAAGCGCTACTTTTGCGCACTCACACAAGACCTCTCGAAAACCTAACTGCTGTCGCCGTCTGAAGGTGTTGCGGCAATAGCAAACCGCACTAACTCCGCGACATTTCGTACATCGAGTTTTTCCATGATGCGTGTCTTGTGGACCTCGACAGTACGAGGGCTTATGCCTAAGGCGATCGCGATTTCCTTGGCGTGTAGTCCTCGTGCGGCGTGCTCCAGTACCTCCCGCTCGCGGCTTGTGAGGCGGTCGAGCTTTTCCGTGTCTGCACGGCGGCTGTCTTGCCGTTGTGTGCGGCGCTCCTCAAGTGCAAAAGCGGTCTCGATGGCCGCGCACAACTGGACATGGTCGAAAGGCTTTTCAAGAAAATCCACAGCTTGCAATCGGAACGCGGCGCGGGCGGTCGGCACGTCTCCATGGGCTGTAATGATTACGAACGGCAAAGTTATTGCCCGTTTCCTCAATTCGTCCTGTAGCTGAACGCCGCTTTGCCCCGGCAGTCTCACATCCGCTATGACACAGCCCGCCCAGTCTTCCTTCCAGGCGGCGAGAAACGCCTCGGCATCGGCAAAAACCGCGGTGCGATACCCGGCCAGCCCCAGCATGAGGGCGATGGAATCACGAACCGAGGCATCATCGTCAATGACGAATACGGTCAGGTGTTCTGAACGCATGGCAGAATCAAATAAAATTCACCGTGCTCGGCGGTGGCTGCTTCAAGCGTGCCGCCGTGGGCTTCGGCGATTGCACGGCTGACAGCTAGGCCAAGTCCCATGCCAGTGGGCTTACCGGAAACGAACGGCTCAAAAAGGTCCTCGCGGGCCGCGGTCGAGATGCCCGGCCCATTGTCAGCGACCACGATACGCACGCGGGTGTCATCGTGACGTTCCACGAGAACCCTAATGCGCCCACCGTCGCGCGCCGATGCTATCAATGATTCGACTGAATTCGCGAGCAGGTTCCGAAGAATGACTTCGATTTGCAAACGGTCGACAAAGAGCGGTGGCAGGGATGGCGCATTCTCGATCTCGAGAGAAATCGCCTTAGCATCGATTGCGGAGTTCCCCATTTTTCGAACGGTTCTAATCAGATCTTCGACCTCCACCACTTCTAGCCGGGTGGTGCCAGCGCGAAAGAAGTCGCGAAGTCTACGGACGACTTCGGAAGCGCGATCAGCCTCCGAAAGAATCTTGCCGATGATCTCCTGTATCTGCGCTGACCCGTTCTGACCCCGTTCGAGGAGCATTTGCGCTGATCGTCCGTAGTTTGCTACGGCTGTAAGCGGCTGATTCACCTCGTGTGCAATGGCGCCCGCCATTTCACCCGCCGCGGCAAGACGCAGCGTCTGCCGCAGCCCTTCCTCAGCGCGCTGGCGCTCGTCCACCATGACTCCGAGGAACAGGCCAGTTAAGGTAAGCGCGGCCATCAAAGCCTGTAGCTCGACAACAGGTAGCGGGATTCCTGCCTCTCCGTGGATGCCAACTACGACCCCAAGCTGAACGATGGCAGTGGCCACTATCGCCCCGTTCATGCCGAAACGAACGGCGATCCAGATGAGAGGCAGAAAAAGGAGATAAAAATGGCGCGACGGATCGGTGCCAAATCCCTCAAATATCAACCAAACCGTCGCTGCAAGCGCGGTCGCTTGCAGCAGCGCTTCCGGTCTGCGGGCGATGGTCAGGAGCGACGACCTGCGAGCGGTGTCCGCCGCAGCGAAAAGGAGCGGCGCTGTCACCAGGATACCGACGGCATCACCGATCCAGAAACGCAGCCACGCGCTGCTGAACGGCGTCTCGGCCAACAGGCCCGATGTGTAGAGGGCCCCGATAAATCCTGCACCGACAACACCTGTACCTACGACTACGACGCTCGCAAAGAGGGTGAGCTGTCGGGTCGAACGCAGGCCGGTATCCCTCAGTAAGGCCTTCAATGCCCATGCGATCGCTGCGTAGCCGACGGCGAGGACGAGGCCAGTCATCACTGTGACTGCGTAACCGCCGGGAGCATGCCGAATGACAATGTCCGCCAACACGATCGTCGCCATTACCGCCGGGGCGTGCACGAGGCCGCCCATCATCATCCATACGATCGCGAGCGCAGGCTGCGGATTCCAAGGCGTGATGTTGAAGGGGCCGACCGGATCGATGTAGCTGGCCCAGTCGAGCGCGATGTAGCAGGGCGCAAAAACGGCCGCGTCGCGGAGATATCGGAGGGCTTTCATTGCGAAATTTGCATCTTGCGACCCGCGGTCCCGCAAGGCAAGTAAGCGTTTTTACCTACGCGGATTTGCGACTGTCGCGCCAGATTCGGCTGTCTTACATTTCTCGCATGACCGGCCATATCGGACCCCTTGAAATCGTCGGCGCAGCCTTGTTTGCGTTGGCGGTTCTTCACACCTTCTCAACGCGCTACTTCGAGCACCTTGCGCACACCCGGACCGCGCACTCCGGGCTGTGGCATCTGCTGGGGGAGGTTGAAACCGTATTCGGCTTCTGGGCCTTTGTACTGCTCGTCTTTATGGCGCTCGCCTATGGCTGGGGTACGGCCTCGGCGTACCTGGACAGCCGGCATTTCGTCGAACCGATGTTCGTCTTCGTGATCATGGTAATCGCTGCGAGCCGGCCCATCATGCAATTCGCATCCGACAGTGTGCGGTGCGTGGGCCGGCTTCTACCGGTGCAACCCGCCATCGCTGGATACTTCCTAAGTCTTTCCCTAGTGCCGCTACTCGGTTCACTCATTACGGAACCGGCAGCAATGACGCTTGCCGCATTGATGCTGCGTGATCGCATCTTCGCCACCCAGGCCTCCAGTCGCCTCAAGTACGGAACCCTGGGTGTGTTGTTCGTCAACGTATCCGTCGGCGGCACATTGACCCACTTCGCTGCCCCGCCTGTCCTCATGGTTGCAGCGAAGTGGGACTGGACGACCGGATTCATGCTTTCTACATTCGGCGCAAAGGCGGCGATTGCGGTTCTCATAAATGCTTTCGTTCTCACGTACCTCTTTCGCCGCGAGCTGTCGGAGCACGCCGTACCGCCGGGACAGAGTACCCATTCGCGCGTACCTGCCCCTTTTGTGATTGTGCATCTCGGGATTCTCGCTGCAGTGGTGTTCACAAATCGTCACCCCGAGGCATTCATGGGGTTGTTCCTGCTGTTTCTGGGTTTGGCAGAGGCTTACCGTCGCCATCACGACCGCCTGATGCTTCGTGAGGGACTGATGGTTGCGTTTTTCCTCGCAGGGTTAGTCGTGCTTGGTGGCCAGCAACAGTGGTGGCTCCAGGATGTGCTTTCTCGCCTCGATGAATCGGCATTGTTCTACGGCGCTGCGGCGCTAACAGCCATTACCGACAATGCGGCACTCACATATCTCGGCTCACTCGTCGAAGGTGTTTCCGACGAGTATAAGTACTCGCTGGTGGCGGGCGCGGTGGCCGGCGGTGGACTAACGGTGATCGCCAATGCGCCCAACCCTGCAGGATTTGCGATCCTCAAAGGCCACTTCGAGGATCAGTCGATCAACGCATTGGGGCTATTGGTCGCGGCTTTGCTGCCGACGCTGGTAGCCATCGCCTGCTTCCGCGGACTCAAAGGCCAGGCAGCAGAGTTTTTCGATTGGGGTTTCTGGGTCCAGTGGTTCTCGGGATTGGACCGGCCGTTTCTCTTCCTGCTTATTCTGCCCTTTGTCGTGGCTGCAGTTGGTCTTTTGGCCGAGTATTCGGAACGTCGCGACAAGTAGGGTAATACATTGAAAGGTGCGGCGAACCTGTTCGAGATCCTAGTAATCAGCTTCAACAGCTTCGAGGCCCGCCGTTACGGGCTTCGCCGGATCTCGAATGGGGTCGCCGGCCTACGTCGTGCGCGCGGCGTGCGGCAAATGGGCATCCTAGAAAAAAGCAACGATGGAAGACCTTGAGTTCTCCGACGAGTTCTGCCGCTTCATCCAGACCGCGATAACCTCGGTGGCAGCGGCGGAGCTGTTGTTACTATTCCACCAAAGAGCCGGCGAGTCGATTACCGCGGACGAGGCGGTCGCCAAACTGGGACCGGGCATTACCATCGCCGATGCGTCAAAATATTTGGAGCTTTTCCAGTCGCGCGGCCTGCTTGCTTCCTTCGCGGACAATCGATACCAGTACCTCCCAGAAAACGAGCTTGCCGCCCAAGTGGACAGACTTGCCCAGGCGTATTCCCAGCGCCCCGTTACTCTGTTCCGCATGATCTATGCGTTCCGCGATTCCAAGATAAAATCGTTCGCCGACGCCTTCAGGCTGAGGAAGCATTAGCCATGGGTACAATCAATTTCATCCTTGTTTCGCTTGCCGTGCTTACCAGTCTCGCCTGCATGGTGTTCCTGTTCAGGGGCTACGCAGCGAGCGGCGTTCGGCTATTGCTATGGAGCGGTCTGTGCTTCGTCTTCCTGACCGTGAATAACCTCCTGCTTTTTCTCGATCTCGTGGTCTTTCCGAACATCGATCTCCGCCCCTACCGCCTGGCTGCCGCCCTGGTCGCAATCCTGTTGCTGCTCTACGGATTCATCTGGGAGACGGAATGATCGAATTCGTCTCCGGCGCGGTGGCTATGGGCTTCCTCGTGGGGTGCGCCTTTCTCCTCCGCTTCTGGCGCAAGACATCGGACCGCTTCTTCCTGGCGTTCGCGGGCGCGTTCTTCCTCCTCGCGTTGAATCAAGTACTGGCGCAGTGGCTCGGTGCGGCGGACGAGCGCGTCGCGTACGCGTACCTGCTCCGCGTGCTCGCTTTCATATTGATCCTGGCCGCAATCGTGGACAAGAACGTCCCCAGCGGATCTGGGCGACGACCACCGAGTAGCACTAAACCAGGGTGATGGAAGCTCGTTCGGAGTTGCGCTGATCAGCACGGGATTCGGAGAACTGCGGTTTCTGCGGTGTAGGTTGCAGTGAAGCGTGGGCCGAAAGTTGCGTAGAAAGACTCATGTTCTTGGCGGTTAACGAATGGGGGACAACGGTCCTTGTGGCATGCCGGACAGACAGAATGAAATTTGCCCTCCTGCTAGTAGCGGCAATGGCTAACTTGCAAGGCTGCGTGCCGCTTGTGATTGGGGCTGCGGCTGGAACGGGCATCATTTTGACTGAGGACCGCCGCTCGGACGGCACGATACTCGACGACCAAGCGATCGAGATCCAGGCCGGAAATAGGATCCAGCACCGTTTCGGCGATCAGGCGCGCGTGGCCGTGACAAGCTTCAATCGTTTCGTCCTGCTGACCGGAACCGTGCCTAGCGAAGCAATCACGGCCGAGGTCGCATCCGTGGTGCTCGAAGTGCCCAACGTCCGAAACATCCAGAATGAGTTGGGCGTGTCCGGCACCCCTTCGTTTATGTCGCGGAGCAATGATGCATTGCTAAGCACTCGCGTCAAGGGCCGCCTGGTGCAAAGTAAGAATGTCGACGGGAGCTACGTCAAGGTGGTGGCCGACAACGGCAGCGTCTACCTGATGGGGCTGGTGACCCGTGCTGAAGCGGAGGAGGCGGCTCATATCACGGCTACAACCGCGGGTGTGGAAAGGGTAGTCAAGGTTTTTGAGTACGTTGACTGATTAAGGTGGCTGAGAGAAGATTAGCCATGGGTACGATCAATTTCATTCTTCTTTCGCTTGCCGTGCTTACCAGCTTCGCCTGCGTGGTGTTCCTGTTCAGGGGCTACGCAGGCAGCGGTGTGCGACTATTGCTGTGGACCGGTCTGTGCTTCGTCCTCCTGGCCCTGAATAACCTCCTGATTTTTCTCGATCGCGTGGTCCTTCAGGACTTCGATTTCCGCCCCTACCGCCTGGCTGTCGCCCTGGTGGGCATCTTGTTGCTGCTCTACGGATACGCCAGGGAGGCGGTCATTTTGATCTTGGCGGCGATCGTGGACAAGAACGTCGCCGGCGGATCTGGGCGACAACCACCGAGTACAGTAAATTAGGGTGGTGGAGGCTCCTTCGGAGCCACTGGCGCCTGCGACATCAGGGCGACTTCAGCAGCGCGAGCATCTTCTGCAGCAGCGTCGCCATTTCCGAGGGACTGTCCAGGAAGTAGCGCGCCAGCGAGGCCCGTTCGTCGCGGCCGATGCGGACCGTGAGCCAGTCGTGCCCGGCCCGCGCGAAGACGGCTTCGTCGGTGACGTCGTCGCCGACAAAGACTGCCGCTTTTGATCCGCACTGTCTTAGCAGCGACGTGACGGCTTCACCCTTGTCCGGCGCATCTGCCGGCGATATATTGACCACAAGTTTGCCGCCGAAGAGCTTCAGCAGAGGGTCGAGGTCGCCCAGTTCCCGTTCGATGCAGGCACTGGCCACCGCGCGATTCCGCGCGAGGCGGAAGTGCAGGGCGATGGAGTATTGTTTGTCTTCCACTTCGACGCCTGCGGCGCGCAGGATTTCGATCCTTGCAACGAGTTTTTTTCGCAGGGCCTCGAGTGCCGCGACGCTACCGCGCCGTAGCGCGCCGGAGGGATCTTCGCCGCCATGATTGCCGATGATGTACCGCGGCTCGAATCCCAGTCGCGGTGCCACATCGGCGACGGCGCGGCCGGTCACAATCGCAACCGGCAGGAACTCCGACAACCGCGCGAGCCCGCGAGAAACGGCCACGGAAATTCGCGCATCGTTGGGTCTGGTTACGATCGGCGCCAGAGTTCCGTCAAAGTCGAAGGCCAGCAGCGGGTGCAACCGCATGACTTTCTCCAGCGCGCGTTCTCCATGCGCCGAAAACAGATGGCGCATGCTATTTGCCATGGTGCAACTGGACCCGGGCCTCAATGCGCTCGCGCATTCGCAGTCGCGCAGCGTCCGCAAGCATGCGCCCCGCCCACCTGAATACATTGAACTCGCGAACCGTCATGCGCAGGCTGGCCATGCGCTCGCGTTGTTCGGCATCGGGCATGTGGATGGCACGGTAAATGGCATCGGCGGTTTCTTCGACGTGATACGGATTCACGATAAGGGCTTCCGCAAGTTCGCGCGCCGCGCCTGCGAAGCGGCTGAGTATCAGCACGCCGCGCTCGTCGTTGCGCGCGGCAACGAATTCCTTGCAGACTAGGTTCATGCCGTCGTGCAGGCTGGTTACGAGGCAGACGTCCGCCGCACGATACAGTTCGGCGATCGCCTCGGCTTCGTGGTGCTCTGCCCGCAGGTGTACCGGGACGTAGTCCGGCTTGCCGAAGCGGGTGTTGATGCGTTCGGTGGTCCGATGGATACGTGTCTGGAAAGCGTAGTACTCTTCCAATGAGGTCCGGGTAGGCGCCGCGATTTGCACGAAGGTGAAGCGGCCGATCAATTCCGGATATTTCTCCAGAAGACGCTCGACCGCGTGCAGGCGTTCCAGGATGCCCTTGGTGTAGTCGAATCGGTCCACGCCGAGGGCCAGCAGGCCCTCCGCCGGCAGGCCGAAGCGGGCGAACACGTTGCTGCGACACTGCTCGACCGAGGGCCAGGACGCGGCTTTCTCTGCAGACGGCCACTCGATGGAGATCGGGTAGCTCTCGATCAAGGTGTCCACTTCGTTTAGCGAGATGGTCGAATGCTCGTGCTCGATGCGCGCCTCGAGAAATCGATCCACGGTTTCGATGAAGTTCTTGCGGTGGAAACGCGTATGGAATCCGATGATCGTGCTGCCGAGCATGCCCCGCAGGATCTCGCGCTGCCAGGGGCAGATGCCAAAGGATTCCGGATTCGGCCAGGGGATGTGCCAGAACGAAATGATGGTGGCCTTCGGCAGTTTTTCGCGGACCAGCGCGGGCAGCAGGGCAAAGTGGTAGTCCTGCACCAGGACGACGGGATCCTCGCCGCGCGCCTCAGCAACAACGGCATCGGCGAAGCGCTGGTTCACCGCGCGGTATTGCTGCCAGTCGCTCTCCCGGAATACGGGCCGGACGTGGGCGACGTGGCAGAGCGGCCACAAGCCCTCGTTGGCGAATCCATAGTAGTAGCCCAATTCTTCCTTTTCACTGAGCCAGATGCGCCGCAGCGTGTATTCGTGCTTGCCGGGCGGAGCGGGCACGCAGTCGTGGCTGTCGACGACTTCCCTGTCGGCGCTGCCGCTGCCATGCGCGATCCAGGTGCCGGAGCAGGCGCGCATGACCGGCTCGACCGCTGTGACCAGTCCGCTGGCCGGGCGCCGGACGAAGATGCCTTCCGGACTTTGCTCGTGGATGTATGGTTCGCGGTTGGACACGACGATGACCTGGTCTCCGCGCAGTTGCGTCTGCAGCAGCCATCGCAGCCGGTCCGGATTCCATTCGATTGCGGGACCCATGGACCGCCGATATTCGTCCTCGAGATCGCGAAGACGGGCGCGCAGGTCGGCCGCGAGCGGTGCGAGCTCCGGTAGTGAAACCAGCGGCCGCACCAGGCCTTCGCCGCGCAGGATCGCCTGCACTCCTGATACCCAGCCGCGCCAACTCAATTGCGCGACCACCACCGTAATAAGCGCGATGACAGCACCCAGTATAGCCATGAACACGATCAGATAGCGCCGGGTGTCCTGACTGCGGCGCTCGATGAAGCTCAAGTCGTGCAGGATGACAAGATCGGCAATGGCGCCGGTCTGGGTCATCACCGGGTACATGCCGACGTGTATCAGGCCTCCTTCGATGCGCATCTGCGATTTCTGCTGCCGGGACAACTTGCGAGCTTCCTCGCACCCAAGCACGGCCGGAAACGCGGTTGTCCTCCGTACGACCCGGCCATCGGTGGAGCACAAGGCAATGGCGAACAGACGCTCGTCTTGGGCTGCGCGATTGAACATGGTCTGCAACCGCTTTTTCCCATCGTCCGGGAGGGCGTCGGCGATCGAGTCTGATAGTGCGTTGGTCACCAATACCCCGCGCATGTCGAGATCGCGCGAGAACCACCTCAACGTCAGCCGGTCCATCAATGGCAGCGCGATATACGCTGCCGCAACCAGCGTCAGAACCAGGGGCACCAGGAAGCGGCTCTGCAGTCGAAGTGTTTTCATTTCTGGATAAACTAGAATACGCCGCTTCATGTTCCGGTCGCGGACCGGCAGTACCTGCGGGAGAACGCGCTACGTGAGATACCTGCGCGTCGTGATGCGACAGATTCAGCAGAAAACCCAATACCTGTATATTCGAAACTGTACATCGATTCGCGCTCGGGCGCGACTTGCGGATGAGTTCCATCGCGTTTCTTCAACCTGACATTCAGTCATGACAATAGATACATTTGGTCACATTGGAAGCAGCCGCATGTCGCTGGATTTGGCCGTCATCGGCAACTGCGCCATTAGCGCGTTAGTGGACCGACGTGGCTCGATTGTTTGGTGCTGCATGCCGCGATTCGACGGCGACCCCGTGTTCCACGCGCTCCTCAGTTCCGGCGCCGGACTGAGCCCCGACGGTGCGTTTTCGATAGAACTGGAAGGCATGATTCGCTCGGAGCAGTACTACGACGCCGGCACGGCGATCGTGCGTACGCGCATGTTCGATTCAAGCGGGCAGGGGATCGAGATCACGGATTTCGCACCGCGTTACTCTACGGCCGACCGCGTGTTTCGACCGGCACAGCTGGTGCGGCGCGTGCGTCCACTCGAGGGACATCCTCGCGTGCGCTTCATGGTACGGCCGCGCGGCGATTGGGGCTCCGCAGTCCCCACCATGACCCGCGGCAGCAACCATGTGCGTTTTTCGGTGCCGCGGACGACGCTGCGTCTGACCACAAACGCGCCAATCACCTATCTTCTGGATGAAACCTGGTTCTCGCTGCATGCTCCGGTGAGCCTGCTGCTGGGACCTGACGAGTCGCTGTCCGGCGGTGTCGAAGAGACTGTCCGCCTGTTCGAGGAACACACGGCGCTGTACTGGAGAAGCTGGACGCGCCGCCTGGCGTTGCCGCTCGAATGGCAGGAAGCGACGATCCGGGCGGCAATCACGCTAAAGCTCTGCCAGTTCGAGGAAACCGGTGCGATAGTCGCCGCGATGACGACCAGCATCCCCGAGGCGCCAAGCAGCGAACGCAACTGGGACTACCGCTATTGCTGGCTGCGCGATGCCTTCTTCGTGGTGCGCGCCCTCAACAGCCTGTCGGAGGTCGGCACCATGGAGGACTATCTGCGCTGGCTGCACGACGTCGTGCGCGGGTCGGCCGGAGGACATGTGCAGCCGCTTTACGGCATCGGGCTGGAGCGTGACCTGCGGGAGCGCATTGTTGCCAATCTCGATGGCTACCGCGGCATGGGTCCGGTGCGCGTCGGCAACCAGGCGTTCGAGCATTTCCAGCACGATGTCTACGGCAACATCGTTCTCGGCGCGGCGCAGGCTTTTCACGACCACCGCTTGTTCCGCCGTGCCGACGAGAATGATTTTGTGGCGCTCGAAATGACCGGCGAGCGCGCGTGGCAGTTGCACGACCAGCCCGATGCCGGCATGTGGGAACTGCGCACTCGGTCCCGTGTTCACACTTCCTCGTCGCTGATGTGCTGGGCCGCGTGCGACCGGCTCGGCAAGATCGCGGCATCGCTCGGCCTGGTGTCGCGCGCCCAGCACTGGAGCGGGCGTGCCGGCATTATCCGTGACAAGATCCTGGCCATGGCATGGAATGACGATCGCAAGGCGTTCGTGGAAAGCTTCGGCGGCAAAGACCTTGATGCCAGCGTGCTGTTGATGGCTGAAGTCGGTTTCATCGACCCGCGGGAGCCGCGCTTCATCAGCACCGTCGATGCCCTCGAGTCCGTGCTGTGCGAAGGCCCGTACATGCGGCGCTACGAGGCTCCGGACGATTTCGGATATCCGCAGACGGCATTTACCGTCTGCTCGTTCTGGCGCATCGATGCGCTGTCGCGAATCGGCCGCACCGAACAGGCGCGCGATATTTTCGAAACACTGTTAGCGAGGCGCAACCATGTCGGTCTTCTTTCGGAAGACATTGACCCTGCGACCGGGGAGTTGTGGGGAAACTTCCCGCAGACCTACTCGATGGTTGGGATCATCAATGGCGCCGTGCGTTTGTCCCTGCCATGGGATTCCGTTGTATAGGAATCCGGTGGCGACAAACGCGGCCGGTGCCTGAATACGATGGGAGATTGATCATGGGAGAAGGCTGGCTGCACTCGGTGGATCGATGGTGGCACGGTATCGGTAACATTGCGACCTCCGGTTTCCGAATCCTGGTCATTCTCGCAATTGCCTGGATTGGGGCCATGCTGCTGAATCGCGCGATACGCGCGTTTCGCATGCGCATCATCAGCCGGATGGACGACCGCGAAACCATCAAGCGTGCCGAAACGCTCGGGCGCGTGTTCCGCTACGCGGCGTCGGTGGTCGTAGGTTTGATAGCCGTGATGCTTGTCCTGTCGGAAATTGGCGTATCTGTCGCACCAATCCTCGGTGCCGCCGGTGTGGCCGGACTCGCCATCGGCTTTGGTGCGCAGAGCCTGGTGAAGGACTATTTCACCGGCTTCTTCTTGTTGCTCGAGAACCAGATCCGCCAGGGTGACGTGATAAAGATCGGCGACCATGCCGGCCTGGTCGAGGAAGTGACCCTGCGTTTCGTACAGTTGCGGGATTACGAGGGCAATGTGCATTTCGTGCCCAACGGAACCATCAGCACGGTCGTCAATATGAGCCGGGGCTTCGCCCAGGCAGTGGTAGACATCGGCGTGGCGTACAAGGAGGACCTCGACCAGGTCATGGAAATCATGCGGGAAGTTGCCGATCGGCTGCAAGCCGATAGCGATTTCTCGCAGCGTATCCTGGACAAGTTCGAACTGGCCGGCGTCGAGCGCTGGGACGATTCCGCCGTAGTGATCCGGGGGCGCTTCCGCGTCATGCCGCTGGAACAGTGGAGTGTGAAGCGCGAGTATCTGCGGCGGCTGAAATACGCCTTCGACGAACACGGCATCGAGATTCCCTTTCCGCATCTGACGCTCTATTCCGGAAAGCCGAAAGCGGATGGAGCACCGATGATTGGCAACGAACCGGCGCGTAGCAACAGTGCGAAGAACGTCCGGGGGTGAAACGCGGTGGACGCCGTTTCGCCTTCAGAGAGGTTAAATCGGGGGCCGATCGCACACCAATGGATCGGGAATATTCCCTCGATCCAGGTGAGACCCGGGTGCGCCGCCACCGCCTGGGACACGCACACAGCGCCGGGCTAGGCCAAGGCTTACAGGCGCGCGGCGATGTTGACGCCGTCGCCGTAGATCGTGCCGTCAGTCTTCTCGATCGTCTCACCGAGATTGACGTCCACGCGGAACAGCATGCGCCGCCCCTCCGGAAGGCGTTACTTCGGGTAGCGATCTCAGTCGGAATCGCGAGGGCGGACCTGATGGCGCCGGTGGCAGTCTCGAACTCAGCCAGCACGCTGTCGCCCGCCATGTCGACAACACGTCCGTGATGCATCTCGATCTCACGACGAAAAAACTCGCGGCACATATCGAGCTCAGCGATGGTGGCCGGCTCGTCCGCTTACATCAACCGAGAGTAGCCAGCAGCGTCCGCTGCAAGAATTGCCGCCAACTTGTGTCGCAGCGCTATCTCGGCCACTCCCGCTCTCCTTCTCTCGGCATCTGGTGCATAACTGTAGTCTTGTTCCGGGAGACGAGGCCCCAGATGCCCTGGACTATACTGTTACCGATGTGTCTGGACCGTACCGAAAATGACCCCGAGCAAGCCCATGCACCGGACCCGCAACAGCCGGCTTCGCCGCCTGACGCCAGCCGGTGATGGGCGGCCTTCAGCGTCCCAATCGTAGCAACGCATGCTCACCGCTCTCAAAGGATTCTTGGATGGCAGATCACCAGTGCAGGCGACTGCTTTGGGTCTCGCGCTCCTGGCTTTGGTCGGGACAATGGATCGATTCACGGGGTTTGAGGTTTCATTGAAAGTCTTTTATCTTCTGCCCATAGTCTTCGTAACATGGTACGCGCACAAACAGACGGGCTTTTTCTTCTGTGTTCTTTGCGCAGCGGTTTCGGTGCTGGTTGATTACGTCAGTTATAGTTATAGCAGCGTGCTCACTATTGCCTGGACCTTTGCCGGCCGACTTGGCTTCTACTTTCTGACATCGCACGTTTTCGATCGATTAAAGACCAGCCTGAGTAACGAGAAAGCCTTGGCAAGGACGGATGGTCTGACCGGGCTCTTGAATGCGCGCGCGTTCAAGGAACTCGGTGATCACATGTTCGAACTGGCTGCACGCTACCGCCACTCGGCAGCGTTGGCCTATATCGATATTGACGATTTCAAAGCGCTTAACGACATGTCAGGCCACCAGGAAGGGGATCGTGCCCTAAAGGCAGTGGCGAAAGCACTAACCCGATGTGTTCGCACCACCGATATCGTGAGTCGCTTGGGCGGCGATGAGTTCGCCATTCTTTTGCCTGAGACCGACCATGCAGGTGCCCGGATACTGTTCGACACAATTCGTGAAGAATTGGCGCGGGAAGGCGCCGCCGGTGGCTGGCCGATTGGCTTCAGCATTGGAGTCGCGGTGTTTTCCAGCATTCCTCCCACCATCGACGAGGCTCTGAAGATTGCCGACCAACTGATGTATCGAGTCAAGAAGGCCGGCAAGAACAACATGATTTACGAAGACCAAGCCGCAGATCGAAGTGACGCCCAACAATGCCTCGCAGGGGACGCGCCAAGAGAGGCGCGCCGCTGAAGGCAACGTGTGTGCCGGGCATGACACGTAACTATGTCGGTGGAAGTCCGACAGCCAGGTTTTCGCGGAGCCAAAGGCTAGAGGAACGCGACGAACAAAAACCAGATATGAGGCGTGGTGCATCCGGGGCGAGCGGGCACGTAACCGCGAAGCCCTCCATCTGCGATCGGGATGCACTTTGTAAATCCGGCGCTCGTGCAGCGACAGTGACGTGTCTTACCCCGGGAGATCTCTGCGGTGCTTCGGAGCATCGAAGCTGGGTGCCAAGCGATTGGCGCTGAAATACCGTGGAGAAGTCAGCAAAGGGCAAAGGAGGTCGAGAGGCCCCGGCCGAAGGCCCGAACGATGGAAGACGAAGGCCGCAAGGTGAAGAGCGGCAGGAAGGCATCTGACAACTGGCGAGAGCCAGCCGTGGCAGCGCCACGAGATGAACCTGCGGCTGGAGAACGCGATGCGCCCGAGTCGATTGCGAATTTCACGGTGCTCGAACGAATGGCCTGCAGCACTACCGCGCTTACCTGATGCACCCGCAGCTCGGCCTACCGCGAACCACCAACACCGTCGAATCCATGTGCCGACTTGTGCGCGCGCCTTTGCGCAGCAGCCGCGCCGGGTAGAAGCCGGCCTCCCCGTACTGCTGTGGGCGACCGCCCTCATTCGCATGCGCCAAGAGTGGCCTGCAACGGCCATTCGTTCAACAGAATCAATTGATCCACAATTTGTGACGGGTCGATGATGGTGAAGGTCAGGCCAGCGACTAGCCCCGCGCGGTCGATGCTTGGTTGGGGGCGGGGAAGGTAGCTAAGGTTCGATCTTTTTGGGCAGTGCTGCGAACACCTTGATGTCGCGTTTCCACACCCATAGATAGGCACACAGCGCTTGTACTTGTTCTGGGAAGGACCAGCCAGAGTGGTCGAATCGCTGCTGCAGGCTCAACGCACTAGATGCGTTACCCTCTGCGACTCAAAAGCTATTTGCGACTGAAACGCATGCGTGGGGACTTTTTGGGGACTCGAGCGCACACAAGCGTACAAAACAGGACAGAAGCATGGAATGGCCGGCTACCGTTAAACAAATTAATCAATGAATTACGCACGGCGGACGAACTACGAAATAGCGGCGCCACGCGCTCTCGGCGTGATCGGCGCCAATCGGGACTTCCATCCTGAAAATCGCCTGGCACCTCAACGCCTGTAGCAACTAAATCTTTAGGATTCGGCGAAGTTCTCGCGTCCATTTCTTCAGAGCGGCGCGTGTCTCCTTTTCATACGCATGGACGTCGTAGACCGCAATGAGATCGGGTAGCTCGTGGCCGATCACACGCTCCGCAACGACCGCAGAAACGCCTAAGCTTGATAGTCGCGTGCGCACGGTCCTGCGCACGTCGTGGACGGTCCAGCCCCATTTTTTGCGCGCCGCGGCTCGAGTCAATGCCCGTTCGTCTATCGGTTTCTCAGAATCCATTGGAGAGGGCAACAGCCAGACTGACGAACCACACTCTGCGAACAATTCCTTAAGCACGGCAAGCGCCAAATCACTCAATGGGACGAGGTGCGGCACGCGGCTCTCGGCCGTCTTCTTCTTGCCACGACGTCCTGCGGGAATCAGCCATCTTTTTTTGTCGACATCAAACTCTTGTCGCTCCGCGCGAGTCACTTCTCCGCGCCTTTGCCCCGTGACCAAGAGCAGCTTCAGGCCCAGCCATACTCGAGGCGATACGTCGCCCTGTCCGAAATCGAACCACAACGCCCGGATTTCGTCGTCACTCAACACGCGTTGTCGTGGAGGGGGCTTCGGTGCGACGGCTCTGCGCTGAATGCTCGCGGCCGGATCCTGCTCCAGGTAGCCGCGCTGCAGTCCGAACGCCGTTAGTTTCTTGGTCAATCCGTAGACGTGCCGTGCGGTGGCCGGTTGTTTGGCGCGGAGCGGGTCGAGGCATTCCCACAGCTTGGTGGGTGTGAATTCCGTTAGCGGCAGGGTCTGCAGCCGCTTTTCGATATGGGTGCGGAGAAGTTGTTCTCCCCACTTGGGATGCTTGTGCTGAGCCGGAAGCTCAATCGTGCAAAACTGATCCACGAGCCAAGCGACGGTCTGCTTCTGGCGTTGCGCGCCGCGCCGCTCGGCCTCCTCAAGTTCTTTCCTGGCGTGAGCCGAGACAAGGTCCTCCGCCAGTTTGTGGCCCCACGGGTCGATTCCATCCCGAAGCAGCTTCTTGGCCTCATCGCGCTTCACACGGGCCTCTGTTAAACTGATGCCCGCGTTGCCAGTGCCGTAGTGCCCGATTGCCCATCGGCGACGTTTGCCGTTGAGTTGATATCGAAGCCAGAAAACGACGGTACCGGAAGTTTCTACCCGCACGTAGAGGTCGCCCCCGTCGGCCAGGTCGTAGGCTTGCAGGGGATCCGGCTTAAGCGCGCGCAGGTTGCGGTCGGTAAGGCGATTTTGGATGTGAGGCATTCAGGTACCACTCCAAATGAGCCGGCTTCAGGGGCCATTTCAGGGGCCATTTGAGGTGAGATTATACGATGTCTTGTGAAATGCTGTGAACTAGTAAATATAGCAGTAACAAAGAGTTATTAAATTCGGGGCGTAGCGCAGCCTGGTAGCGTACCTGCATGGGGTGCAGGTGGTCGGAGGTTCAAATCCTCTCGCCCCGACCAACTATCGCCGTACAGACTAGGGGCCGGCGGGCTCGCGAGAAATATGCACGGACGGGAAGATTCAGTTTCCAGGTCTGTTGTTTCGCGGGGCGACCTGACCCCAGCCTGATTCGCAGTGCTTCTCTCCGATGCACATTCTCCTGAGCAATGACGACGGGTACTTCGCGCCCGGTCTCGCTGTGCTTGCCGAAGCGTTGTCCAAGCATGCCGAGATCGTCGTGGTCGCCCCAGAGCGCGATCGCAGCGGTGCCAGCAATTCGCTCACGCTCGATCGGCCGCTTCAGGTCAGGCGCTCGCACAATGGCTTTTACTACGTCAACGGCACGCCTACCGACTGCGTGCACCTTGCGGTGACCGGAATGCTTGAGCGCCTCCCGGACATGGTGATTTCGGGCATCAATCACGGTGCCAATATGGGCGATGACACCATATACTCCGGCACGGTGGCCGCTGCGACGGAAGGCTTCCTCCTGGGGATTCCTTCGATCGCCGTGTCCCTTGCGAGCAAGGCGGCGGGCAACTATCCGGCCGCGGCACAGGCGGTGCGCGACATGGTCGAGCGTTTTCGTCAGCGACCATTTTCGTTTCCGGTGCTGCTCAACGTGAATGTCCCGGATGTGCCCGCGGATCAGTTGGCGGGAACAGTCGTGACCAGACTTGGACGGCGGCACAAGTCCGAGCCAGTGATCAGGTCGACCAATCCGCGCGGCGAAACGGTGTATTGGATCGGCGCAGCCGGCGATGCGGAGGACGCCGGCGAGGGCACGGATTTTCATGCGGTTGCGAACCGGATGGTTTCAGTGACGCCGCTGCAGATCGATCTTACGCACTTCGCCAGGCTCGAAAGCGTGCGCGACTGGCTGACAGAACCGGCACTTACCTAGAATGCAGGCGCGACGGTCATTTCGACACGACATGAACAGCAGGATCAGCGGCATCGGCATGACCTCCCAACGTACCCGCATGCGCATGGTGGAGCGCCTGCGCGACCTGGGTGTGAAGGACGAGGTGGTACTCGGTGCGATGGCGGATGTGGCGCGCCACATGTTCGTTGACGAAGCGCTGGCAAGCCGCGCTTACGACGACGTATCACTACCCATCGGTTTCGGCCAGACCATCTCCAATCCGTTCACCGTTGCTCGCATGGTCGAACTTGCGCGCGCCGGCCGCGTGCTCGGCAAAGTGCTGGAGATCGGCACCGGCTGTGGATATCAGGCGGCGGTGTTGTCGCGAGTGGCGCGCGAGGTCTATTCAATCGAGCGTATCGCCGGCCTGTTGTCCAAGGCGCGGGTAAGATTGCGCGAACTGGGAATCCGCAACATCAAACTGAAGCATGGCGACGGCCATCTCGGACTGAAGGGCAGTGGCCCTTTCGACGCCATCGTGTTGGCGGCGGCGGCGACGCACATACCCGAAGCACTGGCTGCGCAGTTGGTGGAAGGCGGGCGCCTGGTTCTGCCGTTGGGCACGCGCGAGCAGCGTCTTGTGGTGGTCGAACGGGGCCGCGGGGGATTCAATCAATCGGTGCTGGACGACGTCAATTTCGTTCCGCTGATCGCCGGGGTATCGACTTGAGGCACGTCTTGTCTTGCGAGAAAATTTCAATACCGTTGGCGCTCGCGGCATTGGTCGCGATGTTCGGCGCGGGTTGCGCCTCCACACAAACTGCGGCTCCGGTGCTCGAGCGTTCGGCGGATTCGTCCCAGGCCCCACCGGCCAAAACGACGGCCACCGCGCCTACCACGCCCGCCACAGCCGCCACATCGACAAAACCCACCGCAGCAGCGCCCCCTGTTCCTCCCGCAACCGCACCTGTAGCCGCCACTCCCGCAACTGCACCTCCCGCTAATCCTGCAACCGCACCTCCCACCACTTCTGCAACCGCGCCCGTCGTCAGAACGCCCCAAGCGACTGTGCCTCCGCCGACCGGTGCGCCGGCCGCAGCGACGGTCCAGAAAATCGATCCACCGGTTTCCGCAAGTATGGAAGAGGCAGTTGTCCAACCCTACCGTGACGGTGATTGGCGCCCGGAATTCCACGTCGTCAAGAAGGGCGACACCCTCTTCAGCATCGCACTCGACTACGGGCAGGATTACCGCGAATTGGCCTCCTGGAACAACCTGGAGGATCCGGCGTTGATTCGTCTGGGTCAACGCTTGCGGCTGTTCCCGCCGGACAGCGTAGGAGAACTGGCACAGCCCCAGGCCGTGCCGCTGCCAGTGGAGATCCCGCCCGCGCCCGTTGTGGTGCCACTCAAGACCGAGCCGAAAGCACGTAAGCTGCCTTACTCCGAACAGGCGCTGGCACAGTTGAGAGGGGCAACGCCCAAGCCAGCGTCACCGCCCGCGACGACGCCCGTTCCACCTACGGTGAGCCAACCCACCAAACCGGTAGTCCGGGCACCGGTAACACCGCCAACAAAAGACGCTGGAAGTACGGATGCAAGGCTGATTTGGGAATGGCCGACTCAGGGAAAACTTATCTACCGTTTCGGAGAAGGCGCGAACCAGAAGGGTGTCGGAATCGAGGGCCGGTCCGGGCAAGCGGTGCTTGCGAGTGCGCCCGGAAAAGTCGTGTACAGCGGCAGCGGGCTTCGTGGTTACGGCAGACTGATCATCATCAAGCATAATACGTCGTATCTGAGCGTGTACGCACACAACAGCCAAGTCCTGGTGAAGGAAGGGCAATCGGTGGCCAAAGGGCAGAAGATCGCGGAAATGGGCAGTTCCGACAGCGACCGGGTGGCCCTGCATTTCGAGATCCGCCGGCTCGGCATACCGATCGACCCACTTCAGTATCTGCCTGAGCGGAATTCATGAACGAGGAGAACTATTCTTCACAGGAAGAAGGTGTCGAAGAACTCGCGCCTGTCGAAGACGCCGCTGCCGACGGCTATTCCGGCACCGACATCCTCAGCGACGTCACCCAACTTTATTTCAACGATATCGGGCAGAATGCGCTGCTGACGGTTGAGGAAGAGGTCCGATACGCGCGCCTGGTCAAACAGGGGGATTTCCTGTCGCGCCAGAAGATGATCGAACACAATCTGCGACTGGTGGTGAACATCGCCAAGCATTACGCGGGCCGCGGTCTGCAACTGCTGGACCTTATCGAAGAAGGCAACCTCGGTCTGATCCACGCGCTCGAGAAATTCGATCCCGAGCGCGGCTTCCGATTCTCCACATATGCGACATGGTGGATCCGCCAGAGCATCGAACGCGCCATCATGTACCAGTCGCGCACGATCCGCCTGCCCGTGCACGTGATCAAGGAACTGAACACCGTGCTGAGGGCGATGCGCCATCTTGAGACGCATTCAGAGCGCGACCCCAGCCCGGATGACGTTGCGCATCTGGTGGACTTCCGGGTCGAAGACGTGCGCCGCCTGCTCTCGCTCAACGAGCGCATGACCTCGCTGGACGCGCCCCTGGAAATTGATCCTTTGCTTTCGGTCGGCGAGTCGATCGCAGACGAAAATACCCCGCAGCCGGACATCCGGCTGGAGAACGCGGAGATCGAGACGTACGTGCGCGAGTGGCTGGATCAGTTGAACGAACGCCAGCGCAGCGTGATCGAGCGGCGTTACGGGTTCAACGGCTCGGAGATCCACACGCTCGAGCAACTGGCGCAAAGCCTGAACCTGACCAGGGAAAGAGTGCGCCAGATTCAGATCGAAGCACTCGCATCGCTGCGCAAGATTCTGCGCCGCAGCGGAATGTCCAGAGAAACACTGCTTTGAGTGTATAGGCCGCGGGCCCGCTGGAGTTGCATTTCATCTTAGGGCTTTCACTGCCTGGCGGAATTCCTCCAGAACACGAGGATTCTTTTCACCACCGTAACGCAGCGCCACATACAGCGCGGCAATCCGCTGAACCGTCTCCTTCAGATGTGGAATCTGTAGCGACAACCTGGCCGCGAAGTCGCGTGGTCCTTCGCTGGGTTTGCGCGGTGCGCCGCGCCGGGCCATCGCCTGGCAGAATCTCGCGTATGCTCTCTGCACCGGATCCATGCGCCGGGCGGAGAGCCGCATGAGCAGCAGTAACCCCAGCGCCAGCAGGATGAGGCCGCTGGCGGTCATGAGCGCGATCACCATGTTCTGCCAGGTTGCCTGCTCCATTCCCACGTGCGATAAAAAGCGCACCTGCCGTTCCGGGTTGTAGCCCAGAACCCACTGGTTCCAGGAATTGGCGACGGCATCCCAGGCGAAACCAGCCTTGCGCAGCCATTGGAGGCGATTGCGCGCCCGCAGCGACACCTGATCGGTTTCCGGCACTGCCGCGGCCAGTCCACTCTCGATGCGCAACGGTGAAACCGCGGCGGTCGGGTCCACCCGTATCCATCCCTCGCTCTGCAACCAGACTTCGGTCCAGGCGTGTGCCTCCGACTGGCGCACGATCAGGTAACCGTCCACGGGATTGATCTCGCCCCCCAGGTAACCGGTCACCACCCGAGCAGGGATCCCGGCAGCGCGCATTAGAAAGGTGAATGCCGATGCATAGTGTTCGCAGAATCCGCTGCGCGTCTCGAACAGGAACTGGTCGACTGGGTTCTGACCGAGTTCCGGCGGCGCCAACGTGTAGATGAACGGCTGTTCCCGGAACATCGATAGCGCCCGTAGCATGATGTCGCGGTCACGGGACAGTTCAGCGCGCCAAGAAGCGGCCAGCGTCCGGGTCCGTGGAGCCGCCTCTTCGGGAAGCCGCAGCGCGCGAAGCAAGTGCATCCGATGTTCGTTGATGCCTGTCCGGTACGATGGCACCGACTGCATGTCGTAGCGGATGCGCTCGCGCACCGGCCGTCGCGCCAGCATTTGGTAGTCCACGGAAAAATAGCTTTTTGGCGCAGCTCGCATCGGCAGATCTATGGCGAACATCCAGCGCTGGTCGTGGGGTTCCAACGTCACCGTATAGTTCAGCGGCGGACCCAGCGCTTCGAATTCGACCGAATTGGCGGTATAGATCTGACCAGTTCGCCAGGTGCGGCCATCGAAATCCCACAGTACCGGCCCGCGCCAATAGAGCTGGGAGGGTTTATCCGGCCGAGTTTCGAACAACACACGGAAGGCAACATCGTCGGACAGACTGAGCGAACTCACGTCCCCTGGGGACATGACATCCGACAACCCCGACCTGGCTCCATAGTTCACCTGTGGCAATCCCCAGAGCGGCCCCTCTACCCGCGGAAACAGGAGGAATAGCGCCAGCATGATAGGAACGCCTTGCGCGATCAGACTGGCTGCATGACGAAGGACCGCGGCCAGGCTGGGCGAGCCTGCCTGGTGCTGAAGATTGATCATGGTCGCCGTGATAATCCAGACGATGGCCAGCATGTACAACGCCGTGGCTATCGACTGCGAGTAGAAAAAGTTGGTGATGACCAGGAAGTAGGCGAGCAGCACCACTATCATGGTGTCGCGCGGCTTCGACATTTCCATCAGTTTCAGCGCCGCCATCACGGTCAGCAGCGCGACGCTTACATCACGGCCATATAGCGTCCTATAAGACAACGCCACGCCGGCGACGGCGGCCAGTGCGGCCGCCAGCAGCAGCCAGCGGCTGGGCAGCGGCTTGCGTCGGTATCCCAGATAGAAGCGCGTCAGCAACACCATGGCGCCGAAGGCCGCAATCCAGAGCGGCAGATGCCAAGCATGCGGTGCCATCACAAGCGCCACCGAGACCACGAGCGCGGCGAGGTTGATCGGGCTCAGGCCGGCGGCGCTTGACATGTCATCCGTGCACCGGCTTGTACAACGCAATCGCGTGCAGGCAGCGATCGCGATGCGATGCGCCGAACTCGGGTTCGAATTCGATCCCAGGCATCCGCATGCCGAAGCGTTGACCCGCGGTTTCCGCCTCGATCACCCAGCGGGTCAACCGGGAAAGTCTGGCTTCCAGACCCAGCATTTCCGGAATGTCCGCGAGATTCAGCCACAACTCCGAAGCCGCGCTTCCGGAAAATTCCTTGGTGAGAAATATGTCGGTGCGCGCGAACACCTTCCAGGCGATACGGCGCGGAGAGTCGCCAGGACGATAAGTGCGCAGGCCGACAAAATCCTCCTCGCCGACTCCGCTGGCCCCGCCTTGCCCGCTGGCAGCCTGCGCCGGAGGTAACGGAACATGACCGGGCTCGGGGCGTGCATATACCAGGCAGTGCAGATCGAGTTCGACGTTGGCCCACGCATGGAACAGGCCGACCGGATAAACAGTGAAAATGCGAAAACGTCCGGGCCGCAGCATGCCGCGTCGCACGGCGGGTATACTTGTTTCCACGTCCTGTGCGTCACGCGGCGGCACGTCGAAATACACCGCGCTCTGGCCGGCAAGCTCGATCGCCAGGCTTAGCCGCTGATGCGCGCCCGGATTCTCAACCACGATATGAAAGCAGGCGGAACCTCCGGCGAAAACCGGCCGCGCCTTCGAGGGGCGCAACGCGACCCGCGCGAGGTTACGCCAAGTATGCAGGATCGACACCACGCCGATACCGGCGAGGAGGAAAGTGAGGATGTATCCGAGGCTCAGGTTGTAATTGATCGAGCCGATCAGCAGCAATACTAGCGTGGCCGCAAACAAGAGTCCGGCCTTGGTCGGGAGAATGTAGACCCGCCGTTGACCGAGTACGACTGGGCCTATTTCCGGACCCTTTGGCGGAAATATCCAGTCACCGATCCTGTCGCGTATCGGAAGTCGTGTGCCGTCAGGCGTGAGGCGCGGGGCGAAGGGCAATGCGCCGAGCAAGTTGCTTGCTGCGGGTTTGCCTCGCCTCACGCCTTGTGCCTCACGGAATAGCCACTTCCGCAATCAGTCGCTCGGCGAGTTGCGTGCTTCCCAGTGAAGCATAGCCGTTAACCGGGTAGAGCCGATGACCAGCCACGCTCGGCAGCACGGCCTGCACGTCTTCTGGAATGACTTCGCGGCGCCCGTCCATGAATGCCCAGGCGCGGGCGGCGTTCAGCAGGAACAATCCCGCGCGCGGCGACAGGCCGTTTACGAAATCGGGAGATTGACGGGTATAGGCGATTAGTGCCTGTATGTAATCCAGCAGCGCCGGCGCACTGATGATGTCGCGCACTTTTTTCTGTAGCGCGACCAGTTCCGCAACTGCAAACGCCGGCGCCAGGTCGGAAATCATGTCGCGGCGCTCGCGTCCTTCCAGCAGTGTGCGTTCGGCCGCGCTGTCCGGGTATCCCAGATGGATGCGCATCAGGAATCGGTCGAGCTGCGACTCCGGTAACGGAAACGTTCCGACTTGGTGCGAAGGATTCTGGGTGGCGATCACGAAAAACGGTTCCGGCAGCGGCCGAGTCTGGCCGTCGGTGGTGACCTGATGCTCTTCCATCGCCTCCAGCAAGGCACTTTGTGCTTTCGGAGTTGCGCGGTTGACCTCATCGGCGAGGATCACCTGCGAGAACACCGGGCCCGGATGGAATTTGAAGGTCGAGCTTTCGCGCTCGAACACCGATACGCCGAGGATGTCAGCGGGCAACAGGTCGCTGGTGAACTGAATGCGCTGGAAGTCGAGCCCAAGGGTCCTGGCCAACGCGTGCGCAAGAGTGGTCTTGCCCACGCCTGGTAAATCCTCGATCAGCAAATGCCCGCGTGCAAGCAGGCATGCGAGGGTGAGGCGAATCTGATGTTCCTTGCCAAGGATGATTCGACCGACCTGAACGACAGCGGGATCGAGCGGATTGGGCATGCGTTTGGGATGGGTTGCTGGAATTCGTCGAAGCCATGCTCGCTTGGAAACGTGCGGCCGGTCCGGAATTCCCGGAAATCCTAGTTTACCTCAGGTCGTTTCCCGGTTCGCGACCGTTCCGGCCGGAATATCGTGTGTCGCCAAATTCTTGACCACATGCCGAAGGGACGAATTGCCTGCGTTTGCCTGGATGGCGAAACCAAGCCCATCCATCAGGGCCAGCATCCTGGCGTTGCCTGTCAGCAACCAGCCTTCCATGATTTCCAGCCCACGGCTGCGGGCAGCGTGCATCAGGCTTTGCATCAGCTTCGAGCCAACGCCCTTGCGCTGCCAGGCATCGGCAACGGCGATCGCAAACTCGCACCTTTTCCCATCCGGATCGATGGAGTAGCGGGCTACGCCAATTTCCGTTTCGCGGCCGTTTTCGCAGATAACCGCGATTAGCGCCATCTCCTTATCGTAGTCAACCTGCGTGAAGCGGGTGAGCGCCGCTTCGCTGAGATCCCGAAGAGCGCTAAAAAAGCGAAAATAGCGCGATTCGTCAGACAGGTCGTGCACGAAGTCCTTCTCGATCTGGCGATCCTCCGCACGAATCGGACGAATAACGACACGCGTGCCGTCCCGCAGGGCCCACTTCTGCACCAGTTCCACGGGGTAGGGACGTTTGTCAGCCACGTATGAAAGGCAGCATGTACATGCCCAAAGGTTAGCCGAAATTCCCTTCCCGGCAAATCGCCGGTCGTGGACAAGGGCTATGGCTCTCAATAAGATGCAGCGAGGTTTGGATTTTCCTCGCCCCGCCAACATCATGCCGACCGCCTTTGTTCATCATCGAGACTGCACGCTGCACGACATGGGTTCCCATCACCCCGAGCGTCCCGCGCGAATAGCCGCGATCGAAGATCATCTGCTCGCCACCGGAATTCTGGAACATCTGGTGGACGTGAACGCGCCGCGGGCGACGCGCGAACAACTGCTACGGGTACACGATCAGGACTACCTGGATGCTATCGAAGCCAGCGTTCCGGAGCGCGGTCTTGTCCACCTCGATCCCGATACCGCGATGAACCCGCATTCGTACCACGCCGCGCTACGGGCGGCGGGGGCGGTGGTGAAGGCCGCTGACATGGTCGTCGGAAACGAGGTCGAGAATGCATTTTGCTGCGTACGGCCGCCCGGTCATCATGCGACGCGCACGCACGCGATGGGATTCTGCTTTTTCAACAACGTCGCCGTTGGCGCAGCCCACGCGCTGGAGAAGCACGGTCTGGAGCGCGTGGCGATCGTGGACTTCGACGTGCACCACGGCAACGGCACCGAGGATATTTTTCGTGATGACCCGCGGGTGATGATGGTGTCCATCTTCCAACACCCGTTCTATCCCCATAGCGGGGTGGAAGGGCGTTCGGACAGGATGGTAAACATTCCGCTGGCGGCTTACAGCGGCGGTGGCCAATTCCGGGACGCAGTGGAAAAATTCTGGATCCCGGCGTTGGAACGTTTCCAGCCACAAATGACCTTTATTTCTGCCGGATTCGATGCGCATCGCGACGATGACATGGCAGCGCTGAACCTAGTCGAAAGCGACTACGCCTGGGTAACCGAACGATTGGTTGTGTATGCAGATAGATTTTGTGGGGGGCGGATTGTCTCGACGCTTGAGGGAGGATATGAATTGGATGCATTGGCTCGAAGTGTCGCCGTGCATATGCGTGCGTTGGCTCGGATATGAAGATACCAACCGCATCCACGGCTCCAATTGGGCTTCAGAGCGGGGACCTAGAGAATAAGTGCCGCAGCGACTTTGCGGCCTTCAGCGAGCAGAATGTTGTAAGTCCGGCAGGCCGCGCGCGTATCCATGACTTCGACGCCGATACGGGCGCGCGCCAGCGATTGCAGAAGGCTGGGGTGAAGGAAGTGCAGATTTTCCCCGGTACCAAGCAGCACAATTTCCACGCCCAGTCCGCCTAGAAACTCCAGATCCTCTTTCCGCAAGGTATCGGCTCCCGCAACATCCCACGTCTCTATCGGTCGATCGGGCAGGACCACGAGACTGCGTTCATAGCGAACCGCGTTCACCATGACGTATCCTTCACCGTAGCCGGTGAAGGCATTGAGATGGTCCGTTCTGGCGAGATGAAGTTTCAATGCGAAGAGGGTCTTTGCTGCAATGCGGATGATCCGGTAGGATTATATCTTTCCAATTGCGGCAACTTCCATCGCGCCACCAGTCGGTTACGAGCCGATGCCGATGCCAGCGCCGATCCGAACTTATGCCTATGAAGGATTTTCCGCGCATACGACGCCTTCCTCCCTACGTCTTCAACATCACTGGTGAGTTGAAGGCGGCGGCGCGGAGTCGCGGCGAAGACATCATTGACATGAGCATGGGTAACCCGGACGGGGTGACGCCAAGGCACATAGTGGACAAGCTCGTGGAGGCATCGCAGCGCATCGACACCCACGGCTACTCGGTTTCTAAAGGCATTCCGCGGTTGCGCCGTGCGATCTGCAACTGGTACCAGACCCGCTTTGGCGTGACACTGGACCCGGATTCTGAGGCCATTGTCACGATCGGCTCCAAGGAAGGGCTTGCGCATCTGATGCTCGCGACGCTGGATCACGGCGATACCGTGCTGGTGCCGAATCCGAGCTACCCCATTCATATCTATGGTGCGGTGATCGCCGGCGCGGATATCCGCTCGGTGCGCATGACGCCGGGCGTCGATTTCATCCAGGAGCTGCAGCGGGCGATACGCGAATCCATCCCCAAGCCGAAGATGATGATCCTGGGTTTCCCGAGCAACCCGACCGCTCAATGCGTTGAGCTCGATTTTTTCGAACGCGTCGTGGCGCTGGCCAAAGACTACGAAATTCTGGTGGTGCACGACTTGGCCTATGCCGACATTTGCTTCGACGGCTGGAAAGCGCCGTCGATCATGCAGGTGCCGGGAGCGCGCGACGTCGCGGTCGAATTCTTCACCATGAGCAAGAGTTACAACATGGCCGGCTGGCGCGTCGGGTTCATGGTCGGCAACAAGGAATTGGTATCCGCGCTGGCGCGCATCAAGAGCTACCATGACTATGGCAGTTTCACGCCCATTCAGGTGGCATCCATTGCCGCGCTCGAGGGCTCCCAGGACTGCGTGCAAGAGATCTGCGAGAAATATCAGAAACGCCGCGACGTGCTGGCGCGCGGTCTGCATGAAGCCGGCTGGATGGTGCAAGTGCCGAAAGCATCGATGTACATCTGGGCGGAGATTCCGCCGCCCTATAGAGGCATGGGCTCACTGGAGTTTGCCAAGAAACTGCTCGCGGATGCCAAGGTAGCGGTTTCCCCCGGCATCGGTTTCGGCGAATACGGCGACGCGCATGTGCGCTTTGCCCTTATCGAGAACGAAGCGCGCACTCGCCAGGCCGTGCGCGGGATCAAGGAAATGTTCCGTCGCGACGGATTGCTGGTACCAGGACCACGCCTCGTTTCCGTGTAGACATGCGCGCCTCGGCGGCTTGACGTTGCCCGCGAGGCGCTGAATATTTCAGGTTTCCGATTCGATCGGGCGCGCGTCGCCCGATCTTCTTGTTCAGGGATTGGTCATGGAAGCGGACGCGATGCATATCGTGCAGATTACCGGGACGAATGGGGAAGTACTGGAGGGGGATTGGCTTGCCGGCGCCGAGGCCGTGCATCGGCAGTTGCGCCCGCAATTGCCGGCTGATTACCCAAGCAAGATGAAAAGTATTTTTCGCGACGGGGGAGAGATGTGTGTCGTGGTGAGAAGTGGAAAAGTGGTCGGCGTTGCGGTCTACCGCGAGTTCGAAAACACTCATGCCGGCCGACGGTTCTACGTTGACGATTTGGTAACTGATGAAAGCGAGCGTTCTTCCGGAGTTGGCCGGGCGCTGATGGCGTATCTGCAACAGGCCGCCCGAGAACGCGGTTGCACCGGATTGGACCTCGAATCGGGGACGCATCGCACACGCGCGCATCGATTCTATTTCCGCGAAGGGTTTTTCATAACGTCGTTTTCATTCAGAAAAGATTTTCAATGACACCGATACACGTGGGTCTGCTCGGTATCGGCACCGTGGGTGGTGGAACTTTCACCGTGCTTCGCCGCAACCAGGAAGAGATCACCCGGCGGGCCGGTCGCGGAATCATCATCAAGGTGGTCGCCGACAAGGATCTGGACAGGGCGCGCAAGCTGGTTGGCGATACCGCCGAGATTACCGATGACGCTTACAAGGTGGTTCGCAATCCCGAAATCGACATCGTTATCGAATTGATCGGGGGCACGAAAGTCGCGAAGGACCTGATTTTGTCGGCGATCGGCAATGGCAAGCACGTCGTCACCGCCAACAAGGCGCTGCTGGCAACACACGGCAACGAGATTTTCCTTGCGGCGCAGAAAAAGGGGGTCATGGTCGCCTTTGAAGCCGCGGTTGCCGGTGGTGTGCCGATCATCAAGGCGCTGCGCGAAGGGCTGAGCGCCAACCGTATTGAGTGGATCGCTGGAATCATCAACGGGACTTCGAATTTCATCCTGTCGGAAATGCGCGAGAAGGGTTCCAGCTTCAAAGACGTGCTCGCCGAGGCGCAGCGCCTGGGTTATGCGGAAGCCGACCCTATATTCGATATCGAGGGTGTGGATGCCGCGCACAAGCTCACCATCATGGCGGCGATCGCCTACGGCATTCCGATGCAGTTCGACAAAGCCTATACCGAGGGCATTTCCGGGCTCACCAAGGAGGATATCCGCTATGCCGATGAACTCGGTTACCGGATCAAGTTGCTCGGCATAACCCGGCGCACGCCGGCCGGTATCGAACTGCGTGTGCATCCGACGCTGATACCGTCGCGCCGACTGATCGCTAACGTCGAAGGTGTCATGAATGCCATCCTGGTAAAGGGAGACGCGGTCGGAGCCACGTTGTACTACGGCGCCGGCGCCGGTGCCGAGCCGACAGCCTCGGCAGTGGTGGCCGATCTGGTGGACGTGACTCGGATGCATACGGCCGATCCGGAGCACCGGGTACCGCACCTGGCGTTCCAGCCGGACCGCATGTCCGACACGCCGATTTTGGCGATGGAGGAGGTCGAAACCTCGTACTACCTGCGACTGCGGGTGCTGGATCGCCCCGGCGTACTCGCCGACATCACCCGCATCCTCGCTGACATGTCGATCTCCATCGATGCAATGGTGCAGAAGGAACCGAGCGAAGGCGAGGACCAGGTGGACATCATCATGCTGACCCACCTTACGCAGGAAAAAAATGTCAATTCTGCGATCAAACGTATCGAGTCGCTGCCGGTGGTATCCGGCAAGGTCACCCGGATCCGCCTCGAGCAACTCGGGCGTAACTAGGTGTTCTGAGCCCGCGAGCCAAGAGAATCTGAATTCCTGAAACCAGAAACATGAAAAACCACTATACCGGCCTTATCAACCGCTACCGCGAGCGTCTTCCGATCGGTCCGAACACACCGGTCATTACGCTCAACGAAGGCAACACGCCGCTGATCGAACTGGTGAATCTGCCGAAGTTCGTCAGGAAGAACGTACGCATCTTCTGCAAGTTCGAAGGGGTGAATCCGACCGGTTCGTTCAAAGACCGCGGCATGACCATGGCCGTATCGAAAGCGGTCGAAGCGGGTGCGCGCGCGATCATTTGTGCCTCCACCGGCAATACGTCGGCGGCCGCGGCTGCTTATTCTGCTCGCGCAGGCATCACCTGTTATGTGCTGATTCCGGAAGGCAAGATCGCACTCGGGAAACTTTCGCAGGCGATGATGCATGGATCCGTGGTCATCCAGATCCGCGGCAATTTCGACGACGGCATGCGCCTGGTTCAGGAAATCGCCCAGAGCATGCCGGTGAACGTCGTCAACTCGATCAATCCTTATCGTCTGCAGGGGCAGAAAACCATCGCCTTCGAGGTAATCGAGGCGCTGGGCGATGCGCCGGATTACCATGCTCTGCCGGTCGGCAACGCCGGCAATATTTCCGCGCACTGGATGGGCTACAGCGAGGCGGTAGGCAAGAATACCGCGAGCTGCTCGCACTGCGACGGCGACTGCCGATACCTTGCCAAGCCCATAGCCACCCGACGGCCGATCATGCTCGGCTACCAGGCTGCGGGTGCAGCGCCGTTTCTGCGCGGTGCGATGGTGGAGGAGCCCGAGACCATTGCCACTGCAATCCGCATTGGCCACCCCGTGTCCTGGAAACTTGCGTGGGCAGCAAAGAGCGAATCCGGCGGCTGGTTCAACGAATGTACCGACGAAGAGATCCTGCGGGCACAGAAACTCCTCGCCGAAAAGGAAGGAATTTTCTGCGAACCGGCGTCCGGGGCTTCGATAGCGGGCGTGCTCAAAGACCTTGAGCTCGGTGTCATTGGCGAAGGAACGACCATCGTTTGCACCCTGACCGGCCATGGGCTAAAAGATCCCGACACCGCAATCGCTCAGAGCATCAAGCCGGTGGTCGTGAACGCCACGCGTGCGGCGATAGAACGCGTTATCGGTGAGAACCTTCCCAAATAGGGTGCTCCAGGTCTATCGCCAAAGTTCCGCGAGACTAAGCCGACGTAAAGCGCATCGACAGATCCACGGCGCGCACGTCCTTGGTCAGTGATCCGATCGAAATGCGTTCCACGCCGGTCGCCGCGATGGCCCGCACGGTGTCGAGATTCACCCCGCCTGAGGCCTCCAGTGCGGCGCGTCCCGCCGTCACCCTCACGGCTTCCCGCAGCCTCGCGAGATCGAAGTTGTCGAGCAGAATGAACTTGGCGCCGGCTTCGATCGCCGCGTTCAGTTGGGCGATCGATTCCACCTCGATCTGGACCGGGACGTGTCCGGCAACCTGGCTGGCCTGCCGAAGCGCCGGGCCGATTCCTCCTGCTGCGGCGATGTGATTTTCCTTGATCAGAACGCCGTCGTAGAGACCCATGCGGTGATTGCTTGCCCCGCCGCAACGCACAGCGTACTTGAGCGCCTGACGCAACCCGGGAAGCGTCTTGCGCGTATCGAGGATGGTTGCGTTTGTTCCTGCAACTGCATCCACGAACGTCCGCGTGCGCGTGGCAACGCCGGATAGGGTCTGCAGAAAATTGAGCGCTGTGCGTTCGCCGGTGAGCAGACTGCGTCCGCGACCGTCGATTTCGCACAGGACCTGATTCGGGGAGACGCGGTCGCCGTCTTTTGCCCGCCAGTTCACCCGCGTCTCAGGATCGATCTGGCGAAACACTTCATTGACCCACGCGTTTCCGCACAACACGGCTGCTTCCCGAGTGACGACGCTTGCCTTGGCAATCAGGTCTTTGGGCACCAGGCTGGCGGTGACGTCGCCGCTACCGATGTCTTCGGCCAGCGCATTCGCAACATCGTTCCTGATCACCGATGACAAATCCATACGATTTCCATTGACTGAACGCAGCATTCTATCGTGGGCTGGGGGTATCCCTGTTTGACAACCGAATCCGCGCGGTCACGTTTTGGATTTCGGCATTCTCAATGGATAATACGAGGCGCAGGGAACGCGCCATGGGAACGTGGGTGTCTCCATGCCGCCTCGCGGGATGACCGGCGCGAGCTGGTTTTCCCAAGAGATGTCGTTGGGATGTACGAGACTCTATGGTGGCCAACCGATCGGAAACAGGAGCGTGCGATGCCCAAAATTCGACTTGATGTGCCCGTGATGGCGCAAGAGAAATCCAATTGCTGCTGGCATACGAGCGCATACATGATTTGGCTCTACTGGCAACAGAATGGAAAAGGCGCTGGTCCGATGAATACTGTCGCCAGCAGCTATGACGTCGCTGACACCCGTGGAATTGGACCTGCGCAGTTCATAACGCTTGCAAGCAAGGTTGGACTCACTGCCTTGCCGGTGAAAAACCAGCATTCGGAAGAGGACCTCTTCAAGTACCTTCGTGACAGTGGCCCTGTTTGGTCCGCGGGATTTTGGTTCGGCGTCGGTCATATCATCGTCTTGACGGGAACCGATAAGGACAATGTCTACTTTAACGATCCCGATCAGGGCGTAAAGAAGGAAGGAACCGTAAAGTGGTTCAACGAGAAACTGTCCTCGCAACTGCCTGGATGCCTGATGGTAAAGGATCCGGGACGCTATTGAACGGTGCCGGGTGGTATCTGGTGCCCGTCGGGCTTAGGCATGGCCACGATCGCAAGGTCGGGGGCAGCACGATCATAGTCTTGCGATAAATAGGGTGGTGTACTTCTAAAGCATTTGCGACATGGAGAGAGTAACGAATAGAAAATCAACACATTGAGGCGACTTTTTAAGGTAGATGTTCATTGGGGTTTTCGCCTCGGCATCAACCTCGTCACCAGGCCAGAACCAGTCTCGCAGGCAAGTGCACTCGAGAAAACTCTGTTCAAGCGGCAACAAAAAGAATTACACTCGGATTGAACGAGCCCAAGAACTACTACTTAGAGGCTCGAGCAAGCGGCATAGAAAAAGAAGCAGAACGCCAAAAAGACGTGAACGTCGGTTCGGCCGCCATCGCAGCGGCTGCGGTCGATCTTGTAGTGGAAGGCGATTTTTGGTGAAGGGGGGGAAGTGAATCGCGCGCTAATCGCCGTCGGGGTATTGCTCATCCTGTGTGCGCAGGGAGGGCACGCACAGACGATCAATGGGGACGCCGGCGTCTCCGTATGGATCGACCCAGAGGGCATTACCGCGCCGGATTCAAATTCGGCAAAGACCGACCTGCCAAGACCTGATTCCCAAAGCGCGGCGACCCCTGAACGCTTGGACGGGGAGGCAAAGGGCGTCCCGACACAACAAGAGACGGTTTTGGTAGGTATCAAGCCGTCGGACCCGGACCCTAATCCCGAAGCAACGAGCCCCGCATCTATTCCGCCGGGGCAACCTCTGCAGGTTAACGGCTTCGGCAGCCTGCCGACCGACTTGCAGATTCCGGAGGCCATCGCTCTCGCGGATCTGAACCTCCTGGGTGAAACGCGTCTCCGGTTGCGGCAATTCGCGACCAAACATGCCCGGTACGTGTCGGTTTCCTGGGCAGAGATTCCCGACTGGCATAACGGCGTGACGGTGACTGCCTGGAACGCGTTCGTACAGAGTTGCACCGATTTGATCCGTCGACCAGCGTGGCGAGAAGCTTGCGAGGCTGCACTCGTTCGACCCATTAGAACGGCCGCTTCCGCTCGCGCGTACTTCGAGCGCGAGTTTGAGGCGTTTCAAATTCGTACGCTCAGTTCAGCAGACACAGGGCTTCTGACCGGCTACTACGAGCCGCTGCTCAATGGTAGCCGTGTCCGGACCCCGCGCTTTCGCTATCCCGTCTATGGCGTTCCGGACGACTTGCTCTTCCTCGACGCACGACTGCTCGGCGCCCGCAGGCAAGGCTTGTATGTGCGAATTGAAGGGCGCGATGTGCTGCCCGTGAACGAAGACTCGATGTCTTCGAGGCGTTCTCGCGACACGAAGGTGTATCGGCTTGCCGTGGCGCGCGCTCCCGCGATTCTGCGTGACGGCAGAATACGTGTTCGGGTTAGCGGCGATCGCATCGTGCCTTATTTCACCCGGTGGGAGATCGAGCGGCGTGGTCTGAACGCAGCCCAACCGATCGCTTGGGTGGATGATGCGGACGTACTTTACGCGTTGCACGTCGAGGGATCGGGACGTATCAGACTCTCGAGCGGACAAGTCTTGCGTGTCGCTTTCGCTGAGCAGAACGGGCACGCTTTCAGGGCTAGCGTCGTGGTCAGACCTGCTCAGCAGCCTGCACAGAAACGACGCTCGGACGCGGTTGCGAGTACCCTCGCAACGGTGCCCCAGGATTCAGCGCCGCTGCAGCAAGGCATTGATGCCCACTATCCAGCTACCGCGGGATCGGAGATGAGGACATCCCCGAAGCCCAGGGAGGCGATTGGTGACGGACTCTCGCGGCCCAGCCATGCCTTGCGGGAAGAAGGTCGGCCGCGCGTGGTGGCATCGAGCAGACTCGATCCAAGCTACGTGTTCTTTCGTCAGGCCCCGCATACAGAGTCTGGCCCTTTGGGCACCATGAGTATCCCTCTCACCCCGGATGCATCTCTCGCTGTGGATCCGCGGGTCACACCGCTCGGAGCACCCGTGTTCATTGCGGCTCGGCCATCCGGCTCGACCGACACGACGAAACGCCTGATGGTCGCTCAGGATACCGGTGGCGCCATTCGGGGGGCGCTGCGTGCCGATTATTTTTTGGGTTTCGGACCCGCCGCTACGACGGCCGCCATGCGCATGAAGGACGAGCTGCGCATGTGGGTCCTGCTGCCAAAGCGTCTCGCTGTCGCCGCCGGGCATACCGAACCGGCCAGCGCAGCATGCTTGCTGGTGGACCCGGATTTCTGTGCGGAATAGGGCACGCACTAGCGTGTGCGTAAAGAGCCCGCGATAAGCATGCTGGGCGCCAGACGCTGTCGTGCGTGCAGGACACTCGGCCTAAGCGCCGCGTTCGAAAATTGGGCATCATATTGGTTACTTGCGCCCTAAATCACCAACCTTGTAAGGCCACGTCTCTGGGAATATTGTCGCGCACATAAACGGCAATTTTGACCGATTGGATCACGCTTCCCAGGATTAAATTCCCCATGGCAATCGCTGCTGGTAACGGACCAGTTCAACAGATGCGTCTTTCGCTTTGAAACATGCCTGCCGTCCATTGACCCGAACCACAGTAAGGAACGCAACATGGCTGAAGCGATTGCCCAATCCCCCTTAACTGGAAGTCGCGATAAGATCATCGCCAAAGCCAAAGAGCTAGCGCTTAAGTATAGGGACTCGAGCTACAAGGAGGGCGGAAAAGATACAGTCGCATTTGATTGCTCATACTTTGTTTATCTCGTCATGCATGAAGTGTTCCCTATCTACGCGTATGCAAATACTTCGCTTATTGCTGCGTCACCAAACTTCAAGGAAAGTGAAAATGGGAAGCCGGGTGATATTATTTTCTTTCCAAAGGGCCAAATTCCCTATGCGGTGAAGAAAGGGGACAAAAGGGTGTACCCCAATCATGTGGGAATTGTTCTCGACTCAACTTCGTGGGTTGGCCGACAGAGCAGCAGCCTCGGAATCGTGCTCTTCTCCAATCCTTGGTGGGGCTCTCGGGCATGTGAGTACTACACTTACTACAAAATTGATTCAGCAGAAGCGCGTGCCAACGGCAGTAATTTACGGATGCACTTTGCATGAACTCCTTCAGGCAAGGCGTACTGCTATCCGTGCTTTTATTCTCCATCGCCTGCAGAACCGATGCTTTTGAGCCCAGATCTATATTTGGCTACTGGCAAGTAGCCGATGTCTACTGTAGTAGCTGCGAGTTAGTTGACCGCTCCAATGTGGGACTAGTGATTCACATGGCGGAGCGCAGCGTAACGGATCCACTTGCTGGGGGTAGATGTCCTGGTAATGTTGGATATCGCGAGGTGCCACCTACCACTTCTCTTCAAAAAGATACGATCAAGAAAATCAATCCGAATTGGATGGGTGACGAAAAAATGCGTCTAAGGTGGGTGGCCGTGACCTGTCGTGATCTTGATTTCATGCTTCTGATGATATTGCCGGATGGCACTTTGGGCTACGTGTCCGAAGGCGAAATCAGCTATCGACTAGTGAGAAAACAGCAACAGTAAGGCGATGGGTCTGCATCACCGTACCTCTCGCTTCTGCAGCCGGGAACTCCACTGGTCCCCACCAGCGCTCCTGCATGGCGCCAGAAGCGAGACAGAAAAGAAGGACAGCGATTTCCAGGAGCGGCCACACCACACCGCGATCGTCGAGCGCGTAGACGGACAGGGCGCGATTACCCTCTTGGAGCAGAACGTACCGGACGGCAGTGCAGGGCAGCGCACCCAGCTCCTCTTTTCCAATGTCAGCACCGATAGCGGCGGTCGGAGGACGACTATCAGTGTGCACGGCCGCTTCTGGTTCTATCGCCCCAGCCGCGCTGAAGTCGACCGCTGGGCCTACGTAGTCACACCTGCGGCACGACGCTATTTCGCCCGCGAATGAAATCCCGCCCCGGCAATGCGGGGCGGGTCGGGTGTGGACTGCTACTGAATATTCAGGGTGTAACTCGTTATCGTCGTCACATCGAAAGGAATAACCGCCACGTGGTAAGTCCCGGGGGCAAGCGCCATTGTGATGGTTTCGTTCGAGTCAAGCCCCGTGCTCTGGCCAATATTTGTTTGCGATGCGTTGAACAGGAACAGGTCCATGTCTTCCGCCGTGCCGCCTGCGAGCGTAATCGTAACCGTTCGCGCCGACGCAAGAGTGAAACTAAAAGCGTCGTTATCCGCGCTTGGGGCCCCAGCAGCTCCAAACGTACTGCCGGATATAGAGGCCGGAAACGTTACCACCTGCGATTGCGCAAACGTGCCATTCGGTTCTATCTCGTTTATCGTTGGACCCAGGCATCCATCTGCGACATTCCGCGTTCCCATGAAAGTCCCGCTACCGGTGCACGAGAAACTGGGGGGCCCAGCCTCAACGTAGGTCCACGTCGAGCTGCCCGAAAGAGTGTTGCAATCCGGTGCGACTGTGACAGTGAGCGAATTGATGGTCGTCGTACCGGCGCCATCCGGATAACTGCCTGACCAATTGAGCGTGTTTCCGCTAATCGTACCCGTAAAGGTGTTGTTGCTCCCGTCCACTACAGTGAGATTGTTGCCGCTTTGCGTGACGGTCAGAGGGTATGGGGCAGGCAGCGGGTCGGCGGGGGGTTCGCATTCCGTATTAGGAGATACCTGACTTAATTCCGTGATCGTCCACACTCCGGCTATATTCCCGATTGGCGTTTGTAGCAGAGGCCCGCCGCCTCCACCCCCACCTCCGCCCCCACAGCCAGCCAGTAGCGACGTAACCATCGCATAAAAAACGAGCATTCTCCCTATCGATATCCTATGCGTTGCGTTCATGACTATTGCCTCCCTATATTGATTTTCAGTACTTGATTTTCAAACTCGGACCAACTTCCTCCATCGGCGCGAACATTATTACATTATCATTTATTACCGATGGGTTACGAATGGGGTCAGTCGTCACGGAACTTGACGCCGCGGACTACCCTTGGCGGGCGAACGCGAGACGTGGTTGTGAATCCCAAAGGTTCCTCAAGAGCCTCATCTTCATGGCGCCGGACCGGTGTCTATTACTTTCGGCATATTGGGCCTTCCCACGGACGCACGTACTCTGGCTGCGAACGGCGGGGTAACCTCAGTCCTCTTCGAGACTGTCAACCTCGCATTTGTCTGGAGGCTGACCATGACAACCAAGCGGCGAATTGTAGAAATCGCGATGCACGTCAGTGCCGGGGCGTTCATCGTTTTTGCCTTCGTGCTGCTCGACATGGGTGCCCAGGCGCTCGAGGCGCCGGAGACTCATGGCGCCACGATGTTCGTGTCGTTCGTTTCGGTCGGGCTCGCAGCAATGGCGCTGTTGGCCGAACTCGTTGCGCTCGCACTTCGTGGGTCTCGCATGTAGTCTCTGCGCGGCCGAGTTCCCGGGTGCTCCATGACGAACAGCTAGTACCTCGCGACAGAATCCCACGACCCGACACCCCACGCTTCGCGACCGCACTTCGCATCCGGCCCGAAGCCCCTGCAACTCAGGTCCTGTCCGCATAAGCCCCTGCCCGTAGCCACCCAAGTGATTCCCGTGTCGTGGGCTACCGACTTTCCCCTTTTTCGGACTAGAATAACGCTAAATCAATCACTAACCGGTGGGGAGCCTCGCAAGGGCAAGCAAACGGTTGCGTTGGGCGCTGGTGACGGCCCGCCAATCCAGCCCTCGGCGCGGACAGCCGGCCCGGGTCACTCGAAAAATGCGAATTCTATTTGGCACATTGGTTCTCGCGGCGATCCTCACAGGTTGTGCGACGACCCCTACTGGGTCCGGAGACACGCAGACCCCTGTTGCGACCGGGGACACCCAGACCTCTCCCAAGCCAGTCGATACCAAAAAGAGCCCGCCAAAGAGTGCGGATAGGGAGGGTCAACAGCCGATCAAGGAAACGAACCCCGTCGATGAACTGTTCGCGCGCGTCAACGGACTGATCGACGAGGGCAAACTCGACGAAGCATCAGAGAAGTTGAAAACCACGCGAGAGCTCGCGCCCAGTGACCCGAGGGCGGAGAACGTCGCCAGCCGGCTGGCTGAAGCATTCGCTCAGCGAGCGCAGGGGCTTCTTGGCGAGCGCAAGCTCCCCGAGGCGCAGGCGGAATTGCGGAAGGCCTTCGCGCTCGACCGAACCAATCCCAAGGTCAAGAGCGCGGCGAACCAGTTGGCGCAGGCCCTCTCTGACCGTGCCGTCAAGTGGCGGGATGAAGGAAAGCCGAACGAAGCGCAAGACGCCGTGCTTAGCGCACTGGAGTTCGATCCGGAGAACGTCACGGCCAATCGCTTGGCAAAAAGGATAGCGCAGGACCACGCCCTTCGCGCGGCGAATTTGCTGGACGAAGGCAAGGAGCCCGACGCCAGAACCAATCTCGATGCTGCCCGGAAACTCGATCCGAAGAACGAGTTGGCGAATACGCTGCATGGCACCCTCACCGATGACCCGGAACAAACGTTGGGCAGCAAGTTTTTCAAATACACGGTGAAGCAGGGCGACACGCTTTCCAAAGTTTCGGAGCAATACTTGAAAGATCAGTACAAATTCTTTCTTCTCGCGCGATATAACGGCATCACCGTTCCTCGCAACTTGAAGGTTGGACAGACCATCAAGGTGCCGGGAACGAGACACGCCCAACCTGCACCTCCACCCCCGCCACCCTCACGACCCTCAGCCGACGTTGCTCCGCAGCGCGATCCCAGCCCGCCGCCAGACCAAAGCGCGCGCATGGAGCAAATCCAGAGCTACGACCGCAAAGCCAGGGAATGCTACCGCCGCCAGGACGTGGATTGCTGCGTTAGCTGGTGGGATAAGGTGCTTCAACTGGACCCGCTTAACGAGCCCGCGCCACGCGAGCGGGACCGGTGTATCCGGCTACGCGACACCATCGGTAACATCGATAAGGCGCCGACGCGGTAGTCCACACGTCAAGCAGTCGCGTTCACGGCGTCGAATTCACCTCCGGGATAGATTTCAGCGATCGCTGCATGCGCCGAGCCTGTTGGACTTGGAGCCGGGCTTGGGCATGCCGGGGATCGTACTCCAGGCTGCGCTCCCAAAATCGGATCGCAGCTCCCAAATCGGTTCGCTGCATTCTCAATCCTTGCTCGTAGTAGTCCTGCGCCAGGTCCTTGCGTGCGGCCTGTACGGTGCTATCCAGATCCGCGCTGCCGGCGCTCTTGATGGCGCGCGCTTTCTCCAGGTAGCGCACTCCCTCTTCCTTCTTGCCCTGCTCGATGCGCTGCTTGCCTAGCGCCGCATAGGCGTCGCGCAGCGTCCGCTTGCCCATGTCGTCATTCGGGTAGCGTTTCAGATAGTTCTGCACGGTTTGGAGGCTCGCATCGAAGTCGCCCTGGTGTAAGAGCAGAACGGCGGCGTCGATCTCCTGACGGTCGCTCGAATAGGGCGCGCGAGGCGCTCTTGTTCCCCGCGCGCCGCCTGTGCCGAGAGTTGCATGGTTGAAGTAAGCGCGGTGGGACTGCTCCCGATCGAGTTCACGCAGCGCCTGAATAGCCGCGGCGTTGTGTGGTTCGGCGCTCAGCGCCTTCAGATACAGCGTTGTCGAACGTTGCAGGTCGCCTCGTTTGCGCGCTTCTCCTGCTGCAAACAGGCTATCGCTTGCTTGTTTGCTTGCGCGGCTCCGCGCCTCAGTGAGCTTGCTGGCATACTCTGCACGCGCCGGCCGAAGCAATGTAAGGATCTCCCACTGATCGGCAGCCTCTGCCAAGCGCCCGGATTGCATCAACTCCTCTGCCTGCAGTCGCTTGCTCTGCTCGAAGTTGCTGTCGAGAGGGGGAAGAGTCGACGGCGACGGGGGCTGCACGGGCTCAGGCTCCGGCTCCGGCATTGCGGTCGGCGTCGGAGTCGGCCTCGAAACAGGTGCCGGAGTTGGAATCGCCTTCGGACTCGGTTTCGGAGTCGTCTTCGGAATTGGAGTCGGGTCTGCGTTGACGATCGGAGCAGGGCGCTCTCTCGTGTCCGGCGGGACGCCGCCGCAACCAACCAGCGCGAGCAACAGGAACTGAGCGGCCAACGCGCCCGCGCTCCGGGAGCGGCTTGCACTCATTTCAGGTCTGCCTCGCGAAAGGTCTGCAGCCTGGCCTTGAATGCGTCGATGTCATGGTCGCCGAAGATCATCGTCCGCTGGAGCAACAGCGGTTGCGCGAAGAACGGGTTCCCTCCAGGGTTGACGGTGACGGCGAGTCGATAGCCTGCTTTCTCCGCTCGCTCGACTACTGCTGCGTTCACGTCCCCGTAAGGATAAGCGAAGTTAAAAATACTGACCCCGAGCCTGCGTTGCAGCAGATCGCGTCCAACCATGAACTCTCTGTCGAGCCGGGAGCGATAACTTTGCGCCGACTCGCCGGGCAGCATTGCTACCAGGCTCTCATGCGACTTCGAGTGCGACTGTATGTCGATAAGACCGGAGGAGATCATCTCCTGCATCTGGGGCCACGTCAGGGCATCGCTGGCCCCGATGAAGTCGGAGTACACGAATACCGTGGCAGGAAATCCGTATTGCACGAGCAGCGGGAAGGCATGACGATAGATCGAGGCGTAGCCGTCATCTGCGGTGATGACGATCGCGCGGCGGGGAAGCCCGCGCTTCCCGGTGAGGAATTCCACCAGGTCCGACAATCGAATGACGCGATAGTCATTGTCCGCCAGATACTTCATTTGCGCGGCAAACGCTTCGGGCGTCACCACCATCTTGCCGTTCTTGTCACCGAATCGGTGATAGGCAAGGATCGGGATCGTTTGATAGCCGTCTGCGAATATGCCGGCTGGATTGACTGACCGAAGTGGGATGGCTACCAGGTTTCCCGGTGTGAGTTCCTTGACCCCGTTGAAGTCGGCGATCTCCCAGCCGCGTTGTTCGTCGCCCAGAAGTTGCTTCGCGACTGAGCGCAGAGTGTCATCTTGTTTGGGACGGTAGAGAACGAAGCGTTCGTTTCTCGCAATCACGCCCTCGACCAATGCGGTGGGCGGAACTGATGGATGCTCAACGGGCGACGGAGGCGGGGGCGAGGGACGCGCAACGGGCGCAGGCGGCGGGGTCGGGACTGAAGCACGCTCAGCCGGCGAGGGGGGCGGGGGTGGTGGAACTGAAGCACGCTCAGCGGGGGAGGCGGGCGGTGAGGGGACTGAAGCACGTTCCCCGGGCGAAGGGGTCGGCGTGACGGCACAGCCCGCGAGCGCCACGAGCGCGACGGCAACACATATGCACCGTTGCATCACGCTACGGCGCGCCGCATTCATCTCCATGCTTGTCCCAGCGATCCCACGCGGCAGTGCTACCCAGTTTTTCCGGGCTGTTCAGGCTCCGTCCGCTTTTGGAGGGCTTCCGCCATGTCGTCGAAGGCCCGATACAGCTGCCCGAACTCATCTTTGCGCTGCTCCGCGATGCGGTAGTCGTAGCGCCCCTTCCTGATCTCAGCCATCGATTCCACCAGCAGGCGGATCTGCTTGAAGTAGCGATCGGCCATGAGGTAGGTTGCAACCACCACGGCCGCCAGCGTGACGAGGATAAGGAACACCATGTAAAGCATGCTCAGCCGCGCCACGCTGGACAGCGGACGTTCGGGAATCCCGAGGTGCACGCTGCCCACCTGCACGCGTTCCTCGTTACGCTTGAACGTGATCGGCGCCTTGAACTCGATGATCGAGTTGCCGTCCGGCGCCTCATAACGAGTGACCACGACGCCATCCTTGCGCCGCGCAAGTTCGGTCGCTCCGGATGGACCCACGTATGACTTCTCCACTAATTCCTGCTTGTTGCTTACGCGCACGATTCCATCCCGATCGACGACGGTGATCTCATGAAAACTCTGCGTCTCCAGGATGTCCTTCACCGATACGTCGATCGCGACCCATTCCTTCAGCAGCGTCGGCTCGGCATTCTCCGTAGCCAGGAAGTTCGCCAGCGAGGCACCGTAGTCGATGACCTGCCCCATCATCGCTGCGTACTGGCGTTGAATGACGATGGTGGCGGTCAGTGCCATGGTCAGCGCCACCACAAGGCCCATGGATAGAGCCCACTTGATTCGCAGCGGAATGATGCGGGGCTGGCCGGCAGTCTGGGTCTCCTCGTTCAGATCCTGGACCACCTTGCTGAGCGCGCTGGCCAGCTCGTCTCCGCTCTGGAAGCGCTTGGCCGGGTCCTTCATCAGGCAACGCTCGGCGATCCGGCGCAGCGCCGGCGCTGCATCTCCGCGCAATTTCGAGATCGGAGTGGGCTGCTCCTTGGCTATCTTGTGCGCCAGGGTGACCAGACTTGCAGCCTCAAACGGCACCCGCCCGGTGAGCAGCTGGTAGATCACCACTCCGGCCGAAAACAGGTCGGAGCGCCCGTCAACCGCTTCGCCCATTGCCTGCTCGGGCGACATGTAATGCGGTGTGCCCAGAACCGTTCCCACCTGGGTTTGCTGATGGTCGCCACCAGCCACATGCGCAATGCCGAAGTCGGTTACTTTGATTGTGTTGCCGCCCTTCAGCTGCATGAGGTTGCTGGGCTTGATGTCGCGGTGAAAGATACCCTTGCTGTGTGCGTAGTCGAGCGCGCGCGCCAGTTGCAACGCGACGATGGCGACATCCCGGCTGGGCAGGCCGACGCCCGGCTTCATTACCTCGCTGAGCGTGACCCCGTCCAGCAATTCCATGGCGATGTAGGGCCGGCCCTCGATCTCACCCACGTCGTAGATAGTGACGATGTTCGGGTGCGAAAGGCCGCCCGCAGCCTTGGCCTCGCGCAGGAAGCGGATACGATGCTCTTCCTCGACACACAGATCCTGGTGCAGGAACTTGATTGCGAGAGTGCGATCGATGCTCGGGTCGTAGGCCTTGTACACCGATGCCATCGCGCCCTTGCCGATCCGCTCCATGATCTGGTAGCGGCCCACCTGCTTGTACGTGGTGGTGGTCGTATACCGGGCCTCGGCTGCGGCCTGCGAACTGCGCGGGAGCGATTCGCCGAATGCCGGCTGGATGCGAGTTTGGTCCGGGTCAACCGGACTCGCATCGCCGGCCTCGCCGGATACGGCCGCTGACGTATTGGGGTCTCGGGTGGGGTCGTGGGACTGTGTCATGAATTTCCTCCATAGGCACCTCCGGCCAGCACCTTATCGCGGGCCCCAGCGCGCTTCACCCTCCGGGTTTCTTTCCTCCACCCCGGACGGTCCGCTAAACATTTCGTCGCAATGTACTTGCTTGAACAGGTCAAATCCAGTTTACCCACCCCCAGCGCGACCAGTCCCCGTCGAGCAGGGCTGCGTAACTGGCCGGGGTTGGCAAGCCACCGAACACCAGCAGGCAGGGCGTCACTTTCTCGGAACCTGACGTCCACCAGAATGTTTGGTGTTGCAGCACGCCGGCCAGCAACGATTCGGCGATGGCGGGTAGACTCTGCGGGACCGCCGCCGCGGAACCGAGCCCGAAGCACCAGGAGACCGTGTTGCTCTGATCACTGCGCAACCTGCTCACAAGCTCACCGGCGGGGGATGGGAGCACCAGGCGCTGCAGTAACGCATCAAACGCTTCCACGTCGAAGGGCTCGTCCAGGGTGGAAAGGGCGAGCTCCTCGAGGCCTTCAAACCACGCGGTCTCGGCCAGAACCGCGAGAGGGCCGAATGCATCTGGCATCTCGACGGCCAACGTAAGCGGGAAGTGACGGCCGACACGGTCGATGCTTGGCATCAATACGCCCGCCCAGGCTGTTGGTCCGCACACACCCCGGGACAGCACAAACCGCCAGATCGGACTGGTCAGATAGATGTCGTTCCACCCGGGCCCGAGCCGCTCCTTGCTGCTCAACACACTTTGCTGGAGCCAGTCGTCCCAAGGCTCGATGAAGTTGCGCGGCAGGCGGCGAGAGACAAAATCGGAAAAACTCATGATCTTCCCGAAATAGCCGGGTGGCCCGGCAAGCTGGGGATCTACAGCCGTTCCGAGCATTCGAATCGCTCCAGTGCTTTGAGGCGGAAGGGGTTGTAAACGCTGCTCGCGCGCAATTCGAAAGTGGCGGTGCGTCCCTCGACCTGGAACGTGACAAGGAACGTATCCTGCTGGTTGGCAGGCTGAATTTCCGCCTTGTCCAGCATCTTGAACAAAGCCCATGGACCATCTTCGGAGACCGCGGACCGCCCGCTCGGAGCGGGCGGATTGATCTGAATTCGCACCTGTCCGCCACCTCTGGGGTTGGGCCAGGTCAGCCGGCTGACTACGGTCGGGCCATGCTCGTAACGCACAATTTGCCCGTCCACGTCCAGGATGAATTGGTTGATCCGGGCGTCCATGCGTACCGGCTTCAAATCGAAGTTCAATGCAGGCGCCTGTGCGCCGCTACGGAAGAACACCTCTCGGATGACCTTGGCGTTCTGGAACATGAGCAGGGTTTCGCGGGAGATGGGCAGATTCCTGTTGTCTCGCGGTGCGCTGTACGGGCCGAGATATTTCTCCAGATTCATCTGATAGAACGCCTCGAGCTTGCCTCCCGGACGAAAGAAAAGTCCGAAGTCCTCTTGCGTTGCTTCGATCACACCCGATCGGGCCAGCGGATATCGTCCGCGCAGCGCCCGCTTGCAGAAAGTGGCGATATCGTCCACCCAGACCTGATTGAGTATGGGAATGACGACCCCGCGTGCGGTTGAACGGATGTCCTTGGCAGTCGCTTGCAGAATCGGGCCAAGTGGAGCCGGCTGCTGGGACGCATCGCTTTCGACACGGTTGAGCACCGCCTCGTCCGCCGGGTTCGGCGCGGGGGTTTGCCCGGCATCCCGCTGCGCCTTGAGCGCCACCGCGATGGCGTGCACCTCCTTGAGTTGCGCCAGGGATGCATCGATCGGCGCCTTTCCGGAATCATCGGCCTTGAGGGCACGATGCAGTTGGGCGAAGCGCCGGTCGACCGGAGTTTGTTCTCCCTGTGCGATGGGGGTTCGTTCCAGCGCCTTCCCGACGACTTTTGGAACCATGTCGCTCAGCGATTTGGAGCCGATCTTGCGCGCGGAAAGGGAGGTCTCATTTGCCGCTGCTTCGAGGAACTTTCGCAGCGCCGTGTCCGGGCGAGTCAGGCGTCCGAGCACTTCGACCGCGCGATCCACACCGGCCATCGATTGCACTGTCACGTCATTGAGCAGCGCTTCCCACCGTTTGATGTATTCGTCGAAGTAGAGGCGGTAAATTTCCTCCAGCACCTGCGGCGACTGCGTGGATTGCTCGGTCAATGACGCTCCGAGCACCCAGGCTTCTTTGAGGTCGGCCGCAAGTGCGACGTCCACGTGCGTCTTGAAGTAGTCGTGATAGCCGGTGTAGGTGAACAGCCCGGGGATGCCGGCGGTGAGCGGCTGGCCACTGATGCGGGTCAGCGAGTTGCGCGCTTCGCCACCGGCTGCATCAACCACCGTAAACTCGGGGAGCTTCGTGCTCTCGGGGTTCTGCCTGATGCGCTCATAGATGCGTCGGGCCGGCGAGGCGTCGAGCAGGCGCCGGCGGCTCTCATCCACCAGACGCTCGTCGAGCGCAATCGCCTGCGTAAGTTGCGCATTCTCGAACAGGGCATTGGTATGCTGCCTGAGCATCTCGCGTTTCTCCGGGGAGATTTCCTGAATGCGCTCCACCCAATCGCGCTGCACCCAGCCCTGCACGGTCGGCGCGTCGAAACGCCGCGGATCGTTGAGCATGAGATAGACCTTGAGCAACTCGAACTGGCTTTCATAGGCGCTGACACCGGTGCGTAATTGCTGCTCGAGCCGTTGAACCACCCGCGGTAAGAGGATCTTTTCCAGCGCGCGACCATAGGCTGCTTGCGCCTCTTCACCCAGCTTGTGTCCCTGATACAGGCCGAACCGCATGGTCAGTGGCGGGCTCTGGTCGCGTTGCTCATAGCCACCCGGCACGCCGTGCAGACCGTTCAGGATCGGCATTACCACATCGAACCCCGGCTGATCCCAGGCGAGCGTCTGAAGTTGCGAACGCACTTGCTGGGACTGCTGGTCCACCTGCTTGATGTAATTCTGGTTGCGGCCATAGCTGACCACCAGGGAGAGCAGCATGACGCCTGCCAGGGCCGCCAAGCCCGCGTACGCCCCGCGCGTGAACCAGGCTCGATGCCGTTCGAAACGGAGATTGGTGCCAGCCAGGTCGGCCTCGGCGAAGATGACGTTTTTCAGCAATCGATTGATAAAGTAACTCTTGCCGCTGGCGACATTGGCGGGCAGCGGACTCTGCTGCAGTCCATAAGCGCGCGCCAGCGAGGTCATCGCCCGGTCGATGGGTGTGCCTTCCTGAGTGCCGCTCGTGAAGTAGATTCCACGCAGCATGCTGCGTTGTTCGAAGCGTGTAGCCTGGAACAGCTCAGTCAGGAAACTCGTGGCAATGGCCTTGTTGGCACTGAACTCCTGCGGAAACGAATAGATCAGCGCCCGCCGCCGCGGATCGCGTTCCTCCTGTACGCGCATGAGCAGACGGCGATGCAATCGCTGCTCGAGTGCGTCGAGTTGCGCCGGCAGGCCAGTCAGCAGCGCATCCAGGTTGGGTTCGTCTATTGTGCGAGAGGTGATGCCCCAGACCTGGCCACGCTGCTCACGATCCAGATCGCCGAAGAACTCGACGAAGCCGGCCAGCAAATCGCACTTGGTGAACAGCACATAGACAGGGAAGCGGATGCCGAGGAACTCGGTCAATTCCTGCAGGCGTTGACGAATCTCCCGTGCTTGTCGCTCCCGTTCGTTCGCCGTCTGGCTCAGGAGGTCGCGCAGACTCACTGCGATCAGCACACCGTTTATCGGCCGCCGACCCCGATGGCGCTTCAGCAGGTTGAGGAAGCCATTCCAGGCCGCCTTGTCGACGTCCCGGTCACTGTCTTGGGTGGTGTAGCGACCCGCGGTGTCGAGCAGGACCGCCTCGTCGGTGAACCACCAGTCGCAATTGCGGGTACCGCCCACGCCCCGGATCGCCTGCGGCCCGAGGCGCTCGGCTAGCGGAAAGCGCAGGCCGGAGTTCAACAAGGCAGTCGTCTTGCCTGACCCGGGCGCACCGATGATGACGTACCACGGCAGTTGGTAGATGTAGCGCGTGTCGAGACCGCCTTTGACCCGCATCTTCTTCAGGATGCCGAGCGCTTCCTGCATCCGTCGCTGCAGTTCCGACAACTCTTCGGCGGTCGCGCGTTCCGTTTCACTCGGCGCGGAGGCCTGTAACGGCTTGGCCAGGCTGGTCAGCAGTTTGTTATTCGCACGCAGTGATAGGAATGCCTTGAACGCCAGACGGGCGATCCAGATCGCGAACAGAAAACCGATCAGAAGCCAGCGGATAAGCTCGGGCTCCAGCGGCTTGTACTCCGCGAAGGCAAACAGCGGACCGACAATCCAGATCACCAGACTCAGCGCCAGCAGCCCAAGCAACGTCAGCACCCAGCGCTTGCGGAAGAATCCGAAAAGGGCCCTCATCCCGCGATCCTTAGCGCTTGGTCCGCTCGACCGGAGGCCGTGGAGCGCTCGACGGCAGGAATATCGTGACGTCCACGCGCCGGTTGAGCGCCCGATGCTGGGCGGTGTCGTTGGGCGCAACCGGCTCCCGGTCTGCACGGCCCTCGGCGCTCACTCTTCTGGAATCTCCCAGAGCCGGCGCCAACATGGACAGGACCGCATCGGCGCGGGCCTTGGACAAGTCCCAATTCGACGGGAAGCGGGCCGAGAAAATCTTGCGGTCATCCGTGTGCCCGGATATTACGATGGTGCCCGAGGTACTCCTGAGCGCTTCGGCAACCCGTCCGAGGACGGGGTGATATTGTGGATTGATCGACGCGCTACCCGATTCGAACAGATTGTCGCCCCTGAGCCGGGCAATGGCCCGGTCTCCAAGCTCGGTGACGCTCAACGTACCGGCCGCGATGTCCGGCTGCAGAAGCGTGGACAGGTCGGTCGACCGCGGCGGGCCACTGGGTGCTGCAGGCGTGAACTTGTCAGGAATGTCGTGCAGCGCCGCGTAGACCGGATCGGAAGAGCCGCTCAGAATCCAGCTCAGTCCGAGATAGACCAACAGCAGGACACCGGCAACTACCGCGGTGCCCACCCAGAGAGGCACCCAACTGGTAAGCGTCTTCTTCTGTCGGACCAGACCTTGCCAGTGGGGCGATAACTCGCCTTCGGGCTCACCTCGTTGCGCACGGATGGTGAGGTACAGTCGCTCGCGCAATTCCTCGAGCTGCGAGCGGCCGCCTTCGATCACGCGGTACTTGCCCTCAAGGCCGAAGGCAAGGCACAGGTACATCAGTTCGAGCAGATCGACGTTGGTTCGCGGGTCTTCACCGACGCGTTTGAGCAAGGCGAAAAATTTTTCCCCGCCCCAACTTTCGTTATGAAAACTCACCAGCAGGCTGTTGTTTGCCCAGGTGCCGCCTGCGCCCCAGGGTGTCGTGGCGATGACTTCGTCGAGAAACGTGCACAGGCAGTAACGTGCCGCTATGACAACTTCCGTGCGTACGCTTCTGGTGCGGGCGTTGGCTTCGAATTCCCGGATCGATCGCGTGAGCGTGTCGCGCAGACGTTGCAGGTCGCCTACGGTGGGGCTGTTGCGCAACTGCATGGCGAGGGCCAGCAGGGGATTTGCGGCTCCTACCAGAGGATTGAGGGCCCCGACTCGCCCCAGGTCCTCGGCGCTCAGGGGCGCGGCCGTTTGCGTCGCCGGGATCGAAGCGGTAACGATCGGCCTGCGGCCTCCCGGCGCTGGCCGGATGAGTGTGCGGTCCTCCTCGGGTATGGCAAATGGATCGTCCTGGCTCATCGACATCAGCCTCGGATGGCCCAGAGCTCCACCGCCAGCTCAGGAAACTCCCCGGCAACATGCATGGCCATCCCGCTCGAACCCTCGATCTGATTCCATAGTTCGGTGCCGCGCTCAAGCTCAAAGTAGCAAAACCCCGTGTGATAAGGGATCTGCCGGGGCACCACCGGAAGCGCGTGGATCATCACACCCGGGAGTTGCAGATTGACCAGATCCCGGATCTTCTCCACAGGACCGATCTTGATCTGCGTCGGTAACCGTTGCCGCAATGCCTCGGCGGGGACCCGCGCGCTGACTGCCAGGATGAAGTTGGCCGTGCTGAAAAGCTGGCGATCGGCAACGCGCGCAACGCGCAGGCCGTACTGACGCTCTTCCAAGGGAATGGGGAGCGCGTTGCGCTCCAGGATCAGGCTGAGCGAACGGCGCAGATCTTCCATCACCGGCGCGAATGTCGCCTGCAGGTTGTCGTGGCGATAGGGCTCAAAACTGCTGGGCCGCTTGTCGCCGTGCGCGAAGGTTGCGAGATCGCCGGCCAACTGTACACACAGCCCGAACAGGGCTTCAGGATGCAGGCCGCGGATTGTCTCGAGATGGGCGAACAGGGGCTCCGCGCGGTTCACACACTGCAGCAGAAGGAAGTCAGCCACTTCCGCCACACCGCTTTGCGCGCGGCCCGTGACGATTGAGGCGAGTTCCTCGCCGCGATGGCGCAGCAGCCCCCTCAGTTCGGTTATGAACCCTGCCAATGGGCGTGCGGCCTGGCAGTCGAGGCAGGGCGGGACGAAATCTTCATCCAGCAGCAACCTTCCATCCGGCCGGCGCTCCACAATTCGGACCAGGCCCAGGCAGGCGAATGCGTCCAACGGCTCTGATTCCAGGACCAGCCGCAGTCTGAGGCTGCCGATCTCCAACCGAGCGTCGGCTCCCGCTCCGGCGACGGTGTCGCGCACTTCGTATTCCTTCACCGAGAAGCGCGCCAGACTCTCTTTTCGGTCCTGGGGGTTCACCTCTTCCATGGCAGGACGCTTGAGCGGCACCGCCAACATCACTACCTGGTTCTTCGCTCCCTCCGGCACGTCGAGCGCAACCGGCGCATCGTCGTCGGCCGGAATATTGAAGGGCGTGCCTTCGGGGAAGACGCCGCGCGCGGAAGCGATGCCGAGCTTGCCCAATGCGAGCAACTGATCATCGAGCTTGAGGTCCGTGAAACCCCAGGGGTAGGGGCACAATGGCGCCGAACGCAGTTCCATCAGACTGGCAAGGTAGCGTTCCTGCTGCTGGAAATGCTGCGGGCGCAGAAACATGCCCTCGGACCAGATTACTTTGTTGTTCCACATGCCTCGTTCTCGCTCTCGAGTGGCGTTCCGGCCTGCATTGGCGCTGTGACTTCGTTGCTGCGCGCTATTTTTTCTTTGGCGGCGGCGTCAGACTGACTGCGAGGCTGCCCACGTCCAGCACCAGGGGAGTGGTTTTCCCTGGCGGCACGTCGATGCTTGCTCGCCACCCGGCCTGCTCGATTTTCCGGTAGGGAGCCAGGACCGCGAGGACCTTCGTGTCAGGACTCAGGGTCCGGGTGAAGCTCTTTTGCATCCCAGGTTGCACCTGGATTTCCTCCAAGGCTACCAGATTACCGCCCAACACTTCCTTGTCGCGTTGATAGAGCGAGTTGAAATCCGCGCTGTTGAACGCGCTCACCGATTTCAACTCGTACAGTCTCAGCCGCAAAGGCGACGGACGATCGGAGTCGTCTGGATTCAAAGTCTCTGCCGCACGCAACTCCAGGGCCGCCTTCGTTGCCTTCGGACCCAGCAATTTGGCGCAGCCGGTAGACACGCTCATCAGTGCAATGAGGGCGAGGACCAGAACTCTTGAATGTGTCATGTCGCGTCGTTCCTTTAGCTGGGATAGGGAAGAATGCTGGCGCTGCGCGCTCACAGCAGCGACGATGAGCGCTTGGTCGCGGCGCGCAGCTTCTCGACCTGCTCTTGATACGCCTCCCGAAAGGCGCGGCCAAAGATCCGGTCGAACTCATCCTGCGCTTCGCGCACAAGATTGGCGTGCTGCTCGGCAACCAGATCCCACATGCGTGCCTTGCGATTGACCGGCAGCAACTTGTCCAGCATCGATTGCGATGCAAGACGCTTTTCCAGCTTGTCCGGATCGAACCGCTGCAGTACCCCCAGCAGCGCCGCCCGCATCCCGGCCATTACGGCGAGGTTATGCGCTTCGAGATCCTGGTACGCCTCGCGCACTGCGCGCAAGGGCGGAAGGTAGCCGGATGCCGCGCGCGGTGCCAGCAGGTGCGTGAGCGCCTCGTAGGCATTAGGCGAAAACTTCAATGGGTTGTTCTCCGCGGTGGCCAGCATGGTCATGTCGAGCCGCAACTCGCCCTTGGTCAACGCTCGCGCAACGAGCGATTTCAGTAGACCCGCGATGGCCTCACGCAATAGTTCTCCGGCGTTTCGCACGAAATCAGGATCCGCGAGCGCACGGCTCTCGAGTTCAGACACGCCGGCCGCCTCGAGAAAAACACGCACGGCCCGGGCGTAATCGACGTCCTCCGCAGAACGCGCCGCCTCCGAAAGTGGCGAGCCGGATTTCTTTGCCGGCACTGCGGCACCCGTCGCGGCCGCCGGCGGATGAGACGGTAGTGGTGCCGCCGGCGCTGTAGTGGTGTTGGAAAAGTCCGGGCCGATAGCTCGTACTTTATCGATCGGTACGGTTTCGGCGAACGGGTCGTCGGGAAGCAATGGACCCTTCGCTTGCGCGGGCGGCAGAGCCGCGCTCGCACGGCCGGAGGGTTCGCTGGAACCTTCCAACCCGCGCAAGAGATCGTAGTCGTCTGGAATTTGCGACACAGGACGCGTGGCCGGTAGCGGTTCGAGGAATCCGGGGACCTCATCGCGCTGTTGAGCTCCACGCATGGACAAGGGTTGCGGCCCGGCTGACCGGCGCTTGCCTTCGGAAGGCGCCGATCCTCCCGTAAGAGAGATGCCGAATGCGAAATCGCTTCCGGGTTCTGCAACCGGCCCAGAATCGAACGGTTGACTATCCAGCCGGTCTGCAACCGGCGCAGACTCGAACGGTTCATCCAGCCGGGATGGCCGCGTCAGGATGCCGGCGAGCGCGGATGCAGCCTCCTCCAACTGGACGTCTGCGACAATGCAGTACTCGCCGATGGTCAGCTTGTCCCCGGAGGATAGTTGCGCAGTCGCCCCCGCGCCGAGCGGGGTGCCGTTTAGATTGATCGGATTCTGTCCCAGCGCGGTAACGAAATAGGATCCAGCCCTGAATTCCACCCGCGCGTGAATGCGTGAAATGACGCGGTCCGGATCGGGCAGAACCAATGCGTTCTGATCCTGCCTACCGATCGTGCCACCGTTCCCGCTCAATGTGGCGGAGATCGCCCGAGCCGGGGGCTGGTTACGATAGGTCAGGACAGCAAGCGTCAAAGTCATCGGCAGCCAGGACTTTACCCGTTTGTATCCGCGAACAGAACGCGTGCCAAGCCGATGGCTCATGCATCTGCGCGATCAATCGCGGGCGCTTGGTTTCCAAGCCACACGGCACATGTGTCGGATTGAAGAAATGCCAAGCGCGATATACGGCGTAGCGGGGCTTCGCCTGCAACGCTCCCATGCTCCCCGGCCAGCCGTTCGCCTTTTTACCAGGGAGAGCATAACTCTTCGCTCGCCAGGCAACAAGTTAGCCCTGGGTGACAGTGGAATGCGGCGCTGTTGAAAATCGGACCATATCGACTGCCGGACATACGCGGAACCGTCGCTGAATCCGTTCTACTCTCTCTGCCCACTCAAAATTCAGAACGCTCTCTGAAATACCGCTAGCGTATTCACGGCAGCGATGAGAAATGCCGTTGGAAGGCTTTCAAGGGACGGCCATCGATAGTGGCGAGACCCGTACCGATCAATGCCATGCCCACCAGGTGCTTGGGTTGAAGTGTCTCGCCGAGCACCACTATCCCCGGCAGGATCGCGCTCACTGGGATCAGGAAGGTCACCAGCAGCAGGTTGATTGCCCCAGCGGTGGCGAGGATGCGGAAGTAGAGGACGTAGCCGAGCGCAGTGGACAGCAGTGCGAGACCGACCAGGGCTCCGAGCGTATTCAGCGACGGAAAGGGCAACGTCCAGGGCTGATCCACGATCAGCATTACCGGGGTCAACATCAGGCTGGAAGCGGTGACTTGGCCAGTGGCCGTCACGATCGGAGCCACACCCATGAGCTGGAAGCGGCGGCCGTAAACACCGGCAAACGCATACGAGATCGCCGCGGCGAGGATCGCGAGTTGGGCCATGACACCCACGCCCAGCCCTTGCAAGGCCGCACCGCCAATCATGATAGCGACGCCCACAAAGCCGACAACCACGCCGGCGAGGCGCCTGCCCGTGAGCTTATCGTCGGCCGTGAATACGTGCGCCACGATCATGGCAAAGAGCGGAACGGTGGCGTTCAAGATTGACGCCACGCCGCTCGCGATGTGGGTTTGACCCCAGACGATCAGCACGAAGGGCACTACGTTGTTCAGGAACCCCATCCCGAAGAACGCAGACCAGGTTCCGCGTGCTCGCGGCAGGCGCATGCCGAGAAACCAGATCATGAGAAGGAGAGCGAGCGCTGCCAGAGCCACACGCAGTACGACTATCGTAAGCGGTGGCAGCTCCTTGACGGCCACGCCAACGAAGAAGAACGAGCCGCCCCATAGCACCGACAGGGCAAGGAGCATGCTCCACTCCAGGGAGGTCATCGGGTGATTGCTGGTTACTGCGGCGGGCATGAACGACTCCAGAGCGTGAACCCGCCGTGACACTAACGGAAAGAGCGCAGGAGTACATTCGGTTTCTTGCGGTCGAATTCGGATGGATGATCGCTTCTGGCCCGAGAGTGGGCGTCGCTGCTCCTCGCGCGTTCCACGTTTCTTCGAAAGTGATAGTCGCCCATTGCCCTGCAGCCCTTCAAGTGCTGGATCGGGTCATTACCCGCGAGGCAAATCACGGGCGGGCGAAACATCATAGGTCAGTTGGTAACAGGGGCCGGATACCAGCTCGTCGAGTAGCCCAAAGTACCACCTACTCGAAGCGGCCGACCTTTCCTGTTTTCGCCCACTCGGGCAACGGTGGGTTGTCGTCCACGAGGTCGTGCGTATACACGGCCTCGGTGGGCAGATAGTCGCCTGCCTCATCCACAATCATTGCGACATGCCCATTTGCGTTTACGACTTCGTAGCCGAAGGTGCCGACATTCCTGTGCGTGTGTGCGGCACGTTGCTCAGCGGCGACCGCCGCCTTTTCGGCAGCAACCAGAGTCGCGCGAGCGACGTCTAACTGGTCCTGGTCGGCAGCGATTCTAGTGAGTGTCTTTTGATCCGCTTCGAGGTTTCCATTCGCCCGCTCTTTTTTGATCCACGCAGCCGTATCCGAGAGCACGCGTCCACGCGCGGTAAGGGCGTCTAGTTGTTGCTGGAACTCCAGCGAGCGGGGTGTGACGCTTTGGTCGCGCCACGACGTGAACCTGATTTTCCTGAGTTTAAGCAACCGTCCCCCAAGGGAATGCGGCGAACCTTGGGGCAGTGTACACGCGCAATGCACGTAGAAGTCGTTAGCGGCTCCTAATTACGGGAGGGAGTGGCAGCCGTCATTCTGACGGGACGGAAGGGCTCATTCCACAGACGGTTTATGGTTTTGGTGCGGATCGCGCCTTCAGGAAAGCGATCACGTCCGCTCGGTCGGTGGCCACGCTGAGCTGATAACCCATACGCTGGCCGGGGATGAACGCTTCGGGATTGGACAGCCAGCGATCAAGCGATTGTTCGTCCCATACGACTTTCGATTCTTTCAGCGCCTGCGAGTAGGGGAAGGCTTTCACGCTGCCCGCCTTTCGGCCATATACTCCCCGATGCATCGGGCCGACGCGATTGACATCGAGCGAGTGGCAAGCCGTGCATCGTTCTTCATAAATGGTCTCTCCGCGACCGGGCTCAGCGGCCGCCGAGCCTGTCCAGAATAGGGCTCCGAGACTGATCAACAGCGCAGTTGCAAACGCTTTATTCATGGTCAGATCTCCTGATGAGATCCCGCGCGCCTCGCTCCCGGCACTCGGGCGCGAGGTCGCGGGGTGAGGGTAGTGCGATCAGGCGCCGAATGTCAGCGCGTTGGCCGGCAGCGAGCGGCCAAGCACCTGCGACAACGCGGTCCAGTGCATGGTCTCGTCTGCGGCAAGCCGCGCAGCAACCTTGGCCAGATCGGAACTTTGAAACGACGGAATCACGCCGAGGTAGGCGTTGGTTGCGCCGAGTTCGAGCCTTGCGGCCAGGGCCAATACGTCACCCTGGTTCCTGAGCGTCTCCGCCCTCAGGGCCTTTGCGTAGTCTCCGATCTTGAGTTCGTCGACCGGCTTGCCGCCAAGCTTGCCTATGGTGGCGATCAGTGCGTCGCGGTGCGCCTTGTGGTGGCTCTGGAACAGCACCGCCACGCCAAGCACCGGCTTCTCCAGCAGGCCGCTTTGCGCGCCCAGTTGGTAAGCGTTGATGGCTTCGTGTTCCAGGCCCAGGGCGGTGTTGAGTATGGCCACGTCCTGGCTTTCGGACTTGTTGCTGCTTTGGGCCATGGTTTCACAGCCAGAAATCAATGCGATGGCCGACGCGGACAGCACTGCCACACCAGCGTGGCCCAGAAAATTGCGCCGGGTAAGAGGCGCGGTTTCAACGCTAGCGATCTTCGACATTGCAATACCTCCTAAATGGTTTGGTTGAGATGTTTCAGGCATGTCGCCCTCCTCACATACGAAACCGCAGCGCGTCCTGGATTCAGAAGATTTTTCTGTCGACTTCACGCATGAGGCACCGCCATACGTAGCCCAGGCCACTTTGGATTCAAGGGGCGGTGAAATCCCGATTCGAATGTCATCCGTAGGGCCAAGACCTAGGGTTGGCGCGGGCGGGCAAACAAATGGCGTGTAGCGGCAAGGCGCGGGCAGGCAATTCCCGTATCGTCCTCTCGAACCACCCATTCGCTTTGGCCATAGTGATTGCGTGGCAAACGACAGGAGACAACCATGCGGTACCGCGATTTTGAAGGAAGCAAGCTCGCCGATGAGATCGTCGACGGCTACAGCAAGGCGTGGAAGCAATCGGAAACCCATCGTAAGGCCGCTGCAACGCGGGTCGCGTGGGTCGCGTGCCCGACGCTTGAGTACGACATGAGCGTGCAGGAGTACGTCGAACTGTTCGACCGCGCCAACTCGCTCAAGCCCGCCAAGTACACGTGGGTTGCGCCCGAGTCGCACTACGGGCACCAGGAAGCGCCGCTTGAACGCGAAGAGGAAAGGATGGTGGCGTAACCATGGCACACAAGATTGATCTGCAGGACGAGGCGCGCACGTTGCACGACTACATCACAGGCATCGCTTGCACGATGATCGCGACAGGGAAAGTCTGGCCCGTTGACGTGAACAAGGTAAGACGTATCGCGCTCGGCGCGGAGGAGGCCGCTGGCGCTGCCTGGCGCGGGGATGCATTCCCTGCGTTAGGTGATAAGCCGGACCTTCCTCGCCTGTTCGCTGATGCATTCGCGCGTGCATCCGCCGTCTTGCTTTGGTGCGCTAAACAAAACCCGCCACAGAATGGTCGGAGGTATTACAGCATGGATGGGTGGCTTCACAAGGGCAGGAAGCTGCGCGACGTGCGTCTGTACTGCCTTGGGGCGAAGAAGGGTTGGGACGGGGTCGGGGAGGAGAAGCTCTGGCCGGGAATCGAAAAGTCTATTGGGCAAATGCGCGAACGTTACCCGGAAGGGCGCTCCAAAAATATGGAGGACTCATGATGGCGAAGAACGAACCCCGGCGCTCGCGCGAGCAGGGATTCGTCGTGATTCTGGAAGTGGGCGACGGCCTGGGGCCCATATGCTACGGCACCTTCCGCACGTTCAAATCTGCGGAGGGTTTCGCAAAGTGGCTCGACCGGCGCGCGTACGTGCTTCCAATTTCGCCGCCGGATGACGCGATTATTTCAACCGCAACGCAAACGACAGGAGACAAATGAGCGCAATCCCGATGACCGCATTGATGGCCTTGGCCGACCCCAAGAACCGGCCCACCGTCATCCGCAACTGGGAAGGCTTCCGCCCCGGCTGGCACGAGTGGGCATGGTGCAAGGAGCAACTGAAGGAGCTCATTGCCGAGCGCGAGCGCATGATCGCGGCGGGCGAACTGACACCAAACGACAGGAGACAACCGTGACCGGCATCATCTCGAAGGCGATACGGATCATTGCGGGCATTTTTTTGTTATTTGTTATTCTGGGAATCATCATGGCACCGGCGCGCGCTGCCGATGTCAGCAACGAGGAGGCGGGCGTGTGCGCCGTGTACCTGGAGGCCGTCAAGGCGGACAAGAAACTGGTGGCCGAGGTGTGGAAGCGAGCGCCCGACATCGCGGAGGCGCGCTTTGCCGCTCAGTTGTGGCAGATCGGAGCGTCGGGCTCGCGCGGGGCGGTGCTGGAAAGCTACCGGCTCGAAGGTGAGCGCGCCTGCGAGGGAATCATCACCTGGAGCAAACCATGATCGCCCACATGCGGGAGATGATCGCATGTTAAAAACTGCGGTGTTCATTCTGCTGATAGCGTTCGCCGCATTCGCGACCGCAGCCAAGCCCATCCGTGGCGTGGGGGCGATATCGTGCGGAACGTGGACGAAGGACGCGAAGGAAGCAAATAAACTTGGTCAACTTATCAACCTAACGTGGGTCCAAGGCTATATCAGTTCGTACAACGCGCACACGGGCCAAAATCTTTTCGAGGGTGTGGACAACGACGCCATCACGGCGTGGATGGACAACTACTGCGCGAAAAATCCGCTGTCCGTGGTCATGAAGGGGTAGTCGAGTTAGTGGGGGAACTGGTTCGACGCACCTCTCGCTGATTCTCGCGAGCGGGGCGGTATGCCGCAGCCTCTACCTGCCGCCGAGGCGCTAGCCTAGCGGTTCTTCACCTTCTTCGCCTTCTTCGCCTTCTCCGCCTTCTCCGCCTTCTCCGCCTTATCGTCATCCGGCTCGGCTGTCTGGATTCCCACCAGATACCGGCTCATCTGCGCCTCGCGAATGATCACCGACTTCAAGTTCTCGAGCATGCTGTTCACAAATCGCAAGAGGGCCATGTCCGTGAAAATCTCAATCTCGGCGGGGGCCTTGAAGGGGCGTTGAAACGCGAACCAATTCTTGCTCAGCACGACGATGCCGTGAAGATGTGCGCCGTAGGGTTTTGTAAGCTCGCGTTGTAAGGCTCTCTTCAATGCGTCCGCACTCCTGTAGGTTGTATCGAAAGCAAAGATGAAAGCCCGTGGTGGTCGCTTGTCATTCTTTTTAACGAACGACCAGCGACCGGGCCGAATGGTTTCCCCGGGCCATTCGTAAAAGCATTGCATCGAAAGCCTGCGTACCTTGCCTATTGATTTGAGCGTAGAGGCTAGATCGCGTGGGGCTAGGTTGCCTTTCACCTCCACAGTCGCGTAGACCATTTCTACTGGGAAAACTGCGGAAGCCAATTCCCGGTATAGGGGACTGTTCAGAAAATCATCGAAGATGACCACGTCCTGCTGTGGGCTAACTTTTGCCCCCGGTGCGCTCGACACTACGAATCCGCTGCCGATACTGTATCGACGAGGCAGGACGCTACTGAGAAATGCGCGGCACCTCTCCTCGTCATTCGATCCCCGCTCACCGGGATGAGGTAACGCGGCAGTTAGAATCCTAGATTGGAGACCAAACACCTCTTGTAGCGCGTTGTAGTACGCGGCGCTTCCGGGTGATGCTCTGGTGCGGGATTTTTTGGGGCCGCTCACGGTTCCTCCTCAGCGCACGAGAGCGGCGCGGATCACTCGCACGCGCCGACGCCGACGCTCTTCCCCAGCTTGCTGCTGTACGAATAGAAGTCGACGCGTTTGCGGTCCAGATCAATTGTGATGGTTGCGTCGGAAAAATTCCGGGTCCAGACAATCGTGGCAACGCGTCCCTTCACGGAGTCGAGCCGCATGTTCTCGGCAATGGCGACATCGAGCAGTTGAACAGGCTCGCCCCGTTCAATGTTCCCCAGAGCGATTCTCGCGCCGAGGCACGAGCCGCCGGCACAAGTGATGCGAAAGAGCCAACGCTCGCGAGATATCGTTCCCGGCGGCTCCAGCATGAACTCCTCTGTGCGCACGCTCACGATGGTGTGCGCCATCACGCCCGCTTCGTTGATCATGCAAACCGGCGCGACTTCTACCGGCGCAGCATTGACGGCCCGCACGCCGGCCAAGATCAGAGTGGCTGCGAAGTGCCGTACGCGTGATGCGATTTTCATATTTTTCTCCACGCCTCAAGTGCGCGGCGCAAGCGGGACCACAACGATGGCTCGCTGGTTCGCGGGGCCCTCCCGGAAAACTCTCGGGTGGGGTTTCCCGCTATTTTTCGCCCGAAAGCGGCAAATTCACAGAGATTTTGCCGCTCGGCCTTCGCGGCCGGGGCATCGCCTACCCGCGACTCAGACGGGTAAGTACAAGGGTAATTTTGGAGGGGAAATTCAGGAAAACAGATTTATTTCAGAGACTTAAGTGCTTGTTCTGGCGGAGAGGGAGGGATTCGAACCCTCGTTAGGCTATTAACCTAAACACGCTTTCCAGGCGTGCGACTTAAACCACTCATCCACCTCTCCGCGTGTTGAAACTCTCAAGGAAATGTTTGCGGCGACACACCTTGGACTCTGCCGCCGCGGAAGGCGCGAAGGATACTGGAGGGCAGCTTTGCTGTCAAAACACACGGCCTTCCAGTCGCATCGGGTTGCCTGCTTGCTCCAGCCACCGAGTCCGGAACCGCTTAACACGGCGATCGGCAAGAGGTTCTGAACCTGACGCCACGCCATTCAGAGTGACTTGGCGCGCTTCAGTTTGTCGAGGAGAAACTGCAACAGGCGATCGACGGATTCGTCCACGCTCTCGTTACTGGTATCCACGACCAACGCCGGATCCAGCGGGGCTTCGTACGGTGAAGACACACCCGTATATTCCGGGATTTCGCCTCTCTCCGCGCGCGCATACAGACCCTTCGGATCCCGTTCTCTGCAAATATCCAGAGGGCATCTGCAATAGATTTCGAGGAAATCCACCGCCCGCATCGAAGCCCGCACTTTGTCGCGAGCGCTACGAATCGGTGAAACCAGCGCAACGAGCACGACCATCCCACGCTCGAGCAGCATTTTTGCGACTTCTCCGGCCCTGCGGATATTCTCATCACGGTCTGCGATAGAGAATCCCAGATCGGCGCACAGACCGTGCCGGATATTGTCGCCATCGAGCACGATGGTCTGGAAGTCCAGTTGATGCAGCTTGTGCTCGACTGAGTGGGCGATCGTGGATTTGCCGGAAGCAGGCAGACCGGTCAGCCAGACGACTGCCCCCCGATGTCCGTTCTTTTTTTCGCGCTGTTCACGCGAGACCTTGGAAGACTGCCAGACCACATTGCGAGTCGCTGCGGCTTTGGATTTTTTCATTTGGCACACAGGTGGAGCGCTCTCAAGCGCATACGCCGATGGGTGGACGAATCGCCTCTTCAGGGCATCGGCGCAGTATCGTAATCCCAAGCTTTCACGTGCCGCTCCAACAGAGACTCCAGCGGCTTGAAATACGACGCGTAGGAAACCCAGCGCCCCAGAGATTCGCTGTGGAGGGGACGGGCCACTTGCTGGTAGCTGGGCGTATTGATGCGGCCCCGCTTCTCCAGCGTGCGGGTGTGGTCCAGGAGCGCCGCCGTCCAAGGCAACCCGAGAAACTGGATCACGGCACGCATTTGACCTTCTGGGTCGACGATCAGGTTCTCGTACTTCACCGGCATCCAGGGCAGGGGCAAGCTCGCGCGCACTTTGTCCCATAAAGTGAAGACCCGGTCATACATCTGCGCCGCTGACCGGAGATCGAAAAAACCGGCCATGGCGTCATTGGGGGAAAAAAGCTGCATGAACCCGCTCAAGCACGCGTCGTACGGGTGACGCAGCACCAGCAGAACTCGCGCCTCGGGAAAGAGACGCGAGGCCAGCGGCAGGCGAGAAATATTGAGGGGCAACTTGTCGACCAGGCGCTTCTTCCCGTCCCATTCCGGGTGCGCCGTTCGAACAAGATCGAAATACTGCAGCCGAAGGGCTCTTACCTGCGCGTCCGCAAGCGTGGCCAAACCAGTCGGATAGGGAATTTGCATTTCGGTCAGCTGATGCTCCAGGACGCGCAGCAACGGGGCTTCCTCCATGACGTGCAGCTGCGGATGGCCATTGAGGATTTGGTTCAACAAGGTCGTGCCGGACCGCGGAAAACCGACGATGAATATCGGGTCGCTCATGCCGTCGTCGGGCGAGTTGCGGCGCTCGGCCAGCCAGGAATAATCGAGTTCGATCAGGCGCTCCAGTCTGGACAGGTAGCGCTCGCGGTTGGCTTGACCGAACGCCGGAATACTCGCTTGCAAACTTTTGGCACGGGCAAAATGCATGTAGGCGGAGTCGTACGCATCGGCCCGGTCATCCAGTACGCCAAGTTCATGTTCGCGCAGCACCTGCAGGCGCAAAGGCAGGCCGGAATCGGTCATGGCAATCAGGCGGGTGCGGGCTTCCGCCGCCCGGCCTGTGCGCCGATCGAGAATAGCCACGACTAGATTGCCCAGATTGTGTTCCGGCTGGCTGGCCAAGGTGACTTCGACCATCCGTCTTGCATCATCCAGGCGATTTTCCCGTTCCAGGCAATAAGCGATCAAGGCCGGAAGATCGGCGTCATATGGGGTTGATGCGAAGGCCCGTTCATAGGCCTGTCGCGTTTCATCGAACCGTCGGAGTTGGTCATAGGTGTCTCCGAGGGTCTTCCACGCTTGGCCCTCGGCAGGATTAAGGCGAACTGCGTGCTCCAGCGCCTCGGCGCCTTCAAGCGGGCGTTCGCGGAGCAACAGTAGTTTACCGAGGTTAAACCACGCGTCCCCAAAAGTAGCATCCAGCGCAATCGCGTTACGGTAGGCGCGCTCAGCCTCGTCGAGGCGACCGGTTGCTGATAGCGCATTTCCCAAGTTGGACCAATACTTCGGTTGGGGATGGTATTCGATCGCCCGATTGATGAAACCTATCGCTTCGTCTGGCTTATTGGAAAGCGTAAATAACAAACCACGCAAGTGCAGGAGCTCGGGGCTGTTTGGCTCGGATTCCAGGGAGGTATCACATGCCTGGCACGCTGCCTCGATCTGTCCGGTTTGTGCCAGATTGATAATGGGATTTAGGTTAATCGTCGACATGGTCGAGAAGAAACTGAAACGCTACAAATCTGCATGTTCCGCGACTTACGTGAATCAACTGTTGATCCCTGCTTGGCTTGGACTCAGCCAGACAGTGGATGTCGGAACGGAATGCTAGGCCATGTTCCTTGCGTACGGGAATCGGGTTTCATGTTGGCTGCTTGAGTTGCTCGAGGATCGCTGGATTCTCCAACGTCGATACATCCTGCGTGATTTCCTCGCCCTTCGCGATCGCGCGCAACAGGCGGCGCATGATCTTGCCGGAACGGGTTTTCGGCAGGTTGTCGCCGAAACGGATTTCATCGGGTTTGGCGATCGGTCCGATTTCCTGCGCGACCCAGTTGCGCAGTTCCTGCGCGACTCTTTTGGCGGTATCTCCCTGCGGACGCACGCCTTTCAGAACCACGTACGCAACCACGGCTTCGCCCTTGATATCGTGCGGCTTGCCCACCACGGCCGCTTCCGCCACCAGAGCGTTGGCGACCAGCGCCGATTCGATTTCCATCGTCCCCAGCCGATGGCCGGAGACGTTGAGCACGTCGTCGATGCGGCCCATGATCCAGAAGTAGCCGTCCGGATCGCGATTGGCGCCGTCGCCCGCAAGGTAATACTTGCCTTTGAATTCGTCGGGGTAGTAGCTCTTCTTGTAACGCTCCGGATCGCCCCAGATTGTGCGAATCATCGAGGGCCACGGCTTCGTGATGACCAGGATGCCGCCTTTGCCTTTCTCCACGTCGTTGCCGGTTTCATCCACGACGGCAGCGATGATCCCCGGAAGCGGCATGGTGCAAGAACCCGGTTTCAGCGGCGTCGCGCCAGGCAGCGGCGTGATCATGTGCCCGCCGGTCTCGGTCTGCCACCAGGTATCGACGATCGGGCAACGGCCGTTGCCCACGGTGGTGTGGTACCACATCCACGCTTCGGGATTGATCGGCTCGCCGACGGAGCCAAGCAACCGCAGGCTGGACAGGTTGTATTTCTTCGGCTGGTCGGCACCGGCTTTGATCAACGAACGGATCGCCGTCGGCGCGGTGTAGAACACGGTCACGCCGTGATCCTGGATCAGCTTCCAGAAGCGTCCTGCGTCGGGATAGACCGGCACGCCTTCGAACACGATCTCCGTTGCTCCAACCGCCAGCGGACCGTAGGCGATATACGTGTGGCCGGTCACCCAACCCACATCGGCAGTACACCAGAAGATATCCGATTGCTTGTGGTCGAAGGTCCATTTCATCGTGAGCATGGCCTGCAGCAGGTACCCACCGCTGGAATGCTGAACGCCCTTGGGCTTGCCCGTTGATCCGGAGGTGTAAAGGATGAACAACGGATGCTCGGCGCTGACCCACACTGGCTCGCAGACATCCGGCTGGTTTCGCACCAGGTTGTGCCACCAGTGGTCGCGCGGCTCGCGCAGTTGAATTGAGCTGCCGGTGCGCTTGTAGATGACTACGTTCTTGATGCCATCGCAGCCCCCCATGGCTAAGGCATCGTCTACCGCAGCCTTCAACGGAATTTCCTTGCCGCCGCGCATCTGTCCGTCGGCGGTGATGACCGCGACAGCACCGGCATCGATGATGCGCTCCTGAATGCTCTTGGCTGAGAAGCCGCCAAACACCACTGAATGTGTAGCGCCTATGCGCGCACAGGCCTGCATGGCGATCACCGCCTCGATCGACATCGGCATATAGACGATGACGCGGTCGCCGGTCTTGATTCCGAGCGATTTGAGCCCGTTGGCGAACTGGCATACGCGGTGGTAAAGCTGCTTGTAGGTGACCTTGGTAACCGTGCCGTCATCGGCTTCGAAGATGATGGCGAGTTTGTTCGGCTGACTGTTGAGATGGCGGTCCAGGCAGTTGTACGAGACGTTCAGCTCTCCGTCGTGGAACCACCTGAAGAATGGCGCCTTGCTTTGATCCAGGACCTGAGAGAACGGTTTGTGCCAGATCAAATTCTCGCGCGCCAGCCTTGCCCAGAATCCTTCGTAGTCTCGTTCCGCCTCCGCGCATAACGCCTGGTAGGCCGCCATTCCGGAAACGTTGGCTTGCTTGACGAAGTCCGCGGGCGGCGGGAAAACGCGGTGTTCCTGCAAAACCGAATCGATCGTACTCATGCCAATCCTCCCAATCGTATATGCCGATGGTCGGCTCTTCACTGGATTATAGCCAGAAGTTCTCGCGACCAGTCTCGCGCCGTACACGCGGCGCATCCAAGCAGCAGGCATTCACCGCGCTGGTGTAAAATTCGCACCAGCGCACAGGTAGTTCGCCGAGCCGCCAGCAATCACCCATGACCGTCATCCGCCAGGAAGATCTGATCGAAAGCGTCGCCGACGCCCTGCAATACATCTCCTATTACCACCCGATGGATTACATCAAGTCCCTCGCGGATGCGTACCAACGCGAAGAGTCGCCGGCGGCCCGCGACGCGATCGCGCAAATCCTGACCAACTCGCGCATGTGCGCGGAAGGAAAGCGCCCGATCTGCCAGGACACAGGTATCGTGGTTGCCTTCCTGCGAGTAGGCATGAGTGTGCGCTGGGACGGTGCCAGCATGAGTGTTGCGGACATGGTCAACGAAGGCGTGCGACGGGCTTACCTTCACCCGGACAACAAACTGCGCGCGTCCATACTCGCCGATCCCGCAGGCGCCCGGAAAAACACGGGGGACAACACGCCGGCGGTGATCCATATGGAACTCGTTCCGGGCGATTCCGTGGATGTTCGTATAGCGGCCAAGGGTGGCGGGTCCGAGAACAAATCGAAATTCGTCATGCTCAACCCGTCCGACAGCATTGTGGACTGGGTGTTAAAGACCGTGCCGTCCATGGGTGCAGGATGGTGTCCGCCGGGCATGCTCGGGCTGGGTGTCGGCGGCAGCGCGGAGAAGGCGATGGTCCTGGCCAAGGAAGCGCTGATGCTGCCGATCGACATGCACGAGTTGAAACGGCGTGGTCCGAGCAATCGCATCGATGAGTTGCGCATCGAAATCTACGACAAGGTCAACGCGCTCGGCATCGGCGCGCAGGGGCTTGGCGGGCTGACGACCGTGCTGGACGTAAAGATTCTCGAGTACCCGACGCATGCGGCGTCGCTCCCGGTGGCGATAATCCCGAATTGTGCCGCCACCCGGCACGCGCACTTCATGCTTGACGGAAGCGGTCCGGCACGCCTGGAGCCGCCCAGCCTCGATGAATGGCCGGACGTACACTGGGCGCCATCGCCCGCATCGCGCAAAGTCGACCTTGCCAAGGTAACGCGCGAGGAAATAGCGACCTGGAAGCCGGGCGAGTCGTTGCTTCTCAACGGCCGGATCCTCACCGGTCGTGATGCCGCGCACAAGCGCATCCAGGAATTGTTTTTTCGGGGCGGATCATTGCCCCCAGGCGTGGATTTTCGCAACCGCTTCATCTACTACGTCGGGCCGGTTGACCCGGTGCGCGACGAAGCCGTCGGCCCGGCCGGTCCGACAACAGCCACCCGCATGGACAAGTTCACCGATATGATGCTGGCGAAAACCGGCCTGCTCGGCATGATCGGCAAAGGCGAGCGCGGTCCCGCAGCAATCGAAGCGATTCGCAAACACAAGGCGGTGTACCTGATGGCGGTGGGCGGAGCGGCCTACCTTGTCTCCAAGGCCATCAAGTCCTCGCGCGTGGTTGCGTTTGCGGATCTCGGCATGGAAGCGATTTACGAGTTCGAAGTGAAAGACATGCCGGTCACCGTGGCAGTGGACGTGAACGGCACTTCGGTGCACCAGTCCGGGCCGCGCGAGTGGCAGGCGAAGATCGGCAAGATTCCAGTCACAACAGCGTGAGAGGTGGTGAGACGTGAGCAGTGAGGTGAATGCAGTGGCCGCTGCGCGGCCCGGTTTCCCCTCGGCTCCCGGTCCTCATCCTTCGCATCTTCCAGTTCAATGGCGGGCCTCCCCGCATCGCATGGTAGTGAACCTGGTCAGGTCCGGAAGGAAGCAGCCACAGCTATTCTTTGCGAGTGACGGGGTAAGGCTCGCCACCCTATAAAATGCGTCGCGCAAAAAGCGAGAGGCGTGAACGGCTGAACCTCTCGAACAGCTTTGCCGTAGCGACTATTCAAAGACAGGTTCACGTTCCAAAGACAAAATGACGCTCGCACTCGCGCGCAAGTGGCGACCCAGGAATTTCGGTGAACTGGTCGGTCAGGACCACGTGGTCCGCGCGATCAGCAATGCGCTCACCCAGAATCGGCTGCATCACGCGTATCTTCTCACCGGCACCCGCGGCGTGGGCAAGACTACGCTTGCCCGCATCATCGCCAAGGCACTGAATTGCGAAACCGGCGTTTCCGCGAATCCCTGCGGCAAGTGCGGCGCGTGTACCGAAATCGACGCCGGACGCTTCGTGGACCTGATCGAACTCGACGCCGCCTCCAACACCCAGGTGGACAACATGCGCGAGTTGTTGGAGAACGCGCTCTACGCGCCGACTTCAGGACGATTCAAGGTGTACATCATCGACGAGGTGCACATGCTGTCGCGTAACGCGTTCAACGCGATGCTCAAGACCCTCGAAGAGCCGCCGTCTCACGTCAAGTTCATACTGGCGACGACCGAACCGCAGAAAGTCCCGGTGACCGTGTTGTCACGCTGCCTGCAGTTCAATCTCAAGCAGATCCCGGCGGGCCAGATTCGCGGCCAATTCGAGTACGTGCTCGGCAAGGAAGGCGTGCCTTTCGAGACGCCGGCGCTCAATCTATTGGCGCGTGCCGCCGAAGGGAGCATGCGCGACGGATTGTCGCTGCTTGACCAGGCGATAGCGCATGGCGCAGGCAAAGTCGGAGAGGTCTCGGTCAGAGAAATGCTGGGTGTAGTGGATCGGAGCTACCTGTTTAGCCTGCTCAAAGCGCTCGCAAGTGGCCAGGGCCCGGCGTTGCTTGCCGAGGCCGAGCGCATGGCGGCGATGAGCCTGTCGTTCGACGCCGCGTTACAGGAACTGGCGACCCTGCTGCACCGTGTTGCGTTGGCGCAGACGTTGCCTGAAGCAATCGCGGACGACGAACCCGATCGTGACGCGTTGCTCGGCCTGGCGGGGACCTTCAGCGAAGAGGACGTGCAACTCCTTTACCAGATTGCCATCCACGGACGGCGCGACCTCGGTCTCGCTCCGGACGAGTTCGCCGGCTTTACCATGACGCTGATGCGCATGCTGGCATTCGTTCCGGTCGAACCTGGAAAGGCCGCGTCGGCTGCACGCCCTGGGGCCGACCGGCCAGTATCGAAACCGGCTGCGTCTACCGGTGCGGCCGCACCTGCTGCGGGCGCGGAGCGGGAGCTCGCCGACTGGCGCGCGCTGGTCGGCCGCATAAAGGTGGGTGGCATGGCACGCATGTTGGCCGACCACTGCGAGTTTCGTTCCCTCGACGGCGACCGGCTGGAACTTGCCGTGTCCGAGGCACACAAACATCTGCTGGAAAAGGTATACACCGACAAGTTGCAGGCGGCTCTGGCGGAGTATTTCGGCCGCAAGATAATGCTGCGTATCTCGACCGGCGGAACCGGCAATACTCCCGCCGAAATCGAAAATCAGGAACGAAAGGTGAAACTCGCCAAGGCCATCGAGTCCATCGATACCGACCCGTTTGTCCGCGAATTGGTGGAGAATTTCGATGCGCGGGTGAAGGATTCTTCGATCAAACCGATTCAGTAAGGGACGACATCATGATGAAAGGCCAACTTGCCGGGTTCATGAAGCAAGCCCAGCAGATGCAGGAGAACCTGAAGAAAGCGCAGGAGGAAATCGCGGCTATGGAGGTAGAAGGTCAGTCGGGCGCAGGTATGATCAAGGTGGTGATGACCGGCCGCCACGACGTCAAGCGTGTGTCCATCGATCCGGGCGTGCTGAGCGACGACAAGGATATGCTCGAGGATCTGATCGCCGCTGCTGTCAACGACGCAGTGCGACGCGTGGAGGCCGCTACCCAGGAAAAAATGGGCGGACTGACCTCCGGGCTCGGCTTGCCGCCGGGGATGAAGCTGCCTTTCTAGGAACCGGTGACGTGTCACACGTGACACGGGAAACAAGTGGGTACCTGCGACTGCGCATGCCCGGTCACTGCGTCACTTGTCACTCGCCACAGCCTTGATGAAAACTCCATCCAGTCTCGAAGAGCTGATCGAAGCGCTGCGTTGTCTGCCCGGCGTCGGTCCGAAGTCGGCGCAGCGCATGGCTTTCCATCTTCTGCAGCGCGACCATTCTGGCGCGCAGCGGCTCGGAAAGGCGCTCGAGCAGGCGCTTTCCAAGGTGCGCCATTGCGAAAAGTGCAACAACTTCACCGAGCAGGCAGTCTGTGAGTTGTGCAGCTCGTCGCGGCGCGACCAGACGCAGCTCTGTGTGGTGGAAACGCCCGCGGACCTGCTGATGATGGAACAGGCGCAGGCTTACAGTGGCCTGTATTTTGTCCTGATGGGCAGACTCTCGCCGTTGGATGGAATCGGCCCGAAGGACATTCATCTCGACCGTTTGATGAAACGTGCACTTGACGGAACGGTAAAGGAGACCATTCTTGCGACCAATTTCACCGTCGAAGGCGAGGCCACCGCGCATTACGCCGGAGAGTTGCTGGTTGCGCGGGGAATGAAAGTCACACGCATCGCCCGCGGACTTCCCGTAGGCGGCGAGCTCGAACATGTTGACAGCGGAACCCTGGCGCAGGCGGTAATCGAACGGAGGCCTGCCTGATGGCCGGTCCTTCCTCCGAACCGGCAAAACGCCGGCCCTCATCCAGGCACTCGCCCAAAAGCACTCCAGCGCTGGCCCGGGGTTCGCGCAGAAATTCCGGAACGAGGCTCAAGCGCCTTCCCGAGCCCCCCGCACCGGTGGCATCGACAATAGCGCGCTCGCAAAAACTTCAGAAGGTGCTGGCACAGGCCGGCCTGGGTTCGCGGCGCGCGATGGAAGAAATCATCAAGTCCGGAAAAGTGAAAGTGAACGGCACGCCGGCTACCTTGGGGGCGCGGGTGACCACCGACGACCTGATCCAGGTTGGACGTCGCCAGATCAAGTTCAAAGTCACCACGCGTCTGCCACGCGTGATCCTCTACCACAAGCCCGAAGGAGAAATCGTTACACGCGATGATCCCAAAGGCCGGCCCAGTGTGTTCGAAAAACTGCCGGCCATTCGCAGCGCCAAGTGGCTGGCGGTCGGCCGGCTCGACTTCAACACCGGCGGCTTGCTGATCTTCACGACTTCCGGCGAATTGGCGAACCGTCTGATGCATCCGCGTTTCGAGGTCGAGCGCGAGTATGCGGTCAGGCTATTCGGTGCGCTGACACCTTCCCAGATTGCCGAATTCAAGAAGGGCGTACGGCTCTCGGACGGCGATGCCAGGTTCGACATGCTCGAAGAACAGGGCGGCGAAGGCAGGAACCGCTGGTATCGCGTGGTTCTCAAAGAGGGGCGCAACAGGGTGGTGCGGCGGATGTTTGAAGCGCTGAGCCTGCAGGTCAGCCGCCTTATGCGAGTGCGCTTCGGCATCGTCAGCCTGCCGCCGCGCCTGAAACGCGGCACTTGGGTAGAACTCAAGGAATCCGAGATCAGCCAGTTGCTCGAATGGGCAGGCAGCACCCCCGCCGCGGAGCAGGACGATATCAGCGTGCCACTTGCGCGCCCGTCAGCAGGAACACAAAACCGTCACCCCCAGAAGTCTCGAGCCAGGTAAACGGCAACCGGGGAAACGCCTGCTCGAGGACCTCCCGGTTATGCCCGATTTCCACCACCATCAGGCCGTCCTGTTCCAGATGCGCCCCGGCCCCGGACACAATCCGGCGCACGATATCCAGTCCATCGTGCCCGCCCGCCAGCGCCATTTGCGGTTCAGCGCGATATTCCGGCGGCAGTGCAGCCATCGAGTCCGCGTTTACGTACGGCGGATTGGAAACGATGAGGTCGTATTTGCCGCCCAGGCCGGCGAATAGATCCCCGCTGACGAGGTCAATGCGGTCTTCGAGACCGTAGTCCGCGACATTTTTTTTCGCGACCTCGAGGGCGTCTGGCGAGAGTTCGGTTGCGTCCACGCGGGCGTTGGGGAAAGCGTGAGACAGCAGAATTGCCAGACAGCCTGAGCCGGTACACAGGTCTAGCGCAACGCCGACAGAATCCCGGTCCTGCACCCAGGGATTCAACTCGTCGCGCAACAACTCCGCAATATACGAACGGGGCACGATTACGCGCTCGTCGACGTAAAAACGGAAATCGCCCAACCACGCTTCGTGCGTTAGGTACGCCGCCGGCACGCGCTGTTCAACCCGCAAACGCAACGCCCGGCCGACTGCGTCGGTTTCGTCGGCGCTCAGCGTCTTGTCGAGAAACGGGTCGAGGCGATCGAGCGGTAATTTCAGCGTATGCAGGATCAGGTACGCCGCCTCGTCGTGGGCATTGGTGGTGCCGTGGCCGAAGGACAATCCAGCCTCGTTGAAACGGGTCACCGCATAACGCAGCCAGTCGCGAAGCGTCCTCGGCCGCTTGCGCACCTCAGCGAGCTTTCAGCAGATCCGTCAACGCTTGCTGGTAGATCTTCGACAGCGCATCCAGATCGGCGATGGAAATGTGTTCGTTCAATTTGTGGATCGATGCATTGACCGGACCGAGTTCCACGACCTCGGGGCAGATTTCGATAATAAAGCGACCGTCTGAAGTGCCGCCGGCGGTGGACAGTTGCGGCCGCAGGCCGGTGACGCGTTCGACCGCAGACGTCACAATGTCCACGAGCTTCCCCCGCGTAGTAAGAAAGGGATTGCCGGACAGCGACCAGTCGAGTGCGTAGTCCAGTCCGTGACGGTCAAGGATGGCGTGCACCCGTCTCTTCAGTGACTCGACGGTGCTGGCAGTGGAAAAACGGAAGTTGAACGATGCCTTCAGTTGTCCCGGAATCACGTTGTTGGCGCCGGTGCCGGCACCAATGTTCGACACCTGCCAGGTGGTCGGAGGAAAGTGGTCGTTGCCCGGGTCCCATTCGGTGCCGGCGAGTTCGGCCAACGCCGGCGCGAACTGGTGGATCGGATTTCGTGACTGAAGGGGATAGGCAATGTGGCCCTGGATGCCGCGCACCAGCAGTTCTCCGGACAGGGATCCGCGGCGGCCGTTTTTAATGGTGTCGCCAAGGGTACTCGCAGAGGAAGGCTCGCCGACTATGCAGTAATCGATTCTTTCCCCGCGTGCGCGTAGCGCCTCGACCACCTTGGCCGTGCCATTGACCGCCGCCCCTTCCTCGTCGGACGTGACCAGCAGCGCAATCGAACCCGGATGGCTGGGATACTCGGAGAGAAATCCCTCGATCGCGGTAACGAACGCCGCCAGCGATGACTTCATGTCCGCGGCGCCACGGCCGTACAGCACGCCGTTGCGCACCGTCGGCGTGAACGGATCGGATTGCCAATCGTCGAGCGGGCCGGTCGGAACGACGTCAGTATGTCCCGCGAAGCAGATGAGCGGCGCTTGGCTGCCGCGCCGCGCCCAGAGATTGTCGACGTCGGCGTACCGCATGGGCTCGGGCTTGAAGCCGAGCCGCACCAGCCGCTGGCGCAGGATTTCCTGGCAACCGGCGTCGTTTGGTGTAACCGAAACACGCGAGATCAACTCGCGCGCAAGCTCGAAGGTGGCGGTCGACATAGCAGCCGAGTCCGGTATCAACGAAGCCGGAAAACGTGCCAAAGGATCACTTCTTGTCGGCGTCCACGTTCAGTTTGATTTCACTGAACGAGTATCCTCCACCCGGCTTGACCGTCATCCGGCCGGTCGGACTCTCGCCAATCTTGCCGGCGGCTTTCTGTTCATAGTTGTTGATCAGCCAGGACAGATTGGTCGCGGAATCCGAGTTCCTGAGCGCTTCGTCCTTGGAAACCGTCCCCGCCATGAACAGTTCGAACAAGGCGTGCTCGAAGGTTTTCGAGCCGGGCGAAAGGCTTTGCTCCATAGCTTCCTTGATCTGGTCGATTTCGCCTTTCTTGATGAGCTCCGCGACGTGCTTGGTGTTGAGCATCACCTCCACGGCGGCGATCTGCGAGCCATCGTTGGCCTTGACCAGGCGCTGGGAAATGATGGCACGCAGGCTGATGGCAAGGTCGGAGAGCAGCGAGGTGCGTGCATCGTAGGGGAAGAAGTTGATGATGCGGTTGAGCGCGTGGTAGCTGTTGTTGGCGTGCAGCGTGGACACGCACAGGTGCCCCGTCTGGGCATAGAGCAACGCGTGCTGCAGCGTCTGGCGATCGCGGATTTCGCCGATCATCATCATGTCCGGCGCTTCGCGCATCGCATTCACCAGCGCGTTTTCGTAGGAGCGGGTGTCGGTGCCGACTTCGCGCTGGTTGATCACGCACTTGTCGTTGCGGAACACGAACTCCATCGGGTCTTCGATGGTGAGGATGTGCCCCGGCTTGGACGCGTTGCGGTGCTCGATCATGGCGGCGAGCGTGGTGGACTTGCCCGAACCCGTGGACCCGACCACCACGACGAAACCGCGTTTCTCCAGCACGAGATCCCTAAGGATCAGCGGCAATTTGAGTTTTTCGATTCCCGGCGTGCCGCTCTTGAGGTAACGGATCACCATCGCCACATTGCCCCGCTGGCGGAAGACATTGACGCGGAAGCGGCCGATGTCCTGGACGACGTAGGAGTAGTTCATCTCCATGGTCTCTTCGAACTCGCGGATCTGCCGGTCGGTCATGATCTCGTAGGCGATCTTGCGGGCCGTTTCCGAATCGATCATCTGCGCGTTCACCGGCATGATGCCGCCGAGAATCTTGATCGACACCGGGGCGCCGGCCGAGATGAAAAGGTCCGACGCCTGCTTTTCCGCCATCAACTTGAACAGTGGACTCAGAAACATGGGGGCCTCGATGACTCAGGTAGTGGTTGCGTCGATCCGCGCCGCGTAACCTGGAACGCTCCTGCTAGTCGCCGCGGAGGAGCTCATTGATGCTGGTCTTCGCGCGCGTCTTTGCGTCCACTTGCTTGACGATGACTGCGCAGTAAAGACTGTATTTGCCGTCGGGCGAGGGCAGGTTTCCCGACACGACCACGGACCCGGGCGGAATCCTGCCGTAAAGGGTCTCTCCGGTCTGGCGATTGTAGATCTTGGTGCTGCTGCCGATGTAGACACCCATCGAGATCACCGAGCCTTCGCCGACCGCCACGCCTTCGACAATCTCGGAGCGGGCGCCGATGAAACAGTTGTCCTCGATGATGGTGGGATTGGCCTGTACCGGCTCCAGCACGCCGCCGATCCCCACGCCCCCTGAGAGATGGACGTTCTTGCCGATCTGCGCGCACGAGCCCACCGTGGCCCAAGTATCCACCATGGTACCTTCATCCACATAGGCGCCGATGTTCACGAAAGAGGGCATCAAGACCACATTCTTCGCGATGAACGAACCACGCCGCGCAGCTGCCGGCGGCACCACACGAAACCCGGCAGCGCGAAAATCGGCCGCGCCGTAGTCGGCGAATTTCGCGGGCACTTTGTCGAAATAGTTCGTGTAGCCATCGCGGACCACCGCGTTGTCCTGCAGGCGGAACGACAACAGGACGGCTTTCTTGACCCACTGGTGCGTGACCCAGTCGCCACCGATTTTCTCCGCGACACGTAACTTCCCTGCGTCGAGACGATCGATGACTTCTGCAACGGCCTCCTTGAGCGCGGGTTCGGCGCTGTTCGGCGAGATGTTGGCACGGTTATCGAACGCCTTCTCGATGGCCATCTGCAAATCCGTCATTCCTGTTTTTTCCTCGTGATAGTTGAGAGAAAAATCTCGCCAGCCGCTGCGCCGCCTCCACGCATTCCTCGACCGAGGCAACCAGTGCAATGCGGACGAAGTTTGCCCCCGGGTTGACACCGCGCGCCTCGCGGGCCAGAAAACTGCCGGGTACAACGGTCACATTATATTGCTCAAACAATCGTTTAGCGAATTCTGTGTCGGCAACCGGGGTACGCAACCAAAGGTAGAACGCGGCCTGTGGCATGGGGGCGTCGGTGACTTCCGCAAGCAACGCTACCGCCTTCTGGAATTTCTCCCGGTACAGGCGCCGGTTGTCGCGTACGTGATCCTCGTCCTGCCATGCCGCCTCGCTGGCAGCCTGCACCGCCGGATTCATCGCACAGCCGTGGTACGTCCGGTAAAGCAGGAATTTCGCCAGGATGTCCGCGTCGCCGGCAACGAATCCGGAGCGCATTCCCGGCACGTTGGAGCGTTTCGACAGACTGCCGAATGCGACCAGACGCGGAAAGTGATTGCGGCCGAGGCGATTTGCCGCCTCCAGTCCGCCGAGCGGTGCGCGGTCTTCGTCAAAATAGATCTCCGAATAACACTCGTCGGAGGCGATAACGAAGCCGTGACGATCCGAAAGGTCGAACAGGGTTCGCCATTCTTCGAGGTTCATGACGCTACCGGTGGGATTGCCGGGCGAGCAGACGTACACCAGTTGCGCGCGACTCCACACCGATTCGGGCAGCTGGCCAAAATCAAGGGCGAAGCCGTTATGCGGAAGGATGTTGAGGAATTGCGGTTCCGCCCCGGCCAGCAACGTTGCTCCTTCGTAGATCTGGTAGAAGGGATTGGGCGCCACCACGACTGGCCGTTCTCGCGAGACGTCCACCACCGATTGCGCGAAGGCGAACAGCGCTTCGCGGCTGCCGTTGACCGGCACTACCTGCTTGGCTGGATCGATGCGGGGAATCTGGTAACGCCGTTCGATCCATGCCGCGATCGCGGCACGCAGCGTTTCGCTGCCACCGGTTGCGGGATATCTCGACAATCCAGACAGATTGGCATTCAGCGCCTCGCTAATGAAAGGTGGTGTGGCATGCTTCGGTTCGCCGATCGAGAGATTGATCGGAGGCAACGAGGCATTGGCTTTGACTTCAGAGAGCAGCGCAGCGAGTTTCTGGAAAGGGTAGGGTTGCAGTCTGGTCAGGTTCGGATTCATCGGCAATGGGCGCTACCTTTTCGGACCGGTCGCGCGGGGCGCCGCAGGATGAGGGCGAGTGAATTATACGGGCCTTCCACGTGTACAAGAATAACGCGCTGGCGATCGTTTCGCTGCTTACCGCCGCCCTGGTGTGGGGGCTGATCTGGTTTCCGTTTCGTGCGCTCGACGCGGCCGGAGTCGGCGGGGCGCTTGCGACATTTCTGACTTATTTCCTCGCGCTGCTCCCCGGATTGGCACTACTGCGCGGCCGTACGGCCCAGGTCATCCGCTCCGGCTGGCTGCTCGCAGGCATGGCGCTGGCGGCAGGGTGGTGCAATCTCGCCTACGTCCTCGCCACCCTCCGCGGCGAGGTGATGCAGGTCATGCTGCTGTTCTACTTGGCGCCGTTGTGGACAGTTGTCCTTGCGCGTGTCTTGCTCGGTGAGAAACCGGGCGCGGCCGGCTATTTCGTGATAGCGCTGTCGCTGGGCGGAGCGGTAATCATGCTCGGCAGGACCGGCGTGGACTTGCCGCTGCCGCGCAGCGGCGCCGAATGGCTGGGATTGTCGTCCGGCATGGCGTTCGCCCTGACTAATGTACTCAGCCGCAAGGCAAGGCACGTCGACGTGGCGGTCCGCTCACTGTCTGTCTGGGCAGGGGTATCGCTGGTGGCGCTGCCGGTGATGCTGCTGATCGAGGATCCTGTGCGTTCGGTCCTGGCACTGGATGCATACGCATGGCTGCTCTTGGCGCTACTGGCGGTGGCGATTTTCTCGGTCAACATGGTGGTGCAGTACGGACTCGCGAACACCGGTGCAAATCAGGCGATCGTCATATTCCTGTCTGAACTGGTGTTCGCCGCAGTGGGGTCGTATGTGCTTGCGGCGGAGGCGATGACCGCCAGACAGTGGCTCGGTGGGGCGATGGTGGTCGCGGCTACGCTGTATTCCGGGCGCCTGCAGCACGCTGAAAGGTCAGCGCACGCTTGATTGCGGCGCGATGCTGTCGAGATCGATGCGCGGCGCCGGCATCCAGCCCTTCTTGCGATGTTCGGCGATGACGGTTGTGAAGATACCCCCGCGGATGTAGAAACGCGCAGTCAGGCGCATGAAACGAGCCTTCGTTGCCGCGGCAAGATCGTCGAGAATGCGGTTGGTGACGGCTTCGTGGTACGCGCCTTGGTCACGGTAGGCCCAAATGTAAGTTTTCAGACTCTTGAGTTCCACGCATTTGCGATCGGGAACGTAATCGAGAAATAGCGTGGCGAAATCCGGTTGCCCGGTCATGGGGCAGAGGCAGGTGAATTCCGGAATCTCCATATGAATCAGATAATCCCGCGCCGGATTAGGGTTGGGGAAGGTCGCCAGGGTCAGCGCCGGCTTGCTTGGCATTCTCTTGTGGGCGATTCAGTTGTTAAAATACGCCCTGAAAAACGACGCGCCTGGTCCTTGTTAGGGGCCCCAGGCGCTTGTTTTATGGGCATCCGTTCAAATTATAAGCTTTTATAAATTTGCGATTGTGCGACTCACACACATCAAGCTCGCCGGTTTCAAGTCCTTCGTCGATCCGACCCACATACCGATTCCCGGCCAACTCGTCGGTGTCGTCGGTCCCAACGGCTGCGGCAAATCGAACGTGATCGACGCGGTTCGCTGGGTGCTCGGGGAATCCTCGGCAAAGCAGCTGCGCGGCGAGAACATGCAGGACGTCATCTTCAACGGCTCCGGCGAGCGCACGCCCGTGGGCCGCGCCAGTGTCGAGTTGATATTCGACAACAGCCTGGGCAAGGCTGCCGGTGCGTGGTCGCAATACGGCGAGATCTCGGTCAAGCGTGTACTCGAGCGCGACGGCGAGTCTTCATATTTCATAAACAACATGCACGTGCGCCGACGCGACGTCGCCGACATCTTCCTGGGCACCGGCCTGGGCGGCCGCGGCTACGCCATCATCGAGCAGGGAATGATTTCGCGCATCATCGAGGCAAGGCCGGAAGACCTGCGCAGTTTCCTCGAGGAAGCCGCAGGTGTTTCGAAGTACCGTGAGCGCCGGCGCGAAACCGAGCTCAGGCTCGACGACACGCGCGAGAACCTGCTGCGGGTGGAGGATATCCGCCGGGAGCTGGGCACACAACTCGAGCATCTCGAATCCCAGGCACAGAAGGCCGGCAGGTACCGGGAGCTGGAAGCGGAACTGAAGCGTACGCAGCATACACTGTGGCTGCTGCGCAAACGCGATGCCGCTGCGCAACGCGCCCGCGTAGGCCGCGATATCGAGGCAACGGCCGTCGAGCTGGAAGCCGAAAATGCCAGCCTGCGTGACGCCGAGAAGCGTGTCGAGCAATTGCATGCAGGCCACTACAGCGCTTCGGATGCGGTACACGCTGCCCAGGGCGCGCTCTACGAAGTCAATGCCGAAGTCGCGCGCATCGAGCAGCAGATACAGCATCTTCGCGACAGCCGAAATCGCGCCCAACACCAGCTCGAATCGGTGCGCACACAGGAAGCCGAGCAGCGCAGCCGCCAGGCGTCGCAGCAAGCGGCGCGCGGCGCCAGCGAGGAATCAGTGGCGAAGGCGCGCGGGCAGTTGGCCACGCTCGCCGATCACCTGGAAACCGCGCAGGGCGCTTTACCGGCCGCCGAAGAGGTCTATCGCAGCGCTCAGGCGCAGCTTGCCGAGGCGCAGCACCGGCTCAACCAGGCCGAACAGCAATTGCAACTGGAAGAAACCCGCGCCGGCCACGGGGAGAAGCTGCTGCAGCAACTCGAGTCACGGCACGCGCGGCTGGAAGAAGAGCGCGATGGTCTGGAAGTGCCGAATCTGAGCGAATTGGTAAGGCTGGAAACGCAGATCGGGGAGCTGGCTCAGCGTCAATACGAAGAACGCGACGCACTCGAAAGGTGCGAAACCGACCTGCCTACGCTGGAAGCGACGGTGCATGGAGCAGAACAGGATGCCGAACAGACCCAACAGCGGCTGAACCAGTTCGACGCCCGGCTCAGCGCCCTGCGGTCGCTGCAGGAGCAGGTGACCCGCCGGGGCGAAATCGAACCCTGGCTGGAACGTCGTGACTTGCGCCGCAATCCGCACCTGTGGCAGGGAATCAGGATTCGGGAAGGCTGGGAGGATGCGATCGAGGCGGTTTTGCGCGAGCGTCTGAACAGCATCGGCCTCACCGATCTTGCGCAAGTGCATGCCTGGCTGTCTGAGATGCCACCGGGGAAGGTTTCTTTCCACCGAATCGGACCGGCCGCCACTGTCGAGGCGGCCGGTGTGGGGCTTACGCAGCTCACCGACTATGTGACCTGCACCGATGCGCGGCTGGCGGCGGTGCTTGGCGACTGGCTGGCGCGGGTCTATGTACTGGCGGACCCCGCCAGGGGTTTGGAACTCGCCCGCGACCTGCCGGCCGGCGCGATGCTGGTCAGTGCGCAGGGACATGTATTTACCGCCACCAGCGTGCGTTTCCATGCGGCCGATTCGGAAGTGCACGGCATCCTGTCACGCCAGCGTGAAATTGAAGCATTATTTGCGGAGCAGGGCAGCGCCGACGCGGAACTGGCACGGCAACGCGCCATAGCGATGGCCAGGAAGACTGAATTCGAGGAGCGCCGCACGGAGGCTGAACGCTTGCGACGGACCGTCGCGGATTTGCAGGAAAACCATCACCAGTTGAAACTCGACCATGTGCGCCTGGCGCAACTTGCCGAACGCCTCAAGGCGCGCGGTGAACAGATCGTGGGTGAGCTCGCGGAGATTGAAGCCGACATGGCACGTGAGTCGGCACAGCGGGAGGTAGCGGCAAGTCAGATCGCCGCGTTGGCCGCGGGAATGGATGCGCTTCGGTCCGGGGTCGCCTCCGCAGGGCAGGAGCATGCAAATGCGGAATCGGCCTTGCAAACCGCTCGGGTAAACGCTCAGCAAGTCGAGCGCCAACACCAAGAGGCCAAATTTGAAGAGGCGACTATATCAGCCAAAATCATAGATATAGATTCCTCTCTTGATGTTATTTCTCAGAACCTTCAACGCCTCTCCAGCGAATCCGAGAGCCTGTCGCAGGAAATCTCCGGAAGCGACGAGATCCCGTTGCAGCTGCAATTGCAGAAGCAACTCGAAGCCCGAGTCGAGGGCGAGGGACGGCTGAAACAGGGCCGCGATGAACTGCAGGCCGCAGAGAACAGCTTGCGCGCTACCGAGCAGGAGCGGCTGACGTCGGAACAGAAACTGGAGCCGCTGCGTGAGCGCATCAACGAACTGCGCCTCAAGGAGCAGGAAGCCCGAATTGCCGAGGACGGCTTTGCAGCCCAACTCGCGGAAGCCGGCGCCGACGAACAGGAACTGCTGCCGCTGCTGGAAGACGGTGTTCGCGCAGGCAAGCTGCAGAGCGAAATCAACCGAATCAACGAAGACATCGCCGGACTGGGTGCGGTTAATTTGGCTGCGCTCGAGGAACTGGTGACGGCGCGCGAACGTAAGGGCTACCTGGACGCGCAGTCGCAGGACCTGACCGAAGCCGTGACCACTCTAGAAAGCGCGATTCGCAAGATCGACCGCGAGACCCGCGAGCGTCTGCAGCAGACTTTCGATACCGTCAACAAACACTTCGGCGAAATGTTCCCCGTGCTGTTCGGCGGCGGCGAGGCAAAACTTGTGATGACCGGTGAGGAAATACTCGATGCCGGAGTGCAGGTAATCGCCCGCCCGCCCGGCAAACGCAATTCATCGATCCATCTGCTCTCCGGTGGCGAGAAGGCGCTTACCGCCCTGTCGCTGGTATTCTCGATGTTCCAGCTCAATCCCGCGCCCTTTTGCCTGCTGGACGAGGTGGACGCGCCGCTGGACGACAGCAATACCGAACGCTTCTGCGATCTGGTAAAGAGAATGTCCGCGAACACCCAGTTCATGTTCATAACGCACAACAAGATCACCATGGAAATGGCCAGCCAGCTGATCGGCGTCACCATGCAGGAGCAGGGTGTATCGCGGGTGGTTGCTGTGGACGTGGACGAGGCACTGCGCATGCGCGAGGAAGCCGCAGCTTGATAGCATCTTGGCGCTGGGCTCGCACGGGGAGAGGCAATGAGTGATTTGCAGATCGGCTTGCTGATGCTCGGGGTGGTGGTGGTGGCGGGGGTGCTGGGGTTCAACTGGTATCAGGAAAGACAATTCCGCCGCCGTGCCGAGCAGACGTTTGCCGGCGGGCACGAGGACATACTTTTCGGGCATCGGACGAAACAGGCGCCTGCCACGGTGCGGGCACCGGATTCGCTCGAAGAAGTGCGCATCGAGCCACACATCACGCCGCAAATTGATACGCCAGGAGACGATGCGGCTGCCGGCGGATTGCCATTGACAACAGGCCTGCCGGAACCCGAGATCGACTACATCGTCGAGATTCGCGCCGGCGAAATCGTGCCTAGCGAAAAACTGGCGCAATTGCGGCGTACCTTGGCAACCCTCGGACGGACAATCACCTTCAGCGGACTTGATTTCCGCTCGAAGTCTTGGCAGGCGCTGACGCTTGGCGGTGCAGGCTACACCTCGGTACGCGCCGCCCTGCAACTGGTTGACCGCTCCGGGCCGGTGAACATCGAACACCTGCAACGGTTCGGTGACGCGGTCAGGGCGGCGGCCCGCGAAATTGCGGCCATAGCCGAGCTGCCCGAATTTGCGCCGGCCCTCGAACAAGCCGCCGAACTTGACAGTTTCTGCGGGGATGTCGACATGATGGTCGGGATCAACGTCGTTGCGCGTAGCGGCCAGCTATTTCACGGCACCAAGATTCGCGCGCTGGCCGAGGCTGCCGGATTGCAGCTTCAGCTCACCGGATCATTTCGTTGCATGGACGACCATGGCGGCGCGCTGTTCTCGCTCGACAACCAGGAGCCGGAACCGTTCCTTATCGACAAGATCCGCAGCCTGACTACGCCTGCCATCACCTTTGTGCTCGACGTGCCGCGAGTGTCTGATGGCCTGCGCGCTTTCGATCGCATGGTAGCGATGGGCCGTACTTTTGCCGACTCTCTCGACGGCACACTCGCCGATGACAATCGCGTCCCGCTCAACGATGCCGGGCTGGACAAGATACGCTCCCAGTTGCGTGGTATCTATGGCGACATGGAACAGCGCGGCATCCCCGCCGGCGGACCGCTGGCGCTGCGCCTGTTCTCCTGATGGCGGTACGCGCCGCGATCGCCGCCCGCGCCGAAAAGCTGCGGCGTGAAATCGACCGCGCCAACGACAACTACTACATAAAGGATGCGCCGACACTACCGGACGCGGAATACGACCGGCTGTTCCGAGAACTGCAGGTGCTCGAAACGCAATATCCGGAACTGGCGACCGCCGACTCTCCGACTCAACGCGTCGGCGGCGTGGCGCGTTCCGACCTGCCAAAAGTCAATCACGTGGTGCCGATGCTATCCATCCGCACCGAGACCGATTCGCAATCCAGTGGCGCCACCACGTTCGACAGCCGCATTCGCCGCGAACTCAAGCTCGGACCCGACGATCCACCGGTCGAATACAGCGCCGAACTGAAGTTCGATGGCATCGCCATCAGCTTGCGTTACGAGAACGGGATCCTGGCGCGCGCCGCGACCCGTGGCGATGGTCAGGTCGGGGAGGATGTCACCCCGAACGTCAAAACGATTCGAAGGGTGCCGCTGCGCCTGAAGTCGGAGCGCCCCCCGGCTGTGCTTGAAGTGCGCGGAGAAATCTTCATGCACCGGGAAGAATTTGAAAAACTCAATGAGCGACAGCGCGCTGCGGGGGAGAAGGTGTTCGTGAATCCGCGCAACGCCGCCGCCGGCTTCGTCCGGCAGCTGGACTCCCGCATTACCGCGAGCCGGCCATTGACGTGTTCCGTCTACGGGCTTGGAGAGATGGAGGGGTGGGCCCTGCCGCCGACCCAGAGCTCATTCCTGGATGGCCTGCGGGAACTGGGTCTGCCGGTATCGGAAGAGCGGTCGGTCGCCCGGGGAGCCGATGAATTGCTCGCCTTTCATGTGAGGATCGCCGCCCTGCGGGACCAGCTTCCATTCGATGTCGACGGTGTCATCTACAAGGTCAATAGTACTGAACTGCAGGCGCGGCTTGGCTTTGTTTCGCGGGAGCCCCGCTGGGCGGTGGCGCATAAGTTTCCCGCGCAGGAGCAACAGACGCAAATGCTCGGAATAGAAGTCCAGGTGGGGCGCACGGGCAAGCTGACACCGGTGGGAAGGCTTGCGCCGGTATTCGTCGGCGGCGTCACGGTCAGCAATGTGACGTTGCACAACGAGGATTACATCAAGAACCTCGATCTTCGGATTGGCGATACCGTCATCGTGCGGCGCGCGGGCGATGTGATTCCCCAAGTCGTCGCGGTACGCGCGGATTTGCGCCCGAAGGGCGCGACGATTTTTTCCATGCCGGAGCGTTGCCCGGTCTGCGATTCCGCAGTCGTCCAGGACGAAGGAGAAAAGGATCACCGATGCACTGCCGGACTGTTCTGCCCAGCGCAACGCAAACAGGCACTCCTGCACTTTGCCGGGCGTCGTGCACTGGATGTCGACGGGCTGGGCGAGAAACTGGTCGATCAACTGGTGGACCAGGGACTGGTGCAAACCCCCGCTGACCTGTACCGCCTCGATGCAAAGGACCTGGCAAACCTGGAGCGCATGGCGGAAAAATCCGCCGCCAACATTCTCGATGCGATCGGGAAAAGTAAAACAACCACGCTGGCGCGTTTCATCTATGCACTGGGTATCCGCAACGTCGGCGAAGCGACCGCCCGCGACCTGGCCCACCATTTCGGAAAACTGGAGCCGCTGGTGCAGGCGGGCGAGGATGAGTTGCAGCAGGTACCCGATGTCGGTCCCGTGGTCGCGCGCAGCATCGCCCGGTTCCTCGGCGAACATCATAACCGCGACGTGATCGCGCAGATGCGCAGCCTCGGCGTGACGTGGCCGGAATCGACTGTCATCAGGCCGTCGGTTCAGCCTCTCGCCGGGAAAACGTTTGTGCTGACCGGCACCTTGCCCCATCTTGCGCGCGATGAGGCGAAAGAGCGCATCGAAGCAAAGGGCGGCAAGGTTTCCGGCAGCGTATCGAAGAAAACCGACTACGTGATATCCGGCGCCGACCCGGGGAGCAAGTACGACAAGGCGCTGGAACTCGGTATTGCTGTGCTCGACGAGCAGGGGTTGCTAGAATTGCTCGGCTCGAACAACTGAAAAGCCAACTGAACAACGCGGAGCTTCCATTGAATCTGATCACCAAGGCCGTTTTCCCCGTCGCCGGATTGGGCACGCGCTTTCTTCCTGCGACCAAAGCGAGTTCGAAGGAAATGCTCCCGGTGGTCGACAAGCCGCTGATCCAGTACGCAGTGGAAGAAGCGGTCGCGGCCGGCATCACCCAGATGGTGTTCATCACCGGGCGCAACAAACGAGCCATCGAGGACCATTTCGACAAGGCCTACGAACTGGAGACGGAACTGCAGGCGCGCGGCAAACTGGAGATGCTCGAGCAAGTGCAGGATATCGTGCCCAAGCATGTCAGTTGCATCTATGTGCGCCAGACCGAAGCGCTCGGTCTCGGCCACGCGATCTTATGCGCCCGGCCGGTGGTCGGCGATGCCCCTTTTGCGGTAATCCTCGCCGATGATCTGATCGACGCCAATCCACCGGTAATGAAGCAGATGGTGGACGTCTACGCGAGTGAGCGCTGTTCGTTGCTGGCGGTGCAGACCGTGGCGCGCGAGGAAACCTCGAGCTACGGCATCGTCAAGACGGAACCGGGGGAACGCGGCATGCACCGCATCACCGGCATTGTGGAAAAGCCGCGACCGGAGAACGCGCCCTCCAACCTCGCGGTGGTCGGTCGTTACCTGCTGACGCCGGAAATCTTCGCTCACCTCGACAAGGTCAAACCAGGAGCGAGCGGCGAGATCCAGCTCACCGACGGAATCGCGGCGCTGCTGAAGGATCAACGGGCACTGGCGTACGAGTTCCAGGGCGTGCGTCACGATTGCGGATCCAAGCTCGGCTACCTGCAGGCGAACGTGCTGTACGCCCTGCGCCATCCCGAGATCGGCAATAATTTTTCCGCCTTTCTCGATTCGCTGCCACCCCAATCGAAGAAATCACGGTCGAATGCTGGATAAGCACCAGGCTTGGCAGTTGTTGCGGGAGGCCGATCTGGTGTGTTCCGAACGGGAAGTGAGCCGTGCGGTCGAACGTGTGGCGTCAGAAATTACCGCCAAGCTTGCCGATGCCAATCCGCTGGTTCTGTCGGTCATGGGTGGGGCCGTGGTGTTCACCGGACACCTGCTGCCGTTACTTCATTTCCCCCTGGAGCTCGATTATATGCACGTCACCCGCTACGACGGCAGGACTCGCGGCTCGGAAGTGCGATGGAAAGCCGGGCCACGCACCGATATCCGCGGCCGCACGCTGCTGGTGGTGGACGACATCCTCGATGAAGGGGACACGCTCGCCGCGGTGCGGGAGAGACTGCTGGCCGACGGCGCGGAGGCTTTTTTCAGCGCAGTGTTCGCCGACAAGGACACAGGACGCGCCAAACCGATTCAGGCCGATTTTGTCGGCGTTCGCGTGCCCAACCGCTACGTTTTCGGATTCGGCATGGACATCAATGAATACTGGCGCAATCTTCCTGCAATTTACGCAATGAAGTCCTGAAAAAAATCATGCTCGGCATTATCGGCGGTACCGGTTTGACCCAACTTGCCAATCTGGAAATCACGCGGCGGCAGGTGGTGCGCACCCCCTATGGCGAGGCTTCCGGCGCGCTGACTTTCGGCAGGCTCAGCGGTCGCGAGGTCGTGTTCTTGGCCCGTCACGGCTACGGGCACACCATCCCCCCACACGCAGTGAATTACCGTGCCAATATCTGGGCGCTGCATTCGGAGCAGGTGTCGCGGGTGGTCTCGGTCGCTTCCGTCGGCGGCATCCGAGCGGACCTGAAGCCGGGCACGCTGGCGGTACCCAGCCAGATCGTCGATTACACCTACGGTCGGAAGCACACGTTTTTCGACGGTCCGGACCAGCCCGTCACGCATGTGGATTTCACCCATCCCTACTGCGACAAGCTGCGCGGACAGTTAATGGATGCGGGAAAGCAGGCGAAACAGCCAATCGTTGAGGGCGGGGTTTACGCCGCTACCCAGGGTCCGCGCCTGGAATCTGCCGCCGAGATCGACCGGCTCGAGCGCGACGGCGCTGCCATGGTGGGAATGACCGGTATGCCGGAAGCGGCGCTCGCGCGCGAGCTCGGCATGCGCTATGCCACTATCGCTGTGGTGGTGAACTATGCGGCTGGGCGCGGCGACAGCGCAGAGGCAATTCATTTGGAACAGATCAATGCGGTAATCAAGACCTCCATGGTGAAGGTACGGACCCTGCTGGAAAAATTGATGGAAGCCGATGATTAGACCTGTATTGAGGATGGGCGACCCGCGTTTGCTGGAACGCGCCGCGCCAGTGGTCGGGTTCGACACTCCGGAGCTGCGTGCGCTGATCCAGGACATGGAAGACACCATGCGGGCGAAGAATGGCGCGGGAATCGCCGCGCCGCAGATCGGCGTCAGCCAGCAAGTAGTGATCTTCGGCGTCGGCTTCAATCCGCGTTACCCGGAGGCCGAGGAGGTGCCTTACACGGTGCTGATCAATCCGGTGCTCGAACCGATCGGCGACGAAATGGAAGAAGGGTGGGAGGGTTGCCTTTCGGTGCCGGGGATGCGCGGAGTCGTGCCGCGCCATGCGAAACTGCGCTACCAGGGTTACGATCCTTCCGGCAATCCGATCGACCGGACTGTCACCGGCTTTCACGCCCGGGTGGTACAACACGAAGCCGACCACCTGATGGGCATTCTCTATCCGATGCGCATCCGCGACCTGCGCACCTTCGGCTTCAACGAAGAACTTTTCCCGGGCCAGCAGATCGTGGACGAATGATCAGGCGGGCTGCAATTCGCGCACCAATTCGGCCTCGAGACGGACCACCCGCTTGGAATCGTTTAATGCGTCCCCGGTGACCAGGAAGGTATCCTCGGCACGCTCTCCCAGGGTGTTGATTTTCGCGGTGTAGACGTCGATGCCGTAACTGTCCAGCACTCGCGCGATCCGGTAAAGCAGGCCGGGACGGTCGCCGGCCACAACGTTCAGATAGTAGTAGGCGCCTTTCTCGTCGGGACGGATCTGCACTTCCGGCGTGATCGGCACGTAACGCACTTGCCGCGACATGCGGCCGGTCGAGGGAGCTGGCAGCGGGCCGTGCATGCGCAGCCGGCTTTCCAGTTCGTGTTCGACGTAACTGATCAGGTCGCGGTAGTGCAGTGTCGTTCGGGCCGGATCCATGACCTGGAAACTGTCGAGCGCATAGCCGTGCCTGGTGGTGTAGATCTTGGCTTCGACGATGCTGAAATTGATGCTCTGGAAGAACCCGCAGATGCGCGCAAACAGCGACTTCTCGTCGCGCGAGTAGATCATCACCTGCAGCCCCTCTCCGATCGGTGAAAGCCGTGCCTTGATCACGGGCGTAGGGGTATTCACTCGATAATTGAGCAGCCGCGTGTGCCAGACGAGGTCCTGCTCGTCGTGGCGCAGGAAATAGGAATCGTCGAGCTGATTCCAGAGCTCGCGATGGGAGCCCTCGGGAATCGCGTACGCGCGTAGTTTCTCCAACACCCGATCCTGGCGCGCCTGCAAGGTGTTTTCGGCGGGCAGCGCGGTCGGGTTCAGCAACCGACGCGTAGCCCGGAACAGGTCTTCCAGAAGTTTTCCCTTCCACGCATTCCAGACCTTCGGGCTTGTGCCGCGTATGTCGGCTACGGTCAGCAGATACAGCGCCACCAGATGACGATCGTCGCCCGCTCTTGCGGCAAATGTGCCGATCACGCCGGGATCGGAGAGGTCCTGTTTCTGCGCGGTTGCCGACATGGTGAGATGGTGTTCCACCAGCCATGCCACCAGTTCGGTGTCCTGCTTCGATACCCCGTGCGCCTTGCAGAACTGGCGCGCGTCCGCCATTCCCAACTTCGAGTGGTCGCCGCCGCGGCCCTTGGCGATGTCGTGAAACAGTCCGGCAAGGTAAAGCACCTCCGGGCGCTCGAACTCCGCGAACAGCCTGCTGCAGAGCGGATATTCGTGCGCCATCTCCGGGATGGCGAAACGCCGCAGATTGCGCACGACCATAAGGATATGTTCGTCCACGGTATAGACGTGGAAGAGGTCGTGCTGCATGCGCCCGACGATGCGCCCGAATGCCGGAATGTAAGGCCCCAGCACTCCGTGCTGGTTCATCCGCCGCAGCGTGTGCGTAAGTCCCGCAGGGCGGCGCAGGATTTCCATGAACAGCGCGCGATTCAACGGATCGCGGCGGAATACTGCGTCGATCTTCTTGCGCGCGTGCCACAACGCCCGCATCGTCGGCACCGCGAAGCCCTTGAGTTCGGGATGGTCCTGCAACAGCAGAAAGGCTTCGAGAATGGCCGAGGGCTGTTTCTGGAACAGGGCGTGGGCCGCTTCCAGGAGTTCGTTGTGCACGCGAAAGCGCTCGTTGAGCGGCCTGGGTTCGGCATTCACCGAAGGGAAAATGCGGCGCCGCAGGTTCTGCAGCACGATAGTGTTCAGCAACTGCACTTGCTTCGCGGTGCTGTAGAAGCGCTGCATCAACTGCTCGCTGGCACGCCTGGCCGGCGTGTCCGAAAGGCCGTACTCCTGGGCCAATGCAGACTGAAAATCGAACAGCAGGCGATCCTCTCGCCGCGAAGCAAGGTAATGCAGCCGCACCCGCAGTTCGGCAAGCGTGGACTCGTGGCGTTTTAATTGCCGCGCTTCTTCGCGGGTGAGGATGCGCTGCTTGGTGAGATCACCCCAACTGCGGCCGAGTCGTGCCGCGCGCGAAATCCACAGGATGTTGTGCAGATCGCGCAGGCCGCCGGGACTCTCTTTGAGGTTAGGCTCGAGGTTGTAGGCGGTGTCGTTGAAGCGGGTATGGCGTTGCTGCTGCTCGAGCCGCTTGGCTTCTACGAAATAGGGGACGTCGAGTCCCTCCTCGATGGTCTTGACGAAGCGCGAATAAAGTTTGCGGTTGCCGGCAATGAGCCGCGATTCCAGCAGCGTAGTTTGCACGGTGACGTCGCGCTTGGCCTCTTCGCTGCAGCCGGCAATGGTGCGTACACTGTGGCCGATTTCCAGGCCGATGTCCCAGAGCACCCCGACCAGCTCTTCCACGCCTGAGCGCGCCGCCTCGCTCGCCTCATCGGGCAGCAGCACCAAGACGTCGACATCGGAATAGGGGTAGAGCGTGCCGCGACCGTAACCACCCACCGCGATCAATGCCAGTTCCTCCGATTGGGACGTTTCGGACCAGATCGTCTTCAGCATCCCGTCCACGAGTACGCGCTGCCGATCAAGCGCCTTGGCGGGATCGGGTTTCTCCAGAAAGGCGGACTTGAGCGTCTTGCGGCCCTCTGCCAGCGCATGGCGCCATGCTCCGACTTGGGCTGACAGCGCGGCAGTGCGCGCGCCGGCTGGAACGACGGCCGCAGCCATTTATGCGCCGAACGGGGGCGCCGGCGCACCGGCGGACAGCGTCAGCACTTCGAATCCGCTGTCGGTGACCAGCACCGTATGTTCCCACTGGGCCGACAGCGAGTGATCCTTCGTGACTACGGTCCAGCCGTCGGCGAGCTGGCGGATGGCAGGCTTGCCGGCATTGATCATCGGCTCGACGGTGAAGATCATTCCCGGTTGCAGTTTCAATCCTGTGCCAGCACGGCCGTAGTGCAGGACCTGCGGCTCTTCGTGGAACTTCCTGCCGATACCGTGTCCGCAGAACTCACGCACCACGGAAAAACCGTGCTCTTCTGCGTGCGCCTGGATTAGATAGCCAATGTCGCCGAGGAACGCACCGGGCTTCACTGCTTCGATGCCGCGCCACATGCATTCATAGGTAATGTCGGAAAGGCGGCGTGCCTGGATCGACGGCTCACCCACGAAGAACATGCGACTGGTGTCGCCGTGAAAACCGTCCTTGATGACGGTGATGTCGACGTTGATGACGTCTCCGGCTTTGAGTTTCTTCGGCCCGGGTACACCGTGGCAGACCACGTGGTTCACCGAGGTGCAGATTGACTTGGGATAGGGCTGATAGCCGGGTGGTGCATAGTTGAGCGGGGCTGGCACGGTCTTCTGCACGTTGACCATGTAGTCGTGGCACAGCGCATCGAGCTCGTCGGTAGTTACGTTGGGCCTGACTTGGGGCGCAACGAAGTCGAGCACCTCTGCTGCGAGGCGGCCAGCGACGCGCATCCTTTCGATTTCTTCCTGGGTCTTGATGATGACAGACATGACTGAAGTGGAGGTTTTTGCGCGGCAATCATAACACCCGACATCGCTGGTCCGGCGCGCATGCGATGAGACTATCTGGGATCGCCGCTATCAAAAATCAAGACTGCGGCTACGGTGAGGTGTTTGCGTTTGGGCAAACGGAAGGCGGATGTTGGCTGGATCCCGACCAGGGCTCGAACTTGGGACCTGCGAATCGACGCCATATCCAGACTCCACGCCAGGCATACATACATCGCGAAGCGCATAAAATCGCCCAATCTGAAATTGGCTATGCGGCGCGTTGCATAGTGTGGGGCCTCAAATAGTTCTGGGCACCATTGAAGCAAAAAGCCTGGTTAGTTGTCCGGGCTTCTTGTTCTTGGCGAAACTCAACCCTTGATCAATCTTTGGACCTCGGCGGCTTTCTTGCAAGACGCTTGCTGCTTCTCGACGGTTATGTTGCCTTCGCAGCCGTCTTTCTTCCGTTGGCAAGCGGCATCGCATTTTTCTTCATAGACTTCCCAAATCTCATCTTCATCATCTGGAAAGATGGAAAACCTGTTTACTCCGGTCCCCGCTGCATCCGCAGAGCCGCTCAGCCCAAGAAGCAGGGTGGAAGACAAGAGTACGTGGGCGATTGTGTTCGTCAGTTTCATGTTCGGTCTCCTGTGCAGTCGAGTAGACTCGTGCCCACGCAACGCAGACTAGAGAATCGCGACTGACGATTCAGTTACCTCTTCACGTTTCCGTTGTTAAATATTCACGCGGAACCTGGAGGCACTGAGTCGCGCTAGTGGGGACATGATCACTCAAGGCCACGCTTAGGCGGGGTTTTCATTTCGACTACACCTGCTCATTTTGACTCTCTGACAAAGCGCTTGAGATTGACGGTCTCGATTGTCCTATCGGGATGGCAGCCTAAGGGGTTGTCGCAGGCAATCTGCACCTCGATCGTTGCCGAGCCATCGGCATTCGGCACCTTGGTGAGGTGATAAGCGTTTCCTTCGCTCCCGTAGGTTGGACCGTCCGTAGTCAGCACCGTGTCGGTAACGGATTGAATAGGGTAGGTGCTGTTTTGGCGCACGTAGACTTGGGCTCTTTGCCAGTAAGAATCGCACTCCTCCTTATTGGAGCACGTCAACGGCTTCTTCGACGCGGCCAATATTGCTGTATCCATTGGTTGTGTCGCGCAGCCGGCCAGGATCAGCAACATGCATGGTGCAAGATTGATGCGTTTCCGGAATCGAAAGCTCATAGTCACTCCCTGTGGTTGACCTGCAAGAATAGACCACCCTTGGCGCGGCCTGGTTGGCACCAACTTGGTGGGATTTCTTGAGGTGGTCAAAACTGCTTGGGAAGCCGCATGGAGATTGGCTCCCCGACCAGGGCTCGAACCTGGGACCTGCGGATTAACAGTCCGTCGCTCTACCAGCTGAGCTATCGGGGAACATGAAGGCCGCGTATGATAGCCGCTCGCTCCAACACGGTCAACGGACTCCCAGTCCGTCGTTTGAATGAAATCCAGGAAGCGCTGGTGCCTCGGTGTCGGCATTCTCGTTGCACTTCTGCTTGTTGTTCCTTTCGTTTTGCCCCTGAGAGGATTCATTCCCGAGATCGAACGGGTGGCTTCCGAACAGCTGAAAGCACCGGTGAAGATAGAATCGCTGCGGTTGTTTTTCCTGCCGCTGCCGCACTTGTCCATCGAAGGCATTTCAGTTGGCGAGAAACCTTTCCTGCAGGTACAGAAGGTCGACGTTACGCCGCGGCTCACATCCCTGTTCAGCGATCAGAAAGTGCTCCGCGAGATCAGCCTGCGCGGAGTAGTGATGGGCCAGCAGTTAATCAGTAAGGCCGCGGCATGGGCGAGCCAGCCTGCGTCCGGCGGACCAATCCCGGTGCGCGTAGAACGCATCGAGATACGCGACGCCAACATCGATTTCACCGATTTCAAGCTGCACCAGACCGAAGTCATTCTGGAACTTACGACCGCGGGCGGACTGGCCCGGGCGCAAGTGCGTGCCGATCAAGGCCACGTCAGCGGGACACTGGTACCACAGGGGAAGGATTTCACGCTCAATCTTTCGGCGCAAGACTGGAAGCTGCCCGCGGGCCCGCCGTTTGTGCTCACCAAGCTGGATGCGTCGGGCATTCTCAACGCGGACGGCCTGGTGTTGTCCGCGATCAACGGCCGTCTCTACGACGGAACGCTTGCCGGCAAGCTGACCGTGGGCTGGAAAAACGACTGGACCATCGCCGGAAATCTCGATATCCAACAGGTTGAGGCCGGGCCTATGGTTGCGTTGTTCACGAAGGAGACCACTATCAGCGGCCGGCTAAGCGCGAATCCGACACTCGAAATGCGCGCGCCGTCGGCTTCGCAACTCACGAATGCAATCAGCGTCGAATCGGATTTCAAAGTCGAAAACGGCGTCTTGTTCAAAGTAAATCTTGCTGCGGCGCCGATGGTGCTGTTCAACAAAGATGCGATGAAGGGCGAGGATACGCGTTTCGACGCGTTTTCCGGCCATCTCACCGTCGATCCTGACGGGTATCACCTGACCAGCCTCGACATTTCGTCCGGCGTGCTCAAAGCTCAGGGCGAGCTGTCGATCTCGCGCGAAAACGAGTTATCGGGCAGGGTAGATGTCGCGGTCAGAGGAACCTCTGGCCTGGTGAGCACCCCGCTAGCGGTTTCGGGCACGGTTCAAGATCCCACGCTGTTCCCGACCAAGTCCGCGATGGCCGGTGCCGCCGCCGGCACGGCGTTGCTGGGTCCCGGAGTCGGCACCGCCATCGGCATGAAGGCAGGCCAGATCACCGAACGCCTGTTCAAAAGGAAGCCGCCGAAAAACCCCGACGCCAAGTCCGCGCCAGCGACTGCTGATGTGTCCAAGACCGGGTCGGCGAAAGCTAAAGCGGGCTCCAAATCAGAATCTGCCACTCCGCAACCTGCCACGCCCCCCAGTACCAAACCCGAGTCGGAAACGTTCGGCCGACGCTGACCTATTGGATCACCCGGGCGATGGCATCCGCAATGTAGTCGACGTTGCGCGAATTGAGCGCCGCCACGCAGATGCGCCCGCTATCGATGGCGTACACGGAGAATTCCTCGCGCAATCTGGCGACCTGGCTCTTCGACAGGCCTGAATAGGAAAACATCCCGTGCTGGCGCATGACGAAACCGAAGTCTGCGCGCGGCGCGAGCGTTTTCAACTTCTCGACCAGGTGTCTGCGCATCTCGCGAATACGTTCGCGCATCTGGCCCAGTTCGCCTTCCCACAACGCCCGCAATTCCGGAGTCGTCAGCACGCTCGCGACGATCTGGCTGCCGTGCGTTGGTGGGGTCGAATAATTGGTGCGTACCGTTCGTTTGAGTTGGCTCAGTACCCGCGCGGCCTCCTCGCCGTTGCCGGCGACCACGCTCAATGCGCCGACGCGCTCGCCGTATAGCGAAAACGATTTCGAGAAGGAATTGGAGACGAACACGGGTCCGCCAGCCCGGGCGAAACGCCTGACAACCTCGCCGTCAGCATCGACGCCTTCGCGGAATCCCTGATAGGCGATGTCAACGAACGGAATCAGGCCACGCGCTACCACGGTTTCGATGACCGCGGTCCAATGCTCCGCCGCCAAATCGACGCCCGTGGGATTGTGGCAGCACGCATGCAACACCACGATCGAAGCCGGTGGCAACGCGCGCAGCGTTGCGATCATGCCGGAGAAATCCACGTCCCGCGAAGAAGGATCGTAATAGGGGTAAGTATTGACCGTGAAGCCAGCGCCCTCGAACAATGCGCGGTGATTTTCCCAACTCGGATCCGAGATCCATACCTGCGAACCCGGCGCAATTCGGCGAAGAAAATCGGCGCCGATCTTCAGTGCACCGGTACCTCCCAGTGCCTGCACCGTGACAATTCGATTCTCCTTGGCAGCAGCACTGTCGGCGCCGAATACCAGGGCCTGGACCGCGCGGTCGTAGGCTTGGAGGCCATCAATGGGCAAATAGCTGCGCGGGGCCGATTTTTCGGCGAGCTGAGTCTCCGCACGGCGCACACATTCCAGTAACGGCACCTTGCTGCTGTCGTCGTAATACATTCCGACGCCGAGATTGACCTTGGCGGGATTCTTGTCGGCGTGGAAAGCCTCGGTCACCCCAAGGATGGGATCCTTGGGCGCCATCTGCACGGCGGCCAGCGGGGAGGAGGAGTGCGGCGCGTTCATCGTGATAACATCGAAATTTGTCAGCCGCGTATTCTACCCGTGCTGGTTACTTTCCCAAACAGTCCCTTCCGCCTCCACCGGCCCTTCGAGCCCGCAGGCGACCAGCCCGAAGCGATTGCCAATCTTATCGAGGGTCTCGGCGACGGCCTGGCCTACCAGACGCTGCTCGGCGTGACCGGCTCCGGCAAGACTTACACCATGGCTAACGTCATCGCGCACACCGGCCGCCCGGCGATCATCATGGCGCCGAACAAGACGCTCGCGGCCCAGCTCTATTCCGAAATGCGCGAATTTTTTCCGGAGAACGCGATCGAGTATTTCGTCTCCTACTACGACTACTACCAGCCCGAGGCCTACGTGCCGTCGCGCGATCTCTACATCGAGAAAGACTCGAGCATCAACGAACACATCGAACAGATGCGGCTCTCCGCCACCAAATCGCTGCTGGAGCGCGACGACTCGGTGATCGTCGCCACGGTGTCGGCGATCTACGGAATAGGCGATCCGGTCGACTACCACGGCATGATCCTGCATCTCAGGGAAAAGGAAACCAAGAGCCAGCGCGAGATCATCGCGCGCCTGGCCGAGATGCAGTACGAGCGCAACGAGTTCGATTTCCGGCGCGGGACCTTCCGCGTCCGCGGCGATGTACTCGATGTGTTTCCCGCGGAAAGCTCAGAGACGGCGTTACGTATCTCTCTGTTCGACGACGAGGTGGAGTCGCTGACCCTGTTCGATCCGCTGACCGGGCACTTGAGCCAGAAGGTGCCACGCTATACGGTCTATCCTTCCAGCCACTATGTGACGCCGCGCAGCACCACTCTCAAGGCAATCGAGGCGATCAAGATCGAACTGCGCGAGCGCATCGAGTTCTTCCAGGCGCACGGGAAGCTGGTGGAGGCGCAGAGAATCGAGCAGCGCACCCGCTTCGATCTGGAAATGCTCAATGAACTGGGTTTCTGCAAGGGCATCGAAAACTATTCACGGCATCTGTCAGGTCGCAACCCCGGCGAACCGCCCCCGACGCTTCTGGACTATCTGCCGCTCAACGCACTCATGATTATCGACGAGAGCCACGTCACCGTACCGCAGATCGGCGGGATGTATCGCGGCGACCGCGCACGCAAGGAGAATCTGGTGGACTACGGCTTTCGGCTGCCGAGCGCACTCGACAACCGGCCACTCAGGTTCGACGAGTTCGAGAGGATCATGCCGCAGACCTTTTTCGTTTCCGCCACGCCGGCGGAGTATGAGCGTCAGCACCAGGCACAGGTGGTGGAGCAGGTGGTGCGACCGACCGGATTGGTGGACCCCGAGATAGACGTGCGGCCAGCGGCCACCCAGGTGGACGACCTGTTGTCCGAGATAAGCGAACGCGTAAAGCGCAATGAACGCGTGCTGGTGACCACGCTTACCAAGCGCATGGCCGAGGATCTGACCGACTATCTTGCGGAACATGGCGTCAAGGTGCGTTACCTGCACTCCGACATCGACAACCTGGAGCGAGTGGAAATCATCCGGGATTTACGGCTGGGGGAGTTCGACGTTCTGGTGGGCATCAACCTGCTGCGCGAAGGGCTGGACATTCCCGAAGTATCGCTGGTGGCGATCCTGGATGCGGACAAGGAGGGCTTCCTGCGTTCCGAGCGCTCCCTGATCCAGACCATCGGCCGCGCCGCACGCCATCTGAATGGCTCGGCCATCATGTACGCGGACCGCATGACCGATTCGATGCAGCGAGCAATCGCCGAAACCGATCGCCGGCGCCAGAAGCAGGTGACATACAACATCGCGCACGGAATCACGCCCAAAGGAGTTTTCAAGCGCATCAAGGACATGATCGAAGGCGTTTATGACCCCTCTACGCAGCAGGACGTGAAGGCGGCAGAAAAGCTCGCCGCCTACGGCGCGATGAACGAAAAGGACCTGCTGAAGGAACTGAAACGTGTCGAAAAGGCCATGCTCGATGCCGCCAGGAACCTCGAATTCGAGAGTGCGGCACAGTTGCGCGACCAGTTAAAGGAACTCAAGGAACTGGCGTTCGGTATGACCGAAGGCGACCAGGCTCCTTTAGTCGCGACGGGAACCGACGACAAGCCGGCCAAGGTCGCTTCGATTCCCTTGGCGCGCAAGCGCAGCCGATAGATGGCACGGATCGGTACCCCCGCCAGGGTGCTGTTTGTCTGCACCGGCAATATTTGCCGCTCACCGACCGCCGAAGGCGTGTTTCGCCATGCGGTGGTATCGGCAGGACTGGAGCAGAAAATTCTCATCGACTCGGCAGGCACGCACGACTATCACGTCGGCCATCCGCCTGATCACCGCACGCAATTGGCCGCGGCCCAACGCGGTTACGATCTCGCGGGTCTGCGCGCCAGGCAGGTGTCCGGAAAGGATTTCGTCGAATTCGATTACATTGTCGCGATGGATCGGCACAATCTCTCCGAGCTAAGACGGCTTGCCCCGGCGCAGCATCACGGCAAACTGAGCTTGTTCATGGAGTACGGCAGCCCGCAGCGAGGTGAAGAAGTGCCGGATCCCTACTACGGCGGCGCACAGGGATTCGAATTGGTGCTGGACATGACCGAGGATGCGGCCGCAGGATTGCTCGAGCACATAAAAAAAGAGAAGCTCGGTGGCATCTAACCGAGCTTCCGTTATACCGCTGACGGCATTTAACGCCGCATGACGCGATTATTCCTTACGGGTTTCCACCTGTTGTAGTGGCTCGTCCGCAATGACCGTCTCGGAGTTGCGCTGACGAGGCGGTCTGACGGGTCGAGGTGCATCCTGTCGTTCTTCCTCGAGCATTCTGGCAAGCTTGTCCGACTGCGTCTCGATCATCACCATGTCGGGTGGTAACGCGATCGGCTCCATCTTCCAGGGCTGTCGGGCAGGTGCAGGTGCCGCAGCGACCGGTTCAGGTTGCCGTTCGTCGGTATTAGCCTCGGGCAGGTAACGTTCCTGCGGCAGCGTGTCCGCAGCGCCGGCTGGCGGTAGTTCGGGCCGATAACGCTCCTGCGGCAACGTTTCCACTGCGATGGTCGGTGGTGGTTCGGCCGCGACAGGTTCATGCGTGAACATCACAGGTTCGAGCATGGCCGTCTGGACTTCAGGTGAAGGAGTCGCCGGCGCAGGACGTTTGCGCTCGCGGTGCGGCCTGGCCATTTCGGGCGCGGGTTGATCGCCGCGCGGCAACTGCTGGCTGACATTGTCCGAACGTTCAGACTGGCGTTCGTGGCGGCCGCGGCGCCGCCGGCCACGGCCTTCCGTATCGCGCGGGCCTTCCGGCCGGTCTCCCGACGGACGTTGCTCGACCGTAGCCAACCCGTGGTCGGGACGCGGCGGACGCGGCTGTTTATATTGCGATTGAGGGCGTTCCTGGGGCCGGCGCTCGGCACGCTCCTGGCTACGCGGACGATTCTGTTCGCGCGGGCTTTCCCCATCCTGACGTGGCGTCCGCTCGCCACGTTTTTCATCCGGGCGACCCCTTCCGCGACCTCGACCGTCGCGCATGTGATCACGGCGCTGCTGCGGTTCGCGCGGACGCACTTTGGGTGGCTCCGGCTTGGCCTCCGGCTGGCGTGTAAGCCAGCCGAAGATCTTTTCCATGATCGAAGGTTTCGGTTCTTCCCGGCGCATCGGGGCGGGCTGGGCAGGCGTGATTCCCTGTACCGCAGCCTGTGGCCGCTGCAGCTCCGGCTTCTGCACGGTCGCCGCCGGTGCCGCGACTTCGGTCGCGATGTCCGCCATCTTGTAACTCGGTTGTACGATCTCGCTCACGTTGAGTTCGTCGTGGCGCAGCCGGGTCACGGAATAGTTGGGAGTCTGCAGGTTCACGTTCGGGACTAGCAGCACATTGACCTTGAGGCGCGTCTCGATCGAGTGGAACTCGTTGCGCTTCTCGTTGAGCAGATAAGTTGCTACGTCCACCGGAACCTGTGCGTGTAGCGCCGCCGTATTTTCCTTCATCGCCTCTTCCTGGAGGATGCGCAGGATATGCAGCGCCGAGGATTCGACCGAGCGAATGTGGCCGGTGCCATGGCAGCGCGGGCAAGCGATATGGCTGGTTTCGCCGAGCGAGGTCTGCAGCCGCTGGCGCGACAACTCCAGTAGTCCGAAACGGGAAATCTTGCCGGTCTGAACGCGTGCGCGGTCGTACTTCAGAGCATCGCGCAGTCTGTTCTCCACGTCGCGCTGGTTGCGGGCAGACTCCATGTCGATGAAGTCGATCACGACCAGACCCCCAAGATCGCGCAGTCTGAGTTGCCGGGCGATTTCGTCCGCGGCTTCCAGGTTGGTGCGCAGAGCAGTTTCCTCGATGTCGGCGCCCCGCGTGGCGCGGGCGGAGTTGACGTCTACCGACACCAATGCCTCGGTGTGGTCGATCACCACTGCGCCGCCAGAGGGCAGCGGCACCTGCCGCGAATAGGCTGTTTCAATCTGGTGCTCGATCTGGAATCGCGAAAACAGCGGCACGTCATCCTTGTACATCTTCACGCGGTTGACGTTCTGTGGCATTACGTGGCCCATGAATTGGCGGGCCTGATCGTAAATACTATCGGTGTCGATCAGGATCTCGCCGATCTCCTGGTGGAAATAGTCGCGTATTGCGCGGATGACCAGGCTGCCTTCCTGGTAGATCAGGAAGGCGCCGCCCTGCTGCTTGGCGGCGGTTTCAATTGCCCGCCACAACTGCATCAGGTAATTAAGATCCCAAGTGAGTTCCTCGACCGAGCGGCCGATGCCGGCAGTGCGGGCAATAATGCTCATGCCGGGGGCAACATCCAGTTGCGAGATGGTGTCGCGCAGTTCGTTGCGGTCCTCACCCTCGACCCGGCGCGAAACGCCGCCGCCGCGCGGATTGTTTGGCATAAGGACCAGGTAGCGACCTGCCAGGCTGATAAAAGTGGTCAGCGCCGCGCCCTTGTTACCGCGTTCGTCCTTGTCTACCTGAACGATGAGTTCCTGGCCTTCGCGCAGGGCATCTCTGATGCTGACGCGCGCGGGGTCCGCGTCGGGATTCTGGAAAAAGGAGCGGCTGACTTCCTTGAACGGAAGAAAGCCATGGCGTTCGTTGCCGTAGTCGACAAAAGCCGCCTCGAGGCTGGGCTCGATGCGGGTGATGACGCCTTTGTAAATATTGCTCTTGCGTTGCTCTTTTCCGGCAGTTTCGATATCCAAGTCGATGAGCTTCTGGCCATCGACAATCGCGACGCGCAGTTCTTCTGCGTGGGTCGCGTTAAATAACATACGCTTCATTATTGTTCTCCCGCGCTCACATGTTCACGGGGAGGACAAACCTGGGGAGCGCCCCGGTTGTGGAGGGGCTCTAGTTTTCTGTCGTCGGGAAAGTCATAGGTGGAGGGGGACGAGAGATTTTGGCCTGAGGTTTGTCAGTACACATCCTGCAGCACGCAGGACGGTGGAATCCACTTTTGGTGTGCGAGCGCGCAACTCATCATTTACCATCGCTACTTTTTCGGGTGAGCGAAGTTAACCCCTCTTTGCAGGCAGGACATGGCGGGAGATGAGGCCGCTGGTCTGCGGCGCACAAGACTCGACCGCTTGGTCGTGACCGCTTGGTCGTGACTGATTGCCTGCTTGCGGGATGAAGTATAAGCAAAATGAATACCTTAAGTAAAGGAGCCGTGACATGGCGCGAGGTGGATGAGTCTGCGCACGATCAGCGCATAGACAATTTCCTGCACAAGATCCTGAAAGGGGTGCCAAAAAGCCACATCTATCGCATCGTCCGCGGCGGTGAAGTGAGGGTGAATGGGCGGCGGGTGGAAGTGGCCTATCGTCTGCAATCGGGGGACAAAGTCAGGCTTCCGCCGGTTCGAACCAGCCGACCCGCGTCCGGACCGCGGACCGTCAAAGCCGTATTCGCTGGCAAGGTCCTCTTAGAAGACGAGGACTTGCTGGTCGTCGACAAGCCCGGCGGCGTGGCAGTCCATGGCGGCAGCGGCGTTTCCAGCGGTGTGATCGAACAACTGCGTCAGGCGCGGTCGGGCATCCGCTTTCTTGAACTCGTGCACAGGTTGGATCGCGATACGTCGGGGGTACTGGCGCTGGCCAAGAAGCGCGGCGCCCTGACCGCGCTGCACGCGCAGTTACGGGAAGGCGCGGTGAAAAAACACTACCGGGTGCTGGTGCTGGGCGAGTGGAAAGAGGCCAAGCGCAACGTCAAACTGGCGTTGCACAAATATGTAGCTGCATCCGGCGAACGTCGGGTGGTGGTCGACGAGGACGGTGCGCAGGCGCACACCGTATTCCGCCTGGAGCGCAGTTTCCCCGGATTCAGCCTGCTCGATGCCGAGCTCAAGACCGGCCGCACGCACCAGATTCGCGTGCACCTTGCGCACCTCGGGTTTCCTATCGCCGGCGACGACAAGTATGGTGATTTCGACGCTAACAAGCGGCTGACGAAGCGGGGTCTGAAGCGGATGTTCCTGCACGCCGCCAGCCTCGAATTCCACCACCCCCGCAACGGCGAGACGGTACGAGTGCAAGCCCCGCTCGCACCCGAGCTGGAAAGTTTCCTGCACTCGCTTAAGGCCAGTGGCTAGACTCATGCCCGGACGCTTCGAACTGCTGGTCTTCGACTGGGATGGCACGCTGGTGGACTCTGCGGGACATATCGTCGCGTCGCTGCAATCCGCATTTCGGGATCTCGATCTACCCGTGCCGGCACCAGAAGCGGCCCGCCACGTGATCGGGCTAGGGCTGCAGGATGCGTTGGCCTACCTCAGTCCCGGACTGAACAGCGATCGTTACCAGGAGGTCGCGAGCCGCTACAGTGCACATTTCATGGCCGGTCATGAGGACATCGAGCTGTTTCCCATGGTCGAGGAAGGCATACCCGCACTTAACCGGGACGGCTATCTGATGGCCGTGGCCACCGGCAAAAGCCGTCGCGGATTGGACCGCGCGCTACAAAACACGGCGCTCGGCGCACATTTTCACGCCTCGCGCTGCGCCGACGAGGGCTTCCCCAAACCTCATCCCGACATGCTGGAAACGCTTATGCACATGCTGGGTGTGACGAGGGAACGCACATTGATGATCGGGGACACGACACACGATCTGCAAATGGCCGCGAATGCCGGAGTGCCGGCAGTCGGCCTGACCTATGGCGCGCACCCGCGCGAGGAACTCGAACGCTTGGCACCGCTGGCATGCATTGGCAGTTTCGTTGAGTTGATGACGTGGCTGAAGCAAGACGTCTGATTTGCGCGGCCAGTGACTTGCCGGAGCGCGGCAGAGGTGTGCGCTTTACTGTGGAAACGGAGCGCGGGACGGCGGCGGCGTTTGCGGTACGCTATCGTGGCAACGTGCATGGGTATTTGAACCGCTGCGCCCATGTCTCGGTTGAGCTCGATTGGCAACCAGGTGAGTTCTTCGACGTGTCCGGTCTATACTTGATATGTTCGACGCATGGCGCCGCGTATCTTCCGGATACGGGCTACTGCGTCGGCGGTCCATGTAAGGGTCAGAGCTTGACCAAATTGCCTGTGCAAGAGCACGACGGACAGGTCTACCTGGCCGAAATCAAGGAAGCAGATCATGGCTGAAACCGATCCGGGCGCCTCCGGAGGCAACTGGGAACGCGAGATCATCGCAAAGCTCGCGCACGCCGCACTCGACGAGCAACGCAGGGCCCGCCACTGGGGGATCTTTTTCAAGACGCTCACCTTCATCTATCTTTTCGTTCTGATGTTCGCTGCGTTCGGCTGGTTCGGCGGACGTGATGTGGCGTTGCCGACCAACCATACCGCGCTGGTGGAATTGAACGGAATCATTGCCGCGGACGCGCACGCCAATGCCGACACCATCAATCAAGGGCTGCAGGACGCGTTCGGGGACAAAAGCACCAAGGGCGTGATCCTGCGGATCAACAGCCCGGGCGGCAGTCCGGTGCAGGCCGCCACCATCAACAACGAAATCGGTCGGCTCCGTGAGAAACATCCGGATATTCCGATCTATGCGGTGATCGAGGACATCTGTGCCTCCGGCGGTTACTACGTGGCCGTTGCCGCCGACCGGATCTACGTCGACAAGGCGAGTATCGTCGGTTCAATAGGCGTGCTGATGGACGGATTCGGGTTTACCGGCACTATGGAAAAACTCGGCGTCGAACGCAGGCTGCTTACCGCCGGAGAGAACAAGGGATTTCTCGATCCATTTTCACCGCTCGATCCCGCGCAGCGCGAATACGCAAAACGCATGCTTGGCGAGATTCATCAGCAGTTCGTCGACGTGGTGCGCAAGGGGCGCGGCAAACGCCTGAAGGAAGCGCCGGACGTTTTTTCCGGTCTGGTATGGACCGGCCAAAAAAGCGTCGACCTTGGCCTGACTGATGCACTCGGCAGCGTTGACTTCGTGGCTCGTGAAGTCATCAAGGCCGAGAGAATCGTCGACTTCACGCCGCGCGAGAATATAGCCGAGCGCTTTGCAAAGCGCTTCGGTGCGTCGCTGGGCGAGGCGCTAGTGCGTGCCGCTGGGCCGCTTTCCCCGGTTCGCTGAGCCCTTTGCCAGAAGAAGGAACACGGTCGGCCTGCGGTCCAGGCTTGCCGGCGCATTTTTCCATTGCGCCACGGTAAGCGTTCTCACCTGCTCGGTAGCTCCAGTCAAGTCGGTTGCCAATGACAGAAGGGTATCGGCTTTGCAGGTGCGCAGCAGCGCACTCAACAACTGATCGTTGCGATAAGGCGCCTCGATGAAAATTTCGGTCTGACCCAGGTGCCGGGATCTTTCCTCCAGCTCGCGAATGCTGTGCTCGCGCTCAGGAGAACGCGAGGGTAGGTAGCCATTGAACGCAAAACGCTGACCGTTGAGCCCGGAGCCCATCAGTGCCAGGACAATGGAGGAGGGGCCCACCAGCGGGATTACGCGCGCGCCTATCCGGTGCGCCTCCGCTACCAGAGCCGCACCCGGATCGGCTATCGCGGGACAGCCCGCTTCGGACAGCAATCCCAGATCAATTCCTGCCTCGAGTTTGCGCACGAATCGTTGCACGTCCTCTTTTCCGGAATGCTCGTCCAGTACTTCGAGCGTCAGTTCCGACAATGGCAGACTCAAGGCTTTCAGGAATTGCCGGGCTGATTTCGGGTGCTCCACGACAAAATAGCGCAGGGCCTGCACGGACGTTTTTAGCCGTGTCCCGATCCACTCGCCAGTGACCCCGGCAACCAGATCAACCGGAATCAGGTAAAGCTGTCCCTTTCCCATTAGTTACATGAAGAACGCTCGCTAAGCTGCGGTTATGGAACAAACAAAGTCTCTTCCCTAAGCATTCCTGATAGCGCAATCAACGGCAGGCCAATGAGCGCGGTCGGGTCACCAGATTCGATGCCTTCGACCAATGAGATGCCCAACCCTTCAGCCTTGGCACTCCCGGCACAGTCGTACGCCGGCTCGCGTCCCAGGTAACGTTCAATTTCCGCCTGCTCAAGGCGCCGGAACTTTACGGTGGTGGGCACCAGCCGTGACTGTATCCGTCCGCTTCGCGTGTTGAGCAGCGCCACTGCAGAATGAAAGGTCACGGACTTGTTGCTGACGTAACTCAATTGCTGAACTGCCACCGCATGCGTCATGGGTTTGTCCAGGCGCATGCCATCGCACACGGCGACCTGATCGGAACCGATGATAAGCGCGTCCGGGAATCGGGCACGCACCGCGTGGGTCTTGGCAAGTGCGAGGCGTGCCGCGGTGTCCGCCGGTTGTTCGCCGTTCAGCGGCGATTCATCGACTTCCGGCGCAGTGGTTTCGAAGGGGATGCCAAGCCTCAAAAGCAAATCCTTGCGATAGCGCGAAGTCGAGGCGAGAATCAACCGCAGACCACTGTTTGTTGGAGACATTTTGTTTTGACAGGGTAATCCAAAACTAATATTATGCGCGGCTTATGTTTGACCGGGCTGTGGTCGATAGCGTTGCGTTTGCGCGTGAGTCCGGTGCATTGCGCGCAACGGTGGCGGTCGCGGCGCTCGAGCGTTTGCACGACGCGTTGTTCGAGCGGTCCGGCGCAATTACGTATGAACTGGCTGGTCGCGTCGACCAGGACGGCAAACCTTCATTGCGGCTTGAGCTTGGCGGCGACCTGTTACTGCGCTGCCAGCGTTGCCTCGGGCCGGTTAGCTTCCGATTCGATGCCGTACGCAACTTCGTACTCGTTCCTGCAGGCCAGGCGTTGAGCGACTCCGCCGATGAAGCGGAAGACACGGAACACCTTTACGCCGACCCGAGACTCGACGTCATTGCGCTGGTCGAGGACGAGGTCATTCTAGGGCTGCCGATGGTGCCTGGTCACGAGGAGGGTGTGTGCGAGGTCACGTCGCCTCAGGCGGAATCCGTCAGACAGGCATCACCGTTCAACGCGTTGGCGGCACTCAAGCGCCAGTAGAAAAAGTTTCAATTGAAGGAGTCATCCCATGGCAGTCCAACAAAACAAGAAGTCGCCCTCGAAACGTGGCATGCACCGTTCGCACGACTTCCTGACCAACCCGCCGCTCGCGGTCGAGCCCACCACCGGCGAAGTGCATCTGCGGCATCACATCAGCCCCAACGGCTACTATCGCGGCAAGAAAGTCGTCAAGACCAAGGGCGACTGAACGACGCCGGCTTTTGGCTGCGAGGCCGCGCAGCCGAAATGAAATGAGCCGAACACCTGCTTCGACCCACTGCAACGGGTGCGAGAACCGCGAAGGCGCGTATACGGCACTTCCCCGACGCAGCGCTTCCGCAGGCAACGCATAATTCATGGCGATCACGATAGCGCTCGACTGCATGGGTGGCGACCATGGCGCCCATGTTACCGTTCCCGCCGCGCTCGATTTTCTGGACAGTGTCGAGGACGCACAGGTTGTCCTGGTAGGAATCCCCGAAGAAATCGATATCGAACTGAGACGCCGCAGCACCAAAGCTGGCGGCCGCGTTCGAATCGAAGCTGCAACCGAAGTGGTGGCAATGGATGAAGCGCCGGCCTCGGCGTTGCGGGGAAAGCGTGACTCGTCGATGCGGCTTGCGATCAACCTGGTCAAGAGCGAACAGGCGGATGCCTGCGTGAGTGCCGGCAACACCGGGGCGCTGATGGCGATGTCGAGATTCGTGCTCAAGATGCTGCCTGGCATCGAACGTCCTGCCATTGCCTCTTTCCTGCCGACCCAACGCGGCCGCACCTGTGTGCTCGATCTGGGCGCCAATGTGGATTGCACCGCTGAGCATCTGCTGCAGTTCGCCGTGATGGGATCGTCGCTGGTAAGCGCAGTCGAACATGTCGAGCACCCGACGGTGGGCCTGCTCAACATCGGTGAAGAGGAAATCAAGGGCAACGAAGTGGTCAAACTGGCCGCGGAGTTGATGCGCGACAGCGGTCTCAATTTCTACGGCAATATCGAGGGCACGGACATCTACAAGGGCACTACCGACGTGATCGTATGCGATGGCTTCGTTGGCAACGTCGCGCTCAAGACTTCGGAAGGGCTGGCGCAGATGCTGGCGATTTACCTGCGCCAGGAGTTTGGTCGCAATCTGTTCACCAGGCTCTCGGGCGCGATGGCTTTACCGGCAATCAATGCCTTCCGCCGCCGCGTCGACCCTCGCCGTTACAATGGCGCCAGCCTGTTGGGCCTGAAAGGCATCGTGGTCAAGAGTCACGGATCGGCTGACAGTTTCGGTTTGCGCTTCGCAATCCAGCGTGCTTACGAGGAAGCGCATAATGACATGCTCCACGGCATAAGCGAGCGCATGGCTTCAATTCATCAAAGGGTGGCGTGATGAATTCCCGGATCATCGGCACCGGAAGCCATCTTCCCGAGAAGGTTCTTACCAACGCCGATCTTGAAAAGATCGTCGACACTTCCGACGAATGGATCCGCACCCGCACCGGCATTCGTAGCCGCCATATTGCGGCGGAAGGCGAACTGACCAGCGATCTGGCGCTACCGGCTGCACAGAAGGCACTGAAATCCGCAGGAGTCGCGGCGGGGGACATCGACATGATTATCGTCGCGACCACCACGCCGGACATGATTTTCCCGAGCACCGCGTGCATTTTGCAATCCAGGCTCGGCATTGCCGGGTGCCCGGCTTTCGATCTGCAGGCGGTGTGCAGCGGCTTTGTCTATGCGCTGGTTACAGCGGATCTTTTCATCCGCGATGGCCAAGCCAAAAAAATCCTTGTGGTCGGCGCAGAAGTTTATTCCCGGATTCTCGACTGGAACGACCGCGGCACCTGCGTCCTGTTCGGCGATGGTGCCGGAGCAGTAGTTCTCGCGGCGAGCGACGTACCCGGGATTCTGGCTACACGTCTGCATGCCGATGGCAGCCACAAGGACCAACTGTCGGTGCCGGGCAGCGTATGCGGTGGCAAGGTTTGGGGCAGGCCATTCGTCCATATGGACGGAGGCGCAGTCTATCGGTTCGCGGTGCGCGTATTCGAGGAAGTTGCGCACGAAGTGCTGGATCTGGCGGGGCTGAAGGTGTCGGACCTGGACTGGTTCGTACCGCACCAGGCGAACATCCGAATCATGGAAGCGACCGCCAGAAGGCTTGGCCTGCCAGTCGAGAAAGTCATCGCCACCGTGGATCATCACGGCAATACTTCGGCAGCCTCCATACCTTTGGCGCTCGATGAAGCGGTGCGCGACGGGCGCATCCGCCCCGGCCAGACGCTGCTGCTTGAAGGCGTGGGCGGTGGATTCACCTGGGGCGCGGTATTGCTGCGCTGGTGATCGCGACGACATGAAGATCGCATTTGTTTTTCCGGGGCAGGGCTCCCAGTCGGTCGGCATGATGCAGTGCTTTGGAGAACTGCCCGGTGTGCGGGAAACATTTGCGCAGGCTTCCGAACTGCTGGGCCAGGATCTTTGGAAGCTCGCTGCCGAGGGTCCCGCGGAAGAACTCAATCTCACTACCAATACTCAGGTGGTGATGCTTGTAGCTGGCGTGGCGTTATATCTTGCATGGCAGACGCGCCAGGGATCCGCCCCGGAGATAATGGCGGGGCATAGCCTCGGCGAATACCCGGCTCTGGTGGCGAGCGGCGCAGTGGATTTTGCCGATGCAGTGCCGCTGGTGCGCTTTCGCGCGAGCGCGATGCAGGAAGCCGTGCCGGACGGGGTAGGCGCAATGGCGGCGATACTCGGTCTGAATGATGAGGCGGTGCGCGCGTTGTGTGCAGAGGCGAGCAGCGCAAACGAAGTTGCGGAGGCCGCCAACTTCAATACGCCTGCGCAGGTGGTCATCGCCGGGAACAGGGCCGCTGTCGAACGTGGGATGGAAATCGCCAAAACCAGGGGGGCGAAGCGTGCCGTGCTCCTGCCGATGAGTGCACCGTCGCACTGCAGCCTCATGCAACCAGCGGCCGTGCGCGTGCGCGAGCGACTGCGCAACACGTCGTTCAGGCGCGGCACGGTGCCGGTTCTGCACAATGCCGATGTCAAGAGCGCCGAATCGGCTGACGCGATCAAGGACGCGCTGGTGCGGCAGATGGTTCAACCTGTGCGATGGGTCGAGACGGTGCAGAAAATGGTCTCAAACGGCGTTACCCATATTGTCGAATGCGGGCCCGGCAAGGTGCTGACCGGCCTGAACAAGCGCATCGCGCCGGAGGCCGGGCTTCTTTCATTCAGTGACGACGCCGCATTCGGTCAGGCTTTGTCTGTGTTGAAATAAACCTGTAATAGATCTACGGTGGAGGGGGTTCATGTTCGCAGGAAAAGTCGCGTTGGTAACTGGCGCCAGCCGGGGAATCGGACAGGCAACCGCGGTTGCGCTCGGGAAGGCCGGTGCGACGGTAGTGGGTACCGCCACCACCGATGCGGGCGCCGCGGCAATTTCCTCCTACATGAGCAGCGAAGGCATGAAGGGCGAGGGTCTCAAACTCAATGTCAATGATCCTGTGGCGATTGAGCAGGTGCTCAGTGGCATCGAGTCGCAGTTTGGCGCGGTCGCAATCCTGGTGAACAACGCCGGGATTACGCGCGACAATCTGCTGCTGCGAATGAAGGACAGCGAATGGGACGAGATTATGGACACCAACCTGAAGTCGGTGTACCGCTTGAGCAAGCTGGTAATCCGCCCGATGATGAAAGCGCGGGCCGGGCGCATCATCAACATTACCTCGGTCGTAGGCTCGATGGGCAACCCGGGGCAAGTGAACTACGCGGCAGCGAAGGCCGGAATCGTCGGATTCAGCAAGTCGCTTGCCCGCGAACTGGGAAGCCGCAACATCACTGTAAACTGCGTGGCGCCCGGATTCATTGACACCGACATGACGCGCAAATTGCCGGACGAGAGCAAGACGGCGCTGCTGGCGCACGTGCCGTTGGCGCGCTTCGGCCAGCCGCAGGAAGTGGCGGCCGCAGTCGTATTTCTCGCATCCGAAGGCGCCGCCTACGTCACCGGGAGCACCTTGCACGTCAATGGCGGAATGTACATGGATTGACTCCTTGCAATTTTGGTAGACTAACACGCGTGTTTTTCCTCGTTGCGGCCCTTCGGGGCGGGCGGCAGGAAAATACGTAACTGCATCTTCAAGCAAAAGGGAAGGGACATTAATGGAATCCGTAGAACTGCGCGTGAAAAAAATCGTTGCCGAGCAGCTGGGCGTGAACGAAGCGGACGTAAAGAATGAATCGACGTTCGTCGACGACCTCGGAGCCGATTCCCTGGATACCGTCGAACTGGTGATGGCGCTTGAAGAAGAGTTCGAGTGCGAGATCCCCGACGAAGAGGCGGAAAAGATCACTTCCGTACAGCAGGCCATTGATTACATCAAGGCCCACCTCAACTAATCGCGCCTACTCCCGCCTTTTTCTGGAGTCCCGTTGTCTAGGCGCCGAGTCGTAGTCACCGGCCTGGGGATCATTTGCCCGGTCGGCAATAGCGTCAAGGAGGCTTGGGCCAATATCCAAGCGGGCAAATCCGGGACCACTCGCATTACCCGGTTCGACGCGAGTCCTTTTGCGTCCCAAATTGCCGGCGACGTCAAGAATTTCGACGTCGGGCAGGTGCTGACGCCGAAAGAAGCGCGGCGCGTGGACGTTTTCATTCACTACGGCATTGCCGCGGCCGTGGAAGCGCTCCGCGACGCGGGGATCGACGCCAACCCGAAGAATGCCGAGCGCATCGGCCTGAATATCGGTTCGGGAATGGGCGGGCTGCCGATGATCGAGGAAACCCATCGGGCCATGATCGAAGGCGGTGCGCGCAAGGTCTCGCCCTTTTTCATCCCCGGCGCGATTATTAACATGATTTCGGGAAACCTTTCGATCATGTACGGCTTCAAGGGTCCGTGCCTGGCAATGGTCACGGCATGCACGACGGCGAACCATTGTCTGGGCGACTCGGCCCGGCTGATCGAATACGGCGATGCCGACGTGATGGTTGCGGGCGGCTCAGAAGGTACCTTGTGTGCGTTGAGTATCGGAGGATTTTCGGCAGCGCGCGCGCTCAGCACGCGTAACGACGATCCAGCGACGGCCAGCCGTCCGTGGGACAAGGATCGCGACGGCTTCGTGCTGGGCGAAGGCGCGGGAGTGCTGGTTCTGGAAGAGTTTGAACACGCCAGGGCGCGCGGTGCCAGAATCTACTGTGAACTGGCCGGTTATGGCATGAGTGCCGATGCGCACCATATCACTGCACCCTGCGAAGATGGCGAAGGCGCCGCACGCGGCATGCTCAACGCAATGCGTAATGGAGGCATCAATCCGGATCAGGTGGACTACATCAATGCCCATGGCACCTCGACGCCGCTGGGAGATCTCGCCGAGACCATTGCGGTGAAACGTTGCTTCGGCGAACACGCCAAACGTCTCGCGGTCAGTTCGACGAAGTCGGCAACAGGACACCTGCTCGGCGCCGCTGGCGGCGTGGAGGCTATTTTCTCGGCACTGGCGATTCGGGACCAGGTCGCTCCGCCGACCATCAACCTGTTCAATCAGGACCCAGAGTGCGACCTCGACTATGTGCCGAATGTCGCACGGCAGATGAAAATCAAGGTTGTCATGTCGAATTCCTTCGGATTCGGCGGAACCAACGGCACATTGATTTTCCGCGCGATCTGACCACTACCGGAAGCATGCCCGCCGCACCGGCCGGGTGAACCCGCACAAACCGCGGGTTACCTGGAGATGGCGAAAACCCTGTTGAGGTGACCACGCCACAGAATGGCAAAACGCAAAAACCTTTTTCTGCCTCCACCGAAGTGGACGCTGATGCGCTTGTTGCGAACGCTGATACTGTTCGGCGTTTTCGCCGCGGCCGGTGCTGCCTGCTGGCTGGCCTATTTTGCGTTGACGCCGGTTGAAGTGGCGTCTCGGGCGCGCCATTTCAATATTGAACACGGCAGTAGCTTGCGCAGGGTGGCCGAGCAGCTGGAAACGGAGGGGCTCATTTCCGACAGCTGGAGCTTTCTGGTGCTCGCGCGCCTGCTCGGAAATGCTAACGACATCAAGGCGGGCAGCTACGCCGTTGGCGCCAGCGTCACACCGCACGGGCTGCTCGACAAAATTGTCAGCGGTGATTTTGCCCAGTCGGAACTTCGATTCATCGAGGGCTGGACCTTCCTCCAAATCCGCCACGTGCTCGATCAGCATCCGGCCGTGAAGCACGACAGCGCAGGGCTGTCCGATGCGCAGATTCTCGAGCGCCTCGAAGTCGAGGAAAAACACCCAGAAGGGTTGTTTTTCCCTGATACCTATCACTTCGCCGCCGGTACCAGCGACCTGACGATCCTCAAGCAGGCTTACCTGAGGATGCGAACGAAGCTCGAAGCGCTTTGGGAAAATCGTGCCAAGGGACTGCCGGTTTCCAGCGCATACCAAGCGCTTATCTTGGCTTCGATTGTGGAAAAGGAAACTGGCCGCGCCGACGAGCGTGACATGGTTGCCGCCGTGTTCGTCAATCGTCTGAAGCGGGGCATGCGCCTGCAGACCGATCCTTCGGTGATCTATGGACTGGGTACGTCCTTTGACGGCAACCTGCGCCGCCGCGATCTCGAGACCGACCAGATCTACAACACCTATACGCGTTACGGGCTTCCGCCGACCCCTATTGCGATGCCCGGTGAAGCCTCCATCCAGGCCACGTTGAATCCGGCCAATAGCCCCGTGCTCTATTTTGTCGGCCGTGGCGACGGAGGACATGAATTCTCCTCGACATTGGCAGAGCACAATCGTGCGGTGGACAAGTACCAGCGAGCACGGTGAAGCGCGGCAAATTCATTACGTTTGAAGGCATCGATGGGGCAGGGAAGAGCACGCACCTCGCCTGGGCCACCGACTACTTGCGTGGACAAGGTATCGGCCATATTGTGAGTCGGGAACCCGGAGGAACGGTCCTCGGCGAGCAACTGCGTCAGATATCGCTAGCGAAGGATCAGCGCATCCATCCAGAAACCGAGGCGTTGATGATGTTCACATCCCGACGCCAACACTTGGAAGACGTGATCCGTCCGGCTCTGCACCGAGGTGATTGGGTACTGTGCGACCGTTTTACCGATGCCAGCTTTGCCTATCAGGGGGGTGGACGCGGGGTGGCGAAGGACAAGCTGGAAACCCTTGAACGCTGGGTCCATCCTGATCTGCAACCGGATCTGACATTGCTTTTTGATGTCAGTGCCGAACTCGGACAAAGCCGGACCGCCCGCATCAAATCACCGGACCGCTTTGAGCGTGAAGATGTGGGATTCTTCAGAAGGGTGCGCGATGCATACCTCGAGCGCCTGCGGCAGTGGCCCAATCGGATAGTCAGGTTCGATGGCAGCAAACCCATTGCCGATATCCAGCAAGAAATTGGGCAGCGACTTCTGGCCTTATGGAAAAAATAGAATTCCCATGGGTCAAGCCGGTGCTGGATAGATTGCCGGCAACCGCTTCGGCGATGCCACATGCGCTCATGCTCAGCGGGCAAGCGGGCCTGGGTAAGCGGACCACGGCCCTATTTCTGGCCAAGGCCATGCTTTGTGAAGAGCAGCGTGCCGAGATGGGGGCATGCGGAAAATGTCCTTCATGCCACTTATACGACAGCGGGAATCATCCTGATCTGCGCACCGTCGAAGTGGGGCAGGAAGATTCGCAGGCCACCGAGGCATCGGATGAGGAATCGTCGGCCCCGGCAAAAAAACCGAGCCGCCAGATTCCCGTAGACGCGATCCGTGCCCTTGCTGATTTCGTCGGCATCACGGCACATCGGGGGCGCGCCAAAGTCATCGTCATCACGCCGGCGGAGATGATGCATCCGAGTGCGGCCAACGCACTTCTCAAGATGCTCGAGGAGCCGCCGGGCAGTGCGACTTATTTCGTGCTGGTCAGTCACCGGCCAGACCGTGTGCTTCCCACCATACGCAGCCGCTGTTTCCAGGTGCTTTTTGATGTGCCGGCGGCTGATGTCGCACTTACCTGGTTGAAGGGGCAGGGAATAGAGCACCCGCTGCTGGCATTGGCACAAGGTGGCTATACTCCGCTGGCAGCTTTGGAGAGGGCCAAGGACGTTGGGTTCTGGAACCAGCGCAGGGCGCTGCTTGATGAGCTGGCCCGCCCGGGTTTTAATCCTCTGGCCGCCGCGGACCGCGCCGAACCAATAGACGGGCCGGTCGTAGCCAGGTTATTGTCCCAGTGGGCTTACGATTTGTTCTCGCTCAAATCCGGAGGAGAGGTCCGCTACCACCCGGACTACGCCACCGCATTGGCGCCGCTTGCCCGTACGCTGCCGGCGCAGTTACTGATAATCTGGTACGACTCGGTACTACAATACAACCGTGCGGCCCTGCATCCGCTGAACAAGCGACTTGCGATGGAAGGTCTGCTGTCGGGCTATCCCGGCACATGAGTGAAGGCACAAACCCGCTTGGATAACGACCGGCCCCAGAACGCCCGTCCCGGTGCACTCTCGCTGAATATTCGCGAGAAGGCGATCCTCTACGCTGCGTACATGCCGTTCCTGAAGGGCGGCGGCATTTTCATTCCTACTACAAAACAGTATCGGCTTGGCGACGAAATTTTCATGCTGATCGCGCTGATGGGTGATCCCAACAAGATTCCGGTGGCGGGCAAGGTGGTCTGGATCACCCCTGCGGGTTCCCAGGCCAACAAGGCGCAGGGCATAGGCGTGCAGTTCGCCGAGGACGAGGGCGGCATAGCGGCTCGCCTCAAGATCGAGGAGTTGTTGGAAGGTCAACTGAAGATCAATCGCCCGACTCACACGATGTGAGAAAGAAGATCATAAAAGGCGTTTATCCTATTAATTTAACGATTATAATTTGTTTGTAGATTCACACTGTCACATCAATTTCCCTGAGCTGGCTGCCGACCTCGACGGTGTGGTCGCGGCAATGCAGTCGAACGCCGTAACTCACGCCCTGTGCGTTTCGGTCAACCTCGAAACTCTGCCCCAGGTTCTGTCGATCGCCGAGCGCTTTCCGAACGTTTTTGCTTCGGTCGGAGTGCATCCTGACGATCAGGGCGGCGAGGAACCGGACATCCGTCGCCTACTCGTGTTGGCCAAGCACCCCCGTGTCGTCGCAATTGGTGAAACTGGACTCGACTATTACCGGCTTAAAGGAGATCTGGAGTGGCAGCGGGATCGTTTCCGCCGTCATATCCGGGCAGCCCGCGCGTCGGGAAAGCCACTAATCGTTCATACGCGGGAAGCAGCGGATGACACGCTCCAAATCATGCGCGAAGAAAACGCAGCCGAATGTGGTGGGGTCATGCACTGTTTCACCGAGACTCAGGCTGTCGCGAACGCCGCCATGGAAATGAACTTTTTCATATCATTCTCGGGCATCTTGACCTTCAAGAACGCACTCGCCCTCAAGTCCGTGGCCCGCGAGGTGTCGCTGGAAAACATGCTGATCGAGACGGATTCACCCTACCTTGCACCCGTTCCATACCGTGGCCAAACCAACCAACCCGCATATGTTCGCTTTGTCGCCGAGGAAGTGGCTCGCCTGAAGGGGGTTACGGTGGAGGCTGTAGCGTCTGCAACCAGCGCCAATTTCTTCGAGTTGTTCAAGACCGCTGCGTGAGCCCGGGATCTGCCGGAGGCGGATGCCTTGCATGGGTTAAACGCATACCCAACGCCCTCATGAGGGAAAGGCATTGCGGGCGGCACAGCGATTGTTGGCTGCCATTTGATCGAATGATCCCTCCCGGAGAATCCTATTGCATGCGCATAATGTATATTATGTCAAATATCATGCACGCACGAAGTAGGCTGCTTCCCAGAGTTTCCAAAGATCCCCCCTACCCTCAAATCCCGGCCCTTGTTCCATCTAGATACTGTGCAACCGGTTTTTTGGGGCGATGAGCGTACGTTGGGCAGACCGGTCGCCGCCGGACCAACTGCGAACAAGCGCCGCAGCGTAGATCGATATAGGGCTACCTACGGTGCTAGGAGTTTCGGGCCTGCCGCAGCCGTTCGAAACAGCACACAGCCGCAGCCGCGGCGACATTGAGTGATTCGACCTTGTGCGCCATCGGAATATGGACCACTTGAGTTGCGATCCCGAGCGCGGCTTCTCCCAATCCCCTGCCCTCGCCGCCGAACACCATCGCTACGGGCCCGGTCAAATCGACGTCGAAGATCGATTTCTTCGCCCGTGGGCTGGTGGCGATAACGTTGCCTTCAAAGCCGGACAACGCAGCCGGCAGGTCTACGCTTTCGCGCACCGGCAGCACGAACTGCGCACCCATTCCACCGCGCAGCGATTTCGGCGACCAGGCATCCGCGCATCCCTTGGCGAGGTAGGCCGAAGTTGCGCCTGAGGCTGCCGCAGTGCGCAGCAGCCCACCCACATTACCCGGATCCTGCACGCCGTCTAGCACCACGCGAAAATCGTCCGGGGATTTCGCCGCAATCCGCGGGATTTCGACGATCGCTGTCACGCCCTCCGGCGTTTCGACCTGACTGATTTCATCGAATAGTTGGTCCGCGAGCAGAAAGACGCGTCGCGGCTCGACGGCTTCGATGAGTTGGCGCACTTCCGGACGCCGCGCGCCATGCTCGTTCACCAGCAACATTACTGCATTCAGCCCGAACCGTTCGATGTATGCGCCAATAAGTCGCGTGCCATCAAGCAGCGTACGACCGCTCTTCGCGCGCTCGCGCGCGGATTCCGCAAGCTTGTGCGCCTGCTTGACGTGCGTATTCTGGCGCGAGGAAATGCGTTCCATCTGGATTGACGAGGGCGCGCAGGCGATTGGTGCCCGGAGCCGGAGTCGAACCGGCATGGCCTTTTAAGGTGCCGAGGGATTTTAAGTCCCTTGTGTCTACCGATTTCACCATCCGGGCTAGGCAGATGCGCGACAGGATAGCGCGTAAATGGAATTCGAGTCGGCAGATGGAATCGAACCGGTCATGCGTCATCGCGCGGATGCACCTGAGCGAACCAAATTACCGAACGATTTCTGAGGGTCGCTGCTTACTGTCTACTTGGTGCTGGTGTACTAGGCGCAAAGGAAGCGGCGTTCCGGTGCGAGTCAACGTCAAGGTAGTCCACTCCAACCGCTGGCACATACCCTAGAACCGCACGATTACTTGCGCTGCGAACAGGTGATTACCTTCGGTATCTTGCCCCTGTTGGTTAGCGAAGCTGTACTGGAATTTCGCTTCAATGTGGGTGCTGGAGCGGTAGCCTATCCCAAGATCCAGACCCGAAGTATTGCGATCCCACGAAATCGTGAGACCGGGAATATCACCGAACCACGATTGGTTCACGCGTAGCGCTGTCCAGAATCGCGGTGTGATTTTGTATTTGGCCTCGATATAGCCGCTGAGTACATCCACCTCGCCCACGCCGGGTACATCAAAAGTCGCATAGATCAGTTCGCTCCATATCTGCCAGCTGCGGTGCGCGTAACCCGCGTCTACCCCCCAAGTGGTCTGGTAAAAATCGTCCACGCTGGTGCCGCCGGGTAGCGTTGCCTGCGCACTTTCCTGCAGGTAAGGCCCACGGCTGAACGAGGAGCCCAGTGCCCATTCCGGCACCGGCTGAAGCCCAAGCCGGACGGTCGCCGTGGGTCGTGTTTGAAAGCCATTTTCGATGCCGTCCCAGGTCTCAGGCGGGGAGGATAGAGAAACATTCTTGACCTCGAACGCATAGTCGAAAGCGTTGATTCGGCCCAATACCGCCGCACCGGTGGCATAGGACGGCCCCCAAATGATGGGTACCCATCCGGCCTTGTTAGCCGCCATGTCACGGCGCGCGGCAAAAGTAGCCAGGTCGCTTGGCGCAGCACGGTCGGTGATGGGGATCAAATTCTCGTAGGGGTCCGGTGCGGTTATCAGGGGATTGTCCCAAGCTAGACTACGCGGGGCCCAGCTACCGAAGACCGTCGCATATTTGCCAGCGCGAACGTTGACTTCTTTGGTGCCCGAGGCGCGGAATTGTAGAAAGTATTCGTCCAGCCGAACTTGTCCACCGGGCTCGAAGCCAGGATCAAAACCGCGATCGGCCCGCATCTGTCCGTGCAGGATCACGCGCTCGCCTAACTGCATGTCGAGAAACGCTGATAGTCGCGGCGCCAGGAAAATATCGCTATCGGTGAAAAGCAATCCTTGCGCCGGCGCCTCGGCCGCGAACACAGTAAGATCGGCCATGATCGAAAGATCGGCCTGCACGTTCCCTTCGGTCGAGGTGTAAACCAGCTTGTCCTGCAGCGTATCGAGAAACTCCTGAGCGTTCGCATCCGCGAGGGGCCACAAAGCTGCAGCGGTCGCCACCCAAGCGCGAATGCAGCGGCACACAATAATGCGTAGTTGATTGCTCATGACAGGGAATCCTGAATACCGAGGACGCGAAAGACGGGCACTGGCTGCGAGAATCCCTTCAGCAATAGTGGCTGCAGGGATTCACTGGACACAGCATTTCCGGCCCGGATTTGTGTTTCCTCGTCTATCAGTATCTCGCCCGCTGTGGCCGAACTGCACAGGCGCGCCGCCAAGTTGACGCGCTCGCCCACGACCACGTAGTCACTGCGAGTTTCTGCGCCGATACATCCTGCCACCATCTGACCGGAGGCGATGCCGATACCGATTCGAAGCGGCTCGGCCGATTCGCTGTTCATGTGCTCGCGCTCGCGCATCATCGCCCACGCGCAACGCACGGCGCGTGCAGCGTCATCGCCGTAGCTCTTGGGTGCGCCGAAGAGGGTGAAGATTTCGTCACCGACAAACTGACTGATCACGCCCCGATGAGACTGTACGATGTGCGTCAGAGCGGTCAAATGAGCGTTGAGGATCTCAATCACTTCTGTAGGATCGCGCCCCACGGTCATGGCGGTATAGCCGCGGATGTCGCAGAACAGGACCGTCACCTCGCGCAGTTCGCCGCCCAGGCGCACGCGTCCCGCAATCAGTTCTTCCGCCACCTGAGGATCAGTCACGCGGTTGAGCACCGAGTGATAGCGGTCCTTGAGAGCGAGTCCAGCGGCCATGTCATTGAATGATTCTGCGAGCGTGTTCATCTCGCGCGTCGATGAAGTCGGCAGCTTCACCCCATAATTGCCTTTTCTGATTTCGCGCGTTGCGGACACGAGATCCTTGAGCGGTCGTGCCAACTGCCGCGAGAGCGAGCGTGCCACCAAAGCCGCCAGCAGCAAGGCTACGAGTCCGGTCAGCGCGATTCGCAGCGCGAGAAGACGTTGCTGCGCCTTAAACTCGGCCAGGGAAAAGACGGAGACCAGGTAGGCCGGTGGATAGGAAGAACCCGCATTCAAGAGAAACCGTTCGAATCGGTACACTTCGCCGGCGGTTCTAAGTTGACCATTGCTCAGGTCTTGCGTCTGGACCCCAGACAGCGTCGCTGTCAGCGAGTCTCCCACTGCGCTTGGGATATCGTCCCCCACCAATCGCCCGTCCAGCCAGAATCCAGATTGAAGGTGATCTGCTGCCTGCGTGTCTCTGCGCTCAGAGTTAAGGCCCTTGATGCGCTGTCCGAGAATCAGGGTACCGACAACGGTCCCAAAGTTCGTGATCGGACTAGCCAGAATCCGAAACACTTGCACGTCGTCGCCCTGGCGAATTTGCGTAAAACCCAGTTGAACTTTCTCGACGGAAGGCGCTTCCCCTGCGATCTTCGGAATCAACTGTCGGTTTGGACTGCCCGGCAAACCGGCGCGGCCGTCTTCGGGCGGCGCAATGACCTCTCCCTGCGCATTGAGCAGGCGGAAGAAAGCATAGTCGCCCAACCTCAATTCATCTGCTGCGATCTTATATACCTCTGGGTCGTTCGCTTCCAGAGCCGCGAACAACCGCACCGAGTCGGCCAAACGCTGCACCTCCTGCGCTGCGCTGGCCAGTCGGATTTCCTGCTCTTGTTGGAAGCTGCTCGACTGATGGCGAAACAGATCGTCTACCACCGCCTTGTACGAATCGCTGTTCTGGCGCTGCGCGATGAACAGGCTGGCAACAGTGGTGACGACCACGATGCCCATGATCGCCTGCAACAACTTGGCGCGAAAACTCATGCTTCAGCGCACCAGGTTAACAGTGGATGTTTTCCCATCAGCAATGCTCACCCTGACCTTGAGAACCCTTTCTGAGGGAAGAAATGCCTTCAGCCAATAGTCGCCAGCCGGTACGTTGTTCAACAGGAAGCGCCCTTGCGCATCACTAGTCGTGAACCATGGTGTATCAAGCACGAGCAGCAGGTTGCGCATGTGCTTGTGGATCTCGCAGTAGACCTTTACCAATCCGGGCTTCTCGAACGTCAATACTTGACTCTTTTCGTCCTTTCGAAAGCGACCCAAATCGAATCGCTTTGCGCGCGAATAGGAGAATACATTGTGGAACTCGTCGTCCTGATTCGGAAAGACCACCTGGCTACCGGTCCGTACTGCCATCACCGCAGGGCGGAATTGGTAGCCTCTCTGGCTTACGCGCACCACCTCACCCCCCCTTGGCGTTGGATAGCTGCCGTCGTCTGTTTCCAAGAAAACGATCGCGACTTGCGGATCCGGCGGCTGAACGGGGTTCTTCGTTTGCACCGTGTAACCAGGAACGGTCGCAGGCTTCATGGGCTCGATGACCACTGACCCCTCGACCGATCCGCCGGCGTGCACACACGGCAACCACGCATTGCATGCGAAGAGGCTGGAAATGATCCAGAGGCGAGATGCCGATCTCATGGAAAATGCGTTCGGAATCGGACGGAATTCAATCGCGTGATCCTTCGTATTCGGTGCTCTGTCTCCCGGATAGCGGCAGATCCAATCGATGTGCGTGGGAGCAGCGTACCGTCAAGGGAGGATGATCACCCGTGTACAGGAGGCAGTGATGTCGCGTTGCACTGCCTTCACGTCGCTCAAGGGAGTCGCCAACATGAGTCAGAAAGGCGTCCCCTGTGCGATATTACACCCAGCAGCACAAGAGCTACTGCGACAGGGAATGTTCAGGGAAAGATGTTCTTGATTTCTATATTGCCGCCTGGCTCATCCAACGTGTAACCGGGAACCGGTCTCATGATGCGCTCGAACTCTGGTCCCTTCAGCAGTCCGATCATTTCTTGAATAGGCGCCTGCCGCAGTGAATCGTTGCGGCAAGCGAGCATGTAACGTTCCTTCGCGATAGGCAGGAAATCCAGTTTGAACTGCCGCGCGGCAGGCTCTACACCGAAGGCTGCGTCCGCCATGCCGCTCGCTACAAATGCCGCCACCGCGGCATGCGTAAACTCCCCTCCTCCGTAACCCGTTATTCTCGCCGGATCGATCGATTGCAAGCGCAGCAGGCCATCGAGCAAGATACGTGTTCCCGACATGCGTTGGCGGTTGACGAAGCGTAGGCCGGGGCGGCAAAGGTCTTTCAGACCACGTATTTTCTTCGGGTTGCCTGCCGCGACGATCAGGCCTTGCGTACGGATCACGAGGCGGATGATCTTTTGCTGGCGGGGCTTGAGCCATTTGGCGTAGTGCTCCCACAGGTCACCCCCTATCTCGCCCAGCGGAACGTGGAAACCGGCAAGATCGCAATTCGAGCGCTGCAGCGACGCAAGCGCATCTACGCTGCCCATGTATTGCAAGTCCACGTCCGCGTGCCCGTGGTTCGCCATGAGTTGCGGCAGCTTTTCGACGGTGTAACCGTGGCTTGCGTGGATGCGAATCACCGTCTGCGCCTGCTTGCGCGCCCTGCCGATCTCGAGGCTCAGTTCCGAGGCAACGTTGTCCAACTGCGGAAAGAGGCTCGCGTCGCTGCGCTGTTCCGCCCATAGCAGTTTTTCGCCGAGCGTCGTCAGTTTTGCGCCCTTGCCGCGCTCCATCTGCACCAGTGGACTGCCCAACAGCACGGACGAGTGTTTAAGCAGATCCCACGCATGGCGGTAAGACACCTTGGTTTCTTCGGCGGCGAGTTTCAGCACGCCGGTGTCGTGTATCGCCCGCAGCAGGCTGAAAAGCAGGGGGTCGACTTTCTCGCCAGCTTCGGTCTCAAACCGCCACGCGGGACGAACGATGATCTTTGTCATATGCAAATATTTGCATGTAGCTATTGTGTCCAAGCACTGCTAACTTGTCCTCTCAGTATTGCGCAGTATCCGCCTCATATGCAACTTTTTGCATATGAAAAGCAGATGCCACGTCGGGCGGGCGGCGACAAGAGAGCCGGGGATGAGTGAAGTCCAGTTTTCGGACGATGCGGTCGCGTCGGCAATCCAGGCCGAAGGATGGCGGCCCGGGCCGCTGCTTCCCGTTCTGCACGCAATCCAGGACCGTATCGGTCATGTGCCCCCTGAGGCCGTGCCCGTAATCGCGAAAGCACTCAATCTCTCGCGCGCGGACGTGCATGGCGTCATCAGTTTTTACCATCACTTTCGAACGGCGCCCGCCGGCCGGCACGTGGTTCGAATCTGCGTGGCGGAGGCCTGTCAGGCGATGGGGGCAAACGCCCTGCGCGATCATGCGAAATCCTCGCTGAGGGTCGGGTTCCACGAGACGACTGCCGACGGCGCGATCAGCCTTGAACCGGTCTATTGCCTGGGCAACTGTGCCTGTTCGCCGTCCGTGATGGTTGACGATGATCTTTTTGGACGGGTCAGCCCCGAACGTTTCGATGTGCTCATGCGCGGTCTTGGGGAGACACGATGACCATCACCGTCTACGTGCCCCGGGATTCGAGTGCCATTTCGCTCGGCGCGGATGCGGTGGCCAGCGCCATCGTCGCCGAGGCGGTGAAGCGTGGCGCATCCGTGCGTCTGGTGCGCAACGGCTCGCGCGGCTTGTTATGGCTGGAACCGATGGTCGAAGTCGCGACTTCGAACGGCCGCATGGCCTACGGGCCGGTGACTCCCGCGGATGTTCATAGTCTGTTCGAAAACGATTTTCTGCACGGCGGCGAACACCCTCTGGGCCTAGGTGCCACGGAGAAAATTCCCTATCTCGAGAACCAGGAGCGGTTGACCTTTGCACGCGTCGGCATCGTCGATCCGCTGTCACTGGACGACTACCTGACATCCGGCGGTTATCGCGGACTAGAGCGCGCGCTTGAAATCGGAGGCGCCGCAACGGTTCAGGCGGTCGCAGATTCGGGACTCCGGGGGCGTGGCGGCGCGGCTTTCCCCGCCGGCATCAAGTGGAAAACAGTTCTGGAAACGCAGGCGGATCAAAAGTACGTGGTGTGCAATGCCGACGAAGGCGATTCCGGTACGTTTTCCGACCGCATGATCATGGAAGGCGATCCCTTCGTGCTCATCGAAGGCATGACGATCGCAGGTATCGCACTCGGCGCGACGCAGGGCTACATTTACGTGCGCTCCGAATACCCCTATGCAGAGGCAACGCTGGAGCAATCCATCGCGAGCGCCAGGGAACGAGGTTACCTCGGCGATAACATCCTGCAATCGGGGCAACGCTTCAATCTGGAAGTGCGGCGAGGCGCGGGTGCCTATATCTGCGGCGAGGAGACTTCACTCCTGGAAAGCCTCGAGGGCAAGCGCGGGGTGATTCGATTCAAGCCTCCCCTGCCGGCGATCCAGGGCTTGTTCGGCAAGCCGACCCTGATCAACAACGTGATCTCGCTTGCCAGCGTGCCCGTCATCCTCGACAAGGGCGCGGAATTCTACCGGCACTATGGCATGGGCCGATCGCGCGGGACGCTGCCGTTCCAGCTTGCCGGGAATATCAAGCATGGCGGTCTTGTGGAAAAGGCCTTCGGCCTGACCCTGCGCGAATTGCTCTACGACTACGGCGGAGGCTCCGCCACCGGGCGGCCGATTCGCGCCGTGCAAGTCGGCGGTCCGCTGGGTGCATACCTGCCTGTGTCCCAGTTCGACACGCCGCTCGACTACGAGGCGTTTGCGGGCATCTCGGCAATGATCGGCCACGGCGGCGTAGTCGCATTCGACGATACGGTAGACATGGCGCAAATGGCGCGCTACGCGATGGAATTCTGCGCCATCGAGTCCTGCGGCAAGTGCACGCCGTGCCGTATCGGTTCGGTGCGCGGCGTCGAAGTCATCGACAAGATCATCGTCGGGAAAAATCGCGACGCGAACATCGCGCTGCTGCGCGACCTGTGCGACACGATGCTCAACGGATCGCTCTGCGCCCTGGGTGGAATGACTCCCTACCCGATTGTGAGCGCGCTCGAACATTTCCCGGAAGACTTTGGCGCCCGGCGCCAGGACAAAGCCGCCTGACCGGGCATACGGACTGCAACAGGAGACATCCATGCTCTCAAAATCAGATACTGATTTCGGCACCCCGAAGCGCCAATCCGTTATCTCGGTGACGTTGGAGATAGACGGAGCAGCCGTCACCGTTCCCGCCGGCACGTCGCTGATGCATGCGGCCATGACGATGGGCGCAAAGATACCCAAACTATGCGCGACCGACAGCGTGGAGCCGTTCGGCTCCTGCCGGCTATGCCTGGTCGAGATCGAGGGACGCAAGGGTTACCCCGCATCGTGCACGACTCAAGTCGCGCCCGGGATGAAAGTCCGTACCCAATCGGCCAAGCTTGCGCAACTTCGCCGCGGCGTGATGGAACTCTATATCTCCGACCACCCGCTCGACTGCCTGACCTGCCCCGCCAACGGCAATTGCGAGCTGCAGGACATGGCGGGCGCGGTGGGATTGCGCGAGGTGCGCTACGGCTATGAGGGCGCGAACCATCTGCACGATGCCAAGGACGAATCGAACCCCTATTTCACCTACGATCCAAGCAAGTGCATCGTATGCAGCCGCTGCGTGCGCGCCTGCGAAGAGGTACAAGGGACCTTTGCGCTCACGATCAGTGGTCGCGGCTTCGAGTCGCGCGTTGCAGCATCGCATAATGAATCCTTCCTCGGCTCGGAATGCGTGTCCTGCGGCGCCTGCGTTCAGGCCTGCCCAACCGCCACGCTCATGGAAAAGACGGTCATCCAGCTTGGCCAGCCCGAGCACAGCGTGATCACCACTTGTGCCTATTGCGGAGTGGGTTGCTCATTCAAGGCCGAGATGCAGGGCAATACGGTCGTGCGCATGGTGCCCAACAAGGATGGGCACGCCAACCACGGCCACTCGTGCGTCAAAGGGCGTTTCGCATGGGGCTATGCGAGCCATCCGGATCGCATCACCAAGCCGATGATCCGCGAAAAAATCACCGATCCCTGGCGGGAAGTGTCCTGGGAAGAAGCGGTCGGTCATGCCGCCGCGCAGTTCAAACGCATCCAGGCGCAACACGGCCGCGACTCGATCGGCGGCATCACCTCGTCACGCTGTACCAACGAAGAAACCTACCTGGTCCAGAAACTGGTGCGCGCAGGATTCGGCAACAACAACGTTGATACCTGTGCGCGCGTCTGCCATTCCCCGACCGGGTATGGGCTTAAGACCACCCTGGGTGAATCGGCCGGGACGCAGAATTTTGATTCGGTCCAGAAGGCCGACGTCATCATGGTGATCGGCGCCAATCCAACCGACGCCCATCCCGTATTTGCATCGCAGATGAAGGCGCGTTTGCGCGAGGGCGCGAAGCTGATCGTGGTCGATCCGCGAGCCATCGATCTCGTGGACATGCCGCATGTCAAGGCCGACTACCACCTGCAGTTGCCCCCGGGAACCAACGTGGCCGTCATCAACGCCCTCGCTCACGTGGTCGTCACCGAGGGACTGATGGACGAGGCGTTCATTGCCGAGCGCTGCGAGGAGGAAGCGTTCCGCAAGTGGCGGGAATTCGTCGCGCGGAGTATCAACTCGCCCGAGGCAGTGGAGGTCATCACCCGCGTACCGGCGGCAGAACTCCGTGGCGCCGCACGCCTGTATGCGACCGGTGGCAATGCGGCGATCTATTACGGCCTCGGGGTCAGCGAGCACAGCCAGGGTTCGACCATGGTCATCGGCATCGCCAACCTCGCCATGGCTACGGGCAACCTCGGCCGTGAGGGCGTCGGCGTCAATCCGCTGCGCGGCCAGAACAACGTGCAGGGCGCATGCGACATGGGGTCTTTCCCGCACGAGCTACCGGGGTATCGCCACGTCTCCGACTCGAAGACGCGGGAATCGTTCGAGACTGCCTGGGCGGTGAAGTTGATCGACGAGCCGGGTCTGCGTATCCCCAACATGTTCGAGGCTGCACTCGATGGCAGCTTCAAGGGTCTCTACGTGCAGGGTGAGGATCTGGTGCAGTCCGACCCCAATACCCAGCACGTCGGCCACGCCCTCGAGGCACTGGAATGCCTGGTGGTGCAGGACCTTTTTCTCAACGAAACGGCCAAGTATGCCCACGTCTTTCTGCCGGGTTCGTCGTTCCTGGAGAAAAACGGCACGTTCACCAACGCCGAGCGGCGCATCTCGCGCGTGCGCAAGGTGATGCCGGCCCTCGGAGGCCTGGAAGATTGGGAAGCGACCATGGCGCTCGCCAACGCGATGGGTTACCCCATGGACTATTCGCACCCATCGGAAATCATGGCCGAAATAGCGCGGCTTACGCCAACCTTTCGCGGTGTGAGCTATGAGAAGCTCGACAAGCTGGGCAGCATCCAGTGGCCGTGCAATGACGGTGCGCCGGAGGGAACTCCGGTCATGCACGTCGGAGAATTCGTGCGCGGCAAGGGTAAGTTCGTCGTCACCGAATACGTACCCACCGACGAGCGGACCAACAGCCGGTATCCGCTGCTCATGACCACCGGCCGGATACTCAGCCAATACAACGTGGGCGCTCAGACCCGCAGAACCGAGAACGTGCTCTGGCATGACGAGGACCGTGTAGACATCCATCCGCACGACGCGGAGGAACGTGGAATACGCGAAAACGACTGGGTCGGCATCGTGAGCCGCGCCGGTGAGACCGTTCTGCGCGCAAGGATCACCACCCGGATGGCTCCCGGGGTGGTCTATACGACGTTCCACTTTCCCGAGTCCGGGGCGAACGTCATCACCACTGACAACTCCGATTGGGCTACCAACTGCCCGGAATACAAGGTAACTGCGGTGCAGTTGATGCGCGTTTCCCAGCCGTCGGAATGGCAGCGCAACTACCGACGGTTCTCGGAAGAGCAGCTCGCACTGCTCAAGCAGCGCAAGCCCGAAAACGTCCGCTAAGGCGACGAGGATCACGCCATTGTTCGGCCACCCCAAAGCGTTCAGCACCCGTGAAACGGTCGTCGGATGCCGTTGGGACGGTGAACGCTCCGTCACGTCTAACGACACGATTGCCATCGAAACCGCGGTCGCCCTGGTCTACAACGGGGTTCCACACGTAGTCATGATGGCGACACCGGAGGACATTGAAGATTTCGTACTGGGGTTCAGCCTCAGCGAGGGCATCATCCACAAGCCCGATGAGTTGTCGGGCGTACGCATCCGCATGCTGAAGGATGGCATCGAAGCCAACATCGATATTGCAGGGGTCCGGTTTCGGGAGCTCGATCGCAAGCGGCGCAATCTGATCGGCCGCATCGGGTGCGGCTTGTGCGGTGCGCAGACTCTCGCGCAGGCTGTGCGGCACCCGCCGCCGGTCGCGACGAGCGGCTCGATCTCTCCCGTCGTTCTTCAGGAAGCCATGAGCGGTCTTTCGGAAACCCAATCCTTGCATGGCATGACCGGAGCGGTCCACGCAGCCGCCTGGATCGATCGGGCTGGCCGGATTCAGCTCACACGCGAGGATGTGGGCCGCCACAACGCTCTCGACAAGCTGATCGGCGCAATGATTGGCAAGAAAATGCTATTTGGCGACGGCGCCGCCCTGATAACGAGCCGCGCCAGCTACGAGATGGTTCAGAAATCCGCCGTAGTCGGGATCGAGATTCTTTGCGCGATATCGGCACCGACCGCGCTCGCAGTCCGCATGGCGCAGGAAACAGGTGTGACCCTGGTTGCTTTCGCCCGAGGCACCAGGCACACGGTTTACGCCCACTCGGAGCGCATTGCGATCGCCCGAAAAAGCGTGGCGGTATGAATACTCTCTACCTGGTGAAGATGGTCAACCAGATCGAAAGTTTCTTCCGTGCCGAGCAGGACCGCGACGTTGCCATCGCGGGCATCGCAGGCCATCTCAAACGTTTCTGGGAACCCCGCATGCGGACAGCGATCATCAAACACCTCGATGCCGGTGGAGAAGGCCTCGGAGAACTTGCAAAGAGCGCCGTCCTGAAGCTGGCCGAATCAAGTAAGACGCACCAAGGCAGTTGAGTCGGCCCACCGAACGGCCTTTCAACGCTGCAGTGTTGTCAGGCCGGACTAGCCTTGCCCGGGTATAGAAGTTCAAAGAGCTCAGTTGTCTTGGACGTCATGTCTGCGTAGCGGGGGCGCATCAAGTCCTCGTCACGGACAAGCACTTTTGTGTAAATGGCCTCGTAGACGCGTTTGACAACTCCGGGCTCCACCATTTCTCTGTCGAATCCAGGAATGATGCCAATCAGCTGCCAGCCCAGGCGCTCGAACTTCGTCTGCATGTGCGGAACTTTCAAGGTTGCGAGTCCGTAGACCATACCCATCCCCATGGCGTGGCCCATTGTTTCGATCAGGGCGGGAAATCTTTCGCTTAGGTTCAAGCCTCGGTGTTTCGCGGAAACTGCTCCAACTCGCCCGTACAGCACTTCACTGTCACGGTCTCGCTCAACCGAGAGCACGCCCACGAGTTCCGCCTCCTTTTTGAACAGGATTACAAAAAAATCCCGCTCGAGCTCGCCATCCAGAACAACCTTGTCGGTGTAAAAGCTCTCGTCGAGGTGGCAACTAGCATTCCCGACGGCAATCCCTGGATACCACTCGGCCAACGAACGCACGACATTCGCAATGTCCGCGCGCGTGAGTCGTTCGTATCGATAGCCCTCTGGCAGCGGCACATTCTTGGAGAGATTGTCTACGTTGGTCCAGGCCATGTCATATTCCTTTCAGCGGGGTGCCAGGCGAGATTCTTGATTGATGATTGCTGACTCGCCACTGACGACGAATGCCGTGAGGTAATTGAAGAAAACAGCGGTTGCCAGCATGATCCGACTCGTTACGGTCGTCTCTCGATGAGTGTTGGGTGACGAAACGACGATACGGCGAAGGACGCTGTTGTATCTGTGAACCATTGCATGCGCCGGCTGTGGAAAATTCCCACAGTAGCCATGAATGTGCGAGGGAATCTCTTTAGACATCGTCTTCAGACTCTCAACCAAGGCGTCGATGGTTCGCCACCCGTCTTGAGAGAACGCAAAAAGAAACGTTCTCGACGGCGGACCAGCAATCTGGAATTCTTGCGCGGCCGTGACTAACTCCGTTGGACGTGTGGAATCTTTCGCCACCCCACCGTAGTGCACGTACCACCGGTGTTCGGCAAGTCCCCGGATTTTTTGGACATCGTCAAAGACTTGCCTCAAGTCGCCTGAGCGAAGCTTTCCTTTGACTTCAACAGTCCCATAGACAATCCCGGCGGGATAAACGTAAGCAGCCAATTCCCTGTGAAGGGGGGAATTGTGAAATTCATCGTATATGACTACGTCTGTTTGGCTACTCGTAGGGATTTTAGGATCCGAACAAACAATGAAGCCGGTGCCAACAGAAAATTTTTTCGGGAGCACTTTGCCAAGAAATTTGCGGACCCGCTCCTCATTATTTTCCCCTCGCTCTCCATGGTGCGGCAGCACTCCCGTCAACACGCTTGCCTGCAGCTCGAAAATCTTTCGGAGTGTTTCGTAGTACGCTTGAATGCCTGGGCTCTCGGGTCGGTTACTCGTTTTGTGTTCTCAGGTCCATTCGGGCGGCAGAAATCAATTCTACGCCGAGGGGCACCCTGGGGTCAGAAATGGTAGCAGCGTGCTACCAATCAAAAGCCCCGCCAAAGCGGGGCTCGGCATATGCTCTGCCGCCTACTTATTGCGGGATTGCTGTCGTGGCTTGAGTGCTTTCATCTGGAGCAGAAAGCGAAGGTGCTTCTCTAGTGCTTCGGATATCCAGTGATCTTCTCTCTTGATGACGCGCTCTATGGTGCGAATAGCGACTTTGTGTTGATAGGCCAACTCGTTCTTGAACTGCACCGCCGTACGCATTTCCTTTCCATCCAGGCGGCTCAGTTCAAACTCAAGGTATGCATCGCAAATACCCCGGTCCCTCGCGGCATTCCTTGTCGGTGCACCTACCTTTCCCGGCTTACGAGCAAGCACCCTGCGAATCTGGTCGCCCCAGGAAGCCGGCGCGGCCGCGATCGCCTTTAGCAACTCTCGCTTCCTGCGGGCAAGACTCTCACGCTTCTCGCGGGCTAACTTCTGCTCGGGGTTCATGTTCGCGATCCCGGAAACCCATTAACGTCGCCGGCGTCTTGTGTCCGGTCACCCGCATCGCCTCATGCATGGGTAACTTCTCGCAGATGCGCGACACGGCCTCATGACGCAAATCGTGAAAATGCAGATTCGCGATGCCGGCGGTCTTGCATGCCTCGCGGAACTCGTGGCTGATAAAAGCCTGCGTCAGCGGGAAAACCGGCGTACCGCCATTTGAAAAGATTTTACGCGCAATGATGGTGTTAGCAAAACTGTCTACGCGCAGCTTTTCAGGCCGTAGACCATGGATCAATCTCATCGGGACTTAGTGAACCGAAATATCACGGAACAGCCCGAACATTCCCACGACTCAGTGTCTAGCCTCTTACCGTTGCGTCCGGTGACCTGGAGCCGGTGGAACTCTTGCTGCCGCAGATACGGCATTCAAACGAAGCCTCCCTCGGCGCCGGATACCAGTCGCCACCGTGGTTCGGGCAAGTGATCGCCCTGGACTCACTTGATGTTGCTGTAGCGAACTCACTACATGCGCCGATTGGCTGCAGAGATTGTTGACTTACCACGAAAAATAAGGTCCATACTTGAACACGAAATTTCGTTATGAACCTGCCAACAACGTGGTACAGCGTACGCATTCCCCCTCGTGGAGCGGGAATTTTTTCGGCATGGACTCTTATAACCAAGCTCCGTGCACAGTATGAAAAAGCCGGCGCGCCTACGAGTGTGGTTGTTTACCATGATTTTACCGAGGGCGGGTCTAACCTTTTCCACTTCACGCCGATGTGTGCGACAGTCTTCCCCCAATTGCTAAAAATCTTCGAAGCATTGCCGAGCGATGAACCGCCAATTCTCGAAAAGCTAACGCGCGTTCTGGCACCAATTCCGCCACCTGCGGAGAACTGGTAAAAATAAAAAAGGGCCGCGATGCGGCCCTTTCCGTTTGCCGTCTACAGCTTCACGCGCCCAGCCCACCCAACCCAGGTAAAGGGCCCCGGGAGGCCTGGCCCCGGAGAGCCAACACTTATTCCGAACCTAACACATGTATGTGGTGCTTAACATATGCCAAAAACATTGCTTGCACATCTTCCCTTGGCCGAATATTGGCTCCTATTTGAAGCGCGCGAACTTCCTTGCTTCGCGCACTTTTCAGGCCACTTTGCCGGCTTGCGCTAGTTCCCGAACTTTCCATCCTTAGCCCACTGCGGTAGGGGCGGGTCTTCGTCGACGACATCAAAGGTATACAGGGCTTGTGCGGGCAGATATTTGCCCGCTTCGTCCATGACCATTGCGACACGGTTGTACGGCTCGGAAAGAGCTTGGTAGCCAAAGGTGCCGACTTTCGGATGGTGGGTCGCCGCACGCGTGTCGTCCTCAGCAGTAGCCTCCTCGGCGGAAATCAGAAACGTGCGCTCGGAGTCAATCTTGCGCAATTGGGCGTTGATTCTGGCAAGGGACTCTTGCAGTGTCTCGCTGTCAGCCTGGGCCTGCTCTGCCTTGATCGTCGCAGCCGCACTGAAAAGCGCGTTCTCACGCAAGGTCAACCAATCGAGCTTCTCCTGAAACGCTTTCCCTGGGTGGTCAGCGCTCCCATCGCGCTAGGAGCTGAACTGGATCTTGATGAGTTTCAAGCGCGATCACTGGGGGGAACACCCCGATCCTTCTCGTCCTGCTCATCGAGTAACGCTGCTAGATCTATACCCATGAAAGTGGTACCGCACATAAAGCGCGAACCCGCCGTAACTTCAATGCGCCCGCTGGGAAGAAATAACTCAGCACGCTCGCAGCATGTCCACGCGCCGTTGGCCTCTTTCTTGAAATGGGTGATGAATTTCTGCACCTTTCCCTCCGACGGTGCGCACTAGGCCTTGCTGTTCGTCCGCTTGGTACCCGCTCTTTTCTTGCTCGCCCACTCGGGCAAAGGCGGATCAGTGTCGACAACTTCAAACGCGTACACAGCCCTCGCGGGCAGGACCTTGCCGGACGCGTCGACGAATTTCGCCACCCCGGTGCCGGCAGCGTTGAACACCTGATAACCGAAAGTGCCGACTCTCTTGTGCTTGAGTAAAGTGGCCTGAGCCTGCTCGACCTCTGCCGCCTCAGCAGCGATGAGCGGCTGCCGTTCGCCTTGGATGTTGTTGAGCTCAGTTGTAATAGCACCGATCTGCATTTTCAGGACCTCGCTATCTGCAGTGGCTTGCTGCTTTCGCACGCGAAAGGCTGCCCCGTGCAGAACGTGCTCCCTCTGGTTCCAGGCATCGAGCTTCCTTTGAAATTCCGGCGAACGGGGCGTCGCGGGCTGGTCGCGCCAGGCGGTGAACTTGATCTTGACGAGTTTCACGATGCCTATTTTCCGAGATAGGTAACGCGGGTTTGCCCGTTCGCATGCGGCGGTCGGTTTACTTCCGCGACGGAACGCCGACGGTGTCATACCCGTGGCGTGAAAGCCAGCGCATATGCTGCTCAATGTGGCACCAAATGCTGTCTTCGGTTCCTTGGATATACTGTACAGCCATACCGTGTGACAAATCTGATGATCCCTTTCGAGTGCCCGATCTGCGGCTCAGATGGAATCCGAGCGAGGGACGGCGCTGGATAATGAATGGGTTATTGGAGGCGGGGGTCGGAATCGAACCGGCGTACACGGCTTTGCAGGCCGCTGCATGACCACTCTGCCACCCCGCCGTGGCGCGCAGCAAGGCGGCTGCGCTTGATGAACTTCTGCAGTATTCGTCGAGAGAATAACGTGCGTTGACTGCAATGAGAAAGCGGCTGGTTTCAATTCCGGTGAATTGAAACCAGCCGCTTTCCACAACGAAACCTGGAGCGGGAAACGAGGCTCGAACTCGCGACCCCAACCTTGGCAAGGTTGTGCTCTACCACTGAGCTATTCCCGCGAAAAACTGAGTTGGCATTATAGGTAGCATGGCTTTTTTGGTCAAGGAAAGCGCGTGACTAGTGGCTCTTCGTCGCCTGCGGCAACGCCATTTTCAGATAGTAAATCATGGACCACAAAGTCAGCACAGCCGCAACGTAAACGAGGATGGTTCCGATCGCATGCATGCTCAGCGTCAGAAAGTCATCGTGGTACAGAAGCATGATGATTGCCACCATCTGCGATACGGTCTTCACCTTGCCCAAAAACGAGACCGCCACGTTCTTGCTCTTGCCGATCTGCGCCATCCATTCCCGCAACGCGGAGATTGCGATTTCGCGGCCGATGATGATCACCGCGATGAAGCCCTCGAGCCGGCCGATCCAGACGAGCATGATCAATGCGGTTGCGACCATCAGCTTGTCGGCTACGGGATCGAGGAAGGCGCCGAAGGACGAAGTCTGGTTCAGGGTGCGCGCAAGATACCCGTCCAGCCAGTCTGTGATCGCGGCGAAAGAGAAAATCGCGGTGACCGCCAGATTCTTGTTGTGGTCGGCGATCCAATCGTGTGGCATGTAATACACCGCGACCAGCAGCGGGATCATCAGGATTCGCAGCCACGTGAGGAGATTCGGGAGGTTGATCGGCATGAGGTGTTCAGTGTAGCTGCTGGTAGATTTTTTCGGCGAGCGCCGCGCTTATTCCTTCAACCTGCGCAAGCTCCTCCACGCTTGCCGAAGCAACTCCTTTCAAACCACCGAAGCGCGACAACAGCCGTTGCCTGCGCTTTGTGCCGATCCCGCTGATATCTTCCAGCGTAGAGCGATTGCGCGCCTTTGCGCGCCGGTTGCGATGGCCGGAAATCGCAAAGCGATGCGCTTCGTCGCGAATCTGCTGGATCAAATGAAGACCCGAGTGGTCCGACGTCAGACGCACCGGTTCGTTGCGGTCCGGAAAGAACAGTTGCTCGAGTCCCGCCTTGCGCTCCTCGCCCTTGGCCACACCAATCATCGGGAGGTGGCTCAAGCCCACTTCGCCTAGCACCTCGAAAGCCGTGCTTACCTGCCCCTTGCCCCCGTCGATGAGTATCAGGTCGGGTAGCTTGCCTTCGCCCTCCACGATTTTGCGATAGCGCCGATCCAGGACCTGGCGCATCGCCCCGTAGTCGTCGCCGGGCTCGATGCCGTGAATGTTGTAGCGGCGGTATTCGCTGGACTGCATGGTCGAATGGTCATATACAACGCACGATGCCACGGTAGCCTCGCCCATGGTGTGACTGATGTCGAAACACTCGATCCGCCGCACGTTGTCGCCGAGCCCAAGCGCCTGTTGTAGCGCGGTAAGGCGTGTTTCCTGGGTGGCGTGGGCGGCGAGCCGCTGCGCGATCGCCAGTTCCGCGTTTTTCTCCGCCATGCGCAGCCAAACGCGTCGCTCGCCTGACGGGTTGGCATTGATCTGAACCCGCGCGCCCGCTTGCTCGGACAATAGTTCCTCGAGCACTGCTACCTCGATCGGTCGGTTGATGATGATCGTTCTCGGCACCTCGCGATCCACGTAGTGCTGCGTTAGAAAGGCTTCGAGCGCAACTTGTTCGTCCTGACCCTGCGCATTCTGCGGAAAAAAGCTCTTGTCCCCGCGATGAATCCCGCCCCTGATCATTACCAAGTTCACGCAAATCAGCCCTGCAGTCGCGGCGAGAGCGACGATGTCGGCGTCCACACCGCGGCTACTGTTGACGAACTGGGTTTCGCGCACCTTGGATAGCGAACGGATCTGGTCTCGGTATGCGGCCGCCTGTTCGTAGGCCTGCGCCGCCGCAGCCCGATCCATGCGTTCTTCAAGACGGTCGACTGCCTCGTCTTCCCTGCCCTGCAGGAAGAGTTCCGCGCTCTTTACGTCCTCGGCGTAGTCGGTTGCGCTGATCAGGCCCACGCATGGCCCGGTGCAACGCTTGATTTGGTAAAGCAGGCAGGGCCGCGAGCGGTTGGCGAACACCGTGTCCTCGCAGGTGCGCAGCCTGAATATTTTCTGCATCAGTTGAATGCTCTCGCGTACTGCGCCGGCATTGGGAAATGGGCCGAAGAAGCGACGACTCTTGTCCAGGGGGCCGCGGTGGAAGCCTAGCCGCGAAAAGCGATGATCCGTCAGGACAATATACGGATACGATTTATCATCTCTATACAGTACGTTATAGCGTGGGCTTAAACTTTTTATTAGATTATTTTCCAGCAGCAGCGCCTCTGCCTCTGAACGCGAAGCCGTGGTTTCGAATCCCACGACCTGCGTCATCATGAGTTGGATGCGGGGAGCCAAAGACCCCGTTTTCTGAAAATAGGAAGCCACACGCTTTTTCAGATCGCGCGCCTTACCGACGTATAACACCTCTCCCGCCGCGTTGAGCATGCGGTATACGCCGGGCAGGTGCGGAAGGCTCGCGACGGCCTCCCCAGCATCGAACGCGGCTCCGGCGATTGGCGTCTGCTCCGGGTTACTCTTCATCGGGACATCTCGCCGCGGCCGTGTGGTCCTGGAAAAAGCGCGCAATGGCCGTGAAGACTTGCTCGAACATCGGTTCGGTCAGGCGCTTGGTCTGGGTATTGTATCGGCTGCAATGGTAGCTATCGAACAGGGTCAAGCCGCACTCCAGAGGATATTGCGCGCCGTGCGCAAACTTGCAGTTCGCTGCTTTCTCTTTGGCGGCCATCAACACTGCCTTGTGAGCGATGCCACCCAACGCCAACACTGCCGCTCCCTTCGGCAGCACCGCCAGCTCAGCGGCCAGATAGGCGTTGCAGCGCTTTACCTCGTCTGCAGCAGGTTTGTTTTCGGGCGGGAGGCATTTCACCGCATTGGTGATCCTGCAGCCGGTAAGCAGGAGCCCGTCGTTCACGTGCATCGATTCAGCTCGATTGGCGAAACCGAATTTGTGGAGCGTGCGGTATAGCAGCAACCCCGCGTAGTCTCCGGTAAATGGTCGGCCGGAGCGATTGGCACCGTGCATGCCTGGTGCCAGGCCGACGATCAGCAGCCGCGTTTCAGCGTCGCCGAAAGGCGGCACGGGCCTGGCGAAATAACCGGGAAAGTCCTTTCTGACGCCGTCCAGAAAGTGCGCGAGCCGGCTGCAGCGTCGGCAATCAATCGAGAAAACGTCGGTCCGCCCGACTTTCACCGTAGTCATCTGAGCTGCAGCGTCATCTAGCACTCTGGACAGAAGGTCAAAACCGACTCGTGAGCAGGTCTGACCTCGCGATCATTTCCCCTTATCGTGGCGATGCCGCTCTCGGTGCGGGACGATTTTTACTCGCGCCCGATAGCCCGGGTTGATGCCGCCGGCCAGTTCCGGTTGAAGCGTCACGTGCGCAATGTGGAAGCGCATCTTGAGCATGCGCCTTGCCGATTCCAGAAGCACCGGCCAATTTGCGAGGTCCTCGAGGTCGACGTGTGCGGACAGGGCCATCTGTCCGGAGGAAATGTTCCAGACGTGGAGGTCGTGCACCGCACGCACACCCTCGATCTGGCTCAGTGCCTGCCCTACTTCCTCCAGAATCACACCGGCGGGCACACCCTCCATCAGTACATGCAAGGCATCGCGGGACAGCCGCACCGTGGACGCGAGGATCAGCAGTGCAATCACCACCGACAACAACGCGTCGATCGGTTGCCAGCCAGTGAAATAGATCACTGCGCCTGCCGTGATTGCGGCGACCGAGCCGATCAGATCGCCGACGACGTGGACAAGCGCAGCGCGCGTGTTCAGATTGCGCTCGCCGCGGCCGATCAGGAACGCCACGCCGAGATTCACCAACAAGCCGCAAAACGCCACGACCAATACGCCCAGACCGGCGACCGGCTGAGGTTCGAGCAAACGCGCTACAGCTTCCACAACAATCAACACCACGATCAGCAGCATCGCCAGACCATTGACGAACGCCGCCACCACTTCCGCGCGGGCAAATCCATACGAATGCCGATCGCCCGCCGGCCTTGCGGAGACCCAGGCAGCAATTGCGGCGAGCCCCAGCGCGAGGGAATCCGAAAACATGTGGCCGGCGTCGCTCATGAGTGCCAGCGAGCCGAAAATCCTGCCGCCGACAAACTCCACAAGTGCGAAGCCCAGCGTAACTGCAAGCGCGATCAACAGCGCACGATCGGCGCCGGGAGCGTGGTGGTGATGAGGCGCGTGGCTAGCCACGTTCTCCCACCTGCGGCGATCCTGCTAGCGGCAACTCCCCGCTACTGAAGCCGACGCCGGCAATGGCGTGTAGTGCGCGCGTGTACGGCTCGGTTTCCTTCAAGGCAGTCAGCGTGGGTGCGTGTGCCCGGCCATGCAGGCGCGCCAGCCGTGCGAGGGACATCGGAGTGGCCTTGCGGTCGAGGCCCTCCAGCAATTCATCCGCGGCTATCGGGTTGTTGCACACCAGTACGACGTCGCAGCCGGCATCGAGTGCTGCATGCGCGCGCTCGACGATGGTGCCGGCGACGCGCGCGCCCTCCATGCACAGATCGTCGCTGAAAATCACGCCCTGGAAATGCATTTGGCCGCGCAGTACCTGTGTCAGCCAGACGCTCGAGAAACCGGCCGGGTTGCTGTCCACTTTCGGGTAAATCACGTGTGCGGGCATGACCGCCGAAAGACCATGGCGAATCAGATGCTGGAAAGGAATCAGATCAGCCTGTTCGATTTCGGCATAACTGCGGCTGTCCACCGGCACGGCGATATGGGAATCCGCGGCAACGAAACCATGACCCGGAAAATGCTTACCAACTGCCGCCATACCCCCTTGCCTCAGCCCCTCCACCAGCGCCACCGCCAGTTCGCAGACTGCCCGCGGATCGCCGTGAAAGGCGCGGTTGCCAATCACCGCGCTGCTGCCGAAATCGAGGTCCAGCACCGGAGTAAAGCTCAAGTCCACTCCGCAAGCGCGCAGTTCCGCCGCCAGCAAATAGCCGGTGGCGTGGGCCAGATGGCGTGCCCGCTGCGGATGCTGGTCCCATACATCCCCCAGGGCGCGCATTGGCGGAAGCAGCGTGAAACCCTCGCGGAAGCGCTGCACCCTGCCGCCTTCGTGATCCACCGCGATCAGCAGCGGCGGGTCGCGCAACGCGTGGATCTCGGCGGCAAGCTCGGCGATCTGACGCGGCGATTCGTAGTTCCGCGAAAACAGGATGACGCCGCCGGTCAAAGGGTGCAGCAACCGCTGGCGGTCCTCAGCCGTAAGCCCCTTCTCCTCCAGGTCAAGCATGACCACTCCAAGCGATGCCGGCGCGGCGCTCATCCCGTCAACCCTCCACCACCACCATGGCACATGCCAGGTCCTTTTCGTGTGACAAAGACAAATGACAGTGGCTCACGCCGCGGCCGGCAAGATACTCCGGCAAAGCGCCGTGAAAGCGGAACTCTGGTTTGCCGACCGCGTCGGATACCACGCTGATTGTGTGCAGCGTCACCGGAAAGCGTAGTCCGGTACCCAGTGCCTTAGACAGCGCTTCTTTTGCCGCGAAGCGATTGGCGACGAACCAGGTTGGTCGGCTGCTGTTCCTGTATGCGGCACGCTCGGATGGTGCCAGGATGCGTTCGGCAAACCGGCTGCCGTATTCGACCAGCATGCGCTCGATGCGGTTCGCATCCGCAAGATCGACCCCGATGCCGATGATCATGCGAACTGCCGTCCGGAGATTGCGTCGAGATACAGCGCGACGGTCTGTTTCATTCCGAATTCGAGCGCGTCCGCAATCAGGGCGTGGCCGATCGAGACCTCCAGGACGCGCGGAACGGTGTTGAGAAAAAGCGGCAGATTGTCGCGGTTGAGGTCATGGCCTGCATTTACGCCCAGACCCTCGCGCTGCGCGGCCTTTGCCGCCGCGACATAGCGCGCCAGAACCGGTGCTTGGTCGGTGTTGCCAAACGCGCGTGCGTAAGGCTCGGTATAGAGTTCGACGCGATCGGCGCCCGTCGCGCGTGCCGCCGCCATCAAATGGTCCACCGCGTCCATGAACAGGCTGACGCGCACGCCCAGTGCCTTCAGTTCAGCGATCACCGGTTGCAAGCGGGCGCCGTCACGCTCGAGATCCCAGCCGTGGTCGGAAGTTGACGCGGCCGGATCGTCGGGTACGAGTGTGCACTGGTCCGGTCGGGCGGCGCGCACCAGTTCGAGCATCGGCTGTAGCGGATTACCCTCGACGTTGAACTCCACGCCGCGCGCGCGCGCCAGTTTACGCAGTGAATGGACATCGTGAGTGCGGATATGACGGGCGTCCGGGCGTGGATGAACAGTTATGCCGTGCGCCCCGGCGTCTATGGCGAGTTCAGCCGCGAGCATGACGCTGGGAATGTCGAGGGGGCGCGAATTGCGCAGCAGCGCGACTTTGTTGACGTTTACACTGAGCCTGGTCATATCTGCTGGAGTTCACGCAACAGCTGCCGTGTGTGCAGCTCCTGATTGTCGAGGTAATGGTTCATCAGAAAGCGCATCAAGACTTTGCTTTGCGCAAGCGTGATGGAATCGGTGAAATTGTCGCATGCCATATCGAGCAGCGTCTTGCCCGTCACTTCCACCGGGGCCTCCGCGTGGCCGTTCAACGCCATCGGGCCGCGCTCGATCATGTACGTGTAGCGTTTTTTTGGCTCCACGGGCTTTCCGGAATCGGCTTCGCGGTCGAGGGTCAGCGCGTAGCCCAGTTCTTTGAGCAGGTTTTTCTCGAAACGGCGCAACGTTGGCGCCGGCTCGAGCCGCTGCGACAGCGCAACGATCGCTTCCTGGTAGAGCGTGAACAGCGTGTCGTGGGCATCGTCCCGCGCCAGAAACTTGAGCAACAGTTCATTCAGATAAAAGCCGCACATCAGCCCCACTCCCTGCAACTGCGGGATGCCGCCCTGCCACTCGGCCTTATGCAACGTGCGCAACTCGGATTTTCCAGCCCAGGACAGCAACAACGGCTGGAACGCCATCAGCAGGCCGCGTAATGCCGACCTTGGCCGGCGTGCGCCGCGGGCCACCAAGCCGACGCGTCCAGCAGTGCGCGTGAATACCTCAACGACAAGGCTGGTTTCGCGGAACGGATAGGTGTGCAGCACAAAGGCCGGCTGCGCGTCCTGCCTCTGCCTGTCGCCGCTCAAATTTGCCACGAGCTATTCGTATCCCAGGTTCTTCAGCGTCTTGAGGCTCTCGGCCCAGCCGCTTTTGACCCTCACCCAGACTTCGAGAAAGACCTTGCCGCCGAACAGTTTCTCCATGTCCAGGCGCGCCTGGGTGGCGATGTTCTTGAGCTTCGCGCCACCTTTGCCGATGACCATCGCCTTGTGATTCGGTTTGTCTACCACGATTGCCGCGTGGATCCGGCGCAACGCTCCCTCCGTTTCAAACTTCTCCACCACCACGGTCGCCGCGTAAGGCAACTCCTCGCCGAGCAACCTGAACAGTTTTTCGCGCAGTAGTTCTGCTGCGAGAAAGCGTTCCGGACGGTCAGTGACCTCGTCGTCGCCGTACAGCGCCGGACCTTCCGGAAGGTAGAGTTTGATGGCATCCAGCAGTCTGGGAACCTGTGTGCCCTTGGCAGCGGCTATCGGCACCACCTCCGCGAAATCGTATTCGATGCTCACGCGGGCGATGTAAGGGAGCAAACGGCTCTTGTCCTTGGCACGATCGATCTTGTTGATCACCAGCACGACCGGAATCCGCTGTGGCAGCAACGCAAGTACCTTGCGGTCGTCGGTGCCAAATTCCCCCGCCTCCACCACGAACAGAACCACATCCACGCTCCCCAGGCTTTCAGTTACGAGCCGGTTCAGCAGTTTGTTGAGCGCGCCACCGTGGACGGTCTGGAAGCCCGGCGTGTCCACTAGTACCAATTGCGCGTCGGGTTCGCTGACGATACCGGTGATGCGGTGGCGCGTAGTCTGTGGACGCCGCGAGGTAATGCTGATCTTCATCCCGACCAGGCGATTGAGCAACGTGGATTTGCCGACGTTTGGACGTCCGACAATAGCCACGTTGCCACTGCGATGGACGGACGCGTTCACTTGATCTCCGCCGCAAGCTCGTAGGCGGACCTGGCCGCCTCCTGTTCGGCGGCGCGCCGGTTCGCGCCTTCACCGTAGGCACGAATGCCTAACTCGGGAACCGCGCATTCCACTCGAAAATGTTGCTCATGCGCCTCCCCGGAAACAATCACGATCGCGTATTGCGGCAGCGCCAGGCGCTTTGATTGCAGGTATTCCTGCAACCGGGTCTTGGGATCCTTGCCGAGCGCCATGGGGTCGGTAGCTGCCAGCAGTGGCTGGTACAGTCGCTCCAGAACCTGTTCTGCGGACTCGAAACCGCCGTCTACCAGAATGGCGCCGATCAGCGCCTCGAAGGCGTCAGCCAAAATCGAAGGGCGGCGGAAGCCGCCGCTCTTGAGTTCCCCTTCCCCGAGGCGCAAATGCTCGCCCAGCGAAAGCGATGTCGCAGTCTCGGCCAGCGAATGCTGGTTGACCAGGCTGGCACGCAGTCTGGACAGGTCGCCCTCGGGAAGCTTCGCGAACCTTTCGAAGAGCAACCGCGCGACGACGAAGTTCAACAGCCCGTCGCCCAGAAACTCGAGACGTTCGTTGTGGGGTATTCCGTAACTGCGATGGGTAAGCGCCTGCCGGAGCAACGAGGCATCGCGGAACCGGTAGCCGAGTCGGCGTTCGATCGCCTCGTCAGGCATGGGGTAACGGCCTGCGCGACAGCGTCACTTGCCGCTGCTCGCCTCGAAATCGATGCATGCATTGAGATTGCCGAACAGCCTGACCTTGGTCTCGTAGCTGGCGGTCAGAAGCACCGAATCCCCCTCGCGTGTGACGTCGATGTCATTTCCCGTGATCGCCTTGATGTCGTCGATCTGGGCACGCTTGTTGAACAGCATCTGGACTTCGCGGGGAGAGCCGCCGCGAGCTTCCGGGGAACGTGCAATTTCACGCAGGTGCTGAACCACCGTCGCGTATTCGATGTACGCCGGTACCAACTTGAGCGCGACGATCGCGCCGAAGATGATCAGTCCGGCGATGAAAATCATGCCGACGAAAGTCACGCCCTGTTGACGCTTCATGTGTGCTCCCGCTAGTTGATCCGGTTGCCGATGCGCTTCAGTTCACCGAAGTTCCACCACACCAGAAAGGCCTTGCCGACGATGTTCTCTTCCGGCACGAACCCCCAGTAGCGGCTGTCCGAGCTCGAGTCGCGATTGTCCCCCATCATGAAATAATGCCCGGGCGGCACCACGCAACTGAACTCGCGTTCATTGTAATCACAGTTTTCCCGCTGCGGGAACTGCTTGACGCCCGCCAGCTGCAACGGCGGCGCCTCCGGATTGACGATAATCGAGTGTTGATGCTCTCCAAGCGTTTCCGAGAAGCGCATGGCATTGACGAAGCTCAGGCCGCCGTCGACGTACTGGAAGTCTTCCGCTGCCTTCACCGGCACCAGTACCCCATTTATGCTGAGCCGCTTGTTGCGGTATTCCACGTGATCGCCGGGCAGGCCCACTATCCGCTTGATGTAATCGAATGTCGGATTCTCCGGGTAACGGAAAACCATTACTTCGCCGCGCAGTGGCTGATTGATGTCGATGATCTTCTTGTTGATGACAGGCAGCCGGATTCCGTAGGTGAACTTGTTCACCAGGATGAAATCGCCCACCAGCAGAGTCGGGATCATCGAGCCCGAGGGAATCTTGAACGGCTCCACCAGGAAGGAACGCAGCAGGAACACCAGAAGGATGATCGGAAAGAAGCTCTTGGGGTACTCGACCCACCAGGGTTCCCCGGCGTCCTGGCTCCGGCGTTTGCGCAGGACGAAAATATCCAGCAGCCAGACCGCGCCGGTCACCAGCAACAGGACCAGCATGAGCAGTGCAAAATTCATCGCATTTTCACCTTGTCATCCCCGAGTGCGGGTCACTTGTTTTCCACCTGCAATATGGCGAGGAAAGCTTCCTGTGGTATTTCCACGGTGCCAATCTGCTTCATGCGCTTCTTGCCCGCCTTCTGCTTTTCCAGCAGCTTTTTCTTGCGCGTGATGTCGCCGCCGTAGCACTTGGCAAGAACGTTCTTGCGCAGCGCCTTCACGGTTTCGCGCGCGATGATGTGCGAACCGATCGCGGCCTGCACAGCTACATCGAACATCTGCCGCGGAATGAGCTCGCGCATGCGGCTGGCGAGTTCGCGACCGCGGTACTGGCTGTTGGAGCGGTGCACGATCAACGACAGCGCATCGACCCTTTCGCTGTTTATCAGGATGTCCAGCTTGACCAGGTCGGCGGCGCGGAATTCCTTGAATTCGTAATCCAGCGAGGCATAGCCCCGGCTCACCGACTTGAGCTTATCGAAGAAATCCATGACTACCTCGTTGAGCGGCAGTTCGTAAGTGAGCATCACCTGCCGGCCCATGTATTGCATGTTCTTCTGCGCGCCGCGCTTGTTGTTGCACAGGGTCATCACCGGCCCGACATACTCCTGCGGCATCAGAATGGTGGCAGTAATGATCGGCTCGCGGATTTCCGCAATCCTGGAAGCATCGGGAAGCTTGGAAGGGTTCTCGATTTCCACCAGCGTGGCGTCGCGCATTTGCACCTGGTACACCACCGTCGGCGCCGTGGTAATCAGCGCCATGTCGTATTCGCGCTCCAGGCGTTCCTGCACGATGTCCATATGCAGCAGTCCGAGGAAGCCGCAACGGAAGCCGAAGCCAAGCGCCTGCGAGGTCTCTGGCTCGTAACGCAGCGACGAGTCGTTCAGGTGCAATTTTTCCAGCGCATCGCGCAGCGCCTCGTACTGGCTGGATTCCACCGGGTAAAGGCCGGCGAACACCTGCGGCTGGATTTCCTTGAAGCCAGGCAGCGGCTCCGACGCCGGCTGGTCCGCCCGCGTCACGGTATCACCAACCTGGGCGGCCTTGAGTTCCTTGATCCCGGCGATGACAAAGCCCACTTCCCCGGCGGAAAGCGAATCGCGCGCCTGCGATTTGGGCGTGAACACCCCGACCTGTTCGCACAGGTAAGTGGACTTGTTGGACATCAACAGCACCTTGTCCTTGGGCGTGAGCGTGCCGTCCACGACCCGAACCAACATGACCACCCCGACGTAATTGTCGAACCAGGAATCGATGATCAGTGCCTTCAGTGGCGCGTCCAGGGTTCCGCGCGGCGGCGGGATGCGCGCAATCGCGGCGTCCAGGATGTCCTCCACTCCTTCACCGGTTTTGGCGCTGGCACGGACCGCTTCCTTGGCCGGGATGCCGATGATGTCCTCGATTTCGGATATGACACGATCCGGATCGGCCGAAGGCAAGTCAATCTTGTTCAGTACCGGAACCACTTCGACGCCCTGCTCTATCGCTGTATAACAGTTGGCAACCGTTTGCGCTTCCACACCCTGCGAGGCGTCCACCACCAGCAGCGCGCCCTCGCAGGCTGCCAGCGAGCGGCTGACCTCGTAGGAGAAGTCCACGTGTCCGGGCGTGTCGATGAGGTTGAGCTGGTACTCCTGGCCGCCGCGGGCACGGTAGCGCAACGCCGCCGTCTGGGCCTTGATGGTGATGCCGCGCTCCCGTTCCAGATCCATCGAGTCGAGAACCTGTTCTCCCATTTCCCGGTCGGACAATCCACCACAAAGCTGGATGATGCGGTCAGCAAGCGTGGATTTGCCGTGGTCAATATGGGCAATGATCGAAAAGTTCCGGATATGCTGCATCAGCAAAAAAGGGCACGTGACGTGCCCTTTCATGTGGCTTTCAAAGCCGCGGATTGTAGCGGATTTTGCCCTCGAACGAGGGGGTTTCGCTGCTGCTTCGGGCCAGTCCGTCGTCTCGCTCAGCTGCCGTCCAGCCGCAACGGAACGTACAAGGCGCTGTCACCACGCCTGATCAGCAGCGCCACGCTCTTGGCCTTCTCGAACTGGTTGAGCAACTGCGTTACTTGTTCAACCGACTTGATGTCCTGGTTGTTGAGCGCCATGAGGATGTCGCCCCGGCGGATTCCGGCCCGCGCCGCCGCGCCCTGCACGTCTTCGACCAGCAACCCGCTGCCGACACCAAGTTCGCTGCGCTGCTCCGCCGACAGCTCGCTTACCGTCAAACCCAGCCTTGCAACCACGTTGCCAGACTTGCTCTCGCGGCGGCCTGAGCGCTGCGCCACTTTCTCCTCGGGCATCTCGCCGACGGTGACGGTAACATCCTTGGCCGCGCCCTTGCGCCAGATTTGTATGGTGGCCTTGGAGCCGGGCCGCGTCTGGGCGACGATGCGCGGCAGGTCGGAAGATGCGCTCACCGTCTTGCCGTCGAATTTGAGAATCACGTCGGAAGGCTCAAGCCCCGCTTTGTCCGCCGGGCCGCCTTTCTCCACCGAATTGACCAGCGCGCCAGCCGCTTTCGGCAAACCGAACGATTCGGCGAGTTCCTTGGTGACTTCCTGGATGACTACGCCGATTCGACCCCGGCTGACGCGCCCGGCAGTCCGGAGTTGATGTGTGACGTCCATCGCAACGTCGATCGGAATTGCGAACGACAACCCCATGAAACCGCCGGTGCGGCTGTAGATCTGCGAGTTGATGCCGACGACCTCGCCTTTGAGATTGAACAACGGGCCGCCGGAGTTGCCGGGGTTGATCGCCACGTCGGTCTGGATGAAGGGAACGTAGTTCTCCTGCGGCAGTGAACGGCCCTTGGCGCTGACGATGCCAGCAGTCACGGTGCTCTCGAAACCGAACGGCGAGCCTATCGCTAGAACCCATTCGCCGACCTTGAGCCGTTCCGGATCACCGATCTTCACCGCGGGCAATCCGCTTGCCTCGATTTTTATCACGGCGACATCCGTGCGTTTGTCTGCCCCGATGACCTTGGCCTTGTACTCGCGCTTGTCGCTGAGCTTGACGTTAATGTCCTCGGCTGCTTCAACCACATGAGCGTTGGTGAGGATATAGCCGTCGGAGCTGATGATGAAACCGGACCCGAGAGAACGGGCTTCGTAATCGCGCGGCGGCGGTCCGAAGCGCCGGAAGAACTCGTTGGACGGGTCGTCGTCCGGCATTTGCGACTGTGGGCCGCCACGCGCTGCCGAAGTAGTGCTGACATTCACCACCGCCGCGCCCTGTTTTTCCACGAGCTCGGTGAAATCCGGCAATCCCTGGACCTGGGCGATGCCCGCGAGTGGCACGAACCACAGCAGACAGAATGAGACGATGGCTTTGCTGTACATCGGGAATGTCCTCTATTGGAAGTTATATTTTGAGGAAGCGAACGGCGTTACCTTCCGTGGAAAGATACGGAATTGGCGATCTGCATGACCGTGGATGCAGGGGCTTCGCCGAGCACGGTCACAACTTGATCGCTGATGGTGCGGGTGTAGATATTTATTGCCCCCTGATGCGAGAGGCCTTCGTTGATCCGCGTGCGGTTCGCCATAGGCTCGATGAACACCGATACCGCCGCCAGTCCGTCCGAAAACACCATGTGGGTAACCGGAACCGAATTGCCGACCTTGTTGCGGCGCATTTCCATGATCTTGCGAAAACCGGCGGGGAAATTCTTTACGGTCCAGCCCGATTCGACGTTGCTGGTCATGTTATTAGCAAATCGATCTACCCGCCATTCGGGGGAGCGCACGCTGAACGAAGGGTTGACCATGTCCCGACTGATCCCGCTGCCGATCGTGAGTTGCGTAAAACTGAACTGCTCGACCACGTTGTGACGTTCGTTGACCATGCGGGCCTTCAGCAGCAGGCCGGAATTGGTTTCTGCCCAGAACTTGTGCCCGTAGCGCATGCCGTCACGCGGTTCCAGTACCAGCGCCTGCGAGTCGAAGCCGGCTATGCGTTCCGGCTCGCCCTTGCGAATCCGGTAGTGCTCGGTGAGCGCCGTGAGTTGATCCGGCAGTAGCGCCGGGAAGGTTCGCCGCGCCACGCGCTTCTCGCTCCGCATGATTTTGGCGTCGAGGTAATAGCACATGACTTCATCGTTGTTGCGGATGATTTCGCGGCGCGGGCCGTCCAGGATTTCGAGTTTCTCGTATTCGCCGTTGGAATCCGTGAAATGCACGATGCGCGAAGTTTCAACCTGGTCGCCGTGCTGATAGACGAATGTACCGGCGTAATTGAGCTTGCGGGCCGCGTCGGCGATCCGCTGCAGCATCGCGAGCGCTTCGGATTCCTCCAACGGGTCGGCGAGCGCGACCCCGACTGTAAACCCTAGCCCGAACAGCGCAGGGAACAGGAGCGCCGAGCGAGCCACAATCAACGCTGTTCCGGATTCTGCCCGGAGACGGTCCGGACGTAAGAAGCCACGCCCTGCATCGCCGTATTGGGGGAAAACTGCTGGTGCGCGAGCAGGTAGTCGTTGACGGCGCCGTTCGCTGGTGTTGCCGCCAACTGGGTCTGCGGAGCGGCGCCATTGGTCGGAGTTGCCGCCAACTGAGTTTGCGGAGCGAGGGGACTGTTGAACAAGGTAAGCCATGCGACCAGCGCCACACCCCCGATTGCTGCGGCCGCAGAAAGTGCCAGGCGGGGGACGTTTCGTAGCGGCATTCGTATCCGGGGTGCCATTACCGTGGGTTCCAAGGCGAGCCGGGTACTGATCTTGACGGTCAACCCGGATGAATACCCCGCTTCACCGCGCATGGCATCCCCGATCAGATGGTACGTGTCCCAGGCAGTGCGCAACTCCAAATCCTCCTTCAGACGCCTCACCTGACCGGCGGCCTCGTGGTCCTCGAGTTCGCCATCCATAAATGCAGAAATTCGCTCCATACTCACCACCTCTTGTCTTTGCTCGTATCCAGCAACGGACGCAACCTGTCCGCTATGGTCTCGCGTGCCCGGAAAATCCGCGAACGTACCGTCCCAATGGGACAGTTCATCACGTTTGCGATGTCCTCATAGCTCATTCCCTCAATCTCGCGCAGCGTGATCGCAGTGCGCAATTCTTCAGGCAACTCTTCCATCGTCTGGTTCACGGTGGCCGCTATCTGCCTGGTCATCAGTTCGGCTTCAGGGGTATTCAGGTCCCGGAGTTGATCGCCGTCCTCGAAATTCTCCGCCTCTTCGCTGTCGAACTCGGTGGTGGTTGGGGCGCGGCGTCCCATCGCCACCAGGTAATTCTTCGCGGTGTTGATCCCGATCCGGTACAACCAGGTGTAAAACGCGCTATCGCCCCGGAACGAGGGCAATGCCCGGTAGGCCTTGATGAATGCCTCCTGGGCCACGTCTTCCACTTCGGCAGGATCGCGAATGAAACGGGAAAGCAGACGCCCAAGCTTACGCTGGTACTTCACTACCAAAAGCTCGAAAGCCTGTTTGTCTCCACGTTGAGCCCGCTCGACCAACTGCTGGTCGACTTCACGGTCGCCCATCTAGCCACATTTCCTGAATTTTTTGTCTCTTTGCGTGCATTGGCGCCTCGAATGGGCGCATAAGTATACCCGCCGACAACCATCCAGGAAACGTGCCGCGATTTGCTAAGCCACAGACAGCAATCGCCCGGCATTAGTTCACGTCTATCACAGGGTTATTTGCCATGCCCAGGTTGCGCGCTGGCGGTTAGGTTACACTGCCGCGCTGCGAATCAGCGAGAAAGAGTAATGACGCGTTTCGATGTCGCGATCGTCGGCAGCGGCCTGGCCGGCCTGACGGTCGCGCTCAATCTGGCCGACCGCAAAAAAGTCGGCATCATCACCAAGCGCGAATTCCTGGACGGCGCCTCCAACTGGGCCCAGGGCGGTATTGCCGCGGTGCTTGCCAAAGACGACTCCCCGCAGGATCACATTCGCGACACCGAGATCGCCGGCGCAGGACTGTGCAACGCCGAGGTTACCCGTTACGTGGTCGAGCGCGGACGCGAGGCCATCGAATGGCTGATCGGACAAGGGGTTCCGTTCACCCGGGACGAAACCAGTGAGCTTGGCTATCACCTCACCCGCGAGGGGGGCCACAGTCACCGCCGCGTAATCCACGCCGCCGACGCCACCGGACACGCCGTGCAGACGACCCTGGAAGGCAAGGTCAAGGCGCATCCGAACATCACGGTGTTGGATCATCACATGGCGGTGGATCTAATTACGGGGCCCAAGCTCGGACAACCCGAGCGACGCTGCCATGGGCTGTACGCGCTCGACGAAACCGCCGGACGGGTGGTCACCATCGGTGCCGAGCAGGTCGTACTTGCAACCGGAGGCGCCGGCAAGGTCTACCTGTACACCACGAATCCGGACACCGCGACTGGCGACGGCATAGCCATGGGCTGGCGCGCCGGCTGCAAGGTCGCAAATATGGAATTCATCCAGTTCCACCCGACCTGCCTGTATCACCCGCACGCCAAGTCGTTTCTTATCTCGGAAGCGGTCCGCGGGGAAGGCGGGTTGCTCCGTCTTGCGGATGGCAGCCGGTTCATGCCGGCGCACGACCCGCGAGCCGAATTGGCGCCGCGCGACGTAGTGGCTCGTGCCATCGACTTCGAGATGAAGAAGCGGGGGCTGGACTGCGTCTATCTGGACATCACGCACAAGCCCGTCGGCTTCTTGAAAGAACACTTCCCCAACATTTACACCCGTTGCCTGGAACTGGGTATCGACATCGCGCGTCAGCCTATTCCTGTGGTTCCGGCTGCGCACTACACCTGCGGCGGTATCCAGACGGACAAGAACGCCTGTACAGACCTTGCCGGCCTGTATGCAGTGGGCGAGACCGCGCACACGGGCCTGCACGGCGCCAACCGGCTCGCCAGCAACTCGCTGCTGGAATGTCTGGTACTCGGCCGCGCCGGTGCCCGCCACATCCTCGGTCAGCAGAGCCCCCCTGGCCCGACCCTGCCACAGTGGGATGAAAGCCGCGTCACCGATGCGGACGAGGAAATCGTGATTTCGCACAACTGGGACGAGTTGCGGCGCTTCATGTGGGACTACGTCGGCATCGTCCGCACTAACAAACGCCTGGAACGCGCGCAGCACCGCATTCGTCTGCTGACTGAGGAGATCCAGGAGTACTACTCCAATTTCCGGGTCACTGCGGACCTGCTCGACCTGCGCAACCTGGTGGCTACCGCCGACCTGATCGTAAGAAGCGCCATGCTGCGGCACGAGAGCCGGGGCCTGCATTTCAGCCGTGACTATCCCAAGCAACTTCCGGTGGCGCGCGACACCGTGTTACAGGGAGGCTGAATCGGACGTTTCCGGGCGTGCCCGATAGCGCAACCAGACGCGCAATTTGCGCCGTTCTTCCGCCGCAGCGCAGTCCGGCATCACCACCACGGAGCGAAGTCTGCGCTGGCCGTCCAGCCGCACGTTGACTACCGTGAACAAAGCGGATACGAACGATGAGCCCGCTACCGTGCCTTCGAGCACTGTCCCGCCGCGGGTCAGCAGTTCGCAGCGACCGTGGTCGCGCAGCGTCACTTCGATCACCGCATCGGCCGACGACCGTAGCGCGTCCCGGCGCAAATGGAAAACCAGGCTTGCGCAAAGTGCGGTGACCAGCACCGCCACCGCCCACCATGCCGGGAGGAAAGCGACTACGCACGCGCCGGCGCCGAGGTGCGCGATTCCCAACAGGACCGCGAGCGCGGGTGACGAGGCGATGCCAATGCGCAGCAAACAGTATCCTCAACCTGTGGACTTATAATCGCCCGAAAGCGGATTCTTGACCAATGGCACACTCTTGGAACCAAGTCGGCGACACCTCACACGCGCACTTTGGCGATCCTCGTAGCGAACTCGCGGCTGCCAGGTCGGGCGCCGTGATCTGCCCGCTGAACCATTTCGAACTCCTGCGCTTTTCCGGCGCCGACGCTCAGACCTTTCTGCAGGGACAATTGACCTGCAACGTGCTGGAGGTTACGCCGACTACGGCGCGCTATGGCGGCTATTGCACCCCTAAGGGTCGCTTGATTGCAGATTTTCTGCTGGCACACGCACCGCAAGCTTACCTGATGCATCTGCCCGCCGATTCGCTCGCAGTGCTGGCCGAGCGACTTCGCAAGTTCGTGCTGCGGGCCCGGGTTGAGATCGAGCGCGAAACCACGCTGCGTGCGATCGGTGTCGCCGGCCCGGATGCGGTCGCGGTGCTGCGGAAGTCCGTGGGCGAGCCTCCTCGCCTGCCACTCGAATCGGTTCAGTATCCCGTCGGGACGCTGTTGCGTTTGCCCGGAGGCGCGTTTCTGGTCGTCGCGCCACTGGCGGAAATGTCCGGGACCTGGGACTTGCTTGCCCACATGGCCACTCCGGTCGGAATGGACGGCTGGAACTGGCTCCAGATCCGGGCCGGTATCCCCTGGATCACTGCCGCAACCCGTGAGCAGTTCGTTCCGCAAATGGTAGCGCTCGACAGTTTCGGCGGTGTCGATTTCCAGAAAGGGTGTTATCCAGGGCAGGAAATCGTGGCGCGCACGCATTACCTTGGCGAAGTCAAGCGCGCGCTGCGCTTCGGCCACTGCGAAGGTCCCGCAGCGGCCGCAGATGCCCTGTTGAGCGCGGATGGACAGGCCCGCGGCGTGGTAGTGAATGCCGCGCCCGCGCCGGATGGCGGCACCGACCTGCTGGCGGTGGTCCAGACCGGCATGGATGGCGACCAACTGAGATTGCGTAACGCCGATGGCCCCGGCGTAAAAATCTCGCCGCCCAGCGACACAATCTGAATCTTGGCCCTCTGTTATTACATTTACTACCGCGTGACACAGCCGCAACGGGCCGGGATTGTGGTGCGCAGCATGCAGTCTCAATTGCTGGCGCGCTGCGGGGTCCACGGCCGGCTGCTGACCAAACGCGACGAACCGAAATTGTGGATGGAAGTCTACGAAGGGGTGAACGATGCGCCGGTGTTCGAAGCGGAGCTGGATCGCCTGATCGGCGAAATGAACGTGGAAGTCTTTCTCGAGCCCGGCAGCCGACGCTGTACTGAGTGCTTCAAAGAACCATGTGCCTGATCTTGTTTGCGCATCGTGCCGTTCCGGGACATGCGTTGGTACTTGCCGCCAATCGGGACGAGTTCTTCGCGCGGTCGACAGAATCCGCGCACTACTGGACGGATGCGCCGCACGTTCTCGCCGGCCGCGATCTGGAAAAAGGTGGGACCTGGATGGGCGTGACGCGCGACGGCCGGTGGGCGGCTGTTACCAATTTCCGTGAAGGCACGCGCACCGAGACCGGAACACGCTCGCGCGGGCAACTGGTGGCGCGCTATCTGCTGGAAAGTTCTACCGCGGCGTCCTATGCCGCCGCCCTCACCAACGCCGGGACCGAATATCACGGGTTCAATCTACTGGTCGGCGATTCCCAAGGCGTCCATTACGTTTCCAACCGCGGCGCGCGAGCGCGAGTGCTTGAGCCGGGGATCTACGGCCTGAGCAATCACCTGCTGGACACGTCCTGGCCGAAGGTCGAGCGCGGCAAGCGCGAAATGGAGGCCTTGATCGCCGGCAATGCAACCGATCCGACGGAGCGGCTGCTGGCGGTGCTCGCCGACTGCCAGCCCGCCGCTGCTGCCGACTTGCCGGAAACCGGCGTCAGCCGCGACTGGGAGAAATTGCTATCCTCGGCCTTCATCCGCGCGCCGGGCTACGGTACGCGGGCCTCCTCGGTGCTCCTGATTGCATATAGCGGCGAGGCGAGTTTGCACGAGCGCTCGTTCGACGCCAGCGCAGCACTGCTCGAGGATCGGCGTTTCCGCTTCACGCTCGCGCCAGCATTTTCGCCGCCTATGTCCGACAATTAGACGTCGCGCCACATCGTGCGGTGTGGAATGCCGGCCTCGATAAATTCCTCTCCTTCCGCGACAAAACCGTGGTGCAGATAGAACGTCACCGCACGCGACTGCGCGTTGAGCCTCACCCGACGAATACCGCGGTTGCGCGCGATTTGCAGCAACGCCTCGAGCAACGCGCTGCCTACGCCCTGTCCTCGCCACGACTCCAGGACCGCCATGCGGCCGATGTGTCCGTCCGGAAGCAGACGTCCTGTGCCGATCGCCTGGCTTGCGGCTTCGGCCACCACGTGCTGGCACAGCGGATCGAATTCGTCCCACTCCAACTCGATTGGTACAGCCTGCTCGCGCACAAACACCTGCTCGCGCACCGCGCGCAACGCGGCCCGATCAACGTTCCAGTCGGCGGCACGGACGCTGGGCGCAGCCATGAATGGTCGAGAGCGTTCCAGACGTGAAGAGCGGCAGCTAGATGGCGGCGCCGCCACCCACTTCGATCACCGCGCCGTTGATGTAACTGGCCTCGTCCGATGCGAGAAACGCGTAGGTATTGGCGATTTCTTCCGGTCTTGCCAGACGACCCAATGGCACGCGTTCGACCAGTGCCCGCATCACCTTGTCCGGGATGGTCCCCAGGATCGGGGTCTCGACGAACCCTGGACACACCGCATTGGCACGGATGCCCTTGCGACCCAGTTCGCGCGCCCAGGTCTTGGCCATGCCGATCACGCCGAACTTGCTCGCGGCGTAGTTGGTCTGTCCGAAGTTGCCATACAAACCAACGACAGACGAGGCATTCAGGATAACACCGGAGTTCTGCGCCAGCATCACGTCCACCACTGCACGGGTACAGTTGTACGTGCCTTTCAGGTTGACATCGATGACACGGTCGAACTGCTCGTCGGACATTTTCCGGAACTGCGAGTCCTCGACGATACCGGCGTTGTTCACCAGCGCATCTATGCGCCCGTACCGGGACATCACGCCTTTGACCATGGCGGCAATGCTGGCCTTGTCGACTACGTTGACCACGAATCCGATCGCATCGCCGCCACCGCTTTGGATCTCCGCCACAACCGCGTCCACTGCTTTTCGGTCGAGGTCGCAAACCACCACCCGGGACCCCTCCTTCGCAAACTTGAGGGCAGTGGCGTGTCCGATTCCGCGCGCCGAGCCGGTGATAATGCAAACCTTGTCCTTCAGCCGCATTGATTGGCACTCCTGGTTGGTTGAAATTGGTCCGCCAGCACGACCTGCCGAGCTGCAGACACGAACGGCGCGCTCAAACGGGTCGCAGATCGAGTATATCGACCCGCGTTCCGGCTTCGATAAACTCGAATAATTCGACGATGTCGCGGTTGTGCATGCGGATGCAGCCGATCGAGCCGGGTCTGCCCATCTCCGCAGAATCCGGGCTCCCGTGGATATATACGTAGCGGCGCATGGTGTCCACTTCGCCAAGGCGATTGAAACCGAGTTCACACCCGGAGAGCCAAAGGATGCGGGTCAGAATCCAATCGCGGTCGGGAAAGCGCATCGCCAGTTCCGGGCTGTACACCTCGCCGGTTGGGCGCCGTTTGACGAACACGGTATTGACTGGTGCTCCGGCACCGATTCTGGCACGCACAAGATGTCGGCCGCGCGGCGTGCAGAAACTGCCTTTCTTTTCCCCAGTGCCTCTTTCCGAGGTCGAAACCAGGTAGCGCCGCATCAGGCTGCCATCCTCGAATACTTCCAGCGTTTGTGCAGGCACATGCACGACGATGGATTTCACTGTCCGTTCGCCCCTCTGCGTTCCTGAAAGAAGATCTTTAGCAGCCGTCCGCATTCCTCGGCAAGCATGCCCCCCTCGACGGCGGTGTGGTGATTCAGCCTGGGCTCAGCAAACAGGTTCAAGACACTGCCGCATGCGCCGGTCTTGGGATCCGACGCCCCGTAAATCAGCCGGCCGATGCGCGCCTGCAGGATCGCTCCGGAACACATGACGCAGGGCTCGAGGGTGACGTAGAGCGCGCAACCTGTGAGGCGGTAATTGCCCGACGCGGTCGCCGCGGCGCGCAGCGCCAGAACCTCCGCGTGTGCTGAAGGATCGTGGCGGCTGATAGGGGAATTGAAACCACTGCCGATGACGACGCCGTCGCGTACGACAACGGCTCCTACTGGGACTTCGCCCGCTCTGCGCGCCTGTTCCGCAAGCGTCACCGCGGCGCGCATGAAATATTCTTCAGACATGTGTTAAATCTGATAGTTAAGGCCTATATTTAAGGTGGAACATGAGATGCGGTTGGCCCGAATGGGCGGTCATTGAACTTTGGTTGGGTGGCCGTTTTTGATCCTGCTCGACTATGGAGCAATTGGCGCGGACACAATTCTTCGGCGGCAACTGTCTCGTGTGGCCATGGTGCCACGAGCGAGACGGAAGCTGTGCATGACACATAGGCAAAGAACCACAACCTCGAAGCGCGCGAACCTATTCTCGCACGCTGAGTATTGTCGTTTATCAACTCTCTGATTCACCGGCCGAAATCCAACGAACTGATGACCAGCATGCATTTCCGAAGCACTCGGGGATGGAGGGACCCCACACGCCCTACGTCGCACGGGCGTCGATAACGGCGAGCTTCACCTGTACCGAGTGTTCTTTATGGTCGTCGATCAGCGGAATGGCCCCGTCGTGTTGCTCTACCCCATCGACCGTTACGCCTGGCTCGCTGTCTCCCGTGCCTATCCGCAAAACGGCGATGTGGTACACCGTTTGGCGAAACCGATAGCGAACCGTGAACCCTTCCCAGTCTTCGGGAAGACACGGGGCCAAGCACAGTTTCTCGCCTGCCCGCGTAAGCCCAAGCAACGATTCCACGATCAGCCGATACATCCAGCCAGCCGAACCCGTATACCACGACCATCCACCACGACCGGTGTGCGGAGCGACCGCGTAGACATCGGCCGCGACTACGTAGGGTTCCACTTTGTAGGTGGCGACGCCCTCAGGCGATTGCGCATGATTCACCGGATTGATCATTGCGGTGAGTTCCCAGGCGCGACGGCTATCGCCCAATGCGGCGAATGCCATCGCAGTCCAGATTGCGGCATGCGTATACTGGCCGCCGTTCTCCCGCACTCCGGGAACGTACCCTTTGATATAGCCGGGATCCAATTCCGACTTGTCGAATGGTGGATCCAGAAGCTGGATCAGCGCGTGCTCCCGCCGAACCAGGCGCCTGTCCACTGACTCCATGGCCATGCGCGCGCGCGTCGGATCGCCTGCGCCTGACAGCACTGACCAGCTTTGTGCCACTGCATCAATCTGGCATTCGACATTGCCGGCCGCACCCAAGGGCTTGCCGTCGTCGAAGTAAGCGCGGCGATACCAGTCGCCGTCCCAAGCATGCTGCTCGATGTTTTTGCGCAGTTGTTCCGCCTCTTTCTGACAGCGTTCAACGAAAGTCTTGTCGTCGCGCAGGCGTGCAATGGCGCTGAATCGCCTGAGTACGTCATAGAGGAAAAATCCCAACCACACGCTCTCACCTTTGCCGTGTATTCCGACGAGGTTCATGCCGTCGTTCCAGTCACCGGAGCCGATAAGCGGCAGACCGTGCTCACCGAACCGCAGGCCCATCAGAATGGCTTGCACGCAGTGCTGATACAGGCTGGCCGCTTCGCCAGAACGGCCGGGAAGATCATAGTACGAGTCGTCCTCGGGAGGGACAGGACGGCCCTCGAGGAAGTGAACGGATTCATCCAGCACGCCGGTGTCCCCGGTGGTCAGCACGTAACGACACGTTGCCAGCGGAAGCCAGAGGTAATCATCCGAACAATGCGTGCGTACGCCCCGGCCCACTGGGGGATGCCACCAGTGCTGGACATCGCCCTCGAGGAACTGACGGCTCGCGCACAGCAGCAGTTGCGCACGCAGCCGCTGCGGCTCGGTATGTACGAGCGCCATCGCGTCCTGCAACTGATCACGGAAGCCGAACGCGCCTCCCGATTGGTAGTATCCGCTTCGCGCCCAGAGACGGCACGCCAAGGTCTGGTACAAGAGCCAGCCGTTGGTCAGGACGTCGAGAGACTTGTCTGGTGTTTCCACCTGCACGGCACCCAGTGTCTGAGTCCAGTATCGCCAGACGTTTTCCAGGGTGCTGCGTGCCGCTACCGATCCCCGAAAACTGCGCAACAGCGTTCTTGCGTCGGTGATGTCCTGGCCTACGCCGAGCGTGAATCGGATCTCGCGCTCTTGTCCTGCGGCCAGCTCGAATGGAACCTGAATCGCGCCACAGGGATCCAGGGCCGCGCCCACCTTGCCGGAGAGCCGTGAGCGGGTCATCGCGGCAGGGTTGCTGAGCGTGCCATTGCGCCCGAGAAACTCGGTGCGATCGCCGCTCATGGTTCGAGTGGCATCGTCTACCTGGAAGAATGCGGTACGGTCGGGGAACTCCGTGTTGTAAGGGTTGCGCGCCAATAGCGCTCCGCTGTTCGCGTCAATTTCGGTAATCACATGCATGGCCGATTTCGGCCGTAGATCTCTCAGTACCCATTCGACATAACCGGTAACGGAGAGCCGGCGGGGTCGGCTCGATTCGTTGCGCACTTTCAGCACTGCGTACTTGACCGCGGCATCAAGGGCCACATAAATCCAAAACTCAGTGCGAATACCGCGCTCGGTATGCTCGAAAACGCTGTAGCCAAATCCGTGGCGGGTGACGTAAGGCGTTGCCCCGCGGCTGGGAAGCGGCGTGGGAGACCAGAAGTGGCCCCGTTCCTCGTCGCGGATGTAGTAGGCCTCTCCACTGGTATCGCTCACCGGGTCGTTGTGCCAGGGCGTAAGGCGGAATTCGTGAGCATTCTCGCTCCAGGTATAGCCCAGTCCGCTCTCGGAGATGACGGTTCCGAACTGGGGATTTGCCAACACGTTGGACCACGGCGCCGGAGTCACCTGGTTAGGTGCCGTGGAAATGACGTATTCGCGCCCGTCTGGAGTAAACCCACCCAGCCCATTGAACAGCAGCAGATCGGTGCGCGCCGTCGCGGTAGTTGTGACAGTCTCGGAACGCTGGATTCGAGTGGGTACGAATCGCGCGACGCGTACTTCCGCCGGGCCACGGCGATTGATTTGTTCGGCCAGTGTTCCGCGGCTACCGCTGATAATCGCGCGGGCCACCGTTTGCAGCAGTACGCGATCTTCGTCCGATATCTGCTCTGCCGGCCGCACAAACACGCCGCCTTGCCGATCGATCACGTGGGTTTCCACCCCCGCGGCGATCAGTCCCATGATTTGTTCCTGGAGCAGTTGCCGGTAACCGGCGCGATCTTCGTTCCAGATTACCAGGTCCACGGCGAGACCCTTCAAGTGCCAGTACGCGTGCGCCTGTACCAGTTGACGTACCAGGTCGATATGGGCCGGGTCGCCGATCTGCAGCAGCACGATCGGCAAATCGCCGGAAATCGCATAGCCCCATAGACCGGATTGGCCGCGGCGGTTTTTGATGAGGACGGCGGCATCGGCTCGCAGCGAGGAGTTGGCGTAGATAACAGAACTGGCGAGGCGTCCGTAGAGTTGCGCGTCTGCTTCGGTGGCATTGATCTGACGCAGCACCACCTGGGCGTGGGTCCATGACAACTCCATAACCCGATCCGCCAGACGCCGGTCCTGATATTTCTCGACCAGGCTCAACGCGACGTCCCGGGTTTCACCGATACCGGACACCATGTCGATCGTTACCGATTCATAGGGTTCAAGTGTGGTGCGATAGCGGATGGCGACAATCGGATCCAAGACCGAACCCTGACTGCCCGAAAGCCGTGCAGAGCCATTCATTGCATGCGGTGTGGCGACGGTGTTGCCGCGGCCGATGAACTGCATGCGGTCCGTCTCGTAGGAGATCTCTGCGATTTCCGCACCGTGCACGGCCATCAGGTGAAACATCCAGGGTGCCGATTCGCCGACTGAGCGCGGCCGGCGCGTGCACAGGATTGCGCGCCGCTGTTCAATAATCTCGGTCTGTACAAACAGATTGCTGAACGCCGGATGCAATGCTTCCGCGGCCGAGGGCGCGAGAACCACTTCGGCGTAACTTGTCACGTCGATCGTTCTGCGGTTGCGTGAGTGATTGGTGATATGAACGCGGCGCAGTTCGATATCATCCTCCGGCGAAACCACGATTTCGGTATGGGTGTCGAAATCGAGGGAGCGAGCGCGAAATTCCGCACGCCCCTCCGAGAAAATCGCCGCGTAGGTTTCCGCTGGTTTGAGGGTCGGCTGGTGTGCGTTTGACCAGAACTCCCCGCTCGCCACGTCGCGCAGATACAAGAATGTGCCGAAGTTGTCGCAGGTGCTGTCTTCGCGCCAGCGGGTCACGGCGAGATTCTTCCAGCGACTGTAGCCGCCTCCCGCGTTCGTGACCATCACGTGGTACCTGCCGTTGGACAACAACTGCACCTGCGGTATCGGCGTGTCGGGGCTGCTGAAAACGCGGATCGGCGTCTCCGCGGCAGCGGAAGTGGGTCGAATGTCGGAAAACTGGACGGTGTGCGAATAGAGTGCCGTAGCCTTGGGGACTCGCTCCTGGAGCAGCAACAGAGTCGCCTGGAGCAACGGGTCCGACGCGAACCGTTTCTGCATCGGACGGTCGAGAAGCAGGTAGGCCAGGGAGAGCAGGCTCATCCCTTGGTGGTGGGTCATGTAAGAACGAACCACGGTGCTGGATTCACCACGTCGTTGGCGTAAGGGGGTGAAGTCAATGGCTTCATAAAAGCCGAATTTCCCTTCGAGGCCCGCGGCCGCGAGCCGCCGCAGATTCATGCACGCCGCCTCGGGCGCGACCATCAACGCGAGCGCCGAGGCATAGGGCGAAATCACCAGGTCCTCACCCAGTCCGCGTTTGAGCCCAAGACCAGGCACACCAAAGGCGCGGTACTGGTAGTTGAGCTGAACGTCGACCAGGTTGTAACCGGATTCAGACATACCCCAAGGCACGCCTCGTTGTCCCCCGTACTCGATCTGGCGCTCCACCGCAGCCTTGTACGTCTTATCAAGCAGCGTGTTCTCATAGGTAGGCATCACCAGGAGCGGCATCAGGTACTCGAACATCGAACCGCTCCACGACAAGAGGATCGGTCCAGCGCCGGTCGTCGTGAGCAGGCGGCCGAGCGCAAACCAGCTCTCCTGCGGTATTTGTCCCTGCGCAATTGCGACGAACTTGACCAATCTCGCTTCCGAGGCCAGCAGATCGTAGTAACTGGAGTCCCGCCGCAACTGATCGACGTTGTAACCGATCGTCAGCAGACGGGATGCCTTGTCGTACAGGAAGTCGTACTTCATGCTCGCGGCGAACTCGCCGGCTTGGTGTGCCAGGCGCTCGACTGCCGCCATCCGATCCCGCGCGCGACGGCTGGCTTCGGTGATCAGCCGCCGAAGTTCTCCCAGCCACTCGCGCTCCGCGGCCGTGGCATTCGCTTCGAGTCGACCCTCGATGGCCGGCAACACCGCCGGTTCCAGAATGGCCAGTTCGCGCAGCGTCGGGATATGCCCAATACCAGCGAAGTCGTCGAGGTGCCCCGGAGCCGGCAGCGCCGTCCAAGGGGCGAGAAATGTCAGTTCATCGAGTGCATTCCGGCATTGGCGGGCAAGTGCGGATGCCCACCAGCCCGCATCGGTCACCGGCTCAGCGTCGAAACTGCCGGCGTATTCGGTCGCGCGCGTTGTTAGCCTGTCGAGGAGGGACCAGGCGGCGGCGAGTGTCGTCGGCAGAGAATCGCGGACGGACTCCAGATCCTTCTCAAATTCACTAAGCGAAGCCGGCCTGACGCCTTCCACGGCATCCATCAGAATGCCTAGCGTGTCGCGAAACCCATCAAACCATCGCTCCCCGACGATGGGCTGATCGGGGAGCGAGAGCAGACCCGGACGCAATGTCAGAAGATGGCCCGCGAGGTTCCCGCTGTCCACGGTGGAAATGTAGGCGGGGTGCAGGAGTTTCAACGAAAGCGTGTCATACCAGTTATAGAAGTGACCGCGGTGCCGTTCCATTGTTTGCATCGTGCGCAATGCATTCGTCGTGCGCTCGATGAGTTGCCCGGCCGGTATGTAACCGAAGTCGTATGCGGACAGATTCGCGAGCAGCGACAGTCCCATGTTCGTGGGCGACGTGCGGTGCGCCACCGTGGGACCGCGATACTCCTGATAATTATCCGGCGGCAGCCAATGATCTTCCGGCCCGACGAAGGCCTCGAAAAACGCCCAGGTCTTGCGCGAAAGCTTGCGCAGAAAGAAGGTCTGACCGGCCGTGAGCCTTGCTTCACGACGGACGAGTGGCCGGCTGATCCACCAGGCAATGGCTGGCGAGATCAGCCATAAGACAAGTAAGGGTCCCGCCACTCCCAGCGCAGCCGGTATCGAGAGCAGCAGAACCAGTGCCGTGGAAATGGCGATAATTGGGGCGGCCCACATCGACCGGAAAGAAGCGGCGAGGCTGGTGTGGCCGTTGCGGTCCATAGCGCTCGACGGATACCACTCCAGCAGCCGCTTGCGCGTGAACAGCATCCGTCCCGTCGCGCGCGCAATCGCATCCAGGCTGAATATCGCCTCATGGGGAAGGCACGCGAGCGAAAAAGCCCCTCTTGCGAGGCTTCGGCCGATGCCGTGTATGACGGCGTCGAGATGCTGACGTAACAGCACATCTACGGGCTTCCGAAAAATCTCCAAAACAGAGGCAATCAAGGAAGGGATCAGGATGATTCCGATCACCGCCAGCGTCCATGACCAGGCCGTCGACAAGTCCGTCCAACCTAGCAGCAACAGAAGTGTCAGCGCCGCCGGAACGAGACTACGCCGCAGGTTGTCGAAGAGTTTCCATCGCGACAGACCCGAAAGCGGGTTCTTCTGCCGGCTGCGGCCAGGTCCCGGCACGCGCGGCAGCAGCCAGCCCGCAACCTGCCAATCGCCGCGAATCCAGCGGTGCCGGCGGCTCACGTCCGCGCTGTAACCGGAAGGGTATTCCTCGTACAACAACACATCGCTCACCAGCGCCGCGCGGGCGTAACAACCTTCGAGAAGATCGTGGCTGAGGATGCGGTTCTCGGGAAAGCGATCCTTGAGCGACTGCTCGAACGCATCGACATCGTAAATGCCCTTGCCGATGAACGAGCCTTCACCGAACAGGTCCTGGTAGACGTCGGAGACGGCGCGCGTATACGGGTCGATTCCGGCTTCATCCCCCTGCAAGCGGGCATACCGTGAACGGTTGGTACTGGGCAGGTTCACGCCCATGCGTGGTTGCAGGATGCCGTACCCCTCACAGACCCGTTGCCTGTCTTCGTCGTAATGCGCGTGATTGAGAGGATGTGCAAGCGCACCCACGAACTTCCGCGCCGAGTCGCGTGGGAGTTGCGTATCCGTGTCGAGGGTAATGACATACTTCACGTTCGCCAACGGGCCGGTATTGCCGACGACAAGTGAGAAGCGATCGGTTGCGCCCGTGCGCAACAGCAAATTCAAATCCGCCAGCTTCCCGCGTTTGCGCTCGTAGCCCATCCACATCCGGTCGCGTGGATTCCAGCGCCGCGGGCGATGAAAAAGAAAGAACGCGTCACCGATGACACTCGGGTACTTTTCATTCAGTTGCTCAATTCGCGCTGCGGCCAGCTGCAACAACGCCTTGTCCTCCGGTAACGATTCCGCGCGTGCGTCCTCAAAATCGGTGAGCAGGCCGAAGCGCAGATTGTCATCCCGATTGGCCAGGAACCGGACTTCCAATGCCTCGACCAGATCCTCGATGCTCTGAGGACTGTTCAGCATTGTCGGAACCACTACCAGCGTGCTCGACTCCGGCGGGATTCCCCGGGAAAAGTCCATGCGCGGCAGCGTCTTCGGCGATGCCAGCAATGTCGTCAGCCAGTTCACCAGCGCTACCGCAAGTTGACTCACGGACAGCAGCGCCACGAAACCCAGCAGCACGAGCGCCCAATCCGGCCCGCCCGTGAGAGGCGCCTGCACCAACAGGCCCCCGCCGAACATCAATGTGAAAAGTGTGATCGCGCCCACGTACAGCAACAAGGGCACGCGGCCCGCCGCTCTCGCGAATTCCTCGACGGTGGAAAAACGCGCCTCTACGCTCCGTTCGAGTTCCCGCAGTCCCTTGTCAATAAGGTAAAAACCCACGTGCGCAGTTCGGTCATTGTTCCCTCTGCGGACTGCGCCCTCGTGGGCGAGCTGGATCGCCCTGTCTGCCACGTCCGCTTCGGACAAATGGCTATGCTTGGCGATCTTCTCCACGGCATGACGATACTGGTCACGGGTGGCAAAATTCATCTTGCCGTAGACGGCGCCGGGATCCTCTCTCAGTTTTTGCTCGGCAACGCTTAGCGTCTCGACGAAGTCGCGCCAGTCCATCGCCCCCAGGAAACGCAGACTTCCGATGCTGTTGCTGACGGAAACCTGGTCTGCGGCCTGTTGCTGGTTTCCCGACTGCACCAATTGCTCGATCGTCAGGCCCGATTCGGACAGCAGTTGCTCAATCCACGTCAGTGGCAACGCCAGTGCCGGGCTCTGCCACTGCAGCCGGCGCGTAAACTCCGAAACGAATGGGGTCGACATCGGCGGACTCGAACGCGCCATGTCCGCGATCACCAGAATCAGACTCTTCGGATCCTTGTCAGCGATCTCTATCATCTGGTCGGCCCAGAAACCGGCCAGGTTTCGGTCGATCCTGCCAGCGCGGCTGTGAGCGGCAACGCGCCGGAGATTCTCGATCAATGCCAAGCGTAGCATGATCGGGATCGCCCACAATTCGCCTAACTTGAGTGGCGTGACCGACTGGTAGGACGCGACGAACCGCCGAAGGCTTTCCGGATCAACGCGCCCATCGCCGTGCGCAATCGTCTCCAGCGCGATGTCATAGACCCGCGGAAGCCCGGCCGAAGGGCCGTTAGCTAGGCGTGGCAATTCCCGGCTGTAACCCTTAGGCAGGTGTCTTTTGGCCGTTCGAATCTGCTCTTCGATCAGATAGAAATTGTCGAGGAGCCATTCGCCGGCGGGCGTAATCTGGCAATCCGCCGTGACTGCGGCTGTCAGCAGCTCGCAGGTGTCAATCAGGACGCCTTCATTCTCGGCCAGCCGCTTCAGGAGCCGGTCAGGGGTTCCAGGTCCCAAAATGTGCGTGCCCGCCAGGGTCCTGCCATGACTCTGCATCTGTTCACTGCTGAACAATTCCGACCGCAGTGGCTGCTCGTCGCCGGCGGATTTATTTTTCGCCACGCGTTCACGCAGCCGCACCCAAAGGTCCGCTGACACTTCACGAAGATTCTTGCCGCTCAACTTCAATATTTCCTTCATTCGTCGGAGCGCGCCAAGTGTTTTCCCCTCTCCGATTTGACCAGCGGCCGGATTTGCCGTGTCTCCCTCAATGCAGATCGAAAGGTTTCCATACGCAGCGTTTCTCCTGCGAGCGGAGCCGGCAAAGCATGACGAACACGTCTCTCGCCGTATGTACGCTGCCGCACGGAGAAATCCGCATTGCGTCTGGATAATTGCCGTCGATCGGTGCCCGTCTCTTGGTGGCGGCGCAGAATCCCGACACAGGACGGAAAATCAATCCCTTATGCCGCCGTATTGACCGTCAGACCCGGAACAGGAAGAGAGTAGCGTCGGATTCGGATATCGGGCCTGCCAGCCACCATGAACCGGAGATTCCTATCGGACTCATTGCCTGTCTGCAAGTTTCCTTATTTTGGAGCGCTGCCATGAATCAACCAGCCCGTAAGCACCCAGCCGCGGAAAATCCGAAAAAACATCACCTGCCACCCTTGACGTATGACTATGCCGCGCTGGAACCCTGCATCGATTCACGCACCATGATCCTGCATCACGACATTCACCATGGATCGTATGTAGAGAAGTTGAATGGGGCGTTGGAGAAATTTCCGGAATTTCGGGATTCTCCGGCGTCATGGCTGCTGCGTAACCTGAATAAAGTGCCCGCAAAAATCAGGACGGCGGTCCAGCATAACGCAGGAGGCCACGTCAATCACAGCATGTTCTGGCGAGCCATGAAACCGGGCGGATCCACCGGACCCAAAGATCCGCTTCGCGAAGCGATCAATCGCGATTTTGGAAGTGTTGCCGCGTTCAAAAACCGGTTCGAGGAAGACGGCGCCAAACTGTTCGGGTCAGGATGGGTATGGCTGGCCCGAAACCCCCAGGATGGCGGCAAGCTCGAGGTGATCACCACGTCAGGCCACGACAACCCGATGATGCAGGATCGCTTTCCGCTGCTGGTGAATGACGTCTGGGAACACGCCTACTATCTGCAATATGAAAGTCGTCGCCCCGACTACCTGAAGGCCTGGTGGTCGGTGGTCGATTGGGAAGAGGCAACCCGCCGTTTCGAGCTGTCCGCCGCCGCCGCCGAGGAACTCTTGGACGCAGAAGGAGAGCCTCTCGCGACATGAAAAGGGCCGGTGGGAAGGTCAAAGCGCCACCAGCGACAGGCACGGGCCCGGTTTCCCGCCATTGGTCAGACATAAAGGAGTCGAAAATGAAACAGTCTTTGAACGAGATTTCCGCTGGAAATGGAGCCGTATTGTCCGACATCCAGGCATTGCGTAAGCGCGCCCGCCAGAATATCGAAGAGGGGGCCGTGACCAAGGGCTACGCGGCCGACCGCGAGGCGGTAATCAGAATGCTGAATGAGGGTCTTGCCACTGAGTTGGTCTGCGTTCTGCGCTACAAGCGTCACTACTTCATGGCGAAGGGGATCCATTCTGATCCGGTCAAAGCGGAATTTCTGGAGCATGCGGGTGAGGAAATGACCCATGCCGATCGCCTAGCAAAGCGCATTATCGAATTGGGGGGTGAACCCAACTTTTCTCCCGATGGATTGAGCGCACGCAGCCACGCCGAATACGTCGAGGGGGACACCCTGAACTCGATGATCAAGGAAAACCTGATCGCCGAGCGCATCGCGATTGAGAGCTATCGCGAAATGATCGCCTATCTGGGCGAGCATGATCCCACTACCCAGCAAATGCTCAAGGAGATACTCGCTGCCGAAGAGGAACACGCCGAAGATCTTGCGTCGCTGCTGGAAGGCATGCGGACCTGATGCGGGAAATCTAGCGATGCTGCCAGGCTCGGAGGTGCCTTGGCTCAACTCAATCGGCCAAATTGTTTGAAGTCTGAATTGATCAGACGCACGGAAGGCTGATCAAGTTCTCATGTGTGGCCGAGGTTTCCACCACCCGAAAACGAGGGCCGCATGCCAAGAAGTTCCTTTCCGTTCTGTGATCTGGTGCACATGCACTTCGGGCTGCTCGTCGGTCTCAGCGAGCGTCTCGTTGCTCCGGGTCGCTGCCCGCAGCCTGAACTTCTTGCAGTGAATTCATCTCGGAGTTCATGCCGTTGTCGTTGCGGTGCAGACCGGCGCTGCCGCTGCCCTTGCGCGGTGCGGTTGCGCTTGAAGGTCCCGGGACAGCCCCGTCATGCATGTCCTTGACGACCTCGTAGCATTCGCAGGCGGCCGCTTCGAGCCCCGCGCGGTCCAGCACGCTGATGTCGCCGCGGTGGTAGCTGATCAGCTTGCGCTGCTGCAGCGCGTGCGCAGCCTTGGTCACCCCC